>CAWCGM010000027.1:0-19030 GCA_963795095.1 uncultured Actinomycetota bacterium | reverse complement strand
CCGTCACGTCGGACACGTGGAGGTGCAGGGCGTCGGCGATGGTGGTGATCCCGAGGTCGGCGACCGCGCTGCTGCCGGCGCCGAGCAGCATCGGCGCGACGTAGGCGACGACCTCGTCGACGAGCCCGGCCTCGAGGAAGGCGCGGGCGACGGTCGGACCGCCCTCGAGGAAGACGTGCTGGCGGTCGCGGGCGAAGAGCGTCGCGAGCGCCTCGTGCGGGTCGCGGGTGCGCAGGTGCACCGTCTCGGCACGGTCGTTGAGGATCCGCCGGTCCGGCGCGAGGTCGCGCAGCCCCATCACGGCACGCAGCGGCTGGTGCGCGACCGGCTCGTCGACCTCGTCGCGGACGGTCAGCTCGGGGTCGTCGACCTCGACCGTGTGCGTGCCGACGAGCATCGTGTCGCACAGCCCGCGGAGCCGGTGGGTGTCGAGGCGCGCGGCGCGGCTGGAGACCCAGCGGCTGGTGCCGTCGGCGGCGGCGCTGCGACCGTCGAGGGTGGTGGCGAACTTCCAGGTGACGAACGGTCGCCCGTGCTCGAGCGCGAAGGTCCACGTGCGGTTGACCGTGCGCGCCTCGTCGGCGAGCAGGCCGCCCTCCACGTCGATGCCGACCTCGCGCAGCCGGGTGGCACCGCCCTCGGCGACCGGGTTGGTGTCGGTCTGCGCGAACACGACACGGCGTACGCCGGCAGCGATCAGGGCCTCCGAGCACGGACCGGTCCGGCCGGTGTGGTTGCAGGGCTCGAGGGTGACCACGGCGGTCGTGCCGCGCGCGGCATCGCCGGCCGCGCGCAGGGCCTCGACCTCGGCGTGGGGGTGGCCGGCACCGCGGTGGAAGCCCTCGGCGACCGTGGCTCCGGCCTCGTCGAGGAGCACGCAGCCGACGCGCGGGTTGGGACCGAGCGGCACGCCGGGCGTGACGGCGAGCGCCAGCGCGCGCCGCATGGCGCTGCGCTCTGCCTCGCTGGTCGTCATCTCCGCCTCGGGTCCTCTGGTGGGACTCCGGGGGGGCGGGCGACGGTGGGCGCGGCCCCGTCAGGGCGTGCGCCGAGCCGTCAGCGTGCACTTCTCATCCGGACTGTGACCGTCGGTCCAGGATTTCCACCTGGTCAACCGGCCACTGGCTGTGGTCGGGTCGCGGACTGTGACCGCCGGTGCGGAGTTCCACCGCCCCCAGAGCACGCAAGCTCTTCGTGGTGGCAACTGTGCCACAGCGCGGCGCATTCCCTCACCGGTGTCCGGCAGTGACGTGCACAACACCTGCCGTGGTCCCGGTCGGCGTCGGTTGGCACCTGCGCCGCCCACGACGTCATCCGGACGGGGCAAGCGGATGCCCCGTCCGTATGACGTCCCGGACTCAGATGTCGTCGAGGAACCGGTCGAAGACCCGCGCGCCGAACTCCAGCGCGTCGACCGGCACCCGCTCGTCGACGCCGTGGAAGAGCGCGGTGAAGTCGAGGTCCGCGGGCAGGCGCAGCGGCGCGAAGCCGTAGGACCTCATGTCGAGCTTGCGGAAGTGCTTGGCGTCGGTGCCGCCGCTCATCAGGAACGGCGCGACCAGCGCGTCCGGGTCCTCGGCCATCAGGCTGCGGGTCATCGCGTCGACCAGGTCGCCGTCGTACGGCGTCTCCCACGGCTGCTGGTGCGACTCGAACTCGATGTCGATGCCGTCGCCGGCGAGCTCGTGGAGGGTCGCGAAGAACTCGTCCTCGTAGCCGGGGAGGAAGCGTCCGTCGACGGTGGCGTGGGCGTCGGTGGGGATGACGTTGGTCTTGTAGCCGGCGCGCAGCGTGGTCGGGTTGGCGGTGTTGCGGATGACGGCGCCGAGCATCTTGGCGGCGTCGCCGAACTCCTCGACCAGGACCTCGGCGTTCTCCGGGGTGGCCTCGGTGCCGGCGAGGTCGGCGATCGTCGCGAGCAGCACCTCCATCGCCGGCGTGAGGCGGACCGGCCACTGGTGGGCGCCGATCCGGTGGACGGCGCCGGTGAGCCGGGTCACCGCGTTGTCCTGGTTGATCATCGAGCCGTGGCCGGCGCGGCCCCGGGCGGTGAGGCGCAT
The DNA here is from genome assembly GCA_963795095.1 of uncultured Actinomycetota bacterium. Taxonomy (GTDB): domain Bacteria; phylum Actinomycetota; class Actinomycetes; order Propionibacteriales; family Nocardioidaceae; genus Nocardioides. The sequence continues at coordinate 16,970 of CAWCGM010000027.1, read as the reverse complement.
CCACGCCATCCCCTTCTCCGCGGCCTCGATCAGGTAGACGCGGCGGCCGCGCACGGTGGCGGAGAAGCCGCCGACCTCGCCGACGGCCTCCGTGCAGTCGGCGAGCAGGTCGGCGTGCTCCTCGACGAGGATCTCGGCGCCGTCGTGACCACCGGCCTCCTCGTCGGCGGTGAAGCAGAGCACGACCTCGCGCTCGGGCGCCGCACCAGCGGTGGCCCGGGCCCGGACGACGCTGAGCAGCATCGCGTCGAAGTCCTTCATGTCGACGGCGCCGCGGCCCCAGACGTACCCGTCCTTGATCTCGCCGCTGAAGGGGTCGACCTGCCAGTCCGACGCCTCGGCCGGTACGACGTCGAGGTGGCCGTGCAGCAGCAGTGGAGCCCGGCCGTCACCGCCGCCCCAGCGTGCGACGACGTTGGTCCGGCCCGGGCTGCCCTCGATGACCTGGCTCTCGATCCCGACCTCGTCGAGCAGCGTCGCGACGTGCTCCGCGGCCTTGCGCTCCCCCGGTCCGTCGTCGGTCCCGTAGTTGGACGTGTCGATGCGGATGAGCTCCTGGCACAGCTGCACGACCTCCGCCGCGGGGTCGTAGGAGAGGTCCCGGGAAGGCTGTGCGGAGGCGTCGTCCATGCCGTCCATCCTGCCCCAGAAGTGCACGTCTTCCCCGATGCGATGTGCAGCGAATCCCTTTGCTACTGTTCTCCAGCACTCGTCCGGGTGGCGGAATTGGCAGACGCGCTAGCTTGAGGTGCTAGTGCCCGTATTAGGGCGTGGGGGTTCAAGTCCCCCCTCGGACACTGAGAAGGCTCCGGCTCCACGGAGCCTTTTCTTCATTTCGGCGGTGCCACGCAGAGAACCCCAGGTCGGACGACCTGGGGTTCTCCGCTCGGGGCTCGTTGCGTCAGCTCTCGAAGGCCCGGACGACGTCCTCGTCGATCGTCTTGACCGGCCCGGTGAACCACTTCTTCGCCGAGGTGGTCCACCACAGCGCGAGGAGCAGCAGGACGGCCAGCACCATGATCGGCGCGTAGTTGACCGCCGCCCAGTCGAACTCGTCGCGCCACGGCGCGCCGAACGGCGACGTGGGCATCATCAGCATGAAGCTGACGACGACGATCTCGATCACGGCGACGAGGTTCATCCACTTGTACTTGCTGCCGTTGTTCCAGCTGCCGACCTCGAACGAGTCGCCGGCCCGCCAGCGCAGGAAGATCGGGATCGCGAACGAGACGTAGAGGCCGATCACCGAGACCGAGGTGACCGCGTAGAACGCGGTCGGGATGCCGTTGACCGACTTCAGGGCGGGGAGCGTGATGATCGCGCCCAGGACGGCCGCGAAGATCACCGCGTTGGCCGGCGTGCGCTGGGCGTTGACCTTCGACCAGTAGCGCGAGCCGGGGACGGCCCGGTCGCGGCTGAAGGCGAACATCATCCGCGAGGTCGACGTCAGGCAGGCCGTGGCGCAGAACAGCTGCGCGCACGACGAGACGAACAGCAGCAGCCCGCCCCACGTCGACCCGAGGGCCGTGTCGAAGATGTACGCCACTCCGCCCGCCGGGATGCTCGCGTAGTCCGGGACGCCGTCGACCTGCGGGATCGCGAAGGTGACCGCGAGCAGCAGGATGTAGCCACCGACGGCCGAGTAGAAGATCGACTGCCAGATGGCCTTGGCCGCCGTCTTCGCGGCGCCCTGGGTCTCCTCGGAGAGGTGCACCGAGGCGTCGAACCCGGTGATCGTGTACTGGGTCAGGATGAAGCCGAACGGGATGATCGCGAAGAAGTAGACGAGACCGCTCGTCGACCCGTCCGCCCACCCGGAGCCGTTGAACTTGTCGGTGAAGACCTGGGAGACGCTGAGGTGCTGGTCGGGGACGATGATCAGGACGAGCACGAGGAACGCCGCGCCGGCGACGTGCCACCACACCGAGATGTTGTTGATCACCGCGAGCAGGTGGCTCGAGAAGATGTTGACCACGGTGATGAACGCGAGGATCACCAGGAAGAACAGGAACACGACGTTGAGCGAGAACTCGTCCTGCCAACCCCATGCCAGGAACGTCAGGTGGAAGAACGTCGCGCACCCGTAGGCCACCGACGCGGTGACCGCGATCAGGCCGATCAGGTTGAGCCAGCCGGTGAAGAACCCGGCCGCGGGACCGCCGAGCTTGGACGCCCAGTAGTAGATCCCGCCCGAGGTCGGCATGGCCGAGACCAGCTCGGACATCGTGAAGCCGATGATCAGGATGAAGACCGAGATGATCGGCCACGACCACGAGATCGAGACCGGGCCGCCGTTCGCGATGCCCGCCCCGTAGGTGGTCAGGCAGCCGGCGAGGATCGAGATGATGGAGAACGAGATCGCGAAGTTCGAGAAGCCGGACCAGGAGCGGGAGAGCTCCTGCTTGTAGCCGAGCCTGGCGAGGTGCTCCTCGTCGTCGGTCAGGCTGCGCTGGGCAGGCGTCTCGGCTGGCAGATCGGCGGGGGACTCAGCGGACATGTGCACACCTCTCGCGGCGTCAGTGGGTCGTCGGCAACCTAGACCCGCCCGAACCTGCTTGGGAATACCCCGGACCAGACCTCCGAGAAATTGGTATGAACTCCGACCATTGACGTGTGCAGGTCGTCACGCCGAGACTGGCCCGCATGACCGCCCAGCCGCACGAGCACCTCACCGCCGCGGTGCTCCGGCCGGTCCGCGGTCATCACGCGTTCGAGGGGTGCGTCGAGCAGCTCGCGACCGCGATCCGGCTCGGGGTCTACCCCGTCGGCAGCCTGCTGCCGCCCGAGCGCGAGCTCGCCGAACGACTGGCGGTCAGCCGGGCCACGCTGCGCGAGGCGATCGCCGCGCTGCGACAGGCCGGGCTGGTCGAGACCCGGCGCGGTCGCGGCGGCGGGTCGACCGTGACGTCCCAGGCGCGCGGCCGCCTCCCCGGCGGTCTGGCGAAGATCTCGGCCGCGACGAAGTCGGAGTGGCTCGACGCGCTCGAGTTCCGGCGCGTGGTCGAGCCGGGAGCCGCCCACATGGCCGCCAGCCACGACCTCGACGGCTCCCGACCGCGACCGGCTCACCGCGTCGGAGGCGGCCGTCCACGACGCCTCCGGCAAGCGTGCCCACCGGCAGGCCGACTCCCGGCTGCACCTCACCATCGCCTCGCTGAGCGGGTCCGCGCTGCTCCAGCAGGCGGTGACATCGGTCCAGTCCACCCTCGACTCGATGCTCGGCGCGATCCCGTCGCTCGAGCCCAACATCGGCCACTCGCACCGCCAGCACCGCCAGATCTGCCGAGCCATCGTCGACGGTCACGCCGACCGCGCCCGCAAGGTGATGGAGGACCACTGCGACGACACCGCAGCACTCCTCCGCGGCCTGCTGGGATGAGGGCTGGATGAGGCTGGGATGACGTCCACACACCGCACCGCCGACAGGGAGATCTCGTGACCACACGCAACGACCGGCACCTGACCATGGAGGGGCTGCGCCAACGCATCGAGACGGGCGACGTCGACACCGTCGTGCTCGCCTTCACCGACATGCAGGGGCGCCTCCAGGGCAAGCGGCTCCACGGGCGCTACTTCCTCGACCACGTGGTCGGCCACGGCACCGAGGGCTGCAACTACCTCCTCGCCGTCGACGTCGACATGAACACCGTCGACGGCTACGCCATGACGTCGTGGGAGCAGGGCTACGGCGACATGGAGTTCGTGATGGACGAGCGGACCATCCGGCTGCTGCCGTGGCTGCCCGCGACCGCGATGGTCCAGTGCGACCTCGAGTGGACCGACCACAGCCCCGTGACCGCCAGCCCGCGCGCGATCCTCAAGGCCCAGCTCGAGCGGCTCGAGGAGCGCGGGATGGTCGCCCTCGCCGGCACCGAGCTCGAGCTGGTGATCTACGACGACACCTACGAGGAGGCGGCGCGCAAGGGCTACACCGACCTCACGCCCGCCAACCAGTACAACATCGACTACTCGATCCTCGGCACGACCCGCGTCGAGCCGCTGCTGCGCGACATCCGCAACCACATGTACGCCGCCGGGCTCGACGTCGAGGGCGCCAAGGGCGAGTGCAACTTCGGCCAGCACGAGATCGGCTTCCTCTTCAACGACGCCCTCACCACCGCCGACAACCACGCCGTCTACAAGAACGCCGCCAAGGAGATCGCCGCCCAGCACGGCAAGTCGGTCACCTTCATGGCCAAGCCCAACCAGCGCGAGGGCAACTCGTGCCACATCCACATGTCGTTCCGCGGCGCGGACGGCGAGCTGGTCTTCTGGGACGAGGACAAGGGCGCGCGTACGCCGCTCTACGACAGGTTCATCGCCGGCGTGCTGGCGACCGCGGCGGACTTCACGCTGTTCTTCGCGCCCAACATCAACTCCTACAAGCGGTTCGCCGACGGCTCCTTCGCCCCGACCACCCTCGGCTGGGGCCTGGACAACCGCACCTGCGCGATGCGCCTGGTCGGCCGCGGCGCCGGCGCCCGGATGGAGAACCGGATCCCCGGCGCCGACGCCAACCCCTACCTCGCGCTGGCCGCGATGATCGCCGGCGGCCTGCACGGCATCGACGAGGAGCTCGAGCTCGAGCCCGAGCTCACCGGCAACGCCTACGCCTCCGACAAGCCGCGGGTGCCGAGCACGATGGGCGCGGCCCGCGAGAGGTTCCACACGTCCGCCGTCGTGCGTGCCGCCCTGGGTGACGAGGTCGTCGAGCACTACGCCAACATGGCCGACGTCGAGCTGGCGGCGTACAACTCGACGGTCACCGACTGGGAGCTGCGGCGCGGCTTCGAGAGGCTCTGAGGAAGGCGAGCATGAGCATCCTGATCAACCCGACCACCGGCGAGGAGCTCGACCACTCCCCCGCCTCCGCGACGCTGGAGGAGGCCGACGCCGCCATCGCGCGGGCCCACGACGCGTTCCCTGCGTGGCGTGACGTCGCCCCCGGCGAGCGCGCCCGGCTGCTGCGGGCCTTCGCCGCGATCGTGGACGACCACCTCGAGGAGCTCGCGCAGCTCGAGGTGCTCAACGCCGGCCACACGATCGGCAACGCCCGCTGGGAGGCGGGCAACGTCCGCGACTGCCTGAACTACTACTCGGCGGCTCCCGAGCGGCTCTTCGGCCGGCAGATCCCGGTGGCCGGCGGCACGGACGTCACGTTCCACGAGCCGCTCGGCGTGGTGGGCATCATCGTCCCCTGGAACTTCCCGATGCCGATCGCCGCGTGGGGCTTCGCGCCGGCGCTCGCGGCCGGCAACACCGTCGTCCTCAAGCCCGCCGAGCTCACGCCCCTCACGGCGATCCGGATCGGCGAGCTCGCGGTCGAGGCCGGGCTGCCCGAGGGCGTCCTGACGATCATCCCCGGCAAGGGGTCCGTCGTCGGCGAGCGCTTCGTCACCCACCCGCTCGTCCGCAAGGTCTGCTTCACCGGCTCCACCGGCGTCGGCAAGCAGATCATGGCCGGCTGCGCCGACCAGGTGAAGCGGGTGACCCTCGAGCTCGGCGGCAAGAGCGCCAACATCGTCTTCGCCGACACCGACGTCGCCGCGGCGGCCGCCAGCGCGCCCGGCGCCGTCTTCGACAACGCCGGCCAGGACTGCTGCGCGCGGTCGCGGATCCTCGTGCAGCGATCGGCGTACGACGAGTTCGTGGGGCGGCTCGAGACCGCGGTCCGGTCGTTCAGGGTCATCGACCCCGCCGACGAGCAGAGCGAGATGGGCCCGATGGTGTCGTCGGGACAGCGCGACTCGGTGCAGGCCTACCTCGACGACGCGAGCATCGCCTTCACCGGCAGCGCCCCCGACGGCCCGGGCTGGTGGCTGCCGCCGACCGTCGTCGAGTCCCGCGACACCGGCGAGGCGGTGTGGCGCGAGGAGGTCTTCGGCCCCGTCGTGGCGGTGATGGCCTTCGACGACGAGGACGAGGCGGTGGCGCTCGCCAACGACTCCGACTACGGCCTGTCCGGCTCGATCTTCACCTCCGACGTGGGCCGTGCCCTGCGGGTCGCGCGTCGCGTCGAGGCCGGCAACCTGTCGGTCAACAGCCACTCCTCGGTGCGCTACTGGACGCCGTTCGGCGGCTACAAGCAGTCCGGCCTCGGCCGCGAGCTCGGCCCCGACGCGCCGAACGCGTTCACCGAGGAGAAGAACGTCTTCATCGCCCACTGATCGACCACCGAACCCAGCACGAGAGGCAAGGAAGAGACACATGGCAGGACGCATCGAGGGCCGCACGGCCGTCGTCACCGGTGGTTGCAGCGGCATCGGCCTCGCGACCGTACGCCGCTTCGTCGAGGAGGGCGCGCGCGTCGTGATCGGCGACATCGACGACGCCGGGGGCGAGGCGCTGGTCGCCGAGCTCGGCGGCCCCGACGTGGTGACCTACGTCCACGTCGACGTCACCTCCAAGGACGAGGTCGACGCGCTCTTCAGGACCGCGAAGGACACCTACGGCTCGGTCGACATCGCCTTCAACAACGCCGGCATCTCGCCGCCGGAGGACGACTCGATCCTCGACACCGACCTCGACGCGTGGCGCAAGGTGCAGGAGGTCAACCTCACCAGCGTCTACCTGTGCTGCAAGGCGGCGCTGCCCTACATGCTCGAGCAGAAGCGCGGCTCGATCATCAACACCGCGTCCTTCGTGGCCGTGATGGGCGCCGCGACCTCGCAGATCTCCTACTCCGCCTCCAAGGGCGGCGTGCTGTCGATGTCGCGCGAGCTCGGCGTGCAGTTCGCCCGCGAGGGCGTGCGGGTCAACGCGCTGTGCCCCGGCCCGGTCAACACCCCGCTGCTCAAGGAGCTGTTCGCCAGCGACGCCGAGCGCGCCGCGCGCCGGCTCGTGCACGTCCCGATGGGTCGCTTCGCCGAGCCCGAGGAGATGGCCAACGCGGTGCTGTTCCTCGCCTCCGACGAGTCGAGCTTCATGACGGCCAACACCTTCCTCGTCGACGGCGGCATCTCCGGCGCCTACGTCACGCCGCTCTGAGGCGAGCGCGAGGGGACCGAGGCACCCGTCGTCGGGCTGACGACGTACCGCCAGGAGGCCGCGTGGGGCGTCTGGAACACCCGCGCCGACCTGCTGCCCACGGAGTACGCCGTCGCGGTCGAGACCGCGGGCGGCGTGCCGCTGCTGCTGCCTCCCGTCGCGGCGCCCGGGGCCGCGGCCCGGGTCGTGTCGCGGATCGACGCGCTGGTGATCTCCGGAGGCGCGGACGTCGACCCGGCGCGCTACGGCGCCGAGCCGCACGAGCGGACCGCGGGCTGGCGGCCCGACCGCGACGCCTGGGAGCTCGCGCTCCTCACGGCGGCCGACGAGGTCGGGCTGCCGGTGCTGGGCATCTGCCGCGGCATGCAGCTGATGGCCGTGCACGCCGGCGGGACGCTCGACCAGCACACGCCCGACCTGGTCGGCCACGACGAGCACTCCCCCGGCGGTGACGCCTACGGCGACGTCGAGGTCGAGACCGCGGCCGGCTCCCGGCTGGCGACGCTCGTCGGCCCGCGGGTCGAGGTCGGCTGCCACCACCACCAGTCCGTGGCCACCCATCCCGGCTTCACGGCCGTCGCCCGCGCCACCGACGGGACGGTCGAGGCGATGGAGGCCGCCGGCGACCGCTTCCGGCTGGCCGTGCAGTGGCACCCGGAGACCCGCGTCGAGATCGGCCTGATGGCCGGCCTGGTGGCGGCGGCCCGCGAGCACGCCGCCGGCTAGCGCTGTCGCTGCCGGTTGCGGCGCAGCGTCGCCGGCAGGGTCAGCACGATCGCGAGGAAGATCCCGAGGAACATCCCGATGGTGTTGGCGGCGACGTCGCGCGGGTCCGACACCCGGCCGGGGATCTCCTTCTGGACGGTCTCGATCATCGACGTGAGCACGATGCCCGCCGGCCAGCGCGACCCACCACAGCCGCGTGCCGACGAGCAGCAGCACGAACATCCCGAGCGGGACGAAGAGCCCGATGTTGGCGAGGAACTCGATCCGCTCGACCGACAGCCGGCTGGTCAGCGGGTCGAGCTCGGGGTAGCGCTGGAGCCGCGCGAGGACGCGGGTGGCGAGGCCGTAGTAGTCCGGCGTGTCCGACCCGGGTGTCAGCGTGACGAGGCCGACGAAGCACCGCGTAGAGCAGGGTCAGCAGGCCCAGGAACGGATGTCGGTGCAGCACCCACCCATCATCCGGGTCGGACCAACGGTCAGCCGAATCGCGACGCCCGTCAGCTGCTCGGAGACGTCCCACAGCCGCGCCGCGTCCTCCGTGCTCCGCAGCGGCGTCCAGAGCGTCTGCGGTCCCGGCGGGCCGCCGGCGTTGCCCGGCCACTGGGGTCCGTAGAAGCCGCCGTCGCTCGCCCGGTCGTCGCCGCCATCAGCGCGGGGAGCCTCGCGGACTCGACGGTGCCGACCAGCAGGCCGTGGGCCGAGAGCCACCGGATCACCTTCACGCCGGTCGTGTCGTCGGCGCGCCCGAGCTCCGGGCGGGCGGCGAGCAGGCTGGTCGGCGCGACCCCGGGGTGCGAGAGGTTGCTGGTGATCCCCCACCCGGCCGCCGCGCTGCGCCGGCTGAGCTCGAGGCCGAACAGCCCGCAGGCGATCTTCGACTGGCGGTAGGCCGCCATGCCGTCGTACGACCGCTCCCAGTCGAGGTCGTCCCAGTGGATGCTGCCGCTGCGGGCGGCGACGCTGGCCTGCGAGGTCACCCGGGCGCGGCCGGCCCGCAGCAGCGGCAGCAGGTGGCCGACCAGGGCGAAGTGGCCGAGGTGGTTGGTGCCGAGCTGCAGCTCGAAGCCGTCGGCGGTGGTCTGCCGGTCGGGCGGCGTCATCACGCCGGCGTTGTTGACCAGCAGGTGGATCGGCGCGCCCTCGGCGACGCAGCCGCTCGCCCAGCGCCGCGACCGAGGCGAGCGACGACAGGTCGAGGTCGCGGAGCGACGAGCCGGGCGTCCGGGCACCGTCGCAGCGGATCCTGGCGACCGCCGCCTCGCCCTTCGCCCGGTTGCGGACCGGCATGCAGCACCTCGGCGCCGGCGGCGGCGAGCGGCGCGGCGATGCCGAGGCCCATCCCGTCGCTGGCGCCGGTGACGACGGCGCGCCGGCCGGTCAGGTCGGGGATGGTGAGGTCGTACTGCCTGCGTGGCACTGGGGCTCCTGCGGCGTCGGCGTGCAGGGTGGTGTCCGACCCAGCGTGCCGGGCGCCCGGACCGCATCCACGGCCTGACGATCCGTGGATCGCGCGAGTCCGACCGACCGGGCGAGGATGGCCGCATGATCGATCGAGCCGGACTGGCCGACTTCCTGCGCCGCCGCCGCGAGGCGCTGCAGCCCGAGGACGTCGGGCTGCCGCGCGGGCAGCGCCGTCGTACGCACCGGGCTGCGGCGCGAGGAGGTCGCCGCGCTGTGCCACATGTCGACCGACTACTACTCCCGGCTCGAGCGCGAGCGCGGCCCGCAGCCGTCGGAGCAGATGGTCGCCTCGATCGCCCAGGGCCTGCACCTCTCGCTCGACGAGCGCGACCACCTCTTCCGCCTCGCCGGGCACCAGCCGCCGACCGCGCGGGGCGGCCGGCGAGCACATCAGCCCCGGCATGCTGCGCATCCTCGACCGGCTCGACCGACACCCCCGCCGAGATCGTCACCGAGCTCGGCGAGACGCTGCGCCAGACCCCGCTCGGCGTCGCGCTCGTCGGCGACCTGAGCCGCTACACCGGGCCGGCGCGCAGCATCGGCTACCGGTGGTTCACCGACCCCGACGCGCGCGCGGCTGCACCCGCCCGAGGACCACGACGTTCTACTCGCGGATGTACGCCTCCGGGCTGCGCGGCGTCGTGACGCTGCGCGGTCCGGGCTCGCGGGCCGCCGCAGCTCGCCGACCTGCTCCTCGAGCGGAGCGAGGAGTTCCGCGACGCTGTGGGCGACGCACGAGGTCGGCATCCGGCCGCGCGAGGTCAAGCGCTTCCTCCACCCGCGGTCGGCGCAGCTCGAGCTCAGCTGCCAGATCGCTGCTGGACCCCGTACCAGTCGCACCGCCTGCTCGTCTACACCGCGGCCCCGGCAGCGAGAGCCACGAGGCCTGCGGCTGCTCGCGGCGGTCGAGGCGCCGGTGACCTGACCGGTCAGTCGACGACGACCCGCAGCGTGGCGAGCGTCGGGTCGGCGGCGTAGGCGATCCGGACGCCGGCGCCGCGCGCGTGCTCGAGCGCTCGCAGGGTCCCGTCGGTGATCCGCTCGCCGGGCGCGAGGACCGGGATGCCGGGCGGGTAGGGCGCGACGAGCTCGGCGCTGGTGCGACCGACCGCCTGCCCGATCGGCACGCTCTCCGCGCGGGCGAAGAACGCCTGTCGCGGGGGCACCACGGCCTCCGGCTCGACGCCGTACGCCGCCGGGCCGACGACGGCGCGCGCCGGGCCGCGGTGCCGCTCGACCGCATGCGATGATCCCGTCGGTGAGTGCGCCCAGGGTCTCGCGGGTGTCCGCGAGCGACACGACCGCCACGAGCACGTCGCGGTCCGCCGACTCGACGGGCAGCCCCAGCGCGAGCAGGTCCTGCTCGACCGCGTTGCCGTCGACGCCGGCCGCGGACAGCACGACGGTGAGCTTGAGCGGGTCGACGCCCGGGCCGTCGAGCACGGTGAGGCCGTCGCACCGCGTGCAGCCGCTCCCGTGCCTCGCGCGTCGCTGCGATCGCCGATCCCAGCAGCTCGGCGCCGTCGCGCTCGAGCAGGGCGCGTGCGGCATCCGTGCTGGCGAGGATCGCGCCGGCCGGGCTCGTGGTCGCGGTCGCCTCGACGCCGGCCTCGAGCCGGGCGGGGTCGACCCGCTCGGTGCGGGCCAGCACGATCGCGGCCTGGCTCCAGGCCGGCAGGGTCTTGTGCGCGCTGGTGACCATCACGTCCGCGCCGAGCTGGAGCGCGTGCCGGGGCAGGTCGGGGTGGAAGCCGAAGTGCGCGGCCCACGCGGCGTCGACGACCAGCGGTACGTCGTGCGCGTGGGCGGCCTCGGCGAGCCCGGCCACGTCGCCGACGGTGCCGACGTAGGACGGGTCGCCCACGAAGACGGCCCGGGCGTGCGGGTGGGCGTCGAGCGCACGTCGTACGGCATCCGGGGCGACGCCGAGCGGCAGCCCGGTCGCGGGATCGACCTCGGGCCGCACCCACACCGGCGTCAGCCCGGCGAGCACCAGGCCGAGCAGCATCGAGCGGTGCAGCGTGCGGCTGACCACGACCGTGTCGCCGTCGTCGGCGACCGCGAGCGCGACGGCCTGGTTGGCGTGGGTGGCACCGCCGGTCGAGAACCGGCAGACGTCCGCACCCCACAGCCGCGCGGCACGCGACTCCGCGTCGGCGAGCACGCCGGTGCTCAGCTTCATCGTGTCGAGACCGGCGTAGAGCGGGACGTCACCGGCGACCACGTCGCCGACGAGGTCGTGGCGCTGCTTGTGGCCCGGGATGGTGAACGGGGTCGGCGCCGCCTCCTGGAACCGCAGCCACGCGTCGAGCAGCGGCGCGTCGGCGCGCAGCCCGCGCGGGTCGGTCGGCATGGCGGCAGCCTAGGTCGTCCCCGGCCGCCGGCGTGCCGATCAGTCGGACTCCCAGTAGGGGCCCTTGCTGTAGTTGTCGCGCTCGATCGTGGTGACGGGCCGGCGCACGGTGATCCAGCGCCCGTCGTCGCCCTTGCACCCGGAAGGTGGAGTACGTCGTCGTGTAGGCGTCGCGCGAGTTGCGCGCGTGGTCCCACTGGTAGTTGAAGTTCCGGACGTACTTCTTGGCGACGCGGGCGCCGCGGACGGTCATCCAGAGCTCGTCGTTGGCCGTGCTGAGGCTGGCCCAGTTCGACGACCCGGTGAGCACCATCTCCGTGCCCGGGACGCCGTTGTACTGGCCCTGGATGACGAAGTACTTCTGGTGGCTGTAGTAGTCGAGGATCAGGTCGTCGTCGCCGTCCTTGTTGAGGTCGAAGTCGTCCTCGGTGTTGTAGTCCAGACCGGTCGAGCGCAGCGGGATCCGGCCGCGTGCCGTGGGCGCGCCCAGGATCTGCTTCGTGTGGTAGCCGATGAGCCCGTAGCTGACCCGGAAGTCGCAACCCTCGGCGAACTTGTTGCGGATCGCGGTGGCCAGGTAGTCGCCCCGGCGACCGCGCATGGTGTGCATCGACAGCGCCAGCTTGGTGCGCGCCGGGTTGCCGGCAGCGTCCGTCGTGACGCACTGGATCCGGGCCAGCATGTCGAGCACGAGGTCGTTCTTCGGGTCCGGAGAGCCTGGGGAAGGCCCACGACGGTGTACTTGTCGACCGCGTCGTCGCACGCGGCGCCGGTCGGGGTGCCGCAGAAGAAGCGCGGCGGACGGCGCGTGTCCCAGTCCTTCTTCATGTTGTTGAAGAGCGACACGAACTGGCGGAACAGCTCGTGGTCGCCGTGGCTGAAGTAGAGGTCGTTCCACTGGTGCAGCGCCGCGTTGAGCATCATGTTGGCCGACCCGACGGCGATGACGTCCTCCGGACTTTCCGGCCTTGCTGAACGAGTAGAACTTCGATGTGCAGGTTGTTGAACTCGTTCTGCGTGCTGCGGCAGCTGGCCACGCACTTGTAGATGAAGCTCTTCTTCGTTCGGTTCTTGCCGACCTCGCGCGCGGACGAGCTGGATGGCGCGGGTCTCCTGGTGGTCGTTGAGCAGCATCTGGACCTTCACGCCACGCTTGTGCGCGGCGACGAGCGCATTGGCCACCGGCACCCGGTCGAACGAGTAGACCGCGATCCGGATGATCGATCCACGCTTGGTGTGGCGGATCGTCTCGATGACCTTGCGCTCGATGGTGAAGTGCCCGGCCTTGCGGTGCGGGTCGTTGAAGAAGGGCCCGTTGGGGGCCTTCCACTTGCGCTTGAGCGCAGCCTTCTTGGTCTCCGCGCCGACCGCGGCCGTGCCGGGCAGCTGGCTCGTCGGGACCTGGCCCGCGAGCGAGGCCGAGGCCGGGACCCCGGTCACCACCGAGACACCGAGCACCAGGGACAGAGCCACCACCACGGGCGAGAACCTAGACACGAACACACACCTTCCCGGATCGTGCGCCGGCCGCACCCCGTAGGACTAGAGGACGACATGAAGGGTACGCAGGTCAAAACCTCGACCTCGTCGGGCGCGTCGTCGGTGGCCTGCGCGAAGGTGTTCCCATGTCGCGCGTCCACCTCTCCCGGCTGCCCGGTGAGCGCGTGCGGGTGGTCGACGGTGGGTCGACCGACGTGCTCGACATCACTGCGCTGCCGTCGTACGTCTCGGGGCGCGAGGCGGACGACGCACCGCGCTGGGTGTGGGACGACACGTCGCGGTGGTACGCCCCGCTGCTCGCCGCCGGCGTGCGCGTCGAGCGGTGCCACGACCTGCGGCTGTGCCACCGCGTGCTGCGGCGCGCCCCGGCCGCCGACGCGTCCCTGCTCGACGGCGAGGAGTCGGACCTGTGGGACCGGTTGCGCCCGGCCGAGCCGACCGACCCCGCGCTCTTCAGCGCCGACGACACCACCGAGCACCTGAGCGCCGACCTCGAGGACGCCCGTCAGCTCGCGGCGGTGGCGGCCTCGCCCGAGTCCGTACGCCTCGGGCTCCTGCTCGCGGCCGAGTCCGCAGGCGCCCTCGTCGCTGCGGAGATGACCCACGCCGGCGTGCCCTGGAAGGTCGACGTCCACGACCGGCTGCTCACCGACCTGCTCGGGCCGCGGCCGCCGCGCGGCGCCCGGCCGCGGTTGCTGGAGGAGCTGGTCGCCGAGGTCCGCGGGATCCTCGGCGCTCCCGACCTCAACCCCGACTCGCGCCCCCACCTGCTGGCCGCGCTGCGACGCGCCGGCATCGAGGTCCCCGACACCCGTCGCTCGACCCTCCACCGGATCGAGCACCCGGTCGTCGAGCCGCTCGTGCGCTACAAGCAGCTCGCCCACCTCTACTCGACCAACGGCTGGTCCTGGATCGACCAGTGGGTCAGCGACGGCCGGTTCCGCCCCGTCTACCAGCCCGCCGGGTCGGCCACGGGTCGCTGGTCGTCCAACGGCGGAGGGGCGCTCTCCTTCCCCGTGCAGGTGCGCTCGGCCGCGGTCGCCGACGACGACTGGGTGCTCGTCGTCGCCGACGTCGCACAGCTCGAGCCGCGGGTGCTCGCCGGGATGAGCGGCGACCGCGCGCTGGCGCGGGCCGCTCGCGGCGCCGACCTCTACCAGGGCATGGTCGACGACGGTGCCGTCGCGACCCGGCAGGACGCCAAGCTGGGCCTCCTCGGAGCGATGTACGGCGCCACGAGCGGCGAGAGCGGCCGGATGGTCGCAGGACTCACCCGGCGCTACCCCGCCGCGTTCGGTCTGGTCGAGGAGGCGGCCCGTGCCGGAGAGCGCGGCCAGGTCGTGCGGACCCTGCTGGGCCGGGGCTGCCCGGCCCTGGGCGGCGGCTCGTGGGACGAGTCGCCCGACGCCCCGCCCGCCGACCTCGACGACCAGGACCGCCATCGCCGCGCCTACGGCCGCTTCACCCGCAACTTCGTCGTCCAGGGCACCGCGGCCGAATGGGCGTCGTGCTGGCTGGCCGACCTGCGCAACCGGCTCTGGCGGATGGGGGGCGACGGTCCGGCCGAGTCGCGGCCCCACCTCGTGTTCTTCCTGCACGACGAGGTGGTGGTGCACGCGCCCGTCTCCCTCGCCGACCAGGTCGTCGCCGAGATCACCGCGGCAGCCTCCGCCGCCGGGTCGCTGCTGTTCCGTGAGCTGCCCGTCGACTTCCCGCTCAACGTCTCGGTGGTGCGGTCCTACGCCGACGCGGGCAAGCCCGGCGCAACGGCACCGGTCGACGTGTGAGCCTTCTCTCTGCCTGAGCGTGGCCACATACCGCCGGTTTGCCTGACCTCGTGATTCTTGGTCTCGTCGCCGGATGGCCACTCGCATCGCAGCGCCCCCGACCATGCCACCCACCGACCCGTCCGACGAGACTCATCCCGCGCTCGACGCCTCGATCGAACCCCTGGAGCCCCGCGGCTCGGGGCTCGACAAGGCCGTCTTCGGCGTCACCGCCCTGATCGCGGTCGGCTTCCTCGTGTGGGGCCTGGTGAGCACCGCGTCCCTCAGCAGCGCCTCCGAGCGGGGGTTGGCGTGGACGATCACCAACACCGGCTGGCTGTTCGTGCTGACCGCGTCGGCCTTCGTGGTGTTCGTGATCTGGCTGGCGATGGGCCGCTTCGGCAACATCCCCCTGGGCCGCGACGACGAGCAGCCGGAGTTCCGGACCGTCTCGTGGATCGCGATGATGTTCAGCGCCGGGATGGGCATCGGCCTGATGTTCTACGGCGTCAGTGAGCCCGTGAGCCACTTCGCCACGCCCCCGCCCGGGACCGGTGCGACCGGGAGCGCGGAGACGGCGATGGCCACCACGCTCTTCCACTGGACCCTGCACCCGTGGGCGATCTACGCCGTCGTCGGCCTCGCGATCGCGTACGGCACCTACCGCAAGGGCCGCGTGCAGCTGATCAGCGCCGCCTTCGAGCCGCTCCTCGGCGCCCGTGCGCACGGGCCTGCCGGCAAGGTGATCGACATGCTCGCGATCTTCGCGACGCTCTTCGGCTCGGCCGCCTCGCTCGGGCTCGGCGCGCTGCAGATCCGGAGCGGCCTCGAGATCGTCGGCGGCATCGGCGTCACCGGCAACCGCCTCCTCGTCGGCATCATCGCCGTCCTCACGGCGGCGTTCGTGCTCTCCGCCGTGTCCGGCGTCGCGAAGGGCATCCAGTGGCTGTCCAACATCAACATGGTGCTGGCGCTCGCCCTGGCCCTCTTCGTCTTCGTCGTCGGCCCGACCGTCTTCATGCTCAACCTCCTGCCGACCGCCCTCGGCAGCTACGTCGGCCAGCTCCCCGAGATGGCTGCGCGCACCGGCGCCGAGGGCACCGACGTCAGCGAGTGGCTCGCCGGCTGGACCGTCTTCTACTGGGCCTGGTGGCTCTCGTGGACGCCGTTCGTCGGCATGTTCATCGCGCGCATCTCGCGCGGCCGCACGATCCGCCAGTTCGTCACCGGCGTGCTGCTCGTCCCGAGCCTCGTGAGCCTGGTCTGGTTCGCGATCTTCGGCGGCGCCGCGATCAAGCTCCAGCAGGACGGGGTCGACATCGCCGGCGCGGGCGGCATCGAGACGCAGCTCTTCACGGTGCTCGACCAGTTCCCCCTGGCGACCGTGTCCAGCATCCTGGTGATGGTGCTCGTCGCGATCTTCTTCGTGTCCGGCGCCGACGCCGCCTCGATCGTGATGGGTTCGCTCTCCGAGCACGGCACGCTCGAGCCGCGCAAGCCGACCGTCGTCTTCTGGGGCGTCGCCACCGGTCTGGTCGCGATGGTCATGCTGCTCGCCGGCGGGTCGGACGCGCTGAGCGGCCTCCAGACGATCACGATCATCGCCGCGCTGCCCTTCGTGCTCGTGATGGTCGCCCTGGCCGTGGCGCTGGTGAAGGACCTGTCCGCCGACCCCCTCGTCGTACGCCGTCAGTACGCCATCGACGCGGTCGAGGCGGCGGTCGTCACCGGCGTGACCGAGCACGGGGACGACTTCGTCCTGGCGGTCGAGAAGGACCCCAGCGCCTAGGCTCGGGCCCATGATCGCCCCCCTCCGCGTCGGCTTCGTCACCGGCGCGACCCCCGACAAGTGGGCGCGGAGCTGGCGAGCCGGCCGCCGCGAGAGCCTCCAGCTCGTGCCCGTGACGGAGGCCGACCAGGTCGACGGCGTGCGCGACGGCAGCCTGGACATGGCGATCGTCCGGCTGCCCGTCGACCGCGACGGCCTGCACTGCGTCCGGCTCTACGACGAGGTGCAGGTCGCAGTCGCGTCCCGCGAGCACCTGCTGGCGGCCGCGGACGAGGAGGTCACGACGGACGACCTCGTCGACGAGCAGCTCGTACGCCCCCACAGCAGCGGGTGGCGGCCGACGGCCGAGCAGCTCGACTGGCCGCCCATGGACGAGCAGGAGGCGATC
>CAWCGM010000026.1:0-24077 GCA_963795095.1 uncultured Actinomycetota bacterium | reverse complement strand
TGCCTGAGCCGACGGCGTACGACCCTCAGTCCAGGTCGCGACCGGTGATGTCGCGGTCGGGACCACCGTCGTGCTTGCCGATCTCGGCCCCGGCTGCGTCGGTGCGGCGGTGGCGCCACCACTCGATGACGATCGGGATGAGGGAGAACGCGACGATGACGATGACGAGCTTGTCGATGCTCTCGCCGAGCGACGGGAACGCGTCACCGAGGAAGAAGCCGAGCAGGGTGATCGACAGGACCCACAGCACGGCGCCGACGAGGCTCCAGAGGAAGAAGCGGGCGCGGTCCATCCGGGTCACACCGGCGACGACGGTGATGTAGGTCCGCACGAAGGGCACGAAGCGACCGATCACGAGGGCCTTGTTGCCGTGGCGGTCGAAGAACGCGGTGGTCTGGTCGAAGTACTTGCGTTTGATGATCCGGCCGTCGCGCTCGTAGAGCGGTCGGCCGATCTTGCGGCCGATCTCGTAGCCGACGACGTTGCCGAGGAAGGCAGCCGCGGTCGAGGAACGCCATCGCGATGAGCAGCTCCACGAACGGCGGTCCCGGGAACAGGTCGAGCTGGCCGGTGACGATGAACAGCCCCAGCGCGAAGAGAAGCGTGTCGCCCGGGAGGATCGGGAAGAACAGCCCGCACTCCACGAAGATGATCAGCATGCTGATCCAGAACAGCTCGGCGCCGAAGCGGTCGAGGAGATAGTTCGGGTCCATCCAGTCGATGCCCAGCAGCAGCGGGGTGACTGCGAGACCGGGGAGGCCGGACAGGTCGGGGACGCTCACGCGCGTCACCCTAACGAGCCGGACCTACTGTTCTCGCATGCACGAGGACTCGTACGACGTCGGCCGGGCGCCCTACGACCCGATGCCGCACGGCCGGCCCGAGGTCGGCGTCGGCCCCTGGGAGGGGCCGTGGCCCGAGGGCGAGCACTGGGACCCCGAGCTGCTGCGCGACGGTGACCGCCGCAACGTCGTCGACCGCTACCGCTACTGGACCCTCGACGCGATCGTCGCCGACCTCGACACCCGGCGGCACGGCTTCCACGTCGCGATCGAGAACTGGCAGCACGACTTCAACATCGGCACGATCGTGCGCACCGCCAACGCCTTCCTCGCCGCCGAGGTGCACATCGTCGGCAACCGTCGCTGGAACCGGCGCGGCGCGATGGTGACCGACCGCTACCAGCACGTCCGCCACCACACCGACGCCGCCGGCCTGGCGACGTACCTCCACGGGCTGGCAACGCCGGTCCGACTGCTCGGCATCGACAACCTGCCCGGCTCGGCCCACCTCGAGACGATGGACCTGCCGCGCGACGTGTGCTTCCTCTTCGGCCAGGAGGGCCCCGGTCTGTCGGAGCAGGCGCGCGAGGTGTGCGACGGCACCTTCTCGATCGCGCAGTTCGGCTCGACCCGCTCCATCAACGCCAGCGCCGCGGCCGCGATCGCGATGCACAGCTGGATCCGGGAGTACGCCGACCTCGCCGGCGGCGACGCCTGGCGCGGGTGACCGGCCACGGCCCCCGCTCGGGACGTGCAAAGCGGCCCGGGAAAACCCCACGTGATCCCGAACCGCTTTGCCCCCCGTTGGCTGGTGGGAGCCATGAGCACAAGTTAGGGCGACTGCGGGCGTCGCTGCCATACCCGTGAGGGTGCAGTGACCCTCCCCCAACGTTGGACGGAACGGTCAGCGCTGCGTCGCGAGCACCGCCTCCAGGGCGGCCAGCCCACGGCTGCTGTGGCTCTTGACCGTGCCCTCGCTGATGCCGAGCTCGCCGGCCGTCTCGCGCACCGACAGCCCGAGCCAGTGGCGCAGGACGACGACCTTGCGCTGCTGCTCGGGCAGGTCCTGGAGCGCGTCGAAGAGCGCGGACCGCTCCTCGAGCGGCGTCGCCTCCTCGGCCGCGAGCTCCGGCAGCCGGTCGCTGGGTCGCTCGCGACGCCACGGCCGGCGGGACTCGTCGATGTTGGCGCGCACCATGATCTGGCGGCAGTAGGCCTCCTCGCCGCCCTCGTGCCGGATCCGCGGCCACGCGACGTAGAGCTTGGTGAGCGCGGTCTGCAGCAGGTCGTCCGCCCGGTGCCAGTCGCCGCACAGGGCGTACGCGATCCGGCGCAGGTGCGTCTGCCGGGCGGCGACGAACTCCGAGAAGGCCGCGTCGCGGTCCGCGCCCCTCATCGCATGCCCCGACCCGGAGGCGTACTGCTGGCGGGCCCAGTCGATGAAGGCGGCCATCGATGCGAAGCTGCCCGGGGCCGGGATGACGTCGAGCGTGCCGTCGATCACCCGGTAGGCGGCGAACTCCGAACGGCCGTCCACGAGCAGTCGTACGACTCCGGTCGCCGTGGCCCCCGCGCCGAAGCTCTCGCCCAGGTCGATGCCGGCGCGCTGCTGGGTGACGACGACGCCGGGGCGGGCCGCTCGAGACGTTGCCGGACCCGTCGAGCACCAGCCAGGGCTGGTCACTGGTCTCACCGCTCGACGGCGTGACACCGTTGGCGACGTCGAGGGTCTGCTGGTTGCGTACGTTGGTCGGCCACCCAACCGGCGAAGTCGCCGGTGGCGTCGTTGGTGTTGGTCGACCAGTCGCCCACGCCGAAGGCGGCGATGATGGAGTACACCTCGCGCCCCTCGTACATCACCCGGATGGCGATGGACTGTCCCTGGTCCGGCGTGTAGCCCATCGGGTTCGGCACTCGCTCGAGCACCTCGCCTGCCAGACGGTGACAGCTTGAGCTTCCCGTCCTCCAGCAGCGCCGGGTTGCCCAGGAACTCCTCCTCGACGCTCATGGACGGAGTGACGTCGCGACGGTCCTCCTTGCTGTCGTCCTTGCTGTCCGGAGTCTCGGCAGCCGTCGTGGGTGACGGGCCGCTGGTCGCGACCGGCGCATCGCCCCGTGGCGCTGGGCCCGGGCTCGTGGCCCAGGTCGCGGCGCCCACGCCGACCACCATCGAGGCGACGATCGCGAACGACGCGGCACGGCGACGGCGTACGGCCGTCCGTCCCGCAGCGATGTAGTGCCCCGGGGGCAGGTCCTGCCCGGTGCCGAACGAGCTGTCCAGCTCGTCCCGCCAGTCGACGTCGGTGCCCATCAGATGTCCTTCCCCCACGTGGAGTCTTGCACCGGTGGACACGGAGCGCGGCCCGCATCGGTTGTCACGTGCTGAGACGGAATCCGGCCACGGAAGCGACCGACGGGTAGCCACTAGGGTTGTGGACGCCAGTTGGAACGTTCCCGAGGAGAACCCCGATGCCCATCGCCACCCCCGAGGTCTACGCGCAGATGCTGGACGCCGCGAAGGAGAAGTCCTTCGCCTACCCCGCCATCAACGTCTCGTCGTCCCAGACCCTCAACGCCGCGCTCAAGGGGTTCGCCGACGCCGGCTCCGACGGCATCATCCAGGTCTCGACCGGCGGCGCGGAGTACCTCTCCGGCCCCTCGGTCAAGGACATGGTCACCGGCTCCGTCGCCTTCGCTGCCTATGCCGCCGAGGTCGCGAAGAACTACCCCGTCAACATCGCGCTGCACACCGACCACTGCCCCAAGGACAAGCTCGACGGCTTCGTCCGCCCGCTGCTCGACATCTCCGCCGAGCGCGTCGCGCGCGGCGAGGCGCCGCTCTTCCAGTCGCACATGTGGGACGGCTCGGCCGTGCCGATGGACGAGAACCTCGAGATCGCCGAGGAGCTGCTCGCCAAGTGCGCCGCGGCGCACATCATCCTCGAGATCGAGGTCGGCGTCGTCGGTGGCGAGGAGGACGGCGTCGCCAACGAGATCAACGACCAGCTCTACACGACGCCCGAGGACGCCATCGCCACCATCAAGGCGCTCGGTGCCGGCGAGCGCGGCCGCTACATGACGGCGCTGACCTTCGGCAACGTGCACGGCGTCTACAAGCCCGGCAACGTCAAGCTCCGCCCCGAGATCCTCAAGCTCGCCCAGGAGGCCGCTGCCTCCGAGCTCGGCCTGGGCTCCGACGCCCGGCCGTTCGACCTCGTCTTCCACGGCGGCTCGGGCTCGACCGCGCAGGAGATCAGCGACGCGGTCGACTTCGGCGTCGTGAAGATGAACGTCGACACCGACACGCAGTACGCCTTCACGCGCCCCGTCGCCGGCCACATGCTCGCCAACTACGAGGGCGTGCTGAAGGTCGACGGCGAGGTCGGCAACAAGAAGCTCTACGACCCGCGTGCCTGGGGCAAGGCGGGCGAGGCCGGCATGGCCGCGCGCATCGTCGAGGCCTGCGAGAACCTGCGCTCCGCGGGGACCTCGCTCTCCAGCTGAGCCTGTGAGCGGTGCGTGAGGGCACCGGGGCGCCGGCTACGCCGCGTCGTCAGGCGGTCGTACGCCGCCTCAGTGGGCGGCGGGCGGCACCGGGTCGGCCGTGCGCAGGCGCGGCGCCGAAGTGGCTGCGGTCGCTCGAAGAAGAGCACGGCCAGCACGCCGAGCACCAGGACCGCCGGCAGCAGGAACATCGCCTGCGACATCGCGCTGCTGAAGGCGCCGTGGACGGCCTCGGGCAACGTGCCGCCGAGCGACGCCTCGCTCGGGCCGCCACCCTCGCCGAGCCCGTTGGCCGCGAGCCGGCTGTCGATGAGCACCGCGATGGCGGCGGCGCCGAGGACCGAGCCGATCTGGCGGTTCGCGTTGTAGATCCCTGCGCCCGCGCCCGCCTGGTGGAGCGGCAGGTTGCGGTTGGCGGTCGTGGTCAGCGGCGCCCAGACGAACGAGCTCCCGACGCCGAGCAGCGCCATGGCGCCGAGGACCTGCCAGAGCGGGGTGTCGGGCCCGATGGCCGAGGCCAGCAGCACCAGCGAGAGCGCGAGGACGGTCAGGCCCGCACCGGCGAGGATCCGCGGGTGGACGCGGTCGGTGAGCCTGCCGGCGACGGGCGCCAGCACGATCGACATGACGGCCATCGGGGCCAGCAGCAGACCGGCCTGTGTCGGTGAGTCACCGCGCACCAGCTGGGCCCAGAGCATCAGTGGGAAGCCCATGGACGCGAAGACGAAGCCGACGCTCGCGATGGCCAGGTTGGCGAGCGAGAAGTTGCGATCACGGAAGAGCGACAGCGGCATCAGCGGCTCGGCCGTGATGCGCGACTGCCACCACACGAAGGCCGCGCCGATCGCGAGTCCGCCGACGATCATCGCGACGATCGTGGCGTTCCAGTCGTAGGCGTGGCCCTCCTGGAGCCCGAAGACGAGCAGCAGCAGGGCGACGCCGCTGAGCACCACGCCGATCCAGTCGAAGGAGTGCTCGTGCACCTCGAGGTTGGGCACCAGCCGCCAGGCCAGCCAGAACCCGACGACGCCGACCGGGATGTTGATGAAGAAGATCCACTCCCAGCCGGCCACGTCGACGAGGACGCCGCCGAGGATCGGGCCGACGAGCGTGGCGACGCCTGCGGTCGCGCCCCACAGGCTCATCGCCGAGCCGCGGCTCTCGCGCGGGAAGATCCGGGTGATCACGGCCATCGTCTGCGGAGCCACCATCGCCGCCCCGAAGCCCTGCAGCACGCGAGCGGCGACCAGCATCCAGATGCTCGCCGACAGCTGGAAGGCCAGTCCGCACCACAGCGAGGCGACGGTGAACACGACGAGCCCGCCGAGGTACATCCGCTTGGGCCCGAGGCGGTCGCCGAGCCGACCGGTGATCAGGATGGGGACGGCGTAGGACAGCAGGTAGGCGCTGGTCACCCAGATCACGTCGTTGACCGTCGCGCCGTGGGGCGCGTAGGTCTCGAGGATCGCCGGCGTCGCGACCGACACGATCGTCATGTCGACCAGGATCATGAAGAAGCCGACGCACAGCGCGCCGAGGGCCGGCCACGGCCGGACGTCGGAGCCGGTGGTCGTCGCGGGGCTCTGGGTTGCGGTCACGGTTCCAGTGAACACCCGACGTCGGACACCGGGTCGTGCGACCTCGACAACAGTGGGGCGGGCCCCCCAAGGCCCGCCCCACTCCCCGTCCCCGACCGGTCAGCTCGCGGGGTCCGTGGTCACCCGCTCGAAGATCCGCAACCGCTCGCTCCGCTCGCGCTGAGCCGGGCTCAGGCCCACCACGACGAGGTACGAGACGAGCATCGGCACGTGCTGCACCGAGCGTGCGCCGATGGTCGGCACCTCACGGATGAACAACCCCACTGCATCCCTCCCGCATGGCAAGGAGGGCCGTCGGGGTCCGGGACAGCCTTCGAGACCAGACACTAGTCCCGGGGTGCGTGTCTGCCAACAAGTTCGGGAGGAGTCTTTTCCGATTAGGATCATCCGCACCGGTGGCATCCGGCCACCGCTCAGCTGTGAGGCGGGTGCCATGCCGCTGAAGGACCGGGTCCGTGGTCGTTCGCGAGGCTTGCCGGAGTGGGAGCGCATCGGCGCGCCCGGTCGTCGCATGACGGCCGACCACCCCGGCGACCGGGCCCCGATCTCCCCCGACCGGATGGCACACGTGTTCGTCGAGGTCGCCGACAGCCTGGTCACCGACTTCGACGTGATCGAGTTCATCCACACGGTGGCCGTGCGCGCGGCGGAGCTCACCGGCAACACGGAGGCGGGCCTGGTCCTCGCCGACGAGAACGGACGGCTCCACCACATCGGGTCGTCCGACGACAGCGCGAGGCTGCTCGAGCTGGTGCAGCTCCAGGACGAGCAGGGGCCGTGCCGTGACTCCTTCGCTGCCGGCGCGGCCGTCGTCGAGACCGACCTGGCGACCGCCTCCGACCGGTGGCCGCTCTTCGCGCCGCGGGCCGTGGCAGTCGGGTTCCACTCGGTGCACGCCTTTCCGATGCGCCTGCGCGACCGGGTGATCGGAGCACTGAACATCTTCGGCATCGACCGGGGCGCGCTCGACGTCGAGGTGGTCAAGGTGGTGCAGGCGCTGGCCGACGTCGCCACGATCGCACTGATCCAGGAACGGGCCATCTCCCGCGCGGACCTTGTCAACGAGCAGCTGCAGGCAGCCCTCGACAGTCGCATCGCCGTCGAGCAGGCGAAGGGCGCAGTGGCCGCTTGGCTGGGCGTCGACGTCGGTGAGGCGTTCGAGCGGATGCGCCGCCACGCACGGGCGGCCCGGGTGCCGCTCAGCGACTACGCCCACGAGCTGGTCACGAATCCCGCGCGGATCCGCGACCTGGGGTCCGACACGTGACAGGACCCGCCCTCCCACGGGAAGGCGGGTCCTGACGGCGTACGCCGCTAGCGTGCCGGCGCGTTGCCCGGGATGTCGTCCGGGTCGCCGTAGGACGCGTCGTGCGTCCCGTGCTCCTCGAGGTCCTTCTGCACGCGCGGGTCGTCCGCGTCGGCGAAGTAGTCGAACGGGATGGTCTCGTCCGTGCCGTTGGGGACCTTCATGGCGTTGAGGACGGCGCTCAGGACCACGGCGATCACGAGGTTGATGACGAAGGCCGTCATCGCGATGTAGCCCATCTGCTCGATCCCGGGCATCAGGGCGAGCGAGCCGCCGAAGTGCTTGCCGGTCACGGGGTTGACCACCTGGTAGGCCTCGTAGGTGCCGTAGACCATGGCGACCGCCCAGCCCGCGAGCAGCGCCCACCGGTGGAACCACCGGGTGAAGAGGCTGAACACGACCGCGGGGAAGGTCTGCAGGATCCAGATCCCGCCCAGCAGCTGGAAGTTGATCGCGTTCTGCTTGTCCAGCGTGAGGACGAAGACCAGCGCGAACGCCTTCACCAGCAGCGACATCAGCTTGGAGACCTTGGCCTCCTGCTTGGGCGTGGCGTCGGGCTTGAGCCACTCCTTGTAGATGTTGCGGCTGAACGTGTTGGCCGCGGCGATCGACATGATCGCGGCCGGCACGAGCGCGCCGATCGCGATGGCGGCGAAGGCGATGCCGGCGAACCACGCCGGGAACATGTCCTCGAACAGCTGCGGGATGACCAGCTGCGCGTTGGGCTCGCCGTCGAGGCCGATCGGCGTGGTCCCGGCCGCGATGGCCACCCAGCCGAGCAGCGCCAGCAGGCCGAGCACGAAGGAGTACGCCGGCAGGATCGCGGCGTTGCGACGGATCGTGTTGCGGCTGTTGGACGACAGCGACGCGGTGATCGAGTGGGGGTACATGAACAGCGCCATCGCCGAGCCGAGGGCGAGGGTGGCGTACGCCCATCCCGCCCCGACGCCGGGCAGGAACGCGCCCGTCGGCTTGCCGGTGGCCTCGTTGACCGTCGCCATCTTCTCCTGCGCGGAGCCGAAGATGTTGTCCCAGCCGCCGACCTGGCCCGGGAGGTAGATCACCGCGACGATGATGACGAGGTAGATCAGGATGTCCTTCACGAACGCGATCACCGCGGGGGCGCGCAGCCCGCTGGAGTAGGTGAAGGCCGCCAGCACGGCGAACGCGATGAAGAGCGGCGCGTCCTTGGCGATGATGTTGTCGCCGCCACCGACGCCGGCCACCTCCAGGACGGCCTGGATGCCGACGAGCTGCAGCGCGATGTAGGGCATCGTCGCCACGAAGCCGGTCACCGCGACGGCCAGCGAGAGACCCCGGCTGTCGTAGCGTCCGCGGACGAAGTCGGCCGTCGTCACGTAGCCGTGGCGGTGGCTGACCGACCAGAGCCGGGCCATGAAGATGAAGATGATCGGGTAGAGCACGATCGTGTAGGGGACGGCGAAGAAGCCCGCCACTGCTCCGGTGGCGAACATCGCCGCCGGCACCGCGACGAACGTGTAGGCGGTGTAGAGGTCGCCACCGAGCAGGAACCACGTGATCCACGTGCCGAACTTGCGGCCGCCGAGACCCCACTCGTCGAGCGACTCGAGCGAGTCACCGCGCTGGAAGCGCGAGGCCATGAAGCCGGCCACGGAGACCAGCAGGAACAGGACGATCAGCACGCCCAGGGCGACTCCGTTGACCCCGCCGTCGGCGGCCATCACGGTCAGCTGCGGCGTCATCGGTCCTCACCCACCTTGTGCGTGGTCTTGCCGCGCGCCGACAGGGTCAGCTTGTAGGCCGTCCAGGTCAGCGCCGAGCAGATGAAGACCCAGAGGAACTGGTACCAGAAGAAGAACGGGAACCCGAAGAGCTCCGGGTCCGCCTTGGCATAGCTCGGCACCCAGAGGAGCGCGACGATGGGGATCGCGAGCAGGACGGCGGCGATCGCCATCTTGGTCTTGTCGGTGGGCGGCGGGCCCTGTTCGGGGCGCGGCTGCTGAGGTGGGTTCCCGGAATTCACCCGCGAGACCTTACTCCCGGCGTGACGGCCATCACCCACCCTCAGCGGTGGCGCGACGAGCGGTCAGTTCGTCGCGACGAACGGTCAGTCGAGCAGCTCGTCCGCCGCGGCAGCGCTCGAGTCCCGCAGGAAGGTCGAGCAGCGCTCCCACTCCTCGGTCTCGCCGATCGCCCGTGCGGCGAGGGCGAGCAGGGCGAGCGAGCGGAGGAAGCCGCGGTTGGGCTCGTGCTCCCACGGCACCGGGCCGTGGCCCTTCCAGCCGTTGCGGCGCAGCATGTCGAGCGAGCGGTGGTAGCCGACGCGCGAGTAGGCGTAGACCGTCACGTCGTCCGCGCCGGCCTCCTTGGCCTGCAGCGCCAGCGCCGCCCAGGCAGCCGGCGACGCCGGGTGACGGCGTACGACCGCTGCCGGTGCGTCGCCACCGGCGAGCTCGGCGTCGGCCGGGTCCGCGGGCAGGTGGGTGGGAGGAGGGCCGGCCATCAGGTCGCCGCCGAAGGTGGTCATGCCCCCAACCCTAGGTCCGTACGCCGTCGGGGAGACTGGCGCCATGGGCGAGACCTTCACGACCGAGATCCAGGCCCGCTATCGCGACATCAACCTCGCCGGCCACGTCGACAACGTCGAGGCGGTGCGGGTGCTCGACGAGGCGCGCTACGAGTTCCTGCGGTTCGCCCGGCTGCCCGGCCTCCCGGAGGGTGCGACCGGGCTGCTGCACGGCGTCGACGCCGGGGTGTCCGAGCTGGTCGCCTCGCAGAACATCGAGTACCACGCCGAGATGCGGTTCGTGCCCTACCAGCCGTTCGTCGCCGCGCTCTGGGTGTCGCGGATCGGCCGGTCGTCCTTCACCGTGTCCGCCGAGCTGCGGGTGGAGGCGGGCGGCGGCCCCGCCGCGGTCTGGGAGTGCGTCAACGTGCTCTGGGACCACCACGCCCAGTCGGCGTGGACGATCAGCGACGCCGTCCGCGCGGACCTGGAGCGCTACCTCGGTGATCCGGTGGCCTTCCGCCGCTGACTCAGGCGCCCAGGAGCCGGCGCACCTTCTCCGGTCCGAGGGCGAGGACGAGGGTGGGCAGGCGCGGGCCGCGGTCGGCGCTGACGAGCAGGTGGTAGAGCAGCCGGAAGAAGTCCTTCTGGTCGGCCTTCACCTGGTCGGTCGGGGCGTCCTCGAAGCCGAGGCCGCGGGCGACCTTGGGCACGCCGTAGACGACGGACGTCACCGCGTCGAGGTCGGGCTCGGAGGGCAGCCGGTCGAGGAAGATCCGCAGCCACAGCTCCTCGTCCTCCGACAGCGCGGCCAGCCGGTCGGCGTCGGGGGAGTCCCGCACCGTGGTGCGCTCCTCCAGCGGCACGTGCTCGGCCGTCCACTGCATCGCCTTGGACAGCCGTGGCTCGAGGTCGGCCATCGAGTCGTGCGGGTAGCCCGAGGACTCGACGATGCGCGAGATGTGCTCGGCGGAGCCGGCGGTGACGTCGGCGACCGACGACAGCAGCCGGAAGGGGACGGGCACCTCGGCCGACGGCAGGCGACCGGCCGCGGTCTCGGCCGCGCGGTGCCAGGCCAGGGTCGCGACGTCGGACTTCTCCGGGTCGGCGGCCTTGCGGGCCAGCGCGTCCCACTCGTCGTACAGCCGCACCACGGACGGACCGAAGTCGATGTCGAAGGCCTGGGTGGGCGCGCGGCGGACGTAGAGCCAGCGCAGCATCGGCGACTCCAGGATGCGCAGCGCGTCGGTCGCGGTCGGCACGCCGCCGGCCGACGACGACATCTTCTGCACGCCGGCAAAACCGACGAAGGCGTAGATCACCCGGGCGGGAGCGCGCCAGTCGAAGATCGACCTCACGACCTCGGTGCCGACCGTGTAGGACGAGCCCGGCGTCATGTGGTCGCGACCGGCGGGCTCGAAGTTCACCTTCTCGAAGGCCCAGCGCATCGGCCAGTCGACCTTCCAGACGAGCTTGCCGTCGGTGTCGGTCGACAGGTCCGTCGTGCCCTCGAAGCCGCAGGACGAGCAGGTGTAGCTCAGCGTCGTGGTGTCCTCGTCGTACGCCGTCGTGGTGACGGTGTCGCGCCCGCACTGGCGGCAGAAGGGGCGGTAGGGGAAGCGCGCGATCGAGTCGGTGGAGTCGGCGCCCGCGTCGTCGTCTTCATTGGCGACGGAGTCGGCCAGGTCGGCGGCCTCCTGGTCCGACGCGTCCTCCGCGGGGGCGACCTTCTTGGTCCGGTGCTGGGCGAGCACCGCCTCGATGTCGTCGCGGCGCGAGACGGCCAGCAGGACCTGCTCGCGGTAGGCGCCGGAGGTGTACATCTCCGTCTGGGAGACCTCCTCCATCTCGACGCCGAGCTCGCGGAGCGACTCCTGCAGGGGCGCCTTGAAGTGGTCGGCCCAGGAGTCGTGGCACTCCCACGGGTCGGGCACGGCGGTGAGGGGGCGGCCGATGTGCTCGGCCCACTCGGCAGGCACGCCGGCCGGGACCTTGCGGAACCGGTCGAAGTCGTCCCACGAGTGCAGGTGGCGCACCGGCACGCCGCGGCGGCGCAGCTCCTCGGCCACGAAGTGCGGGGTGATGAACTCGCGCAGGTTGCCGAGGTGGATCGGACCGCTCGGCGAGGCCCCCGAGGCGACGGTGACCAGGTTGCCCTCGCCTGCGTGGCGTACGGCGTCGTCCGCCGCGCGCGTCACCCAGTCGACCGGGTCGCCCTTGCTCTTCTGTCCGCCTCGTGCCATGCGGACAAGGCTATCGGTGGCGCTCGGACGGGGTTCCCGGGGCCGCGAGGTGGCGCCGGAGCCGTCCCCCGCGGCGGCTCCGACGCCCCACTCGAGGTCCGTGCGTGAAGCACGATCCGTCGCAGTCACCCCCGCGTCCGCGCGGATCTCCTGAGTGGTCGGCAGCATTGTGCCAGCAAAGGGCCTCTTGACGATGGCTCCAAGTGGCCGGTGGCACTAAGATGCCAAACGCCCTCGAAAGGATGGCCCATGGACGACAGCAGGGTGGTCGCCGCGCTCGGGCTGCCCACGCAGATGGAGCCGGTCTACCGGCGCATCCAACCAGGCTCCGGCCGCACCGTGGACGAGGTCGCGGCCAGCCTGCTGCTGACCCGTGAGCAGCTGCTCGCCCAGCTCACACCTCTGCTCGCCCTCGACATCGTCACCATCGAGGACGGCGTGCTGCACGTCATCGACCCGGCCACCGCCACCAGCCGTGCGCTCGTCGCCCAGGCCGACGAGCTCGGGGTCAAGGCTCGTGAGCTGCGGCGTATCGCCGAGGTGCTGCCGGTCCTCGCCGAGCGCCGGGAGACGTCGTACGCCGACGACGAGCACATCGACGGCGACGTGTCCTCCCAGGCCGACATCCCCGCCCTGATCGGGCAGTGGATCCTCGAGAAGCGCGGCGACCCGTGCTTCCTCAGGCCCGACCAGTGGCGGCTGCCGAGCGAGTCGGAGATGGCCGTGGCGGTGGGCAACTCCGTCCGGGACGGCCGACCCGTCCGGGCGATCTATCCGGCCCGGGCGATGTCGGAGGCTCCTCACATGCTGCGGATGCGCGCGGAGATCGGCGAGGAGATCCGGGTGCTGCCGAGCGTCCTGACCCGGATGGTGATCGTCGGTCCGCGTCGCGCGATCCTGCCCGAACCTCTCGGCGTCGGGTCGGAGCGGCGGGTGGTCGTGCGACAGGCCTCGATCGTCGGCGTCCTGCAGGCATGGTTCGAGGAGCTGTGGGAGAGCGCGAGCCGGGTCGACACCCGGGGCGACCGGCTGCACGAGCGAGACCACCGACGCCTGCTGCTCGCCGAGCTCGCCGACGGGGTGAAGGACGAGCAGATCGCCCGCAACCTCGACGTCAGCCTGCGCACCGTGCGCCGCCGCGTCGCCTCGCTGATGGTCGAGCTCGGGGTGGACACCCGCTTCCAGGCCGGCGTCGAAGCCGTCCGTCGCGGCTGGCTCTGACGCTTACCGCGGCAGGATCATGGAGTACGCCGCCGGCTCGAGGCGCCAGCTGCGGCTGCGCTCGGGCCCGGAGATCTCGCCGTCGGCCGAGATCCAGAACTCGTCGCCGCTCACCTTGACGGTCTTCCCACGCAGCATCAGCACGTCGTCCCGGTCGTCCTGGTCGCCGTTGCGCAGCTTGGCGACGTAGCCGAGCTTCGCCATCGGCGTCACCGCCCGGCTGACCATCACGTCGAGCCGGCCGTCCTCGGTGTCGGCCTCGGGGTTCAGCTCGGTGCCCCCGCCGACGTTGCCGCCGTTGCCGATCGCGACCATCAGCACCGGCCGGTCGACGTCGTTGACGACCCTGCCGTCGACCTCGACGCGCATCCGCCAGCTCGGCGGGTGGAAGGCCGAGAGCAGGGCGCCGATCGGGTAGCCGAGCTTGCCGAGGTTGACCTTGCCGACGCCCACGGCGCCGAGCCGGCCCTTCCACTTGGCGCCCTTGCGGCTGGCCTGCGCTCCGACGCCCACGTGCACGTTGTTGACCACGACGGTGCCGGTCTCGTCGATGATCAGGTCGACCTTGCGCGGCTCGCCGGTGAGCACGAGCCGGGCGGCCTCCTCGATCTCGAGCGGGATGTCGTTGCCGCGTGCGAAGTCGTTGCCGGTGCCCATGGGCAGGAGCGCGAGGGTCGCCCCGGCCAGCTCGTGGCGCTTGTGCAGCGCGGTCACCACGGCGTGGATGCTCCCGTCGCCGCCGGCGACCACGACGGTGCGCCCGCCGGCGCGGTGCAGCACGCCGTCGAGCTCGCCGGGGTTGGACGTCTTGGCCACCTCGACCGACGCGTCGGACCGCAGGATGTCGAGGGCGGTGGCGAGGGTCTCCTCGTCGGACGTGCCGGCGTCGGCATTGGTGATGACGAGGAGCGAGCGCACGCTCGGACACTAGCCCACCGTGTTCTGCCGCCATTCCACCCGTGGGGGCACCGGAGGCAGGTGCGGTAGCGTGACGCCGCAAGAGCTCCGGTGCCTTGTGCCGGAGCTGTTTCTTTTCTGCCAGATGACATGAGGAGGGCTGAGATGCCCGCGATCGTCGTGCTCGGCGCCCAGTGGGGCGACGAGGGCAAGGGGAAGGCCACCGACCTGCTGGCCACCACGGATCCCATCGACTTCGTCGTCCGCACGAGTGGGGGCCACAACGCCGGCCACACCATCGTGGTCAACGGCGAGAAGTACGCCACCCACCTGCTGCCCAGCGGCATCCTGACGCCCGGCGCCACCTCGGTGATCGCCAACGGGGTCGTGGTCTCGCCCGAGGCGCTCTTCCGCGAGCTCGACGGGCTGATCGCCCGCGGCGTCGAGGTGGCCGAGCTCAAGGTCAGCGCCAACGCGCACGTGATCGCCAGCTATCACGCGACCATCGACAAGGTCACCGAGCGCTTCCTCGGCAAGAACCAGATCGGCACCACGGGCCGCGGCATCGGGCCGGCCTACGCCGACAAGATCAACCGGGTCGGCGTACGGATCGCGGACCTCTTCGACGAGAAGATCCTGCGCGAGAAGGTCGACGCCGCGCTCGACGTGCGCAACCACCTGCTCACCAAGGTCTACAACCGCCGGGCGATCGAGGCCGACGCCGTCGTCGAGGAGCTGCTGGCCTACGTCGACCGGCTCCGCCCGATGGTGTGCGACACCTCGCTGCTCCTCAACCAGGCGCTCGACGCCGGTCAGACGGTGCTCTTCGAGGGCGCCCAGGCGACGATGCTCGACGTCGACCACGGCACGTACCCGTTCGTCACGTCCTCCAACCCGGTCGCCGGCGGCGTCTGCGTCGGGGCCGGCATCGGCCCCACCCGCATCGACCGGGTGATCGGCGTGATCAAGGCGTACACGACCCGCGTCGGCTCGGGGCCGTTCCCGACCGAGCTGTTCGACGAGGACGGCGTCCAGCTCCAGCAGCTCGGCGGCGAGATCGGCGTCTCGACCGGCCGCACGCGTCGCTGTGGGTGGTACGACGCCGTCGTCGCCCGCTACGCCAGCCGGGTCAACGGCCTCACCGAGCTCTTCCTCACCAAGCTCGACATCCTCGGCTCGTGGGAGCAGATCCCGGTCTGCGTCGCCTACGAGATCGACGGCCAGCGCGTCGAGGAGATGCCGATGACGCAGACCGAGTTCCACCACGCGAAGCCGGTCTACGAGTACTTCGACGGCTGGATGAGCGACATCTCCGGCTGCCGGTCCTTCGACGACCTGCCCAAGAACGCGCAGGTCTACGTGCAGGCGCTCGAGGAGATCTCCGGCGCGAAGATCTGGGGTGTCGGCGTCGGGCCCGGTCGCGAGCAGACCGTGGTGGTCCACGGGTGAGGACCCTCGTCGTCGGCACCGGCGGGCGCGAGCACGCACTGGCCCTCGCCCTGGCGGCCGACCCGGCTGTGACCGAGGTGCACGCCGCCCCCGGCAACCCGGGGATCGGCGAGGTCGCCACGCTCCACGACGTCGACCCGATGGACGGCGCGGCGGTCGCCGCCCTCGCGACGTCGATCGGCGCCGACCTGGTCGTCGTCGGGCCGGAGGCGCCCCTCGTCGCCGGCGTCGCCGACGTCGTACGCGATGCCGGGATCGCGTGCTTCGGGCCGTCGCTGGCTGCGGCCCGGCTCGAGGGGTCCAAGGCGTTCGCCAAGGACGTGATGGCCACGGCCGGGGTGCCGACCGCCGGGTCCCGCACCTGCACCACGCCCGAGGAGGTCGCGGAGGCGCTCGACACCTTCGGTGCGCCCCACGTCGTCAAGGACGATGCCCTCGCCGCCGGCAAGGGTGTCGTGGTGACCAACGACCGCGACGAGGCGCTCGCCCACGCGGCCGGGTGCGACCGCGTCGTCGTCGAGGAGTTCCTCGACGGCCCCGAGTTCTCGCTCTTCGTGGTCTGCGACGGCACCATCGGCCGGCCGCTGCTCCCGGCCCAGGACTTCAAGCGGATCTTCGACGGCGGCCGCGGCCCCAACACCGGCGGCATGGGGTCCTACGCGCCGCTCGAGTGGCTTCCGAGCGACATGGTGCAGGCCGTGATGGCCAAGGTCGTCGACCCGACCCTGGCCGAGATGCGACGCCTCGGGGCGCCCTTCGTCGGCTGCCTCTACGTCGGTCTCGCCCTGACCTCGGCCGGCCCGAAGGTCATCGAGTTCAACGTCCGCTTCGGCGATCCCGACATCCAGCCCGTCCTGGCGCTGCTCGACTCGCCGCTCGGTGCGCTGCTCGCCGCGGCTGCCGTCGGCAACCTGGCCGACGTCCCGGAGCCGGAGTTCGTCGAAGGAGCCGCCGTGTCGGTGGTGATGGCCAGCGCCGGCTACCCCGAGGGCTCGTCGACGGGCGATGTCATCGTCGGCACCGAGACCCTCGCGGTCGAGACCGACGTGGACGTGATCCACGCCGGCACCGCGCGCACCGAGGCGGGGCTGGTCACCGCCGGGGGCCGCGTGCTCGCCGTGCGCGCGACCGGCACCGACGTCGCCGACGCCCGCGCGAAGGCGTACGAAGGCATCTCGAGCATCTCCTTCCCGGGCGCCCAGTGGCGCCGCGACATCGCCGCCGAGCCGCTCGGCGTCGTCGAGGGAGCGGCGTCGCGTGGCTGAGGCGTTCGTGCCGGGCACGGACCTGGTGATGCGCGAGGTGCTCCACGACGCCCTGTGGGCCCACTGGCCCGAGCGGGTCGTCGCGGACGACGGCCCGGACGGCGTCCTCGCCAGCTTCCAGCCCAGCGGCACGCCCCTGTCGTTCCCGCCGCACCCGACGCCGCACCCGTGGGGCCACCTCGCCGCGTGGCAGGGGACGTCGGTGCTCAAGCTCCGCCGCACCGGCGACTGGTACGCCGTGTGGAAGTTCTTCGACGCCGACGGCGCCCACCTGTCGTGGTACGTCAACTTCGAGACGCCCTACGTCCGCCAGTCCGACGGCATCGACGTCAACGACCTCCAGCTCGACATCGTGATCCCGGCGGGCGAGCCGTGGCGCTGGAAGGACGTGCAGGACCTCGCGCCGTCGCTGGCCGCGGGTCGCATCACCCGGGACGAGGTGCTCGCCGTCCTGACCGCGGCTGCAGAGGTCGCGGCGCTGCTCGACGCCGACGACCGCTGGTGGGCGCCGTGGGACGACTGGACGCCCACGATGGGAGAATCGCCCGCGTGAGCGTCCCCAACGTCCTGGCCACCCGCTACGCCGGCGCCGACCTCGCCGAGATCTGGTCGCCCGAGCACAAGATCGTCCTCGAGCGCCAGCTCTGGGTCGCGGTGCTCAAGGCCCAGCGCGACCTCGGCATCGACGTCCCCGACGGCGTCGTCGAGGCCTACGAGTCGGTCATCGAGAAGGTGGACCTCGACTCCATCGCGGCCCGCGAGCGGATCACCCGCCACGACGTGAAGGCCCGCATCGAGGAGTTCTCGTCGCTCGCCGGCCACGAGCACATCCACAAGGGGATGACCTCGCGCGACCTGACCGAGAACGTCGAGCAGCTGCAGGTACGCCGCTCGCTCGAGGTCGTGCGCGACCGCGCCGTCGCCGCCCTCGTCCGGCTCGGCCGGCTGGCCGCCGAGCACGAGGCCACCGTGATGGCGGGCCGCTCGCACAACGTCGCCGCCCAGGCGACCACGCTCGGCAAGCGCTTCGCGACCGTCGCCGACGAGATGCTGATCGGCGTCCAGCGGATCGAGGAGCTGCTCGCGCGCTACCCGCTGCGCGGGATCAAGGGTCCGATGGGCACCTCGCAGGACATGCTCGACCTCCTCGACGGCGATGCCGACAAGCTCGACGACCTCGAGCAGCGCGTGGCCGCGCACCTCGGCTTCGAGCAGACCCTGACCAGCGTCGGCCAGGTCTACCCCCGCTCGCTCGACTTCGACGTCGTCGCCGCGCTGGTGCAGCTGGTGAGCGGCCCGTCCAACCTCGCGACCACGGTCCGGCTGATGGCCGGGCACGAGCTGGTCACCGAGGGCTTCAAGGAGGGGCAGGTCGGCTCGTCGGCCATGCCCCACAAGATGAACACCCGCTCCTGCGAGCGGGTCAACGGCCTCGCGGTCATCCTGCGCGGCCACCTGTCGATGGTCAGCGAGCTCGCCGGCGACCAGTGGAACGAGGGCGACGTGTCCTGCTCGGTCGTGCGCCGGGTCGCGCTGCCCGACGCCTTCTTCGCCACCGACGGCCTCTTCCAGACCTTCCTCACCGTGCTCGACGAGTTCGGCGCCTTCCCGGCCGTGATCCAGCGTGAGCTGGACCGCTACCTGCCCTTCCTCACCACCACCAAGGTGCTGATGGCGGCGGTCCGCAACGGCGTCGGTCGCGAGGCCGCCCACGAGGCGATCAAGGAGGCCGCCGTCGGCACCGCCCTCGCGATGCGCGCCGGCCAGGCCGACAACGACGTCTTCGCCAAGCTCGCCGCCGACGCCCGCCTCGGCCTCACCCGTGAGCAGATCGAGGCGCTCGTCGCCGACCCGATCGAGTTCACCGGCGCTGCCGTCGCCCAGACCCGTGCGGTCGTCGCCCGGGTCGAGGCGCTCGCGGCGCGCCACCCCGACGCGGCGGCGTACGTCCCGGGCGCGATCCTCTAGTCCCCGAGCCGCCAGGACCGTACGGCGGCAGCGAGCGCGACCGCGAGCACGGCGAGCGCCGCCAGCAGGGCCGAACGCGCTGCGACCGGTGCGGAGGTGGCCGCGTTGACGGCCTGGTAGACGGTCATCAGCAGCGCTGCACCCAGCGCCGACCCGATCCGCTGACCGGTCTGGAGCGCGCCGCCGGCAGCGCCACCCATCTGGGGCGGCACCTCGGCGAGGGAGAGGGTGAAGTTCGGCGAGATGACCCCGCCGCCACCCACCCCGGCGAGGAACATCGCGGGTGCGAGCGTCCACCACAGCCGGTCGCTCGGCTGCGTCACCAGCAGCGCCGCGAGCGCGGTGCCGGTCATCATCACCGAGAGCGCCACCAGCGTGACCTTGCGACCCAGTCGCCCGACCAGCCTTCCCGCCAGCGGCGAGGTGGTCGCCGCGCCGACGGCGAAGGGCGTCATGAGCAGCGCGGCCCGGAGCGGCGAGAAGCCCTCGCCCTCCTGCAGGTGGACCGAGAGGACCAGGAAGATCCCGGTGAAGCCGGTGAAGTAGAGGGTGCCGACCAGCAGCCCGTTGGCGTAGCCGGGCAGCCCGCGCAGCAGCGAGACGTCGAGCAGCGGCGGGTGGCCGCGACCCACGGTCCGCGCCTCCCACCGCACGAACGCCCACGCCAGCGGCGGGAAGGCGAGCAGCAGCACCAGTGGCAGCCCGGCGCCGCCCTCCAGGCTGATCAGCGGGTAGAGCACCGCCAGCACCGCGAGCCCGAGGAGCAGCGCGCCCGGCAGGTCGACCCGCGGGTCCTTCTCCGCGTCGGCGCCGGCGTCGTTGTCGGGCACCATCCGCCGGATCAGCACGAGGGCGACGAGGCCGATCGGGACGTTGATGAGGAAGAGCGAGCGCCAGCCGTTCTCCTCCCCGAGCAACCCGATCAGCAGCCCGCCGATCAGTGGACCCGCCGCCGAGGCGACGGCGACCGTGAAGCCGAACATCCCGAAGGCGCGACCCCGCTCCTCACCGCGGAAGAGCTGCTGGATCAGGCCGGAGTTCTGCGGCGTCAGCAGCCCGGCGCTCGCGCCCTGCACGAGCCGTGCGACGACGATGGCGGCCGCGTTGGGCGCGAGCCCGACGGCCAGGCTCGAGACGACGAAGCCCGTCAGCCCGATCGTCATCAGCCGGCGTCGACCGTGCGCGTCCCCGAGCCGTCCACCGGCGACCAGCGTCATGCCGA
The DNA here is from genome assembly GCA_963795095.1 of uncultured Actinomycetota bacterium. Taxonomy (GTDB): domain Bacteria; phylum Actinomycetota; class Actinomycetes; order Propionibacteriales; family Nocardioidaceae; genus Nocardioides. Next base: position 4,134 of record CAWCGM010000026.1, on the reverse strand, counting down.
ACGCCAGCGCGTAGCCCGACACCACCCACTGGATGGTCGCCGCGCTGGTGTCGAGGCCGGCGCGGATCGACGGGACCGCGACGTTGACGATCGTGACGTCGAGCAGCGACATGAAGCCGACGACGAGCGACACGGCCAGCACGCGCCAGCGTCGTGGGATCGGGTTCGTACGCCGGCGCCTCAGCGCGGGCGGCGTCGGTCTCCTCGCTCTGCGTCATCCCGGCCAGCCTTGCACCCGCAGCCATGCGCCGTCCCCGCCCGTCGGGGCATGATCGGGGGATGAAGGCGGTCCAGGCACGGGTGACCGGACGGGTCCAGGGCGTCTCGTTCCGGTGGTACACCCAGGAGCAGGCGCGCGGGCTGGGCGTGACCGGCTGGGTCCGCAACGAGCCCGACGGCTCGGTGCTCCTGCACGCCGAGGGCGAGGACGACGCGGTCGACGCGCTCGTCGCGTGGTGCCGGACCGGCCCGTCGACCGCGCGGGTCGCCGACGTGGCGGTGCGGGAGGCGGCAGCGAGTGGCGCGGCGTCGTTCGAGACGCGGTACTGATTCTGAAGTGATCTTGTCGACTATCGTGTCGGCATGACGACGGCCCTCTCCGCCCCACCCACCTACGACGACGTGCAGGTCGTGGTGCCCGCGCCCGGACCCGGTGCCGGCAACTGGGCGGGCGCCGCGAGCGCCGTGCTGGTCGACGGCGTCTTCTGGCTCACCTGGCGCGTACGCCGTCCGCTGACGGACGGCCGCGGCGTCTCGGTCGTCGTGGCGAGGTCCGACGACGGCCTCACCTTCGAGCCCGTCGCCGAGGTGGCGCGCGAGGCCTTCGGTGCCGAGTCCTTCGAGCGCCCCGTCCTGGTGCCGCTGCGCGACGGCGGCTGGCGGCTCTACCTCTCGTGCGCGACCCCCGACTCCAAGCACTGGTGGGTCGACAGCCTGACGGCCGACACGCCTCTGGGCCTGCCCGACGGCGTACGACGTCGCGTGCACGAGGGCGACGCCGCGACCGCGGTCAAGGACCCGGTGATCACGGTCGGCGACGACGGCTACGAGATGTGGCTGTGCTGCCACCCGCTCGACGAGCCCGGCCACGAGGACCGGATGACCACCCGGCGGCTCACCAGCACCGACGGGCTCGACTGGACCGACCACGGCGAGGTGCTCGCCGGACGCGAGGGCCAGTGGGACGCCCGCGGCGCCCGGGTGAGCGCCGTGCTGCCCGACGGTTCGGTGCTCTACGACGGGCGCCCCGACGCGGAGTCCAACTGGTTCGAGACGACCGGGGTGGCGACGTGGGACGGCACCGCGCTGACCCGCCTCGACCAGCCGCCGATCAGCTCGCCGCACTCCGACGGCGCCTTCCGCTACGCCACCGCCGTGCCGCTGCCCGACGGGCGCGTCCGCTACTACGTCGAGGCCGCGCGCGACGACGGCGCGCACGACCTGGTCACCTGCGTGCGCTGAGGAGGCTGGGTCCGCCGGACTCTCGCCTGCTGCGCGCCACCATGCGGGCGCGCTGGCTGCGTTCTCGCGCGCTCGACGGGCCTGGCGGCCCGCCTTCGGCGCTCCGCCTTGCCATCACACCCGCCTGATGACGCTCGCGACGGCGTCGCCCGGCGGCACCAGCCTCGTCACGGAGGCCCGCTCGTCGAAGGACCCGCGGTCCGCCGGCGAGAGCCAGTCGCTGAAGTCCTGCCCCGTCAGCTCGGAGAGCAGCGCGATGTCGTCGACGTACGACTCCAGCAGCCGCTGGCGGCGCATCGTGTCCAGGCGGGGCCGGTGGGCCGACCTGGTGTCGCCGAGCAGCGCGATCGACAGCGGGTGGATGCGGCGCCAGACCTCGGGCGGTGCGAACTGGCCGAGCCGCGCACCCGCGCGGACGACGGGCCCGAAGACGTTCGCACGCAGGCCGGGGGCTACGAAGCCGCGCGCGTTGTCGCGCGGGATCGAGTCGACGAGCCCCTCGCGGATGCCGAGGAACCGGCTGACCCGGTCGACGGTCCGACCCGGCTCGTCGATGAGGTCGCGGTAGCGGACCACCAGGATCCGCGCGGGGTCGACGTACCCGTGGAGGTGCCGGAGCTGCTCGCCGTAGCGGCCGAGCTCGCGATAGCGCCAGAACGGCGCCCAGCCCGCGCGGACCCGCTCGTCCTCGCGCTCGAAGGCGGTGACGAAGTCCGACTCGGGCTCGAGGCCGTCGGACCAGAGGTGCATCCAGTTGCTGTACGCCCGGTCGACCGGGTCGCGCACGACGGCCACCAGCTTCACGTCCGGCAGCGCCTCGGCGATGCGGCGGTGGGCGCCCGAGCTCCAGAGGTAGAACGGCGTGCTCTCCCCGCGCAGCTGGTGCTCGCCCGCCGGCTCGAAGAGCGGGAAGTAGCGGTCGGCGCGCCAGATCCACTCCTGCTGCGAGTGCTTGTCGCCGGGGCCGTCCCACGCCGGCGGGGGAGCCTGGTCGCACAGGAAGTACTTCGGTTCCTTGGGGTCGGAGACGAAGACGTCCGGGTGCTGCGCCAGCGCCGCGTGCAGCGCCGTGGTGCCGGCCTTGGGTGCGCCGATCACCAGGAAGTCCGGTCGCGGTGCTCGGGTCATGCGTCCCTCCCGGGGAATAATGTCTATCGACTCACTCGACAATACCCTGACGAACGGGGGACCAGAAGGGGCGGACGTGGCCGGGATCTCGTCGCCGTCGGCTTCCCGCACGGCCACCGCCCGCTCGACACTGGACGGATGAGCGCCCCCGTCACCGTGTCCGTCACGCGCCACGTCGATCCGTCGCACACCACGCAGATGCTGGCCTGGATGCAGGCGGGGACGTCGATGGCCGAGAAGTTCGACGGCTTCCTCGGCTCGGGGTGGGTGCGCCCGAGCGCGGACTCGACCGACTGGCACATGCTCTACCGCTTCGCCGACGCCGACTCGCTCGCCGCCTGGGAGGCCAGCCCGCAGCGCGCGTGGTGGCTCGAGGCCGCCCAGGGCAGTGTCGAGGAGAAGCGGCGCGAACGGCGTACGGGCATCGAGGGCTGGTTCGACGAGCCGGCCTCGGTCGAGTCGCTCAGCGCTGCGCCGACGGCACCGCCGCGGTGGAAGCAGATGGTCGTGATCTTCATGGGCTTCTTCCCGCTGAGCCTCGCGGTCAACTTCGCCGTCGCCCACACCGCGCTGGCGGACTGGCCGCTCGTGCTCCGCGTGTTCACCACGATCCTGGTGATGACGCCGCTGATGACCTACGTCGTCCTGCCGTGGCTCACCCGACGGATGTCGTGGTGGCTCCACCGCTGAGGCGTGCGCGATCGCGACTAGGCTGGCCACGTGGCCGACATCGATGATCCCCGCCGCGCCCGACATCGAGGGCACCACCCACGTCCACTCCGGCAAGGTCCGTGACCTCTACCGGATCGACGGGGGCGAGCACGAGGGCCGGCTGCTGATGGTCGCGAGCGACCGCATCTCGGCCTACGACTTCGTCCTCGACACCACCATCCCCGACAAGGGCGAGATCCTCACCCGGATGTCGCTGTGGTGGTTCGACCAGCTCTCCGGGCTCATCGGCAACCACGTCGTGTCGACCGACGTGCCCGCCTCGGTGGCCGGCCGGGCGGTGGTCTGCGAACGACTCGACATGTTCCCGGTCGAGTGCGTGGCCCGCGGCTACCTCACCGGCTCGGGCCTCCTCGACTACCACCGCGACGGCCAGGTCTGCGGCATCGCCCTGCCGGCCGGCCTCCAGGACGGCAGCCGGCTGCCCGAGGCGATCTTCACGCCCGCCACGAAGGCCGACCTCGGCGACCACGACGAGAACGTCGACTACGAGGCCGTCTGCGAGGTCGTCGGCGACGACGCCGCCGCGGAGCTGCGGATGCTGACCATGGAGGTCTACGGCAAGGCGCACGGCCTCGCCCGCGAGCGCGGCATCATCCTGGCCGACACCAAGCTCGAGTTCGGCCGCCGCCCGGACGGGACCGACGATCCTCGCCGACGAGGTCCTCACCCCCGACTCCAGCCGCTTCTGGCCGGCCGACGAGTGGCAGCCGGGCCGCACCCAGTCGTCGTACGACAAGCAGATCGTGCGCGACTGGCTCACCGGCGAGTCCGGCTGGGACCGCTTCTCGGGCGAGGCGCCACCACCGCTGCCCG
>CAWCGM010000025.1:0-21636 GCA_963795095.1 uncultured Actinomycetota bacterium | reverse complement strand
TGTTCGCCCGAGCTGCCTGTTCCCCACACGTGTCCGAGATGTCGCCCTCCGAGCTCACGTTTCAGGGCCACATCTCGGACACGTGTCCGGGCAGGTGGAGGCGGTGAGGTGCCTCACCGCTCCGACGTTGCGGGCTCCGCACCCGCGAACCCGGCATACTCACGGTGCGATGACGACTGACACCGAGCTTGCCCCCACCCCGCTGCAACGTCGCGGTGGTGACGCTCGGCTGCGCCCGCAACGAGGTGGACTCCGAGGAGCTGGCCGGACGCCTCGAGGCGGGCGGCTTCGTGCTCGTCGACGACGCGGAGGACGCCGACACCGTCGTGGTGAACACGTGCGGCTTCGTCGAGGCGGCCAAGAAGGACTCCGTCGACACCCTGCTCGAGGCCGCCGACCTCAAGGTCGAGCACGGCGGTCGCGCCCAGGCCGTCGTGGCGGTGGGCTGCCTCGCGGAGAGGTACGGCAAGGACCTCGCGGAGTCGCTGCCCGAGGCCGACGCGGTCCTGGGCTTCGACGACTACCCCGACATCGCTGCCAAGCTGCGCGCGATCGTCGGCGGCGAGGTGCACCACCCGCACACGCCGTCCGACCGTCGCCGCCTGCTGCCGATCTCCCCGGTCGACCGCGACGCCTCGACCATCTCGATCCCGGGCCACGAGATCGTCGCCGACACGAGCGAGATCGGGGCCGGCGCACCTGCGACGGGACCCCGCTCCGTACGCCGTCGCCTCGACTCCGGTCCGATGGCGCCGCTCAAGCTGGCGAGCGGCTGCGACCGACGCTGCTCGTTCTGCGCGATCCCGGCCTTCCGCGGCTCCTTCGTCAGCCGTCGTCCGAGCGACGTGCTGCAGGAGGGCCAGTGGCTGGCCACGCAGGGGGTCAAGGAGCTCTTCCTCGTCAGCGAGAACTCCACGTCCTACGGCAAGGACCTCGGCGACCTGCGGCTGCTCGAGACGCTGCTGCCCGAGCTGTCGGGCATCGACGGCATCGAGCGGGTGCGGGTGTCCTACCTCCAGCCCGCCGAGACCCGCCCCGGCCTGATCGAGGCGATCGCCGACACCCCGGGCGTCGTGCCCTACTTCGACCTGTCCTTCCAGCACGCCAGCGCCACGGTGCTGCGCCGGATGCGTCGCTTCGGCGACCCCGAGAGCTTCCTCGACCTGCTCGAGCGGATCCGGTCGCAGGCCCCGCTGGCCGGCGTACGGTCCAACGTCATCGTCGGCTTCCCCGGCGAGACCGACGAGGACCTCCAGACCCTGTGCGACTTCCTCGTGGCGGCGCGGATGGACGTCACCGGCGTCTTCGGCTACTCCGACGAGGACGGCACCGAGGCGGCCGGCTTCGCCGACGACCTCAAGCTGGACGACGACGAGATCCGCGCCCGCACCGAGCACGTCACCGCGCCTCGTCGAGGAGCTCAACGCCCAGCGGGCCGAGGAGCGCATCGGCGAGCAGGTCGTCGTGCTCGTCGAGAGCGTCGACGACGGCGCGTCGAGGGCCGCGCGGCGCACCAGGGTCCCGAGGTGGACGGTACGACGACCCTGCTCGGCGCGGACGGCGCGCAGATCGGCGACCTGCGTGACCGCGACCGTCACCGGCGACCGACGGCGTCGACCTCGTCGCGCGCGCGGAGGGAGCAGCATGACGACCGACCAGCAGGTCTCCAACTGGAACATCGCCAACGTGCTGACCGTCCTGCGCATCGCGATGGTGCCGTTGTTCGGCTGGGCGCTCCTGCACGACGGCGGCGACGACACGCTGTGGCGCTGGGTGGCCTTCGCGCTGTTCGCCGTCGCGATGATCACCGACAAGATCGACGGCGACCTCGCGCGCAAGCACAACCTGATCACCGACTTCGGCAAGATCGCCGACCCGATCGCCGACAAGGCGATCACCGGCATGGCCTTCATCGGGCTCTCGATCGTCGGGGACGTCTGGTGGTGGGTGACGATCGTGGTGCTGCTGCGCGAGTGGGGCGTCACGCTGCTGCGGCTCTCGGTGCTGAAGCAGGTCGTGATCCCGGCCGCCCAGAGCGGGAAGATCAAGACCGTGCTGCAGGCCTTCGCCCTGGCCGGTCTGACCTGGCCGCTGCCGCACGGCGACGCCCACGGTGGTGCCTTCGACTTCTGGCCCGGCCCGCTGGGCGAGGTGCTGTTCTACGTCAGCCAGGTGGCGCTCGCCGGTGCCGTCGTGATGACGATGTGGTCCGGGTGGGAGTTCGTCCGCGAGGTCCGGAAGCAGCGCGCACCGCGCTCCTGACGCCGTTTCGGCCGTTACGGCCACACCTCACCAAATCGGTCGTGAACTTTCGTCAACCCTGTCACGAATTGATGCAGGGCCGAGTACCCCAACTGTCGGACCTCTGGGTGAAGATGCGTGGGTCACATCCACCCTGACCCACTCGGAGTTCGCATGCGCTCACCCGCGCCCCTCTCGCGGCGTCGCCGAGGACTGGTCGGCACCCTCGCCGCCACCCTCGTCGTCTCGCCGCTCGCCATCAGCCTGGCCTCACCGGCCACAGGCCGCAAGCCCCGACCTCGTCATCAGCGAGGTCTACATCAACGGCGGCTCGGCCGGCGCCGACGTACACGCAACGACGTTCGTCGAGCTGCGCAACCTGACCGGGGCGGCGATCGACTTCCCGTCACGCCTATGTCGCGTCGCAGTACCGCGCGCCCGGCTCGACCGGAAACTCGACATCGACGGTCCGCTGACCGGCTCCATCGGCGCCGGCGGCTACTATCACCGATCCAGGGTGCGGACGCAACGGCGCGAACGGCACGCGCCGTGCCTGGCGTCGACCAGACCTCGACGCGTCAACCCCGGGCGTGCTGGCGGGACCGTCACGCTGGCCAGCGGCACGCGTCGCCGTCGACCCGTCGAGCAGCGACCGGTCGTCGACAAGCTCGGCTACGGCACCAGCAACACCGCCCGAGACCGCCGCGGCGACCGGCAACACCGTCACGGTGAGCATCCAGCGCATCGCGGCCGACAACGACAACAACGCCGCCGAGTTCACGGCCCAGGCGCCGACGCCGGACGCGGACAACGTCGTCTGCTCCCGCCGGCCTGGACGCCGTCTCGCCGGGCAACAAGTCCGGCGTGGTCGGCGCGCCCATCACCGGCTTCACCCTGAGCGCGACGGGAGGCACCGCCCCGTACACGTGGACGGCCACCGGCCTGCCCCCGGGCGTCGACGTCGCCACCGACGGCGCCGTCTCCGGCACGCCGACCACCGCCGGCACCTACACCGTCACCGCGACTGCCACGGACTCCGCCGCCCCGACCCGGCGACCGACTCCGTCACGTTCACGTTCACCGTCGCGGAGCCTGCCGCCCCGATCGCGATCGCCGAGATCCAGGGCACCGGTGCCGCCACGCCGCTCAACGGCCAGACGGTCACCACCCGTGGTGTCGTCACCGCCGCCTACCCGACGGGTGGCCTCAACGGCTTCTACATCCAGACGCCCGGCGCCGACACGACGCCGGACGCCTCGGACGCGATCTTCGTCTACGGCGGGACGTCCGGCTTCGCCACCTACCCGGCCGTCGGCGACTCCGTCGAGGTGACGGGCACCGCCGGCGAGTTCGCCGGAGCCACCCAGGTCACCGCCACCGGCGTGACCGCGGTCGCCGTCCCTGGGCGACGGTCATCCCCAAGACCCAGGTCCCCGGCACCGACTGCGCCCTCCCGGGCACGGCCTGCCTGCACCGGTGCGGCTCTCGACACGGCCCGTGAGGTCGTGGAGGGCGAGCTGTTCAAGCCCACCGCTCCGTGGACCGTCACGGACTCCTACGACGGCAGCCCCGACCTCGCTCGCCCACGCAGACCGATGGTGCCTTCATCGGCGAGCTCGCAGTCGTGGCCAACAGCGACGACCCGCTGGTCGCTCCGACGGAGATCATCGACGCGCAGGACACCGCCCGCGATCGACGCGCGCAAGGCCTACAACGCCGCCCACCGCCTGATCCTCGACGACGCGTCGTCGTGGAGCTACTTCATCCCGGGCAACCCGCCCAACTACCAGCGCGCGGGCGAGCCGCTCCCGTGGTTCACCGCGGACCACACCGTGCGCGTCGGTGCGCGGGATGACCTTCGTCAAGCCGGTCGTCCTCACGCAGCGCAACACGTCGTGGCGGATCCAGCCGCAGGCGCAGGTGGTCGGCAAGCCCACCGGGATGCTGGAGTTCGAGCAGACCCGTCCGGCGGCTCCCGAGCCGGTCGGTGGCGACCTCAAGCTCGCGACGTTCAACGTGCTGAACTTCTTCCCGACCACCGGCGAGGAGTTCGTCGCGCTCCGGGCTCGGCACCTGCACCTACTACATCGACCGCGCGGCAACAACATCTCCAACAACTCGTGCAACCCCAACGGTCCCCGTGGCGCCGCGAACGACGCCAACCTGGTGCGCCAGCGCGACAAGATCGTCGCGGCCATCAACACCGCCAACGCCGACATCGTCTCCCTCGAGGAGCTCGAGAACTCGGTGAAGTTCAACAAGCCGCGCGACTTCGCGATCGACGCACTGGTGACGGCCCTCAACGCCGACGCCGGTGCCGGCACCTGGGCCGCGGTCCCGTCCGCACCCGTGCTGCCGCCGACCGTCGGAGCAGGACGTGATCCGCAACGGCTTCATCTACAAGCCGGCCAACGTGTCGCTGGTCGGTGACTCGGTCGTGCTGAGCGACCAGTCGTCGGCCGGTGAGGCGTTCGAGGACGCCCGCGAGCCGGTGGCCCAGGCCTTCAAGAAGGCCGGGACCGCCGACTCCGAGGCGTTCGCCGTGATCGTCAACCACTTCAAGTCCAAGGGATCCGGCACCGCCGACCCCGACGGCCAGGGCAACGCCAACGACCGCCGCGAGCTGCAGGCGGCCGGCCTGGTGACGTTCGCCGACGAGTTCAAGACCCAGCGCAACCTGAGCAAGGTCTTCCTCGCCGGTGACTTCAACGCCTACTCCGAGGAGGACCCGATCCAGATCCTCAAGGCGGCCGGCTACACCAACCTGGAGTCGACCAGCGACCCGGAGGAGGAGAGCTACTCCTTCGACGGCATGGTCGGCTCGCTCGACCACGTGCTCGCCAACGACGCGGCGCTCGCCACCGTGCAGGGCGTCGACATCTGGGACATCAACTCCTACGAGTCGGTCTACTACGAGTACGCCGCGCTTCAACGCCAACGTCACCAACCTCTACGCGCCGAACCCCTACCGGTCCTCCGACCACAACCCGGAGATCGTCGGGATCAAGACGTCGACGACGACCCCGCCGCCCGCTCCCGTCGTCGACACCGACGGTCAGCGGCACGGCCGCTCCGGTCGACTACGGCCAGGCCGCCTCCGTGGCGGTGAAGGTCGCCCCGGCGACCGCCACCGGCACCGTGACGCTCTCGCTCGCGGGGACCGTCATCGGCTCGACCACCCTCACCTCGGGTGCGGGCACCATCGCCGTACCCGCGAAGGCGCTGCCGGCCGGCACCTACACCCTGGCGCTGTCCTACTCCGGCGACGCCGGCCACAAGGCGTCGACGGGCACGGTGACCCACGTCGTGACCAAGGCGACCCCGACGCTCACGGCGAAGGCCAAGCCGAAGGTCGTCAAGACCGGCAAGAGTCGCGTCAAGATCGTCGTGCGCGTGGAGGCCGACGGCTACGCGCCGACCGGCAAGGTCCGGGTCCGCGTCGCGGGCAAGGTCTACCGGGCGCGCGTCGTCGACGGCAAGGCGGTCGTCAAGCTCAAGAAGATCGGCAAGCCGGGCCGCTACAAGGCGAAGGTCCGCTACCTCGGTGACGCCAACACCGAGGCGGCTCGTACGACGGTGAAGTTCCGCGTCAAGCGGCGCTGACCCGGCACTCGCAGCACGCCCAGCACGACGTCCCGGCCAGCCCCGTCGAGGGGCTGGCCGGGACGGCACCACCCGGGTCGCTCCCGCTCCGACCGGTCCGCCGGTCGGGTTAGGGTGACCCGGCTCACGCCGCACCTCACATCCAGATCGCCCTCCTGTCGAAAGGCAACTCGTGCCAGCATCACGAACAGGTCGCAGATTCGCTCTCGCGACCACCCTGACGGGGCTGCTCGCAGCCCCGCTCGCCGTCGTCGCCATGGCGGCCCCGGCGCACGCCGCCGACGTCGACCGTCCAGATCCTCGCGCACCAACGACTTCCACGGCCGCCTCCTAGCGCGGACGGCACCACGAGAACCGCGACCCGGACGCCGGCGCGGCGGTGCTCGCCGGTGCGGTCAAGCAGCTCGAGGCCGACAACCCACCTACAAGACGGTCTTCGCCGCTGCCGGTGACCTCATCGGCGCCTCGACCTTCGAGTCGTTCATCCAGAAGGACAAGCCGACGATCGACGCCCTCAACGAGGCCGGTCTCGACGTGTCCGCCGCGGGCAACCACGAGTTCGACCGGGTTGCGACGACCTGGTCAACCGGGTGATGGCCCTGCGTCGCCAGCGACGAACCCCTACGGCGGCGCCAAGTGGCAGTACATCGCGGCCAACGTCCGCAACAACAGCTGACAACGCCCACACCATCCCGTGACACGCTGGATCGAGGACTTCGGCAGCGTGCAGGTCGGCTTCGTCGGCGCGGTCACCGAGGACCTCGCCGGCGCTCGTGAGCCCCGCCGGGATCGCCGCGTCAAGGTCACGAACATCATCAACGAGGTGACCACCGCAGCGCCAACGCCCTGGAGGAGCGAGGGTGCCGACGTCATCGTGCTGCTGGTCCACGAGGGTGCTCCCGACACCACCTGCGCCGACGATGAACAACGACCACGCGCTTCGGCCGATCGTCAACGGCGTCAACCCCAACATCGACGCCATCGTCTCGGGCCACACCCACCTGGCCTACAACCACTCCGTGCCGGTCCCGGCCTGGGACGGACGCGCCGTCACCGAGCGCCCCGTCGTGTCGGCCGGTCAGTACGGCCAGGCGCTCAACCAGCTCCTGTTCACCGTCAACGACGTGACCGGTCAGGTCACGAGCAAGACGCAGAACTTCCTGGCTGCCGACGACAGGCCGGCTGACCCCGTCCCCTCGCCCAACTACCCGGCCGACGCGGCCACCACGCGATCGTGGACAACGCGTTCGCCGGCCGCGTCGGCCCGGGCTCGGTCGTCCTCGGCAAGCTCGCCGCGCCCTTCAAGCGTGCCACGCTCGCCAACGGCACGACCGAGAACCGCGGTGGCGAGTCCACGCTCAGCAACCTCGTCGCCGAGGTCCAGCGGTGGGCCACGCCCGCCACCGAGTCCGGTGGCGCGCAGATCGCGCTCATGAACCCCGGCGGCCTGCGCCAGAACATGACCGGCAACGCCGGCGGCTACCCGGCCCACCTGACCTACAAGCAGGCCGCGGTCGTCCAGCCGTTCGCCAACACGCTGGTCAACATGGACTGACCGGTGCCCAGCTCAAGGCCGTCCTCGAGCAGCAGTGGCAGCGTGACGCGCGGCGTCCAGCGCGTCCGTTCCTGCGCCTCGGCACCTCGGAGGGCTTCCGCTACACCTACGACCCGTCGCGCCCCGAGGGAGACCGGATCACCGGGATGTGGCTCAACGGGACCCGATCGGCATCACCACGTCGTACTCGGTGACGGTCAACTCGTTCCTCGCCAGCGGTGGTGACAACTTCCGTGCCCTGCGGACGGGACGCAGCGTCGCGACACCGGCAAGGTCGACCTGCCGGCGATGGTGGACTACATGGGGAGCGCAGCTGCCCACACCCCGCCGCTGGCCGTCGACTACTCGCAGCACGCCGTGGGTGTGAGCTTCCCGGCCGGTGCTCCGGCGGCCTACCTCGCCGGCGACCGGGTCAAGTTCAACCTGTCGTCGCTGTCGATGCGGGTCCGGGCGACCTGACGGACTCCGAGGTCGAGGTGTCGCTGGGCGAGAAGGTGCTCGGCACCGCACCCGTCGTCACCACTGTCGCCGCAGCGCTCCCGGGCTTCGACGCCACGGGAACGTCGAGCGTCACCGTGGAGATCCCGGCGTGTGCCCCGACCGACACGCTGACGGTCACGGACCTCACGACGGGTACGGAGGTGCTGGTGCCTCTCGCCTTCACCGCCCCCGACTGCATCGTCACCACGGTGACGCGCACGAACGTCACGATCCCGGAGGGCCAGGCTGGCACCGTGCCGGTCACGGTCTCGCCGAGCACCGCCCCGGTGACGTCATCCTCGGCCTCGGCCAGCTCGACGGTGGAGACCACGCGGTCAACGTGCGGCCATCCCGATCGCCGCCGGCACCCTGCCGGTCGCTGTGCCGAGCTGGTCGTCACCTCACCGGGACGACCTGCACCGTCGCGACCGGCACGGTCCGGTGACCGTCCCGGTCAAGCCGACCCGCGACCCCGACCCCGACCCGACCCCGACCCCGACTCCCACCCCGGAGCCGGAGAAGGCGACGGCCACGCTCAAGGCTGGTCAACGCCAAGGGCTCGGTCGGCGAGAAGGTCCGGTTCAAGGTGAAGGTCAAGGCCGACGACGGATGGCCACCGGCTTCATCAAGGTCCGGGTCGAGTCGACCGGCAAGGTGTACCGGTTCAAGGTGAAGAACGGGAAGGCAGTCGTCAAGCTGCCCGCGTTCGCCAAGGCCGGCAAGAAGAAGCTCGTCGTGCGTTACCTCGGTGACGACGACGTGAAGCGTGCCAAGAAGATCGTGAAGCTCAAGATCACCCGCTGATCCGAGCCCACTCATCAACGGCCCCCGTCCTGCTCTGCAGGGCGGGGGCCGCTGGCGTCACCGGAGGGCGAGCGCCGCCTGCACGAGCGTCAGGTGGCTGAAGGCCTGCGGGAAGTTCCCGGCCATCCGCCCGTGCGCGCCGTCGTACTCCTCCGAGAGCAGGCCGACGTCGTTGGCCAGCCCGCAGAGCCGGTCCATGAGCTCCTCGGCCTCGTCGCGGCGACCGGCGCGGGCGAGCGCCGACACGAGCCAGAAGGAGCAGGCCAGGAACGGGTGCTCGTCGCCGGCGAGCCCGTCGACGCCGGTCTCGGTGCGGTAGCGCAGCAGCAGGCCGTCGCACATGAGGTCCTCCATCACCGCGTCGATCGTGCCCAGCACGCGCGGGTCGTCGCCCGGGCAGGAAGCCGACGAGCGGGATGGTGAGCAGCGAGGCGTCGACCTCGCGGGTGTCGTAGTGCTGGGTGAAGGTGCCGCGCTCGTCGTCGAAGCCCTTGTCGAGGATCTCCTCGCGCACCCGGTCGCGCAGGTCGCGCCAGCGCTCCACCGGACCGTCGAGGCCGTGGTCCTCGACCGCGCGCACGGCCCGGTCGAACGCCACCCACACCATCACGCGGGAGTGGGTGAAGTGCCGCTGGTCGCCGCGGATCTCCCAGAGCCCGTTGTCGGGCTCGTCCCAGTGGTCGGCCAGCTCCTCGACCAGCGCGCGCTGGAGCGACCACGAGTTGCGGGTCTCGTCGAGCCCCGCCTCCCGGGCCAGCTCGAGGGCGATCATCACCTCGCCGAGGACGTCGTTCTGCCGCTGCGACGCAGCGCCGTTGCCGATGCGCACGGGCTTGCTGTCCGCGTAGCCCGGCAGGTGCTCGACCTCGCGCTCGGGCAGCTGGCGGCCGCCGTCGACGGTGTACATGATCTGCAGGTCCGCCGGGTCGCCGGCGACGGCGCGCAGCAGCCAGCGGCGCCAGTGGTAGGCCTCCTCGGCGTAGCCGGCGCCGAGCAGCGACTCGAGCGTCAGCGCGGCGTCGCGCAGCCAGCAGAACCGGTAGTCCCAGTTGCGCTCGCCGCCGAAGTCCTCGGGCAGCGACGTCGTGGGCGCCGCGACGATGCCGCCGGTCTCCTCGTGGGTCATCAGCAGCAGGGTGAGCAGGCTGCGGCGGACCATGTCGGCGTGCGGCACGTCGTCGGGGGAGCGCGCCGACCACTCGCGCTGGGCGGCGGTGGTCGCCTCGATCCGCTCGTCGAAGCCCAGCGGCTCGGGGATGTCGCGCCACGAGCGGACCCAGGTCGTGGAGAAGGTGACCTGGTCGCCCTCCGCCATCTCGAACTCGTCGGAGTGGTGCCCGTCGTGGGCGCGGGGCAGCCGCGGGCCGCGCAGGACGAGCTTGTCGGGTCCGGCCACGGCCACGATCAGGTCGTTGCCGTGCGCGTGCTCGCGCGTGACCCACGGCCGGACGTGGCCGTAGTCGCAGCGCACCACCCAGTCGTGGCGGATGGTGACGGTGCCGCGCGTGCAGGTGAGACGGCGTACGACGTCGGCGCGGCCGTCGCCGGTCGGCATCACGTCGAGCAGCACGACCTCGCCGTCGGCCGTGGTGAACGTCGTCTCGAGCAGCGCCGTGCCGTCGACGTACCTCCTGCTCGTCGACACCACCTCGTCGGCGGGGGCGAGCAGCCAGCGACCGTTGTCCTCGGTGCCGAGCAGCGCGGCGAAGCAGGCGGGGGAGTCGAAGCGCGGCAGGCAGAGCCAGTCGATCGAGCCGTCCTTGCCGACCAGGGCCGCGGTGCCGCGGTCGCCGATGAGGGCGTAGTCCTCGATGGGGAGTGCCATGGCGCTAGTGTCGCCGACGTGTGGTCGCCAGCCGGGAACCCCGTCGTGGGTGTGCTCGAGTCGCTGGTCGATCGCGGCGAGACGCTCGCGACCGCCGAGTCGCTGACCGGTGGTCTGCTCGCCGGGCTCGTCACCGACGTGCCGGGCGCCTCGCGCAGCTTCGTCGGCGGCGTCGTGTCCTACGCGACGCGCGTCAAGGTGTCCGTGCTCGACGTCCCGGCCGAGGTCGTCGACCGGCACGGGGTCGTGTCGGAGGAGTGCGCGGTCGCGATGGCGCGTGGCGTACGCCGTCGCCTCGACGCGACCTGGGGCGTGGCGACGACGGGGGTCGCCGGGCCCGACAGCCAGGAGGGGAGGCCGGTCGGGACGGTGTGGGTGGCCGTGGCCGGGCCCGACGTCGTCCGCACCCGGCTCCTCGCGCTCGACGGCGATCGTCGCGCGATCCGGGAGGCGACGTGCGAGTCCGCGGTGACCCTCCTGCGGGACCTCCTGCGGGAAGAACCGGGCCTCCGGTAGCGTTGGGGCAGATGTTCCTCAACTCCTCAGAGCAAGGACCTCGCGCATGGTGATCTTCCGACGACTGCTCGGCGACGTGCTGCGCAGCGCCCGGATGCAGCGCGGGATGACCCTGCGGGAGCTCTCCGCGGAGGCCCGGGTGAGCCTGGGCTACATCTCGGAGATCGAGCGTGGCCAGAAGGAGGCGTCGTCGGAGCTGCTGGCGTCGCTGTGCGAGGCGATGGACCTGCCGCTCTCCGACGTGCTGCGCGACGTGGCCGACGCCGTGGCGCTCGAGGAGATCGCGCTCGGCGTGGTGGCCACGCCGATCACGGCCGCGCGTCCCGCGGGCGACGTCGTCGCCTCCGCCGCCTGACGGCTCTGCTCCGGCGGTCACCGCTCGGGCTGGCAGCTCGGGCACCAGTACGCCGCCCGCTCGCGGCCCGGCTCGCCCAGCATGGTCACCGCGATCGTGGTGCCGCAGCGCCGGCACGGTGACGTGTCGCGTCGGTAGACCCACATCCGCTCGCGCTCGCGGAGGTTGCCGGTCGTCGACTGGATCGCCCGCTCCTTGTTGACCTCGAGCATCTGCTTCGCGCGCCGGACCAGGCGGGTGAGGTCGGGGACGCGGCCGACGTGGGTCGCCGGGTTGATCGCCGCTGGTGAAGCAGAGCTCGGCCATGTACATGTTGCCGACCCCGGCGAGGTTGCGCTGGTCGAGCAGCGCCTGGCCCACCGGGCGCGCGGGCTCGTCGCTGAGGTTGGCCACGGCGCGCTCCTCGTCCCAGTCGGGACCGAGGAGGTCGGGGCCGAGGTGGGCGACGAGGCCGGCCTCGTCCTCACGGTGCACCAGCTCGACGATGCCGAGCTGGAAGCCGACCGCCTTGCGGCCCTCGATGCCGAGCACCAGGCGCACCTGGTTGTCGGGCCGGCGCCACCGCTCCCCGGCGGGGTAGACGTGCCACGAGCCCTCCATCTTGAGGTGCGTGTGGATGGTCCAGGCGCGCTCGTGGTCGACGCGGGTGAGGATGTGCTTGCCGCGCGAGAGGGTGCGGATGACGTTGCCGCCGGAGAGGTCGACGGTGGCGAAGGCGGGCACACGGAAGTCGGAGAGGGTGAGCTGGTGCCCGGTCAGGGCGCGGTCGAGCTTGGCTGCGGCTCGGTAGACGGTGTCGCCCTCAGGCACGGAGCCTCAGTCCCTTCGGTGTCGCGACGAAGCCCGCCGCGGAGAGTGCGAGCCGGATCGGGGTCTCGCCGCCGTTGCCGAGGAGCGCCTGCCCGTCGACCTTCTCGACGGTGAGCCGCCCGAGCGCGCCCCGGCGGGCGGCGTCGGCGAGTGCGGACATCGCGGGCGTGAGGACGTCCTGGTCCTCGGTCCAGGTGAGCAGCGTGCGCCCACCGCGCTCGACGTAGACGGTGAGGTCGCCGTCGACGACCACGACCAGCGCCCCGGCCTTGCGTCCGGGCCGGTGGCCGGGACGCTCGGCGTCGGCAGGCTCGGGCCACGGGAGCGCAGCGCCGAAGACGTTGGCCGGGTCGGTGGCGGCGAGCGCCACGACGGTCGGCTTGCCGCCACCCTGGCCTGGCGCTCTCCGGCTCGGAGAAGGTGCGCAGCCGGTCGATGGCACCGGCGCTGCCGAACTGGGCGGCACCGAGGCCCTCGATGAAGTAGCCGCGTCGGCAGCGGCCGGTGTCCTCGAAGGCGCTGAGCACCTTGTAGACCCCGGCGAAACCGCCGACCACGCGCTCGCTCACCACGGCACCGCGCGTCACCACGCCGTGCCGCTCGAGCAGGTGCTCGGCGCGGGCGTGCGCCCGTCGCGTCGGGTCGCCGTCGCGGTCGGGGAGGACCGCCCACCGGCCGGCGGTCTCGGGCGGACCGGTGCGCGCGGGCATCCGGCCGCCGGTCGTGCGCCCGAGCCGGGGCGGCGTACGACGGGTGCGGTGCGAGGGTGTGCCGCTGCGGACCAGTGCCCGCAGCGGCGTGAGGGTGTCGTTGGTGACGAGGCCGCGCCAGACGAGCTCCCACAGGGCGGTGCTGAGCTCGGCGTCGGTCGTCGGGCCGACGCGGTCGGCGATCTGGCGGAAGAACCACGCGCCGCCGGGCTCGAGCGCGTCGAGGACGGCGCGGTGGAGGCCGTCGACCTCGTCGGTCGTCTCCACCTCGGGCAGCGTGAGGTGGGCCTGGTCGGCGAGGTGGAGGCTGACCCAGCCGTCGCTGCCGGGCAGCGGGGAGTGCCCGGCCCAGATGACCTCTCCCGAGGCGGTGAGCTCGTCGAGCATCGAGGGCTCGTAGTCGCGGACCCGGGCGGCGAGGACGAGCGGCTCGAGCGCGCTCGCGGGGACCGGGCAGCCGGCGAGCTGGTCGATGGCGGCGACGACCCCGTCGACGCCGCGGAGGCTTCCGCCGACCTTCTGCCAGGCCGGGAGGAACCGCGCGACCGCGTCGTGGGTGACCGGCTCGATCTCCTGGCGCAGCCGCGCGAGCGATCGGCGGCGCAGCTTGCGGAGCACCTCGGCGTCGCACCACTCGGTGCCCGAGCCCGACGGACGGAACTCGCCGTCGAGCACCCGCCCGCGGTGGGCCAGGCGCTGGAGGGTCTGCCGGGCGACGGCCTCGCCGAGGCCGAGCCGGGTGGCGACCTCGGCGGTGGTGAAGGGGCCGTGGCTCCTGGCGTAGCGGGAGACGAGGTCGCCGAGCGGGTCCTCGGGCAGCTCGAGGAACGCGTCGGGCGTGCCGACCGGCACGGGGACGCCGAGTCCGTCGCGCAGCCGGCCGATGTCCTCGATGGCGGTCCAGCGGTCCTCGCCGGCCATCCGCACGGGGAGGACGCGACGATCGAGCATCGCCAGCCACTCGGCGACGTCTGCGCCCTCGACCGACCGTTGGGCCATCTCGGCGACCGACAGCGGTCCGACGAGCCGCAGCAGGTCGGCGATGCCCTCGGCGTTGCGGGCCCGGCGGTCGGGGGCGAGCCACTGGAGCTCGGCCTCGACCTCGGCGAGGACCTCGGGGTCGAGCAGCTCGCGGAGCTCGGCGCGGCCGAGCAGCTCGGCGAGCAGCCCCTGGTCGAGCGACAGCGCGGCGGCGCGGCGCTCGGCGATGGGGGAGTCGCCCTCGTAGACGAACTGGGCGACGTAGCCGAAGAGCAGGCTGCGGGCGAACGGGCTCGGCGAGGTCGTCGCGACGTCGACGACGGTGACCTCGCGGCGGTGCACGCGGCCGAGCAGCGCGACGAGCGCAGGCAGGTCGTAGACGTCCTGGAGGCACTCGCGCACGGCCTCGAGCACGATGGGGAACGCGGGGTACTTCGACGCCACCTCGAGCAGCTGGGCGCTGCGCTGGCGCTGCTGCCAGAGCGGGCTGCGCCGGCCGGGATCGCGCCGGGGGAGCAGCAGGGCGCGCGCGGCGCACTCGCGGAACCGGCTGGCGAAGAGCGCGGAGCCGCCGACCTCCTGGGTGACGATCTGCTCGATCTCCTCGGGCTCGAAGACGATCACCTCGCCCGTGGGCGGCTCGGCGTCGGTGTCGGGGATCCGGATCACGATGCCGTCGTCCGAGGCGACGGCCTGGCCGTCGACGTCGAAGCGCTCGCGGAGCCGGGCGTTGATCGCGAGCGCCCACGGCGCGTGGACGGGCGTGCCGTAGGGGGAGTGCACGACGAGCCGCCAGTCGCCGAGCTCGTCGCGGAACCGCTCGACCACGATCTGGGTGTCGTGGGGGACGACCTGGGTCGCCTCGCGCTGCTCGGTGATGTAGGTGACGAGGTTGGTGGCGGCGTTCTCGTCGAGGCCGCGCTCGCGCACGCTCGCGATCGCCTTCGCGGGCGGCGCCGCGGCCAGCTCGCGGGTGAACGCACCGACGGCGGCACCCAGCTCGGCGGGACGGCCGAGGGCGTCGCCCTTCCAGAACGGCAGCCGCCCGGGGATCCCGGGCGCGGGCGTGACGAGCACCCGGTCGTGGGTGATGTCCTCGATCCGCCAGCTGGTGGCGCCGAGGGCGAAGATGTCGCCGACCCGCGACTCGTAGACCATCTCCTCGTCGAGCTCGCCGACGCGGCTGGCCTTCTCGCCGACGAGGAACACGCCGAACAGGCCGCGGTCGGGGATCGTGCCGCCGCTGGTGACCGCGAGCCGCTGGGCGCCGGGCCGTCCGCTCAGGGTGCCGGTGACCCGGTCCCACACGATGCGCGGACGCAGCTCGGCGAACTCGTCGCTCGGGTAGCGCCCGCTCAGCAGGTCGAGCGTGGCGTCGAAGGCGGCGCGGGGGAGCTGGGAGTACGACGCCGCGCGGGTGACGAGCGCGAACACCTCGTCGACGTCCCACTCGTCCAGCGCCAGCATCGCCACGACCTGCTGCGCGAGCACGTCGAGGGGGTTGGCGGGGACGGAGAGCTTCTCGATGGCGCCGGTGCGCATCCGCTCGACCGACACGGCCGTCTGCGCGAGGTCGCCGCGGTGCTTGGGGAAGAGCACCCCGCGACTGACCTCGCCGACCTGGTGGCCGGCTCGACCGACGCGCTGCAGGGCGCTGGCGACGCTGGGCGGCGACTCGATCTGGATGACGAGGTCGACCGCGCCCATGTCGATGCCGAGCTCGAGGCTGCTGGTGGCGACCACGGCGGGGAGCCGGCCGCGCTTGAGGTCGTCCTCGATGATCGCCCGCTGCTCCTTGGAGACCGAGCCGTGGTGGGCCTTGGCGATGATCGTGTCGGCGCCGCTGCTCTGCCCGGACTGGGCCATGACCTGGGCGGGCGGCTTGCCCGTCCGTGCCTCCTCGGCCTCGGCCCGCTCGCCGGCCCGCTCCTCCGCCCGCGTCGTGGCGATCTCGTTGAGCCGGGCGGTGAGCCGCTCGGCCAGCCGGCGGGAGTTGGCGAAGACGATGGTCGAGCGGTGCTGCTCGACGAGGTCGACCACGTGCTCCTCGACGTGGGGCCAGATGCTCGTCGACCGGCCGGGGTCGCCCGAGTCCTCGTCGTACTCCTCCGGCATCGTCATGTCCTCGACCGGCACCACGACCCGGAGGTCCCACTCCTTGGTGCTGGGCGGCGCGACGATCTCGACGGGCTGCGAGCCGCCGAGGAAGCGGGCGACCTCGTCGAGCGGGCGGACGGTCGCGCTGAGGCCGATGCGCTGCGCCGGCTTGTCGAGCAGCGCGTCGAGGCGCTCGAGGCTGAGGGCGAGGTGGGCGCCGCGCTTGGTGCCGGCGACGGCGTGGACCTCGTCGATGATGATCGTGTCGACGCTGCGCAGCGTCTCGCGCGCCTGGCTGGTGAGCATCAGGAACAGCGACTCGGGCGTGGTGATGAGGATGTCGGGCGGCGTGGTGCCGAGCTTGCGCCGGTCGGCCGGGCTGGTGTCGCCGGACCGCAGCCCGACGGTGACCTCGGGGACCGTGGCCTCGAGCCGCTCGGCGGTGTTGCGGATGCCGGTCAGGGGCGCGCGGAGGTTGCGCTCGACGTCGACGCCGAGGGCCTTGAGCGGGGAGATGTAGAGGACGCGGGTGCGCTTCGACTTGTCCTCGGGCGGCTCGCTGCTCAGCAGCCGGTCGATCGCGTGCAGGAACGCACTCAGCGTCTTGCCGCTGCCGGTGGGCGCGACGACCAGCGCGTTCCTGCCCTCGGCGATGCTCGTCCAGGCGCCCTCCTGCGCGGGGGTCGCCTCCGCGAACGACGCCTCGAACCACGCCCGCGTGGGCGCGCTGAAGCGGTCGAGGGCGGTCATGCCGTGCAGTCTGTCAGCAGCGTGCGACAACGGCCCCGCCCTTTGGGGTCCGGCGGACTGACCGACGCGACGTCCGTCAGGCAGTGATCGCGTCCCCGGGCGACCCGCTGTCGACCAGTCGGTCGCGCAGCGTGACCAGCTCGCCGACCGAGGCGAGGAAGCGCTCGGTGCTGTCACCCACCCGCAGGTCGTCGAAGTAGTGGTGCCGCATCGCGATGCGGGCGAAGTGGTGCTCGTCGTGCGCGAGGCGGTCGACGAGGAGCGCGGTGAGCGTGTCGACGCTGGACTCGTCGACGACGTCCGCGCACCGGCTGATCGGGACCTCGGCCAGGAGCGCGGCGAGGTCCTGGTGGCGGTCGGTGAGGACGATCGGCTTGTCGGTGTGGAGGTAGAGCCAGTCCAGGCCGACGGAGGACACGTCGGTGACGATCGCGTCGCACCCCGGCATCACCGCGAGGATGTCACCGCTCAGGACCTGCGTGTGGCCGGCGTCCGGGTCGCGCCGGGCCGCCTCGGCGACGGTGCGCACGATGGCGTCGTGGGCGTCGGCGATCGCCGGGGTGAGGCTGGTCGTCACCTTCGGGTGCGGCTTGTAGGCCAGGCGGACGTCGGGGACCTCGAGGATCGCCCGGACGATCGTCTCGCCGAGCGTGTCGATCGACGTGTAGTCGTTGTAGTCGGCGTCGCCCTCCCACGTGGGGGCGTAGAGGACCGTACGCCGCTCGCTGGGCGGCAGCAGCGGCGTGCGCGGCAGGTCGAGCTGGGGCCGACCGATGCGCACCAGGCGGGTGGCGTCGAAGTCGAGCAGCCCGGTCACGTAGCGCTGGACCGCCGCGTCGCCGGCGACGAAGACCCGGTCGTAGGCCTTGGCGTTGTTGCTCGCCATCGACTGCTTGTCGCTCTCGCCGTGGTTGATGTGGACGTGCAGCCGGCGGGCGTCGACGAGGGACTCGAAGTTGAGCACCGCGTTGTTGCAGTAGAGGACGACCTTGGCGTCGAGGTCGGCGTAGAGCTCGGTGAGCTCCGGGAACGTCGCGGCGGTGAGGACGGGCAGGGTCGTGCGCGAGCCGATGAGTGCCGCGGAGGAGGGGTCCCGGAGGACCAGCGCGACCGGGTGCACGCCGTCGAGGATCTCGAGGACCTCCAGCCACTGGGCCAGCTGGTAGGTCCGGGTCGGGTCGCCGGCGAAGTAGGCGATCACGTGCACGTCGTTCACGAACGAATTCTAGTCGGCTCGCGCCGCATCGGTCAGGCGGACGTCCGTCGTTGCTTCCACGCTCCGGCGACGAGGTCGACCACCGGAGCCAGCAGACCGCACACGGCGACGGTCGCCGCGCCGTGCACCGACGTGTACAGCGAGGCGATCCACGCGAGGCACGCGAAGCCGATCAGCCAGAGCGGAGCCGTCGACCAGGCCCAGCGCAGCCCAGAGTGGCCGGACCCGCCCCGGGCGGGCGGTGAAGGGGACGGCCGCGAGGAGGAGGACCAGCCCGGCGCCCCACACCCACCACGCCGTACGCCACCGCTCGGGGTCCTCGAGCGTCCCGCACTGCGCGATCTCGCACGCGGCGCCGTCCTGGAACAGCTCCGGCTGGGCGGGTGCGTAGAAGCTGGCAGCGACCATGGTGGCGACACCGACCCACGCCACGGCGAGCGCGAGCGGGCGGGACATGCGAGGGAGTCTGCCCGACGTCAGTTGATGATCTCCCCGCGCTCGTCGGCGCGCAGGGCCGCCAGCCGGTCGCGCCACTCCTGCAGCGCCTCGGGGCTCAGTCGCGGCCAGTCGTCGACCTCGGCGACCACCCGGAGCGGTTCGGTGCTGCGGTAGGAGCGGGTGGGGTTGCCCGGGAACTTCTTGTCCGTGACGTTGGGGTCGTCCTCGAAGTCGCCGACGGGCTCGACCTCGTAGACGCGGGGCGCGCCCGCGCCGGCTGCGAGCTCCGCGGCCAGGCCGGCGCCGTCCTTGAGCGCGGTGAAGTAGATGTGGTTCATCACGATCTCGGGCCGGTAGTTCGAGCGGAAGCCCGCCGTGAGGAGGTCGCCGACCTCCAGGTCCGCCTTGGTGCCGTGGAAGAAGGGGCCGTCGTCCAGGGGATCGGTCACCCGGTCAGCGTAGGCGGATGTCGAGATCTCCGGCTCGGCTCCGACCCAGGGGTGAACCGACCCCGACCTGATAGAGGTGGACCCATGTCCCACGTGCAGCGCTTCGACCACATCGGCATCACCGTCGCGGACCTCGAGAGGGCGACCGACTTCTTCGTCGGCCTCGGCCTGGAGGTCGAGGGCACCACGACGGTCGAGGGCGAGTTCGTCGAGACGGTGTGCGCCATCCCCGGCGCCCGCTGCCGGATCGTGATGCTCGCCCCACCCGGCGGAGGCTCGAAGCTCGAGCTCGCCAGCTTCGTGACTCCGGACAACCTGCCCGGATCGCCCGAGGCACTCGCCAACGAGGTCGGCCTGCGCAACGTGTCCTTCGAGGTCGGCGACCTCGACGCCGCGCTGGAGAGCGTCGCGGCGGCCGGCTACGGACTCGTCGGCGGCGTGGGCGACCACGAGGGCGTGGTGCGGATGGCGTACGTCCGCGGTCCCGAGGGGATCGTCGTGTCCCTCTTCGAGCAGAACGGCTGACTAGACGCCTGCCGCTCGCTGGTGCAGCTCCCGCAGCTCGGCCTCGAGCTCGGGTGCCGGCCCGGAGACGGGTACGCCGGGCGCGACGGCGTTGATCGACAGGGGCAGCACCGGCCCGGCGGCCAGGCCCCACGACGACCGCCACGCGGAGAGCTGCGCGGTCGAGCCGGCGTACACGATCCGCCCGAGACCGACCCAGGCGTGGGCGGCGGAGCACATCGCGCAGTGCTCCCCGGACGTGTAGACGATGCACCGGGGGCGTACGTCCTCGGCGACGTTGGTCGCCGCCCACCGGGCGAGCTCGAGCTCGGGGTGCCGGGTCTGGTCGCCGCCCGACGTCTCGTTGCGCTCCTCGCGCAGCACCGTGCCGCTGGGGTCGACGAGCAGCGAGCCGAACGGCTCGTCGCCCGCGTCCAGCGCCTCGCGGGCGAGCGCGACGCAGCGGCGGAGGTGGTGGAGGTCGTCAGGGGTGAGGTCGTCCATCCGCCGACAGTAGGCCCTCGGCCGCTTCGGCCTCAGCCTTCTCCTCGGCGACCTGCGCCACGAGCCAGGCGGCCACGCCCGCCGTGATCGCGCCGATGCAGGCGATGCCCACCACCATCAGGGCGACGGCGACGAAGCGGCCGGTCGTCGTGACCGGGAAGTGGTCGCCGTAGCCGACGGTCGTGACGCGTCGTCGCCGACCACCACAGCGCGTCGCCGAACGTGCGGATGTTGGCGCCGTCGGCGTCCTGCTCGGCGTCGAGGATCGCGAGGGCGCCCAGGCCGAGCGCCATCACCGCGATCCCGGCGACGTAGGTCGACACCCGCCCGACGAGCGAGCCGGCAGCCGACCGGTTGAGCACCCGCGCGAAGGCGAGGAGGCGCAGCAGCCGGAGCGGACGGAGCATCGGCAGGAGGATCAGCGCGACGTCGTACCAGTGCGAGAGCGGCGTACGCCCGCGGTCGTCGGCCAGGTGGAGGCGCGGCGGCGAAGTCGGCGCATGAAGGCGCCCCACACCGTCCAGCTCGCCACGTCGAGCGTCGTGCGCAGGTCGGAGTCGAGCCGGGGGTCGCAGGACGGGCCAGGCGTAGGCCACGAGGAAGGCCGAGGGCCCGCAGCAGGAGGGGGATCTCCGCACGCTTCTCCCAGCGCTGACACCGGTGTCATGCCGGAACGATGAACGGCCGTCCACCGGCCGGCGATCGCGGGTGGCGGGCGTCGACGGGGAACCCGAAGTCGGTGTGCACGCCGGGACTGAACCCCACGTGGTCGGGAGCCCGGTCGGCGAGGCCGGGGAGCCCGACGGACGCCATCAGCCCGTCCTCGAGCGCCAGCACCTCCGCGTCGTGGACCGACCAGGGCGCGTGGTGGTTGGGGACGTAGAGCGTGCGGCCGCCCCACCGCGTGTGCAGGCCCCAGCGGGCGCTCAGGAAGTGGTCGAGGTCCGTGGGCTCGCGCTCCGCGCCGGGGCGTACGACGACGTGGCTCGACCCGCGCGTGCCCGGCCAGCGCAGCCGCGCGTCGTAGGTGTGGTCGCCGCCCACCGCACGGTGCCGCATCCGCGCCCAGCGGTAGGGCACGCCGAAGCCGGCACGGGCGCCGGCGACGACGAGCGCGCGGTCGGTGTCGAGGCTCAGGAAGACGATGCCGCGGCGACCGGTGTCGTCGACGGAGTAGAGCCGCACGTTGGTCTCGAGGAACGACCCGGCCCAGGGGACGGCCGGACCGCGGCCGAACCCGGCGTCGACCATGCGGAAGGGGATGAGCCCGACGTAGGTGCGGCCCTCGAAGACGTCGGGGCGCACGCCCGCCGGCATCCGGTCCGCGACCAGGGCGGGATCGACCGCCCAGTGCAGGAAGGTGAGGTCGCGCCAGTCCTGGCTCATCAGCACGCGCCCACGCAGGGCGGGGGCGTCGGGGGACACCGGCTCGATCACGGGTCGAGCCTAGGCAGGCACGTCGAACGCGGCCCACGCGTCGGGACGCCCTCCTCGCGGTCGACCGCCCGCCCTAGGCTCGTGGCATGACGGAGTTCCAGGTGACGAGGTGGCGCGAGCTGCCGTCGATGGTCGCGGCCCGGTCGGGCGAGGAGACCGCGAAGGTGCAGCTCGCGGCGAGGTTCCAGGAGGCGATCGACGAGGCCGCGATGCGGCTCGGCGACACCGGCGCGACCGACTACCTCGAGGGCTGGGAGCGCTCGCCCTGGACCGAGGCCGACGGTGCACCGGCGGAGGTGCTCGACCGCGTCGCCGCCGAGCTCGACCGCGAGTGGCCCGCCGAGCGGATCGCCGGCTACCT
>CAWCGM010000024.1:0-20153 GCA_963795095.1 uncultured Actinomycetota bacterium | reverse complement strand
GCCTGGTCGTGCAGCACCGTGTCGACGATGCCGTAGTCGACGGCGGCCGCCCCCGGCAGCACGAGCGTGCGGTCGGTGTCCTGGCGGATCTGCTCGGGCGTACGACCCGTGTGCTGGGCCAGCACCTCCTCGAGCTCGAGCCGCACCCGCGCGACCTCGTCGGCCTCGAGGATCAGGTCCGGGATCGTCCCGCGGCCCTGGGTGGCCGGCTGGCTCAGCACGACGCGACCGTGCGGCAGGATCGCGCGGCTGCCGGGCGCTCCCCCGGCCAGCAGCACCGCGGCGGTCCACGCCGCCTGCCCGACGCACACCGTCTCGACCCGCGGCTTCACGAACTGCATCGCGTCGTAGATCGCGAGCATCGCCGAGATCGAGCCGCCGGGTGAGTTGATGTAGAGGCTCATCGGCAGCTCGGGGTTCTCCGACGACAGGTGCAGCAGCTGCGCGATGACGGCGTTGGCGACGCCGTCGTCGATCTCGGTGCCGAGGTAGACGATCCGCTCGGACAGCAGCCGGGAGTAGAGGTCGAGGGTCCGCTCGCCGCGCGGCGTCTGCTGGACGACGTACGGGATCGTGTAGCTGCTCATCGCACACCTGCCAGGCCGACGGAGCGCCCCTGGGCAGGCGTCACGTGGTCGACCGAGGTGATGACCTGGTCCACGAAGCCGTACGCCAACGCGTCCTCCGCGCTGAACCACCGGTCGCGCCGCGAGTCGCGCTCGATCGTCTCCCGGGTCTGGCCGGTGTGCCCCGCCACCAGGCCGATGACCGTGTCGCGGGTCAGTCGCAGGTCCTCGGCCTGGATCTCGATGTCGACGGCCGTGCCGCCGATGCCCGCCGATCCCTGGTGCAGGAGCACGCGGGAGTGCGGCAGGGCGTACCTCTTGCCGGGCGTGCCCGCCGACAGCAGGAACTGGCCGGCGCTCGCGGCCATCCCCATGGCGAGCGTGCTGACGTCGTTGGGGATCAGCCGCATCACGTCGTGGATGGCGAGCATCGCCGAGACCGAGCCGCCCGGCGAGTT
Organism: uncultured Actinomycetota bacterium; assembly: GCA_963795095.1. Taxonomy (GTDB): domain Bacteria; phylum Actinomycetota; class Actinomycetes; order Propionibacteriales; family Nocardioidaceae; genus Nocardioides. Next base: position 19,129 of record CAWCGM010000024.1, on the reverse strand, counting down.
GATCCAGAGGCTGATGTCGGCGCGCGGGTCCTCGGCCGACAGCAGGAGCAGCTGGTGCATCAGCCGGTTGCCGTTGCCCTCCCGCAGCTCCTCGCCGAGCACGATGATGCGTTGGTGCATGAGGCGGCGGACCAGCTCGTCCTCGATGCGTTCTGACGTGGGTTGGATGCTCATGCCTCCACCGTCGCGCGCCGGCACCCGCTCACCACAGGGCGTTCTGCCGGAGGCGGATCCGCCTCGCGGCAGAGTCAGGCCTCGAACACGCACTCCCCGTCGATCCACGTCGACCGCACGCCGCGCGGCGCCGATCTCGTCGGGCGTCTCGAAGGGGTCGCGGTCGAGCACCACCAGGTCGGCGACGGCGCCCGGCGGCGATGCGACCGGCGTCGTCGCGGTGGTTCACCCACGACGACCCGCTGGTGTACGCCGCGAACGCGACGTCGATGTCGAGCGCCTGGCCGGGCAGGAACGGGTCGGTGCCGGCCGGCGCCGGTTCGTCGTACGCCGTCCGGTGCACGGCGACGTGGATCGCCGCGAGCGGGTCGGGGGTGCTCACCGGCCAGTCGCTGCCGGCGACCAGCCGCGCGCCCGCGCGGTGCAGGTCGCCGAAGGGGTACTGCCGCCCGGCCCGCTCCTCGCCGAGGAACGGGATCGTCAGCTCGGTCATCTGGTCGTCGAGGCAGGCCCACAGCGCCTGGATGTTGGCCGCGACCCCGAGCCGGCCGAAGCGGCCGACGTCGTCGGGGTGCACGAGCTGGAGGTGGGCGATGTGGTGCCGACGGGCCGGATCGGTGCCCTCGAAGGCGTCGAGCGCCTCGCGCACGCCGCGGTCGCCGAGCCCGTGGACATGCACCTGGAAGCCGAGGCGGTCGAGCTCGCGGACGTGGCCGCGCAGCGCCTGCGGGTCGACGAAGGAGAGACCGGTGTTGGTCGTCGCGTGGCCGCAGCGGTCGAGGTAGGGCTCGACGAGCGCGGCGGTCCCGTTCTCCGCGACGCCGTCCTGCATCACCTTCACCGCGGTCGGCGCGAACCGGCCGACGGACCAGTCACCGCGCCTGGCGACGAGGTCGGCGACCTGCTCCCCGCCGCGGTCGCGCTCCCACCACAGCGCACCGACGACCGCGCTGAGGAGGTCGCCGCGGGCGGCCGCCCGGGCGTACGTCGGTCCGACGTCGCGCATGCCGGCGTAGGCCCCGACGATCGCGTCCTGCCAGCTGGTGATCCCGAGGGAGTGGAGGTAGCGCTGGCCCTCGAGCAGGGCGGCGTACATCTCGTCGTCGTCCGCGGCCGGCAGCACGCCGGACAGCAGCGCCATCGCTCCTTCGTGGAGCATGCCGGTCGGCGCGCCGTGCTCGTCCCGCTCGACGTGCCCGTCCGCCGGGTCCGACGTCGCGGCGGTGATGCCGGCGAGCTCGAGGGCGCGCGAGCTGACCCACATGCCGTGGTGGTCGCGGTTGGCGAGCGCGACCGCCCGGCCGGGCACGGCCTCGTCGAGCTCGGCCGCGGTCGGCAGGCCGCCGGGGAAGGCCGCCATCGCCCAGCCCCCGCCCTGGATCCACGCGAGGTCGGGGTGGGCGTGTGCGTAGTCCGCGATGTGGCGGAGGTAGGCGTCGCGCTCGAACGGGAGCCCGCTCAGGTCGCACGCCAGCCGCTCGAGCCCGCCCTGCACCGGGTGGACGTGGGCATCGGTGAAGCCCGGGAGCAGCAGTCCGCCGTCGACGTCCACGACCTCGGCACCCACCGGTGCGACGTCCTCGCCGACCGCGGTGATGCGACCGTCGGTGACGACGACGTCACCGACCCGCCCGCGGTGGGCGTAGCCGTCGAAGACCGATGCGTTCCTGAAGACCGTGGTGCTCACGGCACGGGGACGCACCAGACGCTCGTCCGGGATCACGGCGACGCCGAGGATCTCGATGAGCGCCTCGGGCTGCCAGAGCGCGGTCGTGCCGATGCCCGCCATCGCCGGGTAGACCGGGCCGGCGAGCTCGCGCCACGCGGCGCCGATCTCGCGGCCGTGCGCCTGGTAGTCCGGGATGTCGGTCAGGTAGATCGTGATCGACACCAGGTCCTCGGGCACGCCGCCGGCCTCGCGCAGCGTGGTGAGCACGTTGCCGAAGGCCTGCCGGAACTGCTCGACGATCCCGCCCTCGACGATCCGCATGTCCGCGTCGAGCGCGGTCTGGCCGCCCAGGTAGAGCGTGTTGCCGCTCAGGGTGCCGTGCGAGTAGCCGCTCGGAGCGGCCAGCGAGGCGGGGTTCACGGCGACGGGAGTGAGGTCGGGGCTCATGCCCGTGACCCTAGAGGTCTATTGACAACCTGACAACGTTCGTGCGAGAACTGAAATATGTCAGCCGATGTCAGGGGCCTCCCCCTCGCCCCTCCCGGCAAGGTCATCTGCTGCGGCCTCAACTACGGCGACCACATCGACGAGACGGGCCGCGAGCGACCGGCGTACCCCACCCTCTTCGCGAAGTACGCCGACACGTTGCTGCCCGACGGCGCCGACATCGTGCTGCCAGCCGGGCTCGAGGTCGACTACGAGGCCGAGCTCGCCGTCGTCGTGGGCGCCGAGCTGCGCGGCGCGACGCGCGAGGAGGCGGAGGCCGGGATCGGCGGCTACACCGTCGCCAACGACATCTCGGTGCGCGACTGGCAGCGCCGGACGCTGCAGTGGTTCCAGGGCAAGGCGTGGGACGCCACCACCCCGATCGGCCCGGTCGTCGTCGCGCCCGACGCGATCGACCCGAAGGCCGGGGTCGACGTGCTCTGCCGGGTCAACGGCGTCGAGCGGCAGCGTGGCAACACCCGCACCCTCGTCTTCGACTGCGCCGACCTGCTCGCCTACGCCTCGACCTTCACCGTCCTGCGCCCCGGCGACGTCGTCCTCACCGGCACCCCCGGCGGTGTCGGGATGGCGATGACCCCACCGACCTACCTCGCCGACGGCGACGTCGTCGAGACCGAGATCCCCGGCATCGGGACGCTCACCAACACCATCCGCTTCACCCACTGAACCCGACTGAACCCGATCGAGAGGCACGATCCCATGGACCCCGACTTCGACAACTACGTCCTCGAGGGCGACCCGTCGTCGTACGCCGACGCGTCGGGCATCGTCATGCCGTTCGTCACCCGGGCCGGCGACGAGCCCGACCGCACCGGGCAGAGCGAGGGTGCGAGCCGGATCAGCGGCATCAGCATCCAGCACACCCCGGCGACGAAGCTGTGGTTCGGCAAGGTGCACAACCTCGCCGGCTACCGCTCGGTCCCCCACCACCACGGCGAGGCGGAGACCGGCGGCTACGTGCTGTCCGGCCGCGCGCGGATCTACTTCGGCGAGCGGTTCGAGGACTACCTCGACATGTCCGAGGGCGACTGGGTGTTCGTGCCGCCCTTCATGCCGCACGTCGAGTGCAACCTCGACCGCAACAACCCGCTGACCTGGATGACCACCCGCACGCCGGAGAACATCGTGGTCAACCTCGACCAGGTCGACGACGCCGACCTGCGCGACTGGGCCGAGCGCCCGTGACCCCCACCTCGCAGACGGTCACCGACGCCATCGCGCTCACCGAGTGCGAGGCCGAGGTCTTCGACCGCGCCTTCACCGCCACCACCCAGCCGTGTCCGTGGCCCAAGGCCTACGGCGGCGACATGGTCGCGCAGGCCCTCGTCGCGGCCTCGCTCACCGTCACCGATGGCAAGGAGATGCACTCCATGCACTCCTACTTCATGCGCCCGGTCGACATCGGCGCCGACGTCCGCTACGAGGTCGAGGTGCTGCGCGACGGCCGCGGCTACAGCACCCGCCAGGTGCGCGGGTTCCAGAACGACAAGCCCGTCTACGTCTGCCTCGCGAGCTTCGCCGCCGGTGAGCCGAGCGGCAGCTTCCAGGCGGCGATGCCCACTGGCATGCCCGCGCCCGACACGCTGCCGACGTCGGCGGCGTACCTCGAGGACCGCACCGGCGGCACGATGACCGAGACCTCGAAGGCCTACTGGTCCGGCGGTCGCAGCTTCGACATGCGCCACGTCCCGGGGCCGGTCTACCTCGAGGTCGAGGGCGACCGGGGTCCGCAGCAGGCCGTGTGGGTGAGGCCGTACGACGCCCTGCGTCCCGTCGCCGGGCTCACCGATGCGCAGCGCGACACCGCCGCCCTCGCCTACGTCTGCGACTACACGATCCTCGAGCCGACGCTCCGCGTGCTCGGGCTCGCGTGGGCCGACGAAGGTCTTGTCACCGCCAGCCTCGACCACGCCATGTGGTTCCACCGACCGGTGGTGCTGGACGACTGGCTGCTCTACGCGCAGGAGGCGATCTCCGTCGAGGACGGTCGCGGCTCGGCCGTCGGGCGGTTCTTCACGACGGGCGGCGAGCTCGTCGCCACGGTCGTCCAGGAGGGCATGCTGCGGGCGGCGGGGGCGGGCGCATGAACGTGCAGCTGTCGCCGACCGGCCACGTCGACACCTTCGCCCGCGACCACCTGCCGCCCGCCGACCAGTGGCCGGTGCTGGAGTTCACCACTCCCGCGCTCCGCCACCCCGACCGGCTCAACGCCGGCCACGAGCTCCTCGACGCCGTCATCGCCGAGCACGGCGCCGACCGGCCGGCGCTGCGCACGCCCGACGGCACCTCCTGGACCTACGGCGAGCTCAAGGAGCGGGTCGACCGGGTCGCGCACGTGCTCGTCGACGACCTCGGCGTGGTCCCGGGCAACCGGGTGCTGCTCCGCTCCCCCAACAACCCGTGGACGGTCGTCGCGTGGCTGGCCGTGCTCAAGGCCGGTGGTGTCGTCGTCACGACGATGGCGGCACTCCGGGCGACCGAGCTCAGGCCCATCGTCGAGAAGACCAGGCCGCGGGTCGCGCTGGTCGACCACCGCTTCGCCGAGGACGTGGAGACGGTCCGCGACACGGCCGCCCCCGACCTCGTCGTGGTGCCCTACGGCGGTGAGGGCGAGCGACGACCTCACCCGGCGGATCGACGGAAAGCCGACCCACTTCGACGCGGTCGACACCGCGGCCGACGACGTCGCCCTCTTCGGTCCCACGTCCGGCACGACGGGCGTCCCCAAGATCACCACCCACTTCCACCGCGACGTGCTGGCCATCGACGACACCTTCGGCCGCGACATCCTGCGCCTCGAGAAGACGGACGTGGTCGCGTGCACCGCACCGCTGGCCTTCACGTTCGGCCTCGGGATGCTCGTGGTCTTCCCGCTCCGCGCCGGTGCGTGCGCCCTCCTCACCGAGGCGGCCACCCCGGTGCAGCTCGCCGACCTGGTGGCCGAGCACGGCGTCACGGCCCTGGCGACCGCGCCGACGGCGTACAAGCAGATCGTGGCCTCGGGCCACGTCGACCGCCTCTCCGGGCTGCGGGTCGCCGTGTCGGCCGGCGAGCACATGGCGCAGGCGACGTGGGAGGGCATCCGCGACGCGATCGGCCTCAAGGTGATCGACGGCATCGGCGCCACCGAGATGCTCCACATCTTCATCTCCGCCGCGGGTGACGACATCCGCCCCGGTGCCACCGGCAGGCCCGTCGCGGGCTACCGCGCCGCGATCCTCGACGCCGACGGCAACGAGGTGGGTGCGGGCATCGAGGGACGGCTCGGCGTGATCGGACCGGTGGGCTGCCGCTACCTCGACGACGAGCGCCAGCGCGGCTACGTCGTCAACGGGTGGAACGTCACCGGTGACACGTTCCTGCGCGACGACGACGGCTACTACTGGTACCGCTCGCGCACCGACAACATGATCGTCTCGTCGGGCTACAACATCGGCGGGCCCGAGGTCGAGGAGGCGCTCGGCACCCACCCCGACGTCGCCGAGGTCGGCGTGGTCGCCGCGCCCGACGAGCAGCGCGGCTCGATCGTGTGTGCGTTCGTCGTGCTGCGCGAGGGCGTCGAGGGCGACGCCGCCAAGGTCACCGAGCTCCAGGACCACGTGAAGGGCCGGCTCGCCCCCTACAAGTACCCCCGCGCCGTGCGCTTCGTCGACGCGTTGCCGCGCAACACCAGCGGCAAGCTGCAGCACTTCAAGCTCCGGCAGATCGCCGAGGCCCGCACCGATCAGGGAGACGCACCATGAGGATCGCGATCGTCGGCGGCGGCCCGGGCGGGCTCTACTTCGCCACGCTGATGAAGACGCTCGACCCCGCCCACGAGATCACCGTCTGGGAGCGCAACGCACCCGACGACACCTTCGGCTTCGGTGTCGTCTTCTCCGACGAGACCCTCGGCAGCATCGAGGGCGCCGACCGCGTCGTGCACGAGCGGATGGAGCGCAGCTTCGCCCGCTGGACCGACATCGACGTCGCCCTGACCGACCGCAGCGGCGAGCGCCACGCGTTCACCGTCGGCGGCCAGGGCTTCGCGGCGATGTCGCGCAAGGAGCTGCTCCAGATCCTGCAGGAGCGGGTCGCCGAGCTGGGCGTGGAGGTCCACTTCAGCGCCGAGGCACCCGACCCCGACGAGCTGCGGGCGTCGTACGACCTGGTGCTCGCCTCCGACGGGCTCGGCTCGCAGGTGCGCACGAAGTACGCCGACCGCTTCGGGCCGTCGCTGGACCGCCGCGACAACAAGTACATCTGGTTCGGCACGGACCTGGTCTTCGAGGCGTTCCAGTTCTTCGTCAAGCAGACGGAGTGGGGCACCATGCAGATCCACGGCTACCCCTACTCGGACGCGGGCTCGACCTTCATCGTCGAGATGCACGAGGACGTCTGGCGCCGTGCCGGCTTCGACCGGACCGAGGGCGAGACCTTCCCGCCCGGGGTCTCCGACGAGCACGCCGTCGAGCGGGTCGCGGAGATCTTCGCCGACGAGCTGCGGGGACACGAGGTCCTCACCAACAACTCGAAGTGGCTCAACTTCCACACCGTGCGCAACGAGCACTGGCACGACGGCAACGTCGTGCTGCTCGGCGACGCCGCCCACACGGCACACTTCTCGATCGGCTCCGGCACCAAGCTGGCGATGGAGGACGCCCTCGCGCTGGCCGCCTGCCTGCACGAGCACCCGACCCTCGAGGCGGCGCTCGAGGCCTACGAGACCGAGCGCAGGCCGGTCGTCGAGTCGACGCAACGCGCGGCGCAGGCGTCGATGGAGTGGTTCGAGAACATCGGGATGTACGCCGACCAGGAGCCGGCGCAGTTCGTCTTCAACCTGCTCACCCGCTCTCGCCGGATCACCTTCGACAACCTCGCCGAGCGCGACGCCGAGTTCGCGGCGCGGATGGAGGCGGAGTTCGGTCGCTCGCAGGGCGGCGACGAGACCGCGCCGGCGATGTTCCAGCCGATCCGCATCGGCGAGCTCGAGCTGAAGAACCGCGTGATGCTCTCCCCCATGGACATGTACGTCGCCACGGACGGGATGCCCGACGAGTTCCACCTGGTCCACCTCGGCGGCAAGGCGCTCGGCGGCGCCGGTCTGGTGATGACCGAGATGACCTGCGTGTCGCCCGAGGGCCGGATCACCCCGGGCTGCCCGGGCATCTGGACCGACGAGCAGCGCGACGCCTGGAAGCGGGTGGCCGACTTCGTGCACGCGAGGTCGACGGCGCGGATCGGGATGCAGCTCGGCCACTCCGGTCGCAAGGGCTCGACCAAGCTGATGTGGGAGGGCATGGACGAGCCGCTGGAGGACGACAACTGGGAGGTGATCGGCCCGTCGGCACTGGCCTACGGCGACGACTGCCACGTGCCCCGTGAGGCGACCCGCGCCGACCTCGACCAGGTCGTCGCCGACTTCACCGACTCGGCGCGGCGCGCGGTCGAGGCGGGCTTCGACCTGATCGAGGTGCACGCCGCCCACGGCTACCTGCTGAGCTCGTTCCTCTCCCCCGTCTCCAACCGCCGCACCGACGACCTCGGGGGCTCGCTGGAGAACCGGCTCCGGTTCCCGCTCGAGGTCTTCGACGCGGTGCGCGACGTCGTACCGGCCCACATCCCTGTCACCGTGCGGATCTCGGCGACCGACTGGCTGCCCGACGGCAACACCGACGAGGACGCCGTCGAGATCGCGCGCGCCTTCATCGAGCACGGCGCGGCCGCGATCGACGTGTCGTCGGGGCAGGTCGGCAAGGACGAGAAGCCGGCGTTCGGCCGGTCCTACCAGACCCCCTTCGCCGACAAGATCCGCCACCGCGTCGCCGATCCGGCGGGCGCGAAGGTGATCGCCGTCGGGGCCATCTCGTCCTACGACGACGTCAACTCGATCCTGCTCGCCGGTCGTGCCGACGTCTGCGCGCTGGGTCGGACGCACCTCTACGACCCGAGCTGGACGCTCCACGCCGCGGCCGAGCAGGACTACGCCGGCCCCGGTGCCGACTGGCCGACGCCGTGGGAGGCCGGGCGTCGCAAGCCGCCGACGTCGCGCACCGACAAGGTCCCGCCGCGGCTGCAGCTGCTGCGCGACGGCGTCGCGGACGACGTGCACGTCCGGTGGAAGCCGGGAGCGCAGCACGTGATCGAGACGGGAGTCTCCGAGACGCACAACCGCAGGTCGCGCACCACCGTCGTCACCTTCCTCGGCGCTGTCGTGCGCCCGCTCGGCGACTGGATGCCCATCGCGGGCGCGGTCGACCTGCTCGTGCAGGCGGGGCTCGACGCGCCCAGCGTCCGCACGGCCGTGCACCGGCTCAAGGGCAACGGCTGGCTGGAGTCGCAGGCCCGTGACGGGGCACGGGGGTACGCCCTCACCGACGCCGCGCTCGAGACGCTGGCCGCCGGCGACGAGGTGATCTGGCACGCGCGCAGCCCTGCCGCACTCGACGACGGCTGGTGCATCGTCCACTTCGGCGTGCCCGAGTCGATGCGGGCCAAGCGCCAGCAGCTGCGCGCCCACCTGACGCACCTCGGGTTCGGCAACGTCGGCACCGCGCTCTGGATCGCGCCCGCCCGGATGCGCGACGCGGCCCGGCGCGCGGTCGCCGAGCTCGGCCTCGAGGCGCACACCGCCGTCTTCGTGGGCGACTACCACGGCACCCAGGACCTCACCGGGCTGCTCTACGACAGCTGGGACCTCGCCGGGATCGACCAGAGCTACCGCGACTTCGTCACCGCGCACCGGCCGCTCCTCGCGGCCGTCGAGGACGATCGCCCCCACCCGGCCGAGGCGTTCCCGACCTACCTCGCCCTCCTCGACCAGTGGCGACGGCTCCCGTTCCGCGATCCCGGCCTGCCGGCCGAGGTGCTCGCCCCCGACTGGGCAGCACCGGAGGCGGTGGCGGTGTTCGAGCGCCTGGTGGAAGGCCTCGAGGAGCCGGCGCTGGCGCACGCACGGGCGCACTGGGCGCCAGCCCAGCGGCCTGACCTAGGAGCCTCGGCGTAGCGTCGCGACATGGGCGAGGAGCAGCTGCGGGCGAGCGTCGATGCGGCGATGCTGCCGATCGTCGCCTCGCTCGGCGCGGTGGGTGTGGTGTCGGCGCACTGGCTGCCGGACCGCGCGGGCGAGCCGGTGGTCTGGGTGCGCGTCAAGGACGAGGCGTCGCGCGTCGCCGTCCAGTCGTACTCCTGGGTGCTGCCGCAGGTGCAGATCATCCTGACCCGCCTCGCCGTGCCGCCCGAGATGGTGATGCGGTTGCGGATGGAGGTCACCTCGGCCGAGGCCGAGGACCGGCTCTTCGAGGCCGACTCCTAGACCTTCCTGATCCGGATCGCGCCCTTCGCGGTCGACGGGTCGACGACCTTGCCGCCCTGGGTGATGACGACCTCGCCCCGGTCGACCAGCCGCCGCGCCGCGCGGCGGGCCGGCTCCATCAGTCCGCGCCAGGTCTCCTCGTCGTCGCCGCCGACGGCCCGGGCGGCGTCGGACGGGCAGATGGTGGACGTACGGGCGCGCTGGGCGAGCAGGTCGAGGATCGTCGTCTCGAGACGCCGGTCCACGTCGCTCACGCCGCGCTTGCGGCACGCAGTCGAGCAGTAGCGCACCTGGTCCCAGTCGCGCTCCCACTTCTTGCGCCACTCGATGGTGCGCCCGCAGGACTGGCAGGTCTTGGGCTCGGGTGCCATGCCCCCAGTGTGCAGGGACCTGTGAGACTGGCGGCATGCGCGCACTCATCCAGCCCCAGTTCGGCGACCCGGCCGAGGTTCTCTCGGTCCAGGAGGTCCCGGCCCCCGAGCCCGGACCCGGCCAGGCGCTCGTCCGCGTGCTGCTCTCGCCGATCCACAACCACGACCTCTGGACGGTGCGCGGCAGCTACGGCTTCAAGCCCGAGATGCCGGCCCGCGCGGGCACCGAGGCGGTCGGCGTCGTCGAGGCCCTCGGCGAGGGCGTCGAGCACCTCCAGGTCGGCCAGCGGGTCGCGAGCGGCGGATCCTTCGGCGCGTGGGCGGAGCTCATCGTGGCCCCCGCCGCCGGCCTGATCCCGGTGCCCGACGCGATCCCCGACGAGGCGGCGGCGCAGCTGGTCTCGATGCCCTTCAGCGCGATCGCGCTGCTCGACTTCCTCGAGGTCTCCGAGGGCGACTGGATCGTCCAGAACGCGGCCAACGGTGCCGTCGGCCGGCTCGTCGCCCAGCTCGCGGCATCCCGCGGAGTGCGCGTCCTCGGCCTGGTCCGCCGAGCCGATGGCGTGACCGAGCTGTCCGACCAGGGCATCGGCGACGTCGTCGCGACCGACGACGACGGCTGGCGCGACCGGGTCCGCGAGATCGTCGGCGACGCCCCCGTCGTGGCCGGCGTCGACTCGGTCGGTGGCGCGGCCGCCGGAGACGTCGTCTCGCTGCTGGCCGAGGACGGCGTGCTCGTCGTCTTCGGGGCCATGGCCTCCCCCACCCTCGAGATCTCCTCGGGCGACGTGATCTTCAAGCAGGTCGTCGTGAAGGGCTTCTGGGGCAGCAAGGTCTTCCCGGCGATGGACGCCGACAAGCGTGCCCGCCTGATGGGCGAGCTCGTCTCGGGCATCGCCTCGGGCACGCTCACGCTGCCGGTGGAGAAGGTCTACGGGCTCGACGAGATCGCGGACGCCGCGCGCGCCAGCGCGGAGCCGGGACGCCGCGGCAAGATCCTGCTGCGCCCCTGACCCTCGCGCTCGAGGTCAGCGCACCACCAGGACCGGGCACTCCGCGCGGTGCAGCACGGCCTGGCTGACCGAGCCGAGCAGCAGGCCGCTGAACCAGCCGAGCCCGCGCGAGCCGACCACCACGAGCGACGCGCTCGCCGAGGCGTCCACGAGGCACCGCTCGGGCGCCACCGCGACCACCTCCCGCTCCAGGCGGACGTCGGGGTGGTCCTCGCGGATGCCGGCGACGGCCTCGGCGAGCAGGCGTTCGCGGTCCGCCATGTCGACGCTCCGCGGCGCGGCCGCCCAGACGTCGGTGGACGGCACGTGCACGTGGAAGCCGTGGATCGCCAGGACGGTCTCGCCCGTCACCTCGGCGCGCCGACAGGCGTGCTCCAGCGCCGCCTCGCTCGAGCCGGAGCCGTCGATCCCGACGACGATGCGTCGCGCGTCGGGATCGCGCGGCTCTCGGACGACGACGACCGGGCACGCCGCGTGGCGAGCCAGGTGCTGGCTGACCGAGCCGATGAGTGCCTCCCCCGCCGCTCCGTGACCGCGGCTTCCGACCACGAGGGTCGATGCGGAGGCCGAGGCCTGCACGAGCTCCGCCACCACCGGGCCGGTGCGGTGCTCGGTCGTCACGTCGGCCACGCCCGCGTCGGCCAGCAGCTTCGTGGCCTCCTCGAGCAGCGACCCGCAGTCGAGGACGTAGCCCTCGGTGACGACGATCGTGCCGCCGACCCCACCGATCCCGCCGAGCCCGCCCCACATCGGCGGTGCGATCTCGTTGACGGCCATGACGTGCACGGGCACGCCGGTGCGCAGGGACTCCTCGGCGGCCCAGGCCAACGCGCGTCGGGCGTCGACGGAGCCGTCGTACGCCAGCAGGAGGGGCAGTGTCGTCTTCATGCCTCCAGCGTGGCGGCGAGCGCCGCTCGCGGGCAGAGGCGTTGGTCCCCGAGGTGCGGGACCTCGGTCCCGGTGGGTCAGTCGACCTTCATCTCACCGAGCTCGTTCCAGTCGTCCTGGTCGACCTCCTGGCTGACGATCTTCGGGGTCGAGGCGAGGTAGGGCGGCAGCTCGGCCTGGGCGGCCCTGAAGTGGTCCGACGAGACGTGGGCACCGCCGGCGTCTCCGTCGCGGAACGCCTCCACGAGGACGTACTCCGTCGGGTCGTCGAGGCTGCGCGACCACTCGAACCACAGGCAGCCGTCCTCGGCGCGGGTCGCCTCGGTGAAGGACCGGGAGATCTCCGGCCAGTCGTCGGCGTGCTCGGGCAGGATGGCGAACTTGGCGGTGATGAAGATCAACTGGACTCCTCGTGGGTACGGGGGGCGGCAGGACGTGGGCGACAGTACCCACGTGCGCCCCACACCCGAGGAGATCCATGGCCAAGCGACCGAGCACGACCAACGACGAGCGCGGCGAGGGCGACGAGCTCCACCAGGGCGTCAAGCGCGGCGAGCGGATGACCACCGCGACCGGTACGCCGCTGGGTGACGGGCAGAACTCGCTGAAGGTCGGCGAGCGTGGTCCCACGCTGCTCGAGGACTTCGCCTTCCGCGACAAGATGTTCCACTTCGACCACGAGCGCATCCCGGAGCGGGTCGTGCACGCGCGCGGCTACAGCGCCCACGCGACGCTCGAGTGCCTCGACGCCATCCCCGACCTGACCCGGGCGGCGCCGTTCCAGGTGAAGGGCAAGAAGACCGAGGCCTTCGTGCGCTTCTCCACCGTCGCCGGCAACCTCGGCTCCCCCGACCTGGCCCGCGACGTGCGCGGGTTCGCGGTGAAGATGTACACCGAGGAGGGCAACTGGGACCTCGTCGGCAACAACATCCCGGTCTTCTTCATCCAGGACGCGATGAAGTTCCCGGACCTCGTGCATGCGGTCAAGGAGGAGCAGGACCGCGGCTGGCCGCAGGCCGCGTCGGCCCACGACACCTTCTGGGACTTCGTGTCCCTCATGCCGGAGTCGACCCACATGCTGATGTGGGCGATGAGCGACCGCGCCATCCCCCGGTCGTTCCGCTTCATGGAGGGCTTCGGCGTCCACACCTACCGCTTCGTGAACGCCGACGGCGACGCGACGTTCGTGAAGTTCCACTGGAAGCCGCGCCAGGGCATGCAGTCGGTCGTGTGGAACGAGGCGCTCAAGATCAACGGCGCCGACCCCGACTTCCACCGCCGCGACCTCCACGCCGCGATCGAGAGCGGCGACCTGCCACAGTGGGACCTCGGCGTGCAGGTCTTCGACGACGCCTTCGCCGACGAGTTCGACTTCGACGTGCTCGACGCGACCAAGCTGATCCCCGAGGAGGTGCTGCCCGTGCGGATCATCGCTCGGCTCACCCTCGACCGGAACGTCGACAACATGTTCGCGGAGAACGAGCAGGTCGCCTTCGGCACCCACAACGTCATCCCGGGCATCGACTTCAGCAACGACCCGCTGCTCCAGGGCCGCAACTTCTCCTACCTCGACACGCAGCTCAAGCGCCTGGGCAGCACCAACTTCACCCAGCTGCCGGTCAACGCCCCGCGCTGCCCCGTCATGCACTTCCAGCGTGACGGCCACATGCAGACCGACCCGCAGCTCGGCCGGGGGAACTACGAGCCCAACTCGCTGACCGGCGACGACCGCGGCCCGCGCGCCGACGTCGTCCAGGGCTACCAGAGCGTCATGCGCGAGGAGGCCGGCCCGACCCGTCGCCTGCGAGCCGAGTCGTTCGCCGACCACTACAGCCAGGCCCGTCAGTTCTTCCTCAGCCAGACCGAGGTCGAGCAGGGACACATCGTCGACGCGTTCTCCTTCGAGCTCGCCAAGGTGGAGGACCCGAAGATCCGCACCCGGATGCTGGGCAACCTGCGCAACGTCCACGAGGACCTCGCGCAGGCCGTCGCCGACAAGCTGGCGATGCCGCTGCCCGAGGCCTCCGCGGCTGCGGTGCCGACGCGCACCGACCTGCCGGAGTCGCCGGCGCTGAGCATCCTGCACAACGGGCCGGAGTCGTTCGCCGGACGCAAGCTCGGCGTGCTGGTGACCAACGGCAGCGACAAGGCCGTCGTACGAGCCCTCGCGTCGGCGTTCGAGGACGCGGGTGCGGTCGTGGAGTACGTCGCCCCGGCGATCGGCCCGGTCAAGCTCAAGGGCGGCGGCACGCTGACGCCCGACCACGCGATCGACGGCGGCCCGTCGGTGCTCTTCGACGCCGTGGCGCTGCTGCCCTCGGCCGACGGCGCCGCCGACCTCGCCGCCCGCGCCAGTGCGCAGGACTTCGTCAGCGACGCCTTCGCGCACCACAAGCTCGTCGGGGTGGGCGCCGACGCCGGCGCGCTGCTCGCCGCTGCGGGCGTGGAGCCCGACGAGGGCTTCCTGGACCTGGCCTCCGGCGACGACGCCGCGGTGTTCGTCACGCGGTGCGCGTCGCTGCGCCACTGGGAGCGTTCCGTCCGTGCCTGACCGCGGGCCCGTCCTGCTCGGCGAGCCGAGCGATGACGAGCAGGACGAGCTCGCCGACCTCGTCGACCGCGCAGTCGAGGCCGGCGGCGACGTGGCCGCCGCTCTCGACCTCGCCGGGGTGGTGGGCGCGCAGCTGCCCGTCCCGGGTGCCGGCCGCACCGCCCACCTCTGGTCGGCCCTGGCGAGCGTCGCCGCCGTCGACCTCACAGTGGCCCGCACGCTCGAGCCGCACCTCGACGCGCTCGCGATCCTCGACCAGGCGGGTCGCACCCCCGAGCCCGGGACGTGGGGCGTCTTCGCCGCCGAGGGCCCCGGCGAGCCGCTGCGGGCCGAGCCCAGCGGCGACGGCCACGTCCTCGACGGCCGCAAGCACTGGTGCTCCCTCGGCGGGTCGCTCGACCGCGCGCTGGTCAGCGCATGGGTGGGCGAGCAGCGCCAGCTCTTCGCCGTCGACCTGACCCAGCCGGGCGCCACCGCCGTCGCGGGGACCTGGGTCGCCCGCGGCCTCACCGCCGTCGACTCCGGTCCGATCGACTTCGCGAGCGCGACGGCGTACGCCGTGGGCGAGCCGGAGTGGTACCTCGAGCGGCCCGGCTTCGCCTGGGGTGGCATCGGGGTGGCCGCGGTCTGGTTCGGCGGTGCCGTCGGCATCGCGCGGCGGATGGTGCGGGCCGCCGGCACGCGCCTGCCCGACCAGGTGGCGCTGGTCCACCTCGGCGCGGTCGACGCCGCGCTGCACGCGGCCGGCAGCGTGCTGGCCCGGGCGGCGCACGACGTCGACGCCGGCCGTCTCAGCGGTGCCGACGGGTGGCGCGCGGCGCTGCGGGTGCGCGAGGTCGTCGCGCTCGCCGCGGAGGACGTGCTGTCCCGTGCCGCCCACGGGCTGGGTCCCGGGCCGCTGGCGACCGACGAGGACCACGCCCGGCGGGTCGCGGACCTCGGGCTCTACCTGCGCCAGTGGCACGCCGAGCGCGACCAGGCCGCCCTGGGCGAGCAGCTGCTCCAGCACGGCGCCCGCGGCTGGTGACGGGCGTGGACCACGACGCGCTGGACCGGGTGCACCGCGACAGCGACGACCCGTGGGACGTCGACTCCCCCTACGAGCGGCGCAAGCGCGCGCTCACCCTCGCCGCCCTGCCGAGCGAGCACTACGGCCAGGCCCTCGAGGTGGGCTGCTCGGTCGGTGCGCTGGCCGTCGACCTGGCCACCCGGTGCGACCACCTCCTCGCCCTCGACGCCAGTCCGGCGGCGATCGAGCTCGCCCGGCGGCGTACGGCCGAGGTCGACGCACGTCGACGTGCGCCTCGCCCGGATCCCGGCCGAGTGGCCCGACGGCCGCTTCGACCTCGTGTCGATCTCGGAGGTCGGCTACTTCCTCGCGCCCGAGGAGCTGGCCGAGGTGGTCGTGCGCGTGCGCGACGCGCTCACCGACGACGGGCACCTGCTGCTGTGCCACTGGCGCCACGAGATCGTCGGATGGCCGCTCGACGGGGCGGACGTCCACGACGCGTTCCTCGCCACCGGCGCGCGGGTGCTGGTCGAGCACCGCGAGCCGGACTTCCTGATGCACGTGCTCGCCCGGTGGTCCTAGGCTGGCGCCGATCCCCATGACCTCTCCCCCTCGTCGCCTCCTGCTCGTCGTCGACGCACCGTCGCTGCTGCACCGCAACCACCACGCGCGGGCGCACACCCAGCTCCGCGACCGGCAGGGACGGCCGATCTGGGCGCTCCACGGGATGCTGCGGCAGATCCTCGAGTCGATCGACACCATCGCCCCCGACGCCGTGGTCTTCGGCCTCGACGACCGCACCGGCTCCGTGCGCCGCGACCTCTACCCCGACTACAAGGCCGGTCGCGCCCAGAAGGACCCCGAGCTCATCGACCAGCTCGAGCGGGCCGAGGCGCTCCTGGACGCCCTGGGCCTCGCCACCGTCACGCCGGCCGGCCTGGAGGCCGACGACGTCAACGCGTCCGGGGCGACCTGGGCCGAGGCGAACGGCTGGGACTGCGTGATCATCACCTCCGACCGCGACGCCTTCGCCCACATCAGCCCGCACACGCAGGTGCTGCGGCTCATCGACGGCGGCATCCACGGCTCGCCGATGCTCAACCCGGCACGGCTCTTCAACATGTACGGCGTCCGCGCGCCGAACTACCTCGCCTTCGCCGCGATGCGCGGCGACTCCAGCGACAACCTCCCCGGCGTGCAGGGCATCGGCGAGAAGACGGCCGCGATCCTGCTCGACGTGGCCGGCTCGATGGACGCCGTCTGGGCCGACCTCGACCACAACGGCGGCGAGGCGCTGCTCGGGGCCTTCGAGGACTGGGCGACCGAGACGGGCGGTCGCCGCATCGGGCCCACCGTCGTACGACGTCTGCAGGCGGACGGCGCCCGCGAGCGCTACGAGTTCAACGTGACGATGATGTCGGGCCGCCACGACCTCGACCTCGGTCTCACCCCGGACGTGCCGGGATCCCGCGGGCTGCTCCCGCTCGACGTCGAGCGGGTGACCAACGTCGTGCGGTTCCTCGACAACGACTTCACGACCGACTTCGCGGTGCGGGTGCTGACCAGCCTGCCGGCGTCACGCTGAGCCCGCTTCTCCGAGCCGCTCCCTCAGCTCGGCCACCTCGTCCTCGAGCTCGAGGACCCGCGCGACGCCTGCCAGGTTGAGACCGTCGGCGAGCAGGTCGCGGATCCGTTCGAGCCGGTCGACGTCGTCGGGGCTGTAGAGCCGGGTGCCGCCGTCGGTGCGTTCGGGCGTCAGCAGCCCACGGCGCTCGTAGACGCGCAGGTTCTGGATCTCCATCGAGACCATCGATGCGGCCACCGAGATGGCGTAGACGCCGACGGTCGACATTTCTCGCTCCACGGGCTTGATTCTGCCTGCTGTCTTGACTATAAGAAACCTGTAACCACAAATACAGGTCGTGGACCGGCCCTCGGTCCACCCGGCTGAACCAGGAGGAGACGATGTTGCTTCGAACCACCGACCCGTTCCGTGATCTCGACCGCCTCACCCAGCAGCTGATGGGCACGACCAACCGTCCCGCGGTGATGCCGATGGACGCGTGGCGTGAAGGTGATCGCTTCGTCATCGAGTTCGACCTGCCGGGCGTCAACGCCGACAGCATCGACCTCGACGTCGAGCGCAACGTGCTGACCGTGCGCGCCGAGCGCGTGGCCCGCAACGGCGACTGGGAGCCGCTGGCGTCCGAGCGTCCCCGCGGCGCCTTCAGCCGCCAGCTCGTCCTCGGCGACAACCTCGACCTCGAGCGGATCGAGGCCGGCTACACCGACGGGGTCCTGCGGCTCGTCGTACCCGTGGCCGAGAAGGCGAAGCCCCGCAAGATCGAGATCAACCAGTCGAGCGGGAGCCGTCAGCACGCCGAGCTGAGCAGCTGACACACCATCGCGGTCGTGGGGTCGCCGCCCTTGCGCAGTGCGCGGCGACCCCACGCTGCGTTCAGCTGCCCGACCCACCCGCGGCGATGGCCGGCACGATCGCGGCCGTCATGATCGCGGTGTTCATCGCGGCGATGGCCTTGGCGACGGCGTCGCCCGCCTTGACCTCGCTCGACACCTCCTCGATGCGCCGCTTGAGGTCGCGGCGCCCGAGCGTCCCCTTCTCCTCGGCGAGCACCTTCGGGACGACGCCGAGGCCCTGGAGGATCGCCAGCAGGGTGGCGTCCTCGGTCCGCGGCGTACCTCCCTGCAGCACCACGCGCAGCTGCTCGCGCGTACGCCGCTCCGGCTCGGGGTCGACCACGGGGTACTTGGCCGGCACCAGGCCGAGGGCCCGCTTCTCCTCGATGCCGATCACGCCGATCGACGCGAGCGCTGCTGCGACCTGCTGCCTCGACGTCCAGCTTGCCGTCGGTCACCAGCGACGACAGCTTCTTGCCGTCGCGCTGCTCGAGGCGGGCCATCGCCGCGTCGAGAGCCGGGTGGCCGACAGGACCCGGCACCAGGACCGACATGCGTGGGTCCTTGTCCTCGCTCAGGGTGATCCGCTCGGCGAGGACGAGGTCGGTGATCACCGCGGCGGCGAGGCCGTAGCCGCGCTGCGCCATCGCGCTCGCAGGCTTCCCGTCGTCGCGACGCAGCAGGAGGAAGAGCTCTTCGACGATCAACATGCGTCTCACGCTAGGCGGAGTGCTCCAGCGGCGGATCCGTCTGCTGGTGGAGATCCACCCGCAACATCCGTGCCGTCAGGTCCACCGCGGGACCGAGGAGGAAGATCACCGCGAGCGTGCCCACGCCGATCGTGGCGCCGAGCAGCCAGCCGCCCAGCGCTCCCCCGCCCTGCACGACGCTGTAGCTCCACCTGAAGGCGACGGGCGGGTCCCACGCGAGCGCCGCGGCCTCTGCCGGTCCGGCGCCCGTGTGGCTGCCGAGGTAGAGCGCGATGCCCACCGCGAGGACCGGGAACGCCGCCGCCAGCAGGACGCTCCGCCAGACCAGGCTGTCGGGAGTCGTCATCAGCCCGAGCGCGACGTCGACCACCACGCCGACGAGCACCACCTGCACGATCGTGCCGACCCCCGGGATCACCTTGCGCAGCATCGCGAGCAGCACCAGCACGGCCCCGACGATCGCGTTGGCGATCCAGAACTCCATCCCCGAGGTCAGCGAGATCCCGTTGACGAAGGTCGAGTAGC
>CAWCGM010000023.1:0-101101 GCA_963795095.1 uncultured Actinomycetota bacterium | reverse complement strand
GACGACGTGGCCGAGGCGGTGGCACGCGCACTCGAGGGCCGTGTGCCCGGCGCCTTCAACCTGGCGACCGATCCTGCCGTCACGGCCGACCTGATCGCCGCCGCTCTCGACGCCCGGCTCGTCCACGTGCCGTCCGGAGTCATCCGGGCGGCAGTGTCGGCGAGCTGGCACGCCCGGGTGCAGCCGCTCGACCCCGGATGGATCGACATGGCCTTCGCCGTACCCCTGCTCGACTGCTCACGTGCCGAGGCCGAGCTCGGCTGGACTCCGTCGCACGACGCCGTCGCAGTGCTGGCCGAGACCATCACGGGCATGCAGGACGGCGCCTCCGGGCATTCGCCCGTCCTGCGTCCGCGATCCGTGGCTGCGTCGCTGGCCAGGGCGGTCCGTCAGGGTCCCGTCAGCAGCCGGCGCGCGTCGTGACGCGCGTGCGCGCAGACCAGCTGCCCCCGGGCTCCGTACGCCGTGCGGGACCGTGGGCGGTGGGCAACCGCGACGGCGAGCTCTTCGCCGTCTCCCGTCGCTGCCGGCACCAGCTCGGCGACCTCTCGGAGGGCACGATCGACGCCGACGGCTGCCTCGTGTGCCCGTGGCACCAGGCGCGGTACGACGTCACCACCGGAGCGATGGTCGAGGGACCCCGCGGCTTCCTCGGCTACCACGGTCCGACTCCCGGCTACACCCAGGTCGTGCTCGCCTACAGCAAGGTGCTCAGGCTGCGGGTGGCCCGTGCTGTGCGCCGCGGTGCCGACGTCGTCGTGGAGCGCACACGCCGCCTAGCCCGGCCCGTCAGCCGCGGTGCTTGCCCCGGCTCGAGTGCGGCGTCGCCATGACCTCGCGGATGCGCTGCTCGTCGAAGTCCTCGCCCAGCCAGTCGAAGAGACCGCGCAGCACGCCGGGGTCGGCCACGTAGTCGTCGTAGTGGACCCGGTACGCCGCGTCGCCCAGCCCGTCGACGGCGCCGAGGATCTTCTCCTCGATCGCCGTCACCTGGGCGAGCGGGTCGTCCTTGTGCGTCCAGTAGTTGCTGGCCGCGACGTCCTCGAGCCGCCGGGTGTTGACCACGAACCGCGCGCCGGGGAACACCTGCCGCAGGAAGTCGACGTAGTCCGGGAGGTCGGCGTCGTACCACCGGATCTCCTTGTAGCCGGTGACCCGCGTGCCGGGCTCGGGCCGCAGCAGGGTCGCCTCGGCGAGGGCCCGGATGTGCTGGAGCGAGGCCTGCTCGGGGTACGACTCGATGCCGAACCACGGGTGCGTCGGCTCGGCGGCGCGGTCGGGGTCCACGCGCGCCTTCTCCGCCAGCCCGCTGCGGTGGAAGTCGTAGAGGTGGCGCATCGCGTGGCGGTTCTCACCGCGCAGCAGCCAGCCCGGGATCGAGTTGAGGATGCCCATCAGCAGCGTCGAGCCCGACCTGCCGTAGGTCATCACGAAGACGTGCTCGACGTCGGCACCGTGCTCACCACGACCGGTCCAGTGGTCGACCCTCGTGGAAGCCGGCGGCGGACTGCACGCCGACCAGCGCCCGCTCGTGGAGCTCGGACAGGTCCGCCGCGCCCGCATAGGTGCACGACGACCGCACGCCCGAGCAGATCTGGTCGATCAGGTCCTCCACGCCGGGACGCTGGGGGTCGAGGTACATCCGCGAGGACGAGATGCCCTCCTCGTAGAGGCCCTTGCGCGCCCGGTCGTACGACGACTCCCCCGACGTGCGGTTGGCCACCGCGCGGGCCGAGGCCATCCCGAAGGACACCTTGAAGGGTCGTCCGTCGACGTCGTGGACGAGGTCGCCGGGCGACTCGTGGGTGCCGGCGAACCACGACCCGATCATCACCGACGAGGCACCCGCGGCGAGGGCGAGCGCGACGTCGCGCGGGTGGCGTACTCCCCCGTCGGCCCACACGTGCTTGCCGTGCGATCGGGCTTCGGTCGCGCACTCGAGGACGGCGGAGAACTGCGGGCGGCCGACCCCGGTCATCATCCGGGTCGTGCACATCGCACCGGGCCCGACGCCGACCTTGACGATGTCGGCGCCCGCCTCGATGAGTGCGCGCGTGCCCTCGGCCGAGACGACGTTGCCGGCGGCGACCGGGACCTGGGGCGAGAGCGCGCGGACGGACCGCAGCGCCTGCACCATCCGGTCCTGGTGGCCGTGGGCGGTGTCGACGACGAGGCAGTCGATGCCCGCGTCGAGCAGCGCGGCCGCGCGGTCGGCGACGTCGCCGTTGACGCCGACGGCCGCGGCGATCCGCAGCCCCCCGTCGGCGTCGACCGCCGGGGTGTAGAGCGTCGCGCGCAGCGCGCCGAGCCGGGTCAGCACGCCGACGAGCTCGCCGGACTCGGAGACCGCGACCGCCAGCGGCGCCTTGGCGCGCTCGATGGCGTCGTAGACCTCGCGCGGGTCGGTGCCGACGGACACGGTGACCACGTGGGTGCTCATGACCGTCGAGACCTGGGCGAAGCGGTCCACCTCCGCGCAGTCGGCCTCGGAGACGACGCCGACGGGACGGCCGTCCTGGACGACGACGGCGGCCTTGTGCGCGCGCTTGGGGATCAGCGCCAGCGCCTCGGCGACCGTCTGGTCGGGGCGCAGCTCGATCGGGGTGTCGAAGACGTGGTGGCGCTGCTTGACCCACGCGACGACGTCCGCGACGACCGGGATCGGGATGTCCTGCGGGATGACGGTGAGGCCGCCGCGGCGGGCGACCGTCTCGGCCATCCGCTTGCCGGCGATGGCCGTCATGTTGGCCACCACGAGCGGCAGCGTGGCCCCGGTGCCGTCGGAGGTGCTCAGGTCGACGTCGTAGCGACTGGCCACCGCCGACGAGCGGGGCACCATGAAGACGTCGTCGTAGGTCAGGTCGTGCGAGGGCGCGGTGTCGAGGAACTGCACGTGGGCGGACTCTACGCGGCCCGACCCGGCGGCTCAGCCCTGAGCGGCGGCCGCCTCCTGCAGCGCGGCCCACGTGCGGTCGACGTCGGCCTCGGTCGTACGCCAGCTGCCGACGGCGAGCCGGATGGCGGCGCGGCCGTTGACGGTGGTGTGGCTGAGGTACGCCTCGCCCGAGGCGTTGACCGCCTCCATCGCCGCGAGCGTCTGCTCGTCGCCGGACGTCAGCCGGAAGACCACCAGCGACAGCGCCGGCTCGGTGACCATCTCGAAGCGGTCGTCGGCGGCCACGAGGTCGGCGACGCGCTCCGCGAGCGCCACCCCGCTGCGGACGTGTGCGCGCACGCCCTCGAGGCCGTAGGTCCGCAGCACCGTCCAGAGCTTGATCGCCCGGAAGCGCCGGCCGAGCTGGGGGTGCCAGTCGCGGTAGTCCACGACCTCACCGGACTCGGTGGCCGCGTTGCGGAGGTACTCCGGGAGGATCGAGAGCGCGCCGGTCAGCGCGGCCCGGTCGCGCACCCAGAACGTGCTGCAGTCGAAGGTCGTCAGCAGCCACTTGTGCGGGTTGGTGACGAACGAGTCGGCGGCCTCGACGCCGGCGAGGTGGTCGCGGTGCTCGGGGCAGACGGCCGCGACGCCGGCCCACGCGGCGTCCACGTGCAGCCACACGCCCCACTCGCGGACGACCTCGGCCGCGGCGGCGATGTCGTCCATCGCGCCCGTCGACGTGCTGCCCGCCGCGACGTGCACCATCACCGGGCGCAGACCGGCCTCGACGTCCTCGACGATCGCGTCCCGCAGGGCGTCGACGTCCATCGCCTGCGTCTCCGGGTCGATGTCGACGGCGTGCACGGCCTCCTCGCCGAGACCGGCCATCATCGCGGCCTTCACCAGCGACGAGTGCGCCTGCGTGGAGCCGTAGACCCGCCACCCGACGTCGCCGACGCCCGAGAGGCGGGCCTCTCCCCCGCTGGCCCGGTGGAGCGCGGCCAGCAGTGCGGTGAAGGTCGCGGTCGAGGCGGTGTCCTGGATGACGCCGCCGCCGGGGCCGTCGCTGCGGAACGCCTCCGGCAGCCCGAGTGCCTCGGCGAACCAGTCGAGCACCACCTGCTCGACCTCCGTGACCGCCGGGCTGGTCGCCCAGATCATCCCCTGCGCGCCGATGCCGCTGGAGAGGAGGTCGCCGAGGATGGCGGCCGGCGAGGAGTTGGCCGGGAAGTAGGCGAAGAAGCGCGGGTGCTGCCAGTGCGTGAGGCCCGGCACCACGATGCGGTCGAGGTCCGCGAGCACGGCGTCGAACGGCTCGGGGGTCTCGGGTGCCGAGGCCGGAAGCTGTCGTCGTACGTCGCCGGGCGCGACCTGGGCGCGCACCGGCAGCTCGTCGAGGGAGGCCCAGTAGTCGGCGATCCAGTCGATGGCGGCGTGCCCGTGGCGGCGGAACTCCTCGGGCGACATGTGCTCGCTCGACGGCGGCGTGTGATCCGGCATGGCCCGAACGTACCGGGGCGGTTGAGCGGGGGTACTCAGCAGGGATCGGGTAGTTCGACAGGTCCGGTGGGTCCCGTGGGAGAGCAGGCTCCTGCCATGACCTCCAAGACCGATTCCACCGCCAAGAACACCACCGCCTTCGCCGCCCAGGCCGCGATCTCCTTCGGCGCCTCGCTCTTCGCGATGCTCGTCGCCGTCTACTTCATGGAGGCCGACCCGTGGATCAAGGGCTTCCTCGCCCTCGGCACCCTCTACCTCACGACCTCGGCCTTCACGCTCGCCAAGGTCATCCGCGACCAGCAGGAGGACCAGCGGGTCTTCCACCGCATCGACCAGGCCCGCGTCGACAAGATCCTCGCCGAGCACGACCCCTTCAAGGCCGTCTCCTGAACCCACGAACAAGCCCCTCCCGGATCGTCCGGGAGGGGCTTCTTCGCGTGCGGGGACTCGGGATCGTGCGGTGCTACTTGAGCTCGGAGCTGGTCAGCCCGAGGATCCGGCGGGCCACGATCAGCTGCTGGATCTGCTGGGTGCCCTCGAAGATGTCGAGGATCTTCGAGTCGCGCGACCACTTCTCCAGCAGCTCGCCCTCGCTGTAGCCGAGGGTGCCGCAGAGCTGGACGCACGACAGCGTCACGTCGGAGCCCACCCGGCCCGCCTTCGCCTTGGCCATCGAGGCCTCGAGCGAGTTCGGCCTGCGGTTGTCGGCCATCCACGCCGCCTGCATCATCAGCAGCTTGGCGCCCTCCCAGTCGGCCTCGAGCTGCAGGAACTTCGCGGCCGCCGCGCTCTGGCGCTCGGCCGGCCGGTCGTAGTCGATCGTGACGCCGGCCTGCTC
Organism: uncultured Actinomycetota bacterium; assembly: GCA_963795095.1. Lineage (GTDB taxonomy): Bacteria > Actinomycetota > Actinomycetes > Propionibacteriales > Nocardioidaceae > Nocardioides. The sequence continues at coordinate 95,885 of CAWCGM010000023.1, read as the reverse complement.
CAGCAGGTCGCGGGTCAGGTCGAGCGACGCGCGGGCGCAACCGATCGCCATCGCCGCCACCAGCGGGCGGGTGTTGTCGAAGGTCGCCATGGCTCCGGCGAAGCCGGACTTGGTGTCGATCTCCGGCGAGCCGAGCAGGTCCTCGGCCGGCACCCGGCAGTCGGTGAAGGTGATCGCCGCCGTGTCGGAGGCGCGGATGCCGAGCTTGTGCTCGAGCCGCTCGACCTTGAGGCCGGGGTTGTCCTTGCGGACCAGGAACGACTTGATCGCCGCCCGGCCGAGCTCCTTGTCGAGCGTCGCCCACACGACGACGCTGTCCGCGCGGTCGCCCGAGGTGACGTAGATCTTCTCGCCGTTGATGACGTACTCGTCGCCGTCCTTGACCGCCGTGGTCGTGAGGTTGGCCGAGTCCGAGCCGATGCCGGGCTCGGTGATCGCCATCGCGGCCCACGTGCCCTTGTAGCGCTCGAGCTGCTCCTCGTTGGCGACCGACGCGATCGCGGAGTTGCCCAGGCCCTGCCGCGGCATCGAGAGCAGCAGCGCGGTGTCGCCCCAGCACATCTCGGCGACGGACAGCACCGAGGCGAGGTTGGCGCCGTTGCGCACCTTGCCGGGGTCCTTGTCGGGCTTCTCGTCACGTCGTACGCCGCCCGCGCCGGCGCCGCCGGTGGCACCGGTCTCGCTCACGCCGTCGATCAGCGCGGCGAGCATGTCGAGCTCCTTGGGGTACTCGTGCTCGGCGCGGTCGTACTTGCGCGAGATCGGGCGGAGCATGTTCATCGCCAGCTGGTGGGCCTGGTCGATCAGGGCCGCCTGCTTCTTGGGGGTCTCGAGGTTGATCATCAGACCATCACCACGCCTTCCATCAGACCGACGGCCCGCAGGTCGCGGTACCACCGTTCGACCGGGTGCTCCTTGACGAAGCCGTGCCCACCGAGCAGCTGGACGCCGTCGAGCCCGATCCTCATGCCCTTCTCGGCGCAGAGCTGGCGAGCCAGCCCGACCTCCCGGGCGAAGTCCTGCCCGCGGGTCGCACGCGAGGCGGCCTTCCACGTCAGCAGCCGCATGGCCTGCAGCTCGATCGCGATGTCGGCGACCATGAACGCCACCGACTGGCGGTGGCTGATCGGCTCACCGAAGGCCTGCCGCTCGTTGACGTAGTCCTTCACGTAGTCGAGGACCGCCTGGCCGGTGCCCACCGCGAGGGCGCACCACGCGAGGCGCGAGAGGCGTACGCACTCGCGGTAGGCCTCGCCGTCGGTGTCGCCGAGCAGCGCGTCCACCCCGACACGTACGCCGGTGAGGTGCAGGCGCGAGAGCGCGGCCGCGCGGAGGCCCATCGACGGGTCGGCCTCCACCTCGAGGCCGGCGGCGCCGGACTCGACGAGGAAGAGGGCCGGGGTGCCGTCGAGCTGCGCGGCGACGACGAAGAGCTCGGCGTCGGCGCCGCGGACGACGGCCGACTTCACGCCGTCGAGCACGAAGCCGTCACCGTCGCGCAGCGCGGTGGTGGAGAGGTCGAACGGGTCGAAGAGCACCGTCGGCTCGGCGATCGTCAGGGCCGCGGCCGGGACGCCTGAGTCCCCTGGCCGCCGGTGAAGGCCGGCAGGTAGGTCTGCTGCTGCTCCTCGGTGCCCCAGAGCCCGAGCGCGGTGGCGACGGCACCGGGTGCGAGCGCCGCGACGGCGAGCCCCATGTCGCCCTTCGCGAGGGCCTCGGCGACGAGGACGCCGGCCATCGCCGAGCGCTCCTCCATGATGCCGCCGAGCGACTCGGGCACGCCGAGCCCGGGCAGGCCGAGCTCCTGGACGGCCGCGAGGACCTCGTCCGGGGCGGCGCAGGCGTCGTCGGCCGCGGCGGCGCTGGGCCGCAGCAGGTCGGCGGCGAGCTCCTCCACGACGCCGACGAGCATCGCCTCGTCCTCGGTGGGGTTCAGGTCGAAGACCCCGCGGGACTCCGCGCGTGCGGGCCGCTCCCCGCTGGTCCGCCGACCGGCGCGGGCGAAGGTGCGGCCGGCGGCGGTGGCGACCCGGAAGCCGTTGCGGGTCGTGGAGTAGACGACCTGCTCGCTCTGCTTGCGCAGGCCGACGCGGTCGATCAGGTCGCTCTGGGCCAGCCGGTTGACGGCCGCGACGGCGAGCCCGATGGGGTCGCGCACCTCGCGGGACGACAACCCGTGGCGACCGCCGGGCCGGAGGCTGTTGAGAAGGGACATGACCCAAATGTAACTGCGAGTTACACCTCTGACCAGAGGCCCCCACGTGGTGCCGGTCACCTGTTCCATGGTCGTTAGGATCCTCCGCATGCCCGACGACGACACGACCGAGCCCCGCGCGCCGCACGGGCCACTCCCGACGGGCGGGACACCCCGCGCGATCACCCGCTGGGGCACGCCGGTGATGCACCGCGCCCAGCAGCAGGTGACGTCGTACGACGACGCGCTCGCGACGCTGGCCGCCGACATGGTGGCGACGATGTACGCCGCCGACGGGGTCGGCCTGGCCGCCTGCCAGGTCGGCGAGGACGTGGCGATGTTCGTCTTCGACTGCCCGGACGACGAGGGCGAGCGCACGGTCGGCGTGGTGTGCAACCCGGTGCTGACGCTGCCCGAGGGCAAGGACCGCCAGCTCGACTCCGACGAGGAGGGCTGCCTCTCCTTCCCCGGCTCCTTCGAGCCGTGCGCGCGCCCCGACTGGGCGCGTGTCGACGGCTTCGGCCTCGACGGCCAGCCGGTGAGCTTCGAGGGCGACGGCCTGCTCGCCCGCTGCCTCCAGCACGAGACCGACCACACCGTGGGCACCGTCTTCGGCGACCGGCTCTCGGCCAAGTCGCGCAAGAAGCTGGGCAAGAAGCACGACGCCGCGGCCGAGGACTACCCGCTCACCTGGCCCGCCTCGTGAGTGCGGAGCTCCGGGTCACCCGCGAGAACGCCCGCTTCCAGCAGTGGGAGGCGCTCCTGACGAACCGCTCCAAGCGGCACCGGAGCCGCGAGTTCCTGGTGCAGGGCGTCCGGCCGATCACGCGGGCCGTCGAGGAGGGCTGGACCGTGCGGGCACTGCTGCGCGCGGACGGCACGTCGTCCGCCTGGGCCGACGACCTCTGGTCGAGCACCGACGGTGAGCGCGTGCTGGTCTCCCCGGAGCTGCACGCCCGGCTCAGCGGCCGGGAGGAGGGCGCCGAGCTCGTCGCGGTCGTCGAGATGCCGGACGACGGCGTCGCGCGGCTCGAGGACTCGTCACGACCGCACGGCCCGATCGTCGTCTTCGACCGCCCGACCAGCCCCGGCAACATCGGCACGCTCGCCCGGTCCGCCGACGCCTTCGGCGCCTCGGCGCTCGTGGTCACCGGTCACGCGGCCGACCCCTACGACCCGCAGGCCGTCCGCGCCAGCACCGGCTCGCTCTTCGCGCTGACCGTGCTGCGCGTGCCCGGACCGGGACCGCTCGTCGAGCACGCCCACGCCCACGGCTACCGGATCGTCGGCACGGACGAGGACGGGCAGCGCGCTCGCGGACGTCGACCTCGGCGGTCGGGTGGTGGTCGTCGTCGGCAACGAGACCCACGGCCTGTCCTCGCAGTGGCGCGCGGTGTGCGACGACGTCGCGAGCATCCCGATGGTCGGCACGGCCTCGTCGCTCAACGCAGCGGTCGCCGGGTCGATCGTGCTGCACGAGGCGCTGCGCCAGTCCACCGGCGCGCAGCGCTGATCGATGGAGGCACTCCTCGACTGGGTCGTCCTGGTCATGCGCACCGTCGGCTCACCGGGCGTCGGCCTGGCCACCGCCCTCGAGACCGTCTTCCCGCCGGTGCCGAGCGAGCTGGTCCTGCCCCTGGCGGGCTACACCGCCAGCGAGGGCTACTACAGCCTCACCGCCGCGATCGCCTGGGCGACCGTCGGCTCGCTGCTCGGCGCGCTGCTGCTCTACTGGCTGGGAGCGGCGTGGGGGCTGGAGCGGATCTGTGCGCGTCGCCGACCGCATCCCGCTCATGCACGCCTCCGACGTACGACGTGCGGTCGCGTGGTTCGGCCGCCACGGGCGCACCGCAGTGTTCGTCGGCCGGCTCGTGCCCGGTGTGCGCAGCCTGATCTCGATCCCGGCCGGCATCGACCGGATGCCGCTCGCGCGCTTCTGCGTCTTCACCACGGCCGGCAGCCTCGTCTGGAACTCGGCCCTCATCCTCGCCGGCTACGAGCTCGGCGCGCAGTGGCACGTCGTCGAGGGGTACGTCGGCCCGGCGAGCAACGTCGTCTACGTCCTCATCGCCGTCGTGCTCGTCGTCGTCGCGGCACGGCGGCTGCGGCACCGGCTGCGGTCCGACGGAACGTAGTGGCGGCCTAGCGGCGCGCAGCGGCGTAGCACGCGACCGCGGTCGCCGCGGCGACGTTGAGGGAGTCGATGCCGGCGCGCATCGGGATGATGGCGCGGCGCTCGGCGGAGGCCTCCCAGCGCGCGGAGAGGCCGTGGCCCTCCGAGCCGAGCACCAGGGCGAGCCGGTCGACGCCGGCGACGGCCTCCTCGATGGGCACCGAGTCCGCGGAGAGGGTCAGTGCGACGGTCGTGAAGCCGCGGCGGGCGAGGTCCGGCAGGGCGTCGTACCAGTCCGGGAGGCGGGTCCACGGCGTGGTGAACACGGCGCCCATGCCGACCTTGATCGAGCGCCGGTAGAGCGGATCTGCGCAGCGCGGCGCCAGCAGGACGGCGTCGAACCCGAGCGCCGCCCCCGAGCGGAAGATCGCGCCGACGTTGGTGTGGTCGACGAGGTCCTCGAGCACGAGCACCGACCGCGCCCCGGCCAGCACCTCGTCGACCGACGCCAGCGGCCGCCGGTGCAGCGACGCGAGCGCGCCGCGGTGCACGTGGAAGCCGGTGACCTGCTCGATCAGCGCCTCGGACAGGACGTAGCAGGGGGCGTCGGTGGTGGCGAGGAGGTCGTCGAGGCCGTCGAGCCAGCGCGGCGCCATCAGGAACGACCGTGGCGCGTAGCCCGCCTCCACCGACCGGCGTACGACCTTCTCCCCCTCGGCGAGGAAGAGCCCGTGCTCGGCCTCGAGGCTCTTGCGGAGCTCGACGTCGCGCAGGTCGCGGTAGTCGGCCAGGCGCGGGTCGCCGGGGTCGGAGATCTCGACGATCTGCTCGGGGTCAGCCACGGGGGAAGTGTGCCGGACGCGCCACCGCGACCACGTCGCCGATGACGATGATCGCCGGAGGGCGTACGTCGTTCGCGACGAGGTCGTCCGCCAGCGAGCCGAGCGTGGTGAGCACCGTGCGCTCGGTCGGCATCGTCCCGTCCACGATGACCGCCACCGGCGTGGACGCCGACCGGCCGCCGTCGACCAGCGCGGTCGCGATCGCCGGGGCGTTGTCGACCGCCATCAGGAGGACGACGGTCCCGCGCATCCGCGCCACGGCGTCCCACGCGACCAGCGACCCGGGGTGGCCGGGCGGGAGGTGGCCGGAGATCACGGTGAACTCGTGCGCGACCCCGCGGTGGGTCACCGGGATCCCGAGGCGGGCCGGGACCGAGATCGCGGAGGTGAGCCCCGGCACGACCGTGACCGGCACGTCCGCGGCGGCGCAGGCGAGCAGCTCCTCGAAGCCGCGGCCGAAGACGAAGTTGTCGCCGCCCTTGAAGCGGACCACCCGCTTGCCGGCGCGCGCCCGGTCGACGATCACCTGGTTGATCGCCTCCTGGGTCGCCGAGCGCCCGCGCGGCAGCTTGGCGACGTCGATCAGCTCGACGTGGGGGCCGAGCTCGTCGAGGAGCTCGCGGGGCGCGAGGCGGTCGGCGACGACCACGTCGGCCGAGGCGAGCGCGTGCCGGGCGGCGACGGTGACGAAGTCGGGCTCACCCGGTCCCCCGCCGACGAGCACGACGCCGGGCGTGCGGTCGTGGGCGTCGGCCGCGGTCAGGTGCCCGTCGCGCAGCGCCGTGACGATGTCGTCGCGCAGTGCCGCGGACTTGCGGGGCTCGCGGTTGCCGAGCACGCCGATCGTCACGCTCCCGTGGTGGCCGACCGCGGGCGTCCACGCCGACCCGCCGAGGGCGTCGTCCGCGCGCACGCAGAAGGTGTGGCGCGCCTCGGCGGCAGCGGCGACGCGGGCGTTGACCTCGGGGTCGTCGGTGACCGCGACGACGTACCACGCGCCGTCGAGGTCCGACTCGGTGAAGTCGCGCAGGTGCAGCGTCAGCTCGCCCGCGAGACCCTCGAGCGCGGGGGTCACCTCGGGGCTGACGAGGGTGACCTCGGCGCCCGCGGCGAGGAACGTCGGCACCCGGCGCTGGGCGACGTGACCGCCGCCGACCACGACCACCTTGCGACCGGCCAGCACGAGGCCTGCCAGGTAGGGATGCGGGTCGGCCATGGCCCCATTGTCCCTTTCGCCGCGCGTGGAGGCCGTGGCTAGGTTCGAGGAATGAGCATCGAGCGACCCGTGTCCCCCGACCCCTACGACCTCCTCCCGGCGACCGCGTCCTTCACGGTCACCAGCGACGACGTCACCGACGGCGCGCCGCTGAAGGACGACCAGGTGGCCGACCTCGGCAACACCTCGCCCCAGCTGAGCTGGTCGGGGGCGCCCGAGGGCACCCGGTCCTACGTCGTCACCTGCTTCGACCCCGACGCGCCGACGCCGAGCGGCTTCTGGCACTGGGTGCTGGTGGACGTGCCCGCCGACGTGACGTCCCTGGACACCGGCGCAGCCTCCGGCGACCTGCCGGGCCAGGCGTTCCACGTGCGCAACGACGGCGGCGAGGCCGGCTTCATGGGAGCCGCACCCCCGCAGGGTGACCAGGTGCACCGCTACTACTTCGTGGTCCACGCAGTGGGTGAGGAGACGCTCGGCGTCGACGCCGACGCCTCCCCCGCGGTGGTGTCGTTCAACCTGGCCTTCAAGACCCTGGGGCGCGCGATCCTCCACGGCACCTACCAGCACTGACCCACCCGCGCAGCCCGCTGCGCACCCCACCGGCCCACAGGGGCCCGGCGGTCGAGGACCTGATGGTCCAGACCACCGGGCCCCTTTTGCGCGTTCCGCCCCTGGGACAAAGCCCGGTTGCTTTGATCTGCACCGAGGTGTTTCTCGCCTCTACATACCCCGAAACTTGACGTAGAGCCCGTTATTACAAGATTCTCTCAAGATCCACTCCCCCGCTCTCGTGGATCCGCCCCGGAGGAACGACCGTGCCCCACACCCGCACCCTTGCCAGGCTCGCGACGCTCGCCGTCGCGTCGGCCGTGCTGTGCGCCGTCCCGTCGGCTGCCGACGCGAAGGACTGGTCGGGCCCGCGGAGCACGGCGAACTGGTCCGGCCCGCGCACCTCGGCCCACGCGGTCGGTGCCGGCGCCCAGCTCGACGGGGAACGCGGCGAGGAGCCCGTGGCGAGCGACGCCCTCGAGGACGCGCTGATGGCGGAGATCAACAACGCCCGTGCGGCCAACGGCCTGCGCAAGATCTGGAGCTTCGACGCCTGCACCGACCAGCTCGCCGAGGAGTGGGGCCAGCGCATCGCCCGCACCGGCCTCTTCGAGCACCGTGACCAGAACGAGGTCATCCGCAAGTGCGACAACTCATGGGCCGGCGAGACGCTGGTCCGCGGCGTCGGTCTCACCCCTGAGGTGATGGTCGACCTCTGGCTCGACTCCCCCGACCACCGCGAGATCCTCCTCAGTCCGCGCGCCCGCCGCGCCGGTGTCTCCGTCGAGCAGGACGCCGAGGGTCGCGTGATCGGCGTCGTGAACCTGGTCCGCCGTTACTGACGTGCGGCGCACCCCACAGGTGTGAGACGATCCCCGGCCCCCTCGTGGGTGGGCCGGGGGTCGTCTTGTGCTGAGGACCCATGTCGATGAGAGGTGGGGGAATGCTGCACGTCGCCGTCGCGACCCGCACGTTCCGCCGCTACTCCACCTACCGCGCGGCGACGCTCTCCGGCATCTTCACCAACTCGGTCTTCGGCATCATCTACTCCTACGCCTACCTCGCCCTCTGGGACGCCAACCCGTCGGCCGGTGGCTACGACTCCCAGGACGCGGTGACGTACGTCTGGCTCGGCCAGGCGCTGCTGATGACGATCGCGCTGTGGGGCGGCGGCACCACCGACGACCTCGCCGAGCGCATCCGCTCGGGCGACGTGGCGATCGACCTCTACCGTCCCGTCGGCCTGGTCGGGTGGTACCTCGCGAGCGACCTGGGTCGAGCGGCGTACCACCTCCTCACCCGTGGCTTCGGGCCCACGCTCATCGGCCTGGTCGTCTTCGACATCTCGCTCCCGGGGTCAGTGCTCGAATGCCGGGGCGTTCGCGGTCTCGCTGGTGCTCGCGGTCATCGTGAGCTTCGCGATCCGCTTCCTGGTGGCGAGCACCGCCTTCTGGCTGCTCGACCAGTCCGGCGTCAAGGTGATGAGCGGAGCCTTCGCGATCTTCTTCAGCGGCATGATGCTGCCGCTCGTGCTGTTCCCGGGCTGGCTCGGGACCCTCGCCAACGCCCTGCCGTGGGCGTCGTACGTCCAGGTGCCGGCCGACATCTGGCTCGGCAAGCACGCGGGCACCGACCTGCTCGCTGCCCTCGGCTTCCAGGTGATGTGGGCCGTCGTGCTGCTCGCCGCCTGCCACGGGGTGCTGCGGCTGGCGACGCGCAAGGTGGTGGTGCAGGGTGGCTAGCCCAGAGCCGGCACAGCACCTGCGCACCTACGGCCAGATCGCCTGGCTGTGGATCCGGGCCGCCTGGCAGTACCCCACGTCGTTCGTCCTGCTCGCCGTCGGCAACGGGCTGATCACCGGCCTCGACTTCGTCGGCCTCTGGATCATGTTCGCCCACCTGAGCCGGCTCGACGGCTTCACGCTGCACGAGGTCGCGCTCCTCTACGGCAGCGCGTCGCTGGCCCTCGCCGTCGCGGACACCGCGATCGGGAGCGTCGAGCGGATCGGCACCTACATCCGCACCGGCCGGCTCGACCAGATGATGACCAAGCCGGTGCCGCTGCTCGTGCAGGTCTGCGCCGACCAGTTCACGCTGCGCCGGCTCGGCCGGCTGACCCAGGCGTCGGTGGTCTTCGGGTGGGCCTGCACCTACGTCGACTGGACCCCGCTGCGGGTCCTCGTCGCCGTGTCGATGCTCGTCAGCGGGGCGCTCGTCTTCTTCGGCCTCTTCGTCGGCTTCTCGTGCATCCAGTTCTGGACGACGGACGCCACCGAGTTCGCCAACGCGTTCACCTACGGCGGCGCGACCGTCACGCAGTACCCGCTGAGCATCTTCCCGAGGGAGGTGATGGTCGGCCTGACCCTCGTCATCCCCGTGGCCTTCGTGAACTGGTACCCCTGCCTCTACCTCCTGGGCCGCTCCGACCCGTTCGGCACGCCCGACGCGTTCCAGTTCCTCTCCCCCGTCGCCGGGCTCCTCACCATGGCCGCCGCCCTGCTGGTGTGGCGCACCGGCGTCCGCCACTACACCTCCACCGGGAGCTGACGATGACCGCAGACCACACCTCTGGTCCGCTGATCGAGGTGCGCGACCTCGAGCGCACCTTCGACGTACGCCGTCGCGCCGAGGGGCGTCGCCGGCGCACGCGCGAGCAGGTGGTCGCGGTCCACGACCTCACCTTCTCCGTCGACGCCGGCGAGATGGTCGGCTACATCGGTCCCAACGGCGCCGGGAAGTCGACGACCATCAAGATGCTCACCGGCATCCTGGTCCCGACCGGTGGCGAGGTCCGCGTGGGCGGGCTCGACCCCAGCCGGCAGCGGGTCGAGCTCGCGCGACGGATCGGCGTCGTCTTCGGCCAGCGCTCGACGCTGTGGTGGGACCTGCCGCTGCGCGACTCGTTCGACCTGCTGCAGAAGATGTACCGGATCCCCCCGGCCCGCTACCGCGAGAACCTCGACCGGTTCGTCGACCTCCTCGACCTCGAGGCCCAGCTCGACACGCCCGTGCGCCAGCTCAGCCTCGGACAGCGGATGCGCGGCGACATCACCGCCGCGCTGCTGCACGACCCCGAGGTGATCTACCTCGACGAGCCCACCATCGGGCTCGACGTGGTCAGCAAGGGACGGCTGCGCGAGTTCCTGCGGGCGCTCAACCGCGAGCGCGGCACGACGCTGCTGCTCACCACCCACGACCTCCAGGACATCGAGGCGCTCTGCGACCGGGTCATCGTGATCGACCACGGCACCTCGGTGTACGACGGCACGCTGGCCGGGCTGCACGCCCAGGGCGGCTCGACGCGGACGCTCGTCGTCGACCTGGTCGACGAGGCCCCGCCCATCGACGTACCCGGCGCCGACGTGCGCAAGGTCGAGGGTCCGCGGCAGTGGCTGTCGTTCCCCTCCGACGCCAGCGCTGCGCCGATCGTGGCGGCGGTCGCATCGGCGTACGACGTCGCGGACCTCTCGATCCAGGAGCCCGACATCGAGGACGTCATCCGCGACCTCTACTCGCGAGGCGCCTAGCCTCAGGCGAGACCGCGGTGGAGCTCTGAGCCGCGCTCGGGCGAGGTGAGGGGCTGGCGCTCGAGGACCAGCATGGCGCGGTCGTCGTCGCCGCGCTTGACCTGCTTGAGCACGCGCCGCGGCAGGCCGGTGAAGCCGCGGGCGTCGACCGCCTGCAGCGCGACCTCGCGCAGCCAGTCGATGCCGGCGTCGAGGTCGCGGTCGGTCGTCTCGATGACGCCGTCGGTGTAGAAGAGCAGCGCCTCGCCGGCCCGGAGCCGGCCGCGGCTCGGGGTGAAGTCGGCCTCGGGGATCACGCCGAGCGCCATCCCGCGGGCGTTGTCGATCGACCAGCCGCGCTCGCCGAGGTGCCAGTGCAGCGCGGGCGGGTGGCCGGCGCTGGTGATCGTGTAGTCGCCGGTGACCAGGTCGATCTTGACGTGCACCGCCGTGGCGAGCGACTCGTCCGACTCCTGCCGCAGCAGGAACTGGTTCGCCGCGGACATCAGCTCGGCCGGCGGGAGCGCCCCGATGAGGCCGCCGAGCGCGCCGGCGAACTGCAGCGCCTGCGGCCCGACCGACGTGCCCTTGCCGCACACGTCGACGAGCGCCATCTCCAGCCAGCGGCCCTCGCGGAGGTCGGCGACGAGGAAGTCGCCGGCATAGCTCGGCCCGTTGGCGGTGATGGTCGCCGACTGCGAGCGCCACCCGTCCGGGAGCTCCGGCACGACGCCCTGGCGCTGGAGCCGGTCGCGCAGCTGGCTCAGCACGGCCTCGCTCAGCGCCATCGGGAGGCCCGAGCGCTGCTGGCTGACCTGGTAGAGCGCGAGGAGCAGCCCGATGCCGAAGATCACCAGCGCCGACGTCCGGCTCGCCGTCGCGAAGCTGGTCTCGACGGAGGTCCACCACGCGACGACCACCATCACGACCCCCAGCACCAGCAGCGGGACGAACCGCAGCAGCACCGTGCCGAGCATGAGGAGGAGGAACCACAGCGAGATCGGCACGACCTTCTCGGCGAGCGCGCCGACGGCCACTGCTGCGGCGACGAGGGCGAGCAGGACGACGAGGAGGAACGCCTGGCTGCCGCGAGACCCCGTGCGCCAGCCGGCGACGCGCTGGCGGACGTACGTGGAGATCCCGCGCACCAGGGTTCTCCACGCGTTCGACACCGCTGAAGGGTAGGGCCGCTCCGCTGGCGCGGGAGGCCGAACAACGAAACCCGCGTCGGCCCCGCTCGATAGGGTCGACACATGCCTGCAGTGCCGCTCCAGGACGACGTCCTGGGTCCTGACTTCCGGGTCGAGACGATCTCGCTCCCGCCCGACGACGAGGGTCCCGTCGTCGCCACCCTCGTCACCCTGGAGCCGGCCGAGCCCACCGGTCGCGCGGTCCTGCACGTGCACGGATTCGCCGACTACTTCTTCCACACCGAGTACGCCCGCTGGTGGGCGGATCGCGGCTACACGTTCTACGCCGTCGACCTCCGCAAGTACGGCCGGTCGCTGCGCGAGCACCAGACACCCCACTACGTGTCGGACCTCCACGAGTACTTCGCCGAGATCGACCTCGCGTGGTGGCGGATCACCGAGCGTGACGGGCACCGCGAGGTCATCGTCTCCGCGCACTCGACCGGCGGGCTCACCGCGCCGCTGTGGGCGCACGAGCGCCGCCACCCCGAGCTCGTGGCGATGGTGCTCAACTCGCCGTGGTTCGACATGCAGGGCGCCGCCTGGCTGCGCAGCCCGGCGACCCGCGTCGCGATCGAGCGCCTCGGCACCACCCGCCCGAAGCGCGAGATCCCGCGCAAGATCAGCGAGGTCTACGGCCGCTCGCTCCACGTCGAGCACGGCGGCGAGTGGGACTACGACCTGGCCTGGAAGCCGCTCGAGTCGCGCCCGGTCTACGTCGGCTGGCTGCGCGCGGTCCGCCGCGGGCACGCGCAGCTGCACGCGGGGCTCGACGTGCCGTGCCCGACCCTCGTGCTGTCGTCGGCGCGCTCCTTCTTCGGCGAGCAGACCGAGGAGACGGCCTCGACCCACGACATCGTGCTCGACGTCGAGCAGATCCGCCGCTGGGCCTCGTCGGTCGGTCGGCACGTCACCTCGATCGCCATCGAGGGCGCGATGCACGACATGGTGCTCTCGCGACCCGACGTCCGCGCGCAGGTGTACGCCGCCGTCGGCACCTGGCTGGGTGCATGGGTGCAGGAGCACCCTTCCGAGGACGGCCGATAGCCCTTCTCCCGGGTGTCTGTCTGCCGAGTCCCCAACTCTCCGGATCCGGTATGGACCAGACGCGATCTGGAGGAACTTGAGGGTAACCAGAAGGAACAGCGGGGCCACGAGCCGGCGGTTCACCCCTCTGGACGACTCCCCGATCCCACTGTGGGCAGAGCGCCGCGACCGCGGCACCTGACTCGTGGGGAGTTGTCAATGAACGTGTACAGCAAGCTGGGGGGCGCCGCCCTCGCGGTCACCGTCGGCCTCAGCACCACCCTGCTCGTGGCCGGCCCGGCCGACGCCGCCAAGCCGACCCGGATCAAGGGGTCCGTCACCAGCGAGAGCGGCGTCCCGCTCGTCGGGATCAAGGTCACCACCCTGGCCGATGTGGCCGGTCAGTGGGTCGAGGTGGACGACGCCGTCACCGGCCTGACGGGCAACTACAACGTCGGCAAGCTCGACGACGGCATCTACCGCGTGCGGTTCGACGACCCGGCGGGCACGTACGTCACCGAGTTCTACAACGATGCCGCCACCATCGAGACGGCCACGCCCGTCGACCTCACCAACGGCGGCATGCCGACGCTGGCCGTGGCCAGGCTCGCGGGTGCCGCCCACCTCGTCGGCACCGTCACCGGGAGCGACGGCGCGGCCGTCGCGGGTGCCGAGGTGACGGCGTACGTCCGTCAGGGACTCGAGTGGACCGTCCTCAAGACGGTCACGGCCGCTGCTGACGGCACCTACGACATCGGCGGCCTCTCCGGAGGCGCGCACACGCTCGGCTTCCGCGACCCCGTCTCGGGTGTCAGCGAGTTCTGGAACGACCACCAGGCGCTCGCCGACGCGGACACGGTGACGGTCCCGAGCGCCGACCGCTACGACGCGGTCCTGGCCACGCCGCTCCCGCCGGCCCCGACACCTACGCCGACGACTCCGACGCCCACGCCCGTGGCGCCGGTGGTCACGCCGCCGGCTCCCACGACGCCTGCCGCAGCAGCGGTGGTCGCCATCAAGATGCCCCGCATCAAGGGCCTCGCCGCGGTCGGCGAGCGCCTCAAGGTGACCAGGGGGACGTGGAGCCCCACGACCGTCACGCGCAAGGTCCAGTGGCTGGCCAACGGCAAGAAGATCAAGAACGCGACGAAGAACCGGCTGCGCCTGACCGACAAGCTGGTCGGCAAGCGGATCTCGGTGAAGGTCGTCGCCTCGGCCGCGGGCCGCACGCCCGTCACCGTGACGACGAAGCGCACCAAGCGCGTCGTCGACTGACGCAGCACGACTCGCCGCCCCTCCCCGTGCGGGGAGGGGCGGTCCTGTCTGTCCGGCGGCTGCTCGCCCGGAACTGCGGCGACGAGTGCGCGGGTGCCTGCGGGACACTCGACGCATGGATGTCCTCGGCTACGACCCCACCTTCCTGGCCACCGTCGACGTGCCGGTTCTCGATCCACCTGAGACCCCTGACGACCCGGGCGCGGTCGCGCAGCCGCTCGACTACACGCACTTCACCGTCCGGATGCACCCCGCGCGCAGGCTCGCGTGGTGGGTGGGGTGGAACATCGACGGCCTCCGCCTGTTCCCCAGCGAGTCCATCAGCCGCTCCGGGGAACGGTTCAAGCTCGACCCCCGCATCCCCGCCGACGCGCAGACCGGAGAGGTCGCGTACGCCGACAACGACCTGGACCGCGGCCACATCGCCCGCCGATCCGACCTGCTGTGGGGAGACCTCGAGGAGGCGAAGCAGGCGAACACCGACTCGTTCCACTTCACGAACATCACCCCGCAGCACCAGGACTTCAACCAGTCCGGCCGGGGCGGCGCCTGGGGACTGCTGGAGAACGCCGTCCTCGCCCTCGACGGTCTGCAGGACCGCCGGCTCACCGTGTTCGCCGGCCCCGTCCTCGCCGCTGACGATCCGCCCTACCGCGGTGTCGTCCAGCTGCCGGTCGAGCACTGGAAGATCGTCGTCTACCGGCTCGACGGGCGACTGCGGTTCAAGGCCTTCCTGCTGTCGCAGAACCTCGACGACCTCGGCGAGCGCGCTGACGATCGACTTCCTCGACGACTTCGACACCTACCTCGTGGGACTCGACGTCCTCGAGAGACGCACCGGCCTGATGTTCACCAGCCTTGCTGCCGCCGCCCCCACGGAGGAGCGCCGGACGACCCCACCCGTGCTGGTCACCGACCCACTGCAGATCCCCTGGTAGCCGTGCCATCGGCAGGTCGCTGAAAGGATGCCGCCATGCCGGAGCGTGACGAGGGTGAACCCCGCAAGATGGTGGAGGTCCACGAGTATCAGGGCGAGTCCTCGGTCGCGCTTGCGGCGACGCAACTGGGCTCGGCCTACTCGGAGACCCGGAAGCGCCGGATTGTTGACGAGTGGGTGGACTTCTTCGAGTCCGGCCCGACCCCCATCCGGACGCTGCACTTCCTCACCCGGACGCCCAAGCGGCTATTCACTTCCTTGGCGGCGCAGTCGGACCTCACGGCTCTCAAGGTCAAGTGGGGTGACTACGACGACCTCGACGTGCTCAGCCGGATGAGTGGACTGGTGACGCTGCGCCTGGGTGGTGCGTCGGCCGTGCACGACCTTCGCCCACTCTCGGGACTTCAGGCCGTGGAGACACTCCAGGTCGAGGGTCTGCGGGGCCTTCTGGATGTCAGTCCGCTTCGGCAGATGCGCTCGGTCACGGATCTGGAACTGGGCGGCAACTGGATGACACCGAAGAACGTGCGCATCACGTCCGCCGCGTTCCTCGCTCAGATGCCACAACTGCGGCGTTTGCTCATGCACACGCTCATCGTTGATGACCTCGACTACCGCCCACTTCTCTCGCTTCCACACCTCGTGAAGGTGAGGGTCATGATGACGCGAGGTATGTCCCCGCCCATAGAGGAGTCTGATCGAGCGGCTGCCATGGGAAGCGTGACCAGACGTCCGCTCATGCCGCGATTCGGCCGATCGCACCTGTCTCGGACGTGCCACAGCCCCGCCGCGTGGTGCTACGGCGAGGTGCGGGGCGGGGTCATCGTCGGCGGGGTCGTGGGATGCCGGGTGGATCCGGGTCGGCTCCGTTGATCGGGGTGGTGCCGGTGGTGTCGCGTCGGTAGTGGTGGCCGTGGGGGCTGGTCCACTCGAAGCAGCCCGGTCCGGTGACGCGGTAGCGCCAGGCGGTGAAGGTCTTGAGTCGGTGGTGGAACCGGCAGAGCGCGGCGAGGTTGCGACGTCGTCGTGGGCCCGGGTTGTGGTCTGCCTTCTGCTGTCGGCGTCGTGGTCGTAGGCGATGACGTGGTCGACGTCGCAGCCGCGAGCCGGTCTGGTGCACCACGGGAACACGCACGTCTCGGTCGCGGAGAATGACTTGTTCGCGGATCCGGTCGGGGATGTCGTAGCCGGGAGCGGTCAGGTGGGCGTTGAGGTCGATGACGGGCCTGATCGTGACCTTGGTCCGCGAGTCGCCGCACCAGGACTTCAGCTGGTCGAGCAGGATCAGCCGCTGGCGTTCCTCCATCCGGCCGGTCGGACCGAAGACGGTCTGCTCGCCGGCAGCCGTCGTGTTGGTGGCGGCATCGAAGTGGGCGTGGAGGACGACCTCACGCGCGGTCGGGAGGTCTGGTCTCGATACGCCGGCTCGTTCCTCACCGGCTACTCGACCACCTCGGCACCGGCAGTCGAGCGAGAGGTCGAGGGCGGTCTGGGTGCGGGCGAGGTCGCCGAGGGCCTTGGCCCGTCGTACGTCGAGGGACTCGGTCGACCCGAGGGCCTTCTGCTCGGCCGCCTTCTGGGTCAGCGCGTGATTGAGGTCGAGGGCGTCGGCGATGTCGAGCTCGGCCTCGAACCTCATCGTGCCGGCGAAGTGGACGTCCTCGTCGTGCAGCGTCGCGTGGCGGGGGTCGACCGACAGGTAGCCGTCCTCCGGATCAGCGGCCGGATCAGCGCGCGGCGAGGTCGTACCGCTTGATGGTCTCCGCGACGAGCCGGTCGAGCTGGGCGGGTCCGATCCGTCCGGCGACCGCGGCGACCTGGGCGTCCACGAACGCCGCGGCCTCACGGGTCAGTGCAGGAGTCGAGTGGATGGTGACCTCGGCGACCGTGCGTGCCCGCCACGCCGGGACGTGCCCGGACTGGACCTGTGACCACAACCGCGGGAGGCGGTGGCGCAGCTCGAGGGCGTGGCCGATGAGCTTCTTCGCCGACGTCGACGAGATCCCGAGGACGGTGCCGAGCTCGGCGATGCAGAACTCCGCCACCAGCGGGCAGCCCTCACCGGCGAGGGGCTCCTCGTGGTCGGTGCCCGGGACGGTGAACGCGGCGGCGGAGTGGATCGACTCCGGTGGGTGGAGGTCGGCCCACCGGGCGGCGAGGTCGAGCTGCGGGCAGCTGCGGCGTTCTCGAGGTCTGCCGCTCCGCGCGGATCGAGGCGAGCAGGTCGGAGGCGGTGAGGGCGTCTGCCTCACCTGTTCCGGGTCCTGCCAGCGTGTCGATCATGTGTTCGATTGTAGCGGAAGCCACCGACAGTGGGTCGGTCGTCAACAGGACGGTTGCGAGGGTCTCGATACGTCCGCTCGTTCCTCGCGAACTACTCGACCAGCGGGGCGGTAGGTCTCCTCGACCAGCGGCCATGGCCGGACAGTCCTCGTCAGACGAGCAGGACGACGAGCGCGGTGAGGCCGACGACGGCGATCACGGCGCGCAGCAGGTTCGGCGAGAGCCGTCGACCGACCGTCGCACCGATCTGCCCCCCGACGACCGAGCCGAGGGCGATCAGCCCCGCCACCGCCCAGTCGACGTCGGCGACGGCGATGAAGATGACCGCGGCGACGGCGTTGACGAGAAGTGCGAGGACGTTCTTCGTCGCAGTGTGGCGCTGCATCGAGTCGGCCACGCCGATGCCGAGGATCGCCATCAGCAGGACACCCTGCGCGGCGCCGAAGTAGCCGCCGTACACCCCGGCGACGGCGACGGCCGGCCACACCCACCACACACCGTGGTCGGGGATGCCGCCACGCGCCTCGGCGCGTGCTGCCACGACGCGCTGGATCCGCGGGCCGAAGATCACGAGCAGCACGCCGAGCAGGATCAGCACCGGCACGATCGCGTCGAACGCCGCCGACGGCAGCACGAGCAGGAGCACGGCACCGACGACTCCCCCGATGAAGGAGGCGGAGCCGAGGCGCAGCACGCGGGAGCGCTGCCCGGCCAGCTCGCGGCGGTAGCCGACGACGCCCGAGAGGCTGCCGGGCACCAGGCCGACGGTGTTGCTCACGTTGGCCGTGACCGGGGGTACGCCGAACGCCAGCAGGGTCGGGAACGTGATCAACGTTCCCGACCCCACCACGGTGTTGATGGTGCCGGCCGCCACTCCTGCGAGCGTGACCAGCACGGCCTCGAGCGGGCTCACGCCGTCGGAGGCTCCTGACCCTCGTCGGGGGCCGACGTGTCGGCCGGGGACGGCTCGACCGGCGCGGCGTCTGCCGAGCCGCGCGTGACCTTGCTCGCCGACTCGGCCGCTGCGATGGCGTCCTGGACGGCCTTGTTGGTCGCGGAGATCTCGGCGTCGGGGCGCTGCGTGGACGGCAGCTGCGGCTCCGAGGGACCCATGTCGACGCGCGTGCGCGGGGTGGCGTCCCTCGGGATGCCGGCGATCTCGTGGATCGACGAGCCGAGGCCCTCCATCGCCTTGGTGATCTCCGAGGGGATGACCCACACCTTGTTGGCGCTGCCCTCGGCGATCTTCGGCATCATCTGGAGGTACTGGTAGGCCAGCAGGGACTGGTCGGGCTGGCCGTCGTGGATCGCCTGGAACACGGTCTGGATGGCCTGGCCCTCACCCTGGGCACGCAGGATCGAGGCCTCCCGGTCGGCCTGCGCGCGCAGGATCTGCGACTCGCGGTCACCCTCGGCGTTGAGGATCTGCGACTGCTTCGAGCCCTCGGCGGTGAGGATCGCGGCCTGTCGCTGACCCTCGGCGGTGAGGATGACGGCGCGCTTCTCGCGGTCGGCGCGCATCTGCTTCTCCATCGAGTCCTTGATGGACGGCGGCGGGTCGATGCCCTTGAGCTCGACGCGGTTGACGCGGATGCCCCACTTGCCGGTCGCCTCGTCGAGGACGCCGCGCAGGCCCGAGTTGATGGAGTCGCGACTGGTCAGCGTCTCCTCGAGGTCCATGCCACCGACGATGTTGCGCAGCGTGGTCATCGTGAGCTGCTCGATGGCCTGGATGTAGTTGGCGATCTCGTAGGTCGCGGCGACCGGGTCGGTGACCTGGAAGTAGATGACCGTGTCGATGGAGACGACGAGGTTGTCCTCGGTGATCACCGGCTGCGGCGGGAAGCTCACGACCTGCTCGCGCAGGTCGATGAGGTAGCGCAGCTTGTCGATGAACGGCACGAGGATGTTGAGGCCGGCGGGCAGCGTGGCCTTGTACTTGCCGAACCGCTCGACGACCGCGGCGCGTGCCTGGGGCACGATCTTCACCGTCTTCGCGAGCATGACGACGACGAAGACGATGATGAGCAGGAACAGGACCAGTAGGGCTGTCATTTCGGTTCTCCCCCGGTGTAGTGGTGTGCGGACTTCTCAGGACTCGAGCGAGGCCACGGGGTGGACGTAGGCCGTCGCACCCTTGATCTGCAGGATCTCGACGGTCTCGCCCGCCTGGATCCTCAGGTTCTCGTCGTAGGGCAGGGCGGTCCACGTCTCGCCGCCGGCCTTGATGCGCCCGGCGTCGAGGCCGCTGATCTCCTCGGTGACCATGCAGCGGGTGCCCACGAGCTTGCCGTGGCCCAGCGTGAGGTCGGGCCCGCCGTGCAGGCGCTTCACGAACGCCGGTCGCACGAGCGACAGCGCCGCGACGGACGCGCCGAGGGCGAGCAGGATCTGCACGAAGACCGGCAGGCCGATCAGCGCGGCGACCATGCCGATCACGGCGCCCGCCGCGAGCATGGCCAGGATCAGGTCGAGGCTGAACATCTCGGCCACGCCGAGCGCGATCGACAGCGCCAGCCAGGTCTCCCAGAGGTGGTCGCGGATCCAGTCCATGCCCAGACCCTATCCAGTCGCGCACAGCGACGGAGGGAGGTCAGGACCCCATTCGCCTCGGCGGCCGACGGCGAGCCGCGAAGCGGTCGTCGGCGCGGCTCAGCAGCAGCGGCATGCGGAAGGTCTCCGACAGCGTCTCGGCGGTCACCACGTCCTCCACCGGACCCGAGTCGACCACCCGGCCCTCGCGCAGCAGCAGGGCGTGGGTGAAGCCCGGCGGGATCTCCTCGACGTGGTGGGAGACCAGCACGGTCGCGGGCGAGTCGGGGTCGAGCGCGAGCTCCGACAGGGTCGCGACCAGGTCCTCGCGACCGCCGAGGTCGAGGCCCGCCGCCGGCTCGTCGAGGAGCAGCAGCTCGGGGTCGGTCATCAGCGCGCGGGCGATCTGGACGCGCTTGCGCTCGCCCTCGCTGAGGGTCCCGAAGGTGCGCTCCGCGAGGTGGCTCGCGCCGACCTCGACGAGCAGCTCGCCGGCCCGGTCGTGGTCGAGGTCGGCGTACTCCTCGCGCCACCGGCCGACCACGCCGTAGGACGCGGACACCACGACGTCCTTGACGAGCTCGTCGCGCGGGATGCGGTCGGCGAGCGCGGCGCTGGTGAGGCCGATGCGCGGGCGGAGGTCGAAGACGTCGGTGGTGCCGAGCACCTCGTCGAGGATCCCGGCGACGCCGGAGGTCGGGTGGAGCTGGGCGGCCGCGACCTGGAGCAGGGTCGTCTTGCCGGCGCCGTTGGGCCCGAGGACCACCCAGCGCTCGTCCTCCTCGACCTCCCAGCTGATGTCGTCGAGCAGCAGGGACCGGCCACGGCGCACGGTGACCCCTGCGAACTCGATGACCGCGACCATGGTCCGCACCCTATCCAGCGGGCGGGTCGCCGACGGGCCTGACACGGCGCCCCGCGCGAGCGAGTAACCTCGCCCGCGATGCTCGCGCTCCCCCACTCCGCGGTCCTGGCCTGGTGGCTCACCGCCTGGCTGCGCGGCCACGAGCAGACCGACCACGTGCTCGACGTCCTGGCCGCCGACACCCAGCTCCTGGCGGGTGGGTCGGCGCTCGACCTGCTGACGATCGCGCGCGCCTCCGGTGCGTCGTACGCCGGTCTCGCCCTGCCGGTCGACGGTGATCCCCTCGGCCTGGGCGGGCCGCGCGACTTCAACGCCGCCGCGATGGACGCCGGTCAGGCGGTCGTGGCGGGCACCCTCGGCCTGGTGCCCGAGGAGCAGGGCGAGACCGTGCAGTGGCGACCGCACGACGCGGCGCCCCGCCAGCTGCCCGACGTCGGCGAGGCCGACCGGACGCTGCGCGAGACGCTGCTCGGCGCCGCCGGCGACCTCGCGGACCTCGAGGTCGCACGGTGGCGGCCCGAGGCCGCCGACGCGCTGATGAACCTGCACCACCGCCCGCAGGTCGAGGCACCGCTCGGCACCCCGCCGCGGTGCGTGGACCTCGCGGCCCGCGGGCTGCAGGCGTGGGCGATCGTCGACCTGGCGCTGGTCGACGACGGCGGCGCGCTGTCGTCGTACGAGGTCGAGCGGCGCCGCGGGCTGCTCCAGCCGCTGGGCCGGGCCGCCCGCCGGGCGATCGTCGCGGCCTGCTCGCCCGAGGTGTGGCCCGACCGCTGAGCGGGACGGGTCTCAGCCCGTGGCCCACACCCCGAGCACGTTGCCGACGGGGTCGGAGAACTCGAAGCGGCGGCCGCCGGGGAACTCGTGGGGCGCCGTGGTGATCGTGCCGCCTGCCGACTCCACGGCGGTCACGGTCGCGTCGAGGTCGTCGGAGAACAGCAGGACCAGCGGACCGCCGGGCCCGGGCGTGCCGGTGCCGTTGAGGCCGCCGACCTCGCCGTCGCCGGAGGCGGCGCGGATCCCGGCGTAGGTGGGGCCGTAGTCGTTGAACGTCCAGCCGAACGCCTGCTCGTAGAACGCGCGCGAGGCAGCCAGGTCGCTCGTGTTGATCTCGACGTAGTCGATGGTGTGGTGGACGGGACTCATGGCCACGACGCTAGGGCCCGCCACCGACAACCGCCCGGGCCGGGAACCGCCGAGGCGGCCCCGACCCGGGCGGATCGGTCGTGCAGGACGGATGTCAGCTGCCGTACTGGCCGCTGCCGTAGGCCGGCGGCGGGGGCGGCGGGTAGCCGCCCGCGTGGCCGGCACCGGCGCCCTTCGGGTTGGGGCCGTACTGGTTGTCCGGCTTGGAGTCGGTGCAGTACCAGACGATCAGGAGGATCCAGCCGATGATCGGGATCAGCCCGATCAGGATCCACCAGCCGCTGCGGTCGGTGTCGTGCAGGCGTCGCACGCCGACGGCGAGGCCGGGCAGGAAGAGCGCGAGCCCGGCGACGGTGCTGAGGATGCCGCCCGATCCCGTCGAAGTCGGTGCCGAGCACGTTGTCGAGGATGGTCGTCACGATGTTGACGACCAGGTTGAAGAGCACGAAGTACCAGTACTCCGAGCGGCGTGCGCGACCCGAGAAGTCGACGTACTTGGACAAGCACGTGCGGACCGCGGTCATGAAGTCCATCTGTTCCCCCTGTGGCTGGGGCGGTGCCACGGTGGACCGCCGTTGCGAGCAACGTAGGGCAGGACGGGCCGCACTGCCAGCACCGACACCGAGCGGCGTCGGGGCGCGCCCGCAGCGCGGACCTCGGCCGGACCCGTTGCGGGATCGGGACTAGCCTTCGTCGCACCATGAGCAACCAGGCGGACGACGAGCCGAAGACCCTGCTGGTCACCCTCACGGGCAAGGACCGCCCCGGCGTCACGTCCACGATCTTCGCGGCCCTCGCGGCGGCCGGCGTCGAGGTCGTCGACATCGAGCAGATCGTGCTGCGGCGACGGCTCGTGCTCGGCATCCTGGTGACGGCCCCGCGCGACTGGAAGAAGCTGCGCGACGTCATCGAGCGCACCGCCGCGGACCTCGGCATGCAGGTCGAGGTCGACCGCGGCGCCGGGGACAACCGGAGCCGCGCCGGCGACCGCTCCCACATCACCATCATCGGCAAGCCGCTGCGCGCGTCCGCGATGGCCGCGATCGCGGGCCGGATCGCCGACTCGGGCGCCAACATCGACAAGATCGAGCGGATGGCGCGCTACCCGGTCACCGCGATCGAGCTCCACGTGTCCGGCGCTCCGGCCGACCGGCTGCGGCCGCTGCTCGCCGCCGAGGCGGTCAAGCAGGGCATCGACCTCGCGGTGCAGCGCGACTCGCTGCACCGCCGGGGCATCCGCCTGATCGTGATGGACGTCGACTCCACCCTGATCCAGGGCGAGGTGATCGAGATGATCGCCGCCCACGCCGGGCAGGAGGCCGAGGTCGCCCGGGTGACCGAGGCAGCGATGCGCGGCGAGCTCGACTTCGAGGAGTCGCTCCGCGAGCGGGTCGCCCTGCTGAAGGGGGTGCCCGCCTCGGCGCTGGACGAGGTGTACGACTCGATCGAGCTCGCACCGGGCGCCCGCACGATGGTGCGCACGCTGCGCCGCCTGGGCTACCGGTTCGCGATCGTGTCGGGCGGCTTCAGCCAGATCACGGACCGGCTCGCCGCCGACCTCGGCATCCACTTCGCCCGCGCCAACGAGCTCGAGATCGTCGACGGGCTGCTCACCGGCCGGATCATCGGCGACGTCGTCGACCGGGCGGGCAAGGCGGTCGCGCTGCGCGAGTTCGCCGACGAGGTCGGCGTACCCCTCGACGCGGTGATCGCGATCGGCGACGGCGCCAACGACCTCGACATGATCAACGCCGCCGGCCTCGGCATCGCCTACAACGCCAAGCCGATGGTGCGCGACGCCGCGGACACCGCCGTCAACGTGCCCTACCTCGACGCGATCCTCTACCTGCTCGGCATCTCCCGCGAGCAGATCGAGGACGCCGACGCGGCGGTCGGCATCGTCACGCCCGCTCCCCCGCTGTTCGAGTGAGCGTGCCGACGGCCACGCAGCCGCCGATGTCCTGATCGACCTCGACGCCGGCGGTGAGCCCCGCAGCCTCCATCGCGCGCGGTGGTGAGCGACGCCTGGCCCGGGCTGGTCTCGACGAGCAGCACCCCGCCGGGCGCCAGCCAGTCGGCGGCCCCGGCGGCGATCCGCCGGTGGAGGTCGACGCCGTCCGCTCCCCCGTCCAGCGCGGTCCGCGGCTCGTGGTCGCGCGCCTCGGGCGGCATGTCGGCGATCCGGTCGGTCGGCACGTAGGGCGCGTTCGCCGCGAGTACGTCGATGCGCCCACGCAGCCGGCCCGGGAGCGCGTCGTAGAGGTCACCGAGGTGTGCGGTCGCGGCGGGCACGTTGGTCCGCGCGCAGGCGAGCGCCACCTCGCTCACGTCGGCGACGTGCAGCTCGGCGTCCGCGTCGAGGCTGGCGGCCACCGGACCGACCCCGCAGCACAGCTCGACCACCACCGGGCGCCCGGTCCGGGCCGCGACCTCGCGCCGGGTCGTGCGCGCGAGCAGCTCGGTGCGGCGGCGCGGCACGAAGACGCCGGGCACCACGACCAGCCGGCGGCCGAGGAACTCCACCCACCCGAGCACCGTCTCCAGCGGCTCGCCGCCCACCCGGCGCGCGACGAGCACCTCCAGCTCCGCGGCGTCAGCGGCCGCGGACTCCAGCAGCGCCGCCTCGTCCTCGGCCCAGACGCACCCGGCGGCACGCAGCCGGGCGACGACGTCGGGAGCAGTCACGCGCCGCCGACGTGGAAGGCCTCGAGGCGACCGGTGCCGGGGCCGAGGTCGGACCACGGGCCGTCGACGACGAACACCGCGAGCGCCGACGTCGGGAAGCCGCGGGTGACCATGTCGGTGATGGCGTCCCCGTCACCCTCGCCGTCGTCGATGAGCTCCGCGACGAAGGCCATGGTCGGGTTGTGGCCGATCACGACGAGCGTGGTCGCGTCGGCGTCGGTCTCGCGGAGCAGGTCGAAGGCGGAGTCGGAGCCGGCGGCGTAGAGCGGCTCGGAGAACTCGGCCACGTCCTCGGCCCACCCGGCCCCTCCGGCGACCTGCGCCCAGGTCTGGCGGGTGCGCAGCGCATCGGACACGAGGGCGACGTCGGGCGTGATCCCCTGCTCGGCCAGCCACTGCCCGGCGGCCGCGGCATCGGCCGTGCCGCGTGCCGCGAGGGCCCGCTCGTGGTCGGACGGCGCGGTCGACTCGGCCTTCGAGTGGCGCATGACCACCAGCCGCCGGGTCGCCCCGTTCCCCGCGTCCGCTCCTGACTGCTGCATCCGCCCACCCTTGCAGCCGCTAGCCTGCCTGTCATGCCGAACGGACCACTCATGATCATCGGTGGTGCCGAGGACAAGGTGCGCAAGCCGACCATCCTCAAGCACTTCGTCGCACTCAGCGGGGGTCGCGACGCCCGCATCGCGGTGATCCCCACGGCCTCCTCGCTCGGGCGCGAGGTGGTCGACGTCTACGACGCCCTCTTCACCAAGTTCGGCGCGTCACGGGTCGACTCCGTGCGTCCCGAGAGCCGCGAGCAGGCCCACGACCCGGTGCTGGTGAAGACCCTCGACGAGGCCACCGGCATCTTCATGACCGGCGGCAACCAGCTCAAGCTGTCGTCGATCGTGTGCGGTACGCCGGTGGGCGACGCGATCCTCCGCGCCCACGAGCGCGGCGCAGTGGTCGCCGGCACGTCCGCCGGCGCGAGCATCCAGTCGTCCCACATGGTCGCCTTCGGCGTCGGCGGGGCGACGCCCAAGCAGCGGATGACCCAGGTCGCCGCGGGGCTGGGCCTGGTGAACCACACCGTCATCGACCAGCACTTCGACCAGCGCAACCGCTACGGCCGGCTCCTGATGATCGTGTCCCAGAGCCCGCAGCTGCTGGGCATCGGCGTCGACGAGGACACGTGCGGACTCGTCGAGGACGTCGACGGCGACCTGGTGATGCGCGTCCTGGGCAAGGGTGCGGTCACGATCTTCGACGGCTCGCGGATGGTGTCGAACGCCTACGAGGCCACGCGCTCGTCGCCGCTGCTCGCCAGCGGCGTCGTGTTCCACTCGCTGCCCGAGGGGGCGGTGTTCAACCTGACCACCCGCGAGCTGCTGCCGCAGGAGCAGGCCGTCGACCCCGAGGACGCCGACGAGCTCGCCGAGGCCACCCGCGACCTGCGCCAGCTGGTGCGCGACATCGCCGCGGCCGACGCGACCCCGGCGGCGATCCGCCGCCGCCTCGCGCTGCGCCGCAACCGCACCACCCCGACGTCCGAGTCCGCCCCGACCGATGGAGAGAACGCATGAGCGAGCGGCCCACCCCGGACCTGGAGATCATCGAGACGCGCGTCTACCGCGGCGCCAACGTCTGGTCCTACGACAAGTCGATCCACCTCGTCGTCGACCTGGGCTCGCTCGAGCAGTTCCCCACCAACACGATCCCCGGGTTCAGCGAGGACCTCGTCTCGATGCTCCCCGGCCTCCGGGAGCACTCGTGCTCGCGCGGACGTCGCGGCGGCTTCCTCGAGCGGCTCAACGAGGGCACCTGGCTCGGCCACGTCGCCGAGCACGTCGCGCTCGCCCTGCAGCAGCTCGTCGGGCACGACATCCGGCGCGGCAAGACCCGGCAGGTCAAGGGCGAGCCGGGCCGCTACAACATCATCTACGGCTACATCGACGAGAACGTCGGCCTCTCCGCGGGTCGCCTCGCCGTCAAGCTCGTCAACCACCTCGTCGAGGGCGACCCGGACTTCGACTGGGAGACGCAGCGCGACGAGTTCATCCGCCGCGCCGAGCGCACCGCCTTCGGTCCCTCGACGCAGGCGATCGTCGACGAGGCGGTGTCCCGCGACATCCCGTGGATCCGGCTCAACCAGTACTCCCTCGTCCAGCTCGGCCAGGGCGTCCACGCCAAGCGGATCCGGGCGACCATGACGTCCGAGACGTCGTCGATCGCCGTCGACATCGCCTCCGACAAGGACCTCACCACCAAGCTGCTCGGCGCGGCCGGCCTCCCGGTGCCCAAGCAGGAGTCGGTGCGCTCGGCCGACGCCGCGGTCGCCGCCGCCCGCCGGATCGGCTACCCCGTCGTGCTCAAGCCGCTCGACGGCAACCACGGTCGCGGGGTCTGCCTCGACCTGCAGGACGAGGACGACGTACGCACTGCGTTCCCGATCGCGGAGGGACAGTCGCGCCGCGGCAACGTCATCGTCGAGTCGTTCGTGACCGGCAAGGACTACCGCTGCCTGATCATCGACGGCCGGATGGTCGCCATCGCCGAGCGCGTGCCCGCGTCGGTGACCGGTGACGGCAGGGCGACCGTGGAGGAGCTCGTCGAGCTGACCAACGCCGACCCGCGCCGCGGCGTCGGCCACGAGAAGGTGCTGACCCGGATCAAGGTCGACGACGCCGCCATCGAGGTGCTCGCCGACCAGGGCCACACGCTCGAGTCGGTGCCCGCCGAGGGCGAGATGGTCAAGCTGGCGCTCACCGGCAACATGTCGACCGGCGGCATCTCGATCGACCGCACCTTCGAGGCACACCCGGAGAACGTCGAGATCGCCGAGGAGGCGGCCCGCATGGTCGGCCTCGACATCGCCGGCATCGACTTCATCTGCCCCGACATCACCGAGCCCGTGCGCGAGGCCGGCGGCGCGATCTGCGAGGTCAACGCGGCGCCCGGCTTCCGGATGCACACGCACCCGACGATCGGCGAGCCGCAGTTCATCGCCAAGCCCGTCGTCGACATGCTGTTCCCGCCCGGTGCGACCTCGCGGATCCCGATCGTCGCCGTGACCGGCACCAACGGCAAGACCACCACCAGCCGGATGATCGCCCACATCTTCAAGGGGCTCGGCCGCAAGGTCGGCATGACCTCCACCGACGGCGTCGTGATCGACGAGCGCCTGGTGATCCGTGCCGACGCGTCCGGCCCGCGCTCGGCCCGGATGGTGCTGCAGAACCCGCGCGTCGACTTCGCCGTCTTCGAGGTCGCCCGCGGCGGCATCCTGCGCGAGGGACTCGGCTACGAGCGCAACGACGTCGCCGTCGTGCTCAACGTCCAGCCCGACCACCTCGGCCTGCGCGGCATCGACACCGTCGAGCAGCTCGCGGACGTGAAGGCCGTCATCGTCGAGGCGGTGCCGCGCGACGGGCACGCCGTGCTCAACGCCGACGACCCGCTGGTGCGCGAGATGCGCCGCAAGTGCTCGGGCCAGGTCGTCTGGTTCTCGATGGAGGAGCCGGGCAGCGAGGTGCGCGACATGATCGACGCGCACTGCCGTCGCGGCGGCAAGGCCATCGTGCTCAACCCGACCGAGCGCGGCGAGATGATCGTCGTGCAGCACGGTCGCCGCGAGATGCAGCTCGCCTGGACGCACCTCCTCCCCGCGACCTTCAACGGCCGCGCGCGGATGAACGTCCAGAACGCGCTCGCCGCCGCTGCGGCTGCGTTCGCCGCCGGCGCCCCCCTGCACGACATCCGCCAGGGCCTGCGGACGTTCTCGACCAGCTACTACCTCTCCCCCGGCCGCCTCAACGAGGTCGACGTCAACGGCGTCAACGTGATCGTCGACTACTGCCACAACGCCCCCGGCATGAAGATGCTCGGCGACTTCGTGGACCGCGTCGGTGACTCGCTCGCGTCGTCGCACGACCTCGCCCGGCCGTCGCGGATCGGCATCATCGCCACCGCGGGCGACCGCCGCGACCAGGACATGATCGACCTCGGCATGGTCGCGGCCCAGCACTTCGACGTCTGCATCGTCCGCGAGGACGTCGCGCTGCGCGGTCGCGAGCGCGGGGCCACCGCTCAGCTCGTGCTGGACGGCGTGCACGCCGCGATGGCCGACGGTGCGCGCTGCAAGCAGGCCGAGCTCGTCGTCGAGGAGATCGAGGCCGTACGCCACGCGATGAGCCGCGCCAACCGCGGCGACCTGGTCGTGGTGTGCGTCGACAAGCACGCCGAGGTCATGTCCGAGCTGGAGAACTGGTCCGACACGGCCCAGGCCGGCTCGGCCGCGAACCCGGACGCGCCCTCGGCCGACCCCGACTACACCCCGCCCGCCGCGGACGCTCGAGTGAGGGTCCTCGACCTCGCGGACCTGCCGCACCGCCCGATCGACGCCCACGGGAGCCGCGGGTTCGCGGTGGGCGCCTTCGGCATCAGCGCCGACGCCCACCTGATCGCGGTGTCGCTCGCCCCCGGCGGCACCATCGGGCGGCATCCTGCCGCCGGCCGCCAGCTGCTCCTCGTGCTGTCCGGCGAGGCCGAGGTCGCCGGCGCGGAGGGCGACGTACGCCACCTCACGGCAGGTCAGGCCGCGGTGTGGGAGCCCGGCGAGGTGCACGAGACGCGGTCACCACGCGGGATGTCGGGGATGATCGTCGAGGGCGACCTCGACATCGGCGCACCCGGCGAGCAGGTCGACCCGGGCGACACCTGACCGGTCGCTCAGCCACCGCTCGTCGGGGCATCGGCCGGGACGGCTACTCGCGAGCAGGACGCGCGGTCCGCTCGCCGAGCAGCGCCACGCCGGCCGCACCCACGAGGGAGACCACGGCGGTGACGAGCACCGCGCGGTGCCAGCCGTCGACCAGCCCCTGGGCGGTCACCGCCCCGACCGGGGCGGCGACCACGGACACGACGGTGACCCCGACGGCGGAGCCGAGGTAGCGCGCGGTGTTGTTCGCGCCGCTCCCGAGCCCCGCCTGCCCGGGCGGGACGCTGGTCACGCTCTCGCGGCCCATCGCGGCATTGAGCACGCCGGTGGCGACACCGGCGAGCAGCAGACCGGGGAGGAAGCGCGTCGGCCCGCTCGTGGTCTCGACCCCGAGGACGAGCAGCTGGCCCACGCCGATCAGGACGAGGGACGCGGCCATCTGGCTGCGGCCGCCCCACCGGGCCGGCAACCGGCGCGCGAGGACCGCCGTCACCACGCTCGGCGCGGACCAGGCCAGCATCAGCCAGGCGGCCGTCGTCGCAGGGATCCCGAGGCCCGAGCCGACGAAGCCGGAGACGTACGACATCAGCGCGATGATGCCGGCACCCGTGGCGAGGCCTGCGACGTTCACGGCCCGGAAGGGCGGGTGGCGCAGCAGCCCGAGGTCGAGCATCGGGTGGGTCGAGCGTCGCTCCACCACGACGAAGGCGACCAGCATCGCGAGTCCGACGACGAGGAGCAGCACCGGTGCGGTGCGCGTCCAGCCCCCGCGACCCGCGGTGAGTCCGGCCAGCACCGCCCCGGTGCCGAGCGCCATCAGCACCACCCCTGCGACATCGAGCTGCGCACGGTGGTCGCTCCGCGACTCGGGGCACCGCCGCCCGGCGACCGCCAGGGCGACACCGGCGACGCCGAGGACGACGTAGACGTCGCGCCACGAGTGGAGGCGACCGAGGTAGGTGCCGAGGAGCGGCCCGATCGCGATCCCGGCCCCGATGCTCGCGCCCCACAGGCCCGTCGCCCGCCGCCGCTCGGCCGGGTCCGGGTGCGCCTCGGCGATCATCCCCAGTCCCGCGGCGATGACGGCCGCCCCACCGGCGCCGGCGAGCACCCGCGACACCACGAAGGTCACCACGTCACCCGCGACGGCCCCGAGGAGCGAGGACAGGCCGAGGACCAGTGCGCCGACGACGAACCACCGCCGCCGGCCGTAGTCGTCCGCCAGCCGACCCGCGGTCAGCAGGAAGGCGCCGAGGCCGATGCTCATCGAGCTCAGCACCCAGGTGGCGCCGCTGTGCCCCGCTCCGAGGCCGGCGACCGTCTGGTTGAAGCTGGCCAGGGGCGCCGTGAACGCCACCAGCACCGCGACCGTGCCGAGCGAGGCAGTGGTCAACACACGTCGTGCCGTCACGGGCGTTCCTTCGTTTTGGTTCGGTGAACAGACCAAAGCACGATAGCATCGACCCATGGCCCTCGGCACCGACTATCCCCGGCAGGACTGCGGCATCGCCCGCTCGCTCGAGCTCATCGGTGAGCGCTGGACGTTGCTGATCCTGCGCGACGCGTTCCTGGGCGTGCGCCGGTTCTCCGACTTCCAGGTCCACCTCGACGTGTCCCGCGCGGTCCTGTCGTCCCGCCTCGACGCGCTGGTGTCCGAGGGGCTGCTCGTGCGCGTCGGCGAGGGCCACGCGTCGTACGAGCTCACCGAGGATGCGATCGGCCTCTGGCCGGCCCTCCTCCTGCTGGCCCAGTGGGGCGACGAGCGCACCAGCCCGGGCCGCCCTCGTCGCACCTTCCACCACGTGGGGTGCGGGATCCTCGGCCGCGACGGTCGGTGCTCGACCTGTGCACGTTGCTCCCCACCCGCGCGACGTCGAGACCCGTCGGGGTCCCGGCGCCGACCCGACGCTGCGCAGCGACCCGGTCTCCCGGGCCCTGCGCGAGCCCCACCGGCTGCTGGAGCCGCTGTGACCGGGTCGGCAGCACGGGACTGAACGCGGGCCGCGATCAGCCGGCGTCGTCGTAGGACCACGCCCGGCGGTCGCTCATCCCTCCGCGGCCCGCACCTTCTGCGACAGCGTCTCCGGGCTGTCCGGAGTCCCGCCGTGGGCGGCGATCCAGTCGTACGCCTCCTGCCGCTCCGCGTGGCACATCAGGCCGACGACGTCACCGGGCTCCGCGCGCTCCACCAGGGCGGCCAGGCACTCGACCTCGGTCCGGTAGGTGTCGATGTCGGTGACCCCGACCCGTTCGGCGCCGGCGCGCAGGAGCTGGTCGATCTCGTCCATCGTCCGGCCGCGGAGGTACCACTCCTTGTGGCCGATCGCGACCACGTCGCTGCCCTTGGCGCCGATCTCGCCGAGCGCGTCGATCAGCTCGTCGGTGCGGTCACCGACGGCCCCGAGGCCGAGGAGCAGGCGCGCGCCGGGACGGCGTACGCCCGCCATGATCTCGAGCAGCGCCTCGAGCCCGGCCTCGTTGTGGGCGAGGTCCATGACGACCGAGACATCGTTGGGCATCGAGAAGAAGTTCATCCGGCCCGGGTTGTGCTCGGCGTCCGGCCGGAACGACGTGAGGCCGGCGACGACGTCCTCGCGGGACAGCCCGATCGCGAGGGACGCCGACGCGGCGGCGAGGGCGTTCTCGATGTTGAAGCGCGAGAGCCCGGCCAGGGTCATCGGCACGTCGACGAGCTCGACCAGCGGGTCGGGGTCGGCGCCGGGACGGAGCACCGTGATCCAGCCGTCGATGACCGTCGTCGCCCGCCCGCCGCCGTGGCCGAGCACCTCGCGGACGGCCGGCGAGTCGGGGTCGCGGCTGAAGATCCACGGCTGCGCCGCGATCACGGACTGCATCGCGAGCACGCGGGGGTCGTCGCCGTTGAGCACCGCCCAGCCGTCCTTGCGGGTGATCCGCGGCACGACCGACTTCACCTCGGCGAGCTGGTCGACGGTGTCGATGCCCTGGAGGCCGAGGTGGTCGGCCGTCACGTTGGTCACCACGGAGACGTCGTTGCGGGTGATGCCGATGCCCTTGAGCAGGATGCCGCCGCGGGCGGTCTCGGTGACGGCGAGCTGCACGCCGTCGAGCCCGAGCGCGCGGGCCGCGCCGGACGGGCCGGAGTAGTCGCCGCCCTCCACCAGGACGCCGTCGCGGTAGATGCCGTCGGTGTTGGACCACCCGACCACGAGCCCGCTCGTCCGCGCGACGTGCGCGATCATCCGGCTCGTCGTGGTCTTGCCGTTGGTCCCGGTGACGGCGACCACGGGGATCTTCGGCGTGATCGTCGTCGGGCGGGTGCCGCGCTCGGCCGTACGCACCTCCTCCGCGGCCGCGCTGACCGCGGACTCCACGTCGGGGGTCGGCAGCGCGTCGAGGGCGTGCGCGACCGCGTTGCCGAGGGCGGTGGCGCGGCCGCGGTTGCGCCACGGGAACGCGACCACGAGGACGTCGGGGTCCGACGTCGCCCGCACCCGGACGGCGAGGCGCTTGGTGCCCGCCTCCCCCGCGATGGCACGCACCAGCCGCTCGACCGCCCGCAGCGCGAACCGCTGGCGGAACCCCGACCCGGCGGCGCCGGGCCGCGTGGTGCGCAGCCCGATGCGGCGCGCGAAGCGCAGCACCGCCTCGTCGGAGGCCTCGGTGATCGTCGAGACGTCGAGGGTCAGCTTCACCGCCGCTCGCGGGAAGTAGAGGTTGGGGCCTTCGAGGATGCGCAGCTCGACGAGGGAGGTCACGCGAGGAAACTACCGAAGGGCCGCGGTGGGACTAGAGCCCCATGGCGTGGAAGCCGCCGTCGACGTGCACGATCTCCCCCGTGGTGGCCGGGAAGAAGTCGCTCAGCAGGGCGCACACGGCCTGCGCGGTCGGCGTGTGGTCGGTCTCGTCCCAGCCGAGCGGCGCGCGGTCCTTCCACGCCGACTCGAGGTCCTCGAAGCCCGGGATCGCCTTGGCGGCCAGCGTCTTCAGCGGGCCGGCGGAGACCAGGTTGCAGCGGATGCCCTCGGGACCGAGGTCGCGGGCGACGTAGCGGCTCGTGTTCTCGAGCGCCGCCTTCGCCACGCCCATCCAGTCGTACGCCGGCCACGCGGTGGTCGCGTCGAACGTCAGCCCGACGATCGATCCGCCGCGCTGCATCAGCGGGCGGGTCGCCACGGCGAGCGACTTGAGGGAGTACGCCGAGACCTGCACGGCCTGGGCGACGTCCTCCCACGGGCCGGTCATGAACTTCCCGCCGAGCAGCGTCTCCGGGTTGCCGTAGGCGATGGAGTGGACGACGCCGTCGAGGCCGTCGACGTGCTCACGCACCTGGTCGGCGAGGCCGGCGAGGTGGTCGTCGTCGGTGACGTCGAGCTCCAGCACCGGCGCCTCCTGCGGCAGCCGCTTGGCGATGCGCTTGGTGATGTTGAGCGCGCGACCGAAGTTGGAGATCAGCACCGTGGCGCCCTGCTCCTGCGCGACCCGCGCAGTGGCGAAGCCGATCGAGCTGTCCATCGTGACGCCGGCGACGAGGATGCGCTTGCCGTCGAGGATTCCCATGTGCGTGTGCCTTCTCTCTGGGTCAGGGGCGAAGCGGACGGAGCTGGGTGGGTCAGTGGCCCATGCCGAGGCCGCCGTCGACCGGGATCACGGCCCCGGTGACGTAGGCGGCGCCGTCGGAGGCGAGCCAGGTGACGGCCGAGGCGACCTCGGCCGGTGAGGCGTAGCGACCGAGCGGCACCTGCGTCTTGATGAGGGCCTTCTGGTCGTCGGTGAGCACGTCGGTCATGTCGGTCTCGACGAAGCCGGGGGCGACCACGTTGGTCGTGATCGAGCGGCTGCCGAGCTCGCGCGCCAGCGAGCGCGCCATGCCGACGAGCCCGGCCTTGGAGGCGGCGTAGTTGACCTGGCCGGCCGAGCCGAGGAGGCCGACGACCGAGGAGATCAGGATGATCCGGCCGCGGCGCAGGCGGAGCATGCCCTTGGCGGCGCGCTTGGCGAGCCGGAAGGTCCCGGTGAGGTTGGTGTCGATGACCGACGACCAGTCGTCCTCGCTCATCCTGAGCAGGAGCGTGTCCTTGGTGATCCCGGCGTTGGCGACGAGGACCTCGACCGGACCGTGGGCCTCCTCGACCTGCTTGAAGGCCGCCTCGACCGCATCGGGGTCGGTGATGTCGCAGCGCACGTCGAGGGCGCCCTCGGGGGCGCCGCCGTTGCGGGTGGTGACCGCGACCTTGTCGCCCTGGGCGATGAAGGCCTCGGCGATCGCGCGGCCGATGCCGCGGTTGCCGCCGGTGACCAGGACGGAACGGGGCTCGGACCGGGACTCAGTGCTGGGGATCTCGCTCACGCTCCACGACGCTAGTGATTACCGGGTGGTACCTCGAACTCGGCCGCCTGCTACTCGTCCTCGAGGCGGAAGCCGACCTTCATGCCGACCTGGAAGTGCTCGACCACGCCGTCCTTGGCCTGGCCGCGCATCTGGGTGACCTCGAACCAGTCGATGTGGCGCAGCGTCTGACCGGCGCGCTCGATGCCGTTGCGGATGGCCTGGTCGATGCCGTCGGGCGACGTGCCGACGATCTCGGTGACGCGGTAGGTGCGGTTGGTCATGGGGTTCTCCTCCGTGTGCAGGAACACTGCGCGATGCCGCTGCCGGCCCGTGTCCTCGGGAGCCTAGCGACGTACTGTGGAAGGCATGGCCAAGGCGGACGCAGTACGCATCACGACGGCACGCAGCAGCGCGGCCGACGACATGAGGTCGCGGCAGGTGCGCTACGCCGTGTCGATGAGCATCCGCTTCGTCTGCTTCTTCGCGGCCGTGCTCGTCGGCCCGGGCGTCTTTCGATGGATCCTGGTCGCGGCGGCGGTCTTCCTGCCCTTCTTCGCCGTCGTCATCGCGAACGCCGGAGACCAGCGTGACGACGGATTCCGTCTGCCCGATGGCCCTGGCGCCAAGGAACTGACGGCCGGCGATCCCGAGGATTGAGGAAAATTTGAAGAAACGCGGTCATCCGAAAGTTTGGTTTTCACCAACCTGCATGGAATGATCTGCCTCGCGAGCACAGCATCCCCCGTCTGTGTTTCGCACCTGAGGTGCCGGACAGCTTCCCCCCGTGGCTGTCCGGCACCTCTTCTTTTCGCCCGCTGAGATCCTGCTCGCCCCTGACCCGTGCCGCCCCGGGAGGCCCTTCGATGGACGACCTCGACCGTGCGATCTGCTCCGCGAAGGGCTGCCAGGCCGACGCCGTGTGGGACCTGCAGTGGAACAACCCGAAGATCCACACCCCGGACCGCCGCAAGTCGTGGCTGGCGTGCGAGGAGCACCAGACCTCGCTGTCCGACTTCCTCGGTGCCCGCGGGTTCCTGCGCGACGTCGTACGCCACGCGCCCGCGTCGCGGTCGCGACCGTCAGGATCGCGGACCCAGCGGAGGACACGGCGGCTATCCGCCGATGGCGGACATCGGGCGGTCGGGCTGGAGGAAGGTCACGTCGTCGATGCCGTGACCGGCGCGCTTGCCGAGCATCGCGACCACCCAGCGCTCGGCGATCTCCTCGTCGGTCGCTCCCGAGCGCAGGGCCGCGCGCAGGTCGGACTCCTCGCGGGCGAAGAGGCAGTTGCGGACCTGGCCGTCGGCGGTGAGGCGGACGCGGTCGCAGTCGCCGCAGAACGGACGGGTGACCGAGGCGATGATGCCGACCGTGGCGGGCCCACCGTCGACGTCGAACAGCTCGGCCGGCGCACTCCCCCGCGGCTCTCCGTGCGGGGTGAGCGTGAACTCGGCGGTGAGCTGGTCGAAGATCTCGTCGGCCGTCACCATCGCGGCGCGGCTCCAGTCGTGCTGGGCGTCGAGCGGCATCTGCTCGATGAAGCGCAGCTCGTAGCCGTGGTCGATGCTCCAGCGCAGGAGCTCGGCGGCCTGGTCGTCGTTGGTGCCGCGCAGGAGCACGGCGTTGAGCTTGATCGGGCCGAGCCCGGCGGCCTTGGCCGCCTCGAGCCCCTCGACGACGTCCTGGAGCCGGTCGCGGCGGGTGATCGTGGCGAACGTCTCGGGGCGGACCGTGTCGATGCTGGCGTTGATCCGGTCGAGCCCGGCGTCCTTGAGGGCCTGCGCGGTGCGGGTCAGGCCCAGGGCGTTGGTGGTGAGCGAGGTCTCGACGCCGAGCGCGTGGGTGCGGGCGACGATGTCCACCAGGCCGCGGCGCAGCAGCGGCTCGCCCCCGGTGAAGCGGACCTCGCGGACCCCGAGCCGCTCGACGCCGATCGTGATCAGCCGGACGATCTCGTCGTCGGTCAGCGTCTGCTCGGTCGGCAGCCAGTCGAGGCCCTCGGCCGGCATGCAGTAGTTGCAGCGCAGGTTGCACCGGTCGGTCAGGGACACGCGCAGGTCCGTGGCCACGCGGCCGAAGCGGTCTGCCAGAGGTGTCGTCACGCAGCCCAGCCTACGGGGCACCCTGCACGGGGGCTGGGGCGTCCCGGATAACCTCGGGTGGTGCACCAGTTGCGGTTCCTCGTCACGCGGCGCTGGATCGCCTTCGCACTCGTCGTCGTCTTCCTCGCCTGGGTCGCCTGGCGCCTCGGCGAGTGGCAGTTCCACCGGCTCGAGGACCGCCGCGACAGCAACGCGATCATCGAGCGCAACGAGGAGGCCGGGACCGCTCCCGTCGCCGAGGTGATGGCCCCCGGTGAGCCCGTCTCCGCGGAGTCGGAGTGGCGCATCGTGGAGGCGACCGGGACCTATGCGGTCGACGACACCGTCATCGTGCGCTACCGGACCCGCGAGGGCGAGGCCGGCGTCGACGTCGTGGTCCCGCTGGAGCTGGCCGACGGGTCGAGCCTGCTGGTGGACCGCGGCTGGTACGCCACCACCAACCGCGGCGCGACCACCGCCGACGTACCTGCACCGCCGACCGGTGAGGTCGACGTGACGGGATGGGTACGCCGTGACGCGGAGGGCGACAGCACCCAGGTCAGCGACCAGTCGACCCGTGCCGTCAACAGCGTCGAGATCGGCGAGGCGCTCGGCCGCGAGGTGATGGGCGGCTGGGTCGACCTCCGCTCGGAGTCGCCCGAGCCTGCCGAGGCGCTGCTGCCGGTCGAGCTGCCGGAGCTCGACAACGGACCACACTTCTTCTACGGCCTGCAGTGGTGGTTCTTCGGCGCCCTGGCCGTCTTCGGCTTCCTGTTCCTCGTGTACGACGAGATGCGCGGTGGGCGCGGCCCTGCCAGGCCGGTCACCGCCGGTCACCCGACGGTCGCGAAGGCACCCGCGCGCCCGGCGCAAGACGTGGCGCGAGCGGCTGGACTCGGCGAGCGAGGACGACCTCGACGAGGACCGGTCAGAGGCTGCGGAGCAGCCCGCCGTCGACCGGGAGCATCACGCCCGTCAGGAATGACGCCGCGGGCGACAGCAGGAACGCCGCCACCGCACCGAACTCCTCCGGCTCGCCGTAGCGACCCAGAGGGATGCTCGCCTCGGCCGCGCGCCGCGCCGCCTCGGCGTCGCCGGTGGACGCGTCGAGCTCGGCCACCCGGTCGGTGGCGATCCGGCCGGGCAGGAGCCCGTTGACCCGCACGCCCTTCGGTCCGAGCTCGTCGGCGAGGGTCTTGGCGACCATCGCCAGACCCGGACGTAGTCCGTTGGAGATCGCCATCTCGGGCAGCGGCGCACGCACGCTGGAGGAGAGCACCAGGCCGAGCGAGCCGCCCGACGGCAGCGCCGCGCCGACCTCGCGCGCGAGGCGTACGGCCCCCAGGAACACCGACTCGAAGGCCGCGCTCCACTGGGCGTCGGTGATCGTCGTGACCGGACCCTTCGGCGGGCCACCGACGCTGATCAGTGCCCCGTCCACCCGGCCCCACGTCTCGTCGGCGGCTGCGAGCAGGCGGGCCGGCGTCCCCGGGTCGGCGTTGTCGGCGACCACGCCGACA
Source organism: uncultured Actinomycetota bacterium (assembly GCA_963795095.1). GTDB lineage: Bacteria > Actinomycetota > Actinomycetes > Propionibacteriales > Nocardioidaceae > Nocardioides. The sequence goes on along the minus strand of CAWCGM010000023.1, from coordinate 57,915 downwards.
GCCGCGTCGCGACCGGCCTCCTCGTCGAGCGCCGCCGTCGCCTCGTCGAGCGACTCCTGCGAGCGCCCCGAGATGACGACCCGCGCCCCCTCCGCGACCAGCGCGTCGGCAGCTGGCCCGACCAAGGCCGCGGCCTCCCCCGGTGACGATGTAGACACGATCGGTGAGCTGCAGGTCCATGCCCCGACCGTAGGCCACCCCGGCCAGAGCGGTCAGCGCTCGGTGACCCCGCGCAGGGCCGACCCGAGCGAGCGGGTCTGGTTCAGCAGCCGGAGGGCGGGACCCGTGTCAGGCAGGTCCGGGACGGGTGACCAGAGCTCGTCGACGTCCCGCACCACCTCGGCGTCGCCCACGAGCTCGTCGAGATCGGTGACCAGCGCGCCGCGTGACACGTCGCCCTTCAGCGCTGCCCGGATCCGGGCCTCCTCGACCGGCTCGTCGGAGGCGATCAGTACGGCGTTGCCGAACCGCAGCCCGTGCAGCGACGAGCCCTGGACGATCATCGCGACGTGCGCGAACTCGGCGCGCAGGGTCGCGAGCTCGCGACGGGTGAAGCCCAGGTCGCCGCCGGCCACCGAGTTGACCAGCAGGACGCCCCCGGGTCCGAGCAGGGTCCGGGCCGCCGCGAAGCACTCGGCCGAGGTGAAGGCCGGCGGGATGCGTCCGCCGGCGAAGACGTCGATGACGACGGCGTCGCAGGCACCTCGGGTCCACTCGTCGCGACCACCCCCGTCGAGCCACGCCCGCGCGTCGGCGACGTCCACGATCGATGCCCTCGGGCAACGGGAAGCGGTCGCGCACCAGCGCGGCCAGGGCCGGGTCGAGCTCGACGGCGACCTGGCGCGCGTGCGGGCTCCCGCTCGCCACCGCACGCGGGAGGGTCATCAGTCCGCCGCCGAGGTGCACCAGGCTGCGACGGTGCTCGCCGAGAGCGGCGAGCAGCCACCGCGTGGTCGCGAGCGGAGGTGGCTCACCGGGTGCGACCACGTGGGACTGGCGGATGCCGTCGATCTGGAGGATCCAGCCCCCGTCACGCTCGATCAGCTCGGCGATCGCCCCGTTCGCCAGCTCGACGCGCTCGGCGTCCGCGGGGACCGGTCGGCCCGGGTCGACCATCAGCGTCCGGACGCCGGTTCGAAGACGGCGGCGCCGCCCAGCAGCGTGGCCGAGGCGCCGGATCCCGGGAGCACTGCGTTCATGTCCCGCGACGACAGCGTGACCACCGGATCCAGGGTGAGCGGCAGCGCGACGGCCTCCTTGATGAGCGCGGCCTCGATCTTCACCTGGACCTCGCGCCCGTCGTAGACGTCCGCAGTCTCGTCCAGCTGGGTCACCAGACGCGCGCGCTTCTTGCTGGAGAGGCCAGTGAGCGGCGAGGGTTCCTTGCCTCCCCACGTGGCCGCGATGTCGGTCGGCGTCTGGGGCAGGGCGACGGTGGTGAGGACCGCCTGCCACCCGGTGCCCTGCTCGAGGGCAGCGGCGATGTCCGGCTGGCCGCAGTCGGTGGCGATCCATCCCGTGTCCGCCAGCGACGCCTGGAGGGCGTTGAACGCCCCGACCGCGAAGGCGCTGTCGTTGTCGTGGAGGACGCACACCTCGGTGCCGGCCGCGCACGCCGGCCCGGGCCCGCTCGATAGGAACGTCGGTGGTCGTGGCCTCGAAGGCCTCCCGGAATCCTGCGTCCTCCAGGGCGATCTCGTAGCCGTCGGACTCGGGCGCGAACAGCAGCGACTGGCTGGCGGCGTACGAGCTGTCCCAGGCCCCTGCCCCTCCTGAGCGGATGTCTGCCGCGGGGGTGGCACGCAGGAACGCCTTCCGGGCGGCGCGGGAGCGGAACACCCCGGTGTCTGCCCGCAGCGCCAGGGTCCACAGCTGCCCGGCATGGGTCTCGACCACATGGTTGTCGCGGCGCTCCAGGTCTCGCACGGTCACGAAGTTCTCCGGCGTCGGGCTCACGCGGACGATGTCCAGGTCGTCGGGGAAGGCGGCCAGCGGGTCGTCACTGGCGACCACGTCGATCCGTTCGTACGCCGGTCGGCTGTCCCCGTCGTAGGCGCGGTTCACCTCGAGCCTCAGGTCTCCGCCCCCTCCCCCGACCTCGGTCAGGAGGTAGGGACCGCTGCCGACCGTCACGCTCTCGGAGAGATCACTGTCCGAGGTCACGTCGAACGCCGGAGCTCCACACCCGGGCGATCTCGGCGAGGTCCTCCTCGTTGCCGTCGGTGATGGCGTCGATGACCGCCTGCTTGGCCTCCATCGGGTCCTCGATGCCGAGGGCCAGCTCTCCGACGACGTGCGCGGGGACCGCCACGTCCAACGCGGTGTGCCACCCCCGGACCGGAGCCGCGAAGGACACGTCCAGTCGGCGCTCGAAGTCGTCGATCTCGGGCAGCTCGTCACTGAGTCGCAGGTCGCCGGCGACCGACTCGAAGGCTCCGTCGGTCGCGCCGGACCCCGCGGCCCAGGCGAGCAGCAGGTCAGCGCCGTCGATCGGGATGCCGTCGGACCAGGCGCGATCAGCGAGGTCGTAGCGGACCGTGAAGGACGCGGGATCGTCGTCCAGCACCTCGACGGACCCGAAGCCGGTGTCCTCGACGACCTCGCCACCGACGATGCGGGCGAAGGCGTCGTGCGTCGCCGCCGCGACCTCGCGGTTGCCCGCGGTGTCGCCGGTCGCGGACGCCGCATTGAGGCTGGTGAGGCTCTCCGACCATCCCACCCTGACCGTCGAGCCTTCGATGACGGAGCTTCGGGAGGCTCGCGGCGCACGAGGTCAGCAGCACCGTCGTGGTGACGGCAATGGCGCTCGCGCGCAGGAGCGCGCCGTCGTGCGGCCGCCTCACCTGAGCAAGCCGCGCGGGGTGTGGACCCGTCCCGAGCCGTCCGTCAGCATGGCGCTGACGTTAGCAACCGCACGCACTACTCGGTGATCCGATACTGGAGGTCCACGTCCACCGTGGGCGTCGATCCGGCGAGCTCGCTCCGCCTGTAGGTCGCGACGACGGTGTAGACCGGGTCCCCTGCGTCCTGCGGCACGACCTCGGCCTGGCACCAGCCGGAGTCGTCGCACTCGATGTCACGGAGGGCACCGAAGGACTGCTCCCACTCCGGGGAGGACAGCCAGTCAGCCATCTGCGAGAACTCGTAGGACTGGGGCACGTCGAAGGACTGCTCGTACTCGTAGACGTCCGCCGGGAAGCCGTTGTCGCGCTCGCCTGCCTCGTCCAGCGTCCAGTCCGCAGGGATCGGCATCTCGGCAGCCCGGTCGCCCAGGCCGTCGATCTCGGGGGTGCTGAAGAGGTGGTACGGCCGCAGGTCCGCCCAGACCAGGGCGACCATGAGCATGCCGACCACCGCAGTGGCGACGATCAAGAACCAGTGCAGCCAGGACATCAGGAACACACCCGAGTCGGAGAACACCCTCTCGTACTGGTGGGCCCACGGGATCAACTTCGTGAAGACGACCGCCATGCCGACGATGAACACGACGGTGGCGAGCACGGCCGGGATCCAGTGGATGTCGTCGAAGACGGGCGCCAGGCCGAGGAGCCACACCAGCAGCACCAGGAGCAGCACGACGAGGTGCGCTCCGACGAGCGCCAGGGCTGCCAGCCCGACACTGCCCCGGCTGACCCGTCTCAGCGACAGGCGGGCCGGACCGGACTTCGTCCCCTTCGCGGTGTTCACGGACGGGACGTTATCTGCCCATCGACCGGGTGCACGGTCGCGGCCCGCCGATCGCGGCTGATCTCCTGCTCTACGCGCCGGGCCACTCGCCGCTCGTCCACGGGACGGTGCTGCCGTCGGGCATGGTCGCGAACGACTCCACCGGCTCGGGCTGCGGCGTCGGTCCGGCCAGTGCCGTCTCGACGTCCTCGATGAACTGGGTCGCCGCCTTCTGGTTCTTGCGGCCGTCCAGCAGCGCCTTGGGCGAACCCGGGGCCAGGGCGACGACGAGCTGGAGCACCGAACCGGACCCCTCCGACTCCACCACGGCGGCGAACAGGTGCCCCCACGACATCAGGGTCTTGCCGCTGGTGAAGACCAGCTCGTGCCGCTCGTTGCTGAGTCCGCCGACCTCGTAGCCCCCCTGCTGCACGACGTGCACGACCGCGGAGAAGAGGTCCCCCTCGGGGCGTTCGGACGTGAGGGTCTGTCGCTTTTCTGCGGCCACTGTGGCTCCGTTCGTTGCAGGTGGATGGTGCTTGTCCAAACTAGCGGCGGGCCGAACCCGTCCTACAGGTGCCTGACCACCCGGCCGTCCGGACGTGTCTCCAGCTGGCTCCAGGTGTCCAGCGGCAGCTGGACCATGGCCGCGCTGTCGGCCTCGCCGACGAGGTGGCGCTTCCGCAGCTCCTCCAGCACGACGCCCCGCCTGGCCTGCACCCACTTCTCCTGCGGGGACACCTGCCTGAACCTCTCGCTCAGCCGCATCCGGGGCGGAGGCTTGGCGACGACGAGGAAGAAGACGAACCCGATCGCTGCCACGATCGCGGTCGCCAGCGCCATCCACGACACCGAGGACCAGACGTCGCTCGAGGCTCCGCTCTCGGTGTCGATCAGGAGGAAGCTCGCGGACGAGGCCGCCGCCGTGACCGCACTCAGGCCGACGTTCTCCCACCCACGGCGCCGCGACTCCCACCAGGTGTAGAAGGGGAAGCACGCGACCAGCAGTGCGGCACCGAAGATGAGCTGCAGGACGATGCCGAGGTCCTCCGGCAGGGACATGTCGAAGACGACGTCGGCCACCACGAACCCGAGGCCCAGGACCGACGCGCCCACCGTGGGAAGCGCGACGGGTAGGACCACGAGGGCACGCAGGGCACCGACGAGCACGCGTGCTGCCGGGCCGCGGTCCGGGTGGAACCTCGCCCACTCCTCGGACTCTGTCGGTGTGGGTCCCGGCTCCGACAGGATCCGTGACTCGACCTCACCCCACGGGATCGGCGTCGCGAGATCCACCGTCCTCGCCCACTGCTGCAGCTCCTCAGGTGGCACGCGCCGACCCTTCTCGTCAGACGTGCTGAGGGCCGCGGTCGGCGTCAGGCGTCGCGGTGGGTGCGCGCCAACGCAGGGTCGAGACGCAGGTGTCGAACAGGCGCTTCATCTCCAGGAGGTACGGGTCGTCGGCCGCGTCTCCGGGAGAGCGTCCGAAGCCGGCGACCAGCTGGAGCGCGCGGCGGCGCCCCGTCCCCGGGATGGGCGTGAGGTAGACGATCGACTGGCTGATGACCGTCTCGTTGCCGAGCCTCACGGTGCGCTCCCGCTCGAAGCGCATCGTCCTCTTGTCCTCGCGGAGCGGCGTGGCGCCGTACTCCGTGATGAGCATCCGGGCCAGGTCGTCGAGGCTCCGACCGGCCTCGGCTCGCTTCTCCGAGGCGATGATCGACGCCGGGATCCACAGCGTCGAGTCGTCCTGCTCGGTGGCGGAGAAGAACGCGAACGCCCCCTCCTGCTTCATCGACGCGAAGGACTGCTTGACCAGTCCGCGCAGCTCGGCGTAGGCCTGCGGCTGGTGTTGCTTCATCAGCCGCTCGCGCAGGGTCGTGAGCATGCCGTCGAGCGTCTCGTCGTCGACCGGCTTCCGCGTCCATCCGGGGGGAAGCGTCATCTCGAAGTCTGGCACCGTGGGCGCTCCCAGCTCGGCTCGTAGGTCTGATGGACTCATGAACTCGTCTCGAAGTCCCACGGGCCCTCCACCAGGAGCCCGGCGGGCGCGACGGCCTCGAACACGGTGTCCTCGGCGGCGTTGACGACGCGCAGGTTGTGGATGAGCGCCACCAGGGCCGGCAGCGCGATCGAGATCAAGGTGGTCAGTGTCTCGTCGAGGCTCACCATCACGGTCAGCTCGCCGTCGTCGAAGACGAAGTGGACGCCGGTCAGGTCGACCACCTCACCGTCGTCGAGCGTGAGCTTGCGGCTGGTGATGACCTCCAGCCCGGGACCGAGGTGGGGCGCGTCGGTCGGCTGCACCACCGCGTCCTCCATCTCGGTCCACGACGGAAGGCCATCGCTGGGGAAGAAGTTCACGTGACACATGGCCGTGTGGCCGGCCAGGGGCGGCCACACCTGCAGCATCGCGACCGACTCGGCCTCCGCCCGGTGGGCCAGCGCCTCCTCGAGCAGCTGCGTGGCCAGCTCGGTGGTGACGACACCTTCGTCCCACAGGGGCGTTCCGTCGAGGTCGGAAACGCACGCCGCCAGCCACTGCTGGCGTCCGGCGGCGTCCAGGTCAGGAGGCAGGAACAACCATCCGGGTAGGTCGAGGTCGTCGTCGACCAGGTCGAGGGTCCACTGTTCGATGCCCATCCCTCAGCCTAGAACGCGAACTCGATGGGCTTGGGCATCGTCGGAACGCTGCCCCCGAACACGCCGGCGCCCTTGTCGGCCAGGCCGAGGTTGCGGCCGGTCGTCGAGATGAGCGTCGCGATCTGGTCGATCCTCGCGAGGTTGTTGAGCGCGGGGCTGCTGTTGCGGGCGGCTGCGAGCGCGGCGCCGGCGCCCTGGTAGAGCTGGCGCTGGCCGCGCTGGAACGTGCGGTAGCCGTTGGGCGACCCGGTGAGGAGCTGCTTGAACCCGGCGGCGGCACCGCGGTTGCGGAACACGCCTGCGAGCCCGGACTTGTGGAAGTACTGCGTGCCACGGGTGATCTGCCTGAGCTGGGCACCGGCCCCCTTGAGGCCCGAGATCCCCGAAGCACTCTTGAACACCGTCAGCTTCGAGGCCTTGCCGAGGTTGGCCAGCTTGGTGAACGTGGTCACCTTGCCGAACGGGATCACGCCCAGCACGGCGAAGGCTATGTCTGTCATGGATCGCTCGCCGTTCTTGTACGACATGATCGTGGTGAAGAGCAGGAGGGCGCCGACCGCCAGCGCGAGCACTGCGAGCAGCGGGCCACCGATGATGAGGGCGGCGATGCCGACCACCAGGGCGGCGATCTCGAGGAAGTCGGTCAGCGAGGACCAGAAGCTGTCCTTGATGGTGCCGGCCATCTTGTCGCCGATCCCGTCGACAGCGGTGTCGTACGCCTCCTCCCAGGTGTCGTAGCCACCGTCGAAGTCATCCGCGGCGTCCTTCCAGTCCTGGTAGGCGATGGCCTTGGCCTCGTTGTTCTCGGCCTCCTTCTTCGCCTCAGGACTGTCGGCGTCGTGTCCACCGATCCCGAGGACTCCCCCACCCGCCTCGGGAGTGGTGCTGCCGTCCTTGTCGCCCGGCAGGCTGTCGTAGATCGCCCACTTGGTCTCGCAGTCGTCGACCGCGTTGTTGATCGTCGGCTTGCACCCGTCGAGGGCGTTGCCGTAGGCGGTGATGACAGGTCCGACCGGCTCGTAGAGCTCGCCGGCCTCGCGCAGGGTCTTGTAGGAATCCCCGATCGAGTCCTTCAGCGACTCGATCGCCCGGCCCTGCTGGCTTCCGTCGCCGACCGAGTCGTTCTTGATGGTCTCCAGGACGTCGGCACTGTCGAGCATCTTCTTGCCGAGGGCTTCGATCTGCTCGCCCCTGGTGATGATGTCGTCCGGTGTTCCCTTGACGGGCTCGATCTCCCGGCCCTTCGGTGATCGATCCATCGTTCGGCTCCCTGATGTCTGTGGTGGTCGTAGATGACTTGCGTGGTGCTGGTCGAGCGCACACTGATCGCCCGCGTGGTGCTCGCGACGCCATGATCGCGGCCCGGCGCGCGCGCACTGCGCACGTGCCGGCCGACTGGATCGGCGCAGTTCTGCAGGTGCCGAGCTACTGGCCGTTGAAGGCCTTGGCGGTCTCGGCGTCCCACTCCTCGATGCCGTCGAGGATCCCCTTGACGTGATCCTTGACGCCGGTGAGGCCGTCCTTGAGCTGGTCGCGCTTGTCGTCCCAGCGCTCCTCGAACTCCTGGGCCTCGTCCCTCAGCTTGTTCTCACCGAACGGGTCGCTGATCGCGGCCTCGAGCTCCTCGGACAACGAGGTGGCGTTGTCGAACTCGGAGATGATCGCCTCGAGGTCGGTGACGACCTGCTCGAGCCGGTCGAGGGTGATGTAGACGTCAGCCATGATGCGCTACCTCCTTCCGGGTGCTGCGGGGCTGGAGCCGGTGTAGTGGAGCCGCATCCCGATGTCGGTGCGGCTCCACCACGACGGTCTGGTCAGCCGCCGGCGAGCTGGTCGTCGAGGTCGCGGATCGCCTGCGCCATGTCACGCAGGGCCTGCGCCATCTCGGTCACGCCCTCGGAGGCGTCCTTGAGGCCGGTGGTCAGCTCCTCGTAGCCCTCCTGGAACTTGCCCGACGCCTTCTCGGTCTTGAAGCCCTCCTGGACGAGCTCATCCACGTAGCCCTGGCACTCGGTCAGAGCGCTCTCGATGGACTCCTTGCCATCGTCGAGCTTGGTGGCCGTGCTCTCCATCTCGTCGTAAGTTGCGCCGAAGTCGCTCATGGTTCAGTCCGTCCTCTTTCAGTGGATGCGGGCGAGGATTGATCCCTCCCCCGTGGTCACAGCAGGGATGCCCTGCGCCGCACGATCCTAAACATGGGACACCAGACCTTTCAGGCGTATCCCTGTTCTCGCTGTGTCGATCGAGTCGCTAGGCGTCGGTGACCGGGACATGGACCAACATCGACTTGCCCGCCTGCACGAAGATGCCGCGACCGTCGGGGAAGTCCGTGCGCTTGATGCGACCGAACGGCACCTTGAACAACGTGTCGCCGTCGTGGGTGTCCGGCTTGAGGGCGATGCCCTGTCGATCGGCCTTCCACGCGCCCAGCACTCCCGAACCGCTGCCGGCCCGCGACACGTCGGCGTCGCCGACGAGCAGGTGCTCGCTGTTGGAGATCGCCTGCATGAGCCCGCGGATCGCCCGGTCGGCCGGACCGTCCATCAGGTGCGCGACGTCCTCGACCACCACCATGATCCGACCGGTCACGGTCTCGTCGGCCACGATGTCGGCCAGCTCGGTCGCCAGGTCCTTCTCGTCCTCCGGTCGGGTCGCGCTGCGGACCCAGTCGCGGTAGGAGCCCAGCTCCGAGCGCCGGCTGCCGAAGTGGAACAGCTTCACGTCCGGGTCGAACTTCTCCACGGCCGTGATCAGGGCGCGCAGGGTGTTGGTCTTGCCCGACTGGGGCGGCCCGGTGACGACGAACAACCCGACCGGGTCGAACCCGCGCGGCGCCAGCGTGTCCTCGGCGACGCCGATGACCGGTTGCCCGTCGACGTGAACCGGCATCGTGGAGGCCTCCACCCGCAGCGGCAGGGCGCCGATGTCGGCCACGTCGCGCACGCCCTTCGAGCGGAGCTCGGCCCCGAGCAGCTCCAGCGCCTTGGTCTGCTCCGCGACGTTGGCCGTGCCGCCCAGCACGGCCATCTGGACCTCGTTCTTGTCGACCGAGGCGCGACCGGGCACCGAGGTGTCGTCGAGCATGTCCTTCGGCGCACCGAGCAGGGTGTACTGGTTGGGGTCGGCCAGCCGGAGCACGACGCGACGCGAGATGTTGGCCGCGACCGCCGTGGGGACGGCGCCGCCACGGTCGGCCGTGATCACGGCGTGGACGCCGAGCGGTCGTCCCTCGCCGAGGATGCGCATGAAGATCTGGTAGTACGGCGCCCGGGCCGAGCTGATCTCCCACTCGGTCTTGAAGTCCGGGTAGTTGTCGATCAGCAGCACCAGTCGGGTCATCTCGGGATCGACCAGCTCGCGATACTCCGTGAGGTTGGCCGCGCTCGCCTTGGCGAACAGCTCCGAGCGGCGGTCCAGCTCGCGACCCAGCGTGCGGAGCAGGCGCTGGACCCGCTCGGCGTCGTCGCCGTCGATCACCGAGCCGACGTGGGGCAGGCGCTCGATCGCGCCGAGCGCCCCCGAGGCGAAGTCGAGCCCGAAGACCTCGCACCGGCCGAGGTCGGGACGCATCCCGGCCGACGTGGCGATCGTCTTGAGCACCGTGGTCTTGCCCGAGCCCGAGGTGCCGAAGACGAGCATCGAGCCGTCCCGGTCGGGCAGGAAGTAGGTCGCGACCTGCTGCTGCCTCTCCGGGAGGTCGGCGAGGCCGAGCACGATCTGTCCGTCGCCCTGGGCAGGGAGGTCACGCAGGTCCACCACGTTGGCGAGGTCGTCGAGCCACGGACGCCGCGGGGCGGGGATGCCTGCCACGTCGGCTGCCCTGATCAGCGTGGTGACCACACGCTTCTGGTCGTTGGGGCCGAGGTCCTCGTCGTGGGAGTCCGACTCCTGGGCGCGCTCTGCCTCCCACTCCACCGTGGAACCGAAGCGCAGCTCGGCTGCCTTCACGTGTGCCTCGATGACCTCTTCGGTGCTCGTCCAGCCGCCGACGTACGCGGACTGGAACGGCGTGAGCCGACCGGGTCCGGTCTTGGCGATGCCTCGACCGGGCAGGCTCGCCGGGAAGGATGCGGCGATCGGGTCGTCGACGACGTCCTTGGAGTCCGACTGGTCGGCCATCCGCAGGGCCACCCGCAGGTTGGTGTTGGCCCGCAGGTTGTCCTTGATGACGCCCGCCGGGCGCTGGGTGGCCATGATCAGGTGGATCCCGAGCGAACGGCCACGCTGCGCGATGTCGACGACCCCGTCGACGAACTCGGGCACGTCGCCGGCGAGGGCGGCGAACTCGTCGATCACCAGCACCAGCGCGGGCGGGCAGTCCGGGTCCTGGCGCCGCTCGAGCTCCATCAGGTCCTTGGCCTTCTTGCGGTTGAACAGGTGCTCGCGGTGGTGGATCTCGGCGCGCAGGCTGGTCAGCGCGCGGCGTACGAGGTGGGGACTGAGGTCCGTCACCAGGCCCACGCAGTGCGGCAGGTCGACGCAGTCGGCGAAGGCAGAGCCGCCCTTGTAGTCGACGAAGAGGAAGGTGACCCGGTCCGGGCTGTGCGCGGAGGCGAGCCCGAGCACCCAGGCCTGCAGGAACTCGGACTTGCCGGCGCCGGTCGTGCCACCGACCAGGGCGTGCGGCCCCTGGCTGCGCAGGTCGAGGGTCATCGCGTCGCTGGCGCCCTGGCCGATGATGGCGCGCAGGTTGCCGGCCTTCTTCAACCGCGGTCGTTCCCTGGTGCTCCGGTCGATGATCGTGTTGTTCTGCCGCCACCGCTCGATCACGGACTCCGGGTCGCTGGCCGTCTCCTGGCCGACCAGGGCCAGGAACATCACCGAGTTCGGGATGTCGGACGAGTCCTGGATCACGGTGCTCGCGTCGACCACGGGGGCCATCCGCTTGGCGAACGTGTGCATGTAGTCGTTGGAGACCCCGTCGATGCGCACGTGCTCGTGGAGGTCGCCGTTGCGGACCAGCCCCACGCTGACGTCGGACAGCCCGCCCGTGACGTCGATGAAGCTGCGGCACGTGGCCGGGAGGGACTCGACCGTGGGCGAGAGGAACACCGCGTGCACGCCCACGTCCGCGCCGCGCTCGAGGACCTGGATCAGGCGAGGACGGTCGACGGGTGCGTCGTCGGTGACGATGACGATGACCGACACGCGTTGCCTGGTCGCCCCCTCCTCGCCGGCCCGGTGGACGTCGGTGCCGTAGAGCATCGGGTTCCACGACTCCGCGAAGGGACCCCGCGGCTCGGGCCCGCTGCCCGCGCGCAGGACGTACTCCTCCAGCGCGCTGAGCAACGCGTTGGCCGTCGGCGCCGAGTCGGCCAGCGGGAGGTCCTTGAACGGGCTGGTCTCGCTGGTGGTGTGGGGCAGCCACTTCATCCACTCGAGACCGGGCATCGAGTCGCTGCCCGCGATGGCGACGGCGACGACCTCGTTGGGGGCGTGCAGGCCGAAGATCTGCACGGCCAGGCCGCGCAGGGCGTCGGCGGCGAGTCCGGGCGGCCCGGCCACCCCGAGGGAGCCGACGGCGCGCAGGGACTCGACGATCGGGACGTCGTCGACGAAGCGGTAGCGATCACGCAGCCGATCGAGTCGCTCGATGTACTCCGGCAGGCCGTCCTGGGTGTCGCGGTCGGCGATGGAGTTGCGCGACGGGGCTCGGGTGGTGCCCAGTCGCAGCGCCAGGAAGTTCCAGTGCTCCGGCCTCCTGGTCCACAGCAGCGGGCCGAGACGGACCGCGTGCTCGAACACCTCGGCCGTCGGCGGAACCTCTTCGTTGCGAGCGGCCTCCTCCTCCGGCTTGGACCGGAACAGGGTCTCCTCGAGCTTCTCGAACTGTCGCTCGAAGAGCTCGACCTCGTACTTCTTCTTGTTCGTGGTCTGGGTGCGCTGGTTCATGAAGTTGCCCATCGCCATGAGCGGCGTCATGACGATGAGGAGCAGCGCGCGCTCGCGCCCGGTGATGGCGTAGATGGCCAGCGCCATGATGATCGGCGCCACCAGGATCGTCCACGGGAAGGCCCGCCCGGCCTGCTCGGTGGGCATCCTGGGCGGCGGGTGGGCGGTCCCGGGGTAGCGGACGTCGACACGGGGGCTGCGGTTGAAGTGCAGTCCGCCGCCGCGCTCCAGCACGGGTCCGGCCGAGTAGGCGTTGTCGGCCAGGTGCAGCACCAGCGTCGACGCCCCGATCACCACGGGCCGGTTGGGGACCAGGCGGAAGCGCGGGACCGCGGTGCCGTCCACGATCACGCCGTTGGCGGAGTTGAGGTCGACCAGCTCGATGCGACTGCCGACCTCGAGCCGCGCGTGGAGCTTGGAGACCATCGGGTCCGCGAGCACGATGTGGTTGGTCGGCGCGCGACCGATCGTCGCGTGGCCGACGTTGACCGGGAACTCCTGGCCCTGCAGAGGTCCGTCGGTGGCGATCAGGGTGCCCACGTTGCGGCGCGTCGAGTAGCCCGCCGCGTCGGATGCCGGGCGGGTCCCGTGGGTGACGACACCGGCCCAGAAACCGGACCCGATGGGCGCCTCGCCGATGTGGACCGAGGGCTCGAGCGGTTCGAGGTCCGAGCCGTCGGGCGGCGCGACCGCGAGCGTCACGACCTCCCCGGGCCCGAACGACACCGTGCGCTCGGGATCGGACTCGGCAATGTGGCGAGCGACGTCCGCGGCCGTTGCCGTGGAGTCCGCCGTGACGACGATGTCCGTCGGCTGTGCGCCGTCCCGAACCAGCGTCAGCTTGACCTTCATGCAGGTTCCTTCTCGATCTCGTGTCTGGTGTGGTGCCGCGCGGGACGATCAGGAGCCGAGCACACGGGCTGTCCGGTCCCCGAACCGGATCGTGTCGCCGACGGCGGCGACGGTCGCCGTACCGGCGGCGAGCAGCGCTTCGCGCCCGTCGTGCACCAGGACGGTGCCGTTGGTGGACCCCTGGTCGATCACCTCGAGCCCGCCGGCGACGGGTCGCAGCACGAGGTGGGACTTGGAGATCGAGGAGCCTGGATCGGTGATGGCGAGCGGAAGTGCCCCGCCGACGCCGACCGGTGCCCGGCCGAGCACCACGGGGCCCGTGATCCGGAGCTGCTCGCCGCTGTCGAGCAGCAACGTGGCGGCCGACGACCGGTGGCTCGCGGCACCGGACTCCGAGCCGACCGGGGCACTGGCCACCGGGGCACTGGCGACCGGGGCACTGGCGACCGGGGCACTGGCGATCGGGGCAGTGGCAACGGGCGCGCTGGGAGTCGCGACCGGCGAGTTCCCGCGCGTCTGCGAGTCCGACTCCGGTCGCCGCGCCGGTGCAGGATCCTTCGCCGTCTCGCTCTGCCACGGGCCGGCAGCCGGGGCCTCCTGGGCGAACACACGCGGCTCGACGTAGGCACCGAGCCTCGGGATGCCGCCCGGTTCGGGTGAGCCCGGGTGCGACTCTCCCGGTTCGAGGCCGGTCAGCCCGACCACCTCCCGGCCGTCGCCGCTGTGCGGACGAGCGACGCCGAGCACGCCCGCGCTGGTGCGGGTCCCGGGTCGGTAGGACGCGGAGCGGTCGTCGGGGCTGGTCGCCAGCGACGGGAGCGACTTGGGCCGTGGGGCCGGCGCCGAGGTGATCGTCTTGCGCGCGACGCGCATCCGCTTGGCGTCGTACGGGTTGAGGCCACGACGGGCGTCGATCACCCAGGCCCGTCCTACGCGGTCGTGCCATCCGCGTTCGCGGTCGTCGCGCGCCCACAGCGGGGAGGCGAGGACCACCGGCGTACCGACGACGGTGACCGCCGGGAGCCACGCGAGCGCGGCTCGTGCGGTGGTGCGCCAGACGCCCGGCTTCGCGAGGGTGCTGACGTTGACCGTGCGCAGGCCGGTGGCCAGCTTGCCGAGCGTGAACCCCCATCGGCCCTGCATGACCAGCTGCCCGACCAGGAACAGGATCGTGAGCAGCAGGGTCACGCCGGCGACGATCAGCGCGACGACGAAGTCGGGATGGTTGACGAAGCCGTACCACGAGATCCGTCCGGACAGCAGCCTGGTGAACAGGGGGAAGGAGAACAGCACGGCGGGCACCTGCAGCACGCAGTAGACCGCGACGTCGATCGCGGCCGCGAGGGCGCGACGCCCCAGTGGGGCACTCACCAACCCCAGCGCCGCGGCGTAGTCCGGGTCCGGCAGGCCGAGGCTGTCGAGGCCCTCGACGGGCCGCTCGCGATCGGGCAGCTCCCAGATCGGGGCCTGGGGTGACGACATGCGCGCGATGCTAACCCGAGTCGCTCGGCGAGGTTGCGCGGACCGGCGACGACACGCGTCCGCGTCACGAAACGGCAGCGCCCTCGCGGAACTGCGTGGCGTGGAGGGTGGCGTAGAGCCCACCGGCGGCGAGCAGGTCGGCGTGCGTGCCCTGCTGGACGACCCGGCCGTCGTCGAGGACGAGGATCAGGTCGGCGTTGCGGACGGTGGAGAGACGGTGCGCGATGACGAGCGACGTGCGTCCCTCGAGTGCGGCGTCGAGGGCCTGCTGGACCGCGGCCTCGGACTCGCTGTCGAGGTGGGCGGTCGCCTCGTCGAGGACCACGATCGACGGGGCCTTGAGCAGCAGCCGGGCGATCGCCAGCCGCTGTCGCTCGCCACCGGAGAGCCGGTAGCCCCGGTCCCCCACGACCGTGTCGAGGCCGTCGGGGAGAGCCCGCACGAGGGTCGCGATCTGCGCAGCCTCCAGGGCCGCCCAGACGTCGGCCTCGACCGCGCCGGGCCGGGCGTAGAGCAGGTTGGCCCGGATGGTGTCGTGGAACATGTGCGCGTCCTGGGTGACGTAGCCGACGACGTCCTCCAGCGACTCGAGCGTCACGTCGCGTACGTCGTGCCCGCCGACCCGGACCGCGCCGGACTCGACGTCGTAGAGCCGGGCGACGAGGTGGGTGACCGTGGTCTTGCCGGCGCCGGACGGGCCGACGAGCGCGACCATCGAGCCGGGCTCCGCGATGAACGAGACGTCATGGAGCACCTGGCCGCTGTCGCGGGACTCCGTGCGGGCGACCGTCTCGAGCGAGGCGAGCGAGATCTCGTCGGCGCGCGGGTAGGTGAAGGCGACGTGCTCGAACTCGAGGCGGGATGCCGTCGGCGGGAGGGCTGTCGCGTCGGGCTTCTCCTGGATCAGCGACGGCAGGTCGAGCACCTCGAAGACCCGGTCGAAGCTGACCAGCGCCGTCATCACGTCGATCCGGACGTTGGAGAGCCCCTGGAGCGGCCCGAGCAGCCGCGTCAGCAGGACGCCGAGCGCCACGATGGTGCCGACGGAGAGGTCGCCGCGGATCGCGAGCCAGCCGCCGATGCCGTACACGAGCGCGGTCGCGAGCGACGGCACGAGCGTCATGGCGGCGAAGAAGATCCGGGTGAGCAGCGAGATCCGGATGCCGAGGTCACGCACGACCGCGGCCTTCTGCGCGTAGACGACGTCCTCGGCCTCGCGGCGGCCGAAGAGCTTGAGCAGCATCGCGCCGCCGACGTTGAACCGCTCCGTCATCGCGTTGCCGAGGTCGGCGTTGCCGTCCATCTGCTGGCGGGACAGGCCGGCGAGGCGCGCCCCGACCAGGCGTGAGGCGAGCAGCAGGATGGGGAACAGCGCGATGCACAGCACCGTCACCGGCCAGCTCAGGAAGAGCATCGTCACACCGACGACCACGGCCGCGATGATGTTGGAGACGGTGCCCTGGAGCGTGGACGTGAACGCACGCTGGGCACCGATGACGTCGTTGTTGAGCCTGCTCACCAGCGCACCCGTCTGGGTGCGGGTGAAGAACGCGAGCGACTGGCGCTGCACGTGGGCGAAGACGCGGGTGCGGAGGTCGTAGATCAGGCCCTCGCCGATCCGGCTGGACAGCCAGCCGGTGATCAGGCCGAAGCCCGCGTCCACGACCGCGACCAACGCCACCAGCGCCGCGAGCCACACGACCAGGGACGTGTCACCCGCCTGGACCCCGTCGTCGATGATCGCCTTGAGCAGCAGGGGCGGCACCACGACGAGGCCGGCGTCGACGACCGTGATCGCGAGGAACGCCGTGATCAGCCTGCGGTGCGGGCCGGCGAAGGACAGCACGCGGCGGACCGTGCGGCGCTCGATCTTGTTGTCGACGGCGCTGCGGTCGCTGCGCAGGTGCCGCCACGGCGGTCCACCCATTCCCATCGACATGCATGTTCCTTCCGTCGAACCCGGACCTGCCCAGCCAGAACGCCTGCGAGGCCCCCAGTGTTCCGGAGGGCTACGACACTCAGCCGGCGAGGGCGGCTGCGACGACGGCACGGAAGCGGCGTACCTGCGACTCCCGCTCGAGGCGCCGCTGCTCGTCGAGGTCGCGGTCGGCCGCGCCCTGCAGGAGCGCCTTGGTCTCCGGGACGACGCCGGGCATCGGCGCGACGAGCGCAGCGGCGAGGTCGGCGACGGCCGCATCCAGCTGGTCACCCGGCACCGACGCCGTCGCGAGCCCGATGCGCACGGCCTCGTCGGCAGTCACGACCCGCGCGGTGGCGCAGATCTCCAGCGCCCGGGCGTAGCCGACGTGCTCGACCAGCGGCTTGGTGCCGGTGAGGTCGGGCACGAGGCCGAGGGCCGACTCCTTCATCGAGAACTTCGCGTCGTCGGCCACGACCCGCAGGTCGCACGACAGGGCGAGCTGGAAGCCCGCGCCGATGGCGTAGCCCCGGACCTGGGCGATCGACACGAAGCGGGGGTCGCGCAGCCAGGTGAAGCCGCGCTGGAACTCCTCGATGCGTGCCGACGCCTCCTCGTCGCTGAGCGCGAGCAGGCCGATGACGCTCTCCTCCCCCGACGTCGACGGGTCGAGCATCGCCCGGTCGAGGCCGGCGGAGAACGTCTCCCCCTCCCCCGTCACCACCACGACGCGTACGTCGTCGGGCAGGGTGCGGCCGATCTCGCCGAGCGCCAGCCACATGGCCGGCGTCTGCGCGTTGCGGACGTCGGGCCGGTCCAGCGTCACGGTCGCGACGGGGCCGTCGAGATCGAGGCGGAGGCCGACGGCGGCGAGCTCTTCGGGAGTCATGACCGCAGGTTACTACTCATCGGTAACGTGGGGTTTCGAGGCTCGCTGCTCGCACCTCGACCACCGAGGAAGCAGTGACCTCAGGCGAGGGAGACCAGGTCGGCGTACTCGTCGTTCCACAGGTCCTCGTCGCCGTCGGGCAGCAGCAGGACGCGGTCGGGCGACAGCGCGCGCACGGCGCCCTCGTCGTGGGTGACGAGGATGATCGCGCCGGTGTAGCTGCGGATCGCGTGCAGCACCTCCTCGCGGGAGGCCGGGTCGAGGTTGTTGGTGGGCTCGTCGAGGAGCAGCACGTTGGCGCTCGAGACGACGAGGATCGCCAGCGCGAGCCGGGTCTTCTCGCCGCCCGACAGCACGCCCGCGGGCTTGTGGGCGTCGTCGCCGGAGAAGAGGAACGACCCGAGGACCGAGCGGGCCTGGGTGTCGGTGAGCTCCGGCGCGGCCGAGTGCATGTTCTCCAGCACGGTGCGGTTGACGTCGAGGGTCTCGTGCTCCTGGGCGTAGTAGCCCATCTTGAGCCCGTAGCCCGGCACGACCTCGCCGGTGTCGGGCTGGTCGACGCCGGCCAGGATCCGCAGCATCGTGGTCTTGCCGGCGCCGTTGAGGCCGAGGATGACCACGCGGCTCCCCCGGTCGATCGCGAGGTCGACGGCGGTGAAGACCTCGAGCGAGCCGTAGGACTTGGACAGCTCGGAGCCCATGAGCGGTGTCTTGCCGCAGGGCGCGGGATCGGGGAACGCGATCCGCGCGACCTTGTCGGCGGCGCGCTCGCCCTCGATGCCGGCCATCATCTTCTCGGCGCGCTTGAGCATCGACTGCGCGGCCTGGGCCTTGGTGGCCTTGGCGCGCATCTTGTTGGCCTGGTCGGTGAGGACCTTGGCCTTGTTCTCGGCGTTGGACCGCTCGCGCTTGCGGCGCTTCTCGTCGTCCTCGCGCTGGGTGAGGTAGTTGTGCCAGCCCATGTTGTAGACGTCGATGACCGCGCGGTTGGCGTCGAGGTGGAACACCTTGTTGACGGTGGCCTCGAGCAGGGCGTTGTCGTGGCTGATGACCACGAACCCGCCGCGGTGCGCCTTGAGGAAGTCGCGCAGCCAGACGATCGAGTCGGCGTCGAGGTGGTTGGTCGGCTCGTCGAGCAGCATGATCTCGGCGCCGGAGAAGAGGATGCGGGCGAGCTCGACGCGGCGGCGCTGGCCGCCCGACAGGGTGCCGATCGGCTGCGCGAGGATCCGCTCCTCGATCCCGAGGGCGGCCGCCATCTGCGCGGCCTCCGACTCGGCGGCGTACCCGCCACCCGCGTGCAGCTCGGCGTCGGCGCGCGTCCACCGCCGCATCCCGCGCTCGTGGATCTTCGGGTCCTCGTGGGCCATCTCGACCTCGGCGTCGCGCAGGCGGCGTACGACGTCGTCGAGACCGCGGGCCGACAGGATCCGGTCGCGCGCGATCACCTCGGGGTCGCCGACCCGCGGGTCCTGCGGCAGGTAGCCGACCTCGCCGCTGCGGAGCACCTGGCCGTCGGCAGGGGTCCCCTCGCCGGCGAGGATGCGGGTGAGGGTCGTCTTGCCGGCGCCGTTGCGCCCCACGAGGCCGACCTTGTCGCCTGCGGCGATCCGGAAGGTGACGTCCTCCATGAGGAGCCGCGCACCGGCTCTGACCTCGAGCTTCTGGGCGGTGATCATCTCGGGCGACATCCTACGAAGGGGTGGAGGCCGGAGCCCCATCGGCGACGCCACGCGCTAACCTGCGCGGAGGCTCCAACCCGACTCCAACCCGGCGCCAACCCGGCTCCCACTCGGCGTCACCACGTGCGGAAAGGCAACGCCCATGCGCTTCAACCCGAAGGCTGACATCAGCAAGGGGCGTGTCAACGACGCCGGCGGCAGCGGCGGTGGTGGCGGTGGCCCGATGCGCATCCCGCTGCCCGGCGGCACCCGCGCCGGAGGCGGTATCGGCGGGCTGATCATCGTCGTCCTGTTCATCGTGCTCACGCAGTGCATGGGCGGTGGCGGCGGCCTGCCCAGCCCGGACAGCGGCAGCAGCTCGCAGGGCCAGGGCCAGCCGGGCGGGATCGACCCCGACGACGAGCGCTACGCCAACTGCAAGACCGGCGCCGACGCCGAGAACGACGAGGACTGCGCCCGCAAGGCCGTCGCGCTGTCGCTCGAGCAGTACTGGGCCAAGACGCTCCCCGAGCAGGGCGGCACCGAGTTCGTCCCGGCCTCGATCAACACGTTCGCCGGGGCCGTGAACACCGGGTGCGGCGAGGCCTCCTCGCAGGTCGGGCCGTTCTACTGCCCGCCCGACCAGCAGATCTACCTCGACACGACCTTCTTCCGCGACGTCCTCGAGCAGCAGCTCGGCGGCAAGGGCGGCGACTTCGTCGAGCCCTACGTCCTCGGCCACGAGTACGGCCACCACATCCAGAACCTCCTCGGCACGATGGGGCAGGTCAAGCACGCAGCAGGGCGCCGACTCCGACGCCGTACGCCTCGAGCTCCAGGCCGACTGCTACGCCGGCATGTGGACCAGGGACGCCAGCGACGGCGACGGCATCCTCCTCGAGCTCGACCAGGCCGACATCGCCGAGGCCCTCGACTCCGCGAAGGCCGTCGGCGACGACCGGATCCAGCAGAAGTCCGGCCAGGGCATCGACCCCGAGGGCTGGACCCACGGCTCGTCGGAGCAGCGGATGGCGTGGTTCACCAAGGGCTACGAGGAGGGCACGCTCGAGGCGTGCGACACCTTCTCCGCCGTCCGAGCTCTGAGGCGTCAGCCCAGAAGGGCCTCGATCTGGTCGACCTGGCGCTGCATCGCGCGGATGTAGGGCGCGACGCTGGGGTGGCGGAACTTCCCGGCGAGCGCCCCGTCGCCGTCGGCGACGCGTGCCAGTGCCCAGTCGAGGCGCGTGAGCGCGGTGTAGACGGCCATCACGCGGGCACCGGTGCGTACGTCGTCGGTGCTGGCGAGGCCGGACGGCAGCGCGGCGACGTAGGCCTCGACGAGCGGCTCCACGTCCTCGCGGGTCGCCAGCGAGAGGTAGCCCAGGTCGGCGCCGACCGGGCCGCGGCCGAGGTGCGCCCAGTCGATCGCGACGGCCCCGCCCCCCGAGTCCTCGTCGCGCCTGCCGGGGATGTTGGCGGCGGACGGATCGCCGTGCTGCGCGACCTGCGGGAGGGCGTCGCACACGTCGAGCCACCGGGTGCGGTGGGTCCAGAGGTGGTCGGCGACGTCCGCCATGGGCGTCCGGGCGAGGGTCCGCCACCCGCCGCGGTGCGCGACCAGGGCGAGCCGGCTGCGCAGCTGGTCGTGGGCCAGCCAGCCGTGGTCGCCGAGGTCGGTCGACGCGAACCTGCCCAGGCAGGCGGCCAGCCACAGTCCCGGTGCGTCCACGTGCTCGACACGCTCGTGGACGAGCGTGATGCCCTCGTCGTCCTCCTCGACCCGCACCACCGTCGCCTCGCGCAGTCCCGGTGATCCGGCGACGACGCCGCTCAGGGCGACGTCGGCGGCACGGCGCCAGTAGTTGACGTCGCCCGGGACGAGGGTGCCGGGCGCGTCGTGCGGGTCGGGACGGCGCAGCCGCTTGACCACGACCTCGCGGCCTCCCGAGGTGGCCGACCAGACGCCGGCCGTCGCAGGACCCGCGCCCGGGAGCGGCTGCCATCCCGGCTCGGGTTGCCACCCGGATTGCCACATGAGCGTGACGCTAGCCGATGTCGCGGCTCCGGTAGCGCGTCCACGCCACGCCCAGCACGAGCGCGGTGAGCACGGTCATGACCACCTCGGGCCGCCAGGCGAACGCCTCGGACGGGTAGCGCGGGACGTGGTGGAAGGGCGAGAGGCCCAGCACCCAGCCGGGCAGGTCGAGTCCGGGGCCGACCTGGCCGACGGTCACGAAGAGTGCCAGGACCGCCCAGCCCGCCACGGCCCAGCGGCTCCGCACCGACAGCAGGAGCAGCGCGAGCGCGAGGACCAGCCAGACCGCGGGGGCCTGCACCAGCGACGCCCCGAGCGCGCCGAGCCCGTCGCCGCGGCCGATCGCGGTCGCGACGCCCGCGACGGCGAGGAGCCACGTGCTGCCGAGCACCGCCGCTCCCCCGACGGCGAGGAGGAGCAGGCGCCGCGAGGTCGCCGTCGCCAGGACGGTCTCGGTGCGGCCGTCGTGCTCGTCGCCGGCCGCGCGGGTGACCGTGCCGATGCCGTAGCAGGTGATGACGACGGCGACCACGGACGCGATCGCGAAGACCAGCGCGTCCTGGAGCCCGCCCACTCCGCCCATCGCCTCGACGATCGGTCGGGTGCGGTCGGTGTCGAGCAGGTCCCCGATGCTGGGGACGATCGATCCCATCAGGGCGCCGATGACGGCAATCCCGACGGTCCAGCCGACGAGCGCAGTGCCCTGTTGTCGTACGACGAGCGCGACCGCGTCGCGCAGTCGGGGCGAGCCGACGGCCGGGCCGGGGCGGTCCGGGAAGAGGCCGGCACCGAGGTCGCGGCGACGCCTCAGCCGGAGCGCCACCACCGTCAGGACTCCCGTGAGCGCCGGGTAGCCGAGGAGCAGCCAGGCCCGGGGCTCGGACCACGCGCTGAGCTGGGTCCCCCAGCCGAAGGGGGTCACCCACGACAGCCACGTCGCCGAGGTGACGTCGCCGATCACGCGGAGGAGGTAGAGCGCGCCGATCGCGGCCGAGGCGATGAACCCGACGCTGCGGGAGCTGCTCGAGAGCTGGGCCGCCAGCAGCGCGACGCCCGCACCGACCAGGCCGATGCCCGTCCACGAGGCACCGAAGAGCAGCGAACCGAGGACGGGGAGACCGCAGGCGATGTCCGCGAGCGCGGCCAGGATCCCGAGCGCGACCGAGGCGAGCACCGCCTCGAGCACCGCGGCCGCCGTGGGTGCGTCCGCGCCGACGGCGGTGGCGCCGACCAGCTCGGCGCGGCCGGTCTCCTCCTCGACGCGCGTGTGACGGCGTACGAGCACCACCGACATGAACGCGACGAACACCGCGTAGAGCACGGTCATCTTGGTCATCGACAGCTCGCCGAGGCTGGAGGTGTCGAGGATCGGACCGTAGAGCGCGACGACGGCGGGACTGGCGTTGAGTGCCTCGGCGGCCGCGACCCGATCGGCCTCGGTGTCGTAGAGAGGACCGGTCGCCGCAGCGCTGGCAGCGACCGTGGCGACGAGCACCAGCACCCAGGCGCTCACCAGCACGCGGTCGCGGCGCAGCGCGAAGCGCAGCAGCAGCCCGGTCCCGTGCAGGTCGGTCACCGACCTGTCCCGTCGGTCGTCCGGTAGGCGTCGAGGAAGAGCTCCTCGAGGGTGGGCGGAGTGCTGGTGAGCGACAGCACGCCGGCGCCGGTGAGCGCAGCGAGCAGGCCGGGCAGGCCGGCGGGGTCGACCGACGCGCTGACCACGCGGCCGTCGACGTCCACGTCGTGCACGCCGTCGATGCGCGACACGTCGGGCACGTCCCCGGAGACCTCGGCGCGCACCCGGTTGCGGCGCAGGTGGCGCAGGTCGTCGAGCGAGCCGGTCTCGACCGCCCGGCCGGCTCGGATGATCGTCACCCGGTCGGCGAGCCGCTCGACCTCGCTGAGGATGTGGCTGGACAGCAGGACGGTCGTCCCGGCGGCGCCGTGCTCGGCGACGCACTCGTTGAACACCTGCTCCATGAGCGGGTCCAGCCCGGACGTCGGCTCGTCGAGGACGAGGAGGTCGACGGGTGCGGCGAACGCCGCGACCAGCGCGACCTTCTGACGGTTGCCCTTGCTGTAGGCGCGGCCCTTCTTGGTGGGGTCGAGCTCGAAGCGCTGCAGCAGCTCGTCGCGCCGGGTGCCGCGGGGTTCGATCCCTCGCATCCGCAGCAGGAGGTCGATGGTCTCGCCGCCGGAGAGGTTGGGCCACAGGCTGACGTCGCCCGGGACGTAGGCCAGGCGACGGTGGATCTCGGTCGCGTCACGCCACGGGTCGAGCCCGAAGACCGTCGCGGTGCCCGCGTCGGTGCGCAGCAGGCCGAGCAGCACCCGGATGGTGGTCGACTTGCCCGCCCCGTTGGGGCCGAGGAAGCCGTGCACCTCCCCCGCGTCGAGCTGCAGGTCGAGGCCGTCGAGGGCCCTCGTGCTGCCGAACGTCTTGACCAGGTCGTGGACCTCGATCGGGTTGCTCACGATGTCCACGGTACGACTCAGGCGTTGGTGACCTCGACGCGGATCGCCTGCGCGTCGGCGATCGCGGCATCGAGCACCGCGCGGCGCGGATCGGGCACGGCGAGCCACGGCTCGACGGCCGTGACGCCCGAGAGCCGCGGGTCGCCCAGCACCGTGTCGACGGCCGCGTGGTCGCCCCCGGTCACCGCGAGGCGTACGCCGGTCAGGATCCGCGCGGCGTGGTCGGCCGCCGCCTCGTAGGCCTGGCGCGCCTGGTTGTCGCGGCGGCGGGCGAAGCGCTGCTGGCTCTGGCCGCCGGCCTTCGTGCGCCCCTGCACGTGGCGCTGGCCGATCTTGTGCTCGACCATCGCGCCGGCCTCCAGCCGCGCGATCGCGAAGCCGCCCTTGCGGACCAGCAGCACGCCCCACCGGGCGGGTGCGACGGCGGCGTCCGCGAAGGCACCCGCCTCGGCCGGTCCGCCGTACGACGTGTCGAAGGGCAGGCGCGCCGCGAAGGACGAGCCGTCCTCCGCCTCCCCGCGCAGCGTCCCGACGGTCACCGCGATGGAGGTGGGCCCGTGGCTGGCGACGAAGTTGTCGACCCAGCGCGGCCACCGCGCAGGTGGGACGAGGACGACGGGCACGCGCCGAGCGTAGTCGGCTCGCACGGGTGTGTTCAGCGCGCCGATTCCGTGGTGTGGTGCGCCATGCGCTTTGTCGGGGGACACCATGCGTCGGCCGCTGTCCTGGTCGCCGCCCTCACTCTTGCCGGATGCTCGGACTCGCAGGAGTCGGGCGACGCCTCCAGGACTCCGGTCCCCGTGAGCGAGGACTCCACCGACGTCTCCCCCCTCGAGGAGGCGCTCGGCCTGCTGCCACGCGACGTGGGCCTCGTGGACTTCAGCAGCGACCGGCACTCGGCCGACCGGCTCGGGCTCCTCGACGAGGGCGCGCCCACCGTCGCCGAGCGCGGGACGTCGTACGTCGACCAGGTCGACGCCGTCGACCCGAGCGACCTCGCCGCGATCGGTCCGCTCGCCGAGTGGGTCGAGGAGATGACCGAGGGCGGCGCGACCTTCAGCCAGGTCGACGTGCGCTGGTCGATGCGCGCCGCCGTCGGGGACGGCAACACCGACGACGACGCACGGTCGGTGCAGGCGTTCCGGCTCGTCGACGGGATCGACATGGCAGACGTCGTCGCAGACCTCGACGACGCCGGGTTCGAGCGCAGCAGCACCGACGGCTGGGAGATGTTCCACCTCGAGGGCCAGCTCAGTGAGAGCGTCGACGTGCTCGACGGCAACACCGTCGACGGCCGCTTCCCCGAGACGTTCTTCCCGGACGTGGCCGTGCACCCGGGGACCCATCTGGTGGCACTCGGCGACGTCGACGTCCTGGTCACGGACGGCTCGGGCGGGGCCTTGGAAGAGCTCGACCCGGTCCTGCCTTCCGCCACGGACGACGTCGAGCGCTTCGCCGTCACGGCAGCCGCCTACCTCCAGTGCTACGCAGCCGTCGACAAGGCGACGAACTACCGCGCCACTCCCGCGCGGCTCGCCGCCTGGTCCGAGCGTTTCGGCATCGAGGAGCTGGGTCTCCCCGGCGCGACGTTGCTGCTGTGGACCCCCGGCGAGGACGTCGTGCACCAGTCGTTCTTCGCCGACGAGGCGGCGGCGCGGAGCGCGCTGGAGGCGCGCAAGCGGATCTACGCCGGAGCGGCCCTCGAGTCCGAGGAGCCCCTGGGCGTCCTGATGCCGGCCGACGGCAACGAGTCGCCCTACGAGCCCGGCTGGCAGATGGCACGCGAGGGCAACGTCGTCACCGTGCTGCACAACGCCACCAACCCGGACGACGCGATCTACACCTACGGCCTCCACGGCCTCGGCTTCGACACCTGCGGCGCTCCGGGGATGTTCTCCTGACATGGGGGGCTGGCCGGCGTTCTGGGTGGCGGCCATCGCCCTGTTCGCGTGGGCGGTCTACGCCGACGTCAAGCTCGGCTCCGAGGACCGGCTCGCGCGGTGGTGGCTGGCGCGCGCGAAGGCGTGGGGTCCAGCGACTGGCCCGCTGTCGTTCGTGCTGTCGGCCGTGGCGCTGGGCGGCTTCGGCCTTCTCGCGTACGCCGCCCACAGCGTCGCCGAGCACCTCGGGAACCCGCTGTGGGCCCTGGTCGCCACTGGCCCAGCGATGCTCGTCTACACCCCCTTCAGCTTTGCCACCGCGCCGGCCCAGTACCGCGGCTACCTCGACTGGCGGTTCGCACTGGCGCACGCGGGTGCCGACGCGAGGCTGCAACGGACGATCGCCTGGTGTGCGGGTCCCCCGTCCCTGTTGGGGATCGGGGCCGTGACACTGGCACTCGCGTCGGCGTTCGTCCCCTCGTTCTGAGAGGCGTCAGAGGAACTCGAGCGGGTCGAACTGGTCGATCGGGATGATCCGGACCCGCGGCAGCGGGGTGTTGAACGCGCCGAGGTCGTACTCGAGGTCGAAGATCCGCAGCCCCGGGAGGTTGCGGAACTGTGAGTTGACGAACTCGGTGAAGCCGATGACGCCGACCTGGCGGCTGCCGTCGCACAGCGCCGACACCTGGTCGACGAAGTCGCCGTCGTGGCTGACCAGCACGACGTCGGCGTCGCGGTCGACCAGCGCCTCGGCGGTGCGCTGGATGGCGATGTCGACGATCTTGCCCTCACCGCTGAGCGGGATCGGCTTGAAGCCGATCGCCAGCAGCGCCTGGACGAAGCTGGTCGGCAGCTCGGTGCTGGCGGCGAGGAAGAAGAGGCCGGTCACGTCCTGGTCGAAGGCCCGCTCGGCCCACTCCAGCAGGCGGTCCCAGCGCGGGCGCTCCTCCGGCCGCGGCCGACGACCGAGGATCGAGGTGCCCAGGGTGGCGTCGATGTTCTCCCCGTCGACGAGGAGGTAGGTCATCCGCTCGGCCATGCGAGGACTCTCCCACACGGCTGGCGTGATCAGGGTTGGTAGACGACCTTGAACGACTCGACGACCTCGTCGCCGGACACGGTCACGTCGCTGACCTCGACGAGCGCGCGCGGGACCCCGGAGCCGTCGCACAGGATCGACAGGGTGCCGGTCGCCGGATACTCACCGGCGTAGTCCTCCCCCGGCGCGGTCGTGCTGCCGGCCTCGTCGGCCAGCACCTGCGCGACGAACGCATCGGACTCCTGGACCGAGTCGCCGTACGCCCACGCGGGCGGCGGCACCGACTCCAGCGTCGTCGGCCCGAAGTACGTCGGCGCTGCGTTGAGCTTGGCGTGGTAGCGAGCGAGGTCCCAGAAGACCCGCAGCTCCTCGTGGTCGAACTCGATCTCGCTGAGATCAACGGCGTCCGGGTCGACCTCTGGCTGCTCCATGCCCGAAGGGTAGCGACGTGCCGTGAATCTCAGGCCACGGCAGCGACGTACGCAGCGAAGGCGCGCGCCTCCTCGATCGAGCCCGGCCGCGGCTCGTCGTGCGGGTCGAAGCCCCGGTCGCGGTCGGCCTGCACCTGCTGGAGCAGCGGGCGCCAGCGCGGGTCGCCGTGCATCATCGACCAGCGCAGCGCGTCGCGCTTGCTCGCGACCTGGGCCGTCCGGACGGTGTAGAGGCTGCGGCACGCCTGGACGACGAGGTAGCGCTGGCACCACCCGATGTCGGGCGGGCACCAGCCGAGGATGTCGTCGGTGAGGGTGGCCAGCCCGGCGCGCGCCCGCTCGCGCAGCACGTCGTCGGGCACCGGGTCGACGAGGTCGACCGGGCACGGGCCGACGAGGGTGATGCCGTGCTCGCGCAGGATCCAGCGCGCCCACGGCTGGTTGCAGTGGGTGCTCCATGCCATCTCGTCGTGGCCGTGGTCCACGTAGAGCCACTCGCGGTCGAGGCCGTCGGTGGTGCGCAGGTCGGCAGCGACGGCGTACGAGCCCTCGAGGTGCGTGTTCCAGAATCCCTCGCGGTGCGGCAGGTCGCGGTGCAGCTCCCGCAGCGCCGCCTCCTGCTCCGCGTCGGGTCGCCGGCTCACCACCACGAGGAAGTCGCAGTCGCTGTGCAGGTCACCCGCGCCGAGGGCGAAGGAGCCCTGGAGGTACGCGCCGACGAACGACTCGCCCAGCGCCGCGTGGGCGCCGGTGACGAGGTCGTGCAGCACGCCGTTGAGCTCGGCGTAGCGCGTCGGGTGGGGGTTGAGCACGCGAGGAGTGTGCGCTCCCGCCGGGTGCGGTGCCACGGAATATCTGCTGCTGCCGCGGCGGGGCGGTTGCCGCGCGTGGCTACCGTCGATGGTCCACACCTGCTCGGAGGTCACCATGTCCCGTCTGCTCACGGCCAGCGCCGTCACCGTCCTCAGCCTCGCCCTCGTGTCCGGCGCCCAGCCGGCGGGAGCGGTGAGCGCTCCGCCCGACGGCACCTTCCCGGCACGCATCGAGCTGCCGGACGGCTTCCAGCCCGAGGGGATCGCCATCGGCCCCGGACCCACCGCCTGGTTCGGATCCCGCGCCGACGGCGACATCTACGAGCTGTCGCTGCGCACCGGCGAGGGCCGGATCATCAGCCAGGGACCCGGCACGCCGTCCCTCGGCCTGAAGTCGGACCGCGACGACCGGTTGTACGTCGCCGGCGGCACGTCGGGCACGGCCCGCGTCGTCGACACCGAGACCGGCGCCGTGCTCCGCGACATCCCGCTCGCCACTGCACCCACCGCGTCTCCGACGTTCGTCAACGACGTCGTGCTGACCAAGGACGCGGCCTGGTTCACCGACTCCAACCGGCCGCAGCTCTACCGCGTCGCCCGCAAGGCCGACGGTGAGCCCGCCGCCACCGCGACCACGGTGCCGCTCACGGGTGAGTGGGTGCAGGGTTCGGGGCTCGGCGCCAACGGCATCAGCACCACCCCGACCGGCCGCGCGCTCCTGGTGGTGAACTCCACGAGCGGCCTGCTCTACCGCGTCGACCCTGCCACCGGCGTCGCCACCGAGGTGGACCTGGGCGGCGCATCACTCACCGCGGGCGACGGCATGCTGCGCCACGGGCGGACCCTCTACGTCGTCCGCAACCGGCTCAACGAGATCGCCGTCCTCCGGCTCTCGCGGTCCGGCCTGACCGGGCGGCTGGTGCGCACGATCGAATCCGGTGACCTCGCGTCGACGACGAGCTTCGACGTGCCGACCACGGTCGCCCGCTTCGGCTCGAGGCTCTACCTCCCCAACGCGCGCTTCACCACTCCCCCGACGCCGACGACCGACTACTGGGTGACCAAGGTGCCGGCGCGCGCCGGCGACTGAGCGACCTCACCACGCACCGGCCTCCAGCGGTGGTCCAGCCACCTTCGGGGCCGCAGGACTGTGGGTATGACACCGCCCGCCTGCATGTCGTACGACGACACGCGGGCGGGCGGTGGCTGGGCCACGTTCGATGGCCTCGGAACGTGGGTGGACCACCGCTCCGAGACTCCGAGGGCCAGCTGCTCAGACGTTGAAGCCGAGCGCGCGCAGCTGCTCGCGGCCGTCGTCGGTGATCTTGTCCGGGCCCCACGGCGGCATCCAGACCCAGTTGATGGCCACGTCGTTGACGAGGCCCTCGAGGGCCTGGTTGGTCTGGTCCATGATCACGTCGGTCAGCGGGCAGGCTGCCGAGGTGAGCGTCATGTCGAGGACGGCGTTGGAGCCCTCGTCGATGTGGACGCCGTAGACGAGGCCGAGGTCGACGACGTTGATGCCGAGCTCGGGGTCGACGACGTCCTTCATCGCCTCGGTGACGTCGTCGATGGTGACGGTCGAGGTGCCGCCCGCGCCGCTCGGGGCGGCCTCGGGAACCTCGGGGAGGTCGCCGTGGTCGACGTGCTGGGACTCGGTCATGGGGTGACTCCTTCAGTCTGGGCCTGGGTGGTCGCGTCCTTCCACGCCATCCAGGAGAGCAGTGCGCACTTCACGCGCGCGGGGAACTTGGCGACGCCGGCGAAGGCGATCCCGTCCTCGAGGACGTCCTCGTCGGGCTCGACCGTCCCCTTGCCCTGCATGAGCTCGAGGAAGGTCTGGTGGATCGACATCGCCTCGTCGACCGGCTTGCCGATGACGAGGTCGGTCAGCACGGAGGCCGACGCCTGCGAGATGGAGCAGCCGACGCTGTCGTAGGACACGTCCTGCACCACACCCTCGGCGAGGTGCACCCGCAGGGTGACCTCGTCGCCGCAGGTGGGGTTGACGTGGTGCACCTCGGACTCGAACGGGTCGCGAAGTCCCTTGTGGTGCGGGTTCTTGTAGTGGTCCAGGATGATCTCCTGGTAGAGGTTGTCCAGCTCGGCACTCATGGGTTCATCCCACCTTGAAGTAGCTGCGGGTGTGGTGGAGGCCCTCGACCAGCGCGTCGATCTCGGCGGGCGTCGTGTAGAGGTACGACGACATCCGCGTCGTGCTCTGCACGCCGAACCGCAGGTGAGCGGGCTTCGCGCAGTGGTGCCCGGCGCGCACGGCGACGCCACGCGAGTCCAGCACCTGCGCGATGTCGTGGGGGTGCACGCCGTCGAGCTCGAAGGAGATCGCGCCGCCGCGCCCGGCCGCGTCGAGCGGACCGAGGACGGTCACGCCGGGGACGGACTGCAGGCCCTCGAGGGCGTACGCCGTGATCGCCTGCTCGTGGCGGTGGATCGCGTCGAGCCCGATGTGGCCGAGGTAGTCGACGGCGCAGCCCAGACCGATGGCCTCGACGATCGGCGGGGTGCCGGCCTCGAAGCGGTGCGGCGCCTTGGCGTACGTCGACCGCGCCATGGTCACCGTCTCGATCATCTCGCCGCCACCGTGGAAGGGCGGCAGCTCGTTGAGCAGCTCCTCGCGACCCCACAGCACGCCGATGCCCGTCGGGCCGCAGACCTTGTGCCCGGTGAAGACCAGGAAGTCACAGCCGGCGGCCTGGACGTCGACGGTGAGCTGCGGCGCGGCCTGGGAGGCGTCGATCACCGAGAGGGCGCCGACCGCCTTCGCCCGCGCGACCAGGTCGGTGACGGGGTTGATCGTGCCGAGCATGTTGCTGACCCACGTGAAGGCGAGCACCTTGGTGTGCTCGTCGACCAGCTGGTCGGCGTTGCTGAGGTCGAGCCGGCCGTCGTCGGTCAGCCCGAACCAGCGCAGCTCCGCGCCCGAGCGCTCGCACGCCAGCTGCCACGACACGATGTTGGAGTGGTGCTCCATCTCGGTGATGACGACGTTGTCGCCGGGACCGAGATCGATCGTGCGGGCCAGCAGGTTGAGCGCCTCGGTGGCGTTCTTGGTGAAGATCACCTCGTTGCGCGAGGGCGCGTTGAGGAAGCTCGCCACCTTGTCGCGCGCGCCCTCGTAGGCCTCCGTCGACTCCGCGCCGAGCTGGTGCATGGCGCGGGCGATGTTGGCGTTGTGCCGCTCGAGGTGGTCGACCATCGTGTCGATGACGACCTGCGGCTTCTGCGAGGTGTTGGCGCTGTCGAGGTAGACCAGCGGCTGCCCGCCCGCGAGCGTGCGCTCGAGGATGGGGAAGTCCTTGCGGATCACGTCGAGATCCGGGAGCAGTCCTTCCATGGTCTTTCCTTTCGTGCCTGCTGTCGGTGGTTGAGGTGCGAGCGAAGCGAGCCTCGAAACTCAGGCGTTGGCCTTGAGGTACTTGTCGTAGCCCTCGGCCTCGAGCTGGTCGGCGAGCTCCTTGCCACCGGACTCGGCGACCTTGCCGTCGACGAACACGTGGACGTAGTCGGGCTCGATGTAGCGCAGGATGCGGGTGTAGTGGGTGATCAGCAGGACACCCTTGCCCTCACGCGCGCGGAACCGGTTGACGCCCTCCGACACGGTCTTGAGCGCGTCGATGTCGAGGCCGGAGTCGGTCTCGTCGAGGATCGCGACCGTGGGGTCGAGCAGCTCGAGCTGCGCGATCTCGTGGCGCTTCTTCTCACCACCGGAGAAGCCCTCGTTGACGTTGCGGGTGCCGAACGACGGGTCGAGGTTGAGCTGCTCGAGGGCCGCGTTGACGTCCTTGACCCAGGTGCGCAGCTTGGGGGCCTCGCCGTCGATGGCGGTCTTGGCCGTGCGCAGGAAGTTCGACACCGAGACGCCGGGGACCTCGACGGGGTACTGCATCGCGAGGAAGAGGCCGGCGCGGGCGCGCTCGTCGACGGAGAGGGACAGGACGTCCTGGCCGTCGAGGGTCACCGTGCCGCCGGTGATCGTGTACTTCGGGTGGCCGGCGATCGAGTAGGCCAGCGTCGACTTGCCGGAGCCGTTGGGCCCCATGATCGCGTGGGTCTCGCCGTCCTTGATCGACAGCGTGACGCCCTTGAGGATCTCCTTGGGGCCGTCCTCGGTGTCGACGGTGACGTGCAGGTCGTTGATCTCGAGCTTGCTCATGCGGGGGTGACTCCGTTCAGGGTGGTCTCGGTGTCGACGAAGACATCGGTGCCGCGTACGTCGACGGGGAAGGTGGCGACCGGCTCGGTCGCCGGGAAGTTGGTGGGCTTGCCGGTGCGCAGGTCGAACATCGACCCGTGCAGCCAGCACTCGATCTGGCAGCCGCCGTCGGTCTGCTCGACCTCGCCCTCGCTGAGGGCGACCTCGGCGTGGCTGCAGGTGTCCTCGATCGCGAAGACCTCGTCGCCGTCGCGGGCGATCGCGAGGTCGTAGCGCCCGAGGGTGACCGCCAGGGCCTTGTCGGCCTGGATCTCGTCCAGCGCGCACACGCGCTCGAACGCCATCAGCCGACCGTCCCGAACATCGTGTCCTTGAGGACGTTCTTGGCCAGCTCGGCCTCGACCGTGCCGAGCAGGCGCTCCTCGATCGAGGGCACGCCCACCTGGCGGATCAGGTCGTTGAAGAAGCCGTGCACCACCAGGCGCTGCGCCTCCTTCTCGGAGATGCCGCGCGCCTGGAGGTAGAACAGCTGCTCGTCGTCGAAGCGGGCGGTGGCCGACGCGTGGCCGGCACCGGCGATCTCGCCGGTCTCGATCTCGAGGTTGGGGACCGAGTCGGCGCGGCAGCCGTCGGTGAGGACGAGGTTGCGGTTCTCCTCGTAGGTCTCGATGCCCTCGGCGACCTTGCGGATCAGCACGTTGCCGATCCAGACCGTGTGGGCACCCTCGCCCTGCAGCGCGCCCTTGTAGAGCACGTTGCTCTTGGTCTGCGGCGCGTTGTGGTCGGCGAAGAGCCGGTGCTCGATGTGCTGGCCGGCGTCGGCGAAGTAGAGGCCGAGCAGCTCCGCGGAGCCGCCGGGACCGTCGTAGGTGACGTTGGCGTCCATCCGCACGACGTCGCCGCCGAACGAGATCGCCGCGTGCTTGTAGGTCGCGTCGCGACCGACCCGCGCCTGGTGGTGCGCGAGGTGCACCGCGTCGTCGGCCCAGTCCTGGATCGACACCACGGTCACGTCGGCACCGTCACCGACGGCGATCTCGACGACCGCGGCCATGGCCGACGAGCCCTCGTGGTTGATCACCACGATCGCCTTGCTGTGGGCGCCGAAGCGCATCGCGACGTGCCCCGCCTCGGTGTTGGAGGCGTCCTCGCCGTCGAGCGAGATGACGATCGGCTCCGGGACCTCGAGGTCGGCCGGCACGTCGACCAGCAGGGAGTCCGGCACCTCGGCCAGCACCCGCGCGGCGAAGCGCGTGTTGGGCACGAGGCCGCTGATCCCGCGCAGGGACCTGGCCTCCTCGCCGCTGACGCCCTCGATGCGCACGCCCTCGGGGGTGTTCCAGGTGCACGAGGTGGTGCTGGGGTTGAACGGCGCCTCGGCGTGCAGGCCCTTCAGCCGCTTGAGCGGCGAGAAGCGCCAGATCTCCTCGCGCCCGGTCGGCACGGGGTGGTCGGCGACGTCGAAGGAGCCCACCGGGTTGAGGTGGCTCTCGATCTTGTTCCGCTCGGGCGAGTCCTGCTCCAGGGCGGAGCGGACGGATTCGGTGGTGACGGTCAAAGCTCTACTTTCTACGTACGGGCGTGGGGCGACGGGTCGGCGATCAGCCGACCGCGCCCTCCATCTGCAGCTCGATCAGGCGGTTGAGCTCGAGGGCGTACTCCATCGGCAGCTCCTTGGCGATCGGCTCGACGAAGCCGCGCACGATCATCGCCATCGCCTCGTCCTGCTCCATGCCGCGCGACATGAGGTAGAAGAGCTGGTCGTCGGAGACCTTGGAGACGCTCGCCTCGTGGCCCATCGACACGTCGTCCTCGCGGATGTCGACGTAGGGGTAGGTGTCGCTGCGGCTGATCTGGTCGACCAGCAGCGCGTCGCACAGCACGTTGGACTTCGAGCCGTAGGCGCCCTCGTTGACCTGGATCAGCCCGCGGTACGACGTACGACCGCCGCCGCGCGCGACCGACTTGCTCAGGATCGACGACGACGTGTGCGGTGCGGCGTGCACCATCTTGGCGCCGGCGTCCTGGTGCTGGCCCTCGCCCGCGAAGGCGATCGACAGCGTCTCGCCCTTGGCGTGCTCCCCCATCAGGTAGATGGCGGGGTACTTCATCGTCACCTTGGAGCCGATGTTGCCGTCGACCCACTCCATCGTCGCGCCGGCCTCGCAGGTCGCGCGCTTGGTGACGAGGTTGTAGACGTTGTTGGACCAGTTCTGGATGGTCGTGTAGCGGCAGCGACCACCCTTCTTGACGATGATCTCGACGACCGCGGAGTGCAGCGAGTCCGACGAGTAGATCGGCGCGGTGCAGCCCTCGACGTAGTGCACGTAGGCGTCCTCGTCGACGATGATCAGCGTGCGCTCGAACTGGCCCATGTTCTCGGTGTTGATCCGGAAGTAGGCCTGGAGCGGGATGTCGACGTGGACACCCTTCGGCACGTAGATGAACGAGCCGCCGGACCACACCGAGGTGTTGAGCGCGGCGAACTTGTTGTCCCCGACCGGGATGACGGTGCCGAAGTACTCCTTGAAGAGCTCCTCGTGCTCCTTCAGCGCGGTGTCGGTGTCGACGAAGATGACGCCCTGCTCCTCGAGGTCCTCGCGGATCGAGTGGTAGACGACCTCGGACTCGTACTGCGCGGCCACGCCCGAGACGAGGCGCTGCTTCTCCGCCTCCGGGATGCCGAGCTTGTCGTAGGTGTTCTTGATGTCCTCGGGGAGGTCGTCCCACGTGGCCGCCTGCTTCTCGCTGGAGCGCACGAAGTACTTGATGTTGTCGAAGTCGATCGTCGACAGGTCCGAGCCCCAGGTGGGCATGGGCTTGCGGTGGAAGAGCTTGAGGCCCTTCAGGCGCAGGTCGAGCATCCACTGCGGCTCGCTCTTGAGTCCGGAGATGTTGCGGACGACGTCCTCGCTGAGGCCGCGCTTGGCGATCGAGCCGGCGGCGTCGGAGTCCGACCAGCCGAACTCGTAGTTGCCGATGCCCTTGAGCGACGGGTTGAGCTCTTCGATGGAGGTCATGCCTGCTCCTTCTTCGGTTCTGGCTTGAGGTTCTGGGGGATGCACGTGGTGCAGACGCCGTCGCCGTGGGCGATGGTCGCCAGCCGCTGGACGTGGGTGCCGAGCACGGCGGCGATCGCCTCGGTCTCGGCCTCGCACAGCTGCGGGAACTCGTGGGCGACGTGGGAGACCGGGCAGTGCTGCTGGCACAGCTGCTCGCCCACGCTGATGCCGTTGACGGGAGCCAGGTCGCGCACCGAGGCGGCGTAGCCGTTCTGGGTGAAGACCTTGGCGAGCGCCTCGGCGGGCGACAGCTCGGGGTCGAGTGCCGTGACGGCTGCGTAGTCGCGCTCGACGAAGGCGACCCGGCGCCGGGCGAACTCGACCACGGCGTCCTCGCCCTGCGTCTCGGCGAGGAACCGCATCGCCTGCACGGCGAGGTCGTCGTACTGCTGGTCGAAGCTGTCGCGGCCCGCCTCGGTCAGCGCGAACACCTTGGCCGGGCGACCGCGACCGCGCGCGCCGTAGACCTTCTGCTCGCGCGACTCGACGACGCCCTCGGCGGCGAGGTGGTCGAGATGACGTCGTACGGCGGCGGGCGTGAGGTCGAGCCGATCGGCGAGGTCGGCGGCCGTGCAGGCGCCGTTCTCGAGGATCGTGCGCGCCACGCGGTCACGCGTGGGGGCATCGCCCTCACGCTGTGCCACCGGTGTCCTCACGAATTCCACAACGACAGTGTGTCGTTAATACTTCCCGCCGTTCAAGCAAGGGTCACCTAAGTGCGGTGTCCGGGCGCCCTCCGCGTGGTGGCCCGGACGCGCCGACGGGCGTGACCCCTGGAGGAGTCACGCCCGCCGACGGTCGTGCGGCCCTGCTCAGGTCACGGCACGTCCACCGTGACGAAGGTCGGCGCGAGAGCACCGTCGTACTCGAGGGCGCCGAGGTAGCGACCCGGGGTGAGGCCGGACCACACCGCCTTGAAGGTGGTCGACGCGCCCTGCGTCACCGTGACCGGGTTGGGCTCGGCCGTGAACCCGCCGGACGTGGTGGTCGGGGTGATCAGGTACCGGTCGTAGCGGTAGCCGATGCCGCTCTCGCCGGTGGCTGCGGCGTAGCCGTCGACCTGGACCAGGTAGGTGGCCGCCTTCGGAGCGGTCAGCGTCACCAGCTCGTCCGCGGAACCCGTCGCCGACTGGCCCGCGAGGGCCACCGGAACGCCGGCCGCGTTGAGCTCGTAGACGTAGAGGTCCAGGTCGGCCCCGTTGTTGGTGGCGTCCACCGCGAACCGGGCGAACTTCGTGCCGGCCGCGATCGTGACCTTGTCCTCGTAGACCGACCCGACAGCAAGCGTGCCGGAACTGGTGGTCGACAGGGCGAGCCCGCTGGGCCTGACCGTGAGCGAACCGGTGAAGCCCGACCTGATCGGCGACGTCCACACTGCTCGTCGCACCCTTGCCTGCGAGCTCGGACGGGGCCGCGACCGACACCGGGCGCAGGGCCACGGGCAGCCGCACGACGGTCGGACCGGTCAGGGTCGCGAAGCCGGTCGAGAACTGCCCCAGCGTCGCCGAGGTGCGGGTGAAGGTGAACGTGACGGTCTGCCGTGTCGCCCCTTCGCCAGCGTGATCGACGGCTTGTCCGATCGCCACGCTGAAGCCGGGAACGTCTGACCGCGACGTTCCACGTGCCCGCCTGGAGCGCGGTGAACGTGCGCTTGATGACCACGCTCGAGGTCACCTGGCCCTTGGCCATCGACGGGATGTTGAGGTCGGTGGCAGCGATCGGGTTCACGCCCGGCAGGTCGAGGCCCTGGCCGTCGATGAAGCTGTTCCACTCGGCCTCGCCCGAGACCACGACCAGGCCCGGGTCGAAGAACTTCGTCGGGTCGACGTGACCGGCACCCTCGTCGAACGGGTTGGTGTTCGGCGTCCCGTCGGCGTTCTTCAGGTCGTAGGCCGTGGTCATCATCGCGGACTTGACCGCCATCGGGCTCCACTCGGGGTGGACGCCGAGGATGAACGCAGCCAGGCCGGCGATGTGCGGGCTCGACATGGAGGTGCCGGAGTAGAGGTCGAAGTTGCGACCCCCGCCCGAGGCCGGGGCGACCGCGGCCAGCACGCTGACGCCCGGGGCCGAGATGTCCGGCTTGATGACGTCGGAGCTGTTGGCGATGGCCGGGCCCCGCGAGGAGAAGCCGGCGATCTGCGGGAGCGGGGTGGGGCTCACGCTGTTGCCGAGCTCGAACGCTGCCGTGGCTCCCGCGGTCTTGCTGTAGGCCTGGACGGCGCCCGACGTGTCATCGATGTGCACGGTCGGCACCGAGTGGAAGTCGGCGTCGAGGCTGCCCGCAGTCGCGTTGGCCAGGATCATGGCCACACCGCCGGCGCGCTTGACCTCGGCGCTCTTCGCGACGCGGTCGTAGGTGCCACGGACACAGAGCACGATCTTGCCCGCCGCCTTCGCGGGGTCGAGGGTGTTCGGCCCGCACAGGTTGAGCGCAGTCGCGTCCGCGCCGGCGACACCGGCGAGGGTGGAGCTCACCAGGGGCGTGTTCTTGACCTCGGTGGCGGTGATCGACGCACCCTTGTACTTCTGGCCGTTGCCCAGCACCACGGTGTTCTCGTAGTTGACGTGGGTCGAGGCCGCGACCGTGGTGATCCACGGGCTGTTGTGGGCGACGGTGGAGGCGTCGGGACCGCTGTTGCCGGCGGAGGCTGCCACGAAGACCCCGGCAGCCGCAGCGCCGAGGAAGGCGTACTCGACCGCGTCGACGACCGTGTCGGTCGCGCCGGAGATCGAGTAGTTGATGACGTCCACGCCGTCGGCGATGGCGTCGTCGACCGCGGACAGGGTCGAGGAGGTGTAGCAACCGCCCGTGTCGGGGTCGGTGTCGCTGAAGCAGACCTTGTAGGCCGCGATCTTGGCCGCGGGGGCCATGCCGCTCACCTTGCCGAAGTAGCGGCCCTCGACGCTGGCGTCGACGCCGTTGTTGCCCGCGGCGGTGCTGGCGGTGTGCGAGCCGTGGCCGTCGCCGTCACGGGTCGAGATGAAC
This sequence comes from uncultured Actinomycetota bacterium, assembly GCA_963795095.1. Lineage (GTDB taxonomy): Bacteria > Actinomycetota > Actinomycetes > Propionibacteriales > Nocardioidaceae > Nocardioides. The sequence continues at coordinate 20,015 of CAWCGM010000023.1, read as the reverse complement.
TCGGCCCCGAACCGCTCCTGCGGCGGCACGCTGTCGAGGAAGGCGTCGGGGTAGTAGCGGGCGCCGATGATCTTGCTGTTGCAGTCGTCGACGTTCCACTTCTCGCCCGGCTGGCAGACGCCGCGGAACCAGTCGCCGTCCGCCTTCTTGAAGTAGATGGTGTTGCCCTGGCGGTAGAGCGTGGACCCGGTCGTCGGGTTGCGGTTGATCTTGGTGCCCGCGAACGACGCCGACTCGGGCCAGATGCCGGAGTCGAGGATGCCGACCACGGTGCCGGCACCGGCCTTGGCGACACCACCCTTGGCAGCCCACACGCCGGGCGTACCGCCGGGGCCGACCAGGCCGAGGAACTCGGGAGACTTGTAGGTGTCGAGGCTGAACGCCGTGTCCTTGACCACCATCAGGACGTCGCGCGACTGCGACAGGTCGGTGGCCTGCTTGCTGCTGAGTCGTGAGGTGAACGAGCTGGCGGCGAGCGTCGAGCGGCTCGTCACGGCGGCACCGACGCTCCCGGCCACACCGTCCTGGCGCTTCGTGAGGTAGGCCGAGTAGTCCGCCACCTTCGCCGTGCTGGCGTCGAACGCCTTCCCCCTGGCAGGGGCCGTCGCCTTGAGGCCGGCCACCCCACCGCCGTAGCGGGTGGCGCCCGCGTCGTTCATCACGACGACGTAGCGACCAGCGCTGAGGGTCGAGGCCCGGGGAGCGATCGACGTCGCGATCGCCCGGTCCTTCTTCTTCGTGGCGGCCGTGGCGCTGGGCACGCCTGCTGCCAGGCCGCACACCACTGCGGCTGTCGTCAGGACGGCGAGGCCGCGTCGTGCGCCCCGCCCGGTGAAGTGGATCGACACGTGATTCCTCCGGGGGATGGCGCTGGCGAACAGCTCGCCAGCTCGCCCAGTCGCCGGGTCACGGCACGCGTGGGCCAACTCACACAAGGCCCATCGGGCCGACCAGTCAAGGGTCCGAGCGAGAACTGCAGTCAATCGGATGCGAAAGCATTGGTTCTGGGTCGAGAAGCCCGGGTGACCACCGTCTCGTCGACGCGGACGTGGGACGTCGACCAGGCGTCCCTAGACTGGCGAGGTGTCCACCGCTGCGCCCGCCGTCACGGTCGACGGGCTGGTGATGCGCTACGGCGACAAGGTGGCGGTCGACGGGCTCTCGCTCGAGGTCCCCCGCGGATCCATCACCGCCGTCCTCGGTCCCAACGGCGCCGGGAAGACCACCACCCTCGAGACCTGCGAGGGCTACCGCGTCCCGCAGCAGGGCACGGTCCGCGTGCTCGGCCTCGACCCGCAGCGCGACCGCGCGGACCTCCTCCCCCGCATCGGCGTGATGCTGCAGGCGGGCGGCGCCTGGAGCGGTGTGCGTGCCCACGAGATGCTCGACCACATGGCGTCGCTGCACGCCCGCCCGCTCGACACGGCGATGCTCAGTGAGCGGCTCGGACTGGCGGACTGCGGCCGTACGCCGTACCGCCGGCTGTCCGGCGGCCAGCAGCAGCGGCTCGGCCTCGCGATCGCGCTGGTCGGCCGCCCCGAGCTGGTCTTCGTCGACGAGCCGACCGCGGGCATGGACCCGCAGGCGCGGCGCACGACGTGGGAGCTGCTCGAGGAGGTGCGCACCGACGGCGTCACGGTCGTGCTCACGACGCACCACATGGACGAGGCCGAGCACCTCGCCGACCAGATCCACATCATCGACCGCGGCACGGTCATCGCCAGCGGGACGCCGGGCGAGCTGACCCGCGAGGGTCGCTCCGCGACCATCCGCCTCGTCGTCAACCGGCCCTTCCCCGACGGAGCCCCCGAGTCGCTGCGCGCCGAGCTCGGCCCCGACACCGAGGTCCGCCAGCTCGACGAGGTCAGCATGCTGATCCACGGTCCGGCCGACTCGATGACCCTGGGACGGGTGTCGCGGTGGTGCGAGGAGCACGACGTGCTGCCCCAGACCCTCAACCTGGGCCAGCGCAACCTCGAGGACGTCTTCCTCGAGCTCACCGGACGGGAGCTGGCCACATGACCGCCACCTTCACCCCGGCACCCGGCAGCGCGCCGCTGTCGCGGATGGTGCTCGCCCAGGCCCGGATGGAGGCGCGGCTGATGCTGCGCAACGGCGAGCAGCTGCTGCTCGCCATCGTCATCCCGGTCATCGTGCTCGTCGGCGGCGTGGCCGCCGCGGGCCGGCTCGGCCTCGACCTCGACGGGCACCGGGCCGTCGACGTGCTGACCCCGGGCGTGCTGGCGCTCGCGGTGATGTCCACCGCGTTCACCTCGGTCGCGATCGCGACCGGTTTCGAGCGCCGCTACGGCGTGATCAAGCTGCTCGGGTCCTCCCCCCTGCCCCGGCACGGCCTGCTGCTGGGCAAGGTCGTCGCCCTCCTCAACGTCGTCGCCCTGCAGCTCGTCGTGCTGGTCGTCGTGGGCCTCACGCTGGGCTGGCGGCCCACGCTCGACCACCCGCCGACGTCGGTCGTCGCGCTGGTGCTCGCCGTCGGACTCGGCACCGCTGCCTTCGCGGCGCTGGGACTCTTCGTCGCCGGCGTGCTCCGGGCCGAGGCCACCCTCGCCCTCGCCAACCTCGTCTACCTGCTGCTGATGGCGGGCGGCGGCGTCGTGCTGCCGACGTCGACGTACGGCTCCGCGGGGACGGTCGTCCAGTGGCTCCCGTCGGGCGCGCTCGGCGAGGCGATGCGCGCGGCGCTCATCGATGCAGAGCGTCGACGGCCGGTCGCTGGTCGTGCTCGTCGTGTGGGCCGTCGTCGGCACCGTGCTGACGGCCCGGACCTTCAGGTGGGAGTGAGCATGCTCGACAACGTCCTCGGACGCCTCGCCCGCCACCTCTGGCCGCTGGCCGTCGCCAACCTGGTGGCCAACATCGGCATCGTGGTCACCGGCGCCGCGGTGCGCCTCACCGGCTCGGGCCTCGGGTGCCCGACGTGGCCGCGCTGCTCCGACACGTCCTACGTCCCCCACGGCGAGCTGGGCCTCCACGGCGCGATCGAGTTCGGCAACCGGATGCTGACCTTCGCGCTGACCGCGATCGCCGTGCTCTGCTTCCTCGCCGCGCTCGGCGCCGCACACCGTCGCGCCACGCGGCTCTCGTTCGTCATCGGTCTCGGCATCCCGCTGCAGGCCGTCATCGGCGGCATCACGGTCCTGACCGACCTCAACCCGTGGATCGTCGCCGGCCACTTCCTGCTGTCGATGGCGATGATCATGGTCTGCGTCGCGCTGGTCGACGAGCTGCGGAGCCCCGACCGGCAGGCCGCCCCGCCCCTGCCTCGGGCGCTTGCCTGGGCGACGCTGGCGAGCGGCTGGGTCGTGCTCTACCTCGGCACCGTCGTCACCGGTGCCGGGACCACACGCCGGCGACACCGAGTCGCCCCGCAACGGGCTCGAGCCGGCGACGGTGTCCCACGTCCATGCGTACGCCGTCTACGTCCTGGTGGCGCTGACGGTCGCGCTGCTCGTGGTGGCGCTGCGCGGCGGCCACCGGTGGCTCGCCACCGTGACGGCACTCGTCCTGCTCATCGAGGTGCTGCAGGGCGTGCTCGGCTGGGTGCAGTACTGGCTGGACCTCCCGGTCGGCCTCGTCGCCCTGCACATGCTGGGCGCCGCGCTGCTCGCGGCCGGACTGGCCCGGATCGCGCTGGCCGTCCTGCCCCACCGCGCGAGCCACGAGGCCCGCGCGGACGGGCAGGAGCAGGCAAGCGCCGCGACCGTGCTGCCCTGACGCGACTAGTGGCGCCCGAGCTTGCGGGCGAACACCACCGTGCGCCTGGAGTAGTCGTCGGCCTTGCACCCGACGAGCACGATCCGCGGCGGGCCCGACACGGAGTAGAGCGCGCCCATCCTCCGCTTCGCCGACCAGAACTCTCGGCGGGTCACCTCGAACGCGCAGCCGGCGACCTTGATCCGGTCCCCCGGCCGCAGCTGCGCCCACCTGTCGGCCACGCCGTTGCCGGCCCGCCAGGCGTGGCCGGCGTACACCGTGCTCCCGCTCGGGTCGCAGGGCGGGTCGCCCTTCGACCAGGTGTAGACGGCGCCGTTGAGGCGCGATCCGACGGCCAGCGTGCCGCCCCTCGACGGCACGTCGATGATCGCGGCGTCGGTGCCGGTGCGGGCGATCGTGAGCCGGTCAGGGGCGGCGGCGGACGCCGCACCCTGACCGGCTGACAGGAACACCGACGCGCACAGCGTGATCGCAGCGACGGTGCGTCGCATCACGACCCGGTGTTCGGCGCGACCTCGGGAGCCTTCGCGCACGCCTTGCTCGTGAACGACAGCTTCCAGACCGACTTGCCGCGCAGCTGGTAGGTCGCGTCGGCGGCGCTGGCGCGGACGGTGACCGTGCGGGTGCGCGCCTTGAGCCAGACCCCCTGGCGGAGCACCTTGCCCTTGGCCGTGTAGACGACGCCGGACTTCTTGGCGACCTTGAAGAGGTCGCCCTGGCGACCGCACTTGTCGAGGCGGCGCGCGCCGGCCTTCACGACGAGCACCTGCGCGGGCAGCACCTCGGGCGGGACGACCACCGGCGGCGTGACCACCGGCGGGGTCACGACCGGCGGGGTGACCGGCGGCGGCGGGCAGGCGACGTTGCTGTCCACGGGCTTCGGGTAGGTGACGCTCTTCTGCGCGTTGGGGAACGTGTAGCCCGAGTTGGCGGTGACCGTCAGGCTGCCGTCGGGGTTGAGCTTCGAGGTCCACGGACCCGCGGGCACGTCGCCGAAGCGGGCGTTGCCCGGACCGCAGTCGTCGACGACGGGCACGGTGGGCGCGGTGACAGTGGTGACGTTGCAGCTGTCGCTGAACTCGGCGACCTCGACCACGTCGGAGTTGGTCGAGTAGATGTTCTGGCCGTCACGGACCCACTTGCCGGTCACCTCGAGCTTGATCGCGGCGGTCGGCTTCGCGGTCACGGTCTCGGTGACGGTCTTGGTCTGGGAGCCGGTCAGCACGGTGCCGACCGGCAGGACCGACGTGCGGTTGGACGCCGTGATCGTCTCGGAGATGGTCTCGCTGTTGATCACGGTCCAGGTGACGGTCCAGCCGCCGTTCTGCTTGCACGTCACCTTGCCGGTGACGGTGTTGTGGTGGGCGCTCGCGGCACCCGCCACACCGACCACGGCGAAGCCCAGCGCGAGGACCGAGCGTCACGATCCGCGACACCGCCCGTGCTCCCCTTGGTCCTGCGTCCTGCTCGTACTGCAGACATGTACGTACTCCCCATTTGTCGGGGACAGGCCTGATGCCCACCCCACTCGACGATTGAACGAGATGCGGACGTCTCGAACACGGGGCACGGTCTCAAGAAGATGTCTAGACATTGTCTGCCGTCGGCAGATCTCCTCAAGATGGGTTAGCGACCGAGGAGGGGATCCAGCGCTACGGCCACGAACAGCAGGGAGAGGTAGAGGTTCGAGGCGTGGAAGAGGCGCATCGGGTTGATCTCCGAGAGCGCCTCCGACGACTTGGTGCGCATCCACATCCGGTGCGCCTCGACGAGGAAGACGGCGCCGAGGACCGCCGCCGCGACCGGGTAGACGAGGCTGGTGCCGGCGACCGGCCAGAGCAGCAGCGACGTCGCCACCATCACCCAGCTGTAGAGGACGATCTGCCGGCCGACCTCCGTCGCGGGCTTGACGACCGGGAGCATCGGGACGTCGACGTTGCGGTAGTCCTCGCGGTAGCGCAGCGCCAGCGCCCACGTGTGGGGCGGCGTCCAGAAGAACACGACGAGGAACAGCACGACGGGCGTCCAGGCGAGCTCGCCGGTGACGGCCGTCCAGCCGATCAGCGCCGGGAAGCAGCCGGCCAGGCCGCCCCAGACGATGTTCTGGGTGGTGCGGCGCTTGAGCAGCATCGTGTAGACGAACACGTAGAACGCGTTGGCGCCCAGCGAGAGCCCTGCGGAAAGCGGGTTGACCCCCCACCAGAGCACCGCTGTCGACACCACGGCGAGCACCGTGGCGAAGACCAGGGCCGAACGCGCGGTGACGATGTGGCGCGGCAGCGCCCTGCGTCGGGTCCGCCGCATCTGCTCGTCGATGTCGCGGTCGTAGACGCAGTTGTACGCCGACGCCGAGCCCGCCGAGAGCGTGCCGCCGATGACCGTCCACACGACGAGCACCAGGTCCGGGATGCCGCGCTCGGCGAAGAACATCACCGGGACGGTCGTCAGCAGGAGGAGCTCGATGACCCGCGGCTTCGTCAGGCCGACGTAGGCCCCGACGACGTCGCGCCACGTCTTGGACCCGGGGACGTCCGCGGCTGTGCCGTCACCATCCGACGGCCGCGCTGAGGCATCGGCGTGCGGACCGGCTTGGGACACGGAGGGGACCTCGCGGGACGGGTGCGGATGAGACGGGGACATCGGGGAACCGAAGGGTTTCAACGCCTGTCGAGCCGGCGTCCGGAGGCACCCTCGGGTGGGGTCGAGTCTACTCGGGCACGGCGCTAGGCTCGCAGTCGAGGGGCCTGTGCTCCCCGTCGCACTTCATCGAGAGGAACTGTGTTGACCAAGAAGTCCGCCCTCCCCGCCACCCTCGAGTGGGACGACACCGACGCGCTGGGGGTCGACACGGCCAGGGTCCTGGCGATGGACGCGGTCCAGAAGGTCGGCAACGGTCACCCCGGGACGGCCATGAGCCTGGCTCCGGCGGCGTACCTGCTCTTCCAGAAGGTCATGCGCCACAACCCGGCCGACCCCGAGTGGGTCGCCCGCGACCGCTTCGTGCTGTCGTGCGGACACAGCTCGATCACCCTCTACACCCAGCTCTTCCTCGGCGGCTTCGGCCTCGAGCTCGACGACCTCAAGGCGCTCCGCACCTGGGGCTCCAAGACGCCCGGCCACCCCGAGCTCGGCCACACCGCCGGCGTCGAGGTGACCACGGGCCCGCTCGGCCAGGGCGTCGGCAACGCCGTCGGCATGGCCCTCTCGGGTCGCCGCGTGCACGGCCTGCTCGACCCCGATGCCGCCCCCGGCGAGAGCCTCTTCGACCACCAGGTCTACGTCATCGCGTCCGACGGTGACCTCGAGGAGGGCGTCAGCTCCGAGGCCTCCTCCATCGCCGGCACCCAGCAGCTCGGCAACCTCACGATGATCTACGACCGCAACCGGATCTCGATCGAGGGCGACACCGACATCGCGTTCACCGAGGACGTCGCCGCGCGCTACGAGGCCTACGGCTGGCACGTCCAGACCGTCGACTGGACCAACGGCGGCAAGGACTACGTCGAGGACGTCCCCGCGCTCTACGCCGCGATCCGCAAGGCCCACACCGTCGGCGACCAGCCGTCGCTGATCGTCCTCGACACCGTCATCGCGTGGCCCGCCCCCACGCCCAGGGCACCGAGGCCGCGCACGGCAGCGCGCTCGGCGCCGACGAGGTCGCGGCGACGAAGGAGATCCTCGGCTTCGACCCCGCGCAGACCTTCGAGATCCCGACGGGCGTCCTCGAGCGCACCCGCGAGCTCCGCGAGCGCGGCGCCGCGTGGGCGGCGGAGTGGGACGAGCAGTTCGACGCGTGGTCGTCCAAGCACAAGAAGTCGGCCGAGCTCCTCCACCGCCTCGAGCGGCGTGAGCTGCCCACCGACCTCGCCGACGCGCTGCCGTCGTTCGACGCCGACGAGAAGGGCGTCGCCACGCGGTCCGCGTCGGGCAAGGTCATCAACGCCCTCGCCCCGGTGCTGCCCGAGCTCTGGGGTGGTTCGGCCGACCTGGCCGGCTCCAACAACACGACGATCACCAGCGCACCCTCCGTGGGTCCCGTGGTGGCCGAGGTCGGCGAGTGGAGCACCGACCCGCACGCCGGTCGCGTCCTGCACTTCGGCATCCGCGAGCACGGGATGGGCGCGATCATGAACGGCATCGCGGCCGACCGCCTCACCCGCGTCTTCGGCGGGACCTTCCTCACCTTCTCCGACTACATGCGCGGTTCCGTGCGGGTGGCGGCGCTGAGCAGGCTGCCCGTCACCTACGTGTGGACCCACGACTCCATCGGCCTCGGCGAGGACGGCCCGACGCACCAGCCGATCGAGCACCTCGCCGCGCTGCGCGCGATGCCCGGCCTCGACGTCGTACGCCCTGCGGACGCCAACGAGACCGTCGCCGCCTGGCAGACGATCCTCGGTCACACCGACCGGCCGGCCGCCCTCGCGCTGACCCGGCAGAACGTGCCGGTCTTCCCGCGCGGCAAGGACGGGTTCGCCTCCACCGAGGGCGTCGCCCGCGGCGGCTACGTCCTCATCGACTCCGAGAAGGCCACGCCCGACGTGATCCTCATCGGCACCGGCTCCGAGGTCCAGCTCGCCGTCGAGGCGCGCACCCTCCTCGCCGCCGACGGCATCGACGCCCGCGTCGTGTCCCTGCCCTGCCTGGAGTGGTTCGAGGACCAGGACGAGGCCTACCGCGACATGGTGCTCCCGCCCACCGTCAAGGCCCGCGTCTCGGTCGAGGCCGGCGTCAAGCAGGGCTGGCGCGAGCTGGTCGGCGACAACGGCCGGATCGTCTCGATCGACCACTACGGCTCATCGGCCGACTACGCCCGGATCTACACCGAGTTCGGCATCACCGCGCAGGCCGTCGCCGACGCCGCACGCGACAGCGTCGCCGTCGTCACCGCCTGACCGCCTGTTCGACCACTATGGGAGGAACACCATGAACGACCGCCTCAAGGCCCTGGCCGACGCCGGAGTGTCCATCTGGCTCGACGACCTGTCCCGCGAACGACTGGAGACCGGCAACCTCGCCGACCTGGTCGAGAACAGCCACGTGGTCGGGGTGACGTCCAACCCGGCGATCTTCCAGACCGCGCTGGCCGACGGCGAGCGCTACGACCCGCAGGTCCGCGAGCTCGCGGCCGCCGGTGCCGACGTCGACAAGGCGACGCAGACCATCACCACCGACGACGTGCGCGAGGCCTGCAAGGTCATGCGTCCGGTCTTCGACGCCACCGACGGCGTCGACGGTCGGGTGTCGATCGAGGTCTCGCCCGGGTTCGCCCACGACACCGAGCAGACCGTGGCCGAGGCCGCCGAGCTGTGGAAGATCGTCGACCAGCCCAACCTCCTGATCAAGATCCCCGGGACGAAGGAGGGCTGGCCCGCGATCACCGAGACCATCGCCGCCGGCATCTCGGTCAACGTCACGCTGATCTTCGGCCTCGAGCAGTACAAGAACGTCATGGAGGCCTACGTCTCCGGCCTCGAGAAGGCCAAGGACAACGGGCACGCGCTGGCCGACATCCACTCCGTGGCGTCGTTCTTCGTCTCGCGCGTCGACTCCGAGATCGACAAGCGCCTCGAGGCGACGACCGAGGGCCCCGGCACCGACCCGGACCTGAAGGGCAAGGCCGGCGTGGCCAACGCGCGGCTGGCGTTCCAGATGTTCGAGGAGTTCTTCAGCGGCCCCCGCTGGGAGGCGCTGGAGGCCGAGGGAGCGCGCAAGCAGCGCCCGCTGTGGGCCTCGACCGGCGTCAAGAACCCCGACTACGACGACACGATGTACGTCATCGACCTCGTCGTCGAGGACACCGTCAACACCATGCCGGAGAAGACCCTCGACGCCGTCGCCGACCACGGCGAGGTGCGCGGCGACCGGATCCGTCCGTTCTACGACGACGCGCACGCACACATGCACGCGCTGGCCGAGGCGGGCATCGACTACGACGACGTGATCGAGGTCCTCATCAAGGAGGGCGTCGAGAAGTTCGTCGTCGCCTGGGACGAGCTGCAGACGACGCTCGGCGCGTCGCTCGAGGCCGCGCGGAAGTGAGCGGGCGCGGCGCGGTCGATCCGAGCACGACGCATGCCTGGGCCGAGCTGGCCCGGCTGGCCGAGTCGTACTCCCCCGACCTCCGCGGCCAGCTCGCCGACGCCGACTTCGTGGCGGACCGGACGCTGACCGCGGCCGACCTCCACGTCGACCTGTCGAAGAACCTCGCGGGTGCCGAGGTCGAGGCCGCCCTGCTCGCCCTCGCCGACGAGGTCTCCCTGGTGTCGCGCCGCGACGCGATGTTCGCCGGTGAGCACATCAACGTCACCGAGGACCGGGCCGTGCTCCACACCGCACTCCGGCTTCCCTCGTCGGCGTCGCTCACGGTGGACGGACAGGACGTCGTGGCCGACGTGCACGACGTGCTGGGTCGGGCCTACGCCTTCGCCGAGCGCGTCCGCTCGGGCGAGTGGACCGGCGTCACCGGTCGCCGCATCGAGACGGTCGTCAACATCGGCATCGGCGGTTCCGACCTCGGACCGGTCATGGCCTACGAGGCGCTCGAGCCCTACCGCCAGGACGGGCTCACCTGCCGCTTCATCAGCAACATCGACCCGACCGACGCCGGTCAGAAGCTGAAGGGGCTCGATCCCGAGACGACGCTGTTCATCGTCTCCAGCAAGACCTTCGGGACGCTCGAGACGCTGACCAACGCCCGGCTCTGCAAGGCGTGGCTGCTCGACAGCCTGCCGTCGGACACCGATGCCGACGCCGCGGTCGCCCAGCACTTCGTGGCCGTCTCGACCGCCCTCGACAAGGTCGCCGACTTCGGCATCGACACCGACAACGCGTTCGGCTTCTGGGACTGGGTCGGCGGCCGCTACTCGATGGACTCGGCCATCGGGCTGTCGCTGGTGATCGCCGTCGGAGCCGACCACTTCGCCGACCTGCTCGCCGGCTTCCACGCGATGGACGAGCACTTCCGCACCGCTCCCGCCGAGGCCAACGTGCCGCTGCGGATGGGGCTGCTCAACGTCTGGTACACGAACTTCCTCGGCGCCCACACCCACGCCGTGCTGCCCTACGCACAGCTGCTGCACCGGTTCCCGGCCTACCTCCAGCAGCTCACGATGGAGTCCAACGGCAAGGGCGTGCGGTGGGACGGCGAGGCCGTCGGCTACGACACCGGCGAGGTCTTCTGGGGCGAGCCGGGCACCAACGGCCAGCACGCGTTCTACCAGCTCATCCACCAGGGGACCCGGCTCGTGCCGGCGGACTTCATCGCCTTCGCGCGACCGGCGTACGAGCTCACGGACGGGGACGCGGACGTCCACGAGCTGTTCCTGGCGAACTTCTTCGCGCAGACCAAGGCCCTCGCCTTCGGCAAGACCGCCGACGAGGTGCGGGCCGAGGGTGTCGCCGAGGAGCTGGTGTCGGCGCGCACCTTCCCGGGCAACCGCCCGACCACGTCGATCATGGCTCCGGCGCTCACGCCGTCGGTGCTCGGCCAGCTGATCGCGCTCTACGAGCACATCACCTTCGTCGAGGGCGCCGTGTGGGGCATCGACAGCTTCGACCAGTGGGGCGTCGAGCTCGGCAAGCAGCTGGCCCAGGAGCTGCGACCCGCGGTCTCCGGCGATGCTGCCGTCGCCGCAGAGCAGGACGCGTCCACGCAGTCGCTGATCCGCTACTACCAGGAGAACCGAGGCTGATGAACGCCGCCAACCCACTGCGCGACCCGCAGGACCGCCGGCTCCCCCGGATCGCCGGACCGTGCGGCATGGTGCTGTTCGGCGTGACCGGAGACCTGTCGCGCAAGAAGGTCATGCCGGCGATCTACGACCTCGCCAACCGCGGCCTGCTGCCGCCCGGCTTCAGCCTCGTCGGCTTCGCCCGGCGCGACTGGGAGGACCAGGACTTCGCGCAGATCGTGCACGACGCGGTCAAGGAGCACGCGCGTACGCCGTTCCGCGAGGAGGTGTGGAAGCAGCTGTCCGAGGGCTTCCGCTTCGTGCCCGGCAACTTCGACGACGACCACGCCTTCGAGCAGCTCCGCCGCACCGTCGAGGAGCTGGACGAGCTGCGCGGCACCGGCGGCAACATGGCGTTCTACCTCGCGATCCCGCCGGGCTTCTTCGGCGACGTCGTCGGTCAGCTCAAGGAGCACGGCCTCGCCGAGCAGGGGCCCGACCAGTGGCGGCGCGTCGTGGTCGAGAAGCCGTTCGGCCACGACCTCGAGTCCGCCCGCGAGCTCAACGAGACCCTCGCCGACGTCTTCCCCTCCGGGTCGATCTTCCGCATCGACCACTACCTCGGCAAGGAGACGGTGCAGAACATCCTGGCGATGCGGTTCGCCAACAACATGTTCGAGCCGATCTGGAACTCCAACTACGTCGACCACGTGCAGATCACGATGGCCGAGGACATCGGCATCGGCGGCCGGGCCGGCTACTACGACGGCATCGGCGCCGCGCGCGACGTCATCCAGAACCACCTCCTCCAGCTGATGGCGCTGGTCGCGATGGAGGAGCCCGTCGCCTTCGACGCCGAGAGCCTGCGCATCGAGAAGCAGAAGGTGCTGCGGTCGGCGCAGCTGCCGCCGCGGCTCGACACGACGACGGCACGAGGGCAGTACGCCCCGGGCTGGGCCGGCGGCGAGAAGGTCATCGGGTTCACCGAGGAGGAGGGCATCAAGAAGACGTCCGCCACCGAGACCTTCGCCGCGATCACCGTCCACGTCGACACCCGACGCTGGGCGGGCGTCCCGTTCTACCTGCGCACCGGCAAGCGGCTCGGCCGCCGCGTCACCGAGGTGGCCGTGGTGTTCAAGCGGGCGCCGCACCTGCCGTTCACGCAGACCGCGACCGAGGACCTCACCAAGAACGCGCTCGTGATCCGCGTCCAGCCCGACGAGGGCATGACGATGCGGTTCGGGGCCAAGGTGCCCGGCACCGCGATGGAGATCCGCGACGTCAACATGGACTTCGCCTACGGCGGCTCGTTCACCGAGGCCAGCGCCGAGGCCTACGAACGCCTCATCCTCGACGTCCTGCTCGGCGACCCGCCGCTCTTCCCACGTCACGAGGAGGTCGAGCTCTCGTGGAAGCTGCTCGACCCGGTGATCGCCCACTGGGCGAAGAAGGGGCGACCCGAGCCCTACGAGTCGGGCACCTGGGGACCGGAGTCCGCTGACAAGATGCTCGCCCGCGACGGACGCGTCTGGAGGAGGCCCTGATGACCTCACCCCACGCTGTTCTTCGCCTCCCCCGCTTCGCTCCTCCGCCGAACAACACCGAGGGGACCCCGAGATGATCGAGCTCACCGACACCAACTCGTCGAAGATCGCCGCGGAGTTCGTGCAGGCCCGCACCCGGGCCGGCAGTCCCGCGATGGGCATGGTGATGACGCTGATCATCGTCGCGCCCGAGGAGGACGCCGCCGAGGCGATGACCGCGGCCAAGCGGGCCTCGCGCGAGCACCCCTCGCGCGTCCTCGGCGTGATCCTGGGCGATGCGCGGGGCGCGGGCCACGTCAACGCCCAGGTCGGCAGCGGCGACGGCTGGGGCGGCGAGACCGCGCTCATCCGGCTCAAGGGCGAGGTGGTCAAGCACGCCGAGTCCGTCGTGCTGCCCGCTCCTGCTCCCCGACTCCCCCGTCGCCATCTGGTGGCCGACGGCCGCCCCGGCGGACCCGGCGGCGGACCCGCTGGGCGCGCTCGCGCAGCGGCGGATCACCGACTCCGCATCGGTGTCGCGCGGCAAGTCGACGGCGATGCTGACGCAGGCCCAGGTGTACGCCCCGGGCAACACCGACCTCAGCTGGACCCGCCTCACGCCGTGGCGCGCGCTCCTCGCGGCCGCGCTCGACCAGCACCCTCTGAAGGTCACCGGCGCCAAGGTGACGGCCGAGCGGGTCAGCCCCAGCGCCGACCTGCTGGCGGCCTGGCTGTGCGACCGGCTCAAGGTCGACGTCGCCCGCGGGAACTCCGAGGGTCCCGGGATCACCGAGGTCAGCATGGACACCAAGGAGGGGCCGATCCGCATCTCGCGGGCCGACGGCCGCCTCGCGACCTTCACCTCGCCCCACCGGCCCGACCGGCCGGTCGCCCTCAAGCGACGCGAGGTCCCGGCCCTGCTCGCCGAGGAGCTGCGCCGCCTCGACGAGGACGACATCTACGCCGCCACCGCCGCGCGGCTGGTGAAGCTCAGGAGCGGCAAGTGAACGCACCCGACGTACGCCGTCACGACGACGCCGACGCGCTCGTCGGCGACGTCGCCTCCGCCCTGCTCGACCGCCTCGAGGCCGCGCAGGCGCGCGGCGAGGTGCCGCAGATCGGGCTCACCGGCGGATCCATCGCCGAGCAGCTCCACCGCGAGCTGGCCCGCCGAGCAGCCGACTCCTCGGTCGACTGGTCGCGCGTCGTCTTCTGGTGGGGCGACGAGCGCTTCGTGCCGCGCGACTCGCCCGACCGCAACGCCCTCCAGGCCCGCGAGGCACTGCTCGACCACGTCGGCGTCGACGAGGCCCACGTCCACGAGGTGCCGGCGAGCGACGAGGTCGCGACCGCGGAGGAGGCCGCCGAGGCCTACAGCGCGACGATGCGGTCCGAGGGCGCCGGATTCTTCGAGGTGCTGATGCTCGGCATCGGCCCCGACGGGCACTGCGCCTCCCTCTTCCCCGGCCACCCGGTCCTCGAGGCCCGCGACGCGATCGCCGTCGCCGTCCACGACTCCCCCAAGCCCCCGCCCGACCGCGTCACCCTGACCTTCGAGGCGATGGACCGCTGCCGCGCCGTCTGGTTCATCGCCAGCGGCGACGGCAAGGCCGACGCCGTCGCCCGCGCCCTGGCTCCCGAGGGGACGATCGAGGAGACCCCCGCCCGCGGCGTCCGCGGCGACGAGACCGTCTGGTGGCTCGACGACGCCGCCGCCTCCGCCCTGTAGCCGAGTCGGCGCGTCTGTACGCGCAGAGTGCCGAGTCGGCGCACTGTACGCGCGCAGCGTGCCGAGTCGGCGCATCTGTACGCGCGCAGCGTGCCGAGTCGGCGCATCTGTACGCGCGCATGCGTGCCGAGTCGGCGCATCTGTACGCGCGCAGCGTGCCGAGTCGGCGCATCTGTACGTCTGTCCACAGGTGGCAGGTCGCTCGACTGCCTGACCCGTCGTCCGGGAATCAGTGCGAGATGGACATCTCCCAGTGGCTCCGCCTGCCGCAGCTCGACAACAGCTTCCCGCTCCCGACTTCGACCCCGTTCACGTCGCAAAGCGCGTTGGGCGAGGGCGTACGCCGGCCCTGGCTTGTCGAGCTGTGTCGTGTCGGCCTGCTGCGTAATCCGATCAAGGGCGTGTACCTCGCCTCGCACAGTTCCCGACGACACGTCGTCACGACTGGCCTGCCTGCGGCTCGTGACGCCCGCAGACGCGGTCGTCGTCGACCGGCACGCGGGGTGGGCGCAGGGCGCCAACATGCTCCTGCTCCCGAACGAGCACCTCAATGCGCTTCCGATCTCGATGTACCTGCCGGACGGTCGAGGACGGTTGCGCAACAAGCTGGCCGACAGTGGCGAGCGGACCTTCGCCGAGAGGGACCTCACCGTCGTGAACGGCGTGCGGATGACCACGCCCCTTCGAACGGCGCTCGACCTCGGACGTCAGCGATGGCCGGAACCCGCGCTGACAGCGCTGGACGCCCTTGCATCGTCTGGGCGACTTCACGCTGGAGGAGCTGCTCGAGCGAGGTCGACCGCTTCGCGGGCATGCGCTGGGTCACCACGCTGAGGCTGGTGGCACCGCACACGGACGGCCGATCCGCAGTCGGGCGGCGAGACCGTGGTGCGGTGGCGCTGGAAGCACCTGCCGGTTCCTCCGCCCGAACCACAGGTCGAGGTGCGCGCCTCGGGTCGAGGCTCGCGTTCATCGACGTGGGCAACGACGAGCTTCGCTTCGGCGTGGAGTTCCAAGGTCGCGAGTGGCACACCGGAGAGGACAACGAGGCCGAGGACGACGAGCGGTTCGGCTGGTTGGGCGAGGACGCCGACTGGATCATCGAACCCGTCTGGACGCCTGACGTGTACGGCCGCGATGCCGGACTCGAGGACGTCATCCTCGACGGCGTACGACGTGCACGCGCCGTCGCGCGGCCGGCGTACGGCGCTGAGCAGACGCGCCGACTCGACACCGTCTGGCGCGAACAGACGCGCCGACTCGGCACCGACTGCGCGGCACCGACGCGCCGACTCGGCACCGTCTGGCGTGCAGACGCGCCGACTCGGCGCCGTCTGCGCCGAGCAGATGCGCCGAGCTCGGTCAGAAGATGATCTCGCCGGCCTTGCGGCGGGAGCGGAGGAGGGCGACGGCCTCGTCGAGGATGTCGGCGGCCTCGGTCTCCGCAGCGACGCTCCTTCACGTAGGCGAGGTGCGTCTTGTAGGGCTCGATCTTCGGCGCCGGGGGCGGGTTCTCGCTGTCCAGGCTGGCCGGGAGGCCGCACTTGGGGCAGTCCCACGACTCGGGCACGTTGGCCTCGATGGCGAACGTCACGACCGAGCGGTGGTCGTGGCTGCAGAAGTAGGTGACGGTCTGCCGGGGCGCGGCATCGCCGCGCTCGGCCTCACCCATGGGACCCGCTCCGACCCGGCTACCCCGGATCGCGTTTCCAGCACCAGCCACGACGGCTCCTTCGAAAGAGTGGGGGACTCAGCCCTGGTAGGCCTTGAGCAGGCCGAGGGCGACGATGCATGCAAACCAGATGACGCCGACACCGACCGTGAACCGATCGAGGTTGCGCTCGGCAACCGACGATCCCCCCAGGCTGCTGGAGACGCCGCCACCGAACATGTCGGAGAGGCCGCCACCGCGGCCCTTGTGCAGCAGTACCAGCAGGATCATGATCGCGCTCGCAATGACGAGCAGGATGGTGAAGAGCAGAATCACGAGCGGAAGCCTACGTCACGATCGCGACGAACCGACCGGCGCCTCACCGCGCCGCCCCACCCAGATCAGGCATCGAGTAGAACCGGCAGATGCCGCCGAACTCGTCGACCTGCAGGCTCGCCCCACCGACGAGGCATCCGTCGACGTCCGCCTTGTCCATGATCCCGCCGACGTTGGCGGCCTTGACCGACCCGCCGTAGAGGATCCGGAGCGCGTCGGCCGCGGCGTCGCCGTGCACCTCGCGCACCCGCTCACGGATGGCCGAGCAGACCTCCTGCGCGTCGTCCGGGGTCGCGACCTCGCCCGTGCCGATGGCCCACACGGGCTCGTAGGCCACCACGAGGCCGGCGACCTGCTCGGCGGTGAAGCCGTCGAGCGAGCCGTCGACCTGCGAGAGCGTGTAGGACACGTGCTCGCCCGCCTGGCGTACGTCGAGGCCCTCGCCGACGCACACGATCGGCGTCATCCCCGCCGAGAGCGCCTTGTGGGCCTTGGCGTTGACCAGCTCGTCGCTCTCGCCGTGGTGCTGGCGGCGCTCGGAGTGGCCGACCACGACGTAGGAGCAGCCCAGCTTGGCGAGCATCGCCGCCGAGATCTCACCGGTGTAGGCGCCGTTGTCGTGGACCGAGACGTCCTGCGCGCCGTAGCGGATCGCCAGGCGGTCGCCGTCGACGAGCGTCTGCACCGAGCGGATGTCGGTGAACGGAGGCACCACGACGACGTCGACCAGGCTGTAGTCGTGCCGCTTGTCCGACAGCGTCCAGGCGAGCTTCTGGACCAGCACCACCGCTTCCTGGTGGTTGAGGTTCATCTTCCAGTTGCCCGCCATCAGCGGCGTCCTGGTGTTCGTCTGGCCAGCCACGTCGTTCAGCCCCTCTCGAGTACAGCGATTCCCGGGAGCTCCTTGCCCTCCAGGAACTCCAGCGACGCGCCACCGCCGGTGGAGATGTGACCGAACGCGGCCTCGTCGAAGCCGAGCTGGCGCACGGCGGCGGCGGAGTCGCCACCACCCACCACCGACAGCCCGTCCACCTCGGTCAGCGCCTGCGCGACGGCACGCGTGCCGTCGGCGAAGGCGTCGACCTCGAAGACTCCCATCGGACCGTTCCAGAACACGGTCTTCGCGTCGGCGAGCGCCGCCGCGAAGGCCGCGGACGACTCGGGCCCGATGTCGAGTCCGAGCGCGTCGGCCGGGATCTCCGAGGCGGGTACGACGCGGGGCTCGGGCTCGCGGTCGCCCGAGGGGAACGCCGTGTCGACCACGACGTCCGTCGGCAGCACGATCTCCACGCCGCGGTCCTCGGCCTCGCTGAGGTAGCGGGTGCAGGTGTCGAGCTGGTCGTCCTCGAGCAGGCTCTTGCCGACCTCGTGGCCCTGGGCCTTGAGGAAGGTGAAGACCATCCCGCCGCCGATCAGGATCTTGTCGGCCTTGTCGATCAGGTTGTCGATGACGCCGAGCTTGTCGGACACCTTGGAGCCGCCGAGGACGACGACGTAGGGCCGCTCGGGGTGCTCGGTGAGCCGGCGCAGCACGTCGACCTCGGCCGCGACCAGCCCGCCCATCGCGGACGGCAGCCGCAGCGCGACGTCGTACACGCTCGCCTGCTTGCGGTGCACGACACCGAACCCGTCGGAGACGAACGCGTCGGCCAGCTGGGCGAGCTGGTCGGCGAAGGAGCCGCGCACGGCGTCGTCCTTGCTGGTCTCGCCGTCGTTGAAGCGGACGTTCTCCAGGACGGCGACCTCGCCGTCCTGGAGCGCCTCGACCGTCTCGGTGGCACTCGTGCCCACCGTGTCGGTCGCGAACGCGACCGGCTTCCCGAGCAGCTCGGAGAGCCGCTCGGCCACCGGCTTCAACGTGTACTTCGGGTCGGGCGAGCCGTCGGGGCGGCCCAGGTGGGCGGTGACGACCACCCGGGCACCCGCGTCGGCGAGCCTCTTGATGGTCGGCACGCTCGCGCGGATCCGGCCGTCGTCAGTGATGGTGGTGCCGTCGAGGGGCACGTTGAGGTCCGAGCGGACCAGCACGCGCTTGCCTGCGAGGTCACCCAGCGAGTCGATGTCGGACACGTCAGAGCGTCTCGCCGACGAAACCGATCAGGTCGACGAGGCGGTTGGAGTAGCCCCACTCGTTGTCGTACCAGCCGACGACCTTCACCTGGTTGCCGATGACCTTGGTCAGCGGGGCGTCGAAGATGCAGGACGCGGGGTCGGTGACGATGTCCGAGGACACGATCGGGTCGGTGGAGTACTTGAGGAAGCGGCCGTCGGCGGCCTTCTCGATGATCGCGTTGACCTCCTCGACGGTGGTCTCGCGACCGGCCTCGAAGGTGAGGTCGGTGGCCGAGCCGGTGGGCACCGGGACGCGGATGGCGTAGCCGTCGAGCTTGCCCTTGAGCTCGGGCAGGACGAGGCCGATCGCCTTGGCGGCACCGGTCGAGGTCGGGACCAGGTTGATCGCGGCCGCGCGGGCGCGGCGCAGGTCCTTGTGGATGTTGTCCTGGAGGTTCTGGTCGGCGGTGTAGGCGTGGATGGTGGTCATCAGGCCCTTGACGATGCCGAGGTCGTCGTTGAGCGCCTTCGCCATGGGGCCGAGGCAGTTGGTGGTGCAGGACGCGTTGGAGATCACGTGGTGCGACGCGGCGTCGTAGTCGGTGTGGTTGACGCCCATCACGATGGTGATGTCCTCGTTGGAGGCGGGCGCGGAGATGATGACCTTCTTGGCGCCGGCGTCGATGTGGGCCTTGGCCTTGGTGGCGTCGGTGAAGAAGCCGGTGGACTCGACGACGACGTCGACGTCGAGGTCGCCCCAGGCGAGGTTGGCCGGGTCGCGCTCGGCGAACGCGCGGATGGTCTGGTCGCCGACCTTGATCGAGGTCTCGTCGCTCGACACGTCGGCGTCGAGGCGGCCCAGGATCGAGTCGTACTTGAGCAGGTGCGCCAGGACGGCGTTGTCGGTGAGGTCGTTGACGCCGACGATCTCGATGTCGGCGCCCGAGGCGCGGACGGCGCGGAAGAAGTTGCGGCCGATGCGGCCGAAGCCGTTGATGCCTACGCGGACGGTCATGGGTGCATGTCTCCTTGGAGTGGGGCCTTCAGTGACCCCGTGGACGATCTGGCCTTTGGTGACCGCAACCGACCCTATCGGTTGCGGGAGGGGGCTTCGAGCGAAGTCTCCCGCGGTACGGACAGGTAACTTTGGATCGTTCCAAGACTCGGGACGAGCGTCACGTCAGGACGTACGACGTCGGGTCGGCCCAGCTGGTCTCGACGCGGCCGTCGCGCCCTCGTTCCTCGGTCGCGGGTCTTGCTCAACCTGGTTGCGCCCACGTCGGGCACTCGTGCCTCGTGCCTGCCTGCTCACTCAT
>CAWCGM010000022.1:0-20922 GCA_963795095.1 uncultured Actinomycetota bacterium | reverse complement strand
CGGCGTCCAGCCGAGGCAGTCGCATGGACGCACCTCGACCGTGCATCTCCGAAGGTCTTGGGGTGGCTGCCACCGAGGACGAGAAGTGGCTCGTCGTCGACGGCCGGCGCTGGCGGCGTACGGACCCCGCCATCCCCGCCGACGAGCTCGCGCGGCTGAAGTCGCACCTCGGCCGCGGCCGGTCCGGCGTTCGCACGGCGCAGGACGACGCCGAGCTCGCGGCCACCCGGCACCGCACCCAGCTGGCCAAGGTCGGTCTCGGCGAGCGCGGCACGACGTGGTGGGAGCAGACCGACGACGAGCGACGTGAGCGCTGGGAGTCGGCGCTGGCGGAGCTCGACGCCCTCGACTGCGCCTCGCGCGCCCCCGGCAACTCCGGAGACAGACCAGGACCGGTGATGGACGTCCACGACTACCGCGCGGCACGCCACCGGCGGCTCGTCGAGATCGCGGTCGAGCTCGGGGTGCCGGAGGACCACGCCGCCGAGGTGGTCGATCGGGTGATCGACGACCAGCGTCGCCGCATCGCCCGGTCCGCGGACCCCGACGAGGTCGTCGTACCCGCGCTGCGTGAAGAGGTGCTCGGCGGGCGGTCTCGTGGGCCCTCGATCGCCGTCGCTGCGCTGGTCGCCGTCGTCGCTGCGGCGTTCGCGGCCACGGTCCTGACCCGTCCCGCGGACCGCGAGGAGGTCGAGCGGACGGTCGCGACGGTGCCCTCCCTCGTGGGCCTCACCTCGACCGAGGCCGTCAGCGCGCTGGGGAGCGCCGGCATCAAGACGCGGGTCGACCCGGTGCCGCAGTGCGACCCGGCCGGGCAGGTGCTGGGGTCGGTGCCGCCGTCGGGCGACGTCGTGAGGTCAGACGAGGTGGTGGTCGTCGATCGCGACGGAGACCCCGACGTGGAGCTGCCCGGCCGACGCGGCCGGACGCGAACAGGCGTGGGCGTTCCTCCGATTCCTGGTCTCCGGTTCGGACCGGCCGCGGTTCGCGCCCGAGGTGCGGCTCTACGTCGACGGCGAGGCGGCGGGCACCGCCGACGGCACCCAGCCCGCCACCTCGCCCGACTGGCGCCGGCGCGTGCGGGACCCCGTCGTGGCCTACGCCGCGCGGCCGGTGGCCAACGACCTCGGGCAGCCGGTCGTCTCGATCACGCCGGACCGCCACCGGCGACCACGTGCGGACGCCCCACGCCGGTCCCGTCCGACGTGATCGCGGACCCGACCCGGGTCGTGCTCACCGCCGACGGCCCGAGGACGGCGAGCAGGGGCAGGGGTGCCAGCTGACGATCGACCTCTTCGAGGACGCCGACGGCGCGATCACGGTCGTCTCGGTGACCGTGCCCGGTGGGGTCGGTATCGGTCCGCCGCCCTGGGTGCTGACCCGCGACGACCTCGACGCCCTCGACACCGCTGACGAGTGACCGAGGAGCCCGCTGGCATGCTCGGTGGGTGACCCCGCAAGCCCCGCAGCCCTCCGCCGAGCACCTCGCCGAGCCGATGCGGTCGCGGTGGAGCGCGAGCGTGTACGACGACTCGCACCGGCTGACCAGCGCCGAGGTCGAGACCCTGCTGCACGCCGCCCAGTGGGCGCCGAGCGCGGGCAACAGCCAGCCGTGGCTGTTCTTCGTCTGCGTGCCGGGCACGGCCAACCACGACCGCCTGGTCGCGACCCTGAGCCGCGGCAACTCCGGCTGGGTGCCGCGGGCCTCGGTCGTCTTCGTCACCGCCGCGCACGTGCGCACGGGCGAGGAGCCCGACGCGCCGGCCTTCAGCGACTACGCCCTCCACGACGTCGGCCAAGCGGCGGCGCACCTCACCCTGCAGGCGCGGGCGATGGGCCTGCACGCCCACCAGTTCGCCGGCTTCGACCACGACGCCCTCGCCGACGCGCTCGGCGTACCTCCCACGCACCAGCTCCTCACCGGCATCGCGGTCGGCGCGCCGGGCGATCCGGCCGACGTCGACGAGCGCACGGCGGCCCGCGACCACCGCGACCGGGTGCGCAAGCCGCTGGGGGAGTGGGCCTTCTCCGGACGCTTCGGTGAGGCGGTGTGGGCGGGCTGGCAGACTCGGGGGCATGACGACTCTCTCCGACTTCTCGGCGCCGGCCATCGACGGCACCGACACCGACCTCTCGCAGTACGACGGCAAGGTCGTGCTCGTCGTGAACACCGCCTCGCAGTGCGGGTTCACCGGCCAGTACAAGGGCCTGCAGCAGCTGCAGGACACCTACGACGACCAGGGCCTGGTCGTGCTCGGCTTCCCGTGCGACCAGTTCGGCGGCCAGGAGCCCGGCAACGAGGCGGAGATCTCGGACTTCTGCGAGAAGCAACTTCGGCGTGACCTTCCCGCTGTTCTCCAAGGTCGACGTCAACGGCGACGAGCGCGCACCCGCTCTTCGAGTGGCTCAAGGACTCCAAGGGCGGGATGCTCGGCAGCAAGATCAAGTGGAACTTCACCAAGTTCCTCGTCGGCCGCGACGGCCAGGTGATCGACCGCTACGCGCCGACCACCGAGCCGGAGAAGCTCAGCAAGGACATCGAGAAGGCGCTGTGATGCGGGCCGGCGTCCTCGCCGCGGCGGTGCGTCGCCGCGGTGGTGGCGTCGGCTGCTCCGTCGGCGGCGAGTCGTGTCGAGGCTCGCTCCGCGTCGCACCTCAACCACCGAGCGGCTGCCACAGGCGCGCGCGACACGGTCGTCGGCACCGGCACGCCGGCTCGTGCACGTCGCGCGCCGTCGTACGTGCGGTGGCGAAGGGCGGCGTCGATCACCTTCGACTGCGGCCCGCAGCCGGTCACGATCGCGATGAAGAGGACCGCCAAGGTCGTCAACACCTCGCGCGAAGGTCGTGCTCGACGGCGGCGGACTGGTCACGCTGAGCGGCGCAGGGCGAGCGGCGGATCCTCTACATGAACACCTGCGACCGGGCGCAGGTCTGGACGACGTCGCACTGCAACGACCAGGCCGAGCCGCGGCTCGTCGTGAAGCGGATGCGGTTCGCCGACGGCAACGCGACCGGCGAGACCACGTCGACGGCGGTGGTGGCGGCGCGATCTTCGTGCGCGGCGGTCGGCTGAAGATCCTCGACTCGACCTTCGTCGACAACCGCTGCGACCGCACCGGCCCCGACCTCGGCGGCGGCGCGGTCCGGGTGCTCGACCAGTACGCCGACCGACCGGTCGTCGTCCGCCGCTCGACCTTCGCCGGCGGCCGGTGCAGCAACGGCTCCGCGCTGAGCAGCATCGGTGTCTCGTGGCGGATCACCGGCTCGACGTTCACCGACAACCGCGCGATCGGGCGCGGCGCGAACCCGGCGCGCCGGCACGCCCGGCGGTGGCTCGGGCGGCGCGATCTACCTGGACGGCAACGCCATCCACCTCGCGCATCGAGGACTCGACGATCACCGGCAACCGCGCCCGCGAGGGCGGCGGCGCGATCTTCTTCGTGTCCAACGACCGCACCGGCACGCTGACGATCGACGGCTCGCAGCTCACCGACAACCCGAGCGAGGGCTTCGAGACGCTGCCCGGGATCTTCTTCCTCGGCGCGAGCCGGACGATCACCGACTCGCGTCGTGTGCGCTAGAGCGCTCGGCGCGTCCGGGCCGACCCGCTCGGCCAGCCACTGGGCCACCTGCGCCTCGGACGGCGCGAGCCCGTCGGAGATGACGTGCGGCGCGACGCGGGAGAAGTAGTCGGTGACCATGCAGTCCGACTCGCGCACCAGCATCCCGGCGGCCTCGCCGTCGACGATCCACGAGCCGAGCACCACGCGGTTGCCCTCGAAGCTCGGCAGGTCGGTGTAGGCCTGGTAGACCCAGCCCTCCTCGCCGTAGCCGCCCGGCATCACGACGTCCTCGATCATGTCGTCGAGGTGGATGCGGATGTTGTCGCCCTCGCGCCCGTGCAGGGGCTTGGCGACCCAGCGCTCGAGGTCGCGCGGCTCGTCGAAGTACGCCGGCAGCAGCAGGCGGTGGCGCGGGAAGAGCTCCCACAGGACCGGCAGGAGCGCCTTGGTGCTGAGCAGCACCTTCCAGGCCGGCTCGACCCACCGCGTCGGCCTCGCCTCGGCCCGGTCGACGACGATCCGGCCGAACGGCTCGGCGAGCATCGCCTCCCACGCGTAGAGCTTGAACGCGTTGCGGATCGGCTCGTCGTGCACGTCGCGGTACTCACGCGTCGTCGGGGTTCCAGCCGACCTCGGCCATCGGGTGGGCGAGCGCGAGCCAGCCGGCCTGGACGGCGGTGTCCATCAGGTAGTGGACGGTCATCTCCATCTCGCCGCCGTCGTAGGAGTCCTCCTCGCCGAGGTCGTAGAGGAAGTGCATCCGGTCGCCGTCGAAGTGCCCGGAGCGGCGCAGCGTGCGCCAGGTCGCGACCAGCCGGTCGTGGACCGAGTTCCACTGGTCCATCTCCGGCATCACGTCCTCCATCCACTTCCACTGGATGACGCCGGTCTCCACGAGTCCGGTGGGGGTGTCGCCGTTGATCTCGAGCATCTTGATCGCGCCGTCGGCGCCGTAGGCCAGGTCGAAGCGCGCGTAGAGCGCCGGGTCGCCGGCCTCGATCGAGCGGCGTACGACGTCGAGCGAGCCCGCAGGCAGGCCGAGCCGCTCGTCGGTCATCGTCGTGGCCATGTGGGTCACCGCCTGCAGGCACATCGCCCACAGCTCCTCGGTGGCGACCTCGAGGGCGTCGACCTCCTCCATGGTCACCTCGTACCACGCGTCCTCGTTCCAGTAGGGCAGCTCGGACCCGTCCGGCATCTTCGTGGTGGGGAAGACCAGCCCCTGCTCGACGACGCGCTCGCGCCAGTCAGGTCGCGCGCGAGAGCGGTGGCGCCACATCAGGCGATGCTGGCGCACACGATGGCGCCGACGGAGACGGCCACGGAGGCGGCGACGTAGGCGAGCGGACGCACCGGGCCGGGCTCGGTGACGATCGTGCGCAGGCTCCCGGGCGTGATGGCCTCGATGGCGAAGAACATGATCGTGTTGAGGACGATGCCGACCGCGCCGAAGGCCACGGTCCAGCCGAGCGCCCAGCCGAGCGACGTCTCCCCGTTGGTCCAGATCGCGGTGAAGAGCACCGCGGCGTTGGACACCAGCCAGGCCGAGGTGACGACGCCGGCGGAGCGCGAGTGGGCGTGCACGGACTCCATGCCGTTCTCGTCGACGCCGCGCAGGTGGGTGCCGAGGTGGCCCGGCGTCGCGAGGTCGAGCACGTAGTAGGCGGCGACGAGCATCGCACCGCCGACGAGGGCGTAGGCCACGGCGTGGAAGAGGGCGTTGAGCAGGTCGGTCACGAGGTCTCCTGGGGTGCGGGGTGGGCGGGTCGTACGGCGCGTCGGTCCGGCGGTGGCTCAGCCACCGAAGCTGCGGCCGCTCCCGCCGAACCCGCCCTTGGTCGTGCTGGACCTGACGGTCGACCCGCCGGTGGTGGGCAGTCCGCCGCGCTGGACGGAGCCGTTGAGCGTGCTGCCCCGGAAGGTCCCGCCGCTGACCGTCGAGCCGACGCCGGGCACCACCGACCGCGCGGCGAGGTAGTACCAGAAGAACCCGGTGCCGGAGCCGTTGTAGTCGGAGTCGTCGTCGCACTGGTCGTCGGCGACGCGCTCCTCGGTGTCGGGGTCGACGCACACCGCGGCGTAGTCGGCGCTGCTGGCGCAGCCGGTCAGGCTCGAGGCCATCACCGCGGTGATGCCGAGCGAGATGCTCGCCGAACGCATGCGGCGGCGGGTGGTGGTCGTCATGGAGCGCCTCCGGGCGGGTCCTGTGGGTCGTTCTTCTGGGCGAACATCGCGAGCATCTGCTCGGCGACGTCGGTGGTGGCCGCATCCGCGGCCTCGTGCTCGGCGAGCTGCTGCTCGAGCCACTCCCGGCCGTGCTGCGCCTCCAGCGAGGCGAGGGTCAGGTGCTCGAGCCGGTGGATCCGCTCGTGGACGTCCTCGAGGACCGCCGCGACGGCCAGCGACTCCTTGTCGAAGACGAGGTTGGCGATCACGTGGCCGATCGCGATCGGCACCAGCACGAGCATCGAGACGATGAGGACCGCGCCGATCGCGCGGCCGGCGGTGGAGGCGGGGTAGAAGTCGCCGTAGCCGACGGTCGAGCCGGTGACGATGCCCCACCAGAGTCCCTCGATCGGGCCCTTGTCCTCGAGCACGGCATAGGCGAGCGAGCAGGACACCCAGATCCCGAGGACCACGAGCACCAGCAGGTGCGGGGCGTTGACCAGCCCGCGGACCGGTCGCGCCACGAAGCCGATGCGCCGCGCGACGGCCCGCTCCGCCTCGTCGACCTCGCTGCCCACGTCCGACGCCACCTCACCCATTGCGCACCCCCGGATCCCCGCGCTGTCGCGGCGACTATAGGGCTTCCCCGCCGGCAGCCCCGCCAAACGCGACGGGCTCGGCGCAGCAGGTCAGCGCACCAGGTCGGCGTACTCCGGGTGCTTCTCGATGTACGACGCCACGTAGGGGCACGACGGCACGACGGCCAGCCCGCGCGACCGGGCGTCGTCGAGCGCGCCGCGGGCGAGCGTGGCGGCGTGGCCCTGGCCGCTGTGCGCGGGGTCGACCTCGGTGTGCACGAGCGTGATCACGCCGTCGCCGAGCCGGTAGACGAGGAAGCCGACCACCTCGTCGCCGGAGCGCAGCTCGTAGCGGTGGTGGTCGGGGGAGTCGACGAACACTATGTCCACAACCCGAGCCTAGGTGCAGGTGACTTGTGCGTAACCCCGAGCGGGGGGGAGGGTGCACGACATGGCAGCCACTGCGTCGTCGTACTCGATCACCATGCGGCTGTACACCGCGCCCGACCACGGCGTCGTCGGCGCCGTCGCGACCCAGATCGCCGCGTCGGGTGGCGTGGTCACCGCGATCGACGTGACGGAGTCGCGCCACGACCGGCTCGTGGTCGACGTGACGTGCTCGGCGTCCGACGCCTCGCACTCCGAGGAGCTCGTCGCCGCGGTCGCCGCGGTCGAGGGCGTGACGGTGCACAAGGTCAGCGACCGCACCTTCCTGCTGCACCTCGGCGGCAAGATCTCGGTGCAGTCCAAGGTGCCGCTGCGCACCCGCGACGACCTGTCGATGGCCTACACGCCCGGCGTGGGCCGCGTGTCGATGGCGATCTACAACAACCCCGAGGACGTCCGGAAGCTCACGATCAAGGGCAACTCGGTCGCCGTGGTGACCGACGGCTCGGCCGTGCTCGGCCTCGGCAACATCGGCCCGGGCGCCGCGATGCCGGTGATGGAGGGCAAGGCCGCGCTGTTCAAGCGGTTCGCCGACATCGACGCCTGGCCGATCTGCCTGGCGACGCAGGACACCGACGAGATCGTGCGGGCGGTCGAGATGATCGCGCCCGGCTTCGGCGGCATCAACCTCGAGGACATCGCCGCGCCGCGCTGCTTCGAGATCGAGCGCCGGCTGCGCGAGTCGCTCGACATCCCGGTCTTCCACGACGACCAGCACGGCACCGCGATCGTCGTGCTCGCCGCGCTGACCAACGCGCTGCGCTGCGTCGAGAAGGACCTCGCGTCGGTGCGGATCGTGGTCTCCGGCGCGGGCGCCGCCGGCACGGCCATCGTCACGCTGCTGCTCGCCGCCGGCGCCGAGGACGTCGTGGTCGTCGACCGCGAGGGCGCGCTGTCCGCCGACGACTCCTCGCTCTCGAGCGCGCACACGGAGCTGGCCGCCGCCACCAACCCGCGCCGCGCGACGGGCTCGCTGCAGGAGGTGCTCGTCGACGCCGACGTGTTCGTCGGGGTCTCCGCGCCCAACATCCTCGACGCCGAGTGGATCCCGACGATGGCACCCAAGCCGGTCGTCTTCGCCCTGGCCAACCCCGACCCGGAGGTGGACCCGGCCCTCGCCGGCAAGTACGCCGCCGTCGTCGCGTCGGGCCGCTCCGACTACCCCAACCAGATCAACAACGTGCTGGCCTTCCCCGGCGTCTTCCGCGGCCTGCTCGACGCGGGCGCCGAGGACGTCACGATCGACATGCTGCTCCGCGCGGCCAAGGCGATCGCCGACACGGTCAGCGCCGAGGAGCTCCACCCGGCCTTCATCATCCCGAGCGTCTTCCACCCCGACGTGACCAAGCGCGTCGCGTCGGCGATCAGCGGCCGCGAGAGCTAGCCCACCTTCTCCGTCACCTTCCGCGGCCACCAGAACCGGTCGCCGAGGGTCAGCGCGAGCGCCGGCACCAGCACCGTGCGTACGACGAGGGTGTCGAGCAGCACGCCGACGAAGATGATCGCGCCGAGCTGGGCGAGCACCACGAGCGGCAGCACGCCGAGGACGGCGAACACCGCGGCCAGCAGGATGCCGGCGCTGGTGATCACGCCGCCCGTCGCGGTCAGCGCGCGCAGCATGCCCTTGCGGGTGCCGTGCTCGCGCGCCTCCTCGCGGGCCCGGGTGACGAGGAAGATGTTGTAGTCGACGCCGAGCGCGACGAGGAAGAGGAACGCCAGCAGCGGCACGCCGGTGTCCATCGCCTCGAAGCCGAAGACGCCCTGGAACAGCCACCACGAGGCGCCCATGCTGGCGGCGTACGTCCCGACGACGGTGGCCACCAGCAGCAGCGGCGCCACGATCGAGCGCAGCAGCAGGAGCAGCGCGCCCAGGACCAGCAGCAGGATCAGCGGCAGGATGAGCAGCCGGTCGCTGGCGGCGTAGTCCTTGGCGTCGAGCGACTCGGCGTCACCACCGCCCACGTGGGTGTCGTCGAAGTCCGCGACCGCAGCGCGGACGTCGACCACGATCGCCTGTGCCGCGTCGCTGCCGGGGTCGGCATCGGGTACGGCGTCGATGCGGGCGATGCCGTCACCGCTGGTCGTGATCCGCGCCGAGTCCACGCCGTCCACGCCCTCGACGGCCTTCAGCACCTGCTCGGGGTTGCCGCGGGTGACCACCTGGACGGGGTCGCTCGTGCCGGCCGGGAAGGACTCGCCGAGGCGCTCGGCTGCCGAGATCGCCTCGGGCTTCTGGAGGAACTGGTCGGCCGGGTCGAGGCCGGTGCTGATGCTGAGGGTGCCGCTGGCGAGCACGGCCAGGGCGAGGACGGTGCCGACGACGAACGTGCGCGGCCGGCGGGCCACGGCGTCGCCGACGCGGTGCCAGAGCGAGGAGTCGGAGTCGACCAGGACGGTGTCGCCGACGTGGGGGACCTTGGGCCAGAAGACCCACCGGCCGAAGAGCACCAGCGCGGCGGGGAGCACGACGAGCGCGAACGTCGCGGCGATGACCACGCCGACCGCGCAGGCCAGGCCCGAGGCCGCGGGTCGTGGGGATCGCCGACAGGAGCAGCGTCAGCAGGCCGAGCACCACGGTGATCGAGCTCGAGGCGACCGCCTCCGCGGTGCGGGAGACCGCGCGCGCCATGGCGACGTGGCGCGACTCCTCCTTCTTGAGCTCGTCGCGGTAGCGCGAGATCAGGAGCAGGGCGTAGTCGGTGCCGGCGCCGAAGACCAGCACGCTGAGGATGCCGATGGTGGACTCGTCCCAGGCCACGCCCGTGACCTGCAGGACGTTGGTCGCGACGATGGCGGACAGGCGGTCGGCGATGCCGACGACGATGAGCGGCACCAGCCAGAGGACGGGGCTGCGGTAGGTGATGATCAGCAGGAGCGCGACCACGCCGGCGGTCGAGAGCAGCAGGCGGAAGTTGGCGCCGTCGAAGACCTTGCCGAGGTCGGCCTGGATGCCGGCGGGCCCGGTGACCTGGACGTCGAGCCCGTCGGGGGCGTCGTCGCGCAGCTGCTCGCGCAGGTCCTCGACCTTGTCGATGTTGTCGGTCGCGGACGTCGAGGTCACCGGGATCGCGGCGAAGGCCGCCGTGCGGTCCTCCGACACCACGACCGGGCCGGTCTGTCCGCCACCGGGCTGGCCGCCGGCCTCGCCGCCGGGCTGGCCGCCCTGCCTCGGCGCCTCCCTCGGTGCCACCCGCCAGCCGAGAGCAGCTCGATCGCCTGGGCGGTGAGGTCCTGCTGGGCGGCCTGGTCGATCTCGCCGGACGCGGCCGTCCAGAGCACGATCGCGACCTGGCCGTCGTCCTCCGGGAGCTGCTCGGCGAGCTCGACGGCGAAGGTGCTGTCGGCGCCGGCGGGCAGGGTGTCGACGGCGCTGTTGTCGCGCTCGCCCTCGGGCACCAGCGCGATGACCGCCAGGGCGAGGAGGATGGGCACGAGGGCCACGAGCCAGGCCGTACGACGTCCGGACACGAAGCGGGCAGGAGCGGGGGGCTGGTGACCGGGCACGTGAGTTCCTAGTATCTAGTGGCTAACCGAGTAGATTGCTAAGTAAGTTAGCGATCATCCACGCGACACGCAAGACGGGAGAAGCGCCGTGACCCGACCGGGGGAGCCCGAGCAGGGCTGGGACGAGTCCGGCAGCCTCGAGGCGCTGCGCGAGCTGGTCACGACCGGCGCGCGGGTCAACCACGTCGTCGCCCGGCGCGCCGGCATCAGCGACACCGAGCTGGTCACGCTGGAGCACCTCGGCCGCGAGCAGATCGGGCCGGCCGAGGTGGCGCGCCGGCTCGAGGTGTCCACCGCAGCGGCCACCGGCATCGTCGACCGGCTGGTGTCGCGCGGTCACGTCGAGCGCCGCCCGCACGCCGCCGACCGACGGCGCACGGAGCTGGTGCTGACCGAGTCGGGTCGGGGCGAGGTGGTGGGCCACCTGCTGCCCATGTTCATCGCGCTCGACCAGCTCGACCGCGGCTTCAGCGCCGAGGAGCGCGAGGTCGTGGAGCGCTACCTGCGCGGCGCGATCGCGGCGTTCGAGCGGGTGCTGGAGCCGTAGGGCTCAGTCGTCCTGGCCGGCCTTGCGGTGCGCGACGAGGGCGGCGCCGACGATGCCGGCCCGGTTCTCCAGCTTGGCCGGGATGATCTCGGTCTCGATCTCGATGCGGTGGCCGAACTTCTCCCACGACTTGCTCACGCCTCCGCCGACGACGAAGAGGTCGGGGGTGAAGAGGCGCTCGAGGTGGCGGAAGTACGTCGTGAGCCGCTCCGACCACGCCTCCCAGCTCAGACCCTCGCGCTCGCGCGCGCTGGTCGCGGCGCGCGACCTCGGCGACCTCGCCGTCGCCCTCGAGGTAGAGGTGGCCCATCTCGGAGTTGGGCACGAGCTCGCCGTCGAAGATCATCGCCGAGCCGATGCCGGTGCCCAGGGTGATCACCATGACGAGCCCGTTGCGGCCCTTGGCGGCGCCGTACTCCGACTCCGCCAGGCCGGCGGCGTCGGCGTCGTTGACGACGTGCACCTCGCGGCCGAGCGCCTCGGTGAAGATCGCGTCGGCGTCCTCGCCGATCCACGCCTTGTCGATGTTGGCGGCGGAGAGCACCACGCCGCGCTGGACGATGCCGGGCACCGTCACGCCGACCGGCGTCGTGGACGAGGGGAAGCTGTCGACGATCTGCTGGAAGACCGCGGCGACGGACTGCGGATCGGCCGGCTTCGGGGTGTCGATGCGCACCCGGTCCTGCGCGAAGTCGCCGCGCTCGAGATCCACGGGCGCGCCCTTGATGCCGGTGCCGCCGAAGTCGATGCCGATGGGGTGCTCCATGGGGCAAACCCTAGGGCAAACCTCAGGGCACCCCGCGGCCCGTGCTCACTGCTTGTTCTTCCAGGGGAGCGGGTACGCCGTCCCGTCCATGGTGAACGTCGGCGCGATCCCCATCGCCGCCAGGATCGTCGGCATGATGTCGATCGACGTCACCTCCGCGTCGAGGTCGCGGTGCGAGAGGTAGGAGCCCGCGAAGACGATCGGGATCTGCTGCGTCGTGCGCTGGATGCCGCCGTGGTCGCCGAGGACTGAGTACGTCGTGTTGTCCGGCAGGGTCGCGACCAGGTCCGGCCCGTAGGCCGCGGCCTGGGTGTCGACGAGCTCCTGCGCCTTGGCGTCGAACCACGCGGCCTCCGCCGTGCCCATCCGGTCGTAGCGCACCGGCGTGATGCGGTCGAAGTGGTCGCCGTTGCGTCGCCACACCGCGGTGACGTCGGGCATGTCCTTCATGAGGGCCGCGGCCTGGGCGACCTTCGCAGCGGACTGGTCGGTCAGCCAGACGTTGAGCGAGGAGTCGCTGTAGGAGAAGCCGAGGTTGCCCGTGTCGACGAGCGGCTGGAGGGCGGGCTGCGGCAAGTTGTAGAAGACGTCGTTCTCCGGGTCGCCGTAGTACCAGTTGTTGTAGCCGTAGTCGTTCCCGGCGCCGAGGGTGCCGTGGAAGTGCCCGTCGGCCGCGGCGACCGAGCCGTGGTCCGCGGTCAGCACGACCAGGGTGCTGTCGAGCTCGCCGCTGTCCTTGAGCGCCCGCATGATCCGGCCGACCTGCGCGTCGGCGGTCGCCGTGGCGTACTCCATGTGCGTCATCGGGTTGTAGCCGTCGGTCGCGCCCTCGGGGTCGTTGACCCCGCCCCACATGTGGGCCGCCTTGTCGACACCGGGCAGGCTCACGAAGATGCCGCTCCAGGCGTCCTTCTCGTGGCCCATGATGTCGAGCACCGCGTCGGTGGCCCAGACGTCCCCGCCCTGGTGGGCCGGGTCGGTGCCGACGACGTAGCGGTCGTCGGTGGCGGGGTAGAGCGAGGCCGGCAGCTGGCCGGTGTCGTAGATCGTGTCGCGGGCCACGACGTAGCGCGAGCCGCACTCGGCGGAGATGTACGCCGGCACGTTGACGCCGGTGGGCGCACGGCGCCGCTGGGTGGCGCCGGTGGTGCTGCCGGGCACCGGACACGTCTTGCCGGTGAAGGTGATGACCGAGGTCTTCGCCGAGCCCGGACCGCTCAGGCCGTAGGCGGCGTAGGCCTTGGGGCTCACGGTGAAGACCTTGCCGGTGTCGTCGAGGTAGTCCGAGAGGTGCGGGGCGCCGGCTGCCTTCTGGAGCGGAGCCATCTCCGCGGAGCCGAAGTTGCTGGTGAGCCAGAGCCCGCCCTTGGCGCCGAGCAGGCCGTCCACGTCGCGGTAGCCCTCGTTGGTCCACCCCATGTGCTTGGGCTGCATGCCGGTCGTGACGACGTTGTGGGTGACGACGGTGACCGAGCCGGTGTGGCCGAGGTAGCCGTTGGGGGTGTCGACGCCCTGCGCCATCAGCTTCTCGACGTTCTTCATGTGGTACTTCTCGACGATCTCCTTGCTGAGCGCGTCGACGACGATGACCACGACCTTGTCCGGCGGGCTCGCCTTCGGCTTCGCCGCGGCGCCCGGCGACCCGGCGGCGGCGATCGAGGCCACCACGGCGGCGGCGGACAGGGACACGAGCAGACGTCGACGGGCCATGAGCACTCCTGGGGATTCGTGCGGACCCACACCCGCGGCCGATCCCGGCACGGTAGTCCTCGTCGGCGGCCCGGGACAGGGGGTCTAGTCACGGTCCCGCGGTTGACAAAACGCACCCTCTTGTCAAACGGCTTTACAGATCGTATCGTCATGTAAACCCGATGCAGGAGGTCAGACATGCCTGGCTACCCCACCCGACTCGCCCCCAGCGGCACGGTGCCCGAGGGCACCACGGAGCTCTGGACGGACCGCAAGCGCTACCTGTGGCTGATCGGCCTCGTCGTGCCGAGCCTCGCGTTCATCGCCTTCGGGGGCTACGTCGCCACCGGCTGGAGCGCGTTCTTCTGGGTCGGCCCGATCGTGATCCTCGGCATCGTCCCGGCGATCGACCTGGTCGCGGGACTCGACCGCTCGAACCCCCCGGACGACGTGATCGAGGCGCTCGAGCAGGACCGCTACTACCGCTGGATCACCTATCTCTTCCTGCCGATCCAGTACGTCGGCTTCCTCGGCGCGATGGCCGTCGTCGGCGGGTGGGACGTCTTCGGGGTGCTGGCCGACATGCCCCTGACCACGATCGACAAGATCGGGCTCGCGATCTCGATCGGCTGCATCGGCGGCATCGGCATCAACACCGCCCACGAGCTCGGCCACAAGAAGGAGGCCAACGAGCGCTGGCTCTCCAAGATCGCCCTTGCGCAGGTCTTCTACGGCCACTTCTACATCGAGCACAACCGCGGCCACCACGTCCGCGTCGCCACCCCGGAGGACCCGGCCAGCGCCCGGCTCGGCGAGAACTTCTACCAGTTCTGGCCGCGCACCGTCGGCGGCTCGGTGAAGTCCGCATGGCGGCTGGAGAAGCGCCGCCTCGCCCGTCGCAAGCAGAGCCCGTGGCGCCTCGACAACGACGTGCTCAACGCGTGGCTGATGTCGATCGCCCTCTGGGTCGTCGTGGTCGCGGCGTTCGGCCTCGAGGTGGCGCCGTACCTCGTCGTCCAGGCCGTCGTCGGGTTCTCGCTCCTCGAGGTCGTCAACTTCATGGAGCACTACGGGATGCTGCGCCAGAAGGTCGGCGAGGGCGACCGCCAGCGCTACGAGCGGGTGCTGCCCGGTCACAGCTGGAACTCCAACAACATCGCGACCAACGTCCTGCTCTACCACCTGCAGCGCCACAGCGACCACCACGCGAACCCGACCCGGCGCTACCAGACGCTGCGCGACTTCGAGGAGAGCCCGGTGCTCCCGACCGGCTACGCCGGGATGATCGTGCTCGCGATCGTGCCCGCCGTCTGGCGCCGGGTGATGGACCAGCGCGTCGTCGACCACTTCGGCGGCGACGTGACGCTCGCCAACATCAGCCCGCGCAAGCGCGAGCTCTACCTGCGCAGGTACGACGCCGCCGGCCACGCCGAGCGGGCCGAGGCTGCCCGGGTCGCCGCCGAGGTGCTGCCGGGTGCGGTCGCCGAGGTGCTGGCTGCCCGCTGCCCCAGCTGCGAGTACGTCTACGAGGTCGCGGCCGGTGACGAGCACGAGGGCTTCGCTGCCGGCACCGCCTGGGCCGACATCCCGGCCGACTGGTGCTGCCCCGACTGCGGCGTGCGCGAGAAGGTCGACTTCGTGCCCGTCGAGCCCGAGCGGTCCGTCGCCTGAGCACCCTGCGGCAGCGAGCGTCGTACGCACCGGGCAGGGCGCCGCGGCTGCTGCCTAGACTCGCCGCCATGGCCTCCACCCGCGACCGCATCGTCGCGGCGGCCGTCGAGACGACCACGTCGTCGGGCTGGGCAGCGGTGACGATGGCGCGACTGGCCGACACCGTCGGCGTGAGCCGGCAGACGGTCTACAACGAGGTCGGGTCCAAGCCGGCGCTCGCCGAGGCGATGGTGCTCGGGGAGCTCGCCCGCTTCCTCGGGATCGTGGAGCGGGCCTTCGACGCCGAGCCCGACGACCTCACGCGCGCGATCGAGCGGTCGGTGCGCGACGTGCTGACCTACGCCCGCGCCAACACCCTGCTCCACGCGGTCGTCAGTGCCACCCACGGCGCCGACACCGAGCTGCTCCCGCTGCTGACGACCAACGCCGGCTCGCTGCTCGAAGCGGCCAAGGACGTCGTGCGCGCCCGCGTCGCGCCGTACAGCCCCGGCATCGACCCCACCCACCTCGAGCCCGCGATCGACATGGTCGTCCGGGTGGTGCTCAGCCACGTCATGCAGCCCTCGTCCTCGCCCGAGGAGACCGGTGCCGACATCGCCTGGCTCGCCGGCCAGGTCCTCGACGCCAGACGGCCTAGTCTTCGTCCGTGACCGGAGTCGCCTGGGGTACGCCGCAGGGCCGCGGCATCATCGCCGCCGCCACCCTCGGCTCCGGGCTCACGCTGCTCGACGGGTCGGTGGTCAACGTCGCGCTGCGCACCATCGGGACCGACCTCGACGCCTCGCTGGTCCAGCTGCAGTGGGTGGTCAACGGCTACTTCCTCTCGCTGGCCTCGCTGATCCTCCTCGGCGGATCGCTCGGCGACCGGTTCGGGCGGCGCCGGATCTTCGTGATCGGCACGATCTGGTTCGCCGCCGCCTCGCTGCTCTGCGGCATCGCGCCCAACGCGGAGGTGCTGATCGCGGCCCGGGTGCTCCAGGGCGTCGGCGGCGCGCTCCTCACGCCGGGGAGCCTGGCGATGATCCAGGGGGCCTTCGCGGCCGAGGACCGCGGCCGCGCGATCGGCGCCTGGTCGGGCCTCGGCGGGATCGCCGCGGCCGTCGGCCCGCTGGTCGGCGGGGTGCTGGTCGACCACGCCTCGTGGCGCTGGATCTTCCTGATCAACCTGCCGCTCGCCGCGCTGACCGTCTGGCTGGCGCAGCGCTTCGTGCCGGAGACGCGGGACCCCCGCACCCACGGCGGCTTCGACGTCCCCGGCGCCGTCCTGGCGTCGTTCACCCTGGCCGCGCTGACCTTCGCCCTCACCGACTGGCACAGCCCGCTGATGCCCTACGCGCTGGCCGCCGCAGCACTCAGCGGCGTGGCGTTCTACGTCACCGAGCGTCGCGGGTCGGAGCCGATGGTCCCGCTCGGGCTCTTCGCCGAGCGCACCTTCAGCGCCGCCAACGCGATGACGCTGGTCGTCTACGCCGCGCTCGGGGCGATCCTGTTCTTCCTCGTCCTGCAGCTGCAGACCGTCGGCGGCTACACCGCCCTCGAGGCCGGCCTCGCCACCCTCCCCGTCACCCTGGTGATGCTCGCCCTCGCGGCCCGCGGCGGCGCGCTCGGCCAGCGGATCGGCCCGCGGATCCCGATGACGTTCGGCCCGGTCCTGATGGCCGCCGGCACGATCTGGCTGATGGTGGTCGGCCCGGACGTCACCTGGTGGCGCGACGTGCTGCCCGGGCTGACGGTGTTCTCCCTCGGCCTGGCCCTCATGGTCGCCCCGCTGACGGCGACCGTCGATGGCCGCCGCCCCCGACGACAGCGCCGGCATCGCGAGCGGCATCAACAACGCCATCGCGCGGGCGGGTTCGCTCCTCGCGGTCGCCGCGCTCCCGGTCGCGGTCGGGCTCGGCGGCGGACGACTACGCCGACCCGGCGGTCTTCGACTCGGCGTACGACGCCGCGATGCTGGTGTGCGCGGGCCTGCTCCTCGTGGGGGGCGTGGTCTCGTGGTTCGCCATTCCCCACCGGGTCCAGACACCGGATGCCTAACCTGTTCGGCATGCAGGCACGACGGGGGTCGAGGTGGGGAGGGGCGGCGGTGACCGCTGCCCTCCTCCTTCTCTCGCCCCTCGTGCTCACCGCGTGCAGCGGTGACGGTGACGCGCAGGAGCCCGCACCCACCCCCGCCCGCGAGACGTCGAAGACCGGGAAGCCGAAGCCCGCCAAGGAGACCAAGGCCGCGGTGCCCGTCGCCGACCCGGCGCACGCGGTCGATCCACCCGGCAAGCGCGACGGCCGGCTGTGGAGCGCCGACATCCTCGTGCAGTGGGACAAGCCCCTCGACAAGGCGCTGGTGAAGAAGATCGAGAAGCTCGAGGGCGTCGCGCACACCGAGCGGATCGGGCTCGGCCAGGTCAGCCTGGAGAACCGCGTGCTGACGGTCGCGGCCGTCGACCCCGGCGGCTACCGCAACTTCACCCAGGCCGAGGTCGCCGACTTCCAGGAGGCGTGGGACCGCGTCGCCGGCGGCGAGATGGCGATCGACCAGAAGGTCGCCAAGCGGCTGGCCGACAAGGCCGGGATGATCCGGCTCGGGTCGGAGGAGTCGGCACCCACCCTGCACGTCGGGGCGTACACCCCCCAGATCCCCACCATCGACATGGTCGTCAACACCGCCTGGGCGGACGACATCGAGATGGCGACCGACAACGGTCTGCTCATCTCCACCACCAACATCGCGCCGGCCACCATCCGCAAGCCGCTGGAGAAGATGGTCGGCAAGGACGCGTCGGTGCAGATGCTCGACATCGCGTCCGTGCTCGGCCTCGACCCGGACGCCACGCTCACCGCGATCCCGACCGGCGGCAGCATCGGCAGCGTCGTCGGCACCTACCGCTACACCGTCATCGGCGGCGGCCGGATCGCGCCGGAGTCGTCGTGGGTCGCGGCCAACATCCGCACCGAGGTGGTGCCGATCCTCGGCAGCGTCACCTGCCACAAGGACCTGTTCCCCCAGCTGCGCAACGCGCTGCTCGAGGTGCAGCAGACCGGGCTGGCCGCGGAGATCCACCCGAGCGAGTACGCCGGGTGCTACTACCCGCGCTTCATCGCCAACACCACGACGCTGTCCAACCACTCCTTCGGCCTCGCCCTCGACCTCAACGTCCCCGGCAACGGTCGCGGCACGGTCGGCGAGATGAACCGCGCGGTCGTGTCGATCTTCGAGAAGTGGGGCTTCGCGTGGGGCGGCGACTGGCGCTACACCGACCCGATGCACTTCGAGCTGAGGGAGATCAAGCGCGCCGGCTGACCTGACCTAGGGTCGGACCCATGAAGGCAGTCCAGGTCGTCACGCTCACCGGTCCGTCCGACATCGAGGTGCGCGAGGTCCCCGAGCCCACGCCGACCGCGCACGACGTGCTCGTCGAGGTGCACAGCGTCGGCATCTCGTTCCCCGACCTCCTGCTCAGCCGCGGGGAGTACCAGTTCAAGCCCGAGCCGCCGTTCACCCTCGGCGTCGACTTCGCCGGCGTCGTCCTCGACCCGGGCGCGGCGGAGTCGAGCGGCTTCACCGTCGGCCAGCGGGTCGCCGGCGTGAACCTCCACGGCGGCGCGGCGGAGCAGGTCGCCAACCCGGTGATCTTCACCTTCCCCCTCCCCGACGCCATGTCGTACGACGAGGGCGCGGCGCTGCCGATGAACTACCTCACCGCCCTGTTCGCGCTCGAGGAGCGCGGCGGCCTCCGCGACGGCGAGACGGTCCTCGTCCACGGCGCGGCCGGCGGGGTCGGCACGGCCACCCTCCAGGTCGCCAAGGGCCTCGGCGCCCGCACCATCGCGGTCGTCAGCACGCAGGAGAAGGCCGACTTCGCCCGCGCGGCCGGCGCCGACGAGGTCGTCGTCGGCCCCGACTTCAAGGACGCGGTCAAGGAGCTGACCGGCGGCAAGGGCGTGGACGTGGTCCTCGACGTCGTCGGCGGCGACGCCTTCACCGACTCGCTGCGCTGCCTCGCCGAGAAGGGCCGCATCCTCGTGGTCGGCTTCGCCGCCGGCCAGGGCATCCCCGAGGTCAAGGTCAACCGGCTGCTGCTCGGCAACACCGACGTCCGCGGCGTCGGCTGGGGCGCGTACGCCATGACCCGGCCCGGCCACATGCAGAAGCAGTGGCACCGGCTCACCCCGATGATCGACTCCGGTGTCATCAAGCCGCCGATCGGCGCGACCTACGACCTCGCCGACTTCGGGCGGGCGCTCGTCGACATGGACGAGCGCCGCACCCTGGGCAAATCGGTTGTCCGTATCCGGTGACGCTCAGCGCCGGCAGTGACGTTGGGCAAGTCGGTTGTCCGAATCCGCCGGGGGCCTACTTCTTGACCTTCAGCGTCTCCTTGGCGAAGCCGTAGCCGTTGGCCGTCGCCTTGAGCGAGACCTTCCCCGGCTTGCCCGCCTTGATCGTGAGGGTGCACCTGCCGGAGGCCTTGGTCGTGCAGGAGTCGCCGCCGCCCTTGACCTTCGCGCCCGCCACCCCGGCGCCCGCGTCGGTGACCGTCACCGTGACGTCGGTGGCCTTCCCGGCCCGGACCTTGCCGGGCTTCGCCCGGAGCGAGAGGCCGGGGTTGACCTGTCGCGAGAAGACGGTCTGCGACGTGGTGTCGTTGACGAGCACGGTGCCCTGGTTGAGCGAGGCGTCGACCGTGATCGCCCAGATCTCCGACGAGCGGGCCGGGCTGCCGAGGTCCTGGACCGCGCCGAGCCCGAAGCCGGTCGGCGAGGTGCGCAGGGCGTAGGCCCGGTTGCCGTCGGTCGCCCAGGCCAGCCACATCCGGCCGGTGGTGCCGGTGGCGAGCGAGACGAGGTCGGCGCCCTTGCTCCCGGGAACCTTCACGACCTTGCTCGTGCCGACCTGCCACAGGCCGATCGCAGTGGTGGTCGGGTAGCCGAGCTTGTAGGCCAGGACGACGCCGCCGCCCGGTCGGGCCACCATCGCGACCGCCTGGTCGCTGCTGAGCGCGTCGCCGCCGACGCTGGAGCCGGGCGCCTTCAGGACCGGGCCGGCGCTCGGGTGGACCTGCTGGACGAACACCCCGGACGTCGCGTCGCTGCCGCCGTTGGCGTACCACGCCATCCACACCGAGTCGCCGGAGTTGACCAGCTGGGTGTCGTAGAGGCAGCACGCCGGGCTGGTGTAGACGCCGTCCTCGGGCGCGGCCGAGACAGTGCCCTGGTCCGTGGTCGCGATGTCGCCGACGCGGTAGGAGATGGAGGAGTTGAGGGTGCCGGCGGTGACCGGGGTGCCGTTGGACAGCGTGGTCGCCCCGAGGCCGTAGCCGGAGTAGGCGGCGCCGAACTTCGTCAGCGCGTGCGGCTGCAGGCCCCACGCGGCGCCGCTCGCGTCGCTGACCGTGTCGTAGGCGTAGCCGTGGGAGTAGAAGTTCGCCGTGTCGGTGTCCTGCAGCCCGCTGAAGACCAGGCGCAGGCCGCCCGCGGCGGTGGTGAGGAGCTCGGGGTTGTGCACGAGGGCGCCCCAGGTGCCGAGGACGTTGCTGTGGCCGAGCACGGAGCCGGTCGTCGAGAGGGTGCTGTGCTCGTAGCTGTCCGAGGTGCCGACGTCCTGGACGTAGACGGTGTGCAGCACGCCGTCACCGGTGCGCTGGGCGGTGATCTCGGAGAGCGTGTCGACCGGACCCGTCGAGACCCGGGTCCACCCGCCCCCCGCCCGGGCCTCGAACGCCGGTCGGTCGTCCCCGGCGGTCGTCGCGCCGGCCCCGGAGGCGGGCGCGAGGGCCGCGGCGGCGAGGCCGCCCGCGGCGAGCAGGGCGAGCGTACGGATGCGTGGGCGTGCAGTCATGGTGGTCCCCCGGGTGTCGGTGTCGGTGCTGGCTGGATTCGCCCTCCAGCGTCCTGTTCCGGGGCGCCGTTGGCAGTCGTGCCACCACGTGGTCTGGACCAGCGGCGGGTGGAACCTTGCGGATCCGTCCGACGACCGGGTAGGCGCGCGGG
>CAWCGM010000021.1:0-26689 GCA_963795095.1 uncultured Actinomycetota bacterium | reverse complement strand
CGAACGTCCTCTTGAGCCGTTTGATCATCCTTGGTCAGTACGCCTTGTTCGCGCCGTACGACGCCTGCGCGTAAGTGAAACCCTCGTACTCCAGCTGGCCGATGAGCCCAGTGAGGGACAAGCTCGAGTAGTCGAGGTAGGACTTGGCGGACTTGAACGCCTGCTCGTTCCAGTTCACCTTCAAGTAGTCCACCGCAAAGGTCGCGTCGCTCGTCCCGAATCCCTCCGTACTCCAACTGACCGATCAACCCGGTTCGCGAGAATGCGCTGTAGTCGAGGTAGGACGACGCACTGTCGATTGCGTTGTACATCGCGTTGGTGATCTTCGAGCGACTGGGATCGGCCGGGAAGTCGTCCTCCGAGTCAGCCACCTTGTCGCCGTCAGAGTCCTTGCTGTAGCGCTCATCCTTCGGGAAGTCGTCGACCTGGTCAGCAACGCCATCACCGTCGGCGTCCTTGCTGTACGCGGCGTTCTTCGGGAAGTCGTCCTTATAGTCCGGAACGCCGTCCTTGTCGGTGTCGACATCGTCCTCGGTTTGGACTTTCGGATCCTCGGGGGAGAAGTCGTCGTCGTCCAGAACACCATCGCCGTCGGTGTCGACCGGCTCCGCCTCGACTTCGACCTCGGCCTCGGCTGCCGGCTCGACGGACGTCGACGCAGAGGCCGACGGGGCACGCGAAGGCTCGGTCGCTGCTGCTCCGGAATCGTCGTCGTCCGGCATGAGATTCCCCAACACCGACAGAATTACCAGCACTGCGGCGGTGATGGCCCACCACCGGAAGTACCAAGGCTTCTTCGACGCCGACCTCGCCGTCGTGGACTGAACTATCCCAACCGCATGACCCGGCGGGGTCAGGTCGGAGTGCTGGCCCTCGGCAGGGCCCACCGGATGCGTGTGCTCTGTCCAGGCTTGGCCGTCCCACCAGCGCAGCTGAGTGGTGTTTGCTTGGTCGGGAAACCATCCCGGTGCAGGCGTGTTCGTAGGCATAGCGGTTCCCCCGATGATGCGTTGGCCAGACGCCGGCATGTGCGCCGACCACGTCAGGGTCCCATTGACGTCACGCCGTTGTCCTCGGAATCGACCGATGCCTAGACCACGATCGGAACATAGAGGCCACCGAGGCGGGGCGTCCACGGGCGGTCCTCCAGCATCGCTCATCGAGCGCGAGCGACGGGGACCGTAGGTCGTGGTCGCGCATGCCGAGGTCAGCTCCGAGTGAGGAGGCGGCGCAAGCGCCCTCCTCTCGGCAGAGCCCCAGATCGCGCAGTTCGTAGGTGGGATCGCCCTTGGTTTGTCGTGGCCCACTTTCAATGTCGACGCTGCTGGGCAAGCGTCGTTAGCCGGCAGCGGTGTCGGCTTGGCGCTCGGGTGGGTGCTCATCGGCGGCGGATCGCTGGCCGCTCTGGTGGCAGTTGTTGGCCTCGGCGTGCGCCTTGGCATCCGCGCCGCTGCCGAGGACTAACTCGGAACGAGCGTCGACAATCTTTCCCGCGGACGTCCGACGCAGCGGCTCCGGATGGAGAACGAAGCGCGGACCCTGACATCCAGTCGACGGCGGTGAGGCGTCGCACCAATCGCGGCGCTGTGGGCCGTAGGACGGCGTCAGCACTATGCGACGGAGGCCGAGCGGCGGAGAGCGGCGTGCGTCCTGGCGTCCCACTAGGTCGAGAAGACCCGAGGACAAGCAAACTAGATCCGCTGCGACCTCAGGTGCGCGATCAACTCGTTAAAGAAGTGGTTCAGCAACTTGGTCGTTCGGGCACTCTGCATGATCTGCATGATCTGCATGCCAACCTTGCCGACACCCTGAACTTTGACCGTAGCGCCCCCCTCCGTCGGGATCACCTGAGCGTTGAAATTCTCGCCCCAAGTGAACGCGCTGGCGCCGCTGCTGAACGTGCACGACATCGTGAAGTCGTCGGACGACTTGAA
Organism: uncultured Actinomycetota bacterium; assembly: GCA_963795095.1. GTDB lineage: Bacteria > Actinomycetota > Actinomycetes > Propionibacteriales > Nocardioidaceae > Nocardioides. The sequence goes on along the minus strand of CAWCGM010000021.1, from coordinate 24,755 downwards.
GCGTTTAGGGATTACCTTCTCCCTGCCTGCAAATACGGTTGACGGGGGCAATGGGATGAACCGCTCACTGGAATCGGCGCCGAATTGGGCCATTGCGTTGCTCGTTTTTATTTGGCTAAGGAATCGTCGCCAGCCTAAGTCGCGCCACTAGCCCTGTCCGCTGAATGCTCAACTGTGACAGGCTCGTGCCGCCACGGGCGGGGAATACTCACGCGCCGGGACGAGATCGACGAGGAGCCCGCCTGTTCGCTCCTGCCTCGGCGCATCGAAGGTCTTGCGACCTTGCTTCTTCCAAGAATTTGTTGAATCTCAAGACGTCAGACCGGGCGGAGCCTAGGCTCCCAGGACGCAGGCATGGGTTACCCATGGCTTTCCGACGGGGGTCGCTTCGTTTTGGCGCGCCCACTGAGCACCGAATGTGAGCATCTTTCGTGACAACTAACCTGCCGCCTGGGTGGTATCCCGACCAGAATGACCCTGACCAGCTTCGCTGGTGGAACGGCACCGGGTGGACCGACGCCGTGCAGTCAGGCACGACGCCTGCTCCGACTGAAAACACCCGTCAGAACCTCACTTCCACACCTGCGTCCTCTTCTCCGGAGGGCGGCGCGGTGGGCTGGATGAAGCGGCACAAGGTGCTCACGGGCATTGGCGCTCTCGTGCTGATCGGCGCCGTGAGTGGCGCTTTCGGTGATGACTCAACGGACGACGCGGCCTCAGAGGCCAAGTCGCTGACGAGTAGTTCGCAGTCTGATGGTGATAGCAGCAACGAGGAAAGCGCATCTGCGGCCGAACCGTCCGCAGCCTCACCGAAACCTAAGCCGAAACCGGCGCCGAAGCCCACGAACCCCTACGGCCCGCAGCCGGCTCAGCAGTCACAGTTCCTAACGATCGCGAATGACGCGAGGGACACCTTCGCGAACGCCTCGAACGACCTTAAGGCGGGAGCTGCCCTCAGCGGCCGTAACGACGCAATGTGCCAGTTGCTTGGGTCCGGTCAGATCGCCGGCTGGACCGGAACAGTCACGACACTCGACTCAAACGGAGACGGGTACGGCATCGTCACCATTGAGATTGCACCGGACACCGAACTTGGAACCTGGAACAACGCGTTCTCAGACATCATGGATGACACCCTCATCAAGCCTGGCCCGCTCCTAGACAAGCTCTTGGAACTTGAGGAGGGACAAAACGTCAAGTTCTCCGGGTCTTTCCGAGGCTCGGGAGGAACCTGTGTAAATGATTCAAGGCTGACGCAGGCGGGCTCGGTGGAGGACCCGTCATTCATCTTCCGCTTCGCGGACATCAACCGCCTCTGAGCTGCCTGTACCGCCTCGAAACTAGCAAGGCCGCCCCGGAGCGAACCGGTTGCACGCCACACTACGAGTCCACCGGCGAGCGGTGCCGAGTCGACATCACCGGCACTGGTGTGTCGGTGTGCGACAAGCACGGCGCGCTGGCCCGGCACGTCCTCGCCGTCGCCGCCAACCGCATTCAGCTGAACGTCGATCTAGCCGCCACCCGACTCGGACGATCTCCTGAACTCAACGAGAACTCCGCCCGCGAAGTCCTAAGAGCGCCGGTGGAACCTGAGGTCCCCATTGGGGAGGCGGTCGACGCGGCGGTCGTTGTCGTGAATCCGGTGGTGATGGTGGCTGCAGAGCAGGATCGCGTTGTCGAGGTCGGTCGGGCCGCCGTTGCGCCAGGGGTCGAGGTGGTGGGCATCGCACCAGGTGCCGGGGGTGTCGCAGCCCTCGGCGCGGCACGTCCGGTCGCGGATCAGGAGGGCCTTGCGCTGGGCGGGCGTGAAGAGTCGCTTTGCGCGACCGAGGTCGATCGGCAGGGAGCGGCCGTCGAGGACCGCGGGGAGGATCTTCGCTGTGCACGCGAGCCGGCGGGCCTGGGCGGCGGTGATCCGGTCGCCGGTGAGGTCGTCGCCGGGCACGAGCCCGGCGCCGATGAGGTCGGCTGCAGCGAGGTCGGTCAGCAGGGACGTGAGGGGGATGGTGACGACGACCGTGGTCGCGTCGCCGCCGTGGAGTGGAAGGCGGGTCGGATCGATGGCCTCGAGGAACTGGGCGAGCGCATCACCCATCCGCCTCGGGTACGGCGCCCGGACCACCGCGTCACCCACACCGTCGCCGGTCGTACGCGCTCCGTCGCGGCGCGGGTTGGCAAACGCCTCGAGGTAGGTCGCGAACCGGGTGGCCACGGCGTCGGGGACGCGGCCGGAGATCCGGGTGGTGCCGTCGCCGAGGCGGCGCATCGTGAGGCGCGTGCGCTCGGCGGCGTTGGTCTCCTGCTCGGCCAGACGGGCCGCTTCCACGGCCTCGGCGATCTCGGGCGCGACGACGTCGAGGATGCGGCGCCCGATGCGGCCGAGCTCCTTCGGCCCGAACTCCTCGGCCTGTGCCACGAGGTGCGCCTCGGCCCTCGTCACCGTGTCGGCGTCCACGGAAGCGGGCAGGGCGTCGACCGCCCGATGGATGACGTGCGCCTGCGCCAGCGTCACCGACCCGTCGCGCATCGCTGTGGCGACGAACGTCCGGTCGCGGTCGAGGGCGGAGGCGAGGGCCAGGTCGGCACGGGCATCGGTGAAACGCGTCCGCGTCATCTTCGCGAGCCATCCGGCGGCGTCCTTCGCCGCGGTCTCGTGCGCGAGGTCGCCCGCGTCGGCCAGGATCCGGAGCCGCAGCTCCGCCAGCTGCGACTCGGCGCGGCCGAGCTCGGTGAGCGCGGCAGCCTTGTCGGCGGTCGACATGAAGGTCGGGTTCACGTCTGCCACGGCCTTGAGCGAGGACCGTACGTCGGTGGCCGCTGCCACGATCGGGTGCAACGCCAGCTCGGTCATGGTCGGCCTCCTCTCGACGACGGTCCATCCGCGCGCACGCGCGGCTGGAGAACTGTCGTCGCTCCTGGAGGCCGGGTTCACCGGACACTTAGGTCCCTCGCAACTCGTCCACCTCACAACCGGGAAGGCGCACTGTCTGGAGCTCAGTGGCCCGGAGGCTTGGGACGTGCGTCCACCCTACAACACGTACACACTATTCGTCAATCTGTTCGAGCGGCTCGTACGCCAGCGCGGCACCGTTGATGCACCACCGCTGGCCGGTGGGCCGAGGACCGTCGCCGAAGACGTGGCCCAGGTGGCCTCCACACGTGGCGCAGATCGCCTCGCGTCGCGGGACGAGCAGCTTGAAGTCGGTGTGGACCGCCACCGCGTCGCGGGTGGCGGCGTCCGAGAAGCTGGGCCAGCCCGTCCCCGACTCGAACTGGTCCCGCCGCGCGGAACAGCTCGGCCTCGCACCCGGCGCAGCGGTACACACCGTCCGACCCGGCCGTCGGGTGCGCGTACGGGACTGCTGCCGGGCGCCTCGGTCCCCGACCGGCGGAGCACGCGGTAGGCCTCGGGATCGAGGCGCTCGCGCCATTCCGTGTCGGTGCGTACTACCGGTGGCTGGGGTCGGGCGCGGCGCTTGAACACACGTCGAGCCTAGGCAGGGGCGCCTGACCTCAGCAGGAACCTCCGTCGCCCCCGCGACCCTCGGGCAGGCTGACAGGCGCGCCGAGACCGGTCCACCCGGCGTCGTGGCCGGCCCACCGGCGTACGTCCGGGTTGCCCGGCACCAGGATCGCGTCGAGGACCGCGCCCAGGACGACGACCACCACGAGCAAGGTGGCGAGCGTCCCGACGAGGGCGAAGCGGCCGCCGCCGACGAGCTCCACCACCAGGATCGAGACGAGGACCGCTGCCACCGCCACCGCAGCGAAGGTGAGCCACGACGTGCGGGCGTGGGGTGCGAGGCGACGCGTCAGGCTGCGCATGGAAAGAGTGTGCTCCTCCGCGGCCGAAGCCGCCAGAGGTTCAGGACGAGGCGCCCGCGATGTTGACCAGCCAGCCGATGCCGAAGCGGTCGGTGAGCATGCCGAACTCGTCACCCCACGGAGCAGCCTCGAGCGGCTGACGTACGACGCCGCCCTCCGACAGCTTCGCGAACCACTCGCGCAGCCGCTCGGCGTCCTCCGGGCCGCCGGACAGGCTGACCGACACGTTGTCGCCGAAGGTCACCTGCACCATCTCCGGCGGCGCATCGGCGCCCATCAGCACCAGCCCGCCGGGCACCTCGAGCTGGCCGTGCATCACCTGGGCGGCCAGCGGACCCTCGGTGCCCATGTCGCCGAAGGTCATGACGTTGAGCTCGCCACCCAGCACCGACTGGTAGAACTCCATCGCCTCGCGCGCCTGCGCGTCGGGGAAGTTGAGGTAGGGATTGAGGTTGATCGACATCGTCGGCTCCCGTTGCTTCGGTCTGGGCTGCCCAACCTAGTGACTCCCGCCGTGGCCGCGGAAGCAGTGTGGCCGGCATCCGCGAGCTCGAGGCCCGCCCGACCCGGATCACTGCGCCAGCCTGATCACGTCGCCCACTTTCGGCACATAGCCGCTCATGGTTCCCTCCCCAGGGTTCGTTGCATGCTCAACCATCGACGTAATCACGGCCGATGGCCAGAGTCACCACCCGTCAGGGGGAAGTTGACTTGGCAACCAGCCGCAGGAGGGTCAGTCGGTGCTGGGCAACTCCTCGTCGACGAGATCACTGACGATCGGGGCTACGGCACCACGACACTCGCGGTCAGACCGCGGAGCTGGACCTCGATGGCGCCGGACGTGGTCCAGTCGATGCCCACCTCCAGACGGCCGGTGCTCGACGTCGTCCCGGAGAAGCACGGCAGGACCTCGCCGTCGTCGTACGTGCACCCGTCCTGTTGGAGGGTTCCGTCGACAGTCGTCCTCACCAGCACCAGCTCGTCTGCGGGGAGCCCGGTGGCCACGAGCTCGACCTTCCTGCAGTCCGGCTCGGACGGCGTACAGCTGCCCACCACCTCGAGCGTCAGGGTGTCAGGGGCCGTGCTCGTCGGCTCGCCGTCCCCTCCGTTCAGCACCGCGATCAGGGCGAGCGCGCCCACCAGCACGGCAGCGGCGCCCGCCACCCACCACGTGCGCGGTCGGTGGGTCCAGGGCGTCGGCGGCACGTCCGACGCGACCGGGGAGACGGTGTCGGTCTTCGGGATGACGGTGTCAACGGTCACCACGTCGCGATCCCGGGCGGGTCGAGGAGGGTCGGACCGGTCGTCGCGTCCGTGGGCTGCGTCGACATCGACGCGGGGTGCGCCGGTCGGGGTGGACCCGGACCTGGATGCGGGCAGCAGGTACGTCAGGTCCGTGGGCACGACCGGAGCCAGGTTCTCCTCGTGCGCGAGGTCGACGATCACGGTCGACTCCTCCGGCTCGCCCAGCCGCAGGAGCGCCGCGCGGAACTCGGCGGCGGTCTGGTAGCGGTCGTCCGGGTTCTTCGCGAGGGCGCGCAGCAGCACGTCGTTGATGGCGTCGGCGCCTTCGGGGATCTGCGGCACCGGGTTGTAGAGGTGGCCCATGGCGACCTTGACGTCGGTGCCGACCCAGGGAGCACGCCCCTGGAGGCAGGCGTAGAGCACGCACCCGAGGCTGTAGACGTCGGACGCGGCGGTGGCAGGCAGCCCCTCGTGACGCTCGGGAGCCATGTAGCCGAGCGTCCCGATGACGCCGACCGTCTTCGTGTGCTCGCTGCCCTCGGCGAACGCGATGCCGAAGTCGCAGATCACCGCACGCAGACCGTCCGCACGCCGCTGCAGGAGGACGTTGGACGGCTTGATGTCCCGGTGCAGGAACCCCGCCTCGTGGGCATCGGCCAGCCCCTCGGCCACCTGCACCAGGACGGACACCGCCTCGTCCTGCGAGAGGGCGCCGTGCTCGTGGATCCAGTCACTGAGGTCGCCGTCCGGGAACAGCTTGGTCGCGATGTAGAGCCAGCCGTCGTGCTCGCCCGCGTCGAAGACGGGAACGATCATCGGCGAGTCCACCGCCGCCAGCGCCTGCGCCTCGCGGATGAAGCGGTTGCGCAGCGCCTCGTTGTCGAGCAGGTCCATCGACAGGAGCTTGAGCGCGACCGGCCGTTGCAGGTCGCGGTGGGTCGCCTCGTAGACGACGCCCATCCCGCCACGACCGATGCGCCGCGTCAGGTCGTACCGTCCGAACGTCTGACCCGCACCGGGCAGACCTGCCATCCCACGCCCCCTTGACCAGGCAGCGTGGTCCCCATGTACCGCGCTCCAGCGGAACGCTAACCACGGCGCGGGCCGTCGGCAGCCGTTCCGGGCCCGACCCCCCGGAAGTGGGGAGGCGTCAGTCGGTGCCGGAGTGGCCCCGGAGGAGGTCGCCGAAGGGCGTCACGTCGGACTCGACCTGGGTGCCGGACGTACGCCGCGGGCGGGCCGCGAGGTCGGGGGCGAACCCGCCGACCGAGTAGTCACCCTGGCTCAGCACCGCCGCGGCCAGCTCGGACGCCGCGCGGGTGATCCGGTCCGAGAGCCCGTGGCTGCCGAAGTCCTCGGTCGCCGCGAACACCCCGGTCGGTACGACGACCGCGCGGAGGTAGGCGAAGAGCGGGCGCATCGCGTGGTCGAGGACCAGCGAGTGCCGGGCGGTGCCGGCGGTCGCGGCGATGAGCACCGGGGTGCCGGTCAGCCCGTCGGGGTCCAGGGCGTCGAAGAACATCTTGAAGAGGCCGCTGAAGCTCGCGTTGAAGACCGGCGTCACCGCGATCAGCCCGTCGGCCGCGGCCACCTGCTCGCGCAGCGCGGTGAGCCGAGGCGTCGGGATGCCGCCGGTCACCATGAACGTGGCCAGCTCACTGGCGACCTCGCGCAGCTCGACGTACGCCATCTCGACGGACTCGCCGCGCGCGCTGACCTGCGCCGAGGTGGCCTCGGCGATCTGGTCGGCGAGGAGCCGGGTGGACGACGGGACGGTGAGTCCCGCCGTCACCACGACGATGCGGTGCGTCATGCGTCGACCTTCGCAGCGGCCAGCTCTTCCGCGCGGGCGCGGGCGGGCTCGACCAGGTGGTGCGGCGCGTCGGGACCGGCCGCCACCAGCGAGGCGTGGGTGGGCGGGTCGCTCGGGACGTGCGCCGGGCGGCGGCGCTCGAACTCCGCGCGCAGCACCGGCACGACCTCGGTGCCGAGCATCTCGACCTGCTCCATCACCAGTGACGTCGGCAGGCCGGCGTGGTCGACGAGGAACAGCTGGCGCTGGTAGTCACCGACGTAGTCGGCGAAGCCGAGCGTGCGCTCGATGACCTGCTCGGGCGTGCCGACGGTCAGCGGCGTCATCTCCGTGAAGTCCTCCAGCGACGGGCCGTGGCCGTAGACCGGGGCGTTGTCGAAGTAGGGCCGGAAGGTGCGCTTGGCCTCGGCCTCGGTGGCGCCCATGAAGACCTGGCCGCCCAGCCCGACGTACGCCTGGTCGGCGGCGCCGTGGCCGTAGTGCTCGAAGCGGCGGCGGTAGAGCCGCACCATCGCCTCGGTGTGCTCCTTGTTCCAGAAGATGTGGTTGTGGAAGAAGCCGTCGCCGTAGTAGGCCGCCTGCTCGGCGATCTCGCTGCTGCGGATCGAGCCGTGCCACACGAACGGCGGCGTGCCGTCGAGCGGAGCGGGGGTCGAGGTGTAGCCCTGCAGCGGCGTGCGGAACTGGCCCTGCCAGTTGACGACCGGCTCGCGCCAGAGCGTGCGCAGGAGGTGGTAGTTCTCGACCGCGAGCTTGATGCCGTCGCGGATGTCCTTGCCGAACCAGGGGTAGACCGGTCCGGTGTTGCCGCGGCCCATCATCAGGTCGACGCGACCGCCGGACAGGTGCTGCAGGAACGCGTAGTCCTCGGCGATCTTGACCGGGTCGTTGGTGGTGATCAGCGTGGTGCTCGTCGAGAGCAGCAGCTTCTCGGTCTTGCGCCGCGATGTAGCCGAGGTGCGTGGTCGGCGAGGAGACGACGAACGGCGGGTTGTGGTGCTCGCCGGTCGCGAAGACGTCGAGCCCGACCTCCTCGGCCTTGAGCGCGAGCTGGGTCATCGACGCGATGCGCTCGGCCTCCGTCGGGGCCCGACCGGTGGTCGGGTCCTCGGTGACGTCACCGACGCTGAAGATGCCGAACTGCATGATGTCCTCTTCCCAGAAGTGTCACAGTGGTTGAAGTTTCTATCATCTTCAACGGGACTGCCTCGCCCAGTATTCCGCGGAATCGCCGGGCACCGTTACGGCGTTGGGACGGTGTCCGGGCGCACGCTCGGAGGAGAGACCCGCTCGAGAGGAGCGACGATGACCGACTTCACCCCCTTCGAGGACCTGCTGCGCGGACACGCGGGGCTGCTCGAGGACGCGCCCTTCGACCGCTGGCTCCACGCCCAGGAGCTGTTCGCGGAGAAGTCCTACCGCGAGGCGGCCGTGCTGCTGGCCGAGCTGCTCGACGACTCCGCCGACGTGCGTCACGAGCTCACCGACGTACGTCTCCTGCTGGCGCGCTCGCTCTACCACTCCGCCCAGCTCAACGGGGCGATCCGGGTCGCGACCGAGCTGCTCGAGCACGACCCCAACGAGCCCTACGCCCACCTCCTGGTGGGCCGGTCCCTGCAGCGCCAGGGCAAGGCCGACGAGGCGCAGCCGCACCTGCGGCTGGCCGAGCTGCTGGGCGGCTACCGGGCCTGACGTGTCCGGCGCCGGGCGCCGCGACGACGGTTGGGTGAACACTCGCCCGGACCGGCCGTCGCGGCGCGACAGCGGTCGTCGTACGACCTCATGCTGGTGAGGTGACCAGCTACGGCGACCACGCAGGACCGCTCGCCATCGCGCACCGCGGTGGCATGGGCCTGGCTCCCGAGAACACCCTGGCCGCGTTCGGTCGGGCCACCGCCCTCGGCCTCACCTACCTCGAGACCGACGTGCACACCACGCGTGACGGGCACCTCGTGTGCTTCCACGACTCCGACCTGCACCGCGTGACCGGGCACCGGGGCCGGGTCGCCGACCTCGACCTCGCCGCCCTGCAGCACCTGCGGGTGCACGGCAGCGAGCGGATCCCCACCCTCGCCGAGGCGATGGGGACGTTCGCCGAGGCGAGGTTCGCGATCGACCTCAAGGACGAGGCGTCGATCGCCTCGATGGCCCGGCTGCTGAAGGCCAACCCGCGCTGGGCACAGCGGGTGCTCATCGCCGGAGCGTGGAGCCGGTGGCTGAGCCGCCTGCAGGACGAGGCACCCGGCGTCACGACCGCGCTCGGCTGGCGCTCGCTGACCACGCTCATCGCCTGCTCCAAGGGTCGCGTGCGACCCCTGGGCCTCGGGAGCGCGGGCGGCGCCTTCGCCCACGTGCCGATGCGGCTCGGGCGGCTGCCGATCCACTCGGAGCGGGTGATCGCGCGCGCCCACGACCTCGGCATCCGGGTCGTCGTGTGGACGGTCGACGACCCGGCCACGATGCGCACGCTCCTCGACGCCGGCGTCGACGGGATCATCACCGACCGGCCCGACGTGCTGCGCGAGGTGCTGGTCAGCCGGGACCAGTGGACCCGGCCCGACGTCAGGCCTCCTGGAGGACCTCGACCCGCACTCCGTGGGTGACCGCCCAGAGCACGGCCTGGCTGCGGCTCTGCACGCCGGTCTTGCGGTAGGCGCTGCGGATGTAGGACTTCACCGAGTTGAGCGAGATCCGCATCTCCTGCGCGATCTCGTCGTTGCTGCGACCCGTGGCGATCAGGGCCAGGGTCTCGCGCTCACGCGTGGTGAGCATGTCGGCCTCGCTGGGAGTGGCCATGCCCTGCGCCGATGCCCCCGGGAGCGGCGGAGCGACGACGGACTGGCCCTCGTGGACGGCGCGCAGCGCGCGACCGAGCTGGGCGGCCGTGAGGTTCTTGCCGAGGTAGCCCGCGACGCCGCCGACGAGGACCTCGCCGACGAGCCCGGGATGGTGGTTCCAGGTGAACACGGCCACCCGGCGGATGTAGGGGTCGGCGACGGCACGGGCGAGCGTGGTGTCGTCGAGGGCGGTGCCGTAGGTCTCGACGAGCGCGATGTCGATCGGCGCTCGCATCCGGTCCTTGACGCTGCCCATCTCGAACCCGCCGAGGGTCCGGAGCATGCTCTCCAACCCCCGTCGGACGAGCTCGTCACCACCGAGCATGGCTACGCGGATGTTCATGTGATTCCTGACGGTCCTGTGGGGAGGGGTCGCACGGTGGTGCGCCCTCGACGTCCCCCCGGACCGTCGTCGTCACCATAGGTCTGGACCAGTGCATTTCGACCACGCCGACCTGCCGCTGAGCGTGGATTGGGTAGTGAACTCCACCCCCACGGGTGAGGGATTCGAGGGATGTATACCCCCTAGGGGTATTGTTGGCGCCATGAGCGAGCAGCACGGACACCTCGAGGGCAACGACGAAGCCGTCCAGGCCCACCTCAAGCGCCTGCGTCGGATCGAGGGGCAGGTGCGCGGCATCCAGCGGATGGTCGAGGACGAGAAGTACTGCATCGACATCCTCACCCAGGTCTCCGCCGCCACGAAGGCCCTCCAGGCCCTGGCGCTGTCGCTGCTCGACGACCACATGGCCCACTGCCTCGTCGACGCCGCCCGCCAGGGCGGCGCCGAGCAGGAGCAGAAGCTCAAGGAGGCCTCCGAGGCCATCGCGCGCCTCGTGAAGTCCTGACCCGACCCGTTCTCGAAGGAGCTGCACCATGAGCGAGACCACCACCTACACCGTCACCGGCATGACCTGCGGCCACTGCGCCGCCTCGGTCACCGAGGAGATCTCCGAGATCGCCGGCGTCGAGGACGTCGCCGTCGTCGTCGAGACCGGAGCCGTCACCGTCACCAGCGCCGCACCCCTCGACCCCGCCGCCGTCCGGGCTGCCGTCGAGGAAGCCGGCTACGCCATCGCATGACCGGCATGAGTACGCCGTTGCGGGTCGCCGCGTTCGTCACCGCCCTGGTCGCCGCGTTCGCGGTGGCCTGGGGTGCGGGAGCCGTCGTGGGTCCGATCGACAGCGCACCCGTCGCGGCCCACGAGGCCGGCCACGGCGACGAGCACGGCGCGAGCGCTGCCTCCGCCGCCGACGTCGGTGGCCTCACCGCCCGTGCGGACGGCTTCACCCTGGCGCTGGCCGACCGCGAGCGTGACCGCCGGCCGCACCCGGCTCGACTTCCAGGTGCTCACCTCCAGCGGGCGGCCGCTGCTCGACTACACGCGCGAGCACGACAAGGACCTGCACCTCATCGTCGTACGCCGTGACCTCACCGGCTTCCAGCACGTGCACCCGGTGCTCGACCGGGCGAGCGGCACGTGGTCCGTCGACGTCCGCCTGACGCCCGGCGTGTGGCGCGTGGTCGCCGACTTCACGCCCGAGGGCTGGGAGGGCATCACGCTCGCCGACGACCTCGCGGTCGCGGGCGACTTCGCACCCGAGCCGCTGCCGGACGACAGCCGGACGGCGACCATCGAGACCGACGAGGGCACCTACACCGTGAGCCTGGAGGGCGACACCGCCCCGGGCGCGAGCACCGTGCTCACCACCCGCATCGAGCTCGACGGCGAGCCGGTCACCGACCTCGAGCCCTACCTCGGCGCCTACGGCCACCTCGTCGCGATCCGTGCCGGCGACCTGGCCTACCTCCACGTCCACCCGGAGGAGGGCGAGCCCGGGCCCGGGGATCGACTTCGCGACCGCCTTCCCCGAGCCGGCGACGTACGGCCTCTTCCTGGACTTCCAGCACCGCGGCACCGTCCACACGGCCGCGTTCACCGTCGAGTCCGGCGGCGCGCCCTCGGGCGACCACGCCGAGGGAGGCGACCATGACCACTGACGTCGAGCTCGCCATCACCGGCATGACCTGCGCGTCGTGCGCCAACCGCATCGAGCGCAAGCTCAACAAGCTCGACGGCGTGACCGCGACGGTCAACTACGCCACCGAGAAGGCCAAGGTCTCCTACCCCGGCACCGTCTCCACCGACGACCTGCTGCGCACCGTCGAGGCCGCCGGCTACGCCGCGGCGCTGCCCAGCACCGAGGTCGTCGACGACGCCCCCGAGCGCGACCCGCTGCTGCAGCGGCTGATCGTCAGCGCCGCGCTGAGCATCCCCGTCGTCGCGCTGGGCATGGTGACCGCCTGGCAGTTCACCTACTGGCAGTGGGCGTCCCTCGTCCTCGCCGCGCCCGTCGTGGTGTGGGGCGCGCTGCCCTTCCACCGGGCTGCGTGGACCAACCTGCGCCACGGCGCGACCACGATGGACACCCTCGTCTCGGTCGGCGTCCTCGCCGCCTTCGGCTGGTCGCTGTGGGCGCTGTTCCTCGGCACCGCCGGCGAGCCGGGCATGACCCACCCGTTCCGGATCTCGATCGACCGCACCGACGGCGCGGGCAACATCTACCTCGAGGCAGCCGCGGGCGTGACGACGTTCCTGCTCGCCGGGCGCTGGCTCGAGCACCGCTCGAAGCGACAGTCCGGCGCGGCGCTGCGGGCCCTCCTCGAGCTCGGCGTCCGTGACGCGGCCCTGCTGCGCGACGGCCTCGAGACCCGCGTCCCGATCGACCAGCTCGTCGTCGGGGACGCGTTCGTCGTACGCCCCGGGGAGAAGATCGCGACCGACGGCGAGGTCGTCGAGGGCTCGTCCGCCGTCGACGCCTCGATGCTCACCGGCGAGTCGGTGCCGGTCGAGGTGCGTCCCGGCGACGCCGTGGTCGGCGCCACCGTCAACGCCGGCGGACGCCTCGTGGTCCGCGCGACCCGCGTCGGCGCCGACACCCAGCTCGCCCAGATGGCGCGCCTCGTCGAGGACGCGCAGAACGGCAAGGCCGAGGTGCAGCGCCTCGCCGACCGGGTCTCCGGCGATCTTCGTGCCGGTCGTGATCGGGCTGGCCGTGGCGCACCCTCGGCTTCTGGCTCGGCGCCGGCGGCGGCGCGACCGCGGCCTTCACCGCTGCCGTCTCGGTGCTGATCATCGCCTGCCCCTGCGCGCTGGGCCTGGCCACGCCGACCGCGCTCATGGTCGGCACCGGTCGCGGCGCCCAGCTCGGCATCCTGATCAAGGGGCCCGAGGTGCTCGAGCAGACCCGCCGCGTCGACACGATCGTGCTCGACAAGACCGGCACGGTCACCACCGGCGAGATGACCGTCCACGAGGTGGTGGCCGCCGACGGCGAGAGCGTGGACGACGTACGCCGTCTCGCCGCTGCCCTCGAGGTCCGCGTCCGAGCACCCGATCGGCCGGGCCATCGCAGCGGCCGACGGGCCGTCTGCCGAGCAGTGGAGGACTTCGCCAACGTCGAGGGCCTCGGCGTGCAGGGCGTCGTCGACGGCCACGCCGTGCTCGTCGGCCGGCCGCGGCTGCTCGAGGACTGGTCGCAGCACCTCGACGCCGACCTGGCCGCCGTCGTCGAGCGCGCGCAGGGCGAGGGACGTACGCCCGTCGCGGTCGGCTGGGACGGCCGCGCCCGCGGCGTCATCGTCGTCGGCGACACGGTGAAGCCGACGTCCGCCGAGGCGATCGCACGGCTGCGCGACCTCGGCCTCACCCCGATCCTGCTCACCGGCGACAACGCCGCCGCGGCCCGCCAGGTCGCCGACCAGGTCGGCATCGAGACGGTGATCGCCGACGTGCTGCCCGCCGACAAGGTCGCCGAGGTGCAGCGCCTCCAGGCCGCGGGCAAGGTCGTCGCGATGGTCGGCGACGGCGTCAACGACGCCGCCGCCCTCGCCCAGGCCGACCTCGGCCTCGCGATGGGCACCGGCACCGACGTGGCGATCGAGGCCAGCGACCTGACGCTCGTGCGCGGCGACCTGCTCGTCGCGGTGGACGCGATCCGCCTCGCGCGACGGACGCTCGCGACGATCAAGGGCAACCTGTTCTGGGCGTTCGGCTACAACGTCGCCGCCCTGCCCCTCGCCGCCGCCGGCCTGCTCAACCCGATGCTCGCCGGTGCCGCGATGGCCTTCTCGAGCGTCTTCGTGGTGACCAACAGCCTGCGGCTGCGCGGCTTCCGCTCGTCCGTCTGACCCCGCGCCGAGCGGTGGTCCACCCACATTTCGTACGGCGGAAGTGTGGCTGGGCCACCGCTCACGGGCGTGTCGGGGCGGGACGCGTTATCGGTCGGTGGTCCAACTACATTCGACTGGTCGGGAATGTGGGTGGACCACCGCTCGCGTCCGACTCCAGGGGTGAGCCGTCCCCACCACCGGGTTCCTATCGTGTGCGCATGGGACTCCTCGACAAGCTCACCCCCGGCCGCTCCGCGAAGACGACGCGGGCCGCGCTCGACGCCGCCAACGACCAGCAGCCCGACCCGGGTGCCATCGACCGGCTCGTCACGATGCTCGTCGACGTCGGCATCGAGGGCCGCGGACCGATCGACCCCGTCCGCGAGGTGGCCGACCGCGCGTTGACCAAGGCCGGCGGTGACCGCGAGAAGGCGATCGCGGCCGTGGCCCGCTCGACGACGTTCTTCGGCTCGATCGGCGGCTTCGTCACCGGGCTCGGCGGCTTCGTCACGATGCCCGTGTCGCTGCCGGTCAACCTGGCCGAGTTCTACCTCCAGGCGGTGCGGATGGTCGGCGTCGTCGCCACGCTGCGGGGGTACGACGTCTCCGAGCCGCGGGTGCGCACCGCGATCCTGCTCACCCTGGTCGGCTCGGACTCCGACGAGGTGCTCAAGAAGGCCGGGATGGCGACCGCCGGCAGCCGCGTGACGTCGTACGCCCTCAAGGGTCTGCCGCCGGCCGCCCTGATGGTCGTCAACAAGGCGGTCGGCTTCCGGCTGATGCGCGGCGTGAGCGAGAAGGCGCTGAGCCGCTTCGGTCGCGGTGTCCCGTTCGCGGGCGGGCTCGTCGGCGGCGGCATCGACGGCTACATGATGAAGAAGATCGCCGACCACGCGATGAAGGAGTTCCCGGTCGTCAGCTGAGGCTGTCGCACGGATCGCGTCGGCCTCCTCCTGCACGGTCGTCGCGTCGACGAGGTCGCCCGCCTGGTCGGTGAGGACGCCGGCCCAGCGGTCGAGCACCTCCTCGGCGTACCCGCTGTCGACGAGCTGCTCGGTGAGGTCGGCCTTCGCCTGCTCGACCAGCGCGGCCCACTCGTCGACCGCGGTGAACCGCTCGACGAGGACGTTGGACCCGCCGCCGGGTCCGCCGCGGCCGGCGCCGTCCGGACGCTCGCCGTCGGGCATCCCCTCCGGAGGCTCGCGGGCGCTCGCCGTCCTCGCCGCCGGGGAAGCGCGCCGGACCGCCGCCTCCGGGACCCGTCCAGCCCACCGCCACCGCCGGGCGCGCCGCCGAAGGCGAGGTTGTGGTCCCAGGCCACGACGGTGAAGCCACCGGACTCGGCGTCCCAGCGCAGGTAGGCGTTGTTGCCCGGTCCGTCGATGTCGTCGAAGTTGCCGACGAGGTCCTCGAAGGCGAGGTAGCGGGCGAACGACTCGACGTCGAGCCGCTCGGGCAGGCCGGCGGCGAAGTCCTCGTCGCTGCTCTCGTTGACGAACTGGAGGAAGTCGATCAGCGGGGTGAGGTCGTCGTCGCCGGTCTCCTGGTCGAAGACGTCCGTGTAGGAGTCGGGGTCGTCGCCGCGGTAGGACCAGTCGCCGCCGGCCTCGGCCTTGTAGAGCAGCCCGTCGGTGGCGAAGTTCTCCGCCTCCCACTCCTCGTCGAGGTTCTGCACGACCAGCCGGAGCCGGGCGTCGGCACCGTTGACGCTGAACGACGACGGGATCGCGTGCTCGCTGGCGAGACCCGCCTCGGCGAGCAGGTCGAGCGCGACCGCCTCGTTGAGCGCCGTCTGCGAGCCGTTGGACCGCACGATGAAGTCGCTCCACCCGTCGACGGACTGGTCGTCGACGAACTCGTCGAGCCTGATCAGCCACGGCAGGTCCGTCGGGTCGGCGTCGTCGGTGACGCCGCGCAGGGACGAGTTGCCCTTGAGCCGGAGGCCGACCCGCTCGAAGGTCGTGCCGTCGATCGTGACGGTGGCCTCGATCCACTCCTTCTCGCCCGAGTCCTGGTAGGTGTCGATCATCGCGGCGACGGCGTCCTCGTCGACGTCGACCGAGATGTCGTGCACGGTGCTCGCGTCCCAGACGCCCGTCCCCTCCGCGACGTCCTGCGCCGCGGTGCTGACGCCGCTGCTCGAGGCCGGGGTCGGGTCGGTGGCGCAGCCGGCCGAGGGTGAGGGCCGCCAGCGTCGCGAGGACCGCGAGCCGCTTCGCGCCCGGACCGTACGCCGTCATGCCGGCACTCCCGCGTCGACGGTCAGGGCACCGAGGTGCCGCGTCGTGACCCGGTGCCAGCGGTTGCGCTGGAGGTCCGGGGTGAGCAGCGCCAGCCCCGTGCCGTACTTGCTGATCCGGACCGGCCGGTGGCCGAGCTCCCAGAGCCGCCGGTCGAGCGGGCCGGGCCGGGCACTGCCCGCCTTGGTCTCGAGGACGAGCACGTCGCCGACCGCAGCGGTGCCGTGGGAGGAGGCCCAGCGCAGGTCGCGGTCGATCGTGGCGCGGCCGGCGCCGGCGTCGAGCAGCAGCGTCGTGCGCCGATAGCTGGTGTGGAGCGTCGCGACCAGGCCGCCGGGGTCGACGTCGTGGACGTGCGCGGCGCCGAGCCGGTCGCGGACCCAGGCGCCGGCGGCCGCGGGCACGACGAGGTCGTCGGCGCCGGGGTGCGGCAGTCGCTCCTTGACGGTCGTGCCGCGCAGGCCGCGGGTCTTGACCTCCAGCCACCGCTCGCCGGTGTCGGCGTAGGTCCGGGTGCGGACCTTCCAGCGGCGGCGACGGCGGTGGGCCGACGCGGTCCAGCTGTCCAGGTCGACGGTGTCGAGGTAGGTCGACTCGTAGCGCGACGAGCGGCGCCCGTCGATCTCCAGGACGCGCAGGCCCGGGATGCCGGTCAGGACGGCGTCGAGGTCGGCGGCAGGGACGACGTACTTGCGGTCGATCCGGGTCAGCAGCTCCGCGTCGGCGTTGAGGTCGGCGAGGGAGACGGCAGGCAGGTGGTCGAGGGTGCTCATCGCGTGACCGCAGACAGCTCGTGACGCTCCGCCCGGGGCATGGCCGGGCGGGTGCGCGGCGGCGTAGTGGACCTCGACGGTCGTGGTGTCGTTCACGAGGTCGACGCGCACCGGCGTCACGCGGGTGACCCGGGCGTCGAGCAGCATCTCGAGCCGCTGGACGAGGGTCGCCTCGTCGGTGATCGCGGAGTCGAGCACGACGACCTGCCGCAGCCCGGTGCCGTGCAGCAGCCGGCTGTCGGCGAGGGCGAGGACCCCCACCAGGGCGGCCATCAGCGTGACGGAGAGGGCGACGTCGCCCGTGCCGAGGCCGCCGATGAGGCCGATGGCGAGGGCGGCGAAGTAGTAGGCGATCTCGTGCTGGCCGAGCTCGTCGGAGCGGAGCCGGATGATCGAGAGGACCCCGAAGAGGCCCAGGCCGAGACCGACCGTGGCGGCGCTGCTCGACAGCACGATCGTGACGGCGAGGACGCCGACGTTGACGGCGATGAAGGCCGTGACGAGGTCCGCGCGGCGGTGGCGCGGGTAGTAGACGGCCATGGCGAGCACGAGCACGGCGACGAGGTCGACGGCGGCGAGGAGGTAGGTCGGGTTCATGGGCCGAGGCTGTCGCGCCGACCTGTCGCCGACCTGCCGTCGACCTGTGGCGACCCTGTGTGTCCGTGCCTGAGAGGATCGGCGTCGTGGACGGACCCCTGCCCCTCGTGCTGATCTACGGGTCGTTGGCCTTCGCGGCGGTGGTGCTGGTCTACGTCGCGCTCAACCGCACGCCCGACTGGGGCCTGCTCGGCCTCGCCGGCGTGGTCGAGCTCGGGACGCTGGTCCTGCTCGGCGTCGCGGTCGTGCAGGTCGGCGACGTCTCGCTGTCGGGCGGCGGCGAGGTCACGCTGTTCGGCTACCTGCTCGCCGGGCTCGTCCTGCTGCCGATCGGCTTCGTGTGGTCGCTCGCCGAGCGCAGCCGCGGGGCCACGGCCGTGCTGATGGTCGCCGGCGTGGCCCAGGCCTTCGTCGTCGTACGCGTCCTGGAGGTGTGGCCGTCATGAGCTCCACCAGGTCGGGCGCCGGGCGCGCCCTCGTCGCGGTCTACGGCGTCTTCGCCCTCGCCGCCACCGCCCGCTCGCTCGTCCAGCTCGCGACCAAGGCGTCCGAGGCGCCGCTCGCCTACACGCTGTCCGCGGTCGCCGCGCTGGTCTACGTCGCCGCCACCCTCGGCCTCGCCGAGGTCGGCCCGTCCCCGCGCCGGCTTGCGTGGGCGGCCGTCGGCTTCGAGCTCGTCGGCGTGCTCACGGTCGGCACGCTGACCGTCCTCGACCCGGAGCTCTTCCCCGACCAGACCGTGTGGTCGTCGTACGGCGCGGGCTACGGCTGGCTGCCGCTGGTGCTGCCGTTCGTCGGGCTGGCGTGGCTCTGGCACACGCGCCCGCGCACCTGACCAGACCGCACTCGTCCTCCCGTCCCCCCAGATGAGGGATACCCCCACGTGCCCACCGGGAGCACGATGGCGGGATGGCCCTCGTCACCCGTCCCGCCGCCGCGTCGCTGCGGCCCTGATGATCCTGTCGTTCGCCCCGGCAGCGCACGCCCTCCCGCCCAGGTGGAGCGACGTCCTGCAGCGCCCCGACTCACCCACAGCGGCGACGCGAACGGCTGTGGCTCGGCGATCGTCCGACTCCGGCCGCGGCCGCCGCGTGTCTGCGCCGACCATCTCCTGGACGGGGATCGACGCCCCGACGGCCGCGCACATCCACCGGGCCTCCGACGGCTTCGTCCTCGTCGACCTCACCGGCGCCGTGACGGGAGGAGCGCGCTGCGCCACCGCCCCGCGGCGCCGTGATCCGCCGCATCGCCGGCACCCGCGGCGTACTACGTCAACGTCCACAACGCCGCCTACCCGGCCGGAGCGGTCCAGGGCTCCCTCGGCGCGCACCCCATGTGACCCCACGACGTCATACGGACGGGGCATCGGCTTGCCCCGTCCGTATGACCTCGCGTGGCGCTACGGCGTCGTCGGCGGCAGGTGCTTCTTCATCAGCCGCTTGACCCGGCGCTGCTTGCGGTCCGGGATCATCGAGCGCATCTCCTCGAGCTTGCCGAAGCAGAGCAGGCGGTCCTCGCCCTCGAGGACGGTCTTGTGGCGCGGGTTCGGGATGACCTGCGGGCCGCGGTGCAGCGTCAGCACGGTGATGTCGCGGTCGTCGAGGCCGGAGTCGCCGAGCTTCTTGCCGACCATGTCGGAGCCGGCGTGCACGACGATCTCGGCGACGCCGTAGCCCGTCGAGACGGTGAGCCGCTGGCGTACGTCGATGTCGGGGAAGGCGACCTGGTTGTCGATGTAGTCGATGATCGCGCCGGCGACGTCGAGCTTGGTCGCGGCCTCGATGCCCTCCAGGCCGGGCGAGGAGTTGACCTCCATCACCTGCGGGCCGTTGCTGCCCTCGAGCATGTCGACACCGGCGACGCGCAGGCCCATGATCTGCGCCGACCGCACGGCGACGCGCTCGAACTCCTCGTCGAGCTCGACCGGCTCGACGCTGCCGCCGCGGTGCACGTTGGAGCGGAACTCGTCGCCCTGCGCGACGCGCCGCATCGCCGCGACGACGCGGTCGCCGACGACGAGGGCGCGGATGTCGCGGCCCTTGCTCTCCTTGACGAAGCGCTGGATCAGCACGTTCTGCCGGGTGCTCTGCAGCGTCTCGATGATCGCCTCGGCGACCTTCAGCGTCGGCGCGAGGATGACGCCGATGCCCTGCGTGCCCTCGAGCAGCTTGATCACGACGGGCGCACCGCCGACGCTCTCGATCGCGGGGATCACGTCGGCGCGGTCCTGCACGAAGGTCGTCGCCGGCATCGGGATCTTGTGGCGCGAGAGGATCTGCGTCGCGCGCAGCTTGTCGCGGCTGTTGGCGATGCCGTAGCTGGTGTTGGGCGTGTAGACGTCCATCTGCTCGAACTGCCGCACGACGGCGGTGCCGAAGTAGGTGATCGAGTTGCCGATGCGCGGCAGCACGGCGTCGTACGTCGACAGCTGCTTGCCGCGGAACAGCAGGTCGGGCTCGTCGCCGGTGAGGTCGATGCCGAAGCGCAGCGTGTTGAGCACCTTGACGTCGTGGCCGCGATCGAGGGCGGCCGTGCGGAGTCGCTGCGTGCTGTAGGAGCGCGGGGCGCGCGACAGGATGGCGAGCTTCACGGGCCTCATACAAGCACGAGGCCACCTGACAGGATGGCGGCGTGCCCGCCACCGACGAGACGCCCGAGCCGCTCGTCGTCGGGTGGCGCGAGTGGGTCGGCCTCCCGCAGGCCGACGTCGAGTGGGTGAAGGCCAAGATCGACACCGGCGCCCGGTCGTCCTCGATCCACGCCTTCGACCTCGAGGTCTACGAGCAGGACGGCGCCGAGTGGGTGCGCTTCTCCGTCCACCCCTGGCAGCGGTCCGACGAGGACCACGTCGAGCTGACCCTGCCCGTCCTCGACCGCCGCGAGGTGCGCTCGAGCAACGGCCAGGTCGAGCAGAGGTACGCCGTCGCCTCGACGTGACGCTCGCCGGTCGCACCATCACGACCGTGATGACGCTGAGCAACCGTGACGAGATGGGCTTCCGGATGCTGATCGGCCGCGAGGCCCTCGAGCGCGGCTTCCTCGTCGACTCGTCGCGGTCGTACGCCGGTGGCAGGCCGCGGCGGGCCGTGCGCCGGCGGAACTGGGGCAAGTAGGTCACATCGGATCATTGGCTGCGCCACAGGGTCCGAACAGGGAGCGCCGCATCGTCGGAGACATGCCTTCACGTCTCCCCACCCCCACCCGACGCGGTTTCCTCGTGGGCGGTCTCACCGCCCTCACCCTGACCACCGGCGCCGGCGCGTGGGCGCTCGACCGCTACGTCATCGACCACGTGGAGGTCGCCGACGCGTCGGCGTACGAGGCCAGCCAGGGCAGCGACGGCACCGAGCTCGACACCTCGCAGGCCGCGCTGACCGACGACAGCTGGACCGCGGACGGCACCTCGATCAGCGTGCGCGAGATCAGCACCGGCTCGGGCAGCCAGACCGTGACCTACTTCGTCGCCGACCTCGTGCTGAGCGACGCGACCGTGCTGCGATCGGCCTTCGCCGAGGACTCCTTCGGGACCAACATCGTCGACGAGACCTCCGACATCGCCGAGCAGAACGGCGCGATCTTCGCCATCAACGGCGACTACTACGGCTTCCGCGAGACCGGCATGGTCATCCGCAACGGCATCGCCTATCGAGACTCCGGAGAGCGGGAGGGGCTGGCGTTCTACCGCGACGGACACGTCGAGCTCTACGACGAGACCGCCACCGACGCGGCCACCCTCGTCGACGCCGGAGTGTGGAACACGCTGTCCTTCGGGCCGGCCCTCGTCGCGGACGGCCAGGTGCAGGGTGGCATCGACGACGTCGAGGTCGACACCAACTTCGGCAACCACTCCATCCAGGGCGACCAACCGCGCACCGCGATCGGGGTGATCGACGACAACCACCTCGTGCTCGTCGTCGTCGACGGCCGGTCGAGCGGCTATAGCGCGGGCGTGTCCATGACCGAGCTGGCCTCCCTGATGCAGGGCCTGGGCGCAGTCACCGCCTACAACATCGACGGCGGTGGCTCGGCGACGATGTTCTTCGACGGTGAGGTGGTCAACCGGCCGAGCAACGGCGGTGAGCGCGGCACCTCCGACATCCTCTACGTCAAGGGCTGACCCGGTGGCCGCCCCTCAGCCGGTGCCCACGGTGCTGGTCCCGGCGTACTGCCCCGGACCCGCACTCCTCCAGACCCTCGCCGATCTGCGATCCGCCCGTCCCGACTGGGCCCTGGTCGTCGTCGACGACGGCTCCGGAGCGGCGTACGCCGATCTCCTCGACCGCGCCCGCCACGGAGGCGCCGAGGTGGTCACCCTCCCGGCCAACCACGGGAAGGGCGCCGCCCTCAAGGCCGGCTTCGCCCACGTCGCGACCACACGTCCGGGCTCGCCAGTCGTCTGCGCCGACGCCGATGGCCAGCACGCGCTGCACGACATCGTCGCGATCGGCGAGCGGCTGCTCGCCGATCCGCTCGCACGCCGCCTGGTGCTGGGGACCCGCACGTTCGACGGTCACGTCCCCCTGCGCAGCCGGGTCGGCAACACCGTCACCCGCTGGCTCTTCATCGCCGCCACCCGCAGTCGGATCACCGACACCCAGACCGGCCTGCGCGGCATCCCCGCGGACCTGCTCGCGTGGGCCCGCTCGGTGCCGGGCGAGAGGTACGAGTACGAGCTGCAGGTGCTCCTGCGTGCCGGGCGGGCAGGCATCGACCTCGACCCGGTGCCGATCGCCACGATCTACCTCGACGACAACTCCTCCTCGCACTTCCGGCCGGTCGCCGACTCGCTGCGTGTCTATGCCCCGCTGCTGCTCTTCCTCACCTCCTCGCTCGCCTCCTTCGTCATCGACACGCTCGCGCTGCTGCTGCTCAGCGCAGCCACGGGCAACCTGCTGCTCTCGGTCGTCGGGTCCCGACTGACCAGCGCTGGCGTCAACTTCGCCGTGAACCGCCGGCTCGTCTTCGACAGCGCCCACCGCGCCCGCGGCGCCGCTGGCCGCTACGCGCGTCCTGGCCACCGGTCTCCTCGTCCTCAACTACCTCCTGCTCAGCAGCCTCGCCAGCCTGGCATCGCACCTCCTCCCCGCCAAGGTGCTGACCGAGATGGCGCTCGGTCTCGACGAGCTTCGCGGCCCAGCGCAGCTTCGTCTTCGCCCGCGACGGCTCACAGGAGGCCCACAAGGTCAGCCCACCTCCTCGACAGGCGGGCCGACCACATCGACGTCACCAGCCGCTGACCGGCTCCCGACTCCGCACCACCGACGAAAGGCCGCACCCATGCGACTCCTCCCCCTCCCGACCCGCCTCCGTCAGGCCGTCGCCGGCACCGGCCGCCGTCCTCCTCCTCGCCGGCTGCGGCGCGTCCGTGGCCAGCCGACACCGGCACCTCGACCACCAGCACGTCGACCAGCTCCAGCACGGTCGCCACCACCGACGGCACCACCGTCGACGACGCGCTCGCCGACGACGTCGCGGTCGAGACCGGCGACACGGCCTACGACGAGGCCGACGCCACCGCGGTCACCCTCGACGGCTCGACGGCGACGTCCGACAGCGACGCGGTCACCGTCGAGGACGGCACGGTCACCATCTCCGCCGCCGGCACCTACGTCCTCTCCGGCGAGCTGACCGGCCAGGTCGTCGTCGACAGCGCCGGCGACGGCGTCGTACGCCTCGTGCTCGACGACGCGACGATCACCTCCGCGACGACCGCCGCGATCAACGTCGTCGACGCCGAGTCGGTCGTGGTCGTCCTGGCCGACGGCAGCGACAACGCGCTCGCCGACGCGGCGACGTACGACGACACGTCCGAGGACGCGCCCGACCGGCACCCTCTACTCGACGGCCGACCTGACGATCGGCGGCACCGGGTCGCTGACGGTGACCGGCAGCAGCAACAACGGCATCGTCGGCAAGGACGGCCTGGTCATCACCGGCGGCACCATCGACGTCACGTCGGTCGACGACGGCATCCTCGGCAAGGACTACCTCGTCCTCACCGACGGCACCGTCACCGTCGACGCCGTCGGCGACACCTTCAAGTCCGACAACACCGAGGACGCCGGCTCCGGCTTCGTGCTGATCGAGGGCGGCGAGCTCACCGTCACCTCGCAGGACGACGGCATCAAGGGCGTCCAGGTGCTCGATCAACGGCGGCACCGTCGACGTGGCCGGGTCCAACGAGGCGCTGGAGGGCTCGCTGATCATCATCGACGACGGCGACGTCGAGCTGCACTCCGCCGACGACGGCGTCAACGCCGCCTCGTCCGACGACAGCGCCACCGACGGACGGGCAGCCCGGCGGCGAGATGGCGGCCGACGACTCGCTCACACCTCTACGTCAACGGCGGCACCCTCGAGGTGTGGGCGAGCGGCGACGGCCTCGACTCCAACGGCAGCGCCACGATCACCGGCGGCGACATCGTCGTCTACGGCCCGACCACCGACGGCAACGGCGCGCTCGACGTCAACGGCACCTTCGAGGTCAGCGGCGGCACGCCTGATGGCGACCGGCAGCGCCGGGATGATGGTCGCCCCGTCCACCGACTCCGCCCAGGGCTGGATCGCCACGGCCCTCGACTGCACCGCCCCGGCCGGCTCGGAGGTGGTGATCACCGACGCCGACGGCACCGAGGTGGCGACGTACGCGCCTCCGAAGGACTTCGCCTCCGTCGTCCTCTCCTGCGCCGACATCGACCAGGGCGCGACCTACACGGTCACCGTCGACGGCACCGCGACGACCGTCACCGCGGGCGAGGCGCCGGCCGGCGGCCACGGCGGTCCGATGGGCGGTTGACGCCCGTCCCCGCGTCCACTCCCCCCACCACGTCCACACCCGAAGGAACCCAGATGAACGACAGCCAGCTCCCGGCGCCCCCGCCACACCGCCGGCCGAGCCCGCGCCGTACGCCCCGCCCGCTCCCGCCCGCCGCACCTGGCGCGACCGCCTTCCCCGACGTCGGGCCGCAGGGCGGTCGCCGCGGGCGCCGTCGTCGCGGGCCTCGCGATCGGCGGTGCCGGCTTCGGGGCCGGGTACGCCGTCGGCGACGACGGCTCGGCCAACACCGCCACCACCCAGACCGGCTCCGACTGGGGCCGCGGCCGGCTCGGCGACGGTCGCGGCCCGATGGGCGAGCTGGGCGTCCCGCCCGGTGGGATGGGCGGCCCTCCCGGTGACCTGACGCAGGGTGAGGGCGGCACGACGGACCAGGCGCCCGACTTCGACGGCGACGGCCGGCCCGACACCGACAG
>CAWCGM010000020.1:0-341424 GCA_963795095.1 uncultured Actinomycetota bacterium | reverse complement strand
CGGCGGAATGGTCAGGACGACGGTCGAGGGCGAGCCGACGTACTTGATGACCGCCGTTGCCTCGACCGTGCCCGCCGCATTGTCGCCACCCTCGAAGTCGGTGTGCAGGCGGTACGTGCGTGTTCGCCGGGATGTCGGTGAGGTGTGTCGCGGTGATGGAGTCGACGTGGGCGCCGTGATCGCGGGGATAGGTCCACGTGCTGTCACGCGGTACCAGTAGGTGGCCGCGTAGCCATAGATCTCGAACGCCGTGAACGGCCCCGTGCTGGTCGGCGTGTAGGTGAAGGTGATGCGTGATCTCGTCGATAGCGACCGGGCCGTTGGTGAACTGGCAGGTCCCACGAGACGTGCTTCTCGCTCCCGTTGCTCCACTTCTCCGCGGTGCCGGCCACGCCGGTGAACCCGGTGCTCGCGGTCGAGGCGGCGAAGGCGGGCGCCGTGGCCGCGATGGCGACGACCGGGACGCTCCACGCGGCTCCGCGCACGAGCGTGCGCCTCGTAGGTCGTGCGGACACAGCAGTACTCATGGCGATTCTCCCTTGATCTCCCCCACAGGAGAATTGGTTAAGTCTTCGACGAGACTAGGGAGTAACAAGATTCTCAATGCCCAAGCGATATCCACAGCAGATCAACACCGTCGACTGGTCTAGAACACCGGAAATCTCGCTGTCGACGCCGCCCCGTATCGTCGGCGCCTGTGTCCTTGCCACGAGATTCCGGTGATCGCGCCGCGTCGACGAACGTCGGTGAGCAGCTCGCCGAGTGGCTCGAGGGCCTCGGGCTCGCCGACCAGCTGGCAGCGGCCGGGCTCCCCACCTACGACCGCCATGCCGGAGGCGTGACGTGGCACGACCCCGCGACCGGCGAACCGCTGTCCGACGACCGGCTCGCCGAGCTCGACGCAGCGCTCCGGTCGGTGGGCGACGACCCGACCCACGCCGTCCCGGTGGAGCTCGTCCGGCTCCGTCGCGAGAGCCGGGCTCGGGCGGCGCTCCTCGCGGACGGCTGGGTCGACTACGCCGCCGTCGGGCGACTGCGTGGCGTCTCGGAGAACGCAGCGCGCTTCGCGCTCCACAAAGCGGCGGAGCGCCGGGCCGTCCTGCTCGTGCCGCACGACGGCGCCACCCTCGTCCCGTCCTTCCAGCTCGATCCGCAGGGACAGGTCCGCGACGAGCTGCTGACCGTCCTCGAGCCACTGATGGCCGCCGGCGTCGATCCGTGGCGCACCTGGATCTGGCTCACCTCGCCCGCCGCGCTCCTGGGTGGCGCCGTGCCGCACGAGGCCGCCCGCGACCCCGAGGAGCAGCCGCTCGTCCAGCGCGCGGCGGTAGCGCTGGCCGAGCGCGCGCGGGCCGCAGGTCGCTGATCACCCGCTGAGGACGTCCACGGACGCGGCGCACGGCCCCTCCCACTGCGGGAAGGGCCGTGCGCCGTGTGGTCGTGCGGGGCGGGACGTCAGTCGGAGACGATCGCCACGCCCTCGATGCGGACCGGCTTGTTCTTGGCCACCACGATCCTCAGCTTGCCCTTCTGGGGCTCGTCGAGTCGGAAGGTGCGGAGCCGGCTGAAGGCGGTCTTGCCCTTGAACCGGACCGTGCCGATGCGCTCCTTGCCGAGGAAGACCCGCGCCTTGCCGGCCTTGGGCTGCTTGCCGATCACCAGCACGATGCGGTCCGTGAGCGACACGCGCGTGACGAGCTCAGAGCCCTTGGACCGAGAGGTGAGGTAGCCCCGCGAGAAGGCCCTCTTGTCCTTGCGGCGGTCCCAGTCGCCCTTGCGGGCGAACGTGCTGCTGTTGCGCGGGACGGTGAAGGTGACCTGGGCAGGCGTCGGATCCACCACACCAGCTGCGTTCACCGCCGCCACCGTCACCAGGTGCGTGCCGGCCCGGAACTTCTCCGAGAAGCCCGCCGGTCCGCAGGGAACCGTCTCGTCGTCCACCGTGCAGGCGAAGGTCGCCGGCGCAGTGCTTGCGGAGTAGGTGATCGTCTGACGGCGCTTGAGCACGATCGAGCCGTCGGCCGGAGCCGAGGTGATGACCGTGTCGGGCGCACCCGGGGCGGGTGTGGTCGGCGTGGCCGCCAGCGCGAACGAGGCGTCGTTGACGTCGAAGAAGTAGTTGTCGACCGCCTCGATCTTGATGCGAGCGCTGGCAGCGGTGACGTTGGGCATCTCGAGCGTCTGCGAGCCGTCGTTGGGCGTGGATGCAGCGAGCACCGTGTCGAAGGACGCGCCGCCGTCGGTCGACAGCGAGATCTTCACGTCCTTCGCGAGGCCCTGGGTGTTGTTGACCGCCCACGTGACCGGGACGGACGAGCCACCCGCGACCGTCGAACCGGCCGCCGCCTGCGACGTGACCAGGAACGGACCGGCGCTGGGGTCGACCGTCAGCGCCACCTCGTCGAACGCCACTCCCCCACCGTTGGGGAACTGGTCGCGAGCAGTCAGGCGGAACGTCATGGTGCGATCGGTCCCTCGGAAGCTGCCCAGGTAGTCACTGGTGGGCAGGAACTCCGAGTAGCAGTCGAGCTCCTTGTCGGCCAGCTGCTGGTTGGCCGGGGTCGTCGGAGTGGGGCACGTGCCCGTCACCGCGTTGGTGTTGCCGGCCAGCACCTGGGTGATGTCGGGGAAGACCCGGGTGAGATTGCCGTCGGCGATGTTCTCGCCCGGCGACGGGGTCTTCAGGGTGTCCTCGTCGGAGACGACGGCGTCGTCACCGAAGACGCGGAACAACGGTCCGAAGACCTTCGTGTTGTTCGGCAGCGCCGTGCCGCTGCCGAAGTTGGTCTGCTCCCACAGGTAGACCAGCGAGTCGCCGTCCGGGTCCGTGCCGGACACCCCGGTGAGGCTGAACGGCGTGCGGACCGGGACGACCTTGTCGTCCGGCGCCTTCACGATCGGGGCTGCGTTGTCCGCGACGTTGGACGCGCCGGGGACGACGATGCCGTCGTTCTGGGACACACCGCCGCGGGCGGTCTCGCCCACGAAGCCGGCGACTCCCGAGGGGTCGACCGTGAGCTCGTCGACGTCGACAGGGGTGAACACGTCCGGGTCGAACTGGACGCTGGGGATGTCGTTGAAGATGACCTGGAAACCGGTCGTGTCCGGCTCGGTGGGCGGCACGTAGTTGACCACGTAGGAGTTGAACTCGTCATAACCCCACTGGGCGATCGAGACGTCCAGACCGGTGAGGTCCTCGATCGCGGCGTCGAGGCCATCCGCGTTGTAGTCCGCGAACGGGATCGTCACGGTGTCGCCGTCGAATCCCAGCACCAGGTCGTCACCGGCACCGAAGGACTCGGTCAGGGAGACGGTCTGCACCTCGACGTTGTCGAGGCTCGACGCGCGGTAGGCGTTGACCTCGTCGATGGTCTTGAACGAGAAGTACGGGTCGGTGTGCGGCTGCAGGTCGTCCTGGCGGCAGATCCCGGCGTAGGCCATCACGGTCGAGCCCGAGCCGGGCTCCACGGCGACGTCGTCGTCGGAGATGTTGCCGCCGCAGTTGCCGGTCGCGCCGTTGAAGGTGTGGTTGCCGGAGAACTGGTGACCCATCTCGTGCGCGACGTAGTCGATGGCGAAGAAGTCGCCCTTGGGCTCGGGGAGCCCCGTGCAGCCGCCGCCCTTGTAGTCGCCGCCGACGACGCCGAGGTAGGCGATGCCGCCGCCGTTGACGCCCAGCCCGATGTGGCCGATGTCGTAGTTCGTGGCGCCGATCAGCTGGCCGAGCACGGTGCGGTTCTTGCCGAGGGTCGGCACGTCGCAGAAGTCGAGCTCACCGTCCGTGTCGTCGGCCGTCGTGGCGGTGCCGTTGTCGTCGTAGGGCTCGAAGCAGGGCGCCACGCCGCACGGACCGTTGGCGCCGGTGGCCTTGGCGTCCGTGTCGAGGTTGAGCTTGTCGGTGCCGTTGACCAGACGCAGCTCGGTGGCGAGGTCGTTGTTGTAGATCTGGTTGACCCGGTTGATCAGGGTCACCTTCTCCGCCAGGACGTTCTCGGTGCCGAAGTAGGCGGCGTAGGACGGGTCGGAGGTCAGCGCCAGTCGGTAGAAGTGGCGCTGGACGGGCTGGCCGGGAGCGGTCGAGCGGTCCTGTGCGGCGGCGGCGACGGTCTCGCGGATGGCCGCGACCTCACCCTCGGCGCGGCGGGCCGCGGGCGCGGGCAGGGCGTCGGAGCGATAGCTCAGGACGGTCGTCGTGCCGCGACGGTTGTAGGCCGGGTCGACGTACCAGTCGCTGCGGCCACCGGGGGTGCGCACGAAGGCGTGGAAGCCCATCTGCGTGAGGTCGAGGGCGATCGAGGCGGACGTGTCGTCGACGCCGCGACCGGACCAGGTGCCGATCTCGGGGTGCTGGGCAGCGAGCTCGGACTCCATGCGCTGAGTCTTCTCGACGCGGAACGCCTCGGTGGTGCCGTCGGGGCTGGGGATCTCGATGACGGCGGACCCGTCACCGCTGGGGAGGCCGGCGCGCAGGGCAGCCAGGTCGACGCGGGCGGCGGCGTAGTCCCGCGGCTCGACGCGCACCCGCGCCCCCGTGGGCTCGAAGCCGCGGAGCGGCGTGAAGGCCGCGTCGTCGGGCACGGCGGTCGCCGTCGATGCAGAGAAGGCCGGCAGCACCCCCATCCCGAGAACGGCTGCGGCGAGGACGGCGAAACGACGTGCACGTGTTCGGGTCAAGATGGGTTCCCCTCGTGGTGTGGTGAGGGGAGCCTAGGTACGACCGCCGACATCCACCACCGCCAAAGGTGCACCTTTCGTGCACAGGGTGGGATCGGGGGACGGCAGGGTCAGGCGGCTGGGCGGCGCAGGGTCGGGGCCAGCACGACGAGACCGAGCAGTGGTAGCACTGCGAGCACGAGCAGCGCCGCCGGCATGCCGAGGGGCCCGCTGATGCCGGCCACGACGGCCGAGCCGATGCTCCCGCCGATCAGGAACAGCAGGGTCGACACCCCGAGCGCCACCCCGCGGACCTCGGGCTGGACGGCGTCGCCGACGACCGCGCTCAGGGCGGGCTGGCCGAGCCCGAAGGCGATCGTCACCAGGACGATGCCGACCACCAGGACCGGCGCGCTGACGAGCCAGGCGCCGAGCGTGGCGACCAGCAGCGCGACGGAGGCGACCAGGCCGGCGATCGCGAGTGCCCGCGCGGGACCGACGCGGATCAGGAGGGGGCCCGTGACCTGCGGGACGACCAGCGCCACGATCGCGCTGGGCAGCATGGCCAGGCCGACCTGCCAGGCCTCCCAGCCGTCGGACAGCAGCACGGCGGGCAGGGCGATGAGCATGGCGAACCACGACGCCGGGACCGCCGAGGCGGCGACGGCGCTGCGCACCACGGTCGCGTTGCGGATCACCTCGGCGGGCAGGAAGCCGTCGGGGCGTCGGCGTACGGTCGCGCGGACGGCAGGGACGCCGAGGACGAGCAGCGCGGCTCCGACCGCCGCGACGACGAGCCCGCCCGACGGTGACTGCACCAGCAGCACCATCCCGGCCGCCGTCAGCGCCACGAGGATCGCGCCGACGATGTCGAGCCGAGCGCCGCTGCCCTCGGTGGACAGGGCCCGCCAGAGGAACGGGATGACGAGGGCGCCGAGGATGGGGAGCGCCATCACGGCACGCCAGCCGAAGGACGCCTCCACCACGCCGCCGATGAGCGGCCCGAGGCAGCTCACCGCTGCCGCGACGCCGGCCAGTCGCCCGAACGCCAGCCCGCGGACCTCCCCGCTGTAGCGCGCCGAGAGGACGGCGACCCCCAGCGTCGGCACGGCCGCGGCTCCGGCACCCTGCAGCACCCGCGCGCCGAGCAGCACCTCGAAGGTCGGCGCGACGGCCGCGACCAGCGCGCCCACCGACATGAGCACCAGGCCGGCCAGCAGCGGAGCGCGGACGCCGACGAGGTCGGAGATCCGGCCGTAGAGGGCCGTGGTCACCGCGAGCATCAGGACGTAGAGGCTGATGATCCACGCGGCGAGGCCGGCGCCCACGCCCAGGTCGGGCCCGAGCAGCGGCAGCGTCACGGCCGCGCTCGACGAGCCCATCCCGGCCAGGCCGAACAGCAGGCCCAGGAGCATCGAGATCCGCCGGGAGTCGTCAGGGCGTCACGGGCGTGCGCGACGGTGTCTCGGGCGTAGATGTCATCGAGGCTGCAACCTCGCCGAGACGGAGGCATTCCGAGACGGCGACCACGCAACGTCGGACGCTCATTCATGTCGCACCGTCAGCACAGCGGCATGCCCGAGCGTGCCCGAATGTTTGCGAATCGGTGCGCGTTTCGTTGCACGGTTCGACTCGCGGTTCCGAAGGCCTGTCTAATCTTGGTCAAGCTTACCTTTACCTCGACTCCCGGAGACGCGCTACCCACGACCGACCGTTCGCCCCGACGGCCGCACACGCCACGACCCTGCTCCCCGCCGCACGCTCGTCGCTGCCGGAGCCTGGTACCGTGCCCCGTCGTCGCCGCTGCGACGGCCGCGCCGGCGTACGCCGCCTCGCCTGCGAACGGCGCACAGCTCCGGACGCGTGACAGTGGCAGACCGACAGCTGCCACGCGACGACCAGGCGGCCGCTGACGAACACCGCACGACCAGGTCACCTCGAGCGCGGCTTCACCACGGTCGGTCTCCAGCACCTACACGGCTGCCGGATCGCGCGCCACCGCAACTGGCGTCGTACTGCCGATCACTGCGCAGAGCACGTTCGAGCTCTGACAGCATCCGCAGCCTGGTCGTGCCCGGCGCAACGTCTGGAGGGCGACTGCCAGACCGCGATCACCTGGCAGATCGTCCAATCGGACCTGGATCACCGTCCGACGGCTCGGCGGAGGCCTCCGCGGACAGCCTCAGCGGGACTCCGCCGTCCGGGCTGGCCGTAGCGGCGTCGTCGAGTCACGCCCCGTCCACTCGCGACAATCCGGCGTCGACGTTGACGCGCGGTATGCACGGGAAGCCGGCCGGTCACGACCGGAACGTCCATGCCTGTCCTCGGATCACCGATCGACGCCTCATGCCGGAACCTGCGAGCGCCACGAAGTCCGCTCGTACGTGACACATCACCCCGGACGACGATCACGTCGATTCTCGCTCGGACCGGAACTACCACTCGCGCCCTCGGCGAGATCGCGGGATCGGACCGGCTCCCCGCAACACGCAGGTGCGCATCGCGCGGTGAGACGACCCGGGACGCTGAGGTACAGCTCCGCTGAGCTCGTCGTTGCCATCGACTCTGATGCCGTTGCGATCGCAGTACCTCGCACTCTGGCATCTGCAGTTCACTCTCGCGTCTGCTAGCGCGGTCACTCGGGTTCGCACCTAGACTGCGCCCGGTGCAGACCGCGTTCCGACCAGACATCCAAGGTCTCCGTGCACTGGCCGTCCTGGTCGTCATCGTGTTCCACGCTGGTCTGCCGCTGAGCGGTGGCTTCGTCGGGGTTGACGTCTTCTTCGTGATCTCGGGCTTCGTCATCACGGCGATGCTGATGCGGGAGTGGGACCGGACGGGCACGGTGTCCTTGACGGCCTTCTACCTGCGGCGGGCCAAGCGGCTGACACCTGCTCTGGCCCTCGTGGTGGCGGTGACGGCCGTCGTCTCGTCGCTCTTCCTGTCGCCCTTCGACCAGCAGGAGCAGGCCGCGCAGACCGGGCTCGGTGCCCTTGCGCTGGTCGCCAACTGGGTGATCGCGGCTCAGACAGGCGACTACTTCGGTCCCGGCGCCGACGGCAACCCGTTGCTCCACACGTGGTCGCTGTCCGTCGAGGAGCAGTTCTACCTGGCCTTCCCGATCGCGCTGCTCGTCGCCTGGCGAGCCGGACGACGGTTCCGGAGGCCGCACCTGGCCGCCTTCGCACTCGTCGCCCTCGTCGGCCTCGCCTCGCTCGCCATGCTCCGCGGTGCCGCTCTGGGCATCCCTGCGGACTCCTGGACCCTGGGGTACTACTCCCCGTTCAACCGCGCCTGGGAGTTCGCAGCAGGGGCCGCGCTCGCGGTCGTCGCGCCGCACATTCCGCGCAGCCGCACACTCGGAACCTTGGCGGGTGCGGTGGGTGTCGTGCTGCTGGTCGTGTCGGTCACCATGATCGACGGGACCACGCCCTTCCCGGGCAAGTGGACCCTGGCTCCCGTCCTGGGTGCGACGCTCTGCATCGCGGCGGGGTGTCTGGACGGAAGCAACGTCGTCTCGCGGTTCTTCGCCACGAGGCCGGCGGTCCAGATCGGTGACTGGTCGTACGCCCTCTACCTCTGGCACTGGCCGATGATCGTCGTTGCCACCGCGCTGTTCCCGCTGTCGCCGGTGGCTGCACCACTGGCGGCAGTCCTGTGCGTCATCCCGGCCGTCGCGTCGTACCGCTGGGTGGAGACCCCGTTCCGCAACCTCGACACTCGACCCGCCCGGAGAGTCGTCCGGTCGGTCGGAGCCGTCGTGGTCGGGTCTGCCGTGCTGGCGGCCACCGGCTGGGCGGTGGCGACGCAGATCTGGCAACCGGCGTACGCGACAGGGGCAGTGTCGATCGCGCGTCCACTGCCCGACCACGTGACGGATGCCGAGAGTGGCCCGGCCGGCACAGGCATCCCCTGCGAGTGGGAGTCGCTCGCGCTCTACATCGCCGACACTGGGGTCTGTCGACAGTCAGAGGCAGGGCCCCCGGAGGTCGTCCTGCTCGGCGACAGCCATGCCGAACACCTGTTCCCCGGACTCGCCGAGAGCCTTCCTGCGACGAATGTCGCGGTGATGATCTACCGCGCTCCCTACATGTTCGGCGACCCGGCGGGGCTGGAGCTCGCCCTCGACTCGATCCTCCAGAGCCCGCAGCTGCCGACCGTGCTGATCAGTCGCCAGTGGGCAACCGGAACGGAAGCCGAACGAGATCAGTTCGCACCCCTCGACCACGCCGTGCAACGTCTCGATGACGCAGGCGTGGACGTCATCGTCGTGGACGACGTTCCGTCCTTCCCCTTTCCCGTGGCGACATGCCGTGACCGGCTGGCTCCCGTGCTCGCGACGACCATCTGCAACCAGCCGCGGGAGCGCGTGGACGAACTGCGCGACGACTACCTCGTCGCGCTCCGGCGCGTCGCATCGGACCACCCGGGCACACGCGTCGTGGAGATCGGCACGACCCTGTGCGACGACTCGACCTGCACGATGCTGAGCGACGGCGAGGTGGCGTACTCCGATTCCAACCACCTCAACGCCATCGGGTCGCGGGTGTTCGCCGACCGCCTGGTCGAGGTAGCAGGGCTGGACGGAGTGGCGTCAGGCGGCTGACGGCCGCGGACGTCGCGGAAGTTCGAAAGCCGGGACCATCCGAACCGATCGGCCCCGACGGCGGCGCCAATGGGACGACGAGTCCCGGCCGCCGGTCGTGCGCCACCGTCGTTCACCTCGTCTCCAGAGCGACGCTGGCTCACGCGCCGTACGATTCGGCCATGTCGTCGGCACCGGTCGCTGCTCTGGTCATCGTGCTCACGCTGTCCGCAGTGCTGCTGACGAGTGGCGTGGCGAAGCTGCGCGACGCGAGGGCGACCCAGGACGCGTTCGTCGCGCTGCGTGTGCCGAGCGTGGTTCCGGCCGGCCCGAGCGCCGCCGCCCTGCCGTGGGTCGAGATCGTGCTCGCCGTCCTCCTGCTCGTGTCACCCGCTGCTGTCGCGTGGCTGCCGGCCGCTGCCGTGCTGCTCCTGATGCTGGCGTACACCGCCCTGATCGCCCGCGCCCTCCGGTTCGACGAGCCCGTCTCGTGCTCGTGCTTCGGCAGCATCGGCCACCACGAGGTGGGGCCGCAGACCCTCGGCCGCAACGTCCTGCTCTCGGTGCTGGCCGCCCTCGCCCTCTGGTACGTCCTCGATGGCGGGTCGGCACCGGCAGCCTTCGGTGCGCTCGGAGAGCCGGGGTGGTGGGCGCTGCTCGCCACAGCAGCGGCTGTCGCGGTCGCCCTGCTCGTCGCTGCCCCACCCTCGGGCGGGTCAGTCACCAGTCCCTCCGGTGCTGACGTCGAGCTGCTCGACTACGAACGCCAGCCGATCCCCTACGGCGTCCTCACCCGGCTCGACGGGAAGTCGTCCACCCTGGCGGAGATCGCCAGCACGCAGGCCCGCTTCCTCTTCTTCCTCAACACGCACTGCGCGTCGTGCCAGCGGATCGCCGCACAGCTCGACGGATGGGCAGATCGCCTCGACCCGGCCGTGGGGATCCTTGCGGTCTACTTCGACGAGAACGTCGCCGAGCGGGCGGCCGGCCACCGCAAGGAGATGGCGACCTGGGAGCCCGAGCTCAACGTGCAACGCGTCCTCGGGATCACCAGCAATCCCTCGGCGGTGCTCCTCGGCGCCGACGGCCTGCTCGCCGGAGGCCCCGTCAAGGGCGAGGACAACGTCCTCGAGCTCGTCGAGGCCGTCTTCGCCGAGGTGGAAGGCGCAGAGGCTCCGGTCGAGCAGTAGCCCTTCCTTCTAGGATCGACGCGTGTCCGACCTCGCCGTCTCCGTCGTCGTGCCGACGCGTGGCGGTGCCGCCCGGCTTCCGGCCCTGCTGGACGCACTCGCCACCCAGGTGCTGGACGAGGCGTGGGAGGTCGTCCTCGTCCTCGACGGCGACGTGGACGGCAGCCGGGCGTTGATCGAGGAGTACGCCGACCGCATCCCGCTCCGCGTGGTCGAGACCGACGGCGCGACCGGAGTGGCAGCAGCGTTGGCGACCGGCTATCGCGAGGCCGCAGGAGAGATCGTCCTGCGCTGCGACGACGACCTGACTCCGCCGCCGGGCTTTCTCGCGGGTCACCTGCGGCACCACCGCTCGCGGCCCGCGGGGGCACCGCCGCTCGGCGTCATCTCGCTGACGCGCGACGTCTTCCCGGACACGCCCTACGCCGCGGCCTACGGGCGGCCGGCCAACGAGCGCCTGCTCGCCGCGGCGTACGCACGGTCCGCGGACGAGCGCTGGCGCCACTGGGCTGCGTGCAACTCCGTGCCGAAGGCCGCCTACGACGCGGTCGGTGGCTTCGACACGACGATGGGCTATCGCGAGGACTCCGAGCTCGGCCTGCGGCTCGCACGCTCGGGCGTGGAGATCGTCATCGACCGCGCGCTCGAGGTGGAGCACCGCGGACCGGCGACGGACACGGCCACCCGGGCCGCCCGCGCCTTCACCTCGGGGGCCTCGGCCCTCGACTTCGAGGCGCGCCACCCCGGCACACACCCGACGACGGCCACGGCGCGAGACCCCTGGAACCGGGCCGTCGCTGCCGCCGCCGCCCGGATCGACTCACGGACCGCTGCAGCCGCGCTCGGGGCGCGCGTCGACGCCGCCCTGCCCCGGCTGCCGGGGCGGGTGCGCGGCAAGGCGGTCGCCTGGGCCGTCGAGGCGGCCGCGGTGGCCGGTCGACGCGTGGGGGACGCCGAGTGGGTCAGGGACGCGCCCCGGGCCGTCGACTCGGTGAGCGTGGTGGTGCCGCACCACGGCGACCCCGCTCCCACCCTCGCCCTCCTCGACCAGCTCGCCGCCCAGACCCATCCCGGTGCAGGTGATCGTCGCCGACGACGCGTCGCCCGAACCCTTCCCCGATCGTCCGGGGGTCGAGGTGGTCCGGAGGTCGACCAACGGCGGCTTCGGGGCCAACGTGAACTCGGGAGTCGGTGCGGCCACCGGCGACGCGGTGCTGGTGCTCAACAGCGACCTCACCATCGAGCCCACCTTCGTGGCCGACATGGTCGCGGCCGCCCGCACGCGTCCGAACGCCGTCCTGGCGCCGCGGATGGTCGACGAGCGCGGACGGGAGGCGTGGGTCGGCCGCGACTTCCCGCGGGTCCGCCACCAGGTCGCCGCGTGGCTGACCCCACTGGCTCGCTTCCGCGGGACGTCCGCCTGGCACCGCGCGGTCGGCCACGACGTGCGCGCGCACCGCGTCGAGGCCGAGGTGGACTGGGTCGTCGGCGCCGCGATGTGGATCCCGACCGCGGAGTTCCGTGCCGTGGGCGGCTTCGACGAGCGGTTCTTCATGAACTCCGAGGAGGTCGACCTCCAGCGACGGCTCCGCGAGCGCGGCGTGACAGCAGTGGCCCTCCGGTCGCCCACGGTCGTCCACGAGGGTGGCGGCTCCTCGCCGTCGGAGTCGCGACGGCGCTGGCTCGTCGAGGGCCAGCTGCTGTACGCCGACAAGTGGGCCGGTCGCGGCGCCGACTCCGAGCCGCGCTCATGCTGGCGACCGGTGCGAACCTTGCCTTCAACGCGGTGCGACGCGTCGCTGGCGCCGACGTGCAGCCCCTGGCCACGGCCCGGCAGGAGATCGACCTGTTGCGTCGCAGCCGCACCTAGACTGCAGCGCGTGTCCGGAACCCTGTGCGTGGTCTCGCCCGGACGACTGGCCACCACCCGGGACGGACGCGTCCAGGTCGACCCCAAGACCGCTGCGGGCATGGAGCGTTACGCAGCCAGCTGGCCGGGCGACGTGCACTTCGTCGCTCGCGCGGGTGAGATCGACGAGCGAAGCCAACCGTTCGACTGGCCACGGCCGCAGGACCTCGCCTTCGACGTCTCCTTCACCGACGACGCCGCCACGACTGTCCGTGGCATCGCGCCGCGCACGGTCCTCGCCCCCCTCGAGCTGGAGAACGCGGAGCTGCTCGGCCTCGGCTCACCGTGCGCACTCGTGAGCGACTACCCGCTGCGGGTGCGGTGGGACAACGTGCGGCTCGATCCTCGTCTGTCCGTCGTCGACCGTGGCCCGCACCGCCGTCGGCCTCAGCCGACGCGGCGTCCTCCTCCGCCGCATGATCAGACGCGCGGACGCCCTCCAGTGCAACGGCCCGGACACCTTCGCCACCTACGCCGGACTGTCGCGCAGCCCGCTCCTCTACTACGACACCCGCGTCACGGACGCCGACGTCGCGTCGGCGGTGGCTGCGGCACCGCCGCCGTCCGACAAGCTGCGGCTCGCCTTCTCCGGCCGCTGGATCGACCAGAAGGGCGTGCTCGACGCGGTGCGGGTCGCCACGCGCCTCCACGACGACGGCATCCCCGTCCGACTCTCCCTGCTCGGTGGCGGGCCGCTCGAGGAGCAGCTGCGCGCGGACGCGCATCCTGCCGTGCGCGTGCTCGGCCGCCTCGACTTCGCGAACGAGTGGGTGCCGTTCGTCCGCGACGAGGTCGACCTGATGGTGCTCCCGCACCCGCAGGGCGACTCGGCGTCCACGTTCCTGGAGTCGATGAGCTGCGGCACCCCGATCGCGGGGTACGACAACCGCTACTGGCGCTCGCTCCAGGCAGAGAGTGAAGGCGGATGGGTTTCGTCGGCACGTGTCGACGACCTGATCGCGCTCGTCGCGGAGCTGGCGGGAGACACCGGCCGGTTGGCACGCGCGCGAGAGGCAGGGCTGGCTTTCGGGAGCGAGCACTCCTTCGAGCGCGAGTTCGACCGGCGGGTCCAGCATCTCCTCTCGATCGGAGCCTCGTGACCGTGATGAACGACGACATCCGTCGCCCGCGCGCACTGGTCCTGAGCGGCCACGACCTGGGCGCCTGGCGACGCGACTTCGCCCGCGGATCCGCACCGGCCGCGCTGCCGTACGAGGCCGACGCCCTCGCCGCTGCCGGCTTCGACCTGACAGTGCGGTCCAACAGCTCGTCGCAGACGGTGACGCGACTGCGCGCCAAGGTCGAGCACCGCACCCGCTACGGAGTCGCCCTGCCGCTCCAGGCTGCACCGGCCGCCTGGCGCAGCGACGTCGTCATCGCGCTGCTGGAGCGAGAGGGCGCACTGCCTGCCATCCTTCGCCGGCGCGGTGTTCCGCCCTACTCCCGCCGACCGCTCGTCATCTACTCCTGGCGACTGGCCCACGACCTGCGACAAGCACCACCGGACGAACGACGTGAGCTCGTGCGGCGGTACTCGGCCGCTGACCTGATCACGCACATGAGTCCGCGC
The DNA here is from genome assembly GCA_963795095.1 of uncultured Actinomycetota bacterium. GTDB lineage: Bacteria > Actinomycetota > Actinomycetes > Propionibacteriales > Nocardioidaceae > Nocardioides. The sequence goes on along the minus strand of CAWCGM010000020.1, from coordinate 327,517 downwards.
GAGTCGTCGATACTCCTGGAGTCCGGTTTCGCCCCTGATCAACTGTTCGGGGTCACCTTCGGCGTCTCCGACTCGTTCTACGTGCCGGGAGACGACGCCGAGCGCGACCTCGACCTGCTTGCCGTGGGCCAGGACCATGGTCGCGACTACGCGACACTGTTCGCTGCCCTGGAAGGGACCGACCTCCAGCTCGATCTCGTGTGCCGACCAGAGAACCTCGAGGGACTTCGGGTCCCGCCCAACGTGGTCGTGCACGGCACGGTTCCGATCGAGGAGTACCGCCGGCTCCTCCGCAGGGCGAAGGTCGTCGCCGTGCCGACGGAGGTGCGGTCGTACCCGACGGGGTCGAGCGTGGTCCTGGAGGCGGCAGCGAGCGGCTGCTGCGTCGTGGCCACGGACACGCCTGCGATGAGGGACTACGTCACTGACGGCGAGACGGGCGTGCTAGTCCCACCGGGGGACGTCGCGGGGTGGCGCGACCTGCTCGGAGAGCTGCTCGGCGACGAGCAGCGTCGCCGGTCGCTCGGCGCCGGCGGCCGCCGCATCGTGGAGCAGCGCTTCAACGCGCGGTACATGTGGCGTGAGGTCGCGGACGTCATACGCGATCGCGGGCTGGTCTGACGCCCTCATACTCCCCAGATGTCACTCATGTCGTGCCGAAAGCGTTCGCGCGAGAACTCCTCGATCGCCCAGCGCTGGGCGGCGGCCGACGTCGGCACCGCTCCCTGCGGGTCGTTCAGGACCGTGACCAGCCCGTCGGCGAGACGGTCGACCGTGTCGCCCATCGCGGCGAAGAGTCGGTCCGGACCGACTCCCTCGGCACCGACCGTGGTGGTCACGACCGGTACGCCGTGGAGCAGGGCCTCGATCGTCTTGAACTTCACCCCGGCACCCTGGAGCACCGGCACCAGCGCGACCGCCGCCCCGGCGTACTCGGCAGCGAGGTCATCGACGAAGCCGGCCAGCTCGACCCGCTCCACTCCCTCGACGGCATGCTGCAAGGTGTCGGTCGCTCCGCCACCGACGAGCCGGAGCCGGGCTCCAGGCACCCGTGCCGTCACGGCTGGCCACACCTCGTCGACGATCCACCGCGCCGCCTTGTCGTTCTCGTCCCGCGCGAGGTAGGAGACGACGATCGCGGTGCCCGCGCCCGGCGGGGGCGGCACGTGCTCGTGACGCGTGCCGTCGTGCAGCGGCGGCCGCACGACGCGAGCAGATGCCGGAGATCCAAGGAGCTCGACGTCCTTGGCGCTGAAGACCAGCACCTCGTCGAGCGCGCGAACCATACGGGCCTCGTGGCGCCGGGAGCGTCGTGCCACCCCCTGCCAGTAGCGACGAGCCTCCAGCGATGTCTGCGGCTCTCGCGCGTAGGACTGCGACATCACGTCGTGGAAGGTCCCGACGATCTTGGCGCGTCGGTTCATCCGCCGGAGCAGGTGCACGAGTCGGATCGAGTCGGACCACTGGAGGTCGATGACGTCCGCATCCCGGACGGCGCGTCGCGCGCTGCGCGACGAGAGGAGCCCGACCACCAGCGGGAGGTAGGGCATGCCCGGGTCCCAACGAGCGCGCAGTCGGGTGTCCAGGTTGAGCGAGACCCGGTTCGCGACCTTGCCCCACGGCGTCGTGCGCGGGCTCGAGACCGAGCGGAATCACCCGGGACGGTGCACCGGGCCTGGCCGCTGCCTCGCGGTTCACGCGGTTTCCCGGAACCATCACGGTCATGTCGACCTCGGACGTCATCACGTCGCAGAGGGCCTTCATGTAGGTGCCGCCCGCATGCGGGACCCCGTCGTACCCGATCGTTGTGGCAATGACGACAACCTTGGGCCGAGGCACCGCGCCATTGTGTCAGGACGGCCGTCGCGCCACGCCCACGTCACTAGACTCCCGTGGCGTGAGCACCGGAGGAGCGCGATGAAGCGGCTGATCCTGGCCCCCCACATGGACGACGAGGCCATGGGCTGCGGCGGCCTGATGGCCAAGCACCCCGACGAGTGCGTGGTCGTCGTGATGACGGACAGCGGCGAGACGCGCGCACGCGAGCACGTCGAGGCGATGAAGATCCTCGGCGTCGCCGAGTCACGGCGGCTGGGCTTCCCCGACGGGCAGACCCCGCAGCACATGACCGAGATGGTGGGCGCCATCGACGAGATCATGGCCGAGCTCAAGCCCGAGGAGCTCTACCTCCCCTACCCGTCGCTGCACCAGGACCACATCGCGGTCTACGAGGCCGGGATGCGCTCGTGCCGGGTGTCGATGTCGCTCGACCACTGGTTCCCGCCGAGCGTCTACGTCTACGACATCGCGGTCTACGACGTGAACCTCTACCCCACCGACCTGCGGTGGAACGTCTTCGAGGCGCTGACCGAGGAGCAGATCACCGCCAAGGAGGCCGCCTGCCAGGCCTACCAGTCGGAGATCCCCACGGAGGTCCACCCGATCAACAGCGTCCGGCAGATCGCCGGCGCCCTCGGGCAGGTGCGCCTCGTGCCGTACGCCGAGCAGTACGCACTCGTCCGGACGGTCCGCCGGTGAAGGTCGCGATCCACCAGCCCGACCTCCTGCCGTGGCCGGGGTTCTGGTTCAAGATGGTCAACTGCGACCTGTTCGTCCTGGCCGTGCACGACCAGCTCCAGAAGCACTGGGTGCAGCGCCGGGTGATGATGCGCGAGACCTGGGTGACGCTCCCGCTGGAGACCAAGCCGCACCTGATCCCGATCAACGAGACGCTGGTGAAGCCGGGCTGGCAGGACCACCTCGAGTCCTCGATCACCGGTCGCTACCGCAACGCCCGGCACTGGAAGGACCGCAGCGGCGACGTGCTGGAGATGATCCACGCCGTCGACTCGCACAACCTCGCCGAGATCAACCACCAGATGATCATGTCGATGCGCGACTACCTCGGGATCACCACCGAGGTCGTGGTCACCGAACCTCCGGAGGCGAAGGCCGCCGACCGCGTGCTCGAGCAGCTGCAGATGGTCGGGGCGACGTCGTACCTGTCGGGGACCGGCGCCAAGGACTACCTGGGCGAGGAGGCGCAGGCGAAGTTCCGGGAGGCCGGGATCGGCCTCGAGTTCTCCGACCACCACAAGACGACGGGCGACTCGATCGTGACCGTGCTCATGGACCACGACGACCCGATGGAGATCGTGTCGAAGGCGGCAGATCCCGGGTGATCCACGGTGACCGGGCGGTGCTGCGCGAGGAGCTGACGACGAACTTCGGCGTGAACCTCTTCGGCTACGTCACGAGCAACCAGAGCCAAGGGGTGATCGCGCGCAACCTGGTTGCCACCCTTCGTGCCCAAGGCGTGCCGCTGGCCATCACGGACGTCGCCCCCACCTTCGGCGGCACCGGCGACGACGAGACCTATTGCGCGGTCGGGTGCGACGAGGCGTCGGACCAGCCCTACCCGCTCACCATCTTCTGCTTCATTCCCTCCGACGCCGAGGACTACCTCCGACGACACCCCCAGCTCTCCCGGCGAGACCGCCTTTCTGCTGTGGTCGTCTTCGTGGAGCACCGCATCATGCGACCCGAGCTCCTCCCGTTCCTCCGCGCCGTCGATCTCGTGCTGACACCGACGGACTTCGTCGCTGAGGCTGTCGCCGCGGCCGTTCCCGACGGCGTCACCGTTCCGTTCCGCCAGTCGGTGGTGCTCCCCAAGGGCATCAGGCCCGACCGGTCGAGATGGGGCATGCGGTCCGACACTGTCCATTTCGTCTTCGGGTTCGACACCTACAGTGACTCGAACCGCAAGAACCCCCTGGGTCTCGTCCGAGCCTTCCGGGCAGCGTTCCCGGGCCGCGACGATGTGGCCCTCCTGATCAAGGTGGGACACCTGGACGAGGACGGTGCACTGGGCGGTCAAGCGCTCCAAGCGGTGACCGAGGCGCACGGCGACACGAGGATCACCTTCCTGCAAGAGAACCTGGACTATGCGGACGTCCTCAGCCTGTACGCCTCCGCAGACGTGGTGTCGTCGCTCCATCGCAGCGAAGGGCTGGGACTGCTCATGATGGAGGCCATGAGCCTCGGGACACCCGTGATGGCAACGGGTTTCTCCGGCAACCTGGACTTCATGACGGCGGACAACTCGATCCTCGTCGAGCACGACCTCGTCGCTGTCGACACCCCCTACCCCGGGTACCAACACGTGCGCGGTGTCGACGTGTGGGCAGAGCCCGACGAAGGCTCGGCCGTCCGCGCCCTTCGCGCCCTTGCGGACGACGAAGGACTCCGATCGAGGCTCGGCGACAACGGTCGGCGCGACATGGAGGCGCGTCGTCAGCTCGTGGCCGGTGGCGACCTGGTCGACGAGCTCCGGCGCGCGTTCGAGGACCGGCGACTGTGGTCCGCACACCGTCGACGCCGCGCCCGGCTCATGTGGCTGGCCCGTCGTCCCCGCCTTCGTTACCGCTGGGGCGATGTGCGCCACCTCGTCGCGGTGGGGCTCAAGCGTGTCGTTCGACGCGCCCGCTGAGTGATCAGTCACTACCTCCGGACGTCGGGCAACGCCCAGTTGGTGGGGATGTCGCGCACGATGGACCACCGGGGATCGAGCTGCCACGCGGCTCCGTCGAGGTCGGTGCGGATGTGGAACCACGGGGCGACGACCTGCGCAGGATCGCCGGTCTTCCACGCGCTGACGTACCCACCCCAGTAGGAGAAGGTCGAGTTGGCCAGGATGAGCCGCGGTGCGTTGGCGAGCACCGCGAGGTGAACCTCCGGCGGCTGACCTGAGTCTTCGAAGTCGAGCACCTGACAATGGTCCTCGAGCCACGTGAGGTGCTGCTGGCACCAAGCGATCCCGTCGGACACGACGAGGATGCGCTGGATCGGACCGCCCACCTCGACACTTCGCGCCAGGGCGACGCGCAGGTAGTCGTCGACGTCGAAGCCGTAGTTGCGCCAGTTCGTCTCGTTCGTGACGTAGTCGCCACGACGCACGTTGACCACGACGTCCCGGTCGCTCACACGCAACGACGTCCGGCACTCGATCGATGTCGAGAACTCCGGAAGGCTCCAGGAAGCCCTCCGCGAAACGCGCGAGGACGTGTTCGTCGAAGTGGGGCCCGAACTCGTTGTGCAGCCCCTTCTCCCGTCGATCCGTGAGGCGTACGTCGCCAGGCTCGACCACGAGCTCGGTGGCCCGCTCCCCGAACACCGGGAGCCATCTGTCCATCGCCGGAGTTCGCAGGCAGACCATGTCGGCACCCTCCCGGCGCTGGTCCCAGGCGTGCATCCAGTCGTAGAGGAAGTTGCCGAGGTGAGCGGTGGGCTGCGTCCACAGCACCGTGCGCGGCCCTCGCCGCACCCACCGATCCTGCAGTCGGTCCAGCGCCTTGCGTGCTCGCCAGTGCATCCTTATCGCCAGGCGTACACGTAGAGCTGCTGCACGAAGTCCCCCTCGCCGCGCATCTCAGCGGCGAAACCGTGGGCCTCGAGCCACGCCAGCACTTCGTCCTTCGAGCGGCCCCACTCGGTGCCGAGGAAGTCGTGGCAGGAGATGGTGAAGTTCTGGATGCGCGGAGCCATACGCTCCATGCCGCGCAGTGCGTCCTTCTCGGCACCTTCGATGTTCATCTTGACCCAGTGCACCGGCTCGATTCCGAGCCGTTCGCAGAGATCGTCGAACGACTCGGCCCTGACCTCGACGGCGCCGTCGGACTCGAAGATGTTGCCGGCGACCCACCCCTCGGGGTCGTCGCTGATCGAGAGTGTGCCCGGGGCTGAGGCGAGTGCGACGTTGAGCGGAGTCACCTGCGGCCAGTCATTCCGGGAGACCAGATCCGTGAGGCGTCGGAACGGGCTCGGCGCAGCCTCGATCGAGATCACACGCCCGGACCGACCGACCATGCTCGCCAGGTAGAAGGTCTCGCCGCCGTCGCCGGCGCCGACGTCGAACACGACGTCTCCCGGACCTGGCCGGTAGCGACTGAACAAGCAGGTCGTCCATGCCGTAGTAGAACCCGCGCGTCGCCCAGCCCTGCGCGTCCCGCCACCGACCTTCGTCCGCCACCCGGCCGTCCGGCCAGCTGTAGTGCCAGCGATCTTCGGACGGCACCCAACGCGTGGTGACGACCTGCCGATGCTTGACGGAGTCCCCGACCGTCTTGGCCACGCCGTAGGTGAGCCGCACGGCATGGCGAGCGGCCCTGGACACCCTGCGGCGGGCGCGACGAGATGACGAGGTGGGCTCCATTGCCCGGATGCTAGCTGTTCGCACTCGCTTCGGGGTCCGATCAAGACCTCGAGCAGCCAATCCGGCTGCCACCCACCAGGCAAGCTCGTCCACGAAGCTCCAGTCCTGGTCGTACTCCCTGCACCGTCCCGGTCCGTAACGACGCTGGAAGAACGCCGGCGCCCAGACGGTGTGCTGCGGGGCGTCGAGGAGCACCCGCGAGATGGCCGCACCCCACAGGGAGAAGGTCCCGTTCCCGATCACCAGCCGGCGAGACGAGATGACGTCCCGGAAGTGATCGATCGGCAGCGCAGAGGGATCGGGCTCCGTGACCTCGTCGGCGTACGACGACAAGAAGTCGCCCAGGTGCGACCTGCACCAGTCGAGGTCGTCGGACACCACGTGGATGCGACGCACCGGACCGTCCTGCTCGATCGCTCTGGGCACCGCCAGCCGCACGTAGGACTCGAGGTCGAGACCGAACTCCGGCAGGAAGGACGGGTTGTCGTAGAAGTCGCCGCGACGCAGGTTGAGCGTGAGCACTCCATCTTCAGCCAGCGGCCCGTGCTCGGCTCCCTGCAGCGCGGGGCTGGTGAGGATCCAGTCGCGGACGAAGGCGGCACGTGACGCGTCCGTGTACCCCCTGAAGTCACCCGAGTGGTCCTGCTTGTAGGCATAGAAGTGATCCCGGGTGTCCCAGAACGACACGTCGGACTTCTCGACGAGGTAGGGCGCGACGGCGGGGAAGAACGGTAGCCAGTAGCGACTGCGCTCGACGATCAGCACCCGGTGCGGCGGTGACTCGTCCCGTCGAGCGTGCGCCCATGCCCACAGGTAGAGCTGGTTGCCGAATCCCATGAACTCGGGTGTCCAGTTGACGACCTGGGTGGCCCGCCGGCGGCGCACGGCCGTCAGCGCTGGACCCAGTGATCGGGACAGGGCGGATCGCGCCCGACCGGCAGCACTCACCGAGCTTGCCTCTGCAGCCGCTCCACCACGCGCCGGCCGACCCTGCGCGACGCGATCCTCGCCCGGTTGTACGGGTCGGTCGCCGGTGCGTGCGACTGGTAGTGCGACAGGGTCGTCGGTGCGACGAGTCTCGACGCTGAGCCTGGTGCGGTGATCGCCTCGAACGCGGTGCCCAGTCGCTCCCTGACCAGTTCGCCGCTGTGCCGACGACGCACCCACTCCCGACCTCGCACGGCACGCTCGTCGAAGAGTGTCCGATCCTCCTCGAACCACCCCATGGCCTCGATCGTCCGGTCACACATGTCCACGACATCGGAGTCTGCGATCACGGACGAGTGCTCCGGCAGCATGTACTCCTTCGCACCGTCACCGGTGAAGCCGACCACGTAGCAGCCGGAGGCCATGGCCTCCGCCCCTGGCAGACCCACACCTTCGCGCTCGGCACCGAACAGGAAGATCGCGGCGCGACCGAGCTCGTCGGCCACCTGCTGCTGCGTCATCCCGTCGATCAGCACGATCTCCCAGTCGCCGAGCCGTCCGGAGCGCCGGATGAGCTGGACCGCTCCGAGCAGGTCCTCGCGTCGCCTCCTCGGCATCAGGGCGATGCGCTTCTCCTTCGCGGCTGGCTGGAACCAGTCCTCGATCTGCACCGGCACGTCATACAAGGGGAAGCCGTCGTGGCACGCCCGCCGCAGGAAGGTGTCGATGGCGTCGGAGACAGCGATCGCCGCCGTGGCCTGAGGCCATCCCGGGTAGGCGCCGGGCTCGTCCGTCAGGAAGTCGGAGTTGGAGAACACGAAGTCCATGCCCTGGCACAGCATCACGACGGGTTGCCCCTCGGAGAGGAAGCTCCACTTCGAGCCACCCGTCTCCGGCATCACCAGCACGTCGCCCGCCGCGAACTCCAGACTCGGGCCAGTGTCGACCGGAGCAGTCGATCCCCAGGACGGATAGTGAAACCCCGCCGTGCCGTGCCAGACGCGAGCATCGTGGCCGAGGGCGCACAAGTGCTCCACATAGCGGTAGATCACCTTGATGCCGCCGCTGGGACTCGGGAGGTCGGGTGCCATGAACCGGATCACACCGCCCATCATTACCTAGGCAGGCACCGACAACGACCGACCAACAGGCGTGATCAGCACGATCACTGTGTGCCACAGTTCACGCGTGTTGGTCTTCGGATGCTGCATCGGCCCCAGCGGGAAGTTCGCGACCGTGGCGGAGCCTGCTCTGAAGGCGACGATGGCCTCCGAGGACCTGCTCGTCCGCGAGCAGGGCTCGGACGGCATATGTGCGGCGTACAACCGGATCATCGCTCGTGCTCGCGACATCGACGACTGCGAGGGCGTCGTCCTCCTCCACGACGACGTCGCGCTCGGCGCGAGCGCGAGGCAGCAACTCGTTGGACGGTCTCCGCCAACCCGGCGCCGGTGTCGTCGGGGCGGTCGGCGGCCGGGGACTGTTCGGACCGCAGTGGGTGGATGCCCGACACCGAGCCGGCTACGCCGACGACTTCTACGGCTGGCGGCGCTACGGGCCTGAGACGGCGGACGTGGACGTGGTGGACGGACTGCTTCTGGCGCTGTCGCCAGCGGCGTTTCGCACCCTCGAGTTCGATCCTCGCAACTTGCCGGCGTTCCACGGCTACGACACCGACTACTGCCTTCGGGTCCGGACTGCTGGCCATCGGGTCCTCGTGGTGCCCGTCGACTACGTGCACCACGACAAGGGCGGATTCGGAGACAGCGAGGCGTTCTCCGCCAGCGCCGACACCCTGCGGCGCACCTGGCCCGACCTCATCCAGCCGCTCAGCCGCTGGGAGAAGATCAGGTACGAGCTCACGAACCGGACGCGAGAGCAGGCGGGGCGACTGCGGCACCGGACCGCCGTCCTGCTGAAGGAGCGCGGCGGCCGCGGTCGCGAGTAACACGGGTACCGGGGCACAGTTGTGCTCCAACCGGCAGACTGTGGTGGTGCTCAGTCTGACTGGAACTCCCTTGCGCCGTGTGGCCGGACTCCTCGGGTTCCCGCCCGGGACCGGAGAGCTCATCGACGACGCAACGCGAAAGCGGCTGTTCATCTCGGTGTCGCTCTCGGCTGTTCTGGCGCTGCTCGACATGGTCGGTGTCATCGCGATGCTGCCGATGATGCAATACGTCACGGGCCAACCCGTCACCGAGGGCGCCATGGGGAAGGTGAACGCGTTCCTCGGTGAGCCGAGCACCCGCACCCTGGTCCTCAGCCTCTCGTTGATCATCTTCGGTGCGTTCGTCGTGAAGGACATCGCGTCGATCCTGGTCAAGCGCTGGCAGCTGCGCTTCATGGCCACCCAGAACATCGACGTCTCCAGCTCGCTGCTCGAGGGATACCTGGCCGCCCCGTACTGGTGGCACCTCCGCCAGAACACCGGCGACAAGCTGTGGACCATCGGTGGCGCCGTCGGATCGGGGTACGCCGGCGGCCTGGGCTCGGCACTGGGTGCGCTCACCGAGATCCTCACCATCTCGTTCATCTTCGGCTCGCTGCTGGTCATCTCACCCGTTGTCGCACTCTCAGCGGCGCTGTACTTCGGGTGCGCGGCCTACGTGGTGCAACGAGTCATCCGACCCCGCATCCAGGCCGCCGGCGAGACGAGCACGAACGGCGTCGCAAGCACAGTCCAAGTCCTCGCTTGCAGTCGCTGACCGCCGTCAAGGAGATCAAGCTCCGGCGTGCGTACGCCCCGTTCGTCGACGAGTTCCGCGAGCGGAGCCGCGAAGGCGCCGACGCCAACGTCCGAGCGTCGATCCTCACCTCGCTGCCGTCCTACTTCCTGGAGATCACCTTCGTCCTGGGTGTGGGAATTCTTGCGGCCGTCGCGACCTCCGGCGACAGTCGCGAGGAAGGCATCGTGCTCCTGGGACTGTTCGTCGCCGCCGGGACCAGGGTGCTTCCGAGCTCGGTGAGGCTGATCAACGCACTTGGCCGGTGTGCGGTACGCCCACGGCCCGCTGGCGCACCTCATCGAGGTGCACCGAGAGATGAAGGAGAGTCGAGCCGACGAGATCGCGCGGGTGACGACCGACGTGGTGCCGTCCGGGTCGGTGATGGTCCGTGGCCTCACCTTCGCCTACCCGGATCGCCCGGAGGTGGACGTGCTCCGTGGCGTGGACCTCGACATCCCAGCCGGGACCTCCCTCGCCGTCGTAGGGATGAGTGGTGCGGGCAAGAGCACGCTGGTGGACCTGCTCCTGGGCCTGCACGTGCCGAAGGCCGGCGACATCACCGCAGGCGACACGTCCATCTTCGCCAACCTGCCGGCGTGGCAGAAGCAGGTCGCCGTGGTTCCGCAGGAGGTCTCCCTCCTGGACGTGAGCATCGCGGAGAACGTGGCCTTCGACGAGGAGGTCGACCAGTCCCGACTTCGGGACGCGGTCGAGCGTGCGCAGCTGCAGGACCTGATCGACGACCTGCCCCACGGGATCGAGACAGAGGCCGGCGAGCGAGGCATGCGCCTGTCGGGTGGGCAGAGGCAACGCATCGGCATCGCTCGGGCTCTCTACCGTGCGCCCTCACTGCTGGTGCTGGACGAGGCGACGTCTGCGCTGGACAACCAGACCGAGCGAAAGATCACCGACACGATCGATGGGCTGAAGGGACAGGTCACGGTCGTCGTCGTCGCCCATCGCCTGTCGACCGTCCGTCACTGTGACCGACTGGTCTTCATGGAGGACGGCCACGTGGTGGCGCAGGGGACCTTCGACGACGTGCGTGCCACCAACCCAATGTTTGCTGAGCTAGTGCGCCTCGGTTCGCTCGAGAGCCTGGACGCGGAAGCCGCTAGGCCTCTCTGAACGATCGCGAGAGCATCGAGGCCGCACATTGAGCGCTCGGCGCGTTCACGCGTGGATTTCCGGCGACTCGTCGGAGTGGCCGTGGATATGGGGGGCCAGCGATCTCACGCACCGGGCGGGCGATTCGGATCGTCCAACTGGGAGCGGTAGTACTCGTCAGTGTCGTCGTCCGAAGCGCCCCAGGTCCTGCTTCCGGAGGCGTGGTCCCGGTAGTAGACGAACTCCTCAGGCGGTTGGCGCTATCGAGGTACCAAGGCTCGTGCCGAGCGAGGTACGGCGCGCCGGTCCGCATAGCTGGGCTCAGCACATAAGCGGTCCCGGGACGGTACAGGGCAAAGGTGGTGTCGACGTAGGCGTGGTAGGCGCCGCCGGGTAGCGGCCACGTCCAGTATCGACTCTCGAACTCGACCACCTTCCCCTTCATCGCGTAGTGGTCCGGCAGGTCGTCGATGTGCAAACCCATTCCGACCTTGACGTAAGACGGGTGCCGGTTGAGCAGCCAACACATCCTCTTCACGGCCCCGTGCGCGTGCTTGTCGGGGACGACGTCGGGGTCAGTGACGATGAAGGGCTGACCTTCAGGGAGCGCGTCAACCATGCCGCGTCCCACGGAGCGGTGTGGCCGATGTTTCGGCCGAGTCGAAATACCGTATGTGGGGTCGAATCGAGGTACTCCAACAGAGGCGGGTACGTCGAGTCGTTGTCGAGGATCACGAGGTTTGTCATGCCCTCGTTCTCGAGCCACGTCACCAGTCGGCTGAGCGCGGCGACGCGGTCGCGAGTCACGATGAAGACCGGAAGGTCGGCGTCGTACTTGATCTTGGGGGCCGTCAGGCGCACCCATCGGCGACCAATGGCGGCGGTGACGTCTGCGAACGACCGGACTCGCATGACCGGACTTTAGTCCTGCTGTCGTGACCTCCCGATCTCGGTAAGACGACGCGCGACGCAACTCGTGGAAGACTGACGGGATGGGAGACGGACTTCCGTGCGTGGTGTTCGCTTGCTTCCTTCCGCACGAGAGCAAGTTGAATGTGCTCGAGGAGATCGTGCGTACGGTCGAGCAGCACGGATGAAGTTCACCGCTACTGCGGCGTACAGCACGTCGATCCCGCGATTGCGGGCGCCGCTCAGGCCGTGGTCTCCTGGCTGGACGACGCGTGCCGGACCTGCGTCAACCTCCTCGAGCGATGCGAGGGTCACGGGGTCGGTCGAGCCGTCGTCGACCACCACGAAGTCGACGTCGCGTGCGTCTGCGCGAGCGCCGACGCGATCGGCCTCACGCACCAGCGCACCGCCGTTGAAGCACGGGATCACGATCGACACCTTCGTCACCCAGTCAGACTAGGTCCTACGCGTGGCCTGGCCCGTCCCAGAACGAGGAGGCGGCCTGCGGTGCGTACGTTCGCCACCCCTTTGGCCGGGGCGAGTGATTAGGGTGTCGCCCTATGTTGCGATTCGCGTGGGAAACCGTCGCTCTCGAGCTACTTCGCCGAGCGCGCTTCGCATCTTCACCCTCGACAAGCTCGACCAGCGGGGAGGGGCGAGCCAACTCGTTCGCCCGCGCCATCATCGGCGCGGCGAAGTCGGTGAAGGACACCGTCGCCTAGCCGGAGCGCCGCACGGTGCGCTGGTCTCCCGCTCGGCAGAGGTGGGTTGCATCGATGGCCGGCGGGGCGGGTGATCGACCAGCGCCGGAGGAGTTCGCCGCATCACTGGGACCCGCGGTCGACCCACGACATGGCCGACCTGTTGTGGTCGAAGTACCGCCCCAAGCCCGGCGACACCGTCGTCGACGTCGGCGCCGGGCATGGCGGCGAGACGTTCTTCTTGCCGTCGATGGTGGGCGAGCACGGCAAGGTAGTGGCCGTCGAAGCAGCAGCCGGCGCCGTTCGGGCGCCTGCAGGAGCTGGTCAAGATCAATGGGTGCGGAACGTCGAGGCGGTACACGTGCGCCTCGGCGCACCCTCGCACGTCACCATCAGTGACGACGAGGCCAACTGGCTCGCGGGCAACAATCGATCAAGTGACGGCGTCGAGGTAGCAGCCACCACCTTCGACGACCTGTGCGCCGAGCGTGGGATCACCCGCGTGGACTGGGTCAAGATGAACATCGAGGGCGCCCGCTGACAAGGACGCGCTGCGGGCGTATGGAGCGGATGGCGCCCCACGTGCACCACATGACGATCGGGTGCCACGACTGGCTCGGCACCGAGTGGGGTCGCAGCAGGGAGCAAGTGCTCGCCTGGTTGCACGACCATGGCTACAAGACCGCTCATGGTGTCGAGAACACGTGGGACGGCGACTACGTCCACGCATGGCGCGAATAGGGCCGCCCGCCGGCTGATCGCCCGGGTGATCCCGAATCCGTCGACCAATTTCTGGCCCTGTCGGACCCGCGGACGACGCTACGTCGATCGACGTACACGATTGTCACCTACTCGCCCAAGTCCGAGCAGGCGCCTTCGGCTGACTGCTAAGGCGATCGTCCACCCTCCCGGCAGGTCCTCGACAATCGACCATCGCTCGTCGAGCAGCCACGAGCGCCCACCATTCTGGCTTCGGTCGAAGAACCGCGGCACCCAGATGGACGCGTGGTTGTCTCCGTGGAGCACATTGCCCACGTGCGCTGCCCAGTACGAGAACGTCGAGTTGCTGAGGACGGCCCGCCGAGCGCTGGCGACAGTCATGAAGTCGTCGGTGGGACCGGAATCGACGTTCCACACGGTCGGTGCGACAGCGTTCAGCCAGTCGAGCTCGCGCTGGCACCAGGCGATGTCGTCCGACACCACTGTGATCGAGCTCGGGGATCCCGTCGACTCTCCACGCTCGACGTCACAGCTGTCTCGAGATAGGTCGGCAGATCGAATCCGTACTGCTTCCGGATCTCAGGGTCGGAGTAGTAGTCGCCGCGACGAACGTTGACGACCAGGTGATCGCTGGGATGGGCGGATGAGGGCAACTCGCTCCCTGGCAGCAGCACGGCCCGGATGAAGCGCTCGATCATCACGACGTCGATCGGCGCGTGAGGTGCCACCACGTGTCGCCCGAGCTTGGCTCTCTGTGCCGCACTCCACGGCATGACGCGTTGATCGAAGAAGCGCACCTCGTCGCGGTCGAGTGAGATCGAGCGCAGACCAGGAAAAATGTCGAGCCACGTATCCAACGCTGCAGTGCGCAGGATCCATCGGTCTTCACCCCGACTGCGACCGTCAACCGCCCACTGGCCAAGCAGCAGCACGTTGCCGAAGCCCATCCAGTGCGGCGTCCACGCGACGATCCGGCCACGCCGCACCAGGTCCAGGGCGCGGCCGACGCCGTCGCGGACCACCTGCTTCATCACGAGCGACTCTCGCGGAGGGCCCGTCGCACCCCGGCGTCAAAGGCCAGAGCGGCCGCCCACACCGCCCACCTCGGGCCGGAGAGGCTCCGCGGGAACCGGGCGGCAAGAAGTGCCACATGCCGCGCCTGCCCCTTCCACGATCGTGCAGGGACGAGCTCAGGTCTCACGCGCATGGCCAGCAGCGTCGTCCCGCGACCCGAGTTGTACTCGTGCCAGAGGCGCCCCTTGAGGGAGGGCCGGATGCGGTAGTCCATGACCGCATCGCGCACGAACGTGGGAATCGATGCCCGCAGCCCGCGCGCGCCACGCGAACTCGATCTCTTCCGCTCCCGTGAGCGTTTCGTCGAAACCTCCGAGGATGTCCCACGCCTCAGCGCGCACAGCGAAGTTTCCCCCGAAGGTGTAGGTCAGGTCGTCCCACGCCGTGGGCAGTGTCGCCGTCTCGAACGTGGGGAGCCAGATGCCGTCCCTGATGGCGAACGGGTAGTACGGGCCGCCGACGAACGGGTGGTCCGCGAGCGCAGTAGTCAGGCTGCTCACCCAGGCCGGCCTCGCGATGTCGTCGGCGTCGCAGAACAACAGCATCGGGGCCCTCGACGCCCTCGCGCCGATGTTTCGTGCCGCGGACGGTCCCCGGCGAGCACTTGCGTCCACCGTTCGCACAGCCAACGAGTCGGACCAACGCTCGACGACCCGCTGCAGGTCGTCGGTCGAGCCGTTGTCGGCAACGATCACCTCGAACTCGACATTGCCTTCCTGCACCGAGAGGGCAGCAAGCTGTTCGTCGAGCATCGCAGCCGCGTTGTATGCCGGGATCACGACCGAGCACTCGAACGACATGGAAGCAGGTTAGAACGTGGGAAGGCCCCAGCTCGGCTCTCGCCTCTCACTAGAGTGGCCGACGTGATCATGGCGAGGCGACTGACCGAGCTCGGCCCGGCCTCCGCTGGCGAACTGGTGAGCTTGTCACGAAGCTCGCTCTACCGCCGCGCGTTCGGCAGCATCGGCGACGGGCACGGTCATCGTGCGGCCGCACAAGCTCCAGGGCGTCGAGCGCATCCACCTCGGCGCCGGCTGCTCGGTCTTCGAGGGCGCGTGGCTGGCCAGCGAGCCCGGCGGCGGCGAGCTCCGCATCGGCGACCGCACCTACCTCGGTCACGACGTCCACCTCCACGCGCTCGACCCGGTGACGCATCGGGTCGGACTGCGTCATCGCCGACGGCGTCTTCGTCGGCTCGTCCGACCACGACCGCGACGACCGCCACCAGGTGCACGGCACCGGACCGATCACCATCGGCGACCGCGTCTTCCTCGGCCAGCGGTGCGTCGTCCTCGGCGGCGTCACGATCGGCGACGGCGCGACCGTCGGTGCGCACGCAGTGGTCACCAAGGACGTCGCGCCCGGCCAGACGGTCGTCGGCATCCCGGCTCGTCCTGTCGGGCGTGAGCGGTGAGGGTGCTGCTGGTCAGCCCGGGCTTCCACGGCTACCACGCGGCCATCGCCGCCGCGCTCGTCGCGCGCGGCCACGAGGTCTCCACCCACGTCTACGACGACCACGGCGGCGTGGTCGGCCGCGCCTGGCACCAGCTGCGCCACCAGCTCCCGCACCGCTCGGCGCGGGATCGCTCCGGCGGCTCGCCCGCGAGGAGACCGCGCGAGTCGGCGGCGGCCGTCGAGCTGGTCGCGCCCGGAGGCCGTGCGTCGTGGTCAAGGGCGACACGCCTCGGGCGAGCAGTTCTGGGACGGCGCTCGCGCGGCCTGCCGCGCGTCACCTGGCTCTACGACGAGGTGCGCCGCACGCGCTGGACGGTCGACCGGCTGGCGCGCGTCGGACCGGTCGCGACGTACTCCGCCCTCGACGCCGCCGACCTCGAGGCTGCCGGGCTCGACGTGCGACACCTTCCCCTCGCCTTCGACCACCGGCTGGTCCCGACGCCCACCACGCGGCGCGACCAGCGCGATCACCTTCGTCGGGGCCCGCTACCCGTCGCGCGAGCACGTGCTCACCGCCCTGCACGACGGAGGGCGTCCCCGTCCGCGCCTACGGACGCGACTGGTCGGGCCACCCCGTCGACCGGCTGCGCACCTGGCGCGTCGGCGCACCCGCGCGTGCCGGCCGAGCGCGACGTCGTCGCGCGCCGAGGCCTACGACCTCATGACCGCGTCGATCGCGACGCTCAACCTGCACGGCGACCAGGACGGCTTCACGATGCGCACCTTCGAGGCCGCCGGCGTCGGCGGTGTCGAGCTGATCGACCGCACCGACGTCGACGGGCTCTACGAGCCCGGCACCGAGGTGCTCACCTGGGCCGACGCCGGAGGAGCTGACCGACCTGTGCCGGCGCGCGCTGGCCGACACGGCGTGGACCGACGCGATCCGCGCGGCCGCTCGCGCGCGGACGCTGGCCGAGCACACCTTCGACCACCGGGTCGCCGTCCTGGAGGACGCATGGGACACGGTCTGAGGCACCCCGCCGACCTCGTGGCCTGGCGGCGGTGGCACGAGTCGCGGCACCCCGTTCGCCACGTCGTCCGATCGGCCCGCGCTCGCGTCCGGCCACCGGCAGACGTCGCTGGTCGACGTGCTCGAGCCGGGCGGCGACGCCGACCTCCTGGTCGCGGTCGAGGCGCACCCACGCCAGCGTCCGCCGGGCCGTGGTCGCGCCGCTCGCCCACCTCGACCGGCGGCACGCACCGCGATCGTCGCACCCGTCGGGTGGCAGCCACCCGCGGTCGTACGCCGCCCACCGACGCGACGCACCGTCCCGCTGAGCAGCCTGGCCCGGACGCGTGCGCCCCGCGGCCGTCCTGGCCGCGGGCCACTACACCGAGATCGGCGCAGCGGCCTTCGCGCTCGCGGAGCAGCACGGGGCACCCTTCTTCGTCTCCCAGCACGGCGCGCTCACGCCGTTCGCACCGCCGCTGCCGCGTGCCGCGCACCTGCTCGCGTGGAGCGAGGCGGACGGCGACTTCTGGACCGCAGGGCGGCAGGACGTCCAGGTGACCGTCACGGGAAGCCAGCTGCTGTGGAACGCCGGGCTCGAGACGGGCGCCGACGCGCCGTCCTCGACCACAGGAGTAGCGGCGCAGGCTCGTCTACCTCGGCCAGGGGCACGCCGCCGAGATCTCGCGCGCCCGCCTGGCGCACGCCGCCCTGACGACCTGTCGCGAGCACGGCGCCATCTACCGGCCGCACCCCTCGGAGCGCGACGTGACCTCGCGGGCCGTGCTGAGCGGCGTACGCCCGGGCCGGCATCACCGTCGACACCAGCGGCGTGCCGCTGGTCGACCTGCGCGGCGCCGATCGTCAGCGTCTTCTCGACCGGCGTCCTCGAGGCGGCCGCGCGCGGTCGCGACGCGTGGGTCGACTTCCCGCGACCGCCGGCGTGGCTGCGGTGAGTTCTGGGAGCGTTACGACATGCACCGCCTCGGCAACGCCCCCACGCCCGCGCCCGACTCGACCCGGC
Source organism: uncultured Actinomycetota bacterium (assembly GCA_963795095.1). GTDB lineage: Bacteria > Actinomycetota > Actinomycetes > Propionibacteriales > Nocardioidaceae > Nocardioides. Next base: position 309,714 of record CAWCGM010000020.1, on the reverse strand, counting down.
GGTCGAGCCTGCGCGGCGGATCGCCGAGATCGTGACGCGAGGCCGCCGGATGACCCTCTGCGTGATCCCGGCCCGCGGCGGCTCCAAGGGAGTGCCGCGCAAGAACCTCCTCGACGTCGGCGGCAAGCCGCTGATCGTGTGGACGATCGAGCAGGCGCTGGCCGTCCCCGACCTCGACGTGCTGGTCTCCACCGACGACGAGGAGATCGCCGAGGTGGCGCGGGCGGCGGGCGCCCGGGTGCCGTGGCTGCGACCCGGACGAGCTCGCCCAGGACACCACGCCCACCGAGCCCGTCGTCCGCCACGCCATCGAGCAGGTCACCGCCGAGCGCGGTCGCCCCGACGCCGTGATGCTGCTCCAGGCCACCTCGCCGGTGCGCCACGACGACACCCTCGCCCGGGCCCTCGCCGAGTTCGCCGACACCGGCGTGGACTCGATGGTCGGCGTCGTCGAGCAGCCACCGTTCATCTGGCAGGCGGGCGACCCGCCCACCGCGGCGTACGACGTCGCGGCGCGGCCGCGCCGGCAGGACCTCACCGACGAGACGCGGCGCTACCGCGAGACGGGCTCGCTCTACGTCACCCGCACCGAGATCTACGAGCAGCACGACAACCGGCTCGGTGGCCGGATCGGCCTCTTCGTGATGGCCGAGGACGAGGGCATCGACATCGACACCGAGCTCGACGTGGCCCTCGCCGCACGCTTGTTGACGGCACGTCGTGACCAGTCTGACCACGCGATGGCGTGTCCCTCGTTACGGTTGTGACGCACGCACATCCACGGAAGGCCCCGCGTTGATCATCGAGCGTGACCTCACGCCCTACGTCGTCTACTCCGGCGACCCGGTGCTGCGCGCCCTGGAGAAGATCACCGCCAACCAGGCGCGGGTGATCTTCCTCGTCGACTCGCACGGCCACCTCGACGGCGTCCTGTCCGACGGCGACTTCCGCCGCTGGGTCAGCGGCGCCGCCAGCCTCACCGTCGACGTGCCTGCCATCGAGGCCGCCAACACCTCGCCGCGCAGCCTGCCGATCGGCAGCAGCCCCGCCGAGATCTCGCACGCCTTCGGGTCCGGGATCGACCACGTCGCCCTCGTCGACGAGCGCGGCCACCTCGTCGCGATCGCGATCAACCGGGCCGACGAGCTGCGCATCGGTCGCCACGTCGTCGCCGCCGACGCGCCGACCGTGCTGATCTCCGAGATCGGCATCAACCACCAGGGCGACGTCTCGCTGGCCAAGCAGCTCGTCGACCTGTCGGTCGAGGCCGGCGCCGACATCGTGAAGTTCCAGCTCCGCGACATGGAGTCGGTCTACCGCCAGGGCTCGTCGGGCTCGGGCGGTGAGGACCTCGGTCCGCAGTACACCCTCGACCTCCTCGCGAAGTACAACCTCGAGGCCGACCAGCTCTTCGAGGTCTTCGACCACTGCCGCGACGTCGGCGTCGAGGTCATGTGCACCGCGTGGGACCCGGTCAGCGTCGACCGGCTCGTCGACTACGGCGTCCCGTCGCTCAAGGTCGCGTCGGCCGACATGACCAACCACGCCCTCCTGCGCCACATGGCCGCCACCGGGACGCCGATGGTGATCTCGACCGGCATGTCCACCGAGGGCGAGATCCGCGAGACCGTCGACGTCGTCCGCAGCACCGGGGTCGCCCACGCGTTCCTGCACTGCCAGTCGACCTACCCCGCGCCCTTCAAGGACATCAACCTCGCCTACCTGACCCGGCTCGCCGAGCTCACCCAGGCGCCGGTCGGCTACTCCGGCCACGAGCGCGGCTTCCACGTCCCGGTCGCCGCGGTCGCCCTCGGCGCGCGCATCATCGAGAAGCACTTCACCGTCGACCGCGGCCTCGAGGGCAACGACCACAAGGTCAGCCTGCTGCCGGGCGAGTTCAAGGAGATGGTGCAGCGGGTCCGCGAGGTCGAGGAGGCGCTCGGCACCAACGCGCCCCGCGCGGTCTCCACCGGCGAGATGATGAACCGCGTCAACCTCGCCAAGTCGCTCGTCGCCGCCCGCCGGATCGAGGTCGGCGAGACCCTCACCGACGCCGACATCGACATCAAGAGCCCCGGCCGCGGCCTCCAGCCCAATGCGTACGACAAGCTCGTCGGGCGCACGACGACGCGCGCCCTCGAGGCCGGCGACTTCTTCTACGCCACCGACCTCGGCGACGCGGCTCCGAAGGGCCGGGCCTACGACTTCCGCCGCCCGTGGGGCCTGGCCGTCCGCTACCACGACATCGACGCGATGACGCAGGACACCACCCCCGACTTCCTCGAGTTCCACTTCTCCTACAAGGACCTCGACCTGCCGGTCGACGAGGTCTTCGCGAAGTACGACGGCGGCCTGCCGATGGGCTTCACCACCCACTCCCCCGACCTCTTCGCCGGCGACTTCCTGCTCAACCTCGCCTCCACCGACGACGACCACTGGGAGCGCTCGATCCGCGAGCTCCAGCGCGTCGTCGACACGACCCGCGAGATGCAGCAGCACTTCACGAGGAGTGCCGACGCGAAGGGCGAGACCGAGGGCCCGGTGATCGTGGCCAGCCTCGGCGGCTTCACGACCGACGCGTTCGTGTCCCCGGCGGAGCGGGAGGCGATGTACGACCGGGTGGCCGCCGGGCTCGCCCGCGTCGACGACTCCGGCGTGCGCCTCTGCGCGCAGACGCTGCCGCCCTACCCGTGGTACATGGGCGGCCAGCTCTACTGCAACCTCTTCGTCGACCCGCGCGACACCGCCGAGTTCGCCGAGAAGCACGGCCGCCGGCTCTGCTTCGACGTCTCGCACTCCAAGCTCTCGGCCAACTACCTCGGCATGTCGTTCGCCGAGGCGACCGACCTCCTCGCGCCGCACAGCGAGCACCTCCACCTCGTCGACGCGACCGGCGTCGACGGCGAGGGCGTGCAGGTCGGCGACGGCGAGATCGACTGGGCGCTGCTCGCCAAGCAGCTCGACACGATGTCGCCGGGCGTGAGCTTCATCCCCGAGATCTGGCAGGGCCACGTCAACGACGGCGAGGGCTTCTGGATCGCCCTGGAGCGGCTGGAGCAATGGTTCTGACCGCACCCGCTCGCCCTCTGGGTGGTCCCGGTCAGCGACCTGGCCGGCGTGGCCCGCCACGTCCTCGACGTGGCACGCAGCGGGATCCCGGGCTGGCGGCTGGTGTTCCTGACCCCGCCCGGCGACCTGCCGCGCGAGCTGCGAGCGGTCGGCGCCGAGGTGGTCGAGGGCGACTTCGGGCCGGAGCACGGCCTGCGGGCGTCCGCGCGGACGCTGCGCGACGTCGTACGCCGTCAGCGTCCGGCGGTCGTGCACAGCCACCTGGCCTACGCCGACATCGTGGCCGCCCTCGGTCGTGCGCGGCCCGCGCCTCGTCACCACCGAGCACGGCATCGCCCGCGACGACGTCGTCTACCACCGCTCGACCGCCAAGGGCCGGGTGATGGCGCTCGCCCACACGGCGCGGCTGCGTCGCTTCGACGCCGCGATCGCCGTCAGCCGGGCCACGGCCGACGCGATGGTGGAGAAGTGGCACCCGCAGGTCCCGGTGACGGTGATCCCGAACGGGATCGACGTGGTCTCGAGGCTCGCTCCGCTCGCACCGCAACCACCGGGCCCGGGCTGCGCATCCTGTCCCTGGCGCGGCTGTCGCCGGAGAAGCGCCTGCCCGCGCTGGTCGACGGCTTCGCCGAGCTCCACCGCACCCATCCGGAGGCGCGCGCTGACCCTCGCCGGGACCGGCCCCGAGGAGGACGCGCTGCGCGAGCAGGTCGCGCGGCTCGGGCTCGCCGACGCGGTGACGATGCCGGGGTTCGTCGACCCGGACGTGGCGATGGCCGAGCACGACGTGCTGGCGATGATGTCGGTCTGGGAGAACTGCTCCTACGCGCTGCTCGACGCCGCCGCGCGCGGCATGGGCGTCGTGGCGACGCCCGTCGGCGGCAACCCGGAGATCCTGCCGGCGAGCTCGCTGGTGCGACGCCGACGACGCCGACGCGACGGTCGCGGCCACCCTGGCCGACCAGGGGCTCGAGCCCGACGGTGCGCCCGGGCCTGGCCGACTGGCCGAGCGTCGCCGACATGTGCGCGCGGATCGCGGCGACGTACGCCGGCAGCGGCGCGCCGATGAGCACGAAGAACACGCCCTGGAACCTCCCGGACAAGACCGTCGAGCGGGCCGACGAGGCGGACCGCGAGATCCGGATGAGCGACTTCGCGCTGATGGCGACCTCGCCGTTCCGCGACGCGTCGGACGCGGCGGGCTTCCGCTCAACGAGTTCGCGATGGCGGCCCTGGTCGTCCTGTGCCTGTTCCGGCCCGCTCGCGGCGGGGCCAGGCTCCCGCCAGCTCGTCACGCTCGCTGCTGGCGGCGCTGCTCGGCCTGCTCGTCCTACTCGGGCCTGGCCAACGACGTCGACTGGACCCGGCGGATCGGCCACTCGGCGATCATGCGCCGGGCTCATCTGGGCCGGCGGCACCGGCCGCGCTCTCGCTCCGCTCCGGGGCGGTCGGGCCTGGCGACCGGCCTGATCGCCGTGATCGGCCTGGCCGTCGTCGGCATCCGCGCGGCGACGCCTACGCAGGTCGGCTCACCGGCTTCCTCGGCGACCCCAACGCCGGTGCCTACTTCATCGTCGTCCTCGGCGTGCTGGCGATCTTCTTCGCCGACGACCGGCTCAAGGTGCGCGTGGTCGATCGCGATCCCGATCCTCACCGGGCTCGTCCTCTGCTACTCGCGCACCGGACTGCTGGCCGGCGGCGTTCGCCCTGGTCTGGATCGCTGCTTCGGCCGCCGGCTGGGGCAGGTCGGCGGCACGGTCCTGGCCGTCGGCCTGGTGTGGTTCGTCGACAACATCCCCGAGGACCTGATCACCTTCGGGCCGTTCTCGGACCGGTCGGGCAGCGACAAGCTGCGCGAGCGCATCATCGCGCAGGAGCACGTCCAGCTCGCCGACATCGCCGTGGTACGGCCACGGACCCGGCACGGCCAAGGTCAAGATCCGCGACCTCGAGTTCTTCTTCCACAACAGCTACCTCGCGACCCGGCAGGAGGGCGGCTGGCTCGCACTCCTCCTCGTCCTCGGCCTGATGGTCTTCGCCTTCCTCCGGCTCTCGCCAGCCGGTCCCGCGCGGGCGACCTCCGTGCGGCCGCTGCCCAGGCCGCCATCATCGGCGACCGCCGTCATGGCCGATCACCCTGGGCGAGGTCCTGCTCGACACGCCCGGTGGCGATCGCCGTCGCCTTCGCGCTCGGGCAGCGCTCACCCGCGCGACCGAGGAGCCCGACCCGATGGCTGAGCGGATCCACCTCGCCGCCAACAACCCCGACCTCGGTGGCGGCGAGCAGATGCTGCTGCGCACGCCGAGGCGCTCGTCGCAGCTCGGCCACCCGGTCACCGTCGTGGCGCCCGACTCGCCCGACCGAGGTGCTCGACGCGGCCGCGTCCGATCGGCGCCGACGTCGTCGCGATCCGCGCCGACGGCCGACGCGACTACCTGCACGCGCCTCCGCGCCTGGGACCGGAGCCGAGCGGCAGGGCGTGCTGTGGTGCCACGGCCTGGTCCCGGCGTTCGCGACCGTCGGGGCGGCCCCGCCGGATCGTCCACCTCCACCAGGACCCGCGCGGCCGGGCGCAGCGCGTCGCGGCGCTGATCGCCGCGTCGGGGCGCCCTCGCCACGGTGGTGCCGTCCCACGACGCCGCCCGGCGCATGCCGGGCAGCGTGCCGCACGCCAACTGGACCGACGACCTGCCGCGCCTGGCCCTCGACCACCGCGCATCCTCGGACGTCGGCTTCCTCGGTCGGCTCTCGACCGACAAGGGCGTCGACGTCCTGGCCCGCGCGCTCGTCCGCACTTCCCGCCGACGTACGCCTGCTGGTCGCCGGGGACACGCGCTACGTCGACGCCGACTCGGTGGCCGCCGTCGACGCGGCCGTCGAGCTCCTCGGCGACCGGGCGACCCGGCTCGGCCACGTCGCCCCGAGGAGCTCTTCGGCGCGTCGACCTGGTCGTCTTCCCCAGTGTCCGGGCCGAGTCGTTCGGCCTCGTCGTCGCCGAGGCGATGGCGGCCGGCGTCCCCTTCGTCATCTCCGACGCCGGCGCGCTGCCCGAGGTCGCCGGCCCCGACCACCCGTGGGTCGCCCGCGCGGGCGACGCCGACGACCTCGCGCGGGTGGTCGCCGAGGCGCTGGCCGCCTCTCCCGACCGGACCGCGGTCGTGACGGATCGTGCCCGCCGGCGTTGGGAGGAGGAGTACTCCCCCGAGGCCGGCCGCCGTCGGGTGGCGCGGCTCCTCGACCGGCTGGGGGTGACGTGATGACGCGACAGCCCACCGTGGCGATCGCCCACGACTACCTCACCCAGCGCGGCGGTGCCGAGCGCGTCGTGCTGAGCCTGATGAGGGCCTTCCCCGGAGCGCCGGTCCACACCACGCTCTACGACCCCGAGGCACCTACCCGGAGTTCGCCGACGCCGACATCCGGACGTCGCCCCTCAACCGGGTCGGCGCGCTGCGCGCGACCACCGCCTCGCCCTGCCGCTCCTCGCCCGGCGGCGTCCCGGATGCGCATCGACGCCGACGTCGTGGTGGCCTCCAGCAGCGGCTGGGCGCACGGCTTCGACCCGGCGACGTCGTCTACTGCCACAACCCGCCGCTGGCTCTACCAGACCGACGAGTACCTCGGCGGCCTGCTGCGCTTCTCCCTGTCTGCGCTGTCTACTACCCACGCTGCGCCGCGACCACCGCCTCGCCCTGCCCCTCCTCGCCCCGGCATCGTCGCGGATGCACATCGACGCCGACGTCGTGGTGGCCTCGAGCAGCGGCTGGGCGCACGGCTTCCGGACCTCGGGCCGCACCGTCGTCTACTGCCACAACCCGGCGCGCTGGCTCTACCAGACCGACGAGTACCTCGGCGGCCCGGCGTGGCGCTCCCCCCTGGGACCGCCCGTCCTCGCCCTGCGCCCGCTCCTGCGTCGCTGGGACCGCCGCGCCGCGGACGGCGTGGACGTCTACCTCGCCAACAGTCGCGTCGTGCAGCAGCGGATCGCGGCGACGTACGACCGCGACGCCGAGCTGCTGCCGCCCCCGCACGGCATGGACGCCTCGGCGCCCCGCGAGACCGTGCCGGAGCTGGCGGACTGGGAGCCCGGCTACGCGCTGGTCGTCTCCCGGCTGCTCCCCTACAAGAACGTCGATGCCGTCATCGAGGCCGTCCGCGGCACCGGCCGCCGACTCGTCGTCGTCGGGCACGGGCCGGAGGAGGCGCGGCTGCGCGCCACCCTGCCCGACCACGTGCGGCTGCTCGGCGGGCTGAGCGACGCGCAGCTGCGGTCGGCGTACGCCGGTGCGGGGGTGCTGGTCGCGGCGAGCCACGAGGACTTCGGGCTGGCTCCGCTCGAGGCGGCGGCCTTCGGCGTGCCGACCGTCGCCCTGCGCGGCGGCGGCTTCCTGGAGACGGTCGTCGAGGGCCGGACGGGGCTGTTCTTCGACGCGCCGGAGCCGACGGCGATCGCGACGACCCTTGCGCTTTCCGACCGCCATCGACTGGGACGCTGACACAATACGAAGCAGGGCCGAGGAGTTCGGCGAGGCACGGTTCATCGACAGGATCCGGAGCATCGCGCTCGGCGACGCGCACCGCACGCCGGGCGAGAAGGGGGTGGACCCAGATGCGCCCTGAGGGCATCAAGCTGCTCCCGTGGCTGGTCGGCGTCGTCGACCTCCTCATGATCGCCCTCGCGACCGTCCTGGCGATCCGGTTCCGGGTCTCGCTGTCGATCTTCGACACCGCCGGCGACGTCCTCGAGAACTCCGCGCTCGCGAGCGTCTTCTTCGTCGGCACCTGGCTGGTGATGCTGGTCTTCTTCGGCACCTACGAGCTGCACGTCTTCGGCGCCGGCACCGAGGAGTTCAAGCTCGTCGTCAACGCCTCCTTCTTCACCGCCGCGCTCGTGGCGACGATGGCGTTCCTCATGCAGTACCCGCTGTCCCGCGGCTTCTTCGTCCTGCTCTTCCCGATCGGCGTGCTCCTGCTCGTGCTGGGTCGGCTGCTGACCCGCCGCATCATCCAGCGCCTGCGCATCGCGGGTCACTTCAACGAGAAGGTGCTCCTGGTCGGCACGCCGGGCTACATCGGCGAGATCCACACCGTGCTGGCCCGCGAGAAGTGGCTCGGCTACCAGGTGATGGGCTGCCTCGTCCCGAGCGACTACGCGGGGCTCGAGGTGACCTCGACCGGCATCCCGGTGCTGGGGCACAGCGAGGAGGTGCGCGCCGTCGTCGACGAGCTCAACCCCGACATCGTCTTCTTCACCGCCGGCGCGGTGAGCTCGTCGACGGCCCTGCGCCGCCTGGCCTGGGACCTCGAGGACCACGCCCACGTGCAGATCATCGTGGCTCCCAACGTGACCGACGTGTCCAGCGAGCGGGTGAGCATCCGCCCGGTCGCCGGGCTGCCGCTCATGCACCTCGGCCGGTCGCGGTCGCAGCTGGCCACCAACGACGCCAAGCGCGCCTTCGACCTCGTCGGCGCGCTGCTCATCCTCGCCGCTGCTGTGGCCGCTGCTGCTCGGGCTGATGGTCTGGATCAAGCGGCACGACGGCGGTCCCGCGCTCTTCCGGCAGACCCGCGTCGGTCGCGAGGGCGCCGAGTTCACCTGCCTCAAGCTGCGCTCGATGTCGGTCGACGCCGAGCAGCGCCTGGTCGAGATCGAGGCGCGCGACCACGTGCTCTTCAAGAGCCACGACGACCCGCGGGTGACCAGGCCGGGACGCTTCATCCGACGGTTCTCGCTCGACGAGCTGCCCCAGCTGATCGAACGTCCTGCGCGGCGAGATGAGCCTCGTCGGTCCCCGACCGCCGCTGCCGTCCGAGGTGCAGCACTACGAGGACGACATGCTGCGGCGGCTCAACGTGCTGCCCGGCATGACCGGCCTCTGGCAGGTCTCCGGACGCTCCGACCTGTCGTGGGAGGACACCGTGCGGCTCGACCTCTACTACGTCGACAACTGGTCGATGGTCCAGGACCTGCTGATCCTGGCGCGCACCGTGAGCGCCGTGATGGGCAGCCGCGGGGCCTACTGACTCCCGCGCAGGTCAGGAGCGAGCCTTCGAGCTCTTCCTCGTCGTCTTGACCGGCGTCGCATCGTGTCGGCCTTCTCGGCCTTGGCCGGCTTGCGGCGCCGACCCTTGCCGGCGGTCGAGTAGACCTCGAGCGACTTGTACTCGGACTTGTAGCCGCCGCCGTAGCCGCCGTAGCCGCCGTAGCCGCCGCCGTAGACGATCGCGTTCGCGCCCTTGACCGGCGCCTTGTTGAGCACGACGCCGAGCAGCCGGCTGCCGACCTGGTCGAGGATCCGGCGGCAGTGCTGGCTCTGCTCGATCTGCGTCTTGCCCGGACGCCTGCACGAGCAGCGCCCCGTCGCAGAAGGCGGACAGCAGGCCGGCGTCCGTCACCGGGAGCAGCGGCGGCGCGTCGAGGATCACGAGGTAGTCCTCGGCGAGCTCGTCGATCAGCTGCTTCATCCGCAGCGAGCCGAGCAGCTCGCTGGGGTTGGGCGGGATGCGACCGGCCGGCAGCAGGCTCAGGTTGGTCATCCCCGAGTCGACGATGACGTCCTTGACCTCGACGTCGCCGGCGAGGGCCTGGGTGAGGCCGACGGCGCCGTCGATCTCGAACGTGGTGGCGATCATCGGGCGACGGAGGTCGGCGTCGATCAGCAGCACCGGCGTGCCGGCCTGGGCGACGAGCCGGGCGACGTTGGACGACACCGTGGACTTGCCCTCGCCCGGCAGGGCCGAGGTCACCACGATCTTGCGGGGCTCGTTGTCGACGTCGACGAAGCGCAGGTTGGTGCGCAGCTGGCGGAACGCCTCCGCCGCCCTGCCGAGGTCGCCGCGCACTCCGCGGTGGCTGCGGCCGAGGACCTCCTCCTTGGGGATCACGCCCAGCACCGCGGCGCCGGTGGCCTCCTCGACGTGCTTGGCCGAGCGCACCCGGCGGTCGATCAGGCGACGGGCGATCAGGAAGGCGTAGGCGATGCCGAGCCCGCCGATCGCGCCCTTCATGGCCGCCCGCTCGTAGTTGGGCGTGAACGGCGCGCCCGGGAGCTGCGCCTCCTCGAGCGGGATGATCTTGGTGAGGCCGGTGTTGCCGTCGATGTCCTCCGCCACGACGACGACCGCGTCCACCACCGCGTTGGCGAGGTCGCGCGCCTCCTCGGGCGTGGTGCCGATGGCGGAGACGGTGAGCGAGTTGACGCTCGGCGTCGACCGACGCCGAGAACCGGCCGGCGATGGCGCTGGGCGGCACGTCGAGGCCGAGCTCGTCGACGACCTCCTGGGCCACCGGGGTCTTGGAGACGAGGAAGGCGTAGAGGTTGGCCTTGTCCTCGGCGAGCTGGCTGTTGCCCTGCTCCTCACCCGCCGTCGTCGCGTCTGCCGACCCGGACGAGGCCCGACGAGGTCGCCGAGTAGAGCACCGGGTCCCGGGTCGTCTTGGCGATCATCAGGAGGGCGCCCAGGATCGTGCAGCCGATGAGCACCCACACGTAGGCGCGGCTCAGCCGTACGAAGTCGGCAAACGTCATGCTCGCGAGTCTAGGCCGTGACACGCAGCCGTCCGGCCATAACGGCGACACCGCCGGACGGCGCTGCTGGCACGATGACCCCATGACCCAGCAGGCGAGCGCGGCGACGGGCCAGATGCCCATCGGTGCGCGCGTCCACCTCGCCCACGCCGTGGTGCAGAAGCTGGCCGACGACCGCGGGATCGACCTGCTGCACCTCAAGGGCCCGGCCGTCCTGCCCGGACTGCGGGCGGTCGGCCGCCAGTCGAGCGACGTCGACGTGCTCGTGCGGCCCTCCCACCTGCACCTGCTGGTCGACGGCGCTCGAGTCGGTGGGCTTCGAGCAGCGCACCGACTTCGCCACCGGGTCGGTCTTCGCCCACGCCGCCAACTGGTGGCACGACGAGCTGGGGCTGGGTCGACGTCCACGTGTCGTGGCCCGGCGTCACGATCGACGCCGAGCGCGCCTTCGACGTGCTGTCCCGCGACAGCGTCCAGCACCCGATCGCCCACCGCACGTGCCCGGTCCCCGGCCGCACCGCGCAGCGCCTCGTCCTCGTCCTCCACGCGGCCCGCTCGGGCGGCGGGACCGCCGACATCGAGGGCGCCTGGACGGCCGCCGACCCCGCCGAGCAGGCGGAGGTCCGTGAGCTCACGGCCGAGCTCGGCGCCGAGGTCGCCCTCGCCGCCGGCATCGGCGAGCTCGAGCTGCACCGGGGGGCACCGACGTACGCCCTGTGGCACCAGTTCGTGCACGGCGGGAGCCGGCTCGACGAGTGGCGCGCCCGCCTCACCGCGGCGCCCGGCGCCCGGGCCAAGGCCGAGCTCCTGACCTCCGCCCTCCGCGTCAACCGCGACCACCTGCGGATGGAGCTCGGTCACGCGCCGACGCGGCAGGAGGTCCGCGCGCGCCAGCTGCGACGGCTCCGTCGCGCGGTCGACGAGCTCTCGCGGCGGGTCGGGCGCCGATGACGCGCTACCGGATCGCCGACGACGTGGCCTGGGTGAGCCACGAGGAGCTCGACGCCGCACGAGCTGCCGTCCGCCTACGTCACGCGGCTCCCGCACGGGCCGCCGACCACCCTCGAGGGCCCGGCCTGCGTCGTGTGGCTCGCCCTCGCCGAGGGCGGCTACGCACGACGAGATCGCCGCGGCGGCCGCGCTCATGTGGGGCATCGAGCCGGACGAGATCAGGGCTGACGTGCTCGCGCTGGTCGAGGAGCTGGTCGCGCTCGGCCTCGCGACGACACGCTGACGACCACCGCACCGACCAGCGCGCCGAGGGTGTTGGCCGCGACGTCGGCCCAGCTGCCGTCGCGCTCGAGCCAGCGCCACTGCACCTGCTCGATGAGCGGTCGACGCCACGAGCGCGGCAGCGGTCGTCACCCACCACCAGGGACGACGGAGCGGCGAGCGTGACCAGCACCCCGAACGGCACGAACAGCAGGACGTTGAGCAGCACCCCGTAGTCCTCGGGCGCGACCCAGTCGCGGCGCGATCGGGCCAGTCGTAGCGGAAGAAGCACGTAGAGCCGGACCGTCAGCCGGTTCAGCTCCCAGCCCCACGGCCTCGTCACGAGGACGACGAGACCCGCGACGTAGGTCGCCAGCAGCGCGACGACGTACCAGCGACCCACCCGACCCACGTCCTCCACCCTAGAGTGGCCGGCGTGAGCAGCGAGGGTCCGCGCCCGAGGTCGTGGTGGAGGTGCTCGGCGTGCCCGTCGGGATCCCCGTCACCGGGGACGCCGCCGAGCGGCTGCGCCACCAGTGGGCCCGTGCGCTGACCGACCGGCCCGCGCTCACCACGATCGTCGTCTCCCACCTCGATGCGGACGACGAGGTCGCGCCACGACTACGCCATCACCACCCTCGTCACGATGGCCGCCCTCGACGCGACCGCGGGACGACGGATCAACCTCCACGCCGGCGCGGTCGCCGACGACGACGGGCGCGTGCTCGCGGTGATCGGGCCGTCCGGCTCGGGCAAGACGACGGCCATCGCCCTCCTGGCCACGCGACTCGGCTACCTCTCCGACGAGACCGTGTCGCTCGACGAGTCGCTGCGCGTGCACGGCCACCCGAAGCCGCTGTCGGTCATCTCCGACCCCGACCACCCGCAGGTCAAGCAGTCCGTCTCGCCCGACGAGGCCGGGCTGCTGCACCCCCCGGCCGAGTCGCGCCTCCACCGCATCGTGCTGCTGCACCGCGGCGAGGACGACTCCGGGCTGGTGCCGCTGGCACCGGCGTACGCCATCGCGGAGATGGTCGAGCAGACGTCGTCGCTCGCGCAGCTCGAGCACCCGCTCCTCCGCCTGGCCGAGCTCATCGACGCCTGCGGTGGGGTGTGGGGCCTGCACTACCGCGAGATCGGGGCGCGCCTCGACGAGCTGGTCGGCCTGCTCGACGACGACGCCCAGACCCGTGGTCGCCCGCGCCCACCACCCCGGCGGTGGCTCCGTGGCCGAAGCCGCACCGGGCACGTGGCGGCGCGCACCGTGGCTCGACGCGGTGGAGTACGACGACGAGCTCGTGCTGATGGTCGGCGCCGAGGTCCGCGTCCTGGCGGGGCTCGGCCTCCTCCTGTGGCTCGCGCTGGACGTCCCGCAGACGCCCGACGAGCTCGTCGCCGACGACCACGGCCGCGCTGGGCGAGCACCCGGAGGCGGCCGCGCTGGTGGCCGACGCGCTGGCGTTGCTGGCCGACGACGGGCTGCTCCTGTCGCCCGGATGATCTACTTGCCTTGTGCACAAGGCATCGGGCAAAATGCTCTCGTGAACGCACAGTACGACGATCTGCAGCGGCAGATCGATGAGCTCGTCGCCACCGTGAAGAGCAACCGGGACGACATCCAGGGACTGACGCACCGCGCCGACGCAGCCGACCTGCGCGCCGACGCCGCGCAGGACCGGGCCGACGACCTGGAGGCGCGATCCGTCATCGACCGCGAGCTCATCGCCGAGCTCCAGGCCGACGGGACGGTCCGCCAGGAGCACGTCGCCGAGCTGGAGAAGGCCCTCGCCTCGTCGCGCACGATCGGGGCCGCCCTCGGCATCCTGATGGCCAGCCGCAACATCGGGCAGGCAGAGGCGCTCAGCGTCCTCAAGGAGACGAGCCAGCGCACGAACACCAAGCTCCGCGACCTCGCCGAGACCCTGGTCCGCGGCACCGAGATCTCGGCCTAGCCGCTTCGTCCGGCGGCGGGGGCCGCCGGTAGCGTGCGAGCCATGACCGCCCGCCGCCAGCTGCCCACCGAGGAGTCGCGCGACCTCCTCGCGCTCACCCGCGAGATCGCCACCAAGGAGCTCGCCCCGCGCTCGGCGGAGGCCGAGGCGACCGAGACCTTCCCGCGCGACGTCTTCGCGATGCTCGGCCAGGCGGGCCTGCTGTCGCTGCCCTACCCCGAGGAGATGGGCGGCGGCGACCAGCCCTACGAGGTCTACCTCCAGGTGCTCGAGGAGATCGGCTCCGTGTGGGCGTCCGTCGGCGTCGGCGTCTCCGTGCACGCGCTCTCCTGCTTCGGGCTGGCCTACTACGGCACCGACGAGCAGCGCGCCGAGTGGCTGCCCGACATGCTCAGCGGCGACCTCCTCGGCGCCTACTGCCTCTCCGAGCCGCACGCCGGCTCCGACCCCGCCGCGATGCGTACGACCGCGCGCCGCGACGGCGACTCCTACGTCCTCAACGGTGCGAAGGCCTGGACGACCCACGGCGGGCACGCCGACTTCTACAAGGTGATGGCGCGGACCTCCGACGACCGCAACGGCATCTCCTGCTTCCTCGTCCCCGCCGCCACCGAGGGGCTCTCGGCCGACCCGCCGGAGCGCAAGATGGGCCTCACCGGCTCCGCGACCGCGACGATGCGCTTCGACAACGTCCGCGTCGACGCCTCGCGCCGCCTCGGCGCGGAGGGCGAGGGCCTCAAGATCGCGCTCGCCGGCCTGGACTCCGGTCGGCTCGGCATCGCCGCCGTGGCGATCGGCCTCGCCCAGGGCGCCCTCGACTCCGCGGTGGCGTACGCCCGCGAGCGCGAGACCTTCGGCACCCGGATCATCGACCACCAGGGCCTGGCCTTCATCCTCGCCGACATGGAGGCCGCGGTCGTCTCGGCCCGCGCGACCATGCTCCACGCCGCGCGCCTCCGCGACGCCGGCCTCCCCTTCTCCCGCGAGGCCTCGGTCGCCAAGCTCGTCGCCACCGACAACGCCATGAAGGTCACCACCGACGCGGTCCAGGTCCTCGGCGGCTACGGCTACACCCGCGACTTCCCCGTCGAGCGCTACATGCGCGAGGCGAAGGTCATGCAGATCTTCGAGGGGACCAACCAGATCCAGCGGATGGTCATCTCCCGCTCGCTCGCGAAGGACAACGCGGGCGGGATCGCTGACCCTCAGACGTCGGTGACGCGCACCCCGGCGTGCGCCTTGTAGCGACGGTTGACCGAGATCAGGTTCGCGGTGAAGGCCTCGACCTGGTGGGCGTTGCGGAGCCGCCCGCCGTACAGACCGCGCATGCCGGGTACGACGTCCGCCAGGGCCTGGACCAGGTCGGTGGCCTCGCGGTCGTCGCCGAGGACGAGGACGTCGGTGTCGATGGACTCGATCGACGGGTCCTCGAGCAGCACGGCGCTGACGTTGTGGAAGGCGCCCACGACGCGCGACTCGGTGAGGATCGCGGCGGCCTGCTGGGTGGCCGAGCCCTCCTCGACCGGGAGGGCGTACGCCCCCTGCTTGTCGAAGCCGAGCGGGTTCACGCAGTCGACGACGACCTTGCCGGCGAGCTCGTGCCGGAGCGACTCGAGCAGCTCGGCGTGGCCGTCCCACGGCACGACGACGAGCACGATGTCGCCGGCGGCCGCCGCCTCGGCGTTGGTGACGCCCCGCACCCGGCCGAGGTCGGCGAGCCCGGCCGCGGCCTCGGCGGCGCGTGAGGCGTCCCGCGACCCGAGCACGACGTCGAGGCCGGCGGCGGCGAACCGGCGCGCCAGCCCGCGGCCCTGCGGGCCGGTGCCCCCGAGCACGGCGATGGTCAGGGACGTGAGATCGACGTCGGTCATGCCGCGACGCTAGCGCCCACCCCTCCGTGTGTTGTCCAGCCCCCACTGCCGAGCGACGGTGGAGGCATGTCCAAGCGCATCGCATTCCTGACCGCATCCGAGGGCGTCGAGGAGGTCGAGCTGACCCAGCCGTGGAAGGCCGCCGTCGACGCCGGCCACACCGCCGAGCTCCTGTCGCTCGACGAGGGCGAGGTGCAGCTCTTCAACCACCTCGACAAGTCCTCCACCCAGCGCGTCGACCGCCGCGTGAGCGACGTCGCCATCGGCGACTACGACGCGCTCGTCCTGCCCGGCGGCGTCGCCAACCCCGACGCCCTGCGGGCCGACGAGACCGCGGTCGCCTTCGTCCGCGACTTCGTCGACTCCGGCAAGCCCGTCGCCGCGATCTGCCACGCGGCGTGGACCCTCGTCGAGGCCGACCGGGTGCAGGGCAAGCGCGTCGCCAGCTGGCCGAGCCTGCAGACCGACATCCGCAACGGCGGCGGCGAGTGGGTCGACGAGGAGGTCGTCGTCGACGGCAACCTCATCACCAGCCGCAACCCCGACGACATCCCGGCCTTCAACAAGGCGCTGCTCGACGCTCTCGACGGCTGAGGGGTCCCCCCGGACGGGGTGTGGCGCTCGTCACGGCGAGGTGGGAGATTGGAAGCGCTCTCACCACCCCTCGGAAGGCCCTCCATGTCCCGACCCCGCCCCCGCCGTCGTACGCCACTGCGTGCCGCCCTCGCGGCCCTCGCCCTGATCGCCGCAGGGCTCGCCTCCGCCGCGGGCCTCGCCGCCCCGGCGGTCACCGCGAGCGCCGCCCCCGCTCCGGCGGCCGCACCCGACCTCGGTGACCGGGTCGTCGTCTTCGACCCGTCGATGCCGGTCGCGCAGATCCGCGCGCGTGCGGACGCGATCTGGCAGCAGCAGGTCGACGCCGAGATGTCGTCGGAGCGGTGGAGCCTGCTCTTCCTGCCGGGCACCTACGGCACCGCGACCGAGCCGCTGCAGATCAAGGTCGGCTACTACACCGAGGTCGCCGGGCTCGGCGCGAGCCCGTCCGACACCGTGATCAACGGCAAGGTCGAGGTCTACAACCGCTGCCTCACCGACGGCCCGACCGAGACCTACTGCGTCGCGCTCAACAACTTCTGGCGCTCGCTGTCCAACCTCACGATCGACGTCAACGGCACCGGCCAGGACGGCTGCCGCGCGTCCGCCAACTTCTGGGCCACCTCGCAGGCCGCCTCGCTGCGCCGCGTCGACATCCGCGGCGGCAACCTCTCGCTGATGGACTACTGCACCGCCGGTCCGCAGTTCGCCAGCGGCGGCTACCTCGCCGACTCGCGCGCGGGCACGGTCATCAACGGCTCCCAGCAGCAGTGGCTGACCCGCAACAGCGAGGTCGGCGAGTGGTCCAACGGCGTGTGGAACCAGGTCTTCGCCGGCACGATCGGCGCCCCCTCGGAGGCGACCTTCCCGTCCCCGCCCTACACGACGCTCGACCGCACGTCGCTGAGCCGCGAGAAGCCGTTCCTCCACGTCGGCGCCGACGGCCGCTGGCTGGTCCGCGTGCCCGACGCCCGCCGCGACTCGCGGGGCACCGACCTGGGCCGCCGGCGCCGCCGCCGGCCGCGACCTCCCGCTCTCGTCGTTCCACATCGCCCGGCCGAGCGACTCGCGCGCAGGTGCTGCGCCGGGCGCTCGACCGGGCCGGAACCTCCTGCTCACCCCCGGCGTGTACGACGTCGACCGCAGCCTCGTCGTCCGCCGCGACCACACCGTCGTGCTCGGCCTGGGCCAGGCCACGCTGACCGCGGTCGGCGGCGCCACCCCGGTCGTCGTACGACCCGACGCGACCGACGTCGTGCTCGCGGGCATCACCGTCGACGCGGGCACCCAGCTCTCGGCCAACCTGATGCACCTCCAGGGCCACCCCGGTCGCTCCGGCGACCACCGTCGCCGGCAGCACGCCGACGCACCACGCTCAACGACGTCTACTTCCGCGTCGGTGGACCGCACATCGGCAAGGCCGACACCTCGCTGCGCATCGACGCCGACGACGTGCTGATCGACCACGCGTGGGTCTGGCGCGCCGACCACGGCGATCGAGGGCTTCACGCAGGGTGCCGTGGGCGACACCGACCGCTGGAACACCAACATCGGCCGTGTCGGGCTCGTCGTCGAGGGCGACCGGGTGCACGCCACCGGCCTCTTCGTCGAGCACTACCAGCAGCACAACACCATCTGGAACGGCGAGGACGGCGAGGTCGTGCTCTACCAGAACGAGCTGCCCTACGACCCGCCCTCGCAGGCCGACTGGACGCGACCGGACGGCACCCTCGGCTGGGCGGGCTACAAGGTCGGCGACGGCGTGCGGCGCCACCAGCTCTACGGCGGCGGGGTCTACGTCTTCAACCGCAACGACCCGTCGATCACCACCGCGCGCGGCTTCGAGGTGCCGGACCGCACCGGCGTGCGCCTGCACCACGTGCTGACCGTCAACCTCGAGGCCGGCAGCATCGAGCACGTCGTCAACGACACCGGTGCCCGCGTCGACAGCTCGGCGCCCGGCGTGCCGAGCTACGTGGTGGACTACCCGGCTTCCTGAGGGCGGGTCAGACCAGCCAGCGACCCAGCAGCGTCCCGTCCTGCTCGAGCAGCAGGGCGGGACGCAGCGCGACGTCCAGGTCCGCGCCGGTGGCGATGCGGACGGCGTCGCCGCCGGTGAGCCTCGGGACGATCGTCAGGCAGAGCTCGTCGACGACGCCCGCCGCGAGCATGTCGGCGAACAGCGACGGACCGCCCTCGCACAGCTGCTCGGTCCAGCCGCGGTCGGCGAGCTCGGACTTCAGCAGGGCGAGGTCGATCTCGTCGTCGCCCAGGACGAGCACGTTCTCCTCGCCGAGCGCCTCGCGCGCGGCGGCGAGCCCGTCCGAGGACGCGACGGTCGCCATCAGGATGCGCCCGCGCGGGGCGTCGCGCAGCGTCGGCGGCAGGTCGGCCGAGCGGCTCACGACCACCAGCGGCACGCGCGGGACGTCGTACTCCTCCGAGCGCAGCGTGCCGGCGCCCACCACGAGGCAGTGGGCCCGCGTGCGGAGCGCGTCGAAGACCCGCTTGTCGGCGTCGTTGTTGATGGTCCCGCTCAGCCCGTCGGAGCCCTGCGCGGCGCCGTCGACGGTGCTGACGAAGTTCACCCGCAGCCACGGCTCGCGCTCGGGGGTGTACGCCGCCGCCAGCTCGTCGTCGGACAGGTCGGCCAGGCGGCGCAGCTCCACGGGTTCGGTCACCGTTCCATCCTGCCCTCTAGCCTTTTGGGTGTGATCACCCTCGCGGACCTGGCCGCGCTCCAGAACGCCCACGGCGACGCGTGGGCCTGCCCGGTCGCGCCGGTCGTGGTCGACGGGCCCCGCGGCTCGGTCGTGATCGGCGACGGCCCGCTCACCGTGATGGGCTGCGTGAACCTGTCGCGCGACTCGACCTACCGCGAGAGCGTGGCGACGAGCCCCGCCGACGCCGTCCGCATGGGCCGCGTGCAGGCCGCGCAGGGCGCCGGGATCATCGACCTCGGCGCCGAGTCGAGCACCGCCAGGGCCGCGCGCGTCACCGCCGACGAGCAGATCGACGCGCTGGTGCCGACCGTCAAGGGCCTCGCCGCGGAGGCGGTCGTCTCCGTCGAGACCTACGAGCCCGCAGTGGTGCGCGCCTGCCTCGACGCCGGCGCGCGCATCCTCAACATGACCGGCCGCGAGCACGAGGACGAGATGCTCGAGCTCGCCGCGGAGTACGACGCCGCTGTCGTGATGTGCTTCGGCGAGACGGCCAACGTCCGCGAGATCTCCGACGTGCCGCCCGACGCCGACCCGGTGCCGGTGCTGCTCGACCACTTCGCGCCGCGCATCGCCCACGCCCGCTCGCTCGGCGTCGACCGGGTCGTGATCGACCCCGGGATGGGCTTCTACTACGGCAACCTCGTCGACCCGCTCACCCGCGCACGGCACCAGGCCCGCGTGCTCGCGCAGGGCTTCCGCCTGCGCCCCCTCGGCGTACCCGTCTGCAACGCGGTGCCCCACAGCTTCGACCTCTTCGGCGACGAGTTCCGCAAGGCGGAGGGCTTCTTCGGCGTGCTCGCGACGCTCGGCGGGACCCACCTCGTCCGCACGCACGAGCCCGCGCACCTGCGGGTCGTGCTCCGCGCGATGGACGAGCTCGACGTGCGCTGAGCAACGTAGGCAGTTCGCCACCTCCTGCGTGACCGTCACGCTTGCTGGCTCACCACGTGCGCCGAACTGCCTGCTGGAGTCGGAGGTCGACCACGTCCTGGAGCGCCTGACGGCAGTAGTCGGGCTCGAACATCACCTCGCTCCAGGTGAACCGGACGACCACCAGCCCCCGTCGCGCACACGACGTGTAGCGGCCGTACGTCCCGCTTGCAGCGACGCGGCATCGCTGTGGAACTCGAACGACTCGCACTCGACGACGAGGCCCAGGCGGAGATCGGCGAGGTCGACCCGCCCGACCCCACGGATGCCGACCTGCGGCCGCACGGCCAGCCCCGGCACGTCGCGGCAGATCGCGCGGGCGCACGACTCGAACGGGTTGGCCGCGCGACCGTCGGCTGCCCGGACCACCGCCAGCGCCTTCGCGCGCCCGGTCCTGCGGGCTGCGCTGCGCCGCCACGCAGCAGCTGCTCCCGCGTCACGGACGCGGTCCCGCAGGGCGGAGTCGGCGACGCACAGCGCGACGTCGAAGTCGTACGCCCTCGCGCAGCCGATGACCGTCTCGGTCCGGCCGGGTGACGCCTCGGCGGCCTGCAGCGGGCCGAGGTCCTGCCAGAAGCACCTCGCAGCGACTCGTCCTCGGGCAGGGAACGGTTGCGCGGCAGGGTGATGGTCGGCCTGTCCGGCGGCTGCTTGACCTTCCAGCCGTGGGAGATCGCAGCACTCAGGTGCGACACCGTGCCCGCGACTGCCTCCGCCCGGGCGCGGACGTCCTCGATGTCGCCCAGGGCGTAGGTGCCGTCGCCGCAACCGGCTGATCGTGCCCGCTTCCAGCTCGGCATCCACGTCCGCGCGGGTGACCAGGCACTCGATCTCGTTCCAGCGCGCCACTCCTCCGAGGATCCTGATGGCCTCACACGGCTTCATCCGGGCACTGTTGTCGACCCGGCCGGATGCCGCATCCGGCTCTCCACAGGCCAGCAACGTAGGCAGTTGGGGCGCCGCGACCGACGTACGCCGCTGGGCCCGGCCTCCGGCCCAGCCAACTGCCTACGTTGGTCAGCCCAGGAACGCGCGCACGCCGGCGACGAGCCCGCGGGCGTAGCGCGCCCGACCGGCCGGCGAGGTCATCACCCGCGCCTCGGCCGCGCTGCGCATGTTGCCCAGCTCGACCATCACGGTGGGTACGTCGGAGAGGTTGAGGGTGCCGAGGTCGGAGCGGACGTCGAGACCGTCGCCGCCGGCGACGTAGTTGGCGACGGCGAAGCGCCGGTCCAGCAGGCCGGCCCTCACCGCCGCAGCGAGCCGCGCCGACGGCACGAAGATGTCGTCGGTCCAGGGCGCCCGGTCGGGCGGGGCGATCACGTGGAAGCCGCGGGCGCCGGCGGCGTACGACCCGTCGGCATGGATCGAGAGCTTGAGGTCCGCCCCGATCGCGTTGCCCGCCCGCCCGCGGGCGTCGACGCACGGACCCCACCGGTCCTGCCGGTTGCTGTGGCGCGTCAGGACCACGGTCGCCCCGAGGGCGCGCAGCCGCCGCGCGACGACGCGCGAGACCTGCCACGTGAAGGTCGCCTCCGGGTAGCCGCCGTCGGTGGCGGTGCCGGTGGTGTTGCACGGCTTGGTGAAGCCGCCGGCCGGGACCGGTCGGTTGATCTGCTCCGGGAAGTGGTGGTTGCCGAGCTGGTGGCCGGGGTCGACGACGATGGTCGTGCCGGTGAGCGGCAGCACGGCGGCCAGGACCAGCGACGCGAGCATCAGCCGGCGAAGCCCTGGGGGTTCTGCGACTGCCAGCGCCACGTGTCGGCGCACATGTCGTCGACCGTCTTCTGGGTGCTCCAGCCGAGCTCGGCGTTGGCCTTGGAGGGGTCGGCGTAGGACGTCGCGATGTCCCCGACGCGCCGGGCGACGATCTCGTAGGGCAGCTCGCGCCCGACGGCCTTCTCGAAGGCGCGCAGCATCTCGAGCACGCTCGTCCCCTTGCCCGAGCCGAGGTTCCAGGTGTTGACGGCCTCGTCGGTGGTCTCGAGCGCCCTCAGCGCTGCGATGTGGCCCGCGGCGAGGTCCTCGACGTGGATGTAGTCACGCACGCCGGTGCCGTCGACGGTGTCGTAGTCGCCGCCGAAGACCATGAGCTTGTCGCGCTTGCCGACCGCCACCTGCGCGATGTAGGGCACCAGGTTGTTGGGGATGCCGGACGGGTCCTCGCCGATCGTCCCCGAGGGGTGCGCGCCCACCGGGTTGAAGTAGCGCAGCAGCGCGAAGCGCATCTGCGGCGACGCCACGGCGACGTCGCGCAGGATCTGCTCCTGCATGACCTTGGTCCAGCCGTAGGGGTTGGTCGCGTAGGTGCGCCGGTCCTCCGTGGCGGCCGCCTGGTCCTCGCCGTAGACCGTCGCGCTGGAGGAGAAGACCAGCTTGTCCACGTCGTAGCGCTGCATGGCCCGGACCAGCGAGAACGTGGAGACGAGGTTGTTCTCGTAGTACTCCAGCGGCTTCTCGACGCTCTCCCCCACCGCCTTGTGGCCGGCGAAGTGGATGACCCCGTCGAAGTCCTCCGACGCGAAGAGGTGCTCGGTCTTGTCGTGGTCGGTGAGGTCGAAGGAGTGCAGCGTGATCCGGGTGCCGGTCAGGGCCTCGAGCCTGCCCAGGACGGTGGGGTGCGAGTTGCTGAAGTTGTCGACGATGACCACGTCGTGACCTGCGGCGATGAGCTGGATGACCGTGTGCGAGCCGATGTAGCCGGCGCCGCCGCTGACGAGGATCTTCATGCGGCCACCCTAACGATCGGCGCCCCTGACAGAATGCGGGCATGCCCAGCGCTCTCATCACCGGAATCACCGGCCAGGACGGCCTCTACCTCGCCGAGCTGCTGCTCGAGAAGGGGTACGACGTCCACGGCCTGATCCGCGGCCAGAACAACCCGCGGCGCGAGCTCGTGACCAAGCTCGTCCCCGACGTCCGGCTGCACAACGGTGACCTCACCGACCTGTCCAGCCTGATGCGCGCGATGCGCGACTCCGACCCGACCGAGGTCTACAACCTGGGCGCGATCTCGTTCGTCGCCTACTCCTGGGAGAACGCGTTCGTCACCAGCGACGTGACGGGCATGGGTGTGCTCAACATGCTCGAGGCCGTACGCCTCCACGCGGGGGACGACCCGGGCCGGATCCGGTTCTACCAGGCGTCGAGCTCGGAGATGTTCGGCAAGGTGCAGGAGGTGCCCCAGTCGGAGAACACCCTGCTCTGGCCGCGCTCGCCCTACGGCGTGAGCAAGGTCTACGGCCACTACATGACGATCAACTACCGCGAGTCCTACGGCATGCACGCCTCCTCGGGCATCCTCTTCAACCACGAGTCGCCGCGCCGCGGCCCGGAGTTCGTGACCCGCAAGATCAGCCAGGCGGTCGCGAAGATCAGCCTCGGCCTCCAGGACGACATCACCCTCGGCAACCTCGACGCCCGCCGCGACTGGGGCTACGCCGGCGACTACGTCGAGGCGATGTGGCGGATGCTCCAGCAGGACGAGGCCGACGACTACGTCATCGCCACCGGCGAGACGTGGTCGATCCGCGACTACCTCGACCTCGCCTTCAAGCACATCGGGATCGACGACTGGGCCCACCTCGTCAAGCAGGACCCGCGCTTCATGCGGCCCGCCGAGGTCGAGCTGCTCATCGGCGACGCCACCAAGGCCAAGGACAAGCTGGGCTGGACGCCGACCGTGTCCTTCGCCGAGCTCGTGGCGATGATGGTCGAGAGCGACATCGCCGCCGCCAAGGCGGGCTGGTGACGGCTCGCGCCTTCATCACCGGCATCGGCGGCCAGGACGGCACCTACCTCGCCGAGCGCCTCGTCGCCGAGGGCACCGAGGTCCACGCCCTCGTCCTGACCGCTGACGGCCACCCGGCGCACTGCCCGGCCGAGGTCGTCCTCCACACCGGCGACCTCGGTGACCTCGAGGCGACCCGCAGGCTGGTGCTGGAGGTCGCACCGCAGGAGATCTACAACCTCGCCGCGATCAGCTCGGTCGCCCAGTCGTGGGACGAGCCCGACCTCACCGCCCACGTCAACGGCCAGGCTGCGGTGGCACTGATGGAGTCGGCGCGCCAGCTCGGCGACGTACGCCTCGTGCAGGCGTCGAGCGCCGAGATCTTCGGGGAGGCGGCCGAGTCCCCGCAGACCGAGGACACGCAGGTCCGGCCCGTGAACCCCTACGGCGCCGCGAAGGCCTTCGCGCACCTGTCGGCCGGCGTCTTCCGCCAGCGGGACCTGCACGTCTCGAGCGTCATCCTCTACAACCACGAGTCGCCGCGGCGCCACGAGCGCTTCGTGACCCGCAAGATCACCTCGACCGTGGCCGCGATCGCCCGCGGCGACGCCGACGAGCTCGTGATGGGCAACCTCGACGCCCGCCGCGACTGGGGCTGGGCCCCCGACTACGTCGACGCGATGGTCCGGGCCGCGCGGGCCGACGAGCCGGGCGACTACGTCGTCGCGACCGGCCGCGCGCACTCCGTACGAGACTTCGTGTCCGCCGCCTTCGCCGCAGCCGGCATCGCCGACTGGGAGTCCCTCGTGCGCCAGGACGAGCGCTTCTTCCGTCCCGTCGACCCGACCGAGCTCGTCGGCGACGCGTCGAAGGCGCGCGAGGTGCTCGGCTGGGCGCCGACCGTCGGCTTCGAGGAGATCGTGACCCGGATGGTGGCCGCGGACCTGCCGCCTCGGCGGTCGAGTAGCCCCGAGCGTCAGCGTGCGGCGGCTCAGCCGTGCTCGAGCAGCCCGAGCAGGTACTCCCCGTAGCCGCTCTTGCGCAGCGGCTCGGCGCGCGACACGAGCTCGTCGTCGCTCATCCAGCCGTTGCGCCAGGCGACCTCCTCGGGCGCGCCGACCTTGAAGCCCTGCCGGCCCTCGATCGTGCGGACGAAGTTCGACGCGTCGTTGAGCGAGTCGAACGTGCCGGTGTCGAGCCAGGCCGTCCCGCGGGGCAGCACCTCGACGTGGAGGCGGCCCTCCTCGAGGTAGCGGCGGTTGAGGTCGGTGATCTCGAGCTCGCCGCGCGGCGACGGCTCCAGCTCGGCGGCGTACTCCACCACGTCGTTGTCGTAGAAGTAGAGCCCGGGGACCGCGAAGTCGCTCTTCGGGTGCTCCGGCTTCTCCTCGAGCGAGAGCGCCCTGCCCTGGTCGTCGAACTCGACGACGCCGTAGGCGCGGGGGTCGGCGACGTGGTAGCCGAAGACCGCGGCCCCGTCGAGGTCCTTGAACCGCAGCAGCTGGGAGCCGAGGCCCGAGCCGTAGAAGATGTTGTCGCCGAGCACCAGGGCCGAGCGCTCGCTGCCGATGTGGTCGGCGCCGATGATGAAGGCCTGGGCGAGCCCGTCGGGCGAGGGCTGCGTGGCGAAGGTCAGGTTGATCCCGAACTGCGACCCGTCGCCGAGCAGCCGGTGGAAGCCGTCGGCCTCGTGCGGCGTGGTGATGATCAGCACGTCGCGGATGCCCGCGAGCATCAGCGTCGAGAGCGGGTAGTAGATCATCGGCTTGTCGTAGACCGGCACCAGCTGCTTGCTGATGCCCTGGGTGATCGGGTGCAGCCGCGAGCCAGTGCCGCCGGCCAGGATGATTCCGCGCATGGGGGCCACCCTATTGGGCCACGGTCCGAGGGCGTGGCTGGCACCATGTGCCCATGCCGTCCTCCAGCCAGTCGTCCGCGCGCCCGAAGGCGCGCGGACCGAAGCGACGGCTGCTGCGTCCCGGGACGGTCATCGGGCTCTTCTTCCTGCTGCTGATCGGCCTCGCGCTGCTCGCCATCCCGTTCCTCAAGGCGCCCGGCAACGCCAAGGCGGCCAAGGCCGACCTCGAGTCCGCCAAGGTGTCGCTCGGCAACGGCGACATGGAGGCAGCGGAGACCGCCATCGAGAGCGCGCGCAAGCACGCCGACGAGGTGCAGGGCGCGATGCAGGGCATCGGGGGCGACATCTGGAGCCTGGTGCCGGTCGTCGGCGAGCCCGTCTCGGACGTACGCCACCTCGGCAACGCGCTCGACCACCTGACCACCGCCGCCGAGATCGCCGTCGCCACCTGGCCGGCCGTCAACGGCGACGACGCCACCCTGTTCGCCGACCAGGCCGTCGACGTCCCCACCCTGCGCACGCTGGTCGACGCGGTCGACGAGGCGAGCCTCCACCTCGACA
Organism: uncultured Actinomycetota bacterium; assembly: GCA_963795095.1. Lineage (GTDB taxonomy): Bacteria > Actinomycetota > Actinomycetes > Propionibacteriales > Nocardioidaceae > Nocardioides. The sequence goes on along the minus strand of CAWCGM010000020.1, from coordinate 283,684 downwards.
CCGCGCAGCTCGAGCTCCGCGAGGTCAGCGACTCCGCGCTCGGCGTCGGCACGATGCTCGCCGACGCGCGCGACGAGGCGTCCGCCGTCGTCGCGCCGCTGGCCGGCGACGCCCGCCGGGCCAAGCCGCTGGCCGAGGTGCTCCCGACCCTCTTCGGCGCCGACGGCGACCGCACCTACCTGCTGGCCCTGCTCAACCCGAGCGAGCAGCGCTTCTCCGGGGGCGCCGCGCTGACGATCGTCCCGATGGAGGTCTCCGGCGGGAAGCTCACGATCGGCGACGCGCGCGACACCACCGACCCCGACCTCTTCCGCGTCGGCCGGTGGGACAAGGTCGAGGGCAACCCGTTCCACGACGGCAAGCTGCGCATCTCCACCGCGACGTTCGCCCCCGACTGGTCGGTGTCGGGCGAGGAGGTGCTGCGCGGCTGGGAGCGACGCACCGGCCAGCAGACCGACGGCCTGGTCGCCGTCGACGTGGTGGCGCTCGCCGACATGCTGCGCATCACCGGGCCGGTCGAGACCGAGCTCTACGGCACCCTCGACTCCTCCAACTTCACCCAGAAGCTCGTCGGCGACTACGACACCTATCCCGACTCCGAGGCCCGCAAGGGTCTCAACCGGTCCATCGTCCCCGTCTTCGCCGACCGCCTCTTCGAGCCCGGCCAGGGCCTGGAGAAGATCGAGTCGATCCGCAACTCCGCCCGCGGGCGCCACTTCGCGCTCTGGATGCGCGACACCGACGTGCAGGCTGCGGTCGCCGACATCGGCCTGGCCGGTGACCTGTCCGACACCGACCACGACTACCTCGCGGTCTTCAACCAGAACACCAACGCCAGCAAGGCCGACTACTGGCAGAAGCGCACGGTCACCAGCGACGTCCAGCTGCGTGCGGACGGCTCCGCCGAGGTCGAGATGACGATCTCGGTCTACAACGACTCGCCGCCCTACGGCGCCAACCAGGAGTTCGGCGACAACCGCGGCGGCAGCACCCGCACCCGGTGGAACGGGATGACCCTCGGCGTCTTCCTGCCCCACGACGTGAAGATCTCGAGCGCCGCCGCCGACGGCAGGTCGGTGGGGACCGACACGTTCGACTACTACGGCCGCCCCTACAAGCTCGTTCCGGCTCATCCTCCCGCCGCAGACGACGAAGGTGGCGACCCTGACCTACGTCGTCCCTGACGCCGGACGTGCCGCGGACGGTGACCTGACCTACCAGCTCGACCTCACCCCGCAGGGCATGGTCGTGCCGCAGGCGGTGTCGGTCTCCGTCCAGTGGCCGAAGGGCTACAAGGTCGGCGCCCTGCCGGAGGGCTGGGCCCGCGACGGCCGCAGCCGGGCGACGTACGACGACCCGGGTCTGATCACGCAGCCGAGCTTCAGCATCACCGGCTCGGCCTCCTGACGCGCCGAGCCCTAGACTCCCGGCCATGGAACGCCTTCTCGTGACCGGGGGCGCGGGGTTCATCGGGTCGAACTTCGTGCACCACCTCGTCGAGCACACCGACTACCGCGTCACCGTCCTCGACAAGCTCACCTACGCCGCCTCGAAGGAGTCGCTGGCCGGCCTGCCCGAGGACCGGGTGCAGCTCGTCGTCGGCGACATCGCCGACGAGGACACCGTCGACCCGCTGGTCGCGGCCCACGACGCGGTCGTCCACTACGCAGCGGAGTCGCACAACGACAACTCGCTCAACGACCCGAGCCCCTTCATCAAGACCAACATCCTGGGGACCTACCAGATCCTCGAGGCCGTGCGGAAGCACGACAAGCGGCTGCACCACGTCTCGACCGACGAGGTCTACGGCGACCTCGAGCTCGACGACCCCAAGCGGTTCACCGAGGACACGCCCTACAACCCGTCCTCGCCCTACTCCGCCTCCAAGGCCGGCTCCGACCACCTGGTCCGCGCCTGGGTCCGCAGCTTCGGCCTGCGCGCGACGGTGTCGAACTGCTCGAACAACTACGGCCACTGGCAGCACATCGAGAAGTTCATCCCCCGCCAGATCACCAACGTCATCGACGGCATCCGCCCCAAGCTCTACGGCTCGGGCGAGAACGTCCGCGACTGGATCCACGCCGACGACCACTCCTCGGCCGTGCTGACGATCCTGGAGAAGGGCCGCATCGGCGAGACCTACCTCATCGGCGCCGACGGCGAGAAGAACAACCTCGAGGTCGTCCGCCTGATCCTCACGATGATGGGCAAGGGCGCCGACGAGTTCGACCACGTCAACGACCGCGCCGGCCACGACATGCGCTACGCGATCGAGTCGGGCAAGCTGCGCCAGGAGCTCGGCTGGCAGCCGAAGTACCAGGACTTCGAGTCCGGCCTGGCCGACACCATCGAGTGGTACCAGCAGCACGAGGACTGGTGGCGCCCCCACAAGGACGCCGTCGAGGCGAAGTACGCGGAGAAGGGCCAGTGACCCTTCCCTCGCTCGAGACGACGCCCATCCCCGGCCTCGTCGTCGTACGGCTCGACCGGCGCGACGACGACCGCGGGTTCTTCAAGGAGAACTGGCAGCGCGAGAAGATGCTCGCGATCGGCCTGCCCGACTTCGGGCCGGTGCAGAACAACGTCTCCTTCAACAACGACCGCGGCGTCACCCGCGGCATCCACACCGAGCCGTGGGACAAGTTCATCTCGCTGGCCACCGGCCGGATCTTCGGTGCGTGGGTCGACATGCGCCAGGGCGACACCTTCGGCGCCACGTTCACCCTGGAGATGGACACCTCGGTCGCGGTGTTCGTGCCGCGCGGGGTCGGCAACAGCTACCAGGTGCTCGAGGACGCGACGGCCTACACCTACCTCGTCAACGACCACTGGCGACCGGGCGTCACCTACCCCGCGCTCGCCCTCGGCGACCCGACCGTCGCGATCGACTGGCCGATCCCGCTGGGCGAGGCGATCCTCAGCGAGAAGGACCAGAACGCCCCGGCACTCGACCCGGGCACCGCGATGGCGCCGAAGAAGACGCTCATCGTCGGCGCGCTCGGCCAGCTCGGCCGGGCCCTCTTCGCCGCGCACCCCGACGCCGACCGGGTCGACCTCTTCGCAGGCGAGGGCGTCACCGCAGCTCGACCTCGGCGACACGGCCGCCGTCGACGCCTGGCCGTGGCACGAGTACGCCGTCGTGCTCAACGCAGCGGCCTACACCGCCGTCGACGCCGCCGAGACCGCCGAGGGCCGCGTGGCCTCCTGGTCCGCCAACGCCACCGGTCCGGCGACCCTCGCCCGGCTCGCCCGCGAGCACCGCTTCACCCTCGTGCACTACTCGTCCGACTACGTCTTCGACGGCACCGCCGCCCTCGACCCCGGGCACACCGAGGACGAGCCGCTCTCCCCGCTCGGGGTCTACGCCCAGTCCAAGGCGGCAGGCGACATCGCCGTCGGCCTGGCGCCGCGCCACTACCTGCTGCGCACGTCGTGGGTGATCGGCGACGGCAAGAACTTCGTCCGCACCATGCAGGCGCTCGCGGAGAAGGGCGTCTCACCCAGCGTCGTCGACGACCAGGTCGGGCGGCTGGCCTTCACCGAGGAGCTGGTGCGCGCCACGCGTCACCTGTTCGACACCGGTGCGGCCTACGGCACCTACAACGTCTCCAACGGCGGCGCACCGATGTCGTGGCGCGAGATCGCGCAGGCGGTCTTCGAGCGCTCGGGCCGCAGCGCGGACGACGTCTCCGGCACCAGCACGACGGCGTACGCCGAGGGGGTGCTGGCGCAGGGCAACCCGTTCGCCCCGCGCCCGCTCAACTCCGCGCTGTCGCTGGAGAAGATCCGGGCCACCGGCTTCGAGCCCGAGGACGCCCTCGTCGCGCTGGACCGCTACCTGTCCTAGCGGTCAGCGTCGGCCGGAGGTCACCTCGGCCAGCGCGGGTCGTACGTCGGCGAGGTAGACGAGCGAGGCGATCGTGAAGGCCAGGTGGATGATCCCGAGGGGCGACGAGGCGATCAGGATCAGCTGCGCGGCGAAGCCGATGCCGGTGATCGCACACCACGCCTGCTTGGTGAGCTTGCCTGCAGCCTCGTAGGCCTCGGTCGAGTAGGTGAGGGCGTTGATGAACGCGAAGCCCTTGATCGCGAGCAGGACCACGAGCACGACGAGCATGACCGTGCTGTTGAACGCGTAGATGTTCACGGGCCCAAGAGTAGGCGACGAACAGCAAGGACCCCCGACCGATCGGTCGGGGGTCCTTGCTTCGCGAGGCGCCCTAGAAGAGCGTCAGCTGGTCGACGTCGTCGACTGCTCTTCAGTCGCCGATCTTCTCGGCGGCGTCGGCAACGGCCTTGACGGCGTTGGTCGCGGTGCTCTGGGCAGCGGTGGCGGTGGCCTTGGCGCTGCTCTGGGCGGTGGCGGTCTTCTTGGCCGCGGTCTTGCGGGCGGTCGTGGCGGACGCCTTCTTGGCGGCGGCGGAGCGCGTGGCCTTCTTCGCGGTCTTCTTCGGCTTGGGGGCGACCTTGGTGGCGGCGGTCCGGTCCGCGGCGGTGGCGTTGGCGTCGGCGGCCTTCTTGGCCTGGGTCGCGGTGGTCTTCGCCTTGGTGGTCGTGGTCTTGGCGGACTTCACGGTCGCCTTGGTCGACTCCTGGCGGCGGATGCGGGTCACGAGGGACTCGCCGCGCTTGACCAGCTCGGTGTAGGTGGAGGTCGCGGCGGCGACGTTCTCGTCGACGAGGGTGGAGAGCTGGGCGGAGACCTTGGTCGGGTACGCCTTCGCCTCGGCCTGGAGCTCGGCCACGCGGGCCTCGATGGCGGTGCGGCGGGCCTTGGCCTCGGCCTTGGCGTCGAACGTGCGGACGTCCTTCTGGACGGCGGCGGCGCGCTTCTGCACGTCGGTCACGGCGTCGCGGACGGCCTCGACGGCGAGGTCGGTGACACCGACGCCCGCGAGGAGCGGCTTGAGGGCCTCGGTCTTGATGTCGAACTTGGTGGCCATTGCTGGTCTCCTTCTGTGTGGTGGTTCAGGTCTGGATCGGGGTCAGGCAGGGGTGGGATCGGTCGTGCTGTCGCGCTCGTTGAGCGCGAGGAACGAGGCGTACACGTCGAGCAGCGACTGCTTCTGCCGCTCGGTGAGCCCGGTGTCGGCGAGGACGGCGAGCTCGACGGAGCCCGCCTGGCCGGGGTCGGGGTGGACGATGCCGGCGCGGACGTAGAGCTGCTCGGCGGAGACGCGCAGGGCGCGCGCGAGCTGCTGGAGCACCTCGGCCGACGGCTTGCGCAGGCCACGCTCGATCTGGCTCAGGTAGGGGTTGCTGACGCCTACCTGGTCGGCGAGCTGGCGCAGCGAGAGCTGGGCCGCCAGGCGCTGCTCCTTGAGGTAGTCACCCAGGGAGCCGATCGAGCCGACGACGGCGGCACTCGTCTTCGTCGTCTTGCTGCTCTTGTCCTTGGCCATGCCTCCAGTGTGCTAACTCCAGTTAGCAAAAGCAAAACGCGGCAGGGTGACAGTGCTCACAAAGAGCGCTTCAGGCTTGGGTTGTGCGTGCTAGCTAGAAGGCAGCACGGATCACCCCGACGGGCTTCCCGCCACCCAGCAGGTCGAGCCGGCCGGTCGCCTCGACCGCCGCGGCGTCCACGCCGTCCTCGGCCAGGACGCCCGACCGTCGCAGCGCCTCGGCCATCAGGACCGGGCGCACGCGTGCGGCGCCGTCGTCGGTCTTGAGCGCCCAGGCGCGTCCGTCGGGAAGGGCGACGGCGTAGCAGGACTCCGCGCCCGCCTTGCCGATCAGGCCGGGGATCGCACGGTGCAGCGCGAGCTCGTCGCGGGTGGTGCCGCTGACGAACTGGGGGTGCTGCCGGATCGCCTCAGCGACGCGGTGCTCGGCCCCCTCGGTCGCCGTCGCGAGCGTGGCGAAGGCGCGCGCCAGGCCGGTGAGCGAGGTGGACAGCAGGGGCGCACCGCAGCCGTCGACTGCCACGGTGGTGACCGGCTCGCCGGTGACGCGGGCGAAGGTCTCGGCGATGGCGACCTGGAGCGGGTGATCGGGATCGAGGTACGTCGCGGTGTCCCAGCCCTTGAGGACGCAGGTCGCGAGCATCGCGGCGTGCTTGCCCGAGCAGTTCATCAGGATCGAGGACCGCGCGCCGCCGGAGCGGATCACGGCCTCGCGGGCCTCGTCGTCCAGCGGGTAGTCGGGCGGCGTCCGGAGCGCCGACTCGTCGAGACCGGCGGACGCCAGCGTGCGGCGTACGCCGTCGACGTGGAACGGCTCGCCCGAGTGCGACGCGCAGGCCAGCGCCAGCAGGTCGGGCGGCAGGTCGAGTCCGAGCTCGACCATGGCGAGCGCCTGGACCGGCTTGTTGCTCGACCGCGGCAGCACCGGCGCGACGACCTCGCCGACCGACCAGTCGACCGATCCGTCCGCCGCCAGCGCCACGAGCGAGCCGTAGTGGTGGCCCTCGACGAACCCGGAGCGGACGATCTCTGCGACGACGGGCAGACCGGCAGGGGCAGCAGACGACATGGGCCGCAGGCTACTCACCATCGTTCTGCGAAGATGCGCGGGTGATGCAGCACTGCCCGACGCCGACCGAGCTCGACGACCTGGAGCTCCTCGTCTCCGGCGCCTACGCCCCGCTCACCCGCTTCAACGAGCCCGGCAGCCCGGTCACCCTCGACCTCCCCGACGACGCGACCGAGGCGGAGCTCGTCGACCCGGAGGGACTGCCCCTCGCGCGGGTGTCGTCCGACGGGACCCTGGAGCCGCTCACGCACGCGCAGTACGGCCCCTTCCGCCGGCTCCACCTGACCCCGGCCCAGGTCCGCGAGCAGCACGCCGGTGCCACCTTCGTGCCGGTCGTGGACGCGCTCAGCGTCGCCGAGCTCGAGGAGGTGCGCGGCCTCGGCCGGGTCGTCCTCGTCGCGCTGACCGGCACCGGCACGGCCGACCTCTCCCCCGTCGCCCTCGTGCGGGCCTCCCTCGCGGCGGCCGAGCCTGCTCGACGACGCCCACGTGGTCGCCGTACCCCTCCCGTCCCACGGGGACGCCGACGTCGACCACGAGCTCGGCGCGCAGGTGGTCGCGAACTTCGCCGGCGACGACCCGGTCCACGCACTGACCGAGCACCCGGACGACAGCCTACCCGGCCGGCATCGCCGAGATCGTCGACGCCGACCGCCCCGAGCCGGAGGACCAGGGCCTCGTGCTGTTCTTCACCGGCCTGTCGGGGAGCGGCAAGTCGACCCTCGCCCGCGCCCTCATGGACCTCCTCCTCGAGCAGGGCGGACGTTCGGTCACCAGCCTCGACGGCGACGTCGTACGCCGCCACCTGTCCGCCGGGCTGACGTTCTCCAAGGCGGACCGCGAGACCAACATCCGTCGCATCGGCTGGGTCGCCGCCGAGATCGCCCGCCACGGCGGCGTGGCGGTGTGCTCGCCGATCGCGCCCTTCGCCGAGACCCGCGCGCAGGTGCAGCAGATGGTCGAGGACGCCGGCGGCGCCTTCTTCCTGGTCCACGTGGCGACCCCGCTCGAGGAGTGCGAGCGTCGCGACCGCAAGGGGCTCTACGCCAAGGCCCGAGCCGGCGAGATCCCCGAGTTCACCGGGATCTCCTCGCCCTACGAGGAGCCGGAGGCCCCGGCCGTACGCGTCGACACGACGGGGCGCACCATCGAGGACGCGCTCGACGACGTGCTGGTCGCGCTCGACGAGGCAGGCTTCTTGCACCTGGGTCGGCCGGAGGGCGCGGACGCATGACCGAGCCCCTCTCGGTGCTCTTCCTCTGCACCGCCAACATCTGCCGATCGCCCGCGATGGAGCTCATCGCGCGCGACCTGGCCGGCGACGCCGACGTCGTCTTCTCCAGCTCGGGCACGCACGCGCACACGGGCCACCGGATGAACCCGGTCCAGGCCGCGACGATCCCCCACCTCGACGTCTCCGGCTTCCGCAGCCGGCGGCTGAAGCCCGAGATGCTGCTGGGCGCGGACCTGGTGCTGACCGCGGAGTCGATCCACCGCCAGCACGTCCTCGACGACTACGCCCAGCTCCACCGCACGCTCTTCACGCTCGGCCAGTTCGAGGCGGCGATCGCGGAGATCCCCGACCTCACGGGTCGCGAGCTGGTGACCGCGGTCGGGCAGAAGCGCCAGCCGGCCCACCCCGAGCTCGACATCGCCGACCCCTTCCGGCGTGGGGAGAAGGCAGCAGCCGCTGCCACCGCCACAATCACAGGGATGTTGCGCGTCGTCGTTCCCCGTCTGACCGGAGACAGCTGATGGACTGGATCACCGTCACGTTCTTCTCGATCCTCGGGGCCGGCTTCTTCGTCGGCATCGTGGTCGGGCTGACCGGCATGGGCGGCGGCGCCCTCATGACGCCCGCCCTCATCTTCCTCGGCGTCGGCGAGGCCGCGACGGTGGTGACGGCCGACCTGACGGCCGCCGCGATCTACAAGACCGGCGGCGCGATCGTGCACAAGCGCGAGGGCTCGCCCAACATGCAGCTCGCCGGTTGGCTGATGATCGGGTCGATCCCGATGGCCCTGCTCGGCCCGCACCTGGTGTCGTGGGTGGTCGAACCCGAGGACATCGACGACACCCTCAAGCTCTGCATCGGCTTCGCGCTGCTGCTCGCGGCACTGACGTACGCCCTGCGCCTCTACCTCAACCTCGTGCGGGTCCGCGGTGGCGACCACCCCGACGAGCACCCGACGATCCGCCCGATCCCCACGCTGCTGGTCGGCGCGCTGGGCGGTCTGCTCGTCGGCATCACCAGCGTCGGCTCCGGCTCGGTCATCATGATCGCGCTGCTGATGCTCTACCCCGGCCTCTCCGCCGTGCGCCTCGTCGGCACCGACCTCGTGCAGGCGGTCCCGCTCGTGATGGCTGCGGCGATCTCCAACATCGCGCTCCACGGCCTCGACTGGGCGATCCTCATCCCGCTCGTCATCGGCTCGGTCCCCGGCACCCTCATCGGCTCGGCCATCGCCCCGCGCGTGCCGCAGTCGTTCATCCGCCGCGGCATCGTCGTCGTCCTCACGATGAGCGGCGTCGCGCTGCTCGACAAGGCCGGTTGGGCCCCGCTCGGCGCCGGCGAGGACGAGACCCACCCGATGCTGATCGCCGGCGTCGGCCTGTTCGTGCTGGTGGTGCTCCCCGTCGTGTGGGGCTTCATCCGCAAGTCGCAGGGCCTGCCGATGTTCGGCTCGCCCACCATCGCGCAGCTCGAGGACCCCGACTACCGACCCGGCGTCGTCGGGATGAAACGGGTCGACGGCAGCTAGGCCGCCCACCTGGCCCGCATGCAACAACTCGTGCACGCGCGCGGCCAGCCTGCTGCCAGCGACTGGAAACTTTCGTGCATCTCGCGCACGCACGCCGGCCGCCTGCACGGAAGTTCTCGAGCGCACGCACGCGGGCCCTGCGTCCACCTGCACGGAAGTTCTCACGCTCAGCCGTCCTGGGGAGTGCCCGAGGGATGCAGTGCCGCCACCGCACGCGCCAGCAGGTCCGCGGCCCGGTCGTACGTCACCGTTGGGTCGAGCGTGAGCGCTGATGGCCAGGCCGAGCACAACCGCGCGCAGGATCTCGGCGGCGATCGCCACCTCGTCGGGAACCTCGTCGTCGTACGCCGCCGGGTCGAGGTGGTGGACCAGCTGTCCGCGCTCGACGACCCACGCCTGCAGCACTTCCTCCAGCACCGAGTCGCTGTGCGAGGCGAGCGCCAGGCAGGAGATCCACACGCGAGTGTCCTGCAGGTCCTGTTCGGACTTGGGGAGCCATCGTCGCCACCCCTCGGTGACGTAACCCGGCGGAAAGGTCCTCGCGCGGGCCTTGGCCAGCCGAGCGGCGAGGAGATCCTCCGTGCACCGGGAGTCCCTCAGCCGGCGGGAGACGGTCGCCTCTGAGACGTGGCTGTGCCGGGCGATGTCGCGCCGCGACGGCAGGCGCAGCCCGGACTCGTCGATGGCCCAGAACAACGCCTCCGCCATGTCGGAGACCCTGGTCGCGCGCGAGCCGAGGTGCAGCGGGATGCGGGGCTCGGGGTCGAACATGACGCCACTCCAGCAGGTCAGGACCTGCTCCGCGAACGCTCGTCCACAGGCCTCACCCCAGGCCGAGGAGCTCCCGGCACTGGGCGGGCGACATCGGCGTGCGCTGGGCGATCCGGCCGAGGTCGACCGCTCGCTCGACCAGCTGGACGTTGGACTCGACCGGCACCCCGCGGCTGATGGTCAGCACGTCCTCCATCCCGACCCGCAGGTGGCCGCCCATCGAGAGCGAGGCCATCGCGACGGCGAGGGTCGAGCGGCCGATGCCCGTGGCGGACCACGAGGTGACCTCCGGCGGGAGTGCGGCCACGCCGGCCACGAGGGCCGGGGCGGTGCCGGGCATGCCGCCGGGGACCCCCGTCACGAAGTCGACGTGGACCTTGCCGCCGGCGGGGACGCCGTACTCCCGGAGGAGCCGGCCGAGGGCGTGCACCTGACCGAGGTCGAAGAGCTCGAACTCGGGGGCGACGCCGCGCTCGAGGGCGAGCTGGTAGAGGTCCTTCACGAAGGGCCACGGGTTGAGGAAGACGTCGTCGCCGAAGTTCGTGGTGCCCATGGTCAGGCTGCAGGAGTCGGGCTCGGCGTCGAGCACCTTGAGCCGTTCGTCGAGCGGGTCGTGCACCGAGCCGCCGGTCGAGAGCTGGACGACGAGGGACGACGACTCGCGCACGGCCGCCACCCACTCGCGCAGCAGCGACTGGTCGAGCGTCGGCGCGTGCTCGCCGTCGCGGACGTGGAGGTGGATCATCGCGGCGCCGGCCGCCTCGCACTCGGCCGCCGTGCGGGCGATCTCCTCCGGGGTGGTGGGGAGCTGCGGGCAGTCGGCCTTGGCGGTCTCGGCGCCGGTGGGCGCGACCGTGATCAGCAGGGAGTCAGACATCTTTTCCTCGGTGGTCGAGTAGCGAGCGCAGCGAGCGTATCGAGACCATGTCCTCATGCGTGCAGTCATCCAGCGGGTCCTCTCCGCCAGCGTCCGCGTCGACGGCGAGGTGGTCGGCGAGCTCGACGGTCCGGGCCTCCTCGTCTACCTCGGGGTCACCCACGACGACGGCGACACCGAGGTCGCGTGGACGGCGCGGAAGATCTGGGACCTCCGCCTCCTGCGCGACGAGAGGAGCGCGAGCGACGTGGCCGCGCCGGTGCTGGTCGTCAGCCAGTTCACGTTGTACGGCGACGCCCGCAAGGGCCGGCGTCCGACCTGGCAGGCGGCAGCGCCCGGCCCCGTCAGCGAACCGCTCTACGACGCGGTCTGCGCCGAGCTCGAGCGACTCGGCGCGCAGGTCGAGCGGGGTCGCTTCGGCGCGGACATGCGCGTGGAGAGCGTCAACGACGGGCCGATCACGCTCGTCCTCGACAGCCCGTGATCAGCCCTGCGGGGCCCCGGTCTCCCAGACCCGCGCCCAGTCGACCTCCATCGTCTCCGGCAGCTCGCCGTTGAAGCGCGGCAGCTCGTAGTCGGAGGAGAGCAGGCTCAGGATCAGGAACTCCTGGCGTCCCGAGGTCTCGCCCTCGAGCCGCTGGGTGACCTGGCCGTCGATGCGGAAGACGTACTCGGTGGGCGTCCACTCGACGGAGAACACGTGGTACTGCTCGGCCCAGTCGTCGCCGTACTCCTCGACGTCGGGCAGCCAGCCGCCGACGGTCTGCTTCTTGCCGGCCTTGTCGAGGAAGTAGGTGAAGCTGGTGAGGCCGCCCTCGGGGTGGTCGTCGCCGAAGTACTCCATGATGTCGATCTCGGCACCGCCGACCTTCGGTCCGCCGGTCTGCTGCCCGCCGACCGCCTGCATCCAGAACGCCGCGTGCTGGCCGCGTGCCGACTGGGTGCGGATCCGCGCGGCGGCGTAGCCGTAGGTGAAGCCGTAGACGCCCTCGGTGCCGACGTGGCCGTTGAGCCGCTGCGGGAAGCGCTTGCGGCGCCCGGGGAGCTGGCACTCGCCGCCCTCGGGGTCCTCGATCACGCTGAGCACCAGCGCGCCGTCGGCGACCTCGACCGCGCTCGCGTCGGCGCGCGAGCACTTGCGCACGCCGGTGAAGCCCTGGTCGCGGGTGTGCCAGTTCGCGCCGGTGGCGTCGACGGTGTCCTCGTCGAAGTCGTCGGTGAACGTCGGCTCGGGAGCGTCCTCGGTGGAGACCTCGGCGCCGATGGCGTCGTCGTCCTCGCCGGCCACGACGACGAGCTCGCCGGCCAGGTCGCTGGTCAGCGACACGTGGCCGTCCTCGTCCGTCTCGGCGTCCGAGACCGTTTCCCACTTTCCGTCATCGGCCTTGGCGAGGAGGGTGACGGTCGTGCCTTCATCCACGCCGTCGATCGTCGCGTCGACGACCCACAGGGCGTCGTCGGCGGACTCGAGGTCCTCGCCGTTCGCCGCGAGCTGGGGCAGCACGCGCGCCTGCACGTCCTTGCTGGCGCGGTACGACGGCGCCTCGCCGTCGCTGCTCGGCGAGGAGGAACAGCCGGCGACGAGCGCGGTTGCAGCGACGACGGCCATGGCGAGTCGGGGGTTGCGGCTCATCCGAGGAGTCTCGCCGACGTCGTCTCGCGAGCGCGAATCGTCCACGGGGACGCCCGTCGCTACGATGATGGCTGCTGTCCCGAGAGAGGCCCTCCCTGCGTCATGACCAACACCCACGTCGACTACCAGCTGAGCCAGCTGGACCAGCTCGAGGCGGAGTCGATCCACATCTTCCGTGAGGTCGCCGCCGAGTTCGAGAAGCCGGTCCTGATGTTCTCCGGTGGCAAGGACTCCATCGTCATGCTCCGCCTCGCGGAGAAGGCGTTCTTCCCGGCCAAGCTGCCCTTCCCGCTGCTCCAGGTCGACACCGGCCTCGACTTCGACGAGGTGCTCACCACCCGTGACTCCTGGGTCGAGCGCCTCGGCGCGCGGATGATCATCGCGACGATCGACGAGGCGATCGCGGCGGGCCACGTCGTCGACGACGGCAAGACCAGCCGCAACCGCATGCAGATCGGCACGCTGCTCGGCTCCATCGAGGAGAACGGCTTCACCGCCGCCTTCGGTGGCGGCCGCCGCGACGAGGAGAAGGCCCGCGCCAAGGAGCGCGTCTACTCCCACCGCGACGACTTCGGCCAGTGGGACCCCAAGATGCAGCGCCCCGAGCTGTGGAGCCTCTACAACGGCCGCATCCACGCCGGCGAGCACATGCGGATCTTCCCGCTGTCCAACTGGACCGAGCTCGACATCTGGCACTACATCCACCGCGAGCAGATCGAGATCCCCTCGATCTACTTCGCCCACGAGCGCGAGGTCATCGAGCGCGACGGGATGCTGCTCTCGCTCGGCCCGGAGATCCAGCCCAAGGGCAACGAGACAGGTCGAGAAGAAGATGGTGCGCTTCCGCACCGTCGGTGACCGCACCCAGACCGGCTGCGTCGAGTCGGTGGCCACCGACACCGCAGCCATCATCGACGAGATCGCCATCGCGCGGGTGACCGAGCGTGGCGCCACCCGTGGCGACGACCGGTTCTCCGAGGCCGCCATGGAAGACCGCAAGAAGGAAGGCTACTTCTGATGGCCAGCACCCCCCAGACCTCTGACTCGCACACCATGGCCCAGGGCGAGATGGACCTGCTCCGCTTCGCGACCGCGGGCTCCGTGGACGACGGCAAGTCGACCCTCATCGGGCGCCTGCTGCTCGACTCGAAGTCGATCTTCGAGGACCAGCTCGAGGCCGTGGAGTCGACCAGCCAGTCCAAGGGCTACGACTACACCGACCTCGCGCTCCTGACCGACGGCCTGCGCTCCGAGCGCGAGCAGGGCATCACGATCGACGTGGCCTACCGCTACTTCGCGACCCCGGCCCGCAAGTTCATCATCGCCGACACCCCGGGGCACATCCAGTACACCCGCAACATGGTGACCGGTGCCTCGACCGCCGACCTGGGCCTCGTGCTCGTCGACGCCCGCCAGGGCCTGACCGAGCAGTCGCGCCGCCACGCGGTGCTGCTCTCGCTGCTCCGCGTCCCGCACCTCGTGCTCGCCATCAACAAGATGGACCTCGTCGACTGGTCGCAGGAGGTCTACGAGAAGATCCACAAGGAGTTCACGAACTTCGCGACCAAGCTCAACATCCCCGACCTCGAGGTCATCCCGATCTCGGCGCTCCAGGGCGACAACGTGGTCAACCGGTCCGAGAACACGCCGTGGTACTCCGGCCCCACGCTCATGCACCACCTCGAGCACGTCCACGTCGCCTCCGACCGCGACCTCGTCGACACGCGCTTCCCGGTGCAGTACGTCATTCGCCCGAAGTCCGACGCGTACCACGACTTCCGTGGGTACGCCGGCCAGGTGGCCGGTGGCGTGCTGAAGAAGGGCGACGAGGTCGTCGTGCTGCCCAGCGGCATGACGTCGACCATCTCGCGCGTCGAGCTCTTCGACACCGAGATCTCCGAGGCGTTCCCGCCGATGTCGGTGACCGTCCACCTCGAGGACGACGTCGACGTCTCGCGCGGCGACATGATCGCCCGGCCCAAGAACGCCCCCAAGCCGAGCCAGGACATCGACGCGATGGTGTGCTGGATGACCAACGAGCCGCTGCGCCCGCGCCAGAAGCTCGCCATCAAGCACACGACCCGCACCGGTCGCGCGATGGTCAAGGACATCCAGTACCGCCTCGACGTCAACTCGCTGCACCGCGACCAGGAGGCCGGCGAGCTGGGCCTCAACGAGATCGGCCGCGTCCAGCTGCGCACCACGGTGCCGCTGCTGTGCGACCCGTACTCGAAGAACCGCACCACCGGGTCGTTCATCCTGATCGACGAGGCGACCGGCGTGACCGTCGGCGCCGGCATGATCAACAGCGGCAGCTGAGCGTAGATCCTTCGACGTTCGTCCTACGTTTGTCGAACCCCTGCCGGTCCTCCGGACCGGCGGGAAGGGCCTCCTAAGTTAATACTTGACCGAATTCGACTCTTCTTGGGCAAACGTGTCGCACAATGACCCACATGGACTCGCGACTTGCGGCTGTGCTGGCGGAGACCGACCGTGTGGAGCTGGGCGGGCGGCTGCGTTCCGCGCGCCAGTCCCGCGGCCTCACGCAGGGTGAGGTGGCCGACGACGTGATGTCGGTGGCCTACCTCTCCCGCATCGAGTCCGGGCACCGGCAGCCCACCGCGCTCGCGCTGGAGGCGCTGGCCGTCCGGCTCGACGTCTCCATCGAGTCCCTCCTCGGGGTCGCGGACCGCCGCGAGATCCACGAGATGCGCCTCGCCCTCGACTACGCGGAGCTCTCGCTGGAGTCGGGCCAGCCTGAAGACGCCGAAGCACACCTGAGCAAGGCGCTCGACGCCCTCTCCAGCAAGGAGATGGAGGGCATGCGCGAGCGTGCCCGCCTGCTCCACGCGCGGGCGCTGGAGGCCACCAACCGCGAGGACGACGCCGTCCTGGAGCTCGAGTCGCTCCTCGAGGACCCGACCACCAACGGGATGACGCGCATCAAGGCCGGCATCGCCCTGAGCCGCATCTTCCGCGAGACCGGCGACCTCGGCCGCGCCATCGAGTGCGGCGAGCGGGTCATGACGCAGATCGAGGACGCCGGGCTCGGCGCCAGCGACGAGGCCGTGCAGCTCGCCGTCACGGTGGCGGCCGCCCACTTCGAGCGCGGCGACACCGCGCACGCCGTGCGGCTGTGCCGCAAGGCCATCGCGCGGGCCGAGTCGCTCGGCTCGCCCCGGGCCCGGGCCTCGGCCTACTGGAACGCCAGCGTCATGCAGGCCAGGCGCGGAGACGTCGCCGCCGCCGTGCCGCTCGCCGAGCGTGCGCTCGCGCTCATGAGCGAGGGCCAGGACTCCCGCAACCTCGCCCGCCTGCGCACCGAGGTGGGACGGCTCCAGCTCGAGCTCGACCCGCCGGACCTCGCCGGACGCGCGCGACAACCTCGAGCAGGCCGCCGCCGACATGAAGTGGAGCAGCGCCAGCCCGGTCGACATGGCGTAGACCCTGCTGGGCCTGGCCAAGGTCGCGTTCCTCGCCGGCGACCTCACCGAGAGCCGCGACCTCGTCGCCCAGGTGCAGACGACCGCCGACGGGCACGCGCCCATCGTCGAGGCCGAGGCGCTGACCCTGCGAGGGCCGGACGCTACGCGGCCGAGGGCGCGACCGATCTCGCCGCGGCGTCCTACCAGCAGGCCGTGCTGGTCCTGTCGGCGATCGGCGCCGACCAGGAGGCCGCTCAGCTGTGGTTCGACCTCGCCGACCTCCTCCACGGAGTCGGCCTGCACGAGGCCGCGCTGGACGCCTACCGCCGCGCGGCGGTGTCGTCCGGACTGCGGGCGCGCGTCACCACGACGACGTACGCCCGCAGCTGAGACGTCGAGCCGTCAGGCTCGACTCAGGGAGCGGTCAGCAGCACCAGACGCTGCGGGCGGTCTGCTTGGCGGGGGCAGCGTCGGCGGGCACTGCCATGCCGGCGACGCCGACGATCGCGATGAGGGCAATGACGAGGCGGGGGGCCTTGGTCTTCATGTGTGTCTCCAGGGTTTGTTGTGCTGTGTGGGGTTGGTGATCAGCGTCCCGAGAGAAAGCTGTCGAAAGAAATAGTCCCAAAACCTGTGCAGAGTGTGTCGTGCTTTGGCAAACTTAGGCAAGAGCCGTTGGCAAATGCTCCTGATGGCAGATGTTGGCGACAGCCTCGCGGGATGGCCCCCACCTCGCGAGACACGCACCGGACCCCACCCGGTACGCGCCCGGACCCCCCGCACACGTGCGGGGGGTCCTCGCGTTTCCACCCGGGTGGACGTCCGCCTTCGTGCTCGCGCGGGCTAGACCAGCTGCCCACGATCGAGGGTGGGCAGCAGCTGTCGTCGGACCGACGCACATCGATGCTGACCTGGCATGGCAACCCCTCCTCACGGTTCGTGGAGACGAGACAGTAGAGGCAGGAAGACACCACTGGAGCCTCGTGGGGCATACCTAGGGGCAAACTGGGCGAACCGGGCAGACCGGACTGGACCGGATGCCCGTCAGCGCGGCAGCGACGACGCGCACGGTGGTGCCCTCGCCGGCGACGCTGGCCACCGACACGTCTCCCCCGTGGGCCTCGACGATCGTGCGGACGATGGAGAGGCCGAGTCCGGCTCCCCCGACCTGGCGCCGACGGGCGTTCGCGCCACGGAAGAAGCGGTCGAACACCTCCTCGACGTCCTCGGCGTCGATGCCCTCACCGTCGTCGGCGACGGTGACCACGACCTCGGTCGCCGGACTCCTCCACGGTCACGTGGACGTGGCCGTCGGGCCGGCCGTAGAGGATCGCGTTGCCGATGAGGTTGTCGAGGGCCTGGCGCAGCCGGATCCCGTCGGCGGTCACCTCCAGGGTCTCCGGGTGGCTCGCGGGTGAGCCGGACACCGGCTCCCTCGGCGTCGACTGCTGCGGCCTCGACGGCCTCCAGGACCACGGTGACCAGGTCGACGCGGTAGGGGGCGACCACGGGCGACCCGGAGGAGGCCCTGGTCGACAGGATCAGGTCGGCGAGCAGGTGCGAGAGCCGCAGCATGTTGCGCCGGATCGCGGTCACCTGCTGGTGCGCATCGGGCACCGGCGCCACCGACTCGTCGAGGAGCTCGAGGTAGGCCAGGGCTGCCGTCAGCGGCGTACGCAGCTCGTGGGAGACCGTGGACACGAACTCGTCCTTGACCTTCACGGCGCGGATCAGCTCGGTCACGTCGTTGTAGGCCAGCACCGCTCCCGTGAGGGCCCCGCCACGGTCGCGCACGGTCCTCGCCGAGACCGACAGCGCACGACGGCTCGCCGGGTCCTCGCCGATCCAGATGAGCAGGTCGTCGAACTCCTCCCCCTCGCCCGCGGTGGCCCGGGCGCACGGGAACTGGTCGAAGGACAGCTCCTCCTGCTGCTCGGCGTCGTACACGAATCCGCGCTGGCCGGCGCGACCGCCGTGGCCGTCGGGGAAGGCGATGTCGAGGAGCTCCTGCTGGCGCCGGTTCCACGCGCTGTAGGTCCCGTCGGCGTCGACCAGCAGGAGACCCACCGAGACGCCGTCCAGGATCGCCTGGCCCTTGCTCAGCAGGTCGTGGGCGGCCTCCTCCGCGGCGTCGAGGCGTTCGGCGAACGCGTGCACCTCGGTGCGGTCGATGATCTGCATGATGAACTGGAGCGGCTCGCCGTCGGTGTCCGCGCAGCAGCAGCGCCGAGAGCTCGCCCTGCAGGAGGCTGCCGTCGCGGCGGAAGCACCGCTTGGGCACGCGGTAGGACGTCGTCGACCCGGCCACGGCCTGCCGCATGAGGTCGAGGTCGGTCTCGAGGTCGTCCGGGTGGGTGAGGTCGGCCACCGTGCGGTGCGCGAGCTCGTCGCGGGTCGTAGCCGAGCATCTCCCCCAGGGCTGCGTTGGCAGTGAGGATCTCCCCGTCCGGCGAGACGAGCGCCATCCCGACCGGGGAGTGCTCCATGGTCAGTCGCCAGAGGTCCCCGGTGTCCAGGACACCGGCACGAGCGTCCACGAGGACCCTCCTTCCCCGACCCGAGGATTCCACGGTACGACTCTCCGCGTCCACCAGCGCAACTTGGCCGAGATCGCACCGAAAATGCGAGAACCGCCCCGTACGCCGAGCGTGCGGGGCGGTTCCTCGAGTCGTCAGGCGGAGACGAGCACCTGCACCTCGGCCACCGAGCCGGTGGCGGCGGTGACCTTGGTGTCCACCGGCTCGGCCTTGGGGGCCAGCGTCCGCAGGGTCCACTCGCCGTCCCCGGCGAAGAACCGGAAGTGGCCGGTGGCCGAGGTCGGGACCTCGGCGGTGAACTCACCGGTGCGGTCGAGCAGGCGCACGTAGGCGTTGCCGACCGGCTCGCTGCCCCGCAGGACCTGGCCCTGGATCACGGCCTCCTTGGCGACGTTGACGCCGTCGAGCGACAGCCCGCCCTCGGTCGCGCCGCACATCAGGCGTCACCCGGCTCGTCGCCGAGGGCGACCGGGACGCCGACCAGCGAGCCGTACTCGGTCCACGAGCCGTCGTAGTTCTTCACGCTCTGGTGGCCGAGGAGCTCCTTGAGCACGAACCACGTCAGCGACGAGCGCTCGCCGATGCGGCAGAGCGCGATGGTCTCCTTGGAGTCGTCGATGCCGACCTCGGCGTAGAGCGCCTTGAGGTCCTCGTCCGACTTGAAGGTGCCGTCGTCGTTGCAGTTCTTGCTCCACGGGACGTTGAGCGAGGTCGGCACGTGGCCGGCGCGCTGCGCCTGCTCCTGCGGCAGGTGGGCAGGCGCGAGGAGGCGGCCGGCGTACTCGTCGGGGCTGCGCACGTCGATGAGGTTCTTGACGCCGATGGCGGCGACCGCCTCGTCACGGAAGGCGCGGATCGAGTGGTCCTGCTCCGTGGCGGTGTACGTCGTCGCGGTGCGCGTGACCGCGTCGTCCGTCAGCTCGCGGGAGTCGAGCTCCCACTTCTTGCGGCCGCCGTCGAGCAGCTTGACGTCCTGGTGGCCGTAGAGCTTGAAGTACCAGTAGGCGTAGGCGGCGAACCAGTTGTTGTTGCCGCCGTAGAGCACGACGGTGTCGTCGTTGGCGACCCCGCGCCCGGAGAGAAGCGCCTCGAACTGCTCCTTGTTGACGAAGTCGCGGCGGACCTGGTCCTGGAGGTCGGTGGTCCAGTCGAGCTTGATGGCGCCCTTGATGTGGCCCTTGTCGTAGGCGGTGGTGTCCTCGTCGACCTCGATGAGGACGATGCCGTCGGTGTCGAGGTTGTCCTCGACCCACTGGGCGGTGACGAGCGAGTTCTCGCGGCTCATGGTGGGTGTGCTCCTTGCTCGTGGTCGAGGGAGGACGACGTCCGTCGAGCCGGGGTTCGAGCGATGTGGTCAGGCGGTGGCGATGAAACGGCGGACGAGCAGGTAGACCTCGCATCCCAGGCAGAAGGCGAAGACGGCGTTGAGCAGGGCGGCGACGAGCGCGGCACCCACGGCGACCTGGGCCACGAGGGTGGCGCCGGCCAGGAAGGCGACCAGGCCGACGAGCGCGAAGGCCAGGCCGACGGCCTGTGCGAAGCGCGGCGGCTCGGGTGCCTCCAGCTCGGCGGGCGGCGCCAGACGGGGCCGGACGAGCGTGCGGAAGAGCCACGCGTGCGGCGTGGCCTGCACGCCGCGCAGCGCGCCGATCGCGAACAGGACGGCCTGCACGGCGAGCAGGACCGTCGCGGCGGGCTGCGGCAGGAGCAGGACGGCGACGAGGACCACCGCCGTGATGCCGGCAGCGAGCTGCGGACCGCGCGGGTCGAGGCCGCGCGGCGGGCGGTCGGGCTGGCGACGGCGGGCGAAGCGGTGCGTGGTCATGTCTCTCCTGGGTGGTCGGCGCAGCACAGAGGCCGGGCGCACCGGGCACGTGCCGGGTGCTGGATCCCACCGTGGAGCATAGTCCAGTAACTACATGGACTTTGTGGCTCAGTTGAGTGGCGGGACCGTCACGACATTCGACACAGCGCCGAGCGCACGCGGCAGTGATCCACTGCGCGGCGCTTGGTGAGCATGGTCGAGGACATGGCAACGACAGTAGGCGACACCGGCGCGCGTTCCGCGCGTCGTCTCGTCATGTGGTCACACCATCCGTATCGTGAGATCACGCCTGCGCCAGCGCGCTCAGGACCTGGTCGCGCGTCGGCGCACCGGTCGCCCGGGTGATCTCGGCGCCGGTCGCGTCCAGCACCACGGTGGTCGGCGTCCGGAGGATGCCCAGGGCGCGGGTCGCGTCGAGGTGGTGCTCGGCGTCGACCTCGACGTGGGCCACGCCCTCGACGAGCCCCGCGACGTCGGCGAGCACCCGGCGGGTGGCGCGGCAGGGCGCGCAGAACGCGCTGGAGAACTGCAGCAGCGTGGCCCGCTCCCCCAGCGGCTCGCCCAGGGCCGCGACGAGGTCGGCCGCCGGCCGGTCGGCCGGGGCGTCGTCGGCGGCCGCCGCCGCACCGGGACGGCGTACGACGTGGGTGCCGCGGAAGCGGCCGTCGGTGCCGAGCCGCCAGAGGCCGAACGCGAGCGCGAGCGCGACAGCGCCGACGGCGATCCAGGCTCCGGAGGTCATGCCCCTCCCAACGCCGACGGCCCCCGCGGGTGTTCCCGCAGGGGCCGTCGTGTGTCGCTGGTCGGTCAGCGCTTGAGCTTGATCTTCTTCTGGATGTCGCCAGACCCGACCTTGCCCTTGCCCTTCACGGAGAAGACGAGCGTGTGCTTCCCCTTGCGGAGGGCCTTCTTGAACCGGACGACGCCGGTGCCCTTCGTGATCTTGCCCTTGCCGATCTTCTTGAGCTTGTCCTCGCCGTTCTTCCTGACGCCGACGATCTCGAAGACGGTGATCGCGGCCTTGACCTTCTTGGCCTTCAGGGGCTTGACCTTGAGGGTGATCGCCGCCGACCTGCCGGTGATCCGGGCCTTCACCTTGGGCTGGTAGCCGACCTTGGGCGTGGTCGCCGTGATGGCCTGACCCTGCGCGAAGCCGGCGTCGTTGGTGACGCGGCCGATGAGCTTCTTGCCCAGCAGCGACTTCGTCACCTTGAGCGTCGGGGTGGTGGCGACGACCGTGGTGCCGACCAGCCACTCGTAGGAGATCCGCGAGCTCGCCTGGGTGTTCCAGCGACCGGCGTCCATGCCGACGGTCTTGCCCACCCACGCGTTGCCCGTGACCTCGGGCCGCTCGATGGCCTTGATCTCCTTGCTCAGCGATGCCGAGATCCCGGTGACCATCTGGCCCGGCTTCACGGTGATGGTGGTGGCGTCCTCGGGGAGGGCGTTCTTCCACCACTCCGGGACGTGGTTGGTGCCGCCGAACCGGACGGTGTAGTCACCGGCCCACAGCGTGCGGTCGTCGTAGGTGCCGTCGGTCTCGGTGCCGAGGCTTCCGGCGTCCTGCAGGTCGCTGTCGCGGAAGGACACGAAGCCCGACTCGGGGAGGCCGCCCGCGTCGCTGGTGACCGAGCCGCTCACGCCGCCCGCGACGGGCAGGGTGAAGTCGAGGGTCCGCGGAGCCGCGGTCACGACCGCAGCGGTGGCGTAGTCGAGCTTGTTGCCCGACCACGTCGTGCGGCGCAGGAAGTCACCCTCCTCGCGGGGCGCGCTGCTCTCGTCGCCGTCGCTGACCTTCACCTTGAACTCCGTCTCGCCGCCGATGCGGTCGAGCTCGGTGAAGACGTACTGGCCGGCGCGGTTGCTGTACGTCGTCGCGACCACCTTCTTCGCGTCCGGGTCGGCAGGGGTGTCGTAGAGATCGACGCGGTAGCCGATCCCGATGGTGCCGAGCTCGTCGCGGACGGTGCCGCTGAGGTCGACGCCGTTGGGCGGAGCGGTCGTGACGGGCGCGAGGGCCGCGTCGATGCCGCCCACGGCCTGGCCGACGCCGACGGAGACCTTGGTGGCCCCGGCGAAGTTCGTGATCGGCACGTTGTTCCAGTACTCACTGACGTACTCGCCGATGGGGTCGCTGAACGATCACGACCTGGTCGCCGGTGTCGACACCCTCGATGAGGTAGATGCCGCTCGGCGTCGGTGTAGTCGCAGCGGCCGCTCGACGCACGCCCGCGCGCGGTGGAGCGGGACGCCTGCCTCGCTGGTGATGCGGCCCGTGATCGAGCCGCCGGGGGCCAGGGTCACCACGCCGATGCTCGTGCCGGCGGCCGTCGGGACGACCGGCTCGGCGGAGGGCAGCGTGGCCTTGTCGTTGTAGTACTCGGTGGCGAGCGGCCCGCCGTTGGCGTAGCCGCTGAACCGCAGCTTCACCGCGGCGGACGTGGTGGTGATGCGGAAGCCACCGTCGGCGTCGGTCGTGAAGTTGTCGACGGGGCTGCCCGTCGAGGCGTCGTACGCCTCGACGTAGGCGCCGTCGACGGGCTTGCCCAGGGTGTCCTGGACCACGCCGGTGACGTGGGGCAGGCGGGCCACGGTCCAGGCGGGGAGCGTCTGGGCGACGCCGGCCACGGTGACGACGTCGGCCGTGGCCTGGTCCGCCTTGTCGCGGTACCACTCGCCGGTGAAGTCGAAGCCCGAGAACTGCAGCTTGTAGGCGCCGTCGCCCAGCGGGAGGTCGAAGGCTCCGTTGCTGAAGGAGTCGGTCGCGACGGTGAAGCCCGATCCGTCGACCGCGCGGACCGATCCCTCGACGTAGTTGCCGTTGGCGTCGACGACGCTGCCGCTGACCATGACGGCGGCGTTGGCTGGCACGGCCGCGACCGTGCTCAGTGCTGCCGCGGCGAGCGCTCCCGCTGCCACGACCGATGTGAGGCGCGAGCGCGCCCCTGACCCAGATTGCATCCTGGTTCCCCCTTGAAGTTCGTGATCACTGCATGGAGCCGCGCGAACCCGTACGACGACGCAGTGCGTCGTCGTACCGGCACGTCCCCCGTGCGGAGCCATGGGACTCCGAACGGGGTGCATCATGTCCCACTCCAGCCACTCCCCAAACATGGGCCCGGAGTTCCGGATCAGCCTCCGGCGAAGGGCGGCAGCAGCTCGACGACCGACCCGGGGGCGACGACCACCGTCGCCGGGTCCTGCGAGCGCACCGGCCGGTCGCCGACCAGGACCGAGCACACCGCGACGGTGCGTGCCATCCGGTCGTCGGGATGCCGCTCGAGCACGCGGGCGACGAGGTCGGCCAGGAACACGTCGCCGTCGACGTCGAAGGAGTCCTCGGCCGTGCCCGCGGCGGCGCGGGCACCCGCCCAGTAGCGCACCGTGACCGTCTCACGACTTCCGTCACGCCCGTCCACACCTGCCATGCGGGATATCCTTCCTCATCGCCCGGCACCGGAGGAGGTCCAGCCCATGAGTGCACTCCTGCTGCTCACTGGCGCGCTCCAGCCCTCGGCGGAGGTGCTCCCGGGACTGGCCCTCCTCTCGCACAGCGTGAAGATCCTGCCTGCCCAGGGCAGTGCCCTGCTCGACGCTCCACCGGCCGACCTCGTCCTCGTCGACGGTCGCCAGGACCTCGCCGCCGCCCGTGACCTCTGCCGGCTGATCCGCACGACGGGCGCCGATGCGCCCGTGCTCCTCGTCGTCACCGAGGGCGGCCTGGCGGTCGTCGCACACGACTGGGGCATGGACGACGTGGTGCTCCACACGTGCGGTCCGGCCGAGCTCGAGGCCAGGATCCGGCTCGCGATCGGCCGCGCCGGCGCCCAGGCCCCGGACGACCCGGCGGCCCACGTGATCCACCGGGGCGAGGTCGTCGTCGACGACGCGACCTACACCGCGCGCATCGGCGGCCGCCCGCTCGACCTCACCTACAAGGAGTTCGAGCTCCTCAAGTACCTCGCCCAGCACCCCGGCCGCGTCTTCAGCCGCGAGCAGCTGCTGCAGGAGGTGTGGGGCTACGACTACTTCGGCGGCACCCGCACCGTCGACGTGCACGTGCGCCGCCTGCGCGCCAAGCTCGGCACCGAGCACGAGCACCACATCGGCACGGTCCGCAACGTCGGCTACCGCTTCGTCGTGCCGACCCGCGAGCCCTCGTCGGAGTCGTCGAAGCCGTCTGGGAGCACCGCGCGCTCCGACGCCTGACTAGGGTCGCTCCATGGACGACGTCGCCGAGGTCACCCGCATCGCCGGCGCCGCCGAGGCCGTCGACGGCGCTTCTCCCCTCGACGAGGCGGCGCTCATCGCGCTCGCGGACGGCGCGGCCACCGTCGTCGTGGATCGCGGTGGCTTCGCGCTGCTGCACGACGGCGACCTCAGCCTGGCGGTGCAACCCGACTCCCGTGGGCGCGGCGTGGGCACCGCGTTGCTGCAGGGCGTGTCGGCGTACGACGGCGAGCTGGTGGCCTGGTCGCACGGCAACCACCCGGCCGCGGCGCGGCTCGCGACGGCGTACGGCTGGGAGCGGGTCCGCGACCTCTGGGTGATGCGGCGCCCCACCTCGCTGCCGCTGCCGCCGCTCGAGATCCCCGACGGGCTGACGATCCGCTCCTACGTCGACTCCGACGCGGACGCGATCGTGGCGGTCAACGCGGAGGCCTTCGCGAGCCACCCCGAGCAGGGCGCGATGGACCGCGACAACCTCGCCCGCCGGATGGCCGAGCCGTGGTTCGACCCGGCGGGCCTGCTCGTCGCGGAGGACGACTCGGGCGTGCTCGGCTTCCACTGGACCAAGCAGCACGACGAGCGGCTCGGCGAGGTGTACGTCGTCGGCGTCTCGCCGCAGGCCCAGGGCCGCGGGCTCGGCAAGCTGCTCACCCTCGCCGGGCTGCACCACCTCGCCGGGCTCGGCCTCGAGGAGGTCCTGCTCTACGTCGAGTCCGACAACGGGCCGGCAGTGGCCGTCTACTCACGCCTGGGGTTCGAGCACGCGGACGCGGACACCCACGTCCAGTACCGCCGCCGCTGACCCACCGCCGATATCCATGGGCGAAACGGCTCGATGGCGCGCCCTCTGGGAGCCAGGTCGCCCATGGATATCGGGGGGCGTCAGCGGAGGGGGCGGACGTGGAGGCCGACCTCGGGGTCCACGATGACCTCCTGCGCCGCGGGCATCTCGTCCACGGTGAGCACTGCGTCGACCGGGACGTTGCGCTTGACCAGCGCGAGCGCGACCGGGCCGAGCTCGTGGTGGCGTGCGCTCGACCCGACGAAGCCGATGTCGCGACCCTCGTAGGACACCGGTGAGCCCATGGGCGGCAGGCGGTTCTCGGAGCCGTCGAGGTGCAGCAGCACCAGCCGCCGGGGCGGGCGACCGAGGGTGTGGACCCGGGCCACGGTCTCCTGACCCCGGTAGCAGCCCTTGTCGAGGTGCACCGCCGGGCCGATCCAGCCGACCTCGTTGGGGATGGTGCGGTGGTCGGTGTCGAGGCCGAAGCGGGCCTCGCCGCGCTCGATCCGCAGCGCCTCGAAGGCCCAGAGGCCGGCGGCCGGGCCGGCAGCGTCGGCGTACGCCTCGAGCTTGTCGCGGGGCACGAGGTCGTAGCGGCCGCCTCCGTCACCCGGTCGCCACATCACGGCGAGGTCGTCGACCAGCGAGACCTCGACGCGGGTCATGAACTTCATCCGCTCGAGCCACTCGACGAGGGCGGGACCGGCACCTGGCTCGGTGTGCGCGGTGAACGCCTCGCCGTCGTCGACGCCGGCGAACGCGTGCTCGACGTGGCCCTGCGGGCTCAGCACGAGCGCCTGGGTCCAGGTGCCGGGTGCGAGGCCGTCGAAGTACTGGGTGGTGAGGTTGTGCAGCCAGCTCAGCCGCTCGGGGCCGGAGACCCGCAGCACGTCGCGGTGCGACAGGTCCACGAAGCCGTCGCCCTGAGCCAGCGCGCGCTGCTCGGTGTTGAACGAGCCGTAGTGCGCGGCGACCGGGGCGTCGATGCCGTCGCCGGCGACGGCCCCGGGCAGGGCGAGGAGGGGGCTGGACATGGCTCCAGTCTAGGTCGCGGGAGCCGGTGGCTCCGCCGTCGCGCCGGCTGACCCCGAGGACGAGCAGCCAGTCGGCACACTCGCCGAAGATCGCGAGGTGGCCGACGTCGACGACGAACCCGTCGGCGGCGAGGGCGTCGACGACGGGCTGCACGACAGCGGGGTCGTACGACCGCACCTTCTGGCAGCGGCGGCAGACCGCGTGCAGGTGCGCGTGCTCGAGGGTGGAGTGGTAGGTCGGCGCCCGGTCGCTGAGGTGCGTGTGGCGCACCAGCCCGAGCTCCTCGAGCACCTCGAGCGTGCGGTAGACGGTCGAGGCGTTGACCGAGCTGACCTGGCTGCGCACGTGGGCGAGCACCTCGTCGGGCGTCGCGTGGCGCAGCTCCTCGACCGCGCGCAGGATGAGCTGGCGCTGCGGGGTGAGCCGCAGGCCCTGTTGCCGCAGCCGGGCGGCGAGGTCGTCGCTCATGCCCTCTGCAGCCGGCCCCAGGTGTGCGGCTGGAGCTCCTGACCCACGGCCGCCATGTCGAAGGCGTAGAGGAGGTCGCCGTCGACGTTGCCGTACATCCGCGACCCCGCGGTGACCTCCTTGGCGGTCTCGGTGAAGGAGACGCCGGCGGTGTGCAGCTCGACCTTGCCGGCATCGGCCGCGCCGTACCAGATCTCCGAGAAGCCGATGTTGTGCGACAGCAGGAACTCGACCTTGCCGGGCTCGGGGCAGCGCAGGAAGCCCGTCTCCATCGCGGCGTCGCGGACGAACTCGCCGTCCTCGTCGACGATCCACGCGCGCGACATGTAGTGGAAGAACGGCCGGCCGTCGTGGGTGAAGATCAGCTCCTGGCCGAACTGGAAGGACTCGATCGTCGGGTACGCACCGTGGCCGTTGCCGCGCCACGTGCCGAGGAGCCAGGCGACGGGGCCGCAGTTGGGGTGCAGGTTGTCCGGCAGCTCGAAGGGCATGGCGCCACTCTAGTGTGGGGGAATGGCTCGCTCACTGGTCGTCAAGGTCACCTGCGGCGCCGGAGGAGGGCGAGCGCCTCAACCAGGGATTCACCGTCGCCGCCGCGGCGGCTGCGGCGGGCGCGGAGGTCTCGCTGTGGCTCACCGGCGAGGCGGCCTGGTTCGGCGTCCCGGGGCGCGCCGAGGAGTTCACCCTCGACCTCGCGACCCCGCTCGACCAGCTGCTGTCGGTCGTGCTCGACACCGGGTCGGTGACGGTCTGCTCGCAGTGCGCCGCCCGGCGCGGGATCGTCGAGGACGACCTGCGCGAGGGCGTACGCATCGCGGGTGCGGCCGTGTTCGCCGAGCAGGTGCTGGGCGACGGCGTGCAGGCGCTCGTCTACTGACGCTGCACGCCTCGAAATACGTCATCCGGCGTTCACCTCCCGGTGCCACACTGGGCGCATGCCGGACCCCGCCACCCTCGCCAGCGCCACCTCGCCGTCCGTCGACGAGGGTCCGGTCGCGGAGCCCTTCGGCCACCCCACCGACACCTTCGACGTCGAGCCGCCCTACACGCCCGACGCGGCGCAGATCGAGGCCGTGGAGAAGTTCGACGACCGCTTCATCGACCGCGAGGTCTCGTGGGTGCACTTCAACCAGCGCGTGCTCGAGCTGGCCGAGGACCCGCGGCTGCCGCTGCTCGAGCGACTCCGGTTCCTCGCGATCTTCGCCAGCAACCTCGACGAGTTCTTCATGGTCCGCGTCGCCGGCCTCAAGCGCCGGATCGCCGCCGGCGTCGCGGTCCGTGCGGCCAGCGGGCTGATGCCGCGCGAGCAGATCGAGCAGCTGTGGTCGAGCAGCCGCGACCTGATGGAGCGGCAGACCCGCGCCTTCGCCGACCTGCTCCCCGAGCTCGATGCCCAGGGCATCGAGATCGTCCGCTGGGCCGAGCTCGACCGCGAGGAGCAGAAGGTCTGCAAGAAGCTCTTCAAGGACCGGATCTTCCCGGTCCTCACCCCCCTCGCCGTCGACCCCGCCCACCCCTTCCCCTACATCTCCGGGCTGTCGCTCAACCTCGCGGTCGTCGTACGACACCCCAAGACGGGCACCGAGCACTTCGCGCGGGTCAAGGTGCCGCCGACCTTCGGCCGGTTCATCGAGCTGGGCAACCAGCGCTTCGTGCCGATCGAGGACGTCATCGGCGAGCACCTCAAGAAGCTCTTCAACGGCATGGAGGTGCTCGGCGCGCACACCTTCCGGGTCACCCGCAACGAGGACCTCGAGGTCGAGGAGGACGACGCCGAGAACCTGCTCAAGGCGCTCGAGAAGGAGCTGCTGCGCCGGCGCTTCGGTCGCCCCGGTCCGGCTCGAGGTCGAGGAGTCGATCGACCCGAAGGTCCTCGACCTGCTGGTCTCCGAGCTCGGCGTCGGCCGCGACGAGGTCGTCGCGCTGCCCGGCCCGCTCGACCTCACCGGCCTCCACTCGATCGCCGACCTGCCGCGCGACGACCTGAAGTACGCCGCCTTCCTCCCGTCGACGCACCCGAGCCTGGCCGAGGTCGAGTCCGCCTCCCCCGTCGACGTGTTCGACTCCGTGGCGCGGCACGACGTGCTGCTGCACCACCCCTACGACTCCTTCGCCACGTCGGTGCAGCGCTTCCTCGAGCAGGCCGCCGCCGACCCGCACGTGCTGGCGATCAAGCAGACGCTCTACCGCACGTCGGGCGACAGCCCGATCATCGAGGCGCTCATCGACGCCGCCGAGGCCGGCAAGCAGGTGCTGGTCGATCGTCGAGATCAAGGCCCGCTTCGACGAGCAGGCCAACATCCGCTGGGCCCGCAAGCTCGAGCAGGCCGGCTGCCACGTGGTCTACGGCCTGGTCGGGCTGAAGACCCACTGCAAGCTCTCGATGGTCGTGCGCGACGAGCCCGAGGGCATCCGCCGCTACGTCCACCTCGGCACCGGCAACTACAACCCCAAGACCGCCCGCATCTACGAGGACCTCGGCCTGCTGACCGCCGACCCGGAGATCGGCGAGGACGTCGCGCTGCTCTTCAACAACCTGTCGGGGATCAGCCGCAACCGCACCTACGACCACCTGCTCGTCGCGCCGCACAGCGTCCGCGACGGGCTCATCGCGCAGATCCACCAGGAGATCGCCCACCACCAGGCCGGCCGCGAGGCCGGCGTCCGGATCAAGGCGAACTCGGTCGTCGACGAGGCGGTGATCGACGCGCTCTACCTCGCCTCGCAGGAGGGTGTGCGGGTCGAGATGGTCATCCGCGGGATCTGCTCGCTGCGTCCCGGCGTGCCCGGCCTGTCGGAGACCATCCGGGTCCGGTCGATCCTGGGCCGCTTCCTCGAGCACAGCCGGGTGTTCTGGTTCGAGAACGGCGGCGAGCCGGCCGCGTGGATCGGCTCGGCCGACATGATGCACCGCAACCTCGACCGCCGCGTCGAGGTGCTCGTACGCCTGCGCGACGAGCACGTGATCGACGAGGTCCGCGCCCTCCTCGACCTGTCGCTCGACCCCGGGACGACCGCGTGGGACCTCGACTCGGACGGTGAGTGGCACCTCCACACCGGCGAGCGGCACCTGCAGGACGAGCTGATCCTGCGGCAGCGACGACGCCGGCGCTGACGTCGTACGCCTCACAACCGGCCCTGAGGAGGGCTCGCGGTTGCGCCCGCAACCGGGTCACCCCCTAGCATGAAGCACGGTTCATCCGTCCCCCCTCCGGAGTTCACCGTGCGTTTGAAGTTCCGCCCTGTCGACAGCTCGTTCTACGACCTGTTCAGCGAAGCCGCCAACCACCTCGTCGTGGGAGCCCAGCTCCTCAGCGAGATGCTGTCCGACGGCAGCTCCAAGGCCGAGATCGCCCAGCGCATGCGCGAGGCCGAGCACGCCGCCGACGAGACCACCCACTCGATCGTGCGCCGCGTCAACAGCACGTTCGTGACGCCGTTCGACCGCGAGGACATCTACAACCTCGCCTCGGCGCTCGACGACGTGATGGACATGATGGACGAGGCCGTCGACCTCGTCCTCCTCTACGAGGTCACCTCGCTGCCGCCGGAGACGACCCAGCAGGTCGAGGTGCTCCAGCGCTGCGCCGAGCTCACCGCCGCGGCGATGCCGTCGCTGGAGTCGATGGCCTCGCTCGACGAGTACTGGATCGAGATCAACCGCCTCGAGAACACCGGCGACAAGTCCTACCGGCGCATCCTCGCCAACCTGTTCAGCGGTGAGTTCGAGGCGCTCGAGGTGCTGAAGCTCAAGGACATCGTCGAGTCGCTCGAGGGGGCGATCGACGCGTTCGAGAAGGTCGCCAACATCGTGGAGCAGATCGCCGTCAAGGAGTCCTGACTCGATGGAAATCGCGATCATCATCGCGGTCGTCGTCGTGGCCCTGGTGTTCGACTACACCAACGGGTTCCACGACGCGGCCAACGCGATCGCCACGTCGGTCTCGACCGGCGCGCTGAAGCCGCGCGTGGCCCTGGCCATGGCGGCCGTCATGAACTTCGTCGGCGCGTTCCTGGGCCAGAAGGTCGCCCACACCGTGTCCGACACGATCGACCCCGGACCCGGCAGCCACGGGCTGGTGATCGTGATGTGCGGCCTGCTCGGCGCCATCACGTGGAACCTGATCACCTGGTACTACGGCCTGCCCTCGTCCTCCTCGCACGCCCTCATCGGCGGCCTGGTCGGCGCCGCGGTCGTCGCCGGCGCCAGCGCCAACTGGGCGCTGGTGATCGAGAAGGTCGTCATCCCGATGTTCGTCTCCCCCGTGGTGGCGTTCTCGCTCGGCTTCGCGCTGATGCTGGCCATCATGTGGCTGTTCCGCAACGCCAACCCGAGCAAGGCCAACCGCGGCTTCAAGGTCGCCCAGACCGTCTCCGCCGCCGCGATGGCCCTCGGCCACGGCCTCCAGGACGCCCAGAAGACGATGGGCGTGATCTTCCTGGCGCTGCTCACCGGCGGCTACGTCTCCGAGTCCGACGGGCTGCCCCTCTGGGTGATCCTCGCGGCCGCGACCGCGATCTCGCTCGGCACCTGGTCCGGCGGCTGGCGCATCATGCGCACCCTCGGCCGCCGCATCATCCACCTCGACCCGCCCCGCGGCTTCGCGGCCGAGTCGGTGGCGGCCTCCGTCCTCTACACGACGTCGTACGTCTTCGAGGCCCCGATCTCGACCACCCACACCATCACCTCCGCGGTCATGGGCGTCGGCGCGACCAAGCGCCTCTCCGCGGTCCGCTGGGGCGTGGCGAAGTCGATCCTGACCGCCTGGGTGCTGACCTTCCCGGCCGCCGCCGCAGCCGCCGCGCTCTGCTACGGCGTGGCGCACCTCTTCCTCCCCTGACCCCGGTAGTCCGCCGCCCTCGGTATCCAGGGACGATCCGGCTGGCGCTCGCGGCCTTCGGCCGACCACTCGTCCCATGGATACCCAGCCGCGAGCGGTCAGGCGGCCGTACGCTGCCCAGCGCAGCGCGACCGCCGCGGTCGTGCGCCGAGCAGAGCGCGGCGCTGCGCGACGGTCGAGGTGTCGCGTCCACCACGCCGGCTGCTCGATCGGTCCACAGCGCGCTCGCCGGCCGGCCGACGCGCGGCCCGGGCGTACGCCTCGTGGAGCCGCGCCAGAACGGCGTCGCGGTCGGCGAGGTCCCCCGCCATCATCGTGACGCCCTCGAGGCCCGACGCCCGGTAGGCGGCCTCCTTCGCGACCACGTCGTGCGTCGCGCACGCGCCGGCCAGGTGGACGCCCCGTCGTACATCCCGTAACGCCGGCGACCGGGTCGAGCAGGTCGGGGGTCCCGACGAATCGCCCCGCCAGGTCGAAGACGGGCAGTTGAAGCAGCGGCTGCGGGCAGTCCGCGACGACCGTCCAGTGCGTCGCATCATCGGCTCCATCGGTGACCAGCGTTCTCCGTCAGCAGCGGCAGCGAGTCGCGGACCGCTCGACGCCCTGTCTGTCCGCAGAGCTCGCGTCGACGAAGTCCGCGAGCTCGGCGACGGACACGAGGTCGTCGTACGCAGCCATGTCGAACGCGACGATCGCGGCCTCGTCGGTCGCGGCCTTGCGCATCTCGAAGGTGACGCTCCACAGCGGGGTCGTCACCCGCACGCCGTCGGAGCCGTCCGATGGTGCGGCCGGAACGCAGCTCCTGGCTCACGCCGACGTGCGTCCGGCCGCAGGGTGTGCCGGCTGCCGACCGCGAGCGTGACCGGGAGCACGGCGTCGACCGTCGTCTGCATCTCCGTCGAACCAGCGCGCCGCCCAGCCAGCGCCAGCGCACGCCCAGCCCGTGACGCCACCGTGCGCGGGCAGCTGGGCAGCCGCCTCGACGACGCGCTGCTCGGCCGTCAGCTCGACGTCGCGCCGGCACCCACAGGCCGTCGCCGGCCGAGCGGACAGGCGCCGGACCGGGTCTGCCACGCCGGTCGGACCTCGCCTCGGCGCCCCTGACGCGACGGGCCACACGAGCCCGGGCGGCAGCCCCTCTCGGGGCCCGACGCCCGCGCAGCGGCCAGCAGCCCTCGGCTCCATGACTCGTGCCATGCGCCGAGCGTCGTAGCGAGGGCCGACAGGCGGCCGCTGCGTCATCCACAGGACCGTCGCGGATCCTGAGAGTCTCGGGCCGCACTGTGGACGCCTAGCGGCGTACGACGTCCTCGGATACCTGGCGCGCCGTGCTCGGGTATCTAGGGACGATCTGGTAGCGTCCGAACCCCCGATCGACCGACCAGATCGTCCCTGAGATACCCGAGAGCGTGAGCGGGCGCGTCCCGCCTGAACTACCGGGGCTCAGCCGAAGCGGCCGGAGATGTAGGCCTCGGTGGCCTCGTTGTCGGGGTTGGCGAACATCTTCTGGGTCGAGTTGAACTCGACGAGGTGGCCGGGCTGGCCGGCGGCCTTGAGGTTGAAGAAGCCGGTCTCGTCGGAGACGCGGGCGGCCTGCTGCATGTTGTGGGTGACGATGACGATCGTGTACTCGGACTTCAGCTCGTGGATGAGGTCCTCGATCGCGGAGGTCGAGATCGGGTCGAGGGCCGAGCAGGGCTCGTCCATCAGCAGGACCTGCGGCTCGACCGCGATCGCGCGGGCGATGCAGAGGCGCTGCTGCTGCCCGCCGGACAGGCCCATGCCGGGCTTGCCGAGGCGGTCCTTGACCTCGTTCCAGAGGTTGGCGCCCTTGAGCGAGCGCTCGACGATGTCGTCGGCCTCGGCCTTCTTCATCTTCTTCGAGTTGAGCTTGTTGCCGGCCAGGACGTTGTCGTAGATCGACATCGTCGGGAACGGGTTCGGCCGCTGGAAGACCATGCCGATCTGGCGGCGTACGGCGACGGGGTCGACCGCGCTGTCGTAGAGCGACTGGCCGTCGACCATCACCTTGCCCTCGACGCGGGCACCGGGGATCACCTCGTGCATGCGGTTGAGGGAGCGCAGGAAGGTCGACTTGCCGCAGCCGGACGGGCCGATGAAGGCGGTGACCGACCGCGCCTTGACGGTCATGCTGACGCCTTCGACGGCCTTGAAGTCGCCGTAGTAGATGTCGAGGTCGTCGACGGTGATGCTCTTGGCCATGGGGGTGAGTCTCTCTGTCTCTCTACGAGGAGTCGGCTCAGTGGCCGGTCTTGGGGGCGAAGATCGCACCGATGGTGCGCGCCACGAGGTTGAGCACCATCACGATCACGATCAGCACCAGGGCTCCGCCCCAGGCGATCTCGATGCCGGGCGGGGTGCCACCGGGGGTCTCGGCGATGCCGGGGTTGGCGTTCTGCGTGAAGATCAGCACCGGCAGCGTCGTCATCCGCTCGGAGAAGACGTTGAAGTTCGTCCGCGTGGTCAGACCGGCGATCAGCAGCAGCGGCGCGGTCTCACCGACCACGCGGGCGACGGCGAGGGTGACGCCGGTGACGATGCCGCCGAGCGCGGTCGGGAGGACCACCTTGACGATCGTGCGCCACTTCGGCACACCGAGGGCGTACGACGCCTCCCGCAGCTCGTCGGGCACGAGCCGCAGCATCTCCTCGGTCGAGCGCACCACGATGGGGATCATCAGCAGCGCCAGCGCCACCGAGCCGCCGATGCCGAGGCGGGTCGACGGGCCGAAGATGAGGATGAACAACGCGAAGGCGAACAGGCCGGCGACGATCGAGGGGATGCCGGTCATCACGTCGACGAGGAAGGTGATCCAGCGCGCCAGCCGGTTGCCCTTGCCGTACTCGATGAGGTAGATCGCCGCCATGATCCCGATCGGCACGGAGATGATCGCCGCGAACAGCGTGATCAGCAGGGTGCCGATCAGCGCGTGGTAGATCCCGACCTCCTGGTCGAGGTCCGTGCGGTACATCGAGAAGGTCAGGAAGGTCGTGTTGATCGCGGGCAGCCCGCGGTCGACGACGGTCCAGAGCAGCGAGAGCAGCGGCACGATCGCGACGGCGCACGCCGTCCAGACGAGCCCGGTCATCAGCCGGTCGGTCGCCCCACGGCGACCCTCGACCGCGCGGGCCCACAGCGGCAGTGCGACCAGGAAGACGATCCCCGCGAGGATCGCCCACGCGATGACGCCCCAGCCGAGGAACAGCACGGGGAGGGCGGCAGCGGCGGCGGCCACGACGGCCACCAGGGCGGGCGCGAACCGCGGGAGCTTCGCGGCCGTGAACGAGACCGACTGGGACGCCGAGCGGGTGGGAGCGGTGGTGACGCTCATCGGGCGAGCCTCCTCTCGCTGCGCTGGACGACCCAGCGGGCGGCGAAGTTGACCAGGAAGGTGACGAGGAAGAGCACCAGGCCGGTGGCGATGAGCACCTGGATCTTGCCCGGCGTGCCCTCCTTGTAGTTGGAGGCGATGTTGGACGCGATCGAGGCGGGGTTGCTGCTCGAGATCAGGTTGAAGGAGATGCCGCCGCCGGCCGAGAGGACCATCGCGACCGCCATCGTCTCGCCGAGCGCGCGACCGAGGCCGAGCATCACCGCGGACACCATGCCGGAGCGGGCATAGGGGAAGACGGCCATCCGGATCATCTCCCAGCGCGTCGCGCCGAGCGCGAGCGCGGCCTCCTCGTGGAGGCGCGGCGTCTGCGAGAACACCTCGCGGGAGATGGCGGTGATGATCGGGAGGATCATGATCGCCAGCACGAGGCCGGCGGTGAGGATGGTGCGCCCGGTGCCCGAGGCGGGACCGGCGAAGAAGGGCAGCCAGCCCATGTTCTCGTCCAGCCAGACGTACGCCGGCTGCAGCTGCCGCGCGAGCACGGTGATGCCCCAGAGCCCGAAGACCACCGACGGCACCGCGGCGAGCAGGTCGATGACGTACGCGATGGGGGTGGCGACGCGCTTGGGGGCGTAGTGGCTGACCACCAGCGCGATGCCCCAGGCGAGCGGCACGGCGACGACGAGCGCGATGATCGCGGCCAGGATCGTGCCGAACAGCAGCGGCGCGACGTAGCCCCAGAAGGTGCTGGCGTCCCCGTAGAACTCGGCGGGCTTGGCGAGGCCGGGCACGCCCTCGATCGCGAGGAAGATGAAGACGGCCGCGAGCGCGGCCAGGATCGCGATCCCGGCTCCCATCGCGACCCGGGAGAAGACCAGGTCACCGAGCCGGGGCTTGGCCCGGGCGGTGTCCTCAGCAACGACGGTGGTTGCCACGTGCTACCTCATTCAGTGGTGTCATGCGCCGGTGCGGCGGACCGAGGTCGTCGGTCCGCCGCACGCGGTGCTGGACGGTCGGGGACGGCGCCCCGGCCTGGGTGGATCAGCCGGCCGAGATGCCCTCGACGATGCTCTGGGCCTTCTCGGCGACCGTGGCGGAGAGCGGCGCGGAGCCGGCCTCCTCCGAGGCGGCCTGCTGGCCCTCGTCGGACACGATGTAGGAGAGGTAGCCCTTCACGAGGTCGGCCTCGGCCTGGTCCTCGTAGGTCTGGCAGGCGATGAGGTAGCTCAGCAGGACGACCGGGTAGGCGCCGGCCTCGGTGCTGGTGCGGTCGATGTCGACGGCCATGTCGACGTCGGCGCGACCCTCGGCGGCCGGGGAGGTCTCGACGACGACCGCAGCGCCCTCGGCGGACGGGGCGACGTACTCCTCGCCGACCTTGACCGACACGACCGACAGGTCGCCGACCTGGCTCTCGTCGGCGTAGCCGATCGTGCCGTCGCCACCGGAGACGGCGGAGATGACGCCCGAGGTGCCCTCGGCGGCCTCGCCGCCCTTGACCGGGAAGGCGTCCTCGGCCTCGTAGGACCACGAGCTGCTGGCCTTGCCGAGGTAGTCGGTGAAGTTCTTGGTCGTGCCCGAGTCGTCCGAGCGGTGGACCGGCGTGATGGCCGTGTCCGGGAGGTCCGCGTCGGCGTTGAGCTCGGCGATGGCCGGGTCGTTCCACGTGGTGATCTTGCCGTCGAAGATCTGCGCGATCGTGTCGGCGTCCATGTTGAGCGAGTCGACGCCCTCGAGGTTGAAGGCCACCGCGATGGGCGAGACGTAGGCCGGGACCTCGATCGGGTCCTCGCCGTTGCAGCGCTCCTTGGCGGCGGTGAGCTCGCCCTCGTCGTCGTTGAGGTAGGAGTCGGAGCCGGCGAAGCTGACGCCGCCCTCGATGAAGTTGGTGCGACCGTCGCCGGAGCCGACCGGGTCGTAGTTGACGGTCACGTTGCCGTCGTTCATGCCCTGGAAGCCGGTGGCCCAGGCGCCCTGCGCCTTCTCCTGCGAGGAGGCGCCGGCGCCGTTGAGGTCGCCGGACAGGCCCGAGGTCTCGCTCGAGCCGTGTCGTCGCCGCTGTCCGCGGCCGTCTCGTTGCCGGCACCGCAGGCAGTGAGGGAGATCGTGAGGGCAAGCACCGCCACGCTGGGGGCGAGCAGCTTGCGGGAAGAAGTGCGATTCACTTCGGTTGCTCCTGATGAGTCTGATGATGTGCTGACGTCGGCGACGCTAGGCACCTCAGGAGAACGACCGCGGCGCCGTCGGTGAACGCAGCGTGAACTCGACCGGACCGGATGGCGTCGCCCTCGCGGGCGTGAGACGGCGATCACATGAACACGGCCGGGCGCCCTTGACCCGGCCCGTCCCGCGGGTCTATCAGGGCTGGCGGACCTCGGTGGCGACGACCCTGCCCTTGCGGTGGTGGACCACCAGGATCGCGCCCGGCTCGAGCTCGACGTCCCCGATCCCGAGCGCGTCGACGACGGTCGGCAGCACCGGGCGGTGGGTGCACAGCACGGCCCCCTCGGAGCCGTGGAGCAGCGCGTCGACGAGCTCGACGACTCCCTCGGCGCTCGCGTGCTCCTCGCTCAGCTCGTCGTAGATCTTGGTCGGCCAGCCGGTCGTGTCGACGTAGGGCCTCACGGTCTGCAGGCACCGCACGCTCGACGAGGTGTGCGCCGAGGTCACGTCGAAGGCGGCGAGCAGCGGCACCAGCCGCTCGGCCTGCGCCTCGCCGAGCTCGACCAGGGGCCGCAGCCGGTCGTCCTTGCGCCAGTCCCCGCGCGAGCGCGCCTTGCCGTGCCGCAGCACCACCAGCGCGTGCGTACGACGTCTCAGCGGGCGCGCCTCGGCGAGGGTCTCGCGGTCGTGGGGATAGGTCAGCCGGGTCATCGCGGCCTTCCACGGCACCCACTCGACGACGTCGATCTCGTCGTTGGGCCGGTAGCCGCTGACGTCGTCGCTGCCGACGACCTTCGCGGTCCAGTAGTCGACGTGCTTCCAGCGGCCGTTGGACATCCGGTAGCGCTGCGGTGTCAACGCCGGACCCAGGCGGACGTCGAGGCCGGTCTCCTCGGCGACCTCCCGCACGGCCGCGGTGACCTCGTGCTCGCCGGGATCGAGCTTGCCCTTCGGGAACGACCAGTCGTCGTACTTCGGGCGGTGCACGAGCAGCACCTCACCGCCCTTGCGCGTCACCACGGCACCGGCAGCACACACGTCGAGGGGCTCACCCAGAGGCATGACCCGTAGTCTCACACCACCGGCTCAGAACACGTGAGGAGACTGTCCGTGTCGCGTCGTGCCGTCGTCACCGTCGCGGCCGTGCTCGTGGTGGTCGCCGCCGCGCTGGCCGCCTGGCGCCTGCTCTCGCCGACGACCCCGTTGGCGGACGCGCTGGCCTACGCCCCCGACGCCACGAGCCGCGCGTCGTGGACCGACTGGGAGGGCGTACGCCGTCAGCTCGACGCCGACGTCGACGCAGGCTCGTCGGCCGAGGACGTGGACGCGTTCGTCTCCGAGGCCTTCGCCGCCGACCTGTCCGCGATGTCCGCCCTCGGCACGTCGGCCGGGACCATGCAGACCGAGCTCGGCTTCTCCCCCGCGACGCTGCGCTGGGAGCTGCTCGCGCAGTCGCCCGAGGGCGCGGTCGAGGTGCTCGGCGTCGGCGAGGACATGTCGTTCGACGACCTCGCCGAGCGGCTCGCGGACGCCGGGTGGACCGAGCCGGAGGACGAGGACGGCGTCTGGGTCGGCGGGCCGGACGTGGTGGCGGGGGTCGGCTCGCTCACCCCCGAGCTCCAGCACTTCGTCCTGCTGGCCGACCGCGGGGTCGTCCTGGCCTCCGACCAGGCGCCCTACCTCGAGCAGGTCCGCGAGGTGGTGGACGGCGACGCCGAGGCGGCGGCCCGGCTCGGCGACCTCGCCTCGACGCTCGGGGAGCCGCTCGCGGCGGCGGTCTACGACGGCGCCTACGCCTGCGAGCACCTCGCGATGGCGCAGGCCGACGACGACGCCCAGGCCGAGGCGGACCAGCTGGTGGACGCAGCCGGCGGCGTGCACCCGCTCACCGGGTTCGCGATGGGCGCGCTGGCCGGGGGCGACCTGCGGGCCGTGCTCCAGGTCGAGGACGCCGACGACGCCCCGGGCGACGCGGACGCGCGGGCACAGCTCGCGGCGGGGCCGGCACCGGGCCAGGGCGGGGACTTCACCGACCGGTTCTCGGTCGAGGCGGCCGGGTCGGACGGGCGCGAGATCACCCTCGACCTGCGACCGGAGGAGGGGGCGTACGTCCTCTCGGACCTGACGAGCGGCCCGGTGCTGTTCGCGACCTGCTGAGCGCAGGCTCGGGTCTGGTGGGTCAGGGACGGCGCGGGTCGGGCGGGCGCGGGACGACGCCCAGCAGCCGGTCGATCTCGTCCTGCGAGAGGTGCTCCTCGGACTCGCTCGCGGCGATGATCAGCGTGGTCGTGAGCTCGACCTCGTTGAGGAGGTCGCCGTCCTCGAGGGTCACGTCGAACTGGTCGTGCACGTCACCCTCCTTCATCTGCCGGTCATCCGACTGTAAGCGTCCGGACCAATTGTGACGGACCGCACCGCCCGACGACATGGCCCGAAAGGACCACGTGTCGCTCCTCCAGTGTTGCTCGCACCACTGTCGTTCAAAAGCAGGATCGGCCCCACCCCCCGAAGGGGATGGGGCCGAACCTTGATCAGATCTGGAACAGGTCCAGTCTCAGCCGATCAGAGCGGGCGGACGTTCTCCGCCTGCGGGCCCTTCGGGCCCTGGGTGACGTCGAACTCGACCTTCTGGTTCTCGTCCAGCGACTTGTAGCCGTTGGACTGGATGGCCGAGTAGTGCACGAAGACGTCGTCGCCGCCGTCCTCCTGCGCAATGAAGCCGAAACCCTTCTCGGCGTTGAACCACTTCACGGTGCCTTGAGCCATGTGCTCGGTACTCCTGTTATCGGAACGAGAAGCCGCCACTTCGACGGCTCCGCATCAAGTGCGGTGACACGTCGCTCCGACTCACAAGCTGGAAGGCCCGAAGAGGGAAACGCCGTTGGATCACAAACTCCGCTGGCGTCAACCTGCTGGAACTTGCACCTGTTGCACCACGAACCTTACCAACAAATCGGACGACGTCACGGTCCGGACTCCACCTGTTCATGAACAGCGGGCCAACGGGTCCGGCGAGGGCCACGTCGGCGGCCCCTGACACCATCGTCAGGTGCCCCTCCCCCGCATCGCCGTCTGCGGCATCAGCCTCGAGGCCTCCACGTTCTCCCCCGCCCTCACGACCGCGGCGATGCTGGCGCCGCGCCGCGGGCCGCGAGGTGCTGGATGCCTGGGACTTCTGGAGGGAGGGCGGCTCGCTCGCCGACCGCGCCGAGTGGATCGGCGTGCTCCAGGCGCGCAGCATCGCCGGAGGCGCGATCCCGGCCGACGACTACGCACTCCTCCGGGCCGAGATCCTCGCCGGGCTCGTCGCGCTGGTGGCCGAGGCGCCGCTCGACGGCCTCGTCCTCGACCTCCACGGCGCGGCCAGCGTCGTCGGGATGGACGACATGGAGGGCGACCTCGCCGTCGCCGTACGAGCCGTGGTCGGGGCCGACTGCCTGATCAGCACCGGGATGGACCTGCACGGCAACGTCTCGCGGACGCTCGCCGAGACCGTCGACCTGCTGACGACCTACCGCACCGCGCCGCACGTCGACTGGCAGGAGACCAAGGAGCGCGCGGCGCGCAACCTCGTCGACCGGCTCGCCCTGCCGCTCGGTCAGCGGCGACCGGCGAAGGCGTGGGTGCCCGTGCCGATCCTGCTCCCCGGCGAGATGACCAGCACCCGGCAGGAGCCCGCGACCGGCCTCTACGCGCGCGTGCCCGAGATCGAGTCGCTCGACGGGATCCTCGACGCGGGGATCTGGATCGGCTACCCGTGGGCCGACGAGCCGCGCAACTGCGCCGTCGTGATGGTGGTCGGCGACGACGCCGACCTGGCCCTCTCGTCGGCGACCGGACTGGCGGGCGAGCTGTGGGAGCGCCGCGAGGAGTTCGGCTTCGTGGCGCCGACCGGGACCTTCGACGAGGTGCTCGCGGCGGCGATCGCCTCGCCGGTCGCGCCGTACTTCGTCTCCGACTCGGGCGACAACCCGACCGCCGGCGGGGCCGGCGACGTGACGTGGACGCTCGCGCGCCTGCTCGCGAGCGAGGAGCTGGCCGCGAGCGGCAAGCGCGCGATCTACGCCTCGATCCCCGACGCGATGGGCGCTCTCGCCGCCTCCGAGGCCGGCGTCGGGGCGGACGTACGCCTCACGCTCGGCGCCCGCGTCGACGACCGGCCCGCGCCGCCGGTCGAGGTCTCGGGCCAGGTGGTCGCGGTGGTGCCGAGCGAGGACAACCTCGAGATCGTCGTGCGCACGCCGGCGGTGGACGTGGTGCTGACCCGGCGCCGCCGGCCCTACCACCTGGAGTCCGACTTCACCCGGCTCGGCCTCGACCCCCGCCGGGCCGACGTCGTGGTCGTGAAGATCGGCTACCTCGAGCCCGAGCTCTTCGACATGGCCGCCGACTGGATGCTCGCCCTCACGCCCGGCGGGGTCGACCAGGACCTGGCGCGACTCGGCCACGAGCGCATCCAGCGGCCGATGTTCCCGCTGGACGACGTGTCCGGGGTCGACCCGCTGGCGAACGCCGTGCTGTTCCCGGGCGACACGACGGCCCACACTGCCTCCTGACGGCCTTCCTGCCACCCGAGGAGCACCCCATCGACGCCCCAGCCGCCGCACCCGCCCGGATCTGCGTCGTCGGCAGCATCAACGCCGACGTCCGGGCGCGCTGCGCGTCGTTCCCGCGACCCGGCGAGACGGTGCTGGCCCGCAGCACCGAGTGGGTGCAGGGCGGCAAGGGCGCCAACCAGGCCGTCGCGGCGGCCCGGCTGGGCGCCACCGTCGCGATGGTCGGCGCGGTCGGAGCCGACGACCTGGCCGACCTGGTCGTCGGCGCGCTCGTCGACGCCGGCGTCGACGTCTCCGGGGTCGCCCGGGTGCCCGGTCCGACCTCGATGGCGATGGTCGTGGTCGACGAGGCCGGGGAGAACCAGATAGTCGTGTGCAACGGCGCCAACGACACCCTGGGCGAGCTGCCCGACGCCGTCGGCGACGCGGATGCCGTGGTGGTGCAGCTCGAGGTCCCCGACGCCGCCCTCCTCGAGGCGGCGCGCCGCTGCACCGGGCTCTTCGTGCCAACGCGGCGCCCGCGCGGACCGTGCCCGCCGACCTGCTCGCCCGCGTCGACCTGCTGGTGGTCAACGAGCAGGAGTACGCCGACCTCGGCAGCCCCGCGGCCCCGCTCGTCGCGGTCACGCGCGGGTCGCGCGGCGCGCGGCTGCTGGCGGACGGCGTGGAGGTGGCGACGGCGCAGTCGCCCGCGGTCGAGGTCCGCACGACCGTCGGAGCGGGCGACACCTTCACCGCCGCGCTGGTGATCGCCCTGCTGTCGGGCACGGACCCGACGGCTGCCCTGGAGCATGCGTGCGCGACGGCCGCCGCGCACGTGGCGGGGCGCGGATGAGGCTCCGCCCGGTCAGCGACCCAGCGCCGCCATCACCTCGGCGAGGACCTCGGCGCTGGTGACGCTCCGGCGGCCGTCGTCGTAGCCGGCCGACGTCCCGGCGGGCACGACGGTGCCGGGCGCGCGCAGGTGCACCTCGCGAGCACCGGTCTCCGCGACGATCCGGGCGACGTTGGCCGGGCGGACGCCGCCACCGACGGCGATCCGCAGGTCGTCGCCTCCGCGCTCGACGAGGCTCCTGAGCACCGGCAGGTGGTCCAGCGCCGGGCCGGGACCACCCGAGGTGAGGACGCGGCTGATCCCGAGGTCGGCCAGGAGCGCCAGCGCCGACGGCTTGTCCGGGACGGAGTCGAAGGCCTTGTGGAAGGTGACCGGGGCGTCTCCGGCCGCGTGCGACGAGACGTCGTACGGCGTCGGGGTCGACGTCGCCCTCCGGCGTGAGCGTCCCGATCACGAACCCGACCCTCGCCGCGGCCGGCGCGGCTGCGAGGACCGCCTCGATGTCGGCGGCCATCACGTCCACCTCGGCGGCGGAGTGCACGAAGTCGCCCGCGCGGGCGCGCACCAGCACCCGGTGCTCGAGGTCGGGCGCGGCCTCGATGCAGTGGAGGACGAACCCGAGCGTCGGCGTCGTACCGCCATCGGCGAGCCCGGCGCACACCTCGATCGCCTCGGCACCGGCGGCCGCGGCGATCGCCGCTCCCCCGACGTCCTCGAGGCACACCTCGACCAGCGTCATCCGGGCACGCCGCGCAGCCGGACGGACAGGCAGGTCACGCAGCCCTCCATCTTCTCGAACTCGGAGATGTCGACCGTGACGACCTCGAGGCCGCGGTCGCGGAAGAGCGCGGCCGACTCGGGCGCGGACGCGGCCATCAGGACCGTGGACCCGTCGAGCAGCACGACATGGGCACCGGACTCCTCCGGCACGGCGAGGAAGTGCCCGGCCCACACGTCGGGGTCGTCGACGAGCGGGAGGTGACCCACAACGGTGCCGTCGGGCAGCGCAGTGACCGCGGACTTGAGGTGCAGCACCTTCTCGACCGGTACGCCGACCACCTCGGCGCCCGACGGCGCGAGGAGCTCGCGCAGCTGGTCGACGCCGGCCTGGTTGGTCCGGCCGCCGAGACCGACCCAGACCGTGCCGCCGTGCTTGAGCACGTCCCCGCCGTCCAGCGTCCCGGGCTCCTCGATGCGGGCGACGCGGTAGCCGTGGGCGCGCACCGCGGCCTCGGCCGCCTCCGTCTCGCCGCGGCGCTCGTCGGCGCCGGGACGGGCGATCACCGCGAGGTCGCCGTGGACGACCATCGTGTCCTCGACGAAGACCGCGTCGGGCAGCTCGTCGGCGGCGGCGACCTCGGTCGTGGTCCAGCCGGCCGCGTGCAGCGCGTCGACGTACGCCTGCCACTGGCGCTGCGCGAGCTCGACGTCGACCTCGCTGCGCTCGATGTGGGTGACCAGTCCGTCTCCCAGCCG
Organism: uncultured Actinomycetota bacterium; assembly: GCA_963795095.1. Lineage (GTDB taxonomy): Bacteria > Actinomycetota > Actinomycetes > Propionibacteriales > Nocardioidaceae > Nocardioides. The sequence goes on along the minus strand of CAWCGM010000020.1, from coordinate 239,640 downwards.
TGACGACGGCGGGCGGACCAGGGCGTGGCGGGTCTCCATGGGGCGAACGTACAAGAGGTGGCGCGTCAGCCGTTGTCGACCTTGAGCGGTGCGAGCGTGCCCAGCGACTCGGCCACGACCACGGCGTCGTCGCCGGGCTCGAGGCGGAAGTCGGGTCCCGGGTTGACGAACGACCTGGCTTCGCGGCCGACCGCGAGGAGCGTGGCGTTGTGGTCGCTCCGGAGCCGCGACGAGAGGTCGTCGACGGACAGGCCGATGTAGTCCTCGGGGAGGGTGACGCGGTAGAGCTCGGACCCCTCGCCGCCGGACACGATGTCGGTGACGATGCCCGCGATGCCGGGGTAGAGCGACGACCGGGCGAGCAGCCGGGAGGCGATGCGCGAGGTCACGACGATCTCGTCGGCGCGCGCCCGCTTGAAGTGCTCGACGTGCGCCGGGTTGTTCGCCTCCACCACCGTGCGCACCTGCGGCGCGATCGTCTCGATCGCCATCACGGTGAGGATCGAGCGCATGTCCGCGTCGTTGCTGGCGTCCGCGGGGCAGATGATCGCCGCCATCGCCTCGTCGATGCCGGCCCGGCGCAGGACGTCGGCGTCGGTGCAGTCGCCGCTGACGAAGTAGGCGAGCGACCCGGCCGGGTTCTTGTCGGCGTCGTGCACCACGACCACCTTGGGGGTGTACTCGTCGGTGGAGAGCTCGGTGATCAGCTCACGCGCGGTGGAGTTCCACCCGCACACCACGATGTGGTCGCGGTAGCCCGCTGCACCCATGCCCTGACCTTCTTTCAGCAGGAAGTCGATGACGAAGCCCACCAGCGCGCCGGTGATGGTGGCGACGATCGCGACGCCGAAGAGCACGAGCAGCCAGCTCACGAGGTAGCCCGCCGGGGAGGTGACGTAGGACGCGTCACCGGCACCCATCACCGTCGTGACGCCCCAGTAGAAGGTCGCGCCGAACGACTCGGTGACGGTCCCGACCGAGTCGCGGTCGCCCTCGATCGCGGTGACCAGGACCGACGCGACGCCGACCACGGCGAACAGCCCCATCATCAGGCGCAGGAAGAAGCCGCGCTCGATGCCGGACGTCAGCCGCTGGACGTGGAAGCCGATGCGGCGGAGCACCGGCGACGAGAACATCCCGCTCAACCGGTGGGCCACCCGACTCCTCATGGCATCCCCCGACCGGCGGCAGCGGCGCCTCCGCTGACGCTCGGATGCTGCCAGCACCGTCAGTCCGCTGACCAGACCTGACGGAGGTGGTCCAGACCCGGCCCCGCCCGGTCCGACGGGGCCTTCTGAGATGATCGACGTCGGCACGGAGCCCCGTGCCGGGGGCCTCTAGCTCAATTGGCAGAGCAGCAGACTTTTAATCTGTTCGTTCAGGGTTCGAGTCCCTGGAGGCCTACTGCCGCAGGACGCCGCACGTGAGGTGACCGCCTATCCGGACCGGCCGGACCGGCGTCTCACCAGCACCAGCAGCAAGGCGACCCCAGCGCTGAGCGCGAGGACGGTCGCGGGGATCGCGATCCCGGGGCCGTCGTCGTCGGGCTCGTCGGAGGAGCGGGCCGGCGCGGGGGTCGCGCTCGGGTCGGGGGCAGCGACCGCGAGGGGACCGACCTCGAAGCGCACCTCCCCGCGCACGTCGTGGCCGTCCTCGGACACGACGAAGTAGGACATCGTGTAGTCGCCGTCCGGTCCGGCCCACAGGGTCTGCGTCACCTCGGCGCCGTCGGCCGTGGCGGTCCCGTTGGTCACGCTGCCGTCCGGACCGACGACAGCGATCTCCTTCACCTCCTTGACCGGGTCGGAGAACGTGAGGAAGGCACGCGACGGCATGACCTCCACCAGGCCGTCGCCCGCCGGCTGCGACGAGACCAGCTGGCCGTGCGCACCCGCCGGCTGCGCGGGGACCCAGCCGAGGAGCGCGACGGCCAGCGCGACGGCCACCAGGACGGGCCGAGGGAGCGTGCGCGATCGGGTCATGCGGGCAGGCTGTCGTGACACGGGTGGGCCTCCAGTCGTGGGTGCGGTGCCAGCTCCGACCGTCCGAGCACCGTGGTGATCCGGGCGGCCACGTGCTCGTGGCCACCGTCGAGGGCTGCGAGGGCGGACCGGCCCAGGGCCGACACCCCCCACGCCCACATGGCCGCGGCCCGGGGGTCGGGAGGGAGCGAGGATCGTGCCCGGTCGAGCTCGGCGGCGACCATCTCCACCACGTCGTCCAGGACCCGGGGCCCGGTCAGCAGCGACAGAGGGGTTGGTACGCCGTTGCCGGCGTCGGCGCCCAGGTGCTTGCCCGTCCGGATCGGGTCGCCGTAGAGGTCGAGCAGGTCATCGACGTGCTGGAAGGCGCGCCCGAAGTGCAGGCCGAACAGGCCGTGTGCGGAGATCACCTCCGGGCCGGCTCCGGCTGCAAGGGCGCCCGTCTCGGCGCACGAGCGGAACAGCTCGGCGGTCTTGAGCGAGGCGTACTCCGCCTGGGCCTCGAGCGAGGGCGACTCGACCAGTCCCGCCTCTCGCAGCTGACCGGCTGCCATGCACTCGAGGGCGCGCGACCAGCTCGCCGAGACCCCGGGGGCGGAGGACGCGGCGGCGGCGCTCCCCCGGGCCAGCAGCAGGTCACCGACGACGATCGCCGTCGACACGTCGGACCGGGCGACCACGGACGGTCGCCCCCGGCGCAGGTCCGCGCCGTCGATGATGTCGTCGTGGACGAGGGTGGCCACGTGGAGGAGCTCCATCGCGAGCGCTCCCTCCACCACCGTGTGTCGCACTTCCGGCTCGTCGAGGTCGGCACCGGCGGCGAGGGCGCTGCGGACGACCATCCGCGGCCGCAGCAGCTTGCCGGGGCGCAGCGCGTCGGCCACGATCGCGTCGACCTGGTGTACGCCGCACGACTGCGGCGCGCGCAGCCGTGCGCGCACCCGGTCGAGCAGGTCGTCGATGTTGCTCACGGTGACGTCGCCCTCGCCACCACCCCTGCCTCGGACACCGTGGCTGCGCCCGCCACCCGCAGCAGCAGGTCGCGCACCTCCGTGGCGGCGATGCGGTCGCCCAGGACCTCGGGGAGGTCGCACAGCACCATCGGGGAGTCCGCGTCGCGGGCCGGCAGTCGCCCGTGCGTCCCGCGCACGGGCGCGGGATCGAGCGGCACGACCTTCATCGCGTAGCGCAGGCCGGCGGCCTTCCGGGCCAGCGTCAGGGCGGCCTTCGCCTTGACCAGCTTGTCCTGCGGGTCGAAGAAGAGCTCTGCCGGGTCGTAGCCGGGCTTGCGGTGGATCTCCACCCCGCGCGCGAAGTCGGGCGCGCGGTCGTCGTCGTCCCAGTAGTAGTAGGTGAACCAGGCCGTCGGCTCCGCGACCAGCACCAGCTCGCCCGAGCGCGGGTGGTCGAGACCGACCGCTGCCTGGCCCGAGGCGTCGAGCACCTCGGCCACGCCGGCCAGCTCTGCGCAGAGTGCGCGCACCCGCTCGAGGTCGGCGGGGTCCTTGACGTAGACGTGGGCCACCTGGTGGTCGGCCACCGCGAACGCCCGGGACGTCCAGGGGTCGAGGTACTCCATCCCGTCCTGCGTGTAGACCTCGAGCAGGCCGGCGGCGCGGAGCATCCGGTTCACGTCGACGGGGGTGTCCGCACGGGTGATGCCGTACTCCGACAGGACGACGACCCGGATGCCCGCCTCGGCGGCGTCGTCGAGCAGCGGCGCCAGGGCGGCATCGACGTCGCGGGCGGCCCGGCGCGCCTCGGGTGCGTCCGGACCGAAGCGCTGGAGGTCGTAGTCGAGGTGCGGCAGGTAGGCCAGGGTGAGGTCGGCGCGCGGCATCAGGCGGCGCGCGGCAGCGACGATCCACTCGGACGAGCGGATGGATGCGGTCGGGCCCCAGTACTGGAACAGCGGGAACTCGCCGAGCTCGGCGACGAGCTCGTCGCGCAGCTCGGGCGGGCGGGTGTAGCAGTCGGGTGCCTTCTTCCCGTCGGCGTAGTAGATCGGCCGCGGCGTGACCGTCCAGTCCGTCGAGGCACCCATCGCGTACCACCAGCACACGTTGGCGACCGTGTAGCCCGGGTCCTGCCGGCGGATGGTCTCCCAGACCTTCTCGCCACCCACCAGCGCGTTGTGCTGGCGCCAGAGGAAGACCTCCCCGAGCTCGCGGAAGTACCACCCGTTGCCGACGATGCCGTGTCCGGAGGGGGGCAGGCCCGTCAGGAAGGTCGACTGCACGCTGCAGGTGACGGCGGGGAGCACGGGCTCGAGGACGGCCGACGAGCCGGCGTCGGCCAGCTTCCTCAGCCGGGGCATGTGCTGGAGCAGGTCGGGGGTCAGGCCGACCACGTCGACGACGAGCAGCTGGTGCATCAGGGTCCTCCGGGGGGTGGTGGGGGTCAGAGCGGGGCGAGCCCGAGGTCGACGAGCTCGGCGTGCACCCACGCGAGCTCGGCGGCGAGCCCGTGCGCGAGCGCGTCGTCGTCGGTCGGTGCGCCACCGGGCAGCACCGACCACGTGTAGGTCTCGACCTCGAGGTGGTCCACCCGCGCGGTCGCACCGCCCAGGAGCGCGGCCAGGGACGCGCGCAGGTCGTCGCGGCCGGTGCGCAGCGGCGGGGCTGGATCGGCGTGGACCGGCACGTGGAAGTGGACACGCCACGGTGAGTCGTCCGCTAGCGGGTCCGGCCCGCCGAGCGCCTCGGGGAGGTCGTCGCGGCCTGCGACGCCCGCCCCTCCGGGGCGCTCCTGCCGCACCTGGTGCAGGAAGCGGTCCTCGGCGTACGACGCGAGGGCGCGGCGCGAATCGGGGTCGGCGGGGTCGTCGATCACCAGCGCGGACGCGGGCTGGGCCTTGACCACGCGCAGGCCGGCCTCGTCGAGGAGCCCGAGGGCCCGCCCGGCGTCGTCGAAGCCGACGGCGAGGTGGCACAGGTCGAGGCAGACGCCGACCCACTCGCGGTCGACCCGGGCGAGCCGGTCGACCGCCTCCTCGACGGTCTCGATCACACAACCGGGCTCGGGCTCGATGCCGACCACCACCCGGCGACCGGTGCGCGCCTCGACGGCGGCGAGACCCGCCGCCAGCTCGGCGAGGTGTGTCTCGGCGACGTGCTGATCGCGTGCCGACCACGGAGCGCGCCACGCCAGCGGCAGCGAGGAGATGGAGCCGTGGTCGGCGTCGTCGGGCAGCAGGCCGGCCAGCACCCGGGCCGCGGCGAGCGTGTAGTCGAGGCGGTCCCGGTCGGTCCAGGTCGGGTGGTAGACCGAGTGCTTGACCACGGACTCCTGGAACGCCGCGTACGGGAATGCGTTGAGCGTCACGACCTCCACGCCGTGGTCGGCCAGCCGGCTACGGATCCGACGTACGCCGTCGGGGTCGGCGGCGAGCCGGTGGGCGGCAGCGGCCGGCAGCCACAGCCCGAGCCCCACACGATCGCCCGTGGCGGCTCCCGGGCTCGCCGCGAGCGCGCGCCGGATCCGATCGCCCATGGACGTCGCCTGGTCGACGAGGCCGTCGACGTCCTCCGCCGGGAGGACGTTGGTGCCGTAGCCCAGGTGGACGACGGTGCCGTCGGAGTGGCGCAGGCGCATCAGGCGACCGGCTCTCCGCGCAGGACGGAGTTCCCCTCGAACGTCGGCGCCGACAGCACGCCCGACGCGTCCCCCTCCTCCTCGAGGAGGAGGCGGCCGCTCTGTCCGAAGAACTCCACCGGGTTGCGCCACATCACCGTGTCGACCTCGTCGTCACTGAAGCCGGCTGCCAGCATCGCGTCGGCGGTGGCGCGGGTCAGGAGGGGGTCGCTCCGTCCCCAGTCGGCCGCCGAGTTGACCAGCACCCGGGCGGTGCCGCGCTCCTGGAGGATGCGCACCATGCGCTGGGGGTCCATCTTGGTGTCGGGATAGATGGAGAACCCCATCCAGCACCCGCGCTCGTCGACGGGACCGACGGTCAGCTCGTTGAGGTGGTCCACGACGACCATGCCCGGGTCGATCCCCGAGTCCTCGACGAGCTCGAGCGTGCGGGCTGTGCCGCCCTCCTTGTCGCGGTGGGGGGTGTGCACCATCGCCGGGAGCTCGAACTCCAGCGGCCATCGAGAGCTGCCGCCGGAACGCCTCCTCCTCGGCCTCGCCCATCGAGTCGAAGCCGATCTCCCCGACCGCGACCACCCCGTCCTTGCCGAGGTAGCGCTCGAGGACGTCGAGGACACCGACGCAGCGCGGGTCGTTGGCCTCCTTCGGGTTCAGCGCGATCGTGCAGTGGTGGGTGATGCCGAACTGCGCGGCCCGGAACCGCTCCCACCCGACGAGCGCGTCGAAGTAGTCGGTGAAGGAGCCGACGTTGGTGCGGGGCTGGCCGAGCCAGAACGCCGGCTCGACCACGGCGCGTACCCCCGCGGCGTGCATCCGCTCGTAGTCGTCGGTGGTGCGCGCGGTCATGTGGATGTGCGGGTCGAAGATGCGCATGTCAGCCCTCCGGGGCGGTCGTGGTGGGGTCCGGCCTGCTCGTGGCGAGGACGAGGTGGGCGTCGTCGGGGACGCGACGGCCGGCCGCCCGACGCTCGTCGGAGAAGCGGCGCACCATGGCGACGAGCTCGTCGTCCACGCGGGTCCGGAGGTCGGCGACCTCGGCCAGCGGGACGCCGACGAAGAGGCACTTCAGCACCGCGTGCCGCCAGTCGTGCGCGGAGAGCCGGCTCGCGTGGGCACCCACGGCCGCGGCCACGAGTCGTACGTCGTTGGCGCGGAGGGCGTCGAGCAGCAGGGCCGATCCGTCGACCCGGGGGTCGTCGATCCCGGCCAGTGCCTGCAGCACGGCGCGCTTCTCGTCGGCGTCGCCGTGGTGGTAGAGCAGGGCGAGCTCCTCGAGGAGCGCCTCCGGCCCGAGGTCGGTGGCCGCCGTGGCGACCAGCTCCACCCGCACCGCGTCCTCGATGCGGTGGCCATCGCCTTCGTCGAGGGGCCCTCGGGCCGTACGCCGTGCCGCCGCAGGGAAGGTCCGCGCGAGCGTGGTGCCCCCTGCGGACAGGGTTGCCAGCATCTCGTCGAGCACACCGGCAGGCCCGGCACCGATGGCCGCTCGGAGGTCCGCGGCAGGGACCAGCAGCCGGACCTGGGTCATCGCGCACCCCCGCCGGCATCCACGGTCCGCGCGACCCGGTCGAGCGAGGCCCGCAGGGCGGTCATCGACGAGGCCGCAACCACGGGCGCGGCGTGCGAGTGCCGCGGCAGCTCGACGCACGCAAGCCCGGTGTAGTCGGACTCGACGAGGGCTCCCAGGACGCGGTCGAGGTCCAGCTCGCCGGTGCCGAGCTCCAGGTGCTCGTGGACGTCGCGGACCATGTCGTCGACCTGGACGTTGGCGAGCAGGGGTCCGGCCGCGCGCACGGTCTCCTCGGGCGAGCGTGGCTCGTTGCAGACCAGGTGCCCGAGGTCCAGGGTGACCCGCAGGTGCTCGGGCCCGCCGAGCCGGTCCCTCAGCTCCAGCACGTCGTCGAGGGTCGCGAGGAACATGCCCGGCTCCGGCTCGACGCACACGACGACGCTGCGGGAGTGCGCGAGCTCGAGGACCGGCCCGAGGCCGTCGACCACCCTCTGCCAGAGCACCGCGGGGTCCACGCCCGGGCGGGGCGTCCCCGACCAGCACGACACGGCCTCCGACCCGAGCTCGGAGGCGATCCACACGGCCCGGCACAGGAGATCGACCCGCCGGTCGCGTCCCTCGTCGCTGACGAGCGTCGGCTCGTGCTTGCGAAGCGGGTCCAGGACGTAGCGGGACCCGGTCTCGACCACGGAGGCGAGACCGTAGGCGTCCAGGCACCTGCGGGCGTGCGCCACCTGGGCGGGCAGGTCGCCGTACGGGTCGAGGTGGGGTTGGTCGAGCGTGAGCCCCACACCTTCGTAGCCGAGGGAGGAGATGACACTGCAGGCGTCGGCCAGCCGGTGCCCGGCGAAGCCGTTGAGCCCGTACCCGAGACGCAGGCTCATGTCGGGCTCATCCTGCGCGCCGCTCGGGGCAGCATGAGACCGGCACTGGCCACGAGGGCAGCCCGACCGGTCTGCCCGCGGGCCGCGAGCCAGGCGGCCTGGAGGAAGGTGAGACCCACGATGCCGGAGCCGGTCGCCGCCCGGACGGTGCCGGCGTCGGGTGATCCGTGCGCCCGACGCTGCGGTCCGCCGACGGCGACTCCGTAGCCGGCGACGCCCGCGACGGCGAGCCACCGGTGGCTGCCCGTGCCACCTCGGAGCACGGAGCCGAGCAGCACCGATCCGGCGGCAGCGGTGGCGGCCATCGCGGCCACCGTGCTCGCCCGGTCCGCTCCGTGCACCTCGCCGCGGCTCAGGACGGTGACGCCGAGCGTGTGCAGGGCCACCGACACAGCCGGGGCGAGAGCGGCACCGGGGGCGGCCGTCGCCCCGAGCAGCACGTCGAGGCCGCGCGTCGACGCCATCACGAACGGACCCGCTGCGGAGTCCTTGGCCACGACGTCGTACGTCGCGACGAGGGCGGCGAGCGGCACGCTGACCCGCAGGGCCGCACGTCCACCCACCGCCGCGGTCACCGCGACACCGCAGGCGCCGAGGAGACCCGCCACGAGGAGGACGCGATCCGGGCGCAGTCGACCGGACGGGATGACGCGTTCGGGGCGCTCCACCGCATCGACCCCGCGGTCGGCCCAGTCGTTGAGTGCCATGCCGGACCAGTAGAGGAGCACCGAGCCGACCGGCATCAGCGAGGCCCCCGACCCGGTCGCGCTCCTCGAGGCGCCCGCCCAGGCGTCGCCCGGGACGGTGAGGGCGGCGGGCAGCCGGACGAGCTCTGCGAGGTCCCACGCCAGGGAGGAGGGCCCCATCAGGCCAGGCCCCGACGCCAGGCGACGAGCTCGTGCCACTGCTCGACCAGCCGGTGCTCGGTGCCGCCGACGGGGTCCTTGAAGAAGAAGCCGAGCTCGGGGAGCGGGCCCGACCGTCCGGCCTCGTGGGCCGCGGACACCAGGCGCACGAGGTCGAGGACGAGCGGTGCGGCGAGCGCGGAGTCGCAGCCCTGCCAGGTGAGCTGGAGCGTCATCCGGGTGCCGAGGAAGCCGTCGAAGCGCACGTGGTCCCACGCGGTCTTCCACTCACCCAGGTCCTCGACCTGGTCGATGTGCATCGGGCCGGGCACCGGGCGCCCGACCATCGCGTCGAGGCCGCTGCGCTTGGCCACCGTCTTGCTCCGCGCGGCATCGGGGTCGGCGAGCGTCCGGCCGTCACCCCCACCGAGCAGGTTGACCGACGTCCACGACTGGAGGTCGAGGGCTCGCATCCCGAACATCGGCGCCAGGACCGACTTGAGGAGCGTCTCGCCCGTCTTGCCGTCGCACCCCGCGTAGGGCAGGCCGCTGCGCTGCAGCGGCCTCGATGACCACCGGCAGGCGCAGGCAGGGGCTGGGCGTGAACGAGACGAAGGAGGAGCCGGACCGGAAGGCGGCAAGCGCGTAGACCGCCCCGACCGGCAGCGGGCCGTCGACGTCCGTGAGCTGCTCGGGGTCGTCGACGGGCGGTTGGGTGCTCGCGACGTCGACGACCACGACCCGCGCCAGGTCGTGGCGCCGACGGAAGTCGGAGATGTCCGCGGCCAGTCGCTCGACGGCCGCGGTGACGCCCTCCTCGCCGGCGACGTAGCCCGGGGCGGACCTCGGCGTCGATCGCCTCGAGGTCGGTGGTGACGGCGGTGACGAGGGCGGCCGGGACCACGCCTCCGTCCGCGAGCGACTCGGCCTTCTTGGCCAGCCCCTGCGGGCTGACGTCGTGGCCGCCGAAGACGAGGTCGGCGAGCTGGGGCAGGCCGTCGGGGTCGAGCTCCGCGAGCTCGGTGACCAGGCCGGTGACCGGCGCCAGGCCCTGGGCCACGCCGAGGGCGCCGACGACCGCGGTGGTCGCCACCGATCCGCGAGCGCCGACGAACCAGACACCGGTCCGTCCGGTGGCAGCGAGGGGGATCTCAGGTGCGTGCGTCATGGCGCACTCAGGACTGGGTCGAGAAGGCGGCGTCGAAGGCGGCGTCGGGAGCATCGAACGCGAGCCGGCGGACCAGCTCGAGCGCCTCGGGCGCACCGATGAGCCGGTCCATGCCGGCGTCCTCCCACTCGACCGAGATCGGGCCGTCGTAGCCGATCGTGTTGAGCATCCGGAAGCACTGCTCCCACGGGACGTCGCCGTGCCCGGTGGACACGAAGTCCCACCCACGACGCGGGTCGGCCCACGCCAGGTGCGAGCCCATCCGTCCGTTGCGCCCGTTGCCGACCTGCTTCTTCGCGTCCTTGCAGTCGACGTGGTAGATCCGGTCCTTGAAGTCCCAGAGGAACCCCACCGGGTCGAGGTCCTGCCACACGAAGTGGCTGGGGTCCCAGTTGAGCCCGAAGGCCTCGCGGTGGTCGACGGCCTCCAGCGCCCGCACCGTCGTCCAGTAGTCGTAGGCGATCTCCGAGGGGTGCACCTCGTGGGCGAACTTCACGCCCTCGCTGTCGAACACGTCGAGGATCGGGTTCCACCGGTCGGCGAAGTCCTGGTAGCCGGCGTCGACCATGTCCTGCGAGGCCGGCGGGAACATCGCGACGTACTTCCAGATCGAGGAGCCGGTGAACCCGACGACCACGTCCACCCCGAGCCTGCGGGCCGCGCGAGCGGTCATCTTCATCTCCTCGGCCGCGCGCTGGCGCACGCCCTCCGCGTCGCCGTCACCCCAGATCCGGTCCGGCAGGATGCCGCGGTGCCGCTCGTCGATCGGGTCGTCGCACACGGCCTGGCCCTTGAGGTGGTTGCTGATCGCGAACACCTGGAGGTCGTACTTCTTCAGCACCTCGAGCTTCGCGGGCACGTAGGCGTCGTCCTCGACCGCGGCCCACGGGTCGAAGTGGTCGCCCCAGCACGCGATCTCGAGGCCGTCATAGCCCCACCCCGACGCGAGCCGGCACACCTCCTCGAACGGCAGGTCGGCCCACTGGCCGGTGAACAGGGTGATCGGGCGGGGCATGGGTGCTCCTCGTGGTCCGGGGGTGGTGGGTCGGCGGGTCGGTCGTGGTGGGAATGTGCGAACCGGTGCCGGGACGGAGCGCGCTGTCCCGGCACCGGTCGCGGGGGGCGGCGCCTCTCGGCGCCACCACCCCGCCCGGACGGGGACCCGGCCACCGCCCTCCCACAAGGCCGACCCTTGTGGGGAACGGCTGCGTCACCTTGCGGTGCCGCCGGCCGGGTCACCCCTCTGCGGACGTTCTCTCTTCCTTCTCTCCTCGCGGCGCCTAGAGCTGGGCTCGCAGCGTGCGGGCCAGGTGCTTGAGCGCCCTCTTGGCCTCGGAGTCGTCGACCCGCGACGCGAGCTTCTTGAAGCGCTTGAGCGCCTTGCGGGCCTCACGCTTCTCTCCGCTCCTGTCGGCGCTCTTCGCAGCCTTCAGCTCCTGGGTGAGCTTCGAGCCGAGCTTCGTGCCGATCGTGTCCTCGCGGTCGAGCCGCTTGACCAGCTTCTTGGCCCCGCCGTAGGAGGCGACCACCTTGAAGCTGATCGTGCGTCGACGTCCGGTTGCCCGCCTCGTCGGTCACGGTGACCTGGAGGGTGTGCTTCCCGCTCCGCAACGACAGGGCGTCGATGCGGGTCGGGGAGTCCACGAGCATGCCGTCGAGCAGGACGACCCGCTCGCTGACCCCGGACGTCGCGTCCGTGGCGGTGACCAGGGCACGACGGACCGCAGCCACGTCGAGCTTGGCCTTGTCGGCGATGCCGCTGATGCTCAGCGTCGGCGCCGTGGCGTCCATCTTGATGGTGACGGTCTCGACGGCCGAGGTCTTGCCGGCCCCGTCCGTCGCCCTGGCCTGGACCAGGGTGACGCCGTCGGCGGAGACCCTGAACGGTGCGGTGTACGCCGTCCAGGCACCGTTGCCGATGCGGTACTCGACCGCCAGGTTCCCCGTGCCACCGGCACCCGCGAGGGTGACGGTCACCGGCGCGGTGAACCAGTTGCTGCGACCGTTCGCCGCGGCGGGCGAGGTGGTGATCGACACGGTCGGCTTGACCGTCTCCACCGGCGGGTCCTCGCCCTTGGGCACCACGACCTCGAAGGAGCCCGTCGTGGTGTTGCCGGCGGCGTCCTTGGCCGTGTAGGCCACGACGTGCGTGCCGACCGCCGTGATCTCGAACGGACCGTCGTACGTCGTCTGGGCTCCCCCGTCGACCGTGTAGGTCAGCGAGGTGACGTCGACGTCGTCCGTGGCGTCGAGCACCACCGTGCCGGGACCGGTGAGGTCCAGGTCGACGCAGCCGATGATCGCGCCGTCACGGTGCAGGGCCAGGATGCCGCCCTCGATGCGCGGCGCCCACGGGACCGTGGCAGTCGCGAACGACGTGCCGTCGGCCGCAGCCTTGATCCGGGCCACTCCCGAGCCGGCGGTCCAACCCGGGTTGGTCGGCCACAGCTCGTTGGGCGGCGTGCCGTTGCCGGCCGGGTCATCGCGGTAGTGACCCGCGAATCCGCCACAGGTGGTCCCGACGTGCAGGTGGGACTCGTAGTCCTGCGTCGGGTCGAGGCCCGCGAGCGTCAGGTCGACGGTCGTCGTGTATCCGGTGCCGTCAGCCTTGGAGACCATGGTGGCCTTGCCGGTGACGCCGGTGCTGGCCTGGTCGACCAGCACCCCGGCGTACGAGCCGAGCACCGTGGCGCCCACCTGCGGCTTCGTCGAGTCGGCGACCACCACGGTGGTGGTGCCGATCGAGGAGACGTTGCCCGCCACGTCGGTGGCGCGGAAGCGCACGACGTAGGAGCCGGCCTTGTCGAACGTCAGCGGCGCGGAGTAGGTGTCCACGTCGTGGCGTCGCCGATCTGGTACTCGATGCTTCGCGACACCCGAGGTGGCGTCCGTGGCGGTCAGGGTGACCGTCTTGGTGGTGTCTCCCGTGGTCGCCTGCGACACGGCAGGGGTGACCGTGTCGATCTTGACCGTCTGGGACTTGATCGACTCCACGTTGCCGGCCGAGTCCTTGGAGCGGTACTCGATCAGCTTGGTGCCCTCACCCGTCACGGAGACCGCAGTGGTGTACGGCGTCCAGGTGCCCCCGTCGATCCGGTACTCGGTCGAGGCGACGCCCGACCCGCCCGTGTTGTCGGTGGCCGCCAGGGTGAACGACGGACGCGTGGTGTACCAGCCGGCACTGCCGGTGGCCGCCGGGATGGTGATCGTCGTCGTCGGTGCCGTCGTGTCGCTCGGTCCGCCGGTCGGGACGCAGCGTGTCGTCCTTGCCCAGCGTGAACCAGTCGAACTTCGCGACCAGGTTGTCCGCACGCGCCGGCAGCCGTGGCGCCCAGGGCCAGCAGGCCGACCTTGGGAGCGGTGATGCCGGTCAGGTCACGCGTCGGAGCGGTCGTCCCGTTGGTCAGCGTGACGGGGAGCCAGGTGGTCCCGTCGGTGCTGTAGGACGGCGTCACGACGTTGCCGTCGGTGCTCGACAGCCGCAGCCACACGGTGTCGGGGAAGGCCGCGCCCAGGTTGGCGGAGTTCGTCTCCGTCGCGGTGGCGTTGGTCTCCTTGGTGAACTGGATGATGTTCGCTGCCTTGTCGCCCGCGGCCGAGGTGTTGCGGCCGGAGTAGACGAGCTTCAGGTAGTTGTTGTCGTCGCCGTAGATGATCAGACCGCCCTGCTGGTAGCCCTTGTTGGCTCCGGCGAGGTTGACCTTGGTCGTCACCTCGAACTTCCCGGTGGGCAGGTCCTGCAGCACGACGTTCGGCGTGGTGTTGGTCGTCTGGTAGAGGTCGGAGTTCGTCAACGGGATGTTGAGGACCCGTCCGCCACCGTCAGCGACTGGTTGACCCGCACGCTGCTGGTTCCAGCTGCGTCGGCGTCCGAGCGCACTTCCGGTGAACTGCTCGACCTGGCACGGCGGTGGCGCACGGGAACGCCGTGTCGTCGGGCGTGAGGAGGAAGTAGTCGAACTTCGCCGATCAGGTTGTCCGCCGCGCCGGCCGCGGTGGCACCCAGGGCCAGCAGGCCGACCTTGGGTGACGTGATGCCGGTGAGGTCGCGAGCCGCGTTGGCAGCAGGTGACGGGGAGCCAGGTGGCGCCGTCGCTGCTGTAGGAGGCGGTCACGGACGTTGCCGTCGGTGCTCGACATCCGCAGCCACACGGTGTCGGGGAAGGCCGCGCCGAGGTTGGCGGAGTTCGTCTCCGACGCCGTGCCGTTGGTCTCCTTGGTGAACTGGATGATGTTGGCTGCCTTGTCGCCCGCGGCCGAGGTGGTGCGACCGGAGTAGACGAGCTTCAGGTAGTTGTTGTCGTCGCCGTAGATGATCAGACCGCCCTGCTGGTAGCCCTTGTTGGCTCCGGCGAGGTTGACCTTGGTCGTGACCTCGAACGCGCCCGCGGGCAGGTTCTGCAGCACGACGTTCGGCGTGGTGTTGGTCGTCTGGTAGAGGTCGGAGTTGGTCAACGGGATGTTGAGCGACCCGTCCGCCACCGTCAGCGACTGGTTGACCCGCACGCTCTGGTTCCAGCGCGTGGTGTCCAGCTCGGTGCCGAGGAAGTCGTCGGAGCGACCGCTGAAGCAGATGTTCTCTGCGGCGGTCACGTTGATCTCCAGCGTCTTCGTGGTCTTCGCGCCGCGGGCGTCGGTGACCGTCAGCGAGACGGTGTACTTGCCCGGGGTGGTGTAGGTCTTGCTCGGGTTGGCCACGGTCGACGTCGTGGTGTCACCGAAGCTCCACGCGTAGGTGAACGGCGTGTCGCCGTCGGCGTCGTCGACCGTGCTCGTGAAGTTCACGGGCAGCGGGGCCGACCCCGTCAGCTTGCTGGCGCTGATCGTGACCGCCGGCGGCGAGTTGTCGGTGACTCCACGTCCGGCGAACTCGAGCCAGTTGACGTTGGCCCCACCGGTGGTGGCGACGAAGTACAGCGGCTCGCTGGTCGTCGTGGCCCCGGTGAACGTGGTGGTCACGTTCTGCCAGGTCTGGGCGCCGCCGGTGTTGGGCACCGTCAGCGTGCCGATCGTGGTGCCGGTGGGCGAGCCCTGGCGGACGTCGAAGGCGGCACCCGTCGTGGTGGAGGCAGCCCGCATGGTGACGCCGGTGATGTTGGTGAGGTTCATGACGTCCCAGCCGAACCAGTCACCCGTCTCGACGCCCGTCACGTTGAGACCGCCGTTGGTGTCGGTGGTGGTCTGCGTGGCGACACCGGCGGTGCCGGCGGTCTCGGAGCCCGTACGACCGGTCTGGTCGAAGAACTCCGCCTCCTTCTTCTTGGTGTGCAGCACGGCGCCGTCGACGCCCGTCAGCGGACCGGCCGCGCCGGTGCCGGCGTCGGTGTAGGTGGCGGTGACGGTGCCGAAGACGTTGGCACCCGAGTGGCCGGCGTCACCGGGCAGCACGAAGCTGCCGGTGCAGCCCTGTGTACTGCTCGTAGCCGTGCGAGTGCTGGTCGTGGCCCAGGCCCGGCTGGACGGTGACCTTGCTGCAGTCGATCGGTGCCGTCCTCCGGGTCGGTGACCGTGACCGTGTACTTGATGGTGTCGCCGAACTCGAAGAAGCCACCGTTGAGCGGCAGGTTGCAGGTCGACCGTCGGGGCGGAGTTGCCCGCCACGATGTCGATGTTCGTCGTGCCGGTCTTGCCGTTCGCGGCCGTCACCGTCAGACGAGCGGTGTAGTTGCCCGCCGTCGCTGTAGGTGTAGGACGCGGTCGGCGTGGTGGCGTCGACGGTGCCGTCGTTGGTGAAGTCCCAGGCGTAGGTGAGGCCGGCGTTGGTGCCGGTGTCACCGTCGATCGACGTGGTCCCGTCGAAGGTGACGGTCAGCGGCGCCGGACCCGACGTCTTGTTGGTCGTCGCGCGTGCGGTCGGAGAGCGCTCCCCCTCGACGTAGTCGATCCGGTAGACGCCGGAGTCGGCGTTGTTGCCGTCGAAGCCGCTGCCCCACTCGATCATGTAGAGCGCGCCGTCCGGGCCGAACTGCAGCGCGTGCGGGCGCGTCATCGGCCAGGTTGGGCAGGAACCGGTTGATGTCGGTGTAGTTGGTGCCGGCGTCGTTCATCTGGACGGTGAAGAGTCGGCTGTTGTTCCAGTCGGCCCAGATCGCCTTCTCGTCGAAGTAGGCGGGCCACTTGCGGTCCGAGACCAGGTTGGGGTCGTAGTCGTAGGTGCCCGAGGTCATCGGCGCACCGCTGGCCCCGATCTCCGGGGTGCCCGTGGTCGACGGCGTTGTTGCTCTGCCAGATGACGGCCGGCTTCGCGGGCGGCAGGTTGGTCAGGCCCGTGTTGTTGGGCGAGTCGTTGACCGGCGCGGCGCAGTTGAAGGTCGGCGCCGGCGGTGCTGCTGGCGAAGTTGTAGTCGTTGTAGGGCGTGTTGTTGCCGACGCAGTAGGGCCAGCCGTAGTTGCCGGGCTGGTCGAGGATGTTCCACTCCACCCGGCCGTTGGGTCCACGGGTGGCGCTCGTGGAGCCCGAGTCAGGGCCGTAGTCGGCGACGAGGATCTTGTTGTTCTGCTCGTCGAGACCGATGCGGAACGGGTTGCGGAAGCCCATGGCGTAGATCTCGGGCCGGGTCTTCTGCGTGGTGTCGGCCGCCTCGTCGAAGAGGTTGCCTGCGGGGATCGTGTAACCACCGGCGAGCGGACGGCTTGATCTTCAGCACCTTGCCGTTGAGGTCGTTGGTGTTGGCCGAGGTGCGCTGGGCGTCCCAGGCGCTGCGGCCCGCGCGCTCGTCGATCGGGTTGAAGCCGCCCGAGTCGAACGGGTTGGTGTTGTCGCCGGTGGCGAGGTAGAGGTTGCCGTCGTGGTCGAACTCCATCGAGCCACCCGCGTGGCAGCACTCGTTGCGCTGCACCGGGACGTCGAGGATCTTCACCTCGGAGGCGAGGCTCATCGTGTTGCCGGTCACCGTGAAGCGGGAGATCCGGTCGATCGACGTCGCTGCCCTGCGGCGCGAAGTAGAGGAAGACGTGGCCGTTGGTGGCGAAGTCCGGGTCGAGCGCGATGCCCAGCAGACCGAACTCCTGGCCCGTGTAGACCGGCACCGTGCCGGCCGTGACGACGCTGCCGTTGGTGCAGGATGATCTTCACCGCGCCGGCGCGGTCGATGTAGAACACCCGACCGTCCTCGGCGATGGCGAGCTCCATCGGGTTGGTCGTGTTCTCGTCGAGCGCGACCTTCTCGAAGCTGGGCTGCAGGGTGGCCTTGCAGTCCGCCGGCACGACACCGGCAGCGGTCTGGATGCCGCCGAGGATGTGCTTCGAGGAACTTCGGGTCGGTGAAGGTGGCCTCGGTGTGGCCCATGCCGGTGTACCAGCTGCGGCCACCGTCGTAGTCCTGGCACCAGGCGATCGGGTGCTCGACGTCCATTGGCGCCGGTGCCCGGGGTGTAGGTGGTCTCGTCCATCGAGGCCAGCACGTGGAGCTTGTTGCGCGTGGTGAGGTTGTTCGGAGTGCGGAAGTTGTACCACTCGTCCGTGCGCTCCCAGCGCTTCGGAAGGCCCTTCGTGGAGGGGTGCGAGGGGTCCTCGACCTTGACGGTCGCCGTCGGCGTGCCGTTGGGGTGGTTGTTGAAGTAGGCACCGACCAGGTTGCCGTACCACGGCCAGTCGTACTCGGTGTCGGAGGCTGCGTGGATGCCGGCGTAACCGCCGCCGGCCTGGATGTAGCGCTCGAAGGCGGCCTGCTCGACCGTGGTGAGCACGTCACCGGTGGTGGAGAGGAAGATGACGACCTTGTACTGCGCGAGGTTGGCGTCGTTGAAGACGCTGCTGTCCTCGGACGTGGTCACCGTGAAGTTGTTGGCGGCACCGAGCTGCTGGATGGCGGTGGTCGCCTCATCGATGTTGGAGTGCCGGAAAGCAGCGGTCTCGGAGAAGACCAGGGCCTTGAAGGGATCGCCGGCTGCTGCGGCTTCCCTGGATGCCTTCGGGTCGGCCGTCCACGGGACGGCCTCGGCGAGGGGAGTGCTGGGGAGCTCGGCCTTGGCCGGCTTGCTGGAGGTCTTGGCGGTGGTGCTCGTGCTCGCCGGGCGTGAGGCCCGGTCGGTGTCGGCGGCGGCTGCCGCCGAGGCGCTCATGCCGAGCGCTGCTGCGAGCGGCAGTGCCACGACCACGGCCATGGACGAGCCGATGGCGACGCGTGAGCGTCGCTGCAGCCGCGTGATGAGTGAGTTCATCACGATCCCTTCGTTGTGATGGATGTGCGCTCCATCGGTTCCGGGGCGGGTCCCCGGGCGTTCGGCCCTATGTGCTGGTGGTGCGGTGGTACGTCGTGCTGGCGTGCGGTGGTGCGGTCGTGCCGCGCTGCAAGGGCGTGGCTGCTGGGGGTTGCTAGGGGGTGGTGCTCACCGGGCCGCACCTACGGGCACGGTCTGGCGAGCCACCTGGGTGGGGTCGGCGAAGACGGATTCGAGCGAGGCGGTGGCGCCGCCACGGACGGCGGCGCTGAAGCCGAGCGTGGACAGCTCGACACGGGTGCCGCCGGAATCGGGTGCCAGGACGCCCGCGCGCAGCTCGCGCTCGATGGCGGGGCGCATGTGGTGGCCGACGGCGGCGTAGTAGCCGGTGAGCACGATGGTCGCCGGGTTGAGCGCGTTGGTGAGGATGGCCGCGCCGACTCCGACCCAGCCCCCCACGTCGTCCAGTGCGCGCAGCGTGCGGGTGTCGCGCAGGTCCGCCCGGCGGTTGAGCTCGGCGAGCCTGTCGTCGATGGCCATGGCGGGGTTGCGGATGGGGTCGTCGGGGTCCGCGGCCATCTCGAGCAGGGCGCGCAGGCCGCTGACGGTCTCCCAGCAGCCCTGACGACCACAGCCGCACCGCAGCCCACCGGGCTTGACGATCATGTGGCCGAACTCGCCGGCGTAGCCGTGGCTGCCGCGCAGCAGGCGTCCGCCGCTCACGATCCCGCCGCCCACCCCGACCTCACCGTGCAGGACGAGGATGTCCTGGCGGCCGGGATCGCCGGGGGTCACCTCGGCCGCCGCGGCGAGGTTGCCCTCGTTGTCGACGACGATGCGGAAGGTCGCGCCGAGCTCGCGGCGCAGGATCGCCCCGACCGGTACGTCGTACCAGCCGAGGTTGGGACCGTGGGTCAGCACGTCCCGGGTCTGGTCGTAGAGGCCGGCGACACCGACGGTGAGTCCGACCGCGGCGACGCCTCGCGCCTCGAGCGACGCGATCGTCTCGCGCACCAGGTCGGCGAGGTGGCCCAGGACGCGGTCAGCGTCCAGCGAGCGGGCGTCGAGGGCCAGCTTGCGCTCCTCGACCACCTCACCGCGGAGGTCGAGCGCGATCGTCGAGACGTGGTTGACGTTGATCTCGGCACCGATGCCGCACACCGTGCGACCGTCGACCTCGACCGCGGTGCTCGGGCGACCGACCGTGCTGTGCACCGGCAGGCCGTCGGACACCAGGCCGCGCTCGATGAGCTCGGACACCAGCGTCGAGATGGTGGACCGGGTCATGCCGAGGTCGACCGCCAGGGCGGCTCGCGAGCGGGGGCCGTGGTCGCGCAGGTGACGCAGCGCGAGGCCGAGGTTGGAACGCCGGACGTCGAGACTGGCGAGGCCGTGGTCCGGGGCGGACTGGGGCAACGTCGACATGGGGCCTCCTCTCGGCGCTCGGTGTGACCACGATCACGATTTGTTGCGAAGACGCCCAAACTAGAACCGCCTTGACGAGACCTACAAGGGGCCGCGCGATATTTCCAATTCGAAATGACTACTTGCGACCACAGTGGTCCACGAAATGACCGAAACGGTCACAAGACGGGTGCTATCCGGCAGCCAGCTGCACGGTCCACGCGTCGACCGCTGCCGACGCGGCACCGACGGCCACGCCCTGCTCCCCCAGCTCGCAGAGGACGATGTCGAGGTCCTCGGCCACCCGGGCCGGCGCGAGGCGGTAGACGGTCGCGCGCAGCTCACCGAGCAGCTGGCGTCCCAGGGCAGCCACCGGCCCGCCGACGACGACGACCCGCGGGTCCGCCTGCGCCACCTGCGCAGCCACCACCCGGCCGAGACGCTGGCCGAGGTCGCGGGCGAGCTGGGCGACGACCGGGTCACCGGACCGTCCCGCGGCCACGAGGTCGTCGAGCGCGAGCGTCCCGGTGCGTTCGAGCACCGATCCCATCGCCGGGGAGCGCCCCCGGCGCGCGAGGTCCGTGGCCTGCTCGACGAGCGCGCCGACGCTGACGAAGGAGTCCAGGCAGCCGGTGAGCCCACACGTGCAGGCAGGACCGAACTCCTCCACCCGCAGGTGGCCGATCTCGCCGGCGCGGCCCGACGCACCGTGGTCGAGGTGCCCGCCCGAGATGGTCGTCGACGTGACGGTGTCGCCCAGTCGGATGGCCACGAGGTCATCCGTCCCGCGAGCGACTCCGGCACGCCTCTCGCCCAGCGCCATCGCGCGCACCGCCGCGACGGTGGCGTGGGGGGTGCCGGGGTAGGCCTCGGCGACCTGCTGCGTGATCTCCTGGTGGAGGGGTGACTCCACGTCCAGGGTCGCCGTCCCGATCGCCGTGGGGACGTCGTCCCCCATCAGCTGGCGTGCCGCTCGCAGCACGGTGCCCGCGAGCAGGGCGACGTCCGCGTCGCGGTCCCGGAGGTCGACGCTGAGGCTGTTGGCGATGGTCAGGTGCCCGTCGAGCACGACGACGCGCGCCCGGCGTTCGCCGATCGACACGACCAGCACCCGCCGTCGGGGCGAGATCCGGACCCTGAGCGAGCGCCGCCCTCCCGAGCTCGCGGCGAGCGTCCCCTCCTCGACGTGCCCGGCCGCGGCGAGCGAGCGGAGGGAGACCGACAGGGTGGTGCGGGGGACGTCGAGCGACCGGGCCAGCTCGTTCCTGGTCTGGGGCCCACCGTCGACCAACGCCCTCAGCAGCTCGCCCTCCAGCCCGCGCCTCATGCGGGCCAAGGTCTCACACCGCGTGCCGCTGCGCTGTCGCAGCCGGCTACCGGCCGGCCTCCGACAGCGCGAGCCCGGTCCCGGCGTCGAACAGGTGCGCCCGGTCGAGGTCGACCGCCACGGCGAGCCGCTCGCCCGGCGTCCCGGTCACGCTCGGGCGCGCCTTCACCTTGAGCATCTCCTCGCCCACCTTGACGTCGACGACGGTGCGATCCCCGAGGGGCTCGAACCCGTACAGCTCGCCCGGCAGGGACGTCTCGCTCCGGGTCTCGACCGACAGGTCCTCGGCCCTCAGCCCGAGCATCAGCGGCCGTCCGTCCTCGGCGGTGGTCCAGCGCGGACGCGGCAGGGACCAGCCCTGCGCCCCGACCAGGCGGTCGCCCTCGGCGTGGCAGGCGAGCAGGCTGATGCGTGGACTGCCGACGAACCCGGCGACCCACTGGTTGGCCGGCCGCTCGTAGACCTCCGTGGGCGTCCCGACCTGCTGCACCTTGCCCTCGCGCAGCACCGCGACCTGGTCGGCCATGGACAGCGCCTCGACCTGGTCGTTGGTGACGTAGACGAACGTGCCGCCCAGGCTGCGGTGGATCCGGGTCAGCTCGGTGCGCATCTCGACGCGGAGCTTGAGGTCGAGGTTGGTCAGCGGCTCGTCCATCAGGAACGCCCGCGGCCGCCGCACCAGCGCACGCGCCAGGGCGACGCGCTGCTGCTCCCCACCCGACATCTGGGACGAACGCCGCTCGAGCAGCCGCTCGATGTGCAGGAGCTCCGAGACCTTCTGCACCGCCTCCTTGATCTCCCCCGACGAGGCGCGACGGGCACGCAGCGGCGAGGCGATGTTCTCGTACGCCGTCTTGCGCGGGTAGAGCGCGTAGCTCTGGAACACCATGGCCAGGTCGCGCGCAGCCGGCGTGTCGGCCGTGGCGTCCCGGCCGTCCAGGTGCACGGTTCCGCCGTCGAGCCTCTCGAGGCCGGCGATCGCGCGCAGGGTGGTCGTCTTGCCCGCGCCCGACGGGCCGAGCACGACGAAGAACGCGCCGTCCGGGACGTCCAGGGTGACGCCGTCGAGGGCCTGCACCTCACCGAAGGACTTGCGCAGCTCGTGTGCTGCCACGGTTCCCATCAGGCCACCAGCTCTTCCGTGCTCACGTCGTAGACCGGCGGGGTCCCGCCGGCGTGCCGCAGCCCCACCGGGGCGTCCGGGGCGAACCGGACGGTCGGTGGCATCCGGACGCGGACGTCCCGCTCACCACCGTGGTCGAGGACGTAGATGATCTCGTCGCCGAGCGCCTCCGCCGACACGACGCGTGCTGCCACGGAGCCGTCGGTCCCCGCCGCGGTGACCTCGAGCGCCTCCGGTCGTACGCCGGCCACCAGCGTGCGGTCGCGCGGCAGGCCGGGCGGCGGCGGGAGGACCAGCCCTCCGGCTCCGCGCAGCGCACCCTCGGCGACCTCGACGTCGATCAGGTTCATCGGAGGCGAGCCGATGAAGGAGGCGCAGAACAGGCTGGCCGGGCGGTCGTAGACCTCGAGCGGGGTCCCGACCTGCTCGACGCGTCCCTTGTTGAGGATCGCGATGCGGTGCCCGAGCGACATGGCCTCGACCTGGTCGTGCGTGACGTAGACCATCGTCGTGCCGAGCTCCGCCTGCAGGTGCTTGATCTCCGTGCGGGTGTCCGCACGCAGCTCGGCGTCGAGGTTGGTCAGCGGCTCGTCCATCAGGAACGCCTGCGGCCGGCGCACCAGCGCACGCGCGAGCGCCACGCGCTGCTGCTCCCCACCGGAGAGCCGGTGGGGCCGGCGGTCGAGGAGCGCGTCGAGCTGCATCATCCGCGAAGCCTCCGCGACCCGCTCGCGGACCTCCTTCTCCGGCAGGCCCTCGGCACGCAGCGGGAAGGCGAGGTTGTCCCGGGTCTTCAGGTGCGGGTAGAGGGCGTAGAACTGGAAGACCATCGCGATGTCGCGCTCCGCCGGCGGCAGGTCGTTGACCAGCGTGCTGCCGATCCGGATGTCACCGGAGGTCTGTCGCTCCAGACCGGCCATGGCGCGGAGCGTGGTGGTCTTGCCGCACCCGGAGGGGCCCAGCATCACGAAGAGCTCACCCTCCTTGATCGACAGGTCCACCTGCTCCACCGCGACGGTGCCGTCGGGGTAGCGCTTGTGCAGGTTGGTGACCTCGATGCCGGCCATCAGCGACGCACCGCCCCGAGGGTCACGCCGGCGACGAGGTGCTTGCGCACGAGGAAGGCGAAGACGAGCACGGGGATGGCGAAGACCACGGCGGACGCGGCTACCAGGCCCCAGTCCACTGTCGTGCCGCCGATGAGCCCGGCGATGGCGGGAGGTGCCGTGCGGACCTCCTGGCTGGAGGTGAGGAAGATGGCGAACACGAACTCGTTCCAGGAGAAGATGAGGGCGAAGACCGCGGTGGCCGCGATCCCGGGCACGAGCAGGGGCAGGGTGAACTTCCAGAACGCCTGCAGCCGGGTGTAGCCGTCGAGCATGGCGGCGTCCTCGTACTCCGCTGGCACCTCGTCGACGAATCCCTTCATCATCCAGATCGTGAAGGGCACGTTGAACGCCGCGTAGATGAGGACGAGGCCGAGCTTGCTGTCGATGAGACCGAGCTCCCGGTACATCAGGAAGATCGGGATCACCACCACCACGGGCGGCATGAAGCGGGTCGAGAGGATGAAGAACAGCTGGTCCTTCTTGGCCTTCAGGCTGAAGCGCGAGTAGGCCCAGGCGGCCGGGACCCCGAGCACGGTGGCCAGCACGGTCGACGCGCCGGCGACGATGACGGAGTTGAGGAACGAGCCGGACAGGTCCGACCTGCCACCGCCCTGCGCGACGAACACGTCCTTGAAGTGCTGGAGGGTGAAGTCGAAGTTGAAGAACTTCGCGGGCACGGCGTAGACGTCGCGGTTCTCCTTGATGGACGTCTCGACCATCCACAGCACCGGGAAGAGCATGGCCACGGCGAGGGCCACGAGCAGCACGACCTCGAACACCCGCCGCGCCCTGCCGCCCCGTCGACGCGGGGACGACGCGTCGTCGGTGACCGGGGCGGGCACGGCCTCGTCGATGGAGATGGCCATCAGCCCTCCTTCAGCTTGTTCAGGTAGCGCAGGTAGAACTGCGCCAGGACGATGACCACGAGGACCATGAGGATCCCGTAGGCAGACGCGGTCCCGGTGTTGAAGCCGAGGAACGCGACCTTGTAGACGTGGAACGACAGCGTCTCGGTGGAGACCCCGGGTCCTCCGCTGGTGAGGATGTAGACGAGGTCGAACAGCCGGAACGCCTCGATGGCGCGGAACATGACGGCGATGAGCAGCAGCGGCCACACCATCGGCAGCGTGATGTGCCGGAAGCGGAACCACTCCGAGGCCCGGTCGATGGACGCCGCCTCGTAGAGGTAGTTCGGCACCGCAGTGAGGCCGGCGAGCGCGATGAGCATGATGAACGGCGTCCACTGCCACGTGTCGACCACGATCAACGAGAACAGCGCCGTGCGCTGCCGGGTGAGCCACTCCACCTGCCCGAAGCCGAGCGACCCGAGCATCGAGTTGATCACCCCGAACTGCGCGTCGAGCATGAACTTCCAGAACAGGCCGACCACCACGGGCGAGAGCATCATCGGCACCAGGAACAGGGTGGTCAGGGCCCCACGACCTCGCGTACGCCGCGAGATCAGGTAGGCGATCGAGAAGCCGAGCACGGTCTGGAGCAGCACCGCCCCGACCACGTAGACCAACGTCGTCAACGCACGCTTGTGCACCTCGGACGAGGTCAGGATCAGGGTGTAGTTGTCGAAGCCGACGAAGTCGGCCCCGGTGGCGCGCGTCGCCGAGTAGTCGGTGAAGGACAGGTAGAGCGCCCACAGCAGTGGGAACACCGACATCCCGAGCAGCAGCAGCAACGCCGGGGAGATGAACGCCACGGCCAGGCCGCGGTCGCTGAGACGGGGGGAACCCCCCGGTGCAGGAGGCGTCGAGGACGCCTCCTGCACCGGGCGGTCGGTCGTGGTGGTCATCGGGTCAGCTCACAGCCCGCCGCCGCCGCCGTCGAGCACACCCTGCTGCTGCTCGGCGATGTCGTTCAGTGCGTCCTCGGGGCTCTTGGCCCCGTTGAGCGCGGCGTTGACGTTGGTGTTCTCGATGTCGATGAGCTGGGCGTACTCCGGCACGTTCCACATGTCACGCATCCGGGCCACCGAGTCGGCGTAGACCTGGTTGAACGGCCCGGCCTCGAGGAACTCCGGCGACTGGATGGCGTCGGTCCGCGACGGCACACCGCCGGCAGCGGCCCACTTCTTCTGGATGTCCTCCTGCTCGAACCACTTCATGAAGTTGAGCGCCTCGGCCTGGCGGTCGTCGGGGGCGTAGGCCGAGATGTGCATGCCCATGCCGCCGAGGGGCACGACGTCGGAGTCCTGGGTGGGCAGGGTCGCGAAGCCGAGCTTGTCGAGGATCTCGTCCTCGGTCGTGCCGAGCGTCGACTGGGCGGGGTCGAGCAGGCCGCCGGCGGCCGCGATCCACTGGAACGCGATGCAGGCCTTGCCCTGGGCGACCGCGGCGTTGGTCTCGTCGATGAACCAGTTGCCCGAGCCCTTGGCGGTGAGCGGCTTCATCTCGTTGACCAGGACGTCCATGGCCTTCTGGCCGGCCGCGTCGTTGATGACGCCGTCGATCTTCTTGTCGGCCGAGTCCCACAGGTTCCCGCCGTAGACACCGTTGACCGTGTTGTAGGTGACGGCCGCGGCGTCCGAGCCGTTGGCCTGGTGGAAGGCCAGGCCGCTGACGCCCGGGTTCTCGTCCTGGCACTTCTGGGCGGTCGCGATCATCTCGTCCCAGGTCTCCGGCGGCTCGTCGCCGATCAGGTCCTTGCGGTAGATCATCGTCCAGGTGTCGCCGAGCAGCGGCAGCCCGTAGAGGCTGGCGTCCTCGTCGCGCTGGCCGGTCTCGGCCTGCGGGTACTGGCCGTACGCCGCCAGCAGGTAGGGGTCGTAGGCGTCGACGTCGATGTTCTCGTTGACGAAGTCGGTGATGTCCAGGATGTTGCCGTTGGTCACGGCCTCACCGATGTGCTGCGAGTCCAGGATCGCGATGTCGAAGTCGGTCTGCTGGGCCGCGAACTGCGTGAACATCGCGTCGTGCCAGTTGGCATTGGGGACCGTGTTGACCTCGATGGTCACGTTCGGCCGCTCCTTGGTGTACTCCGCGTTCGCGAAGTCCTCCAGGGCCTGGGCGGGCGGCCACTCGAACCACACGAAGCTGAGGGTCAGCGGGTCGTCGGACAGCTCGGGGATGGTCGCGGGTGCCTGGGGTCCGCCGGCCTCGCTCGTGCCGTCACCGCCGCCGCCGTCGTCGTCCCCGCCACCCCCGCACGCGGCCAGGGTCGTTGCCACCAGGAGGGCGGCCGTCGCCAGCCCCACCTTCCGGCTGGGGAGGGACGACTGTCCCGCTCGCTTCACGTACCGCATCTGTTCTCCTGCTTCCTTGCATCGGGGGTGGTGGAAGGGGTGGTGGTGCGCCCGGGGGTCGTGCCGGGCTGTGGTGGTGGTGCAGTCGGCGTCACCATGACGTCGCGACGTACTGGGGTTCCATGAACTCGAGGAGTCCGTCGGTGCTGCCTTCACGGCCGAGACCGCTCTGCTTGGTGCCGCCGAAGGGCGCGGCCGGGTCGGAGACCAGGCCGCGGTTGAGGCCGACCATCCCGCTCTCGAGACGCTCGGCCAGACGCAGGCCGCGGGCGAGGTCGGCGGTGTAGAGGTAGCTGACCAGGCCGAAGACCGTGTCGTTGACGACCGGGAGCACCTGCTCCTCGTCCGTGAACCGGACGACCGGGGCGACGGGCCCGAAGACCTCCTCGTGGAGGATCCGGGCGTCGAGCGGAACGTCGACCAGGACCGTCGGGGGGTAGAAGTGGCCGGGGCCCTCGGCGGGGCGTCCACCCACGACGGCGCGTGCTCCCCTGTCGAGGGCGTCCCGCACGAGCTCGTCGACCTTGCTCACGGCGGCCGAGCTGATGAGTGGTCCGCACTGGGTGGTCTCGTCGCTGCCTGGCCCCATGCGTACGTCCGACATCCGGGCGACGAGTCCCTCGACGAAGGCGTCGTGGACGGGGTCGGCCACGAAGAACCGGTTGGCCGCGGTGCATGCCTGTCCACCGTTGCGCATCTTGGCCACCATCGCGCCCTCGACCGCCGCATCGACGTCGGCGTCCTCGAGGACGACGAAGGGTGCGTTGCCGCCGAGCTCCATGCTGCACTTGAGGACGCGGTCCGCGGCCGTGCGCAGCAGCACGCGCCCGACCTCCGTCGACCCGGTGAACGAGATCATCCGCGCGCGGGGGTCGGTGAGCATGGACTCCACGACCGGGCCGGGAGTCGAGGTGGTGACGACGTTGAGCACGCCGTCCGGCAGCCCGGCCTCCTCCAGGATGGCCGCGACCGCGAGGGCGGTCAGCGGGGTCTCGGCAGCCGGCTTGAGCACGGCCGTGCAGCCCGCTGCCAGTGCGGGCCCGATCTTGCGGGTCGCCATCGCCGCGGGGAAGTTCCACGGGGTGACCAGGATGCTGATGCCCACGGGGTGGTGACTGACCATCAGACGGTTCGCGCCGCTCGGCGACCGGCCGAGGTTCCCGTGGAGCCGCACGCCCTCCTCGGCGTACCACCGGAAGAACTCGGCGGCGTAGGCGACCTCTCCCCGCGCGTCGGCCAGCGACTTCCCGTTCTCGAGGCTGATGAGCAGGGCGAGCTGCTCGCTCCTGCTCTGCATCAGGCCGAAGGCGCGCATCAGGAGGTCGGCACGTGCGCGCGGCGCCGTCGCCGCCCAGTCGGCCGCTGCTGCTGCTGCGGCGTCCACCGCCGCGTGCGCATCCTCGACGTCCGCGTCCGCCACCGATGCGAGCACCGACCCGGTCGACGGGTCCCGCACCTCGATGCGGCGTCCGCTCGCGGCGGGGCGCCACACTCCTCCGACGAAGAGGTCGGTGGGCACGTCGATCGTGTCGGCGACCGGCGCGAGCACTGCGTCCATGGTGGTCATCGGCCGTCCGCCGTCGCTGCGGCCGCGGCTCCGGCGAGGACCGGCGCCGAGTCGCGCAGTGCTGCTCGGTCGCCGGAGTGCGCGGCGCGCACGATGTGCTCCAGCGCATCCACGTCGAGGGGGCGCGGGTTGTTCGCGATCAGCCGCTCAGCCAGGAGCGCCTGCTCTGCGGTCCAGCGCAACCGATCTCCCGGCAGCCCCAGGTCCGCGAGCGTGCGGGGGACCTCGACGGCAGCGAGCAGGTCGGCGACCCTCTGGATCGCCTCGTCGGCCAGGTCCTCGGGCGAGGCGTCCGGTGACGCGCCCATCGCGACCGCGATCGTCGCCAGCTCCGGGATCCGGGTCGGGCGGTTGAACTCCATCACGTAGGGCAGCAGGCAGCCGACGCCGATGCCGTGGGGCGTGTGCGTGATCGCGCCGACGGGGTACTGGATGGCGTGGGCCGCGGCCGTGCCGGCCGTGCCGAGCGCGAAGCCGCCCGCGGTGGCCCCGAGCATCATGGCCTCGCGGGCCTCCATGTCGGTCGGCTCGGACCAGGCGCGGAACAGGCTGCCGGCGATGAGCCGGACGCCGAGCAGGGCGAAGGTGTCGGTGAGCTCGTTCTTCCCGACGAAGACGCGCTCGGTGGCCAGCTCGGGCCTCACCGGCCGGCGTACGGCGGTGAACGCCTCGACGGCGTGCGAGAGCGCGTCGGCACCGGCGCTGGCCGTGAGCCCGGGAGGGCATCCCACCGTGAGCTCGGGGTCGCAGAGCGCCGTGTGCGGGATGAGGAAGGGGCTGGAGATGCCGACCTTGCTCGTGCGCTCCGGATCGGTGAGCACCGCGACCGGCGTCACCTCCGACCCGGTGCCGGCGGTCGTGGGCAGGGCGACCACCGGCAGCACCGGACCCGGCACCCGCATCTCGCCGTAGTAGTCCGACGGCTGACCACCGTGGGTGAGCACGACGGACACGGCCTTCGCCAGGTCGATGCAGCTGCCGCCGCCCATCCCGACGATCACGTCGGGCGAGACCTGGCTGGCGAGCGCGGCGCACTCCCCGACCTGGTGGACCGGCACGTCCGGCAGCACCTCGGTGAAGGTCGTGACCCGCACCCCGGCGGCCTCCAGGAGGTCCACCAGCTCGGTGAACTCGGGGGTGCTCCCGAACCTGGCGTCGGTGACGACGAGGGCGTGGTCACCCAGTGCGGCAGTAACGCGGCCGAGCGCGGCTCGTTGACCGGCTCCGAAGAGGACCTGTTGCGGTCCACGTAGGACGGCGAGCATGCTCATGGACACTCCGGGGGATCGAGAAGCGCGGGGAGGAAGGACGAACCGCGCTGCGCGACCAGTCATTTCCTATAGGATCTGAGCCGTGAGCATGAGGCACGCGTCACACCGTGTCAACCATCCACGACCAACGAAGAGAAGGAACCCACGACGTGGACGACGGATCACGCGCAGAGTCGGACGACCGGTCCAGTCCGGTCCACACCCAGCTGGCGCGGCGTCGTGGCCGGATGGCCGACGAGGTGTACGACACCCTCCTCGGGCAGCTGATGTCGTTGCGGATCGTGCCCGACTCGCGCGTCACGATCGACGCCCTGGCGCGTGAGCTCGGGGTCTCCCAGACGCCGATCCGCGACGCGTTGAACCGGATGGAGGCCGACGGCCTCGTCGTGCGGGTCCCGCACGCCGGCTACCGGATCCCACCCCAGATCACCCGCGAGCGGTTCGAGGACATGGTCGACCTGCGCCTCCTGCTCGAACCGGCCGCCGCACGGCGTGCCGCTGAGCGTGCATCAGCGCAGCAGGTGACTGCGCTGCGCCGGATGCTCGAGGAGATGGCGGACCTCGTCCAGGGCGACACGCACCTCGCCTACGGCACCTTCGGACTCCGCGACGCGGCCTTCCACGACCTCATCGCGGAGAGTGCCGGCAACCCGCTCGTGCGCGAGGCACTGGCTCGGCTGCACACGCACGTGCACCTCTTCCGCCTCGTCTTCGACACCGACGTCACCTACCTCGCGATGGGCGAGCACGACGAGGTCCTGGCCGCGGTCGCCGCCTGCGACCCTGACGCCGCGGCCTACGCCATGCGGCGGCACATCCTCCTCTCCCGCGATCGCTTCCGGCGGCTCTTCGACGCCGCGACCAGCGGCGCCCGCCTGGGCGAGGAGGCTTGACGGGTCGGTGTGGGACCCGTCACTCTTGTCTGCCGCAGTCAAATCAAATCCGATCCGATCCCGCATGATCTGACCGGATCCCCACCCGCCCCGAGCGAGGAGACCGAGTTGCCCAGAGCGCTGCTCATGACCGGCGATGCCGCCGAAGAGCTCGACACCATGTACCCCTACTACCGCGTGCAGGAAGGTGGGTGGGACGTCGACGTCGCGTCGCTGACCACCCGTGACGTCCAGCTCGTGATCCATGAGTTCGACCCCAACTCGGACGCCTACGTGGAGAAGAACGGGCGCAAGCTGCCGGTCGACCTCACGTGGGCCGAGGTCGACCTCGAGCGCTACGACGCGCTGATCATCCCCGGTGGTCGCGCGCCCGAGTGGATCCGGACCGACTCTGACGTACGCCGGATCACCGAGCACTTCTTCGCCCGCGACCTGCCCATCGCCCTGGTGTGCCACGGTGCGCAGGTGCCCGCGGTCTACGGACTGCTCAAGGGCCGCAAGACCGCCTGCTTCCCGCCGATCACCGGCGACATGGAGAACGCCGGCGCGACGGTCATCGACGCGCCCGACGTCGTCGACGGCAACCTGGTCTCGTGCCGGGGCTGGCCCGACATGCCGTGGTTCGGCCGGGCGATGATGGAGCTGTTCGACAAGTCCATCGACTCCGCATCGGCATGACCACCCCCGACGTACGTCGGTGACGTCCACGCCGCACCCTCGACGTCCTGGGCCGCGAGGTCCGCTTCCTCGAGGGAGGCGACGGCCCGGCGGTCCTGCTCCTCCACGGCTCCGGACCCGGCACCACCGGGTCCGGGGCCTGGGGGGCCACCGTCCGGGCGCTCGACGCGTCGTACCACCTGGTCGCTCCCGACCACGCGGGCTTCGGCGACTCCGCCCTCCCGCCCGGCTCGCGGGGCGGACTCCAGCTGTGGACCGAGCAGGCGGCCGGCCTGATGGACGCCCTCGATGTCGAGTCCTACGCCGTGGTCGGCCACTCCATGGGCGGCGCCGTCGCGCTGGCCCTCGCAGCGGCCCGTCCGCACCAGGTGACCCACGTCGTGGCCGTGTCCAGCATGGGAACGCCCGCGGCGCCCCTGTCCGACGACCTCGACGCCGTGTGGGCGGCGGAGCCCGGCGAGACCGGCGCGCGCGACATGCTGGGGCGACTGGTGCACGACCAGGCCCTGGTCACCCAGCAGGCGGTCGATGCACGCACGACCGCGATGATCGCGGGCGCGGCGGCCTTCGAGGTGCTGTTCCCACCACCCCGGGCACGCTGGGTCACTGACCTCACCCTGTCCGAGGAGTCCCTCGCGGCGGTGCAGGCCCCCGTGCTCCTGGTCCACGGCGCCGACGACCGCGTCACGCCCCTGACCACCACGGCGCTGCCGCTCCTCGACCTGCTCGCGGACGTGCGCCTGCACGTGCTCGGGCGGTGCGGTCACGTGCCCAGCCTCGAGCACCCCGACGAGTTCCGCCGGGTCCTGACCTCCTTCCTCGAGGCCGGACACGGGCCGGCCGTCGACGCCCCCCACCTCCCCTGACACCCACGCACGAGAGAGCGAGCCGCCACGTGCTGGAACGGCTGGGGCGCTGGGTGCACCGACGTCGTGCCGCAGTCCTGTCCGTCTGGGCCGTGCTGGTCATCGCCGGGGCAGCCCTGGGCGGGACGGTGTTCGACCGTGCCGACGACGTGGGCCTGCGCGCCGGAGCCGAGTCGACGCGGGTCGACCAGCGGCTCGAGGCCCTCGACCCCGAGGGCAGGCGAGTGGTGGTGCTGCTGGCCGGTGCCGACCCCGTCGACGCCGCCACGAGCGAGGCGGCGGCCCAGGTCATCTACGGGCTGCGCGAGCTGCCCGGCGTCGCCGACCTCCGCGATCCATGGACCACCAGCTCCTACGAGCTGGTCGCCGAGGACCGCAGCAGCGCGGTCGTGGACGTTGAGCTCGACCCTGCGCTCACCGACGAGCAGGCCCTCGCCCTGGCCGACCGGCTGACCGCGGCCCTGCGCACGACCCCGTTCCCGGACGTCGCCGCGGGCGGCGACCTGCTGGCCGAACGCACCTTCACCGACCAAGCGGTCCAGGACGCAGCCCGGGGCGAGGGCGCCGCGCTCGTGGTCCTCACCCTCCTGCTGGTCCTCGCGCTCGGCGGCCTCGTGGTCGGGGTCATCCCCGTCGTGGCGGCGCTCGCGTCCGTCTCCGGCTCGCTCCTGGCCCTCGTCGTCGTGGCGGGCGTCTGGTCGGTCAGCGACTTCGCCGTCAACGTCGTCACCGTGCTGGGGCTGGGGCTCTGCGTCGACTACTGCCTCCTCGTGCTCGCCCGGTTCCGTGAGGAACGCGCCGCGGCCGGCGAACGCGGCGACCCGGCTGCCGTGCTCGGCCGGACGCTCGCGACGGCCGGGCACACCGTGCTGGTCTCCGGTGCGACCGTCGGGGGCTCGCTCGCCGCGCTCCTCCTGCTCGGCGACCCGTTGCTCACCGGCATGGCGGTGGGCGGCGTCGTCGCCGTGGCCGTGGTGACCTCGGCAGCCCTGACCCTGGCCCCGGCGCTCCTCGCTGTTGCTGCGCGGCGCGTCCCGCCCGCCGGCCGCGGGGTGCTGGGGCGGGGCGCCCGCCCGCCCGAGAGGTCGTTCCTCGCCCGGCTCGCCCGGCTGGCCCAGGCCCGGCCGTGGCCCGTGCTGGTGGTCTCGGCGGGGCTGCTGGGCGTGCTGTCGGTGCCCCTGCTCGGCCTGCAGGTCGGCGCCTCCGACGCGCGCTCGCTGCCGCCCGGCAGCGAGGCACGACAGGTCGTGGAGGTGGTGGAGCGCGACTACCCCGACGTCCGCACCGCGCCGGTCGACGTCATCGTCGACGCGTCCGCGGGTGACCCGGGCCTGACCAGGCTCACGGAGCGGATCGCCTCGCTCGCCGACGTGAAGGACGTCGTCGTCCGCGACGGGCTGCCCGACGGCTGGAGCCGCTTCTCGCTGACCCCGCGCGGCCCCACCAGCGGGCTGGCGGCGCAGCGGGTCGTGGACGACGTACGCGCGCTCGACGAGGGCCTCGAGGTCGAGGTGGGAGGT
Source organism: uncultured Actinomycetota bacterium (assembly GCA_963795095.1). GTDB lineage: Bacteria > Actinomycetota > Actinomycetes > Propionibacteriales > Nocardioidaceae > Nocardioides. The sequence goes on along the minus strand of CAWCGM010000020.1, from coordinate 206,483 downwards.
CCGGCGGCCGAGCTGGTGGACGCCCGCTCGGCGCTGGCGGACCGGCTGCCCTGGGCGATCGCGACGGTGGTCGTCGTGGCCGGGCTCCTCCTGCTGCGCCTCACCGGCTCACCCGTCATCGCCCTCAAGACGCTCCTGCTCAACCTGCTCTCGTTGACCGCGACGCTCGGCGTCGTGACACTCGTGTTCCAGCACGGCTGGGGCGGCCCGCTGCTCGGCGGCACGGCGACCGGCACCCTGGACCTCACGTCGCCGCTGCTGCTGTTCATGTTCGCCTTCGGGCTCTCGATGGACTACCACCTGTTCCTCGTGGCGCGCATCAAGGAGGAGTGGGATGCCCGGGCAGCAGGGACCGGCACCCGGCGCGACAACGACGCAGCCGTCCTCGCCGGCATCACGGCGTCGGGCCCCGTGGTCACCCTCGCGGCGCTGGCCATCTCCGTGGTCTTCATCGGCTTCGCGGCGGGCGAGCTGGTCGCCGTCAAGGAAGTGGGGGTCGGGATGACCGTGGCCATCGTGCTCGACGTCACGATCGTCCGCGGGCTGCTGCTCCCGGCCGCGATGACCTTGCTGGGTGAGCGCAACTGGTGGCGCCCGGGCCGTCAGCGGACGGAGACCGAGCCCACGCGGTAGGTGCCGGACGAGGTCCGGCCGGCGTTGGCGAGGTACATCGGCGCGGAGTAGCCGGTCGGGTCGACGACGCTGACGGACACGTCGTACCTCCCCTTCCGCAGAGCCGGCACCGCGACGCGGGTCCGACGGCGCGAGGAGTCGGTGACACCGCGCAGCTGCTCGCCCAGCGACACCGTGGTCGCCTTCCCGTTGCGCGCGAAGGTGAGGCGGACGTCCCAGCGGTCGTACGTCGGTGCGCTCCCCTGGTTGACCCACGAGGTCCGCACGGCGACCCGGTCGCCGGCGTCGATCGAGCGCGGGAGGGTGAGCGAGCGGAGGCGGAGGCGGTAGCCCGCGGTCGCGAGCGCGGTGGCGTACGCCGACCGCTGACGGGCGTCGAGGGACGCGTGGTCCCACGGCATGTTGCCGGACGACAACGTCGAGACGTGGAAGCGGCGGACCTGCTGCGCGCCGAGCACCGGGTCGGCGCGGGTGCACCACTCGGAGAAGAACGGCCGGGTGCGCCAGACCTTCTGCAGCCGCTTGTCGACGGCGACCATCGAGTACATGTCCGGGCAGCCGAGGCTGTCGGTGCGGAGGCCGAGGTTCGGGTTCGCCTCGAGCGCGGCCAGGGTGAACTCGACCGGCGTCATCGTGTTGATGAGGACGTGCTTGGTCGGGAAGGCGTTCGTCACGGCCTTCACGACCGCGAGCCCGTTGGCGTCGGAGATCCGCGCTCCCTCGCCGACGTGCCACTCGCCGTAGCTCCCGTAGCCGCCGACGTCGACGTAGCCCAGCCGCGGGTCGTCGCCGTAGCGACGTCCCAGCTCGGCCATCAGCTCCTGCCACTGGGCGAGGAAGGCCGGCGAGTTCCAGTCCGGGACGTCGGTGCCGGGCTGGAGCGGGACGAACGGCGGCGTGACCGCGGGGAGGTCCGCGCGGTAGTTCATCCAGCAGCCCGGGCAGTAGGCCATCACCCGGAAGCCGAACTTGCCGCCGCGGGCGCCGGCATCGGCGAGCCCGGCGTCGATCAGCGAGAAGTCCCAGGCGTTGTCGGCCTTCTCGATGCGTCCCCAGTAGACCTGGTCGCGGTAGTAGACGTCGTTGGACGTGACCGTCGAGGGCGTGGGCTCGGTCCCGAACCAGCGGTACTGGCCGCGCAGCGGGTTCGGCAGGTCGGCACCGGCGCCGGCCGGGGCCAGCGCGAAGCGTGCGCTCGGACACCGGCGGTCGTCCGGTCGACGGCGACGCGGCCAGCGTGAGCGCGACGACGACCGCCGCCGTGCTCGCCACGAGGGCGCGCCACGGCACCCTCGTCAGCCGGTCTCCGTCACGCGTACGCACGAGGGAGAGTCTGCAACGAATCCCGCAGAATTACCGGAGGAACCGTCAAGACGAGCCGTCGGACGCGGCTCAGGCGTCGGCGGCCACCCCGCGCACGCCGGAGTCGGTGAGCTCCGCCTCGCGCGCCGCGGCCGCCTCCAGCTCCTGGCGGCGGGTCTCCTCCATCATCGCCCGCGTCGCGTCGTAGATGCCCGGGTCGGACACCAGGTCGGCCGCACCGCGACGCAGCCGGGCCAGCGCCGCGCGGGCGAAGATCTGCTGCTCGGTGGTGGTCCGCTCGGAGCGGTTGTTGCTGATGAAGGTGATCGCCCAGCGCATCAGCGCCGAGACCTGGTTCTTGAAGCCGGTGAGGTAGACGAGGTGCACCCCGAGCCACATCAGCCAGGCGACGATGCCGGTGAGCCGGAACTTGCCGACCATCGCGACCGCGCGGAAGCGGCTGATGATCGCCATCGAGCCCTTGTCGAAGTACTTGAACGGCGCCTGCGGTGCCTTGTCCTCGAGCCGGTTGCGGATCTCCTTGGCGGCGTACTTCGCGCCCTGGATGGCGACCTGCGCGACGCCGGGCAGGTTGTCGAGGGCGATCATGTCGCCGACCACGAAGACCTCGGGGTGGCCCGGGAGCGTGAGGTCGGGGTTGACGCCGATCCGGCCGGCGCGGTCGAGCGGGGCGCCGGACTGCTCGGACAGGGTCTTGCCGAGGGGGTTGGCCTGCACGCCGGCGGCCCAGATCTTGGCGACGGAGTCGATGCGCTCGGTCGTACCGTCCTTGAACTTCACCTCGAGGCCGCGCTCGTCGACCTCGGTGACCATGCCGCCGAGCATCACCTCGACGCCGAGCTTCTCGAGCTCCTTGTGCGCCTTCTCGCCGAGCTTGGCGCCGAAGGGCGGCAGCACCTGCGGCGCGGCGTCGACGAGGACGACGCGCGCCTTCCGGGTGTTGATCGCGCGGAAGTCCTTGCGCAGCGTGTTGTGCGCGAGCTCGGCGATCTGGCCGGCCATCTCCACGCCGGTCGGACCGGCGCCGACGACGACGAAGGTCAGCAGGTGGTCGACGTCGTCACCGCGGGTGGCGCCGAGCTCGGCCATCTCGAAGGCGCCGAAGATGCGGCCGCGCAGCTCGAGGGCGTCGTCGATGCTCTTCATGCCGGGGGCGAACTCGGCGAAGTGGTCGTTGCCGAAGTAGGACTGGCTGGCACCGGCCGCCACGAGCAGGGAGTCGTACGACGTGACGGTGTCGCGGCCCAGCACCTGCGAGGTGACCGTCCGGGCGGCGAGGTCGATCGCGGTGACCTCGCCCAGGATCACCCGGGCATTGTCCTGGCCGCTGAGGACCTCGCGGGTCGGCGGGGCGATCTCGCCCTCGGACAGGATGCCCGTCGCGACCTGGTAGAGCAGCGGCTGGAAGAGGTGGTGCGTGGTCTTCGCGATGACGGTGACGTCGACGTCGGCGCGGCGCAGGGCCTTCGTCCCGAAGAGCCCGCCGAAACCGGAACCGATCACGACAACGCGGTGTCGCGGGGCCTGCGTCGTGCTCATCGGAGCTCCTTTTTCTCGGTGCGAGGTCGAGGGTGGTTTACCTGGTGCTGACGCTGTACGACCATTGTCCTCCCGGGGCCGACCAGCAGGCGAAACGCCGGATGCGTCTCATTGCTCACATCCAGTGACCCGGAGCCGCGAGAAACTAGTGTGGTCGTCGAGGTTTGAACTATCCCGAGCGCGGGTAACCCTCGCCCCACTGGACTGCCCACCCCCTCGAAAAGAGTCCCAGTGCCGCTGAGCTCCGAGTTGACCCTGGCGTCGTCGCCGCGCGCTGCGGCCGACGCCCGGCGCTGGGTGAGCGACGTCTTCGTGCGGCTCGAGCGCGACGACCTCGTGGAGTGTGCCGAGCTCGGCGTCTCCGAGCTCGTGGCCAACGCCGTCCTGCACGCCAACGCGCCCTTCAAGGTGCGGGTGCGCGGCACGGTCAGCCACCCGCGCATCGAGGTGATCGACGGCTCCACCAGCCCGCCCGTCCCGCCGGCCCCCCTCGTCGGTGACGACCTCGACCTGCTGCTGACCTTCGGCCGCGGACTGTCGATGGTGGCGCAGTGCGCGACCGCGTGGGGCGCCACGATCGAGGCCGACAGCAAGATCGTCTGGTTCGAGCCGGCTGCCCAGATGAGCGACGAGGGCGGCGCGGAGTGGGTGATCGACGTCCACGACCAGCACGCGCCGGAGCCCGTCGACGACGGGGCGGTCGAGGTGCGGCTGCTCGCCCTCGACGTCCCGCTCTACGCGTCCCTCGCCCGGCAGTACCACGAGCTGCGCCGCGAGCTGCGGCTCCTGTCCCTGTCCCACCAGTCCGACTACCCGCTCGCCGGCGACCTCACCTCGATGTTCGCCACCTTCGAGCGCCAGTTCCCCGACACGTTCAGCGACCAGATGCGCGCCGCCGAGCGCCAGGCCCTGCCCCGCGTCGACCTGGTCTTCCCGATGGTGCACGAGGCCGGTCCGATCTTCGTGACGATGACGGAGATGTTCGACGTCGCCGACGCGTTCTGCCGTGCGGAGCGCCTGCTGTCGATGGCCCGCACCCCCGCCCAGCGCGCCCTCCAGAACTGGTTGCTCACCGAGCTCGTGCAGCAGCTCGGCGGCGCGAGCGCGCAGCCGTGGAACCCGCAGGCGCACACCAAGCCGTCCACCAGCCAGGTCGGGTGAGCGCGCGCCGCCCCGGCGCCACCGACCTCCTCGTCGTGTCGGTCGGCGGTGCCGCCGGCGCCGTCCTCCGGTTCGCGATCGACACCGCGGCTCCCGACTCGCTCTTCCCCTGGCCGACGCTCGCGATCAACGTCGTCGGGGCGTTCGTCCTCGGCGTGCTGCCCGCGCTGGCCGTCGTACGTCGCTCGCGCAGGGTCGCGCTCGCCCTCGGCCCGGGCGTGCTGGGCGGGTTCACCACGGTGTCGGCGTGGGCCGGACAGGTCCGCGAGCTCGCGGACGACGGCCACGCCGGCCTCGCGGGCCTCTGCCTCCTGCTCACGCTGGCCGCCGGACTCGCAGCCGGCTGCGCTGGGGCAGCACCTCGCCCACCGCGCCGAGCCGCGGGGACCCCGGACATGACAGCCCTTCTCGTCGCGCTCGGCGCCGCCGTCGGTGCGCCCCTGCGCTACGCCCTCAGTCGCGCGCTGGACGGGCGGTTCCCGACCGGCCTGCTGCTGGTCAACGTGCTGGGCTCGGGCCTGTTCGGGATGTTCGCCGCGATGTCGCTGGGCGACGCGGGCTGGGCGCTGCTCGGCACCGGGTTCTGCGGCGGCTTCACGTCGTTCTCGACCTTCGCGGTGCAGTCCGTGGAGCGACCGGTGCGCACCGCGACGGCGTACGTCGTGGCGACGGCCGTGCTGTCCGTCGGCGCGTGCGCCGGCGGCTGGAGCCTCGTCAGCGCCCTGGGCTAGGCCACTGGGCGGCAAAAGTTCGTCCAACCTTGGCGGCGGTGCGGACGTCAACCCCACCCGAGGTCGTGCAGCCGTGCGTCGTCGAGACCGAAGTGGTGGGCGACCTCGTGCACGACGGTGATCCGCACCTCCTCCTCGAGGTCCTCGACGGTGTCCGCCATGTCGAGGAGCGGTCCGCGGAAGAGCAGGATCCGGTCGGGCAGCATGCCGGAGTGGTTGGCCGGACGCTCCGTCAGCGCCAGTCCGTCGTAGAGGCCGAGCAGGTCGGGGTCGTCGTCGGGGGCGTCGGCCTCGACGAGCACGACGACGTTGTCGACGAGCCGCGCGAGCTCGTCGGGAAGCCCGTCGAGGGCGCGACCGACCATGGCGTCGAACGCGGCGGGATCCAGGTCGATCGGCATGAGAACACCCTAGGAGCCGCAGGAAATCGCGTCGCGGCCCCCGAAATGCCGCACAGGCTGAGCCTGGTGGCTCAGCCTGTGTGGCATGCGATGGCGACCCCGACGGGACTCGAACCCGCGGCCTCCGCCGTGACAGGGCGGCGCGCTAACCAACTGCGCTACGGGGCCAGATGTGGTGCTGGTGTGGTGCTGGTGAAGCGGGTGGAACTCTAACCCAAGGTCTTCCGGGACCACCAATCGGCGTCCGACCACTGACCCTGGTCGCACCCCCAACCGGATTCGAACCGGCGCTACCGCCGTGAAAGGGCGGGGTCCTGGGCCGCTAGACGATGGGGGCCAGCTTGCCTGGGCGAGCCCATCCAAGCGTCGACAAGCATAGGGGCAGGCGCCGTCGCGCTCCCAACCCACGCCCGTACGCACCGTGCTGTCCGACACAGTGCCGGGAAGAGGCGCGAAGTGTCGGTGCTGCTGACTACGCTTGACCCGTGAGCCCGGGGGCGCGTCAGCTGCACTTCCTCGTTGTCGACGACAACGAGGACATCCGCGACGTGTTCTGCCGCCTCGTGCAGCGTGCAGGCCACGTGGCCTCGACGGCTGTCGACGGCCTCGAAGCCGTCGAGATGCTCCAGCAGGAGACCTACGACGTGATGCTCCTCGACCTCACGATGCCGCGGATGAACGGCGTGGAGGTGGTGCGCTGGATGCGGGACCACCCCAAAGTAGGTGCCTCGATGCGGGTCGTCGTGATCAGCGCGTGGGCAGGCGAGCACAGAGCGGCCCTCCAGGAGCTCGGTGTCGAAAATGTGATGCAGAAGCCGCTGCGGATTCAGCAATTGACTGATCTGATTGCCGAGACGCTGCCCGACCCTGAGTCCTGACTCCCGCCCTGACAGCTTCACGGGGGTTCGGTCTACGGGTGGCGTCGGAGCGCGCCCGTCCGGGCGTGCTTCTCGGCAATCCCCCCTGGAGAAGAAACCATGATGAACCGCATCCGCACCCGCATCGAGTCCGCCCGTGCCAACAACCAGCTGCAGTCGTACTACATGTGGCGTCCGGCCCCCGGCCGCCGCTGAAGCTGGAGTGACACTCCGGACGTGATGCACCCACAGTGATGCACACACCGTGATGCACCTGGACAGCGTCGAGTCGGCCGGCGGTCGGCTCGGCGCTGTCCTCTCCGCCCCACGGTCGGGGGCCGTCGCCCTCGGCCGCCACGGACCGTGGCTGGTCACCACGCCGGCGCTCGCCAAGCAGGTGCTGACCGAGCCCGGTCGCTTCGACTTCCCCGGCGACGTGAGCCGCAGCGGCGACCTCTCCTCGAGCCGTGGCGAGACACGATCGGGACACGTCATGTTCGCGCCGCTGACCCCCGACGAGGTCGCCCGCGGGGTCGACGTCTTCGACACCGAGTGGGACGCAGCGCTGGCCGAGCACGGCCGCGACGCACCCGGGACGGCGTACGACGCCATGGTCCTGCTGCGCCGTCCCGTGGCCCGCTCGACCGTGGCCGCGGTCCTCGACACCGACCTCCGCACCCGGGACCTCGTCGCCGACCTCACCCTCGGCTGGATCGACGCCCTCGCCCCGATCATCTCCGCACGACGACCGCCCGGTCGCTGGAGCCGCGCCCGCCGCGTCGAGCGCGAGGCCCGCTTCGCGCTCGACGACGCCCTGTCGGCCGTCGCCGGGCTCCCGGCGCCTCCCGAGCAGGTGGCCACGATGCTGGCCGCAGGCGTGCAGGTGCCGATCGCGGCGGGCGCGTGGCTGCTCGCCTGGCTCGCCGCACACCCCGCCGACCACGACCCGGTCCACGCCGTCTGGGAGACCCTCCGCCTGACGCCGCCGACGTGGATCACCGCCCGGATCACGACCGAGCCGGTCGACCTCGCCGGCACGGAGGTCCCCGCAGGACGGGTCGTCCTGGTCAGCCCGCTCCTCCTCGGTCGGCTCACCGAGCTGGTCCCCGGCGACCCCGGGCTCGTCGCCGGGTTCGACCCGGCGCGGTGGGAGGACACGACGCAGCGGCCGGGCGCCTGGCTGCCGTTCGGTGCCGGTCCGCACGCCTGTCCCGGCCGCACGCTCGGGATGGCGCAGCTCGTCCACCTCGCCACCTGGGCCGGGCAGCACCGGCTGCGCCTCGAGCGAGCACGTGGGAATCGACCAGAGCCGGGGCATCGCACCGCTACCGTGTCGTTTCACCGTCGATGCCGTACGAGGAGGGCCTGCGTGACCGAGCACCCCGCCCTGCAGGTCTGCGACCTGGAGCAGGGGCCCGTCTCCGGCGCGGCGGCGGCCCTCGCCGCACTCATCATCGACGAGGCGCTCGCGGCTCGACGACGCCCTCGCGCCGCGTCGCCGACCACTTCCTCGCCGAACCGCGGGTCGAGATCGTGACCGTGGTCCTCACCAGCTTCACCCCGGAGGACCCAGACCGCTGGACGCAGGCTCGGCGGCCGCGCCTGGGTCCGTGAGTGGACGCCCGAGGGGTCGACCCGCACCCTGCTGCCCCCACCGGGCGCCGGCCCGGAAGCGGCCCTGACCATGCCGTGGCTCTCGCAGCGTCGCACGCGTCGGGCGTCGTCGTCCTCGTCGACCGCGACCTGCTGCCCGACGGAGGCGGCCCAGGACCGTGACGAGCTGCTGCGCGTGAGGCGTCCGCAGCCTCGTCGCCGCCTCGTTCACGGTCGCGGGGCGAGATGTTCGGCAGCCTGTCGCTCGTCAGCGCACGAGGCGGGCACCTGGCCCGAGCAGCTGATCGACGACTTCAGGCTCCTCGCCGCCGCGATCACCTCCCGGCTGACCCTCGAGCAGGCTCGCCGGGCGCTGGCCGAGGCGATCGACGCCAGCGTCGAGGCGCAGCTCGGCTACCAGCAGCTCTTCGGCGCGGTCGGGCACGAGCTGCGTACGCCGGTGTCCGCCGTCCTGGGCTACAGCGAGGGGCTGCTCGACGACGCCGTGCACGGCACCCCCGACGACGTGGTGTCCGGGATGCTGCGCGACGGACCGCGGATCGTGCGGGCGTCGGAGCAGCTGCTCGCCATCGTCGACAGCCTGCTCGGCGCCGGCCGGACGCTCGCGAGCGACGACGCGCGCCAGGACGTGGGGGTGGCCGACGCGCTGGCCGACGTCGTCCACTGGCACCGCACGCCCGCCGCGACCGCCGGGGTGGAGGTGACGGTCGACGTCGACCCCGACCTGACCGTGTGGGCCCACGCGTCGGGCGTACGCCAGGTCCTGACCAACCTCCTCGGCAACGCGATCACCCACCACCGGCCGGGCGGCGGCACCGTCCACCTCTCTGCCGACCGGCTCGTCGGCGAGAGCGGCCACCCGATGGTGCGGATCATCGTGCGCGACGACGGCCCCGGCCTCGAGGCCGACGAGCTGGCCCACGCCTTCGAGCCCTTCGTCCGGTTCGCGGCCGCGGGCGTCGTGGGCACCGGGCTGGGCCTGTCGATCTCGCGGACGATGGCCGAGCGCGACGGCGGGGCGGTGCGTGGCGAGTCCACTCCGGGCACCGGATCGACGTTCTGGCTGGAGCTCCCGGCCGCCGCTCTCGCGTCGATCCAGGCCGAGACCGGTTGAGCCGATTCAGGGTGCACCATCCGCCTCATGTATTCTCGTCGCGCTTGGGCAGGTAGCTCAGTTGGTACGAGCGATCGCCTGAAAAGTGATAGGTCGGCGGTTCGACCCCGCCCCTGCCCACAAGCACAGGAGGGCCCCGACCACGTCCCGGTCGGGGCCCTCCTGCGCGTTGCGGAAGGATGACGCCCGTGCTCCCCCGCCTCGAGATCGTCGGCCGGCTGCGGCCGGTCGACCTGGTCGCGCCCGGGTCGGGCCGGCTCGAGGCCACCTCCGGCGGCACCGTCGACGATGCCGGCAGTGGCGCCGTACGTCGCCGCGACGGCCGAGGTGCGCGACGCGTCGTCGCTCGCCCTGCACCTGGCCGACCACCGCATCGTCGCGGAGGTGCGGGACGGGTCGGTGTCGCTCGACCCTCACCCACGGACCCGACACGCGCGAGCTGCGCAGCCGCCGGTTCCACCGGGCGGAGGACCCGACCGACCTCGGCCTGACGCTGACGGGCACGCACGTCACGGCCTGGGTCCGCGAGGCCGGCTCGTGGGTGGCCCGGGCCCGGCACGACCTGCGCGAGGTGCTCGACACCCGCGACGAGGCCGCTCTCGCCGACCTCCGGGTCGAGCTCCCGCACGTGGGGCGGCACCGCCGGTGGCTTCGGCCAGCTCGGGCTGCGCGACGTCCGGTTCGTGACCGACGAGGCGCGGGCGGCCGCTGCGGGAGGACGGCGCGCTCTGGCTGACCGCGACGTCCGCCGGGCCGGGGTTCTTCGACACGGCCCACACCAGCGTGTGGCGCTTCGACCCGGAGGCGGTCGAGGTCGCGCACGCCGGCGACCTCTTCTTCCGCCGGCCCGACCGGCCGGGCGTCTTCGGCGACCACGCCACCCACCTCGTGAGGGCCGACGGCCGGTGGCTGGTGGCGACCAGCACGTGGGGCGACTTCGAGACCCCGACGACGCGCGCCGGACGTCGTACGCCGGCGGGGTTGCGGGTCACGCTCGCCGAGTCCGACGCCGACCTGCTGCGCGGCACCCACGTCCTCGACACCCGCGAGCTCCCGCTCCCGACGGACGGCCTCGACTCGATCGCGACGTGGGACCCGCACCTCGTGCACCGCGACGGCGAGTGGCTGGTCGGCTTCGTGAGCGCGCGGAAGTTCTTCGACTTCCACCCCGCTCTGGCGGCGGGCCCGTCCCTCGACGACCTGCGGCTGCGCGGCGCGGCCGCCGACCGCACCGTCCACCGAGGGCACGACGCTGGTCGAGGTCGACGGCCGGATGGTGGTGCTCGCCAGCGACGGTCGTGACTCGCGACGCGGCGTGCGCGCCCGGTTCCCGGTCTTCGACCTCGCGATGTCCGAGCTCGCGGTGCTCGACGCGCCCTACCCGACGAACCTGCCGTGGCCCTCGCTCGCCGAGGTCGACGGCGGGTGGCTGCTCGCGACGTTCGACGGGCGCAGGGCCGGCGGCGACCTGCTCGGCTACGGCACCCACGGCGACCTCGTGGTGATGCGGTCCCGCTGATGCCGGGTCGGCGATCCGGCGGCGATACGCTGGTCGTGACGGCGGTCACCACCCCTCGACCGCTCCGACCAGGTCCGCACACCCCGCGGCCGCACCCACCAGAAAAGGACGCATGAGCATGTCTGGAGCCGCCACTTCCGGCGTCGACGTCTTCGAGCTCGGCAGCGAGCACGAGCAGGTCGTCTTCTGCAACGACAGCGCGACGGGCCTCCGGGCCATCGTCGCCCTCCACTCCACGGCACTCGGCCCCGGCCTCGGCGGGACGCGGTTCTACCCCTACGCCAGCACCGACGACGCGATCGTCGACGTGCTCAACCTCTCGCGCGGGATGTCCTACAAGAACGCGCTCGCCGGCCTCGACCTCGGCGGCGGCAAGGCCGTCATCATCGGCGACCCGGCCGTGCTCAAGACCGAGGCCCTGCTGCGCGCCTACGGCCGCTTCGTGCAGTCGCTCAACGGCCGCTACTACACCGCCTGCGACGTGGGCACGTTCTCGGTGGACATGGACCACATCGCCCGTGAGTGCGACTACGTCACCGGCCGCACGGTCGCCCACGGCGGCGCGGGCGACAGCTCCGTGCTGACGGCGTACGGCACCTTCCAGGGCATGCGTGCCGCGGCCGAGCAGGTCTGGGGCGAGCCCACCCTCGCCGGGCGCACCGTCGGCATCGCCGGCGTCGGCAAGGTCGGACGCCACCTCGTCCGCCACCTGATCGAGGACGGCGCGTCCGTCGTCGTCACCGACGTGCACGCCCCGTCGGTCGAGGCGATCCGCGCCGAGTACCCCCAGGTCACCGCCGTCGCGACCACCGACGAGCTGGTCGCCAGCGAGATCGACGTCTACGCGCCCTGCGCGATGGGCGGCGCGATCAGCGACGAGGTGCTCGAGGTGCTGCGCGCCACGATCATCTGCGGTGCCGCGAACAACCAGCTCGCGCACCCCGGCGTCGAGAAGCAGGTCGCCGAGCGCGGCATCCTCTACGCCCCCGACTACTGCGTGAACTCCGGCGGCGTCATCCAGGTCGCCGACGAGCTCGAGGGCTTCTCCTTCGAGCGCGCCCAGCAGCGCGCGAGCGGCATCTTCGAGACGACCCGCCAGGTCTTCGAGCTCGCCAAGGCCGACGGCATCACCTCCGCCGAGGCCGCCGACCGCCTCGCCGAGCGCCGGATGCGCGAGGTCGGCCGCCTGCGCGGCATCCACCTCTGACGAGTCGGCGCATCAGTGCGCTGAGCAAGGGCCGAGTCGGCGCATCAGTGTGCTGATCGCACGTCGAGTCGGCGCATCTGTACGCACCGCGAGGTGCAGATGCGCCGACTCGAGGCCTTTCCCGCGAACTTTCGCGCCGACTCGGCGTCGTCTCAGCGAACATTCGCGCCGACTCGGCACTGATCCCGCGACACAGACGCGCCGGCTCGGCGCCGTCCGGGCGCGGTCGTACGCCTCGACACCCGGTCGCCCGGGTGGTGATCAGTGGTGATCAGCTGAGGACAGCTGGTCGGTCAGTCCGCACGTCGACTGCGGTCGGCATAGTCCGACCACTCGTCCTCGTCCGGCTCGACTTCCGCCGGAGCCGGATGAGACTTCTCGCTTCCGTGCAGCTCATTCGCCAGCGCCCCGAAGTCGGTCTCGTGAGTCCGGTACTTCAGGTCGCGTGCGACCTTGGTCTGCTTCGCCTTAGCTCGGCCGCGCCCCATAGGGTCGACCCCCTCGCACACTTGGCCGGGGCTGCCTGAGGCGCGCCCGGTCTGATCGGTCACATATCGTGAGGACAACGCTACCTGAGCGGTGGGTGTTCCCGCACACCACATGCCGCATTTCGCGGACGGCCTGCAGAATTCGAGCGGATCCGCCTCACCAGCCGGGGTGCTGGCCCTCCAGGAGGACGCGGCCGCCCTGCTCGTCGTCGAGGCGGACCTCGCCGGCGACCCACGCCTTGATGCCGTGGCCGGCGAGGACGGCGATCGCCGCGTCGACGGAGTCGGGGGCGGTGAGGGACACCATGCCGACCCCGCAGTTGAGGGTCGCCTCGAGGTCGCGCTGCGACACCGAGCCCACCCGGCGTACGACGTCGAAGACCGGCTGCGGCGTCCACGTCGAGCGGTCGAGCCGCACCGACAGCTCGGCCGGGAGCACCCGCTCGAGGTTGGCGGCGAGCCCACCACCGGTCACGTGCGACATCGCGTGGGTCTCGGTGCGATCGGCCAGGTCGAGGCAGGCCTTGGCGTAGATGCGGGTCGGCTCGAGCAGCTCCTCGCCGAGCGTGCGGCCGAAGTCGTCCACCTGGCGGTCGACGGTCCACCCCGCCTGCTGCAGCAGCACGTGGCGCACGAGCGAGTAGCCGTTGGAGTGCAGGCCGCTGGCCTCCATCGCGATGACGACGTCACCGGGGCGCACCCGTCCCGGGCCGAGCAGCTTGCTCGCCTCCACGACACCGGTCGTGGCGCCCGCGACGTCGTAGTCGTCGGGGTCGAGCAGGCCGGGGTGCTCGGCGGTCTCCCCGCCGATGAGGGCACAGCCGGCGACCACGCACGCCTCGGCGATGCCCTTGACGATCGCCGCGATCCGCTCGGGCACGACCCGGCCGCAGGCGATGTAGTCGGTCATGAAGAGCGGCTCGGCGCCGCACACCACGAGGTCGTCGACGACCATGCCGACCAGGTCGAAGCCGATGGTGTCGTGCACGTCCATCAGCTGCGCGATCTGCACCTTGGTGCCCACACCGTCGGTCGAGGTGGCCAGCAGCGGCTGCTCGTAGCGGGTGAGCGCCGTGGCGTCGAAGAGCCCGGCGAAGCCGCCGATGCCGCCGATGACCTCGGGCCGGCGGGCCTTGTCGACCCACCCCTTCATCAGGTCGATCGCGCGGTCGGCCGCCTCGATCGAGACCCCGGCTGCGGCGTAGGCCCCGGGAGAGGACTCGGTGGGCTGGTCGGTCACGGGGCTCCTCGGGAGACGATGGCGGCGGGGTGCGGTCAGGGGTTGTTGAGGACCGGGAGTGCGCGGCCCATGGTGGGCGACTGCAGCGTGGCCTCGAGCAGGTGCTTGCCGAGCAGGCTCTCGTCGGGGAGCTCGACGGGGTAGTCGCCGGTGAAGCAGGCGGTGCACAGCGTGTCGCGCGTCTGCTTGGTCGAGTCGATCATGCCGTCGAGCGAGATGTAGCCCAGCGTGTCGGCACCGACGCTCGCGGCGATCTCCTCCGGCGTCAGGCCGTTGGCGATCAGCTCGGCGCGGGTGGCGAAGTCGATGCCGTAGAAGCACGGCCACTTCACCGGCGGGCTGGAGATCCGCACGTGCACCTCGCGGGCGCCCGCCTCGCGCAGCATCCGCACCTGCGCGCGCTGGGTGTTGCCGCGCACGATCGAGTCGTCGACCACGACGATCCGCTTGCCGCGGATCATGTGCTCGAGGGCGTTGAGCTTGAGCCGGATGCCGAGCTGGCGCAGCGTCTGGCTGGGCTGGATGAACGTGCGTCCGACGTAGGCGTTCTTCACGAAGCCCTGGCCGAACGGGATGCCCGACTCCTCGGCGTAGCCGGCCGCCGCGGGCGTGCCCGACTCGGGCACCGGGATCACGAGGTCGGCCTCGACCGGGAACTCGCGGGCGAGCTGGCGGCCCATCTCCACGCGGGACTCGTGGACGCTGCGGCCGCTGATCGTGGCGTCAGGGCGGGCGAGGTAGACGTACTCGAAGACGCAGCCCTTGCGGTCGGCCTCGGCGAAGCGGTGGGAGCGCAGGCCGTTCTCGTCGATGACGACCATCTCGCCGGGCTCGACCTCGCGGACGACGCTCGCGCCGATCGTGGCGAGGGCGGCGTCCTCGCTGGCGACCACCCAGCCGCGGTCGAGGCGGCCGAGCACGAGGGGCCGGATGCCCTGCGGGTCGCGGGCGGCGAAGAGCGTGCCCTCGTTCATCCAGACGAAGCAGAAGGCTCCGCGGACCTGCGGCAGCACCTCGAGGGCTCGCTGCTCGAGCGAGGTGTCGGGGTGGTGCGCCAGCAGCGCGGTGACCAGGCTGGTGTCGTTGGTCGAGGTCTCCACGTCGCGCGACTGGAGCGGCAGCTCGTCGTCGGGCCCGGGGAGGTCGCGCACCATCTGGGCGAGCTCGTGGGTGTTGATGAGGTTGCCGTTGTGGCCGAGCGCGATCGAGCCGTCGACGGTGGGGCGGAAGGTCGGCTGCGCGTTCTGCCAGGTGGAGGCGCCGGTCGTGGAGTAGCGCGAGTGGCCGATCGCGAGGTGGCCCTTGAGCGACTCGAGCGTCGACTCGTCGAAGACCTGCGAGACCAGGCCCATGTCCTTGTAGACCAGGATCTGGCGGCCGTTGCTCACCGCGATGCCGGCGGACTCCTGCCCGCGGTGCTGGAGGGCGTACAGCCCGAAGTAGGTCAGCTTGGCGACGTCCTCGCCCGGCGCCCAGACACCGAACACGCCGCAGGCGTCCTGCGGGCCCTGGTCCTGGGGGTCGAGCGCCGTGGTCAGACGGCCGTCGCCACCAGTCCGCTTGCTCATCTGGTAGGGCACGCCACGCAGTCTACGGGCGCGCGACGGTCCTGGCCCCACCCACGTCGAGGTCGTCCGTCAGGCGAGCAGCGAGCGGGCGCGGTGGAGGGCGAGGCGGGCCGCGGCGCGGGTGGTCGCGGGGAGCGGCAGCGCGTCGAGGAGGCGGTGCGGGCGGGTCCAGGCCGGGTCGGAGGGCAGCGCGCTCTCGGGACCGACGTACGTCGGGTCGCTCGCCAGGCCGACCGCCTCGGCGAGCCCCAGCAGGGGTCCACCGTCGCGCGGCGCCCACGTGTGTCCGGGGCGGCAGACCATGTCGTGGTGCAGCGACTCGATCAGCGACGTGACCGTGTGGAACGGCGCGGTCGTGGCCAGCGCGGTGGCGAGCCCGACGAGTCCGCTGGGGGCGACCGGGGCGGGGAGGCGGACGCGGGAGAGGCCGGCGCCGCGGGAGCAGGCCTTCATCAGGCGGGGGTAGGTCAGGACGTCGGGTCCGCCGATGTCGACGGCGCCGCGCGGGCCGTCGTCGTCGAGCGCCTCGCCGACCGCGCGGAGCACGTCGGAGACGGCGATCGGCTGGACCGAGTGGTTCATCCAGAGCGGCACGGGCTGGACGACGAAGAGCGTCGCGATCTGGCGGATGATCTCGAACGAGGTGGACCCGGCGCCGATGACGACGCCGGCCCGCAGCGCGGTGGCCTCCGCGCCGGTGCGGAGCAGGATCCGCTCGACCTCCAGGCGGCTCGTGATGTGGGCCGACAGCTCGCTCTCGGGCGCGTCGGGCACCAGGCCGGAGAGGTAGACGAGGCGGCGCACGCCGTGCTCGTCGACGGCGGCCGCGACGGTCTCCGCGCCGAGGCGGTCGCGGTCGGTGAAGTCACTGCGCTGCAGCGAGTGGACGAGGTAGACGACCGCGTCGACGCCGGCCACCGCCCGCGCGACCGACGCCGCGTCGGTCACGTCGCAGCGGACCGCCTCGACCCGCTCGTCCCAGCCGAAGCGGTCGGGGTCGGGCGGCGAGGACGACGCGGCGACGACCTCGTGGCCGAGGTCGAGCAGGTGCGGGACGAGGCGCGAGCCGACGTAGCCGGTGGCGCCGAGGACGAGGACGCGCATCCGGTTCAGGCCTCGCCCAGGTGCTTGAGCAGGTTGCGGGAGAAGACCGCGCCCATGTGCTTCACGACCCCGGCCATCACCCGCTCGACCGCCGGCCGCGTCAGGCCGGGGAGCGGGAGGGTGCACGAGATCTGGAGGTCGATGCCCACCTCGGTGCCGCCGCCGGCGTGGTCGGAGAGGACGTAGGTGCCGTCGACCGCCGTCATCTCGTCGGACCGCGCCGGGTCGTGGGTGAACTCGATCCGCTCCTCGGGGTGCAGCTCCATCACCTCGGTGAACGTCGGGGCGACCGAGATCCCGAGCACCGGGATCGTGCCCATCCGCCAGACCCAGCGGTCGCCGTCGACGGTGATCGAGGTGACGTAGGGCGTCATCCGCGCGATCAGGTCGGCGTCGGTCAGCGCCGCCCAGACCTCGTTGCGGGATGCCTTCAGCACCGCGGAGGAGCTGTTCTGCGCACGGAAGGTGGCCATCAGCGGGGCAGGTCGCCGAGGTTGCGCAGCAGGAAGGCCTCGGCCTTGACGACCTTCTCGAACTCCGCGAGGTGCAGGCCCTCGTTGGCGCCGTGGGCGCGGGTGTCGGGGTCCTCCACGCCGGTGACGAGCACGCTCGCCTGCGGGAAGGCCTCGAGGAACTCGGCGATGAACGGGATGGAGCCGCCGACACCCATGTCGACCGGAGCCGTGCCGTCCCAGGCCTCGGCGAACGCGGCACGCGCGGCGTCGTACGCCGGTCCGCTCGCGTCGATCTGCGTCGCCTCGCCGGTGTCGACGACCGTCGTGGTGAGGGTGGCGCCCCACGCGACGTGCTTCTCGAGGTGGGCCTGGAGCGCCTGCACCGCGTTGGCGGTGGTGTCGCCGGGCGCGATGCGGAGGCTGATCCGGCAGCGGGCGGCCGGGACGAGGGTGTTGGAGGCGCCCTCGACCTTGGGTGCGTCGAGGCCGGTGATCGACAGTGCGGGCTGGGTCCAGAGCCGCTCGACGACGCTGCCGGTGCCGATCCACTCGATGCCCTCGGCGGCGCCGGACTCGGCGCGCAGCCGGGCCTCGGGGTACTCCACGTCGGCGGCCGGGCCGGAGTGGAGGCCCTCGATCGCGACGCTGCCGTCGTCGTTGTTGAGGCTGGCGATGAGGCGGCTCAGCGTCATGATCGAGTCGGGCACGAGGCCGCCCCACATGCCGCTGTGCACGGCGTGGGTCAGCGTGCGCACCTCGACGTCCATCCGCACCAGGCCGCGCAGGCTCGTGGTGAGCGCGGGCTCGCCGATGTCCCAGTTGCCGGAGTCGGCGATGACGATCACGTCGGCCTCGAGGCGGTCCTTGTGGGCGTTGAGCAGCTCGACGAGGGTGTCGGAGCCGACCTCCTCCTCGCCCTCGATGAACATGACCAGGTTGACCGGCAGCTCGTCGCCGAAGATCCGGACCGCGCCGAGGTGCGCCGCGATGCCGGCCTTGTCGTCGGCGGCGCCGCGGCCGTAGAGGCGGTCACCGCGCTCGGTGGGCTCCCACGGCGGGGAGTCCCAGTCGGCGTGGTCGTTCTCCGGCTGGACGTCGTGGTGGGCGTAGAGCAGGACGGTCGGCGCGCCCTCGGGGCCGGCCTTCTTCGCGATCACGGCCGGCGGGGCACCGTCGTGGGCCCGCACGATCTCGGCCTCGAAGCCCTCGGCCGCGAAGAGGTCGCGCGTCGCCTCGGCGCTGCGCTCGACCTCGCCGGCGCGAGCCGGGTCGGCGGACACCGACTCGATGCGGACCAGGTCCTCGAGGTCGCGGCGGATGCCGGGCATGACCTCGGCGAGACGAGCGGGGATGTCGACAGTCATGAGGCACAGCCTAGGACGGGGTCCTCAGGCGCTCATCGACGCCCACTCGCCGCTGCGCTTCTCCATCATCAGCTGGCGCTCGAGGTCGGCGAACCCGAGGCGGCGGTAGATCCCGATCGCGTCGCCGTCGGTGTCGGCGACGATCACGAGGGTGCGTACGCCGAGCCGGTCGAGGCCGTGCTGTCCGGCCGCGTGGACGACGGCCGCGGCGAGGCCCTGGCGGCGGTGGTCGGAGTGCGTCTCGACGCTCTGGTAGCGCGCGACGCCCTCCTCGGTGACGAAGATGCCGGCCGTCGAGACGAGCGCTCCGTCGACGAACGCGCCGAAGCGGGTGCCACGGCCGGCGTCGACGAGCCGCCGCTCCTGCGTGTTCTTCTGGCGCGCATAGGTCATGAACGTCTCCTCGGACGTCTGCGGGTAGAGCTGCTGGCTCAGCCGCGCCCGCGCCTCCCAGTCGTCGTCGCTCGTCAGCTCGCGGATCTCCGCCTCGACCTCGCGGGGCGCGACGAGCGAGCCGGCGGTGAGCACCGTGGCGACGTCGACGGTCATCCCGGCGGCCTCGAACGCGGCGCGTGCCTCGTCGGTGAGGTCGGCGGTGTCGATGCCGAGGCTGACGTGGTCGGCCAGCGGGAACTCGGTGTGGAACGCGCCCACCACCTCCTTCTCCCCACCCGGGACGGGCGGCTGGGCGAGGAGGATGAAGTTGCCCCAGAAGTACGACGGGTTGTCCGGCGAGCGGACCACCAGGTGCGTGCCGCGGTCCTCCACGACGCTGCCCGAGGAGGTCAGAAGGGCCAGGTCGGTGCGGAAACCGAGGGAGCTCACGTGCATGGTGCGGAGCCTAGGTGAGCGGCAGATAGGCGGAGAGGTCGGTGCGCTCACCACTGGCGACGACCTTGCCGCTGTCGACCGCCTCGTGCCAGGTCGTACGACCGGTCGCGACCGCGAGCCAGGTCTCGGCGTCGGTCTCGACCACGGCCGGCGGGGTGCCCCGGGTGTGACGGACGCCGGGAACCACCTGCACGGCCGCGAAGGGCGGGACCCGGACCTCGACCGACCTGCCGGGCGCGCGCTGCTCGAGGACGGCGAGGTAGTGCTTGACCAGCGCCCTGGTGTCCGCGGCGTCGGTCGCGGCCGCGAGGGCGGCGGGGTCGAGCTTCCTCAGACGGGCGGGCACCCACCGAGGCTAGTGCGCCGGGTCGGGCGTTGCTCAGCCGAGGAGGTCCCAGCGCTCGCGCTCGACCATGCGGTCGGAGTCGTGCCTGCGCTCGCCGCGCTCCTTCTGGCTCAGGAGTGCGGCCTCCATCCACCCGCCGGCCGACATGTCGCGCACGTCCGCGCTGAGCCGGACGCGTCGGCCGAACCGCAGCAGCGCAGGGCGCCGGACCTTGCGGGAGAACGGCCACGGTCGCATCCGGCGACAGTACGCCCCGCGACGGCCGTGGCGGTGCGTTCGACCGATCTCGCCCGACGTGCGCGACGACCGGGGCGTCAGGCCTCGTCGTCGCGCAGGGCGTCGGGCTGGGGCAGCAGCATCGCGTGGAAGGCGTACGTCGTGCGGTCGTGGCCGCGGCCGCGGTTGCGCTCGGTCCAGCGCTGGACCAGCTCGGAGACCTCGGCCGAGAGCTGCGCCGCCTCGTCCTTGGTGAGCCGGACGGCAGTGTCCATGGTCGAGCGGTGCGTCTCGGGGGCGCGCTCCTGGCCGTAGGCCACCTCGACGAGCTGGTGGGCGTAGCCGGCCGCGCTGCGCAGGAACACCGTCGCCGCCGCCTTGCCGCCCGGCTCCTTCTCCAGCGCCGTGACGTCGATGCTCAGGCCGCCGTCGTCCGCGGACTTCCAGACCCGGTCGCGCTGGTCGCGGGCCGCCTCGGGCGCCTCCACGATGAGGCCGTACTTGGCGAGCTGGCGCAGGTGGAAGCTGGCCTGGTTGGCCGGGATCGCGAGCTCCTCGGCGATGTCGGCGGCCCGCATCGGTCCGCCGGCCGCGAGCTCGGTGAGGATCCGGTTGCGCACGGGGTGGGCGATGGCCCGCAGCACGCGCGGGTCGTGCACGTTGCCCTTCTTCTCCGCCATGCCCGCAGCCTACCAAGTTCCGCACGCACTATTGCGCAACAGTTGTTGCGCAACATATGGTGCGGATATGACCTCGTACCGCTCGCTCTCCCGCAACCGCGACTTCACCGCCCTGTGGACGGGCGAGGCGATCAGCCAGCTCGGCAGCGCGGTGAGCATGTTCGCCTTCTCGCTGGTGGGCTACGCCCTCACCGGGTCGGCCATGCTCGCCGGCCTCCCGACAGCGGCCTTCATGCTCGGGATGGTCGCGGCACTCCTGCCGGCCGGCGTGGTCGTCGACCGCACCGACCGCAAGCGGCTGATGATGCTGGCGAGCGGGTCGGGGTCGGTCGTCTACGGCCTGGTCGCCGTCGCCGCGCTGATGGGCGAGCTCCGGTTGTGGCACCTCGTCGTCGCCGCGCTGCTCACCGGCGTCGGCACCGGCGTCTTCGGCCCGGCCGAGGCGTCGGCGGTCCGCTCGGTCGTCACCCGCGACGAGCTGCCGACGGCACTGAGCCAGAACCAGGCCCGCCACCACGTCGCCGCCCTCGTCGGCGGACCGCTCGGCGCGTTCCTCGTCGGGCTGGGCCGCGCGATGCCGTTCGTCTTCGACGCGATCACCTTTGCGATCTCGTTCGTCACGCTGTCGCGGATCCGCACCGACCTCTCGCCCCGCGGCGACCGGGCGCCGAGCAACGTGCGCGCCGACCTGGTCGAGGGCCTGCGCTACGTGCTCGGGCGTCCCTACTTCCGCACCATGATGGCGTTCGCGGCGACCAGCAACCTCGCCGTCAACGCGGTCTTCTACGTCGCGATCATGAGCCTCGTGCAGGACGGCGTGCACCCGGGCGCGATCGGCGTCATCGACATGCTCGCCGGCCTCGGCGGCATCCTCGGCGCCGTGGTCGCGCCGCGCATCATCGAGCAGGTGCCCACCGGTCGGCTCACCCTCGCCGTCGCGTGGAGCTGGGTGCCCCTGCTGGTGCCGCTGCTCTTCTGGGGCTCGCCGCTCGTGGTCGGCGCGGTGCTGTTCCTCGGCATCCTGCTCAACCCGGCCGGCAACGCCGGCTCACAGGCGTACCGCATGGCGATCACGCCCATGCACCTGCAGGGCCGCGTCGCCTCGTCGATGCAGTTCGTCGGCCTGTCGCTCATGCCGCTCGCCCCGCTGCTCGGCGGCGTGCTGCTCGAGCAGCTCGGCGGCCGCGCAGCCACCATCGGGCTGCTGGTCCTCGTGACCATCAGCGCCCTCATCCCGACGGCGAGCGCGACCGTGCGCAGCATCCCGCGCCCCGCCGAGTGGCCGCGGCTCGAGGAGGAGCCGGCGGCAGCGTCAGCCTCGCTCGCTGCCTGACCTCCCGATAGTCCGCTGCGAAAAGCCGCTTCCGCCGCATCATTCAGCGGCTATTTGCAGCGGACTACGCGATGGCGTCGAGCACCTTCACGCAGGCGGCCCACGCGTCGCTGGTGGGCTCGATGACGCTGAAGTGCCCGCCGGTCACCTCGACGAGGGTCGCGTCGGCACCGGCCGCGGTCGCCGCCTCGACGTAGGTCGTCGCCTGGCTGAACGGCACGATGTCGTCGTCGGTCGCGTGGACCGCCCACATCGGCACGTCGAGGGGCACCTGGCTGAGCGGGTCCGCCTGGTCGTACGCCGTCTCGCCGGCGTCGCCGAGGAACGCGGCTGCGGCCTCGGCGCCGAGCCCGTCCGCGACCGCGGCCTCGAGGTCGAGCACCCCGGCCTGGCTGACGACGTGGGTGAGGGCCGGCCCGTCGGCCCAGCGGTCGAAGCGTTGGCGGGCGCCCGCCCAGGTGGCGAGGTGGCCACCGGCGGAGTGGCCGAGGGTGATCACCGGTCCGTCCGCGTCGGCCGCGACCGCGCCGATCGCGGCGTGGATGTCGTCGAGGGTCTCGGGGAAGCCGCCGCCGTTGCCGACGCGGCGGTACTCCACGTTGGCCGCGGTCCACCCGCGCCCGACGAGGTCCTCGGCGAGCGGGGCGCCGTACTCCGCGCCGTACTCCGCCTTCCAGAAGCCGCCGTGGATGACGACGACGAGACCGCGGCTGGTGCCGTCGGGCGTGTGGACGTCGACCCACTGGCTCGGGTCGTCGCCGTAGGTGATCCGTTCGGGTCCGCCGGCCACTGGTTGCTCCCCTGCTTCGGTCGTCCGCGAGCCGGGCGGCTCGGGCTCGGAGGCGCATCCCGCCAGCGCCGCGACGCCGAGCCCTGCGAGCAGGGCGCGCCGATCGAGCCGGAGGTGGGCCATGGCCCAGAGACTAGGTGGCCGTCCGCGAGAACCGCGCCCCGACCTCGGCGACCTTCTCGACCAGCTCGGGCGGGGACTCCACGACGAACTCGGCGCCCGAGCCGGCCAGCACCATCACCGGCCAGTCGAGGTCGTCGACGTTCATCTCCAGGACGCACCCGCCTGGCTGCTCGGGGTCGGCGGTCACGGTCCCCCACCGGCCGACCTGAGTCGCGAGGTCGTCGGCCGGCATCGCCAGCCGCACGCGTACGGCGTAGCGCTGGGGCATCCGGCGGATGCCCTGCTGCACGAAGGCGAGCGCGTCGGCGGCGGGCAGCTCGCGGGCCCGGAACCGCTGGCCGGTCGGCTCGGGGGCGGAGATCCGGTCGAGGCGGAAGCTGCGCCAGTCCATCCGGTCGCGGTCCCACGCGACGAGGTACCACCGGCGGCCGAGGCTCACCAGGCGGAGCGGCTCGACCCGGCGGTGGGTCACCTCGGCCTCGCGCGCGGTGTAGTCGAAGCGGAGCAGCTCGCTGTCGCGGCAGGCCTGGGCGAGGGTGGTGAGGACCGTGGCGTCGAAGACCGGCGCGCCCTCCCACGGGCCGGGCGCGTCGGTCTGGCTGGCGACCGCGTCCATCTGCCGGCGCAGCCGCGGCGGCATCAGGGACAGCACCTTGGACAGCGCCTGCACCGACCAGTCGTCCATCCCCGCGACGGCGCCGGCCGCCGCCGTACGCAGCCCGACGGCGATCGCGACGGCCTCCTCGTCCTCGAGGAGCAGCGGCGGCAGCGACCCGCCGGCGCGCAGCTGGTAGCCGCCGGCAGCACCGCGGACGGCGTCGACGGTGTAGCCGAGCTCGCGCAGCCGGTCGACGTCGCGGCGCAGCGTGCGCGCGCTCACCTCCAGCCGGTCGGAGAGCTCCGGCCCCGGCCAGTAGCGGTGGGTCTGGAGCAGGGACAGCAGCCGCAGCATCCGTTCGCTCGTGCTCATGGATCCAAGAATATTCGCAATGCGGTCAGGAACTGACCTGATGCGTTCCTAGCGTCGTCCCCATGACCTCAACCCACACAGGACCGGCGATCGTGACCCGTGGCCTGACCCGCCACTTCACCTCGCGCAAGCAGACCGTCGAGGCCGTCCAGGGCCTCGACCTCGAGATCGGGCAGGGCGAGCTGGTCGCCTTCCTCGGGCCCAACGGGGCCGGGAAGTCGACCACGCTCCGGATGCTCACCACCCTCATCCCACCCACCTCCGGCACCGCGTCGGTCGCCGGCCACGACGTGGTGACCGGCCAGCGGGACGTGCGCCAGGCGATCGGCTTCGTCGGCCAGGGCAACGGCGCCGGCCACCGGCAGCTCGGTCGTGACGAGCTGATCAGCCAGGGCCGCGCCCACGGCCTGTCGCGTGCCGACGCCCACCGGCGCGCGGGCGAGCTGATCGCCGACCTCGACCTCGAGGCCGTCGCCGACCGCAAGGTCTCCTCGCTCTCCGGCGGCCAGCGGCGCCGGCTCGACATCGCGATGGGGCTGGTGCACCTGCCCCGGGTGCTGTTCCTCGACGAGCCGTCGACCGGCCTCGACCCGCAGAACCGGATCAACCTCCAGGAGCTGATCCAGCGCCTCCACGCCGAGACCGGCAGCACGGTCGTGCTCACCACCCACTACCTCGAGGAGGCCGACGCGCTCGCCGGTCGCGTGATCGTCGTCGACCACGGCCTGGTCATCGCCGACGACTCGGCGGCGCGGCTCAAGAGCGGGCTCGGTGACCTCGTCCGCCTCGGCTTCGGCTCGTCGTCCGACGCGGCGCGCGCGGCGGCCCGGCTGTCGCGCGTCCCGGACTCCCGCGTGGACACGTCGGCCGAGACCGTCGACCTGCGGGTCAAGGACGGCTCCGCGATGGTCGGTGAGGTGCTGGCCGACCTGGCCGCGGACGGCGTACCCCCGACGCGGGTGGAGGTCGCCCGGCCCACCCTCGACGACGTCTTCCTCGACCTGACCGGTCGCAGCCTGCGCGAGACCCAGCAGACCCCCGAACCCACCGCCACCGAGATCGAGAGCGAGGTCGCCGCATGAGCACCTTCGTCGCAGACACCCTGAACGTGATGAACCGCGAGCTCAAGCCCGTCTGGCGCGAGCCGATGGCCGTGGTCTTCGCGATGATCCAGCCGCTCGTCTTCCTCGGCCTCTTCGCGCCGCTGCTGCCGGAGATGGCGACCGGCGGCTCGGCGCTGCAGTGGTTCGTGCCCGGCATCGTCGCGATGACCGCGCTGATGGGCGCGTCCTTCACCGGCTCGAACCTGATGGAGGAGATGCAGTCGGGCTCGCACGAGCGCCAGCTCGTCTCGCCGCTCGGGCGCCCGGCGCTGCTCGTCGGCCGCGCGCTCAAGGAGGTCGTGCCGATGCTGATGCAGGTCGCGATCATCGTCGCGGTCGTCACGCCGTTCAGCTTCGACCTCCACCTCGGCGGGGTGCTCGCGGCGGCCCTCGTCCTGTCGCTCTTCAGCATCGGCGTCGGCGCGCTGTCGTTCGCCCTGGCGCTCGCGTCGAAGGGACAGGACTGGATGTTCTGGACGATCCAGCAGACGCTGCTCTTCCCGGCCCTGCTCACCGCCGGCGTGCTGCTGCCGATGGACGGCGCGCCCCGCTGGCTGGAGGTCGTCTCGATGCTGAACCCGATGACGTACGTCGTCGACGCGGTGCGCGCGCTCTTCGCCGGCACCTACCCGGCCGACGTGGTCGCGCAGGGTGTCGCCGGTGCGGCGGTCGTCGCGGCGCTGGGGCTCTGGGTCGGCGTACGGGCGATGCGTCGCTCGAGCTGAGCTCCGACCGTTGGTAGTCCAGGGTCGACGATTTGGTCGGTCGGCCAGACGCCGGATCGCACGTACCGGATCGTCGGCCTGGATACCCGCGCAGGGTCAGACGCCGAGGGCCGCCGGCAGCGTCGCGCGCCAGGCCGCCTTGGCCTCGGCGACGGGGAGGTCGAAGACGCCCTCGACCGCGAGGGTGTCGCCGCCGGTGCGCCCGAGGGGCGTGATCGGTACGCCGTAGTGCTGGGCGAGGGCGACCAGCGCGTCCGCGCGGTCGTCGGTCGCCGTCACCAGCACCCGGGCGGTCGACTCGGAGAACAGGGCGACGAAGGGGTCGCCGGCCAGCGCGACCGAGGCACCGATGTCGCGCACGAAGGTCGCCTCGACCAGGGCCTGGGCGAGGCCGCCGTCGGAGAGGTCGTGCGCCGAGGTCACCACGCCGTCGCGCGACGCGTCCTGCAGCAGCGAGGCCAGCGCCTGCTCGGCGGCGAGGTCGAGCCGGGGCGGCAGGCCGCCGAGGTGGCCGTGGACGACGTGCGCCCACTCCGACCCGGAGAGCTCGTCGCGGGTCTCGCCGAGCAGGAAGACCCGCTCGTCCGCGGCCTGGAACCCGGTCGGCGTACGACGCGTGACGTCCTCGATGACGCCGAGCACCGCGACCACGGGGGTCGGCAGGATCGCCGTCTCGCCGGTCTGGTTGTAGAGGCTGACGTTGCCGCCGGTGACCGGGACGCCGAGCTCGAGGCAGGCGTCCTTGAGACCGCGGCAGGCCTCGGCGAACTGCCACATCACGGCCGGGTCCTCGGGCGAGCCGAAGTTGAGGCAGTCCGACACCGCGAGCGGGCGGGCGCCGCCGGTGGCGACGTTGCGGAAGGACTCGGCCAGCGCCAGCTGCGCGCCGGTGTAGGGGTCGAGCTTGGCGAAGCGGCCGTTGCAGTCGGTCGAGACCGAGACGCCGAGGTTGGTGTCGGCGTCGACGCGCACCATGCCGGAGTCGGCCGGCTGCGCGAGGACGGTGTTGCCCTGGACGTAGCGGTCGTACTGGTCGGTGATCCACGACTTGTCGCAGAGGTTGGGCGAGGCGACGAGGCGGAGCACGGTGTCGCGGAGCTCCTCGGTGGACGGCCGCGGCAGGCGCGAGGCGTCGTCGGCCTGCAGCGCGTCCTGCCAGTCGGGCCGGGCGAACGGGCGGTGGTAGGTCGGGCCGTCGTGCGCCACCGACCTCGGAGGTACGTCGACCACGCGCTCGCCGTGCCAGTCGATGTGCAGCCGCCCGGTGTCGGTGACCTCGCCGACCACGACCGCCTCGACGTCCCACTTCTCGCAGATCGTCATGAAGGCGTCGACGTCGCCGGGCTCGACGACCGCCATCATCCGCTCCTGCGACTCGCTCATCAGGATCTCCTCCGGGCGGAGGGTCGAGTCGCGCAGCGGCACCTTGTCGAGCTCGACGTGCATGCCGCCGTCGCCGGCGGAGGCGAGCTCGGAGGTCGCGCACGAGAGGCCGGCGCCGCCGAGGTCCTGGATGCCGGCGATCACGCCGGCCTGGAAGAGCTCGAGGGTGCACTCGATGAGCAGCTTCTCCATGAAGGGGTCGCCGACCTGGACGCTCGGCCGCTTGGCCGGCCCGCCCTCGTCGAAGGTCTCGCTCGCCAGGACGGACACCCCGCCGATGCCGTCGCCGCCGGTGCGCGCGCCGTAGAGCACCACCTGGTTGCCGGTGCCGGTCGCGTTGGCGAGGTGGAGGTCCTCGTGGCGGAGCACGCCGACGCAGAGCGCGTTGACGAGCGGGTTGCCGGCGTAGGTCTCGTCGAAGACCGCCTCGCCGCCGATGTTGGGCAGGCCGAGGCAGTTGCCGTAGCCGCCGACGCCGGCCACGATCCCGGGCAGCACGCGCGCGGTGTCGGGAGCGTCGAGCGGGCCGAAGCGGAGCGGGTCCATCACGGCGACCGGGCGCGCGCCCATCGCGAGGATGTCGCGGACGATGCCGCCGACGCCGGTGGCCGCGCCCTGGTAGGGCTCGACGAACGACGGGTGGTTGTGGCTCTCGACCTTGAAGGTGACGGCGTAGCCCTGGCCGATGTCGAGGACGCCGGCGTTCTCGCCGATGCCGGCGAGCATCTTGCCGACGGGCGTCTCCTGCGGGATCTCCGAGAACTGCTTGAGGTGCACCTTGGTCGACTTGTAGGAGCAGTGCTCGCTCCACATGACCGAGTACATCGCCAGCTCCGAGCTCGTCGGGCGGCGGCCGAGGATCTCGCGGATCCGGGCGTACTCGTCGGCCTTCAGGCCGAGCTCGGCCCACGGCTGCTCGTGCTCCGCGTCGGCCGACGCGATGGCGACCGTGTCGAGGGTCCCGGAGGCACCTGAACTGGTCGGCTGAGCAGTGGACGTGGAACGGGGGGCGGCGCTCGTGTCGGGCACGGCAGCAATCTACCGGCGGCTGCGCCGTCCTACTTCAGCAGTCCGTCGGCGACGACCTCGAGCATCGGGCGCACGGCCACGGGGTCCAGCTCGGACTGGTCCGCGACGGTGGCGATGCCGCCGACGAGGCGCGCGACCTGCAGCGGCGTGACGTCGTCGCGTACGGCGTCCTCGTCCCGCAGCCGGTCGAGGACCCGGCCGCCGGCGGACTGCAGCACCTGGCACTTGGTGCGGATCGGCGAGGCGTCGTCGCCCATCGCTCCGGTGATCTTGGCCGGGCCGCCCTTGTGCACGCTGATCAGCCGGACGTACTCCTCGAACCAGTTGAGCAGCACGTCGCGCGGGCCGCCCTCGTGGGTGAGCGCCTTGTCGGCCGTCTCCTCGACGTGGTCGACCCACGCCTGCATCACCGCGTCGATCAGGTCGTCACGGGTGGGGAAGTGCCGGTAGAGCGTGCCCGGGCCGACCCCGGCGTCCTTGGCGATCTGGTCGAGGGAGGTGTCGTAGCCCCGCTCGCGGAACGCGGTGCGAGCGGCCTCGACGATGCGGTCGTAGTTGCGCTTGGCATCGGCACGCACCGGAAATCTCACCTCGAGGCTTGCTAAACGGAGACACTCTCCGTATTGTCGTGGAGGAAGCGGAGTCACCCTCCGGATCTACTGTACCTCGGCCCACGAGGCCAGAACAGGACCCATCCTCATGTCATCCCTCACCGCCCGCGAGCTCCCGACCGAGCTCCCGCCGCGCGCCGGCCGCGCCGCCGCCGGCATCGCGATCGTCCTGGTCGCCCAGCTGATGATCGTGCTCGACGCCACCGTCGTGAACGTCGCGCTCCCCCGCATCGACGCCGACCTGTCCTTCGGACCGGCGGCCCTGTCGTGGGTGCTCAACGCCTACACCCTCGCCTTCGGCGGCCTGCTGCTCCTCGGCGGCCGGCTCGGCGACGTCTTCGGTCGCCTGCGCGCCTTCCAGGCCGGCCTCGCGATCTTCACCGTCGCCTCGGCGCTCGGCGGGTTCGCCCAGACGCCCGGACAGCTCGTCGCGACCCGTGCCCTCCAGGGCGTCGGCGCCGCCCTCGCCGCACCGAGCGTGCTCGCCCTCCTCACCACGAGCGCTCCCGACGAGGCCGCCCGCAACCGGGCCTTCGCCCTCTTCGGAGCGGTCTCCTCCGGTGGCGCGTCCATCGGCCTCATCCTCGGCGGCCTGCTCACCGACGTCGGGTCGTGGCGCTGGACGCTCTTCATCAACGTGCCGCTCGGCCTCGTCGTCCTGCTCCTCGTCGGCCGCTTCGTCGACGAGACGCCCCGCCGCTCCGGTCGCTTCGACCTCGTCGGCGCGGCGAGCGCGACCATCGGCGCCGTCTCCCTCGTCTGGGCGCTCATCGGCGCCCCGGAGCACGGCTGGGGCTCCGTGCGCACCGTCGGCGGGTTCGTCCTCGGCGCCGCACTGCTCCTGCTGCTCGCCCGCACCGAGACGCGGCACCCGCACCCGATGGTGCAGCCGCACCTCGTCCGCAACCGCCGTCGCGTCGGCGCGCTCGCCTCGATGGCGCTGATCATCGGCGCGAACCTGTCGATGTTCTTCCTCGTCGTGCAGTACATCCAGCTGGTGCTGGGCTTCGGCCCGCTCGCCACCGGGATCGCGTTCCTGCCCTTCAGCCTCGGGATCTTCGGGATGTCGCGCGTCACGCCGTGGCTGATCGCCCGCGTCGGACCGCGCGCGATGCTGCTGACCGCGACGTCGGCACTCGTGGTGGCGTACGCCTGGCTCAGCGGCGCCGGCACGGACGGCACCTACCTCGGCACGGTGTTCGGCCCGATGCTGATCGCCGGGCTCGCGACCGGGCTCGCGTTCATGCCGATCACGGCCACGGTGCTCGCGGGCGTCGAGCACGAGCACGCAGGCTCCGCATCGGGGCTGCTGCAGACCACCCAGCAGCTCGGCAGCGCCGTCGGCGTCGCGGTGATCGTCTCGGTGTACGCCGCCGGGGCGGAGCCGGGCCAGTTCGTCCCGGGCCTCCAGCCCGCGCTGCTCACCTCCGCCGGCTTCGCGGCCCTGGCGCTGCTCGTCGCGGCGACCGTGCTCCGCAGCCCGCGGGCCGAGGTCGAGGCGCTCGCCACCGAGTCGGAGGCCGAGCTGGTCGCCGAGGCGGCCTGACCCGGCCGGTCACGACCGGCGTACGTCCTCCGCGCCCCCGGCGTCGGCCTGTGTCCCACGGCCGGCGTCGGGGGCGCTGTCATGCGGCAGCTCCTCGCCCGGCGCGACCTCCACGACGATGATCGCCGGCCGCTCAGCGGCCTGGTCACCCTCGCCGCCCTCGTCGACGGACTCGTCGTCCTCAGGGCCGTCCTCGCGCTTCTTCTTCTCGTCCCGGTCCTTCTCGCGCTCGGCCTTGCGCGCGGCGCGCTCGGCGCGCTTGTCCTCCAGCGCGGCGCGCTTCGCGTCGCGCTCGGCCTGCTTGGCCCGGGCCGCCGCGGCGGCGTCGTCCTCGCCCTCGAGCCGCGGAGTCGCGAGCCGTCGGGCGCCGGCGCGACCGCTGGCCATGCCGCGCGACATGGTGCCGGCGCGCGCGCCCATCGCTCCCATGCCCATGCCGCCGGCGGTCGACGGCGGGCCGGCGGCCGCACGCCGGCCGCTGCTGCGGCCGGTCAGGCCGCCCGCCGCCGCGGCGACGAACGGGGTCAGCGCCGCGGCGGACAGCCCGGTCAGGTGCGGCATGTCGACCGAGATGGGCGCGACGGGCGGCAGGCCCGCAGCCGTGACGCCGGACTGCGCCGAGCCGGGCACCGAGGTCGAGGGCAGCACGGTGCCCACTCCCGACTCCTCCCCGACGAATCCGAATCCGGGCCCGACGCCGGGGCCGACCCGGCGCCCGAACATCCCGCCGCTCAGGGTGGTGAGCTCGGTGCGGACCGTCACGAGCTCGGCACGGGACGCGCGGAGCCGCGCGCTCTCCTGGTCGAGCGACAGCGCGAGCCGGCTGCGGATCTCCTCGGTCTCGACCTTGCCGTGGTCGACCTTGCCGCGGCCCTCGTCGTCCTCCGGCGAGAAGACGAGGACGCGCGACTCACCCACCACCTGGTGCGGGACCAGCGCGACCTTGGTCCACGCCTGGTCGAGCTCCTTCTGCGACGAGGTGAGGATCGAGCTGATCGCCCGCAGCGAGCCGGAGATCTGGCCGGCGAGCGTCGTGAACCGGTCGAGGTTGACCACCACCTGGCGCCGGTGCTGCTCGTAGCTCTCGGCGGCCGCCGCGTCCCAGCCCTCGGTCGCCCGCAGGGCGGCCGCGACGATCTCGTCCCCGCGGCGCGCCATCAGCGCACCGACCTCGGCCCACCGTGCCGCCGCGACCTCGAGCGGACGGACGTCGGCGCGCAGCTCCCACGGGTTGGCCGGCACGGTCAGCGACCTCCGCGTCCCGGCATCGTGCCGAAGCCCTCGCCCGACGTCTGGCCCGCGATCTGGTGGGCGGTCCGCGCCAGCTCGGCGGCCACCGTGTCATCGGCGCGCACGGCGTCCTGCGCGGCGTCGACCAGCCCCGTGATCCCGACGCCGAGCGCCTGGGTCAGGGCGGTCACGACCTCGCCGGCGTCGGCCAGCGAGTCGGCGTAGGACGCTGCGACGTTCTGCATGCCGGTCGCGTCGCCGAGCCCGGCGCACGCCTCGGCCAGGTCCTCGGCGGCGGCCTGCCAGTCGAGCGCCATCGCGGTGAGGATGCTCTCCGAGGACGCGGCGAGCTCGACCAGCCGGGTCGGGTCGACCTGCATCAGGGCTCGCTTGCCACCTTCGCTCACCTCAGCGGGATACCCGCGCACGCGAGGCCCAAACACCCGACGTCGGGCGCTGGGGGTAAACAATTGTGGACGCCGGTTTCGCGGCCGATCGTTCGGGGAAGGTCACGTGGCACAGCCCCCTCCGCCACTCGGACGCACCCAGGAGCCGCGATGAACGCCGTGATGACCGTCGACCTCTCCGAGCTCGATGCCTGGTCCGCCCAGGTGCAGCGCGCCAGCGACGACCTCACCGGCATCGCCCGCAACGGCGGCAACGCGCTCGTGCAGACGGACTTCGGGCCGATCCTCGAGACGATGATGGGCGCCTACAACTCGTTGCTGCCCTCGGTGCACCAGTCGCTCGAGGACAACGGCACCGGCATGCGCGACCACGCCGAGGCGCTCAAGGCGACCGCCCGCGACTTCACGCTGACCGAGGACGGCGTCGTACGCCGCCACAACGCGCAGGGCAGCGACGGCCGCGACGGCACGGTCAACTTCTTCGACGTCGCCGACACCACGATCCGCCGCGCGGGGCCGACCGAGACGAGCCTGCCGCAGATCAGCTTCGGCTTCCCCTACGACACCGTGTGCGACCTGGTCCGGATGCTCACCGGCTTCGACATCCGCGCCGAGCTCGCCGAGAAGATCGGCGGCGACGTGGTCGGCGCATCCTCGCAGGGCTCGTCCTTCGGCGCCCTCGGGCAGTCGATGAAGGGCGTCGCGAGCAACCTGCAGAGCGGCGGGCAGACCATCTCGAACACCTGGCAGGGCGGCGCGTCCGACGCCGCGATCAAGCAGATCGGCACGTGGGTGGGCTCGCTCAACACCCAGGCCGGCCAGCTCGTGCAGATGGGTCAGAACGTCGTCCAGATCTGCAAGGACGCCTGGCAGACCGCGCTCTCGGTGGTGCAGTGCGTGAAGTCGGCCGTGCAGACCGTGTCGTCCGCGCTCGCCACGATGAGCATCCCCGGCGTCGGCTGGGCCCGCGTCGTGCAGGCCGTGTGGCAGGCGTTCCAGGCCGTGATGAAGGCCTACAAGGCGATCATGAAGCTGATCAACATCCTCAAGCAGGTCAAGTCCTTCATCGAGACCGTGAAGAACTTCTTCGACGGTGACAAGGCGCCGGTCTCGACGCCGACCGCGCCGACCTCGACCGGTGCGCCGAGCAGCGTGACCCGTGACCCGGGCTCGATCACCACGCCGACGATCGGCCAGCGGCCGGCAGCGGTGACGGTCGTCCCCGCGTAGCCTCTGCCCATGGACGATCCCCGCAGCCAGGAGGAGATCCTGGCCGCCATCAGCGAGGCCCGCGAGGACCTGTCGACCAGCCTGGCCGACCTCAAGGAGACGGTCGACGCGATGAACGCGCGGCCGCTCCTGACGCCCGAGGAGAAGGAGGCGCTCGAGGCGCAGGCCTCCTCCGGCGAGCTCGGCGAGGACATGAAGACGCTCGTGGAGAAGATCCGGGGCGGCGAGGACAGCTGGGAGCAGGTCTTCTCCGGCGACTCCCCCAACGCGACCCTCCTCCAGGGGCACCTCAACCGGATGGTCGAGGAGCACAAGGAGGACATCGCACTCGCCTTCGAGGAGCTCGTCGAGGCCGAGGAGGCCAAGGGCAACTTCCTCCTCGACGAGGTGCCGACCAGCGAGAGCGGAACTACGGGCCTGTAGTTCACTCGTTGCCCTGTGACGGGTGTGACGGGTGTGGTTTCCTTCTCGGGCCGCACCTTCCCCAGCCGTGGAGTCACCATGCGTCTGCCCGCCCCGACCCGTGCCTCGCGACGGCTCGTCGCCGCCCTGGCGCTCGTCCTCGCCGTGCCCCTCTCCGGGATCGGTCCCGCGACCGCGGACGACGCGGGCACGACACCTCGCCTCGCCTCGCAGCGGCAGGTCGCGCTGGCCACGCCCGGTGACTTCACCGGCCACGGCTTCGACCAGTGCCTGGCCCCGACCCAGTCCGCGATGGACACCTGGTGGGCGAAGTCGCCGTTCTCCGCGGTCGGCATCTACATCTCCGGCGACTCCCGCGCCTGCCGTACGCAACCCAACCTGAGCCCGGCGTGGGTCGCCGCCCAGGTCGCCCGCGGGTGGCGGCTGCTGCCGATCGCACTCGGCCCGCAGGCGTCGTGCCAGCCGCGGTTCCCGCGCTACAAGGACGACTTCAAGATCTCCAACAAGCCCGCCAACGCCTACGCCGCGGCCGCCGCCCAGGGCACCGTCGAGGCCGACAAGAACGCCGCCGACGCGATGGCCTACGGCATCGGTCCGGGCAGCACGATCTGGTACGACCTGGAGGGCTTCGACCTCACCAACACGGCGTGCCGCGAGTCCGCGCTGGTCTTCACGTCGGCCTGGGTGAGCCGCATCAAGGCCCTCGGCTACGTCGCCGGCTTCTACTCCAGCGCCAGCTCGGGCATCAAGATGCTCGACGACGCGCGCACGCAGCGTCCCGGCCAGTTCTCGCTGCCGGACCGGATCTGGATCGCCCGGTGGGACGGCAACGCCGACACCTCGACGACGTACATCCCCGAGGACGGCTGGCGTCCCGGCGGCCGGATGAAGCAGTACCGCGGCGGCCACAACGAGACGTGGGGCGGCGTCACGATCAACATCGACAGCAACTTCATCGACCTCGGCGCCGGGTCGGTGCCCGCGCCCGAGGGCCGCTGCCCCGGGACGCGGCTCGGCTACTGGAAGTACCCGACCCTCACGCCGACCTCGGCGCAGCCGACCCGGGTCAAGGTGCTGCAGTGCCTGCTCACCGAGCAGGGCACCTACTCGGGCCCGGTCAACGGGGCGTACGACGCCGCGACGATCGCGGCTGCGCGGGCGTGGCAGGCCAGTCGGCGGTTCACGCCGAGCGACTCCTTCGAGAAGCGGCACTGGACCGCGCTGCTGTCGGCGGGCGCACGCACGATCGTCAAGCGCGGCTCGGTCGACGAGTCGGTGCACCGGCTGCAGCGCGCGCTCAACGCGGCGGGGGCCGGCCGGTTCCGGGCGAGCGGGGTGTTCGACGCCAAGACCGAGGCTGCCCTCCGCAGCTACCAGTCGCGGCTGCGCATCGCGGTCTCCGGCGTGGCGACGCCGCAGACCTGGAACAAGCTCCAGCGCGGGCTCTGACCCGTTGCGTGATCCCCGGCTGACCGGCACTCGCTGAACTTGTCAGGCCTTGCACGGGCCGACAAGTTCAGTGATCCCCGGCTGACCGGGGATCACTGGAGAAGGTCAGGCCGGCGGGCCGACGACCAGCGCGGCGCCGGTGAGCGCGGCGACCGCGACGACCAGCAGGCCGGCAGCGAGCCGGTGGTGGCGCAGCAGCCAGCACACCGCGCGCTGGGGAGCCGTCGGGCTGTCGTGGCGCGAGAGCCACTCGCGGCCCAGCAGCCCGCGCCTGTCGGCGTACGACTCGAAGAGCAGCGTCGCGAAGGGCGGCACGGCCGCGACCAGTCCGAGCGCGAGGCGGGGAAGCGACCACCGCTGGTCGACCGCGACGATGACGGTGACGAGGCAGTAGGCGATGAAGACGACGCCGTGCACCATCCCGAAGACCTGGACGCCGAGCTCGGTGGTCTCGGTGACGTACTTGAGGAACATGCCCGTCAGCAGCAGCGCCCAGGTGATCGCCTCGGTGACGGCGAGCGCGCGGAAGACGCCGCGCGGGGTCCAGCTCCTCATGCGAAGACGTGGGCGGCGAGCGAGGTGAAGAAGCCGAGGCCGTCGGTGCCGGGACCCGTCAGGTCCTCGACCGCGTGCTCGGGGTGGGGCATCAGGCCGACCACGTTGCCGCGCTCGTTGGAGATGCCGGCGATGTCGCGCAGCGAGCCGTTGGGGTTGTCGTCGAGGTAGCGCGCGACGACGCGGCCCTCGCCCTCGAGCCGGTCGAGGGTGGGCTCGTCGGCGACGAAGCCGCCCTCGCCGTTCTTGAGCACGATCGTGACCTCGGCACCGGCGGCGTACGACGACGTCCACGGGGTGTCGACGCGCTCGATGCGCAGCCGCTGGTCGCGGCAGACGAACTTGCGGTGGTCGTTGCGGATCAGCGCGCCGGGCAGCAGGTGGGACTCGCAGAGGATCTGGAAGCCGTTGCAGATGCCGAGGACCGGCATCCCCGTGCCGGCGGCCTCGATCACCGACGTCATGACGGGCGCGAAGCGCGAGATCGCGCCGCACCGGAGGTAGTCGCCGTAGGAGAAGCCGCCCGGCAGCACGACCGCGTCGACGCCCTTGAGGTCGTCGTCGCCGTGCCACAGCGCGACGGCCTCGTTGCCGCCGATGGTGACCGCGCGACGGGCATCGCCGTCGTCGAGCGAGCCCGGGAAGGTGACGACCCCGACCTTCATGCCTGCTCTCCGGGGGCGTGCACCTCGAAGTCCTCGATCACCGGGTTGGAGAGCAGCTTCTCGGCCATCGCGCGGACCTCCTCGAGGAGGGCGTCGCTCGGCTCGCCGTCGAGCTCGATCTCGAACCTCTTGCCCTGGCGTACGTCGCTCACGCCGGCGAAGCCGAGGCGCGGGAGGGAGCCGAGCACCGCCTTGCCCTGCGGGTCGAGGATCTCGGGCTTGGGCATGACATCGACGACGTAACGCGCCACGGGGTGCTCCCTGCTGGGCCGGTCTGGACGGTGCGCCACCATCCTAGGGAGTTTCGCTCACCCCATCGGGGTCGGGTCCGAGCACAGGACGTGCTGGGCGGCCACCGCCCCGCTGCCGTGCTCGAGGCGTGACCGTGCCCTCCGTGCGGTCGAGCCCCCACGACGGCTCGGGCTCGCCCGCGACGACGCCGAGGCAGAACTGCACGGAGGTCACCGGGTCGCGGCAGCTCGATCGGGCCGTCACCGACGTCGTTGCCCCAGGGCGAGAGCCGCTCCAGCGGCAGCGGGACGGCGAGGTCGCGCCGGAGGGTGGCGCCGGGAGCGAGCTCGGTCGCGCCCGCCCGCGGCAGCTGCGCGTAGGACGTGCGTCGGTCTCCGGCAGGTCGAAGAGCCGCGACGCGATCTGCACGAGCCCGTCGCGCCGCCGACGACGTACGTCGCCTGCGGGTCGTAGGACGACCCCGGCGCCGGACGCCCGGGGCACGCGGTCGACGACGAGCAGCGGCTCGTCGCCGGTGTTGGTCAGCGTCCACGAGACGGCGATCGACGTCGGCGCCCGGCGTGACCTCGACGTCGAAGTCGACGTCCGGTCGTGGGGCGTCCTGGCTCGGCGTGGTCGGCGAGCCCTCGGTCGACGTCTCCACCGGCGTCCTCCTGGGTGCCTCGCGCACCCGCTCACCGCGAGCAGGCCGGCCATCGCGCCCGCCACGCAGCCACCTGGCACCGACGGCGCCGCGGCATCAGCGACCGTAGTGGTCACGGTTGGGCAGGCCCATCTCGTCGCGGATGCCGTTCTCGGTGAGCCCGAAGTCGTGGTCGGGGTCGATGACCTCCGGGGTCGACGGGTCGTGGTCGTGGTCGATCGGCAGCCCGCTGGCCTGCCGCTCGCCCTGCGGATCCCGTGGTCGGTGGTGTCGTCGCCGCTGTAGGTCGTCGAGTCGAAGGTGTCGTTCATGTAGTCGTAGACGTGCGCGAACTCGTGGTAGAGCACCACCACCGGCGGCGCACCGCGGAAGTCGTCGAGCCGGGTGTTGTAGTTGATCGTCGAGTTGGTGCCGTCGGTCGACGCGGTGCTGTTGTCGGGGTCGGCGGGGTTGTGAGTACTCGCGGATCGTCAGCGTGTCCGGGCCGTCGGCGATGTGCTGCTGGAGGTTGGCGATCATCTGCTGGCCCTCGGGCGAGCTGGCGAGCATCTGGAGGTCGGCCTCGACGCGCTCGACGAACTCCGGGCTGCCCTCGATCCGGATGCCGGCGAGGCCGTCGGGGATCTCGATGGTGACCGTGCCCTCGACGCCCTCGTTGGTGTCGCCGGCCTCGCCGTTGGCGGTGTCGGCGCCGGTGCCGCCCTGCGTGGTGTCGTTGCCGCGACCGGCGTACGACACGTCGTCGCCGCTGCCGCCGCGGATGGTGTCGTCGCCGTCGCCGCCGGACAGGACGTCGTTGCCGTGGCCGCCCGAGAGGCGTGTCGTTGCCCGTGCCGCCCTCGAGGTAGTCCTGCTCGGCACCGCCGACGAGGGTGTCGTCGCCGCCCAGGCCGTAGAGGGTGTCGCGGCCCTCGCCGCCGAAGATCCGGTCGTTGCCGCGCTGGCCGTTGAGGTAGTCCTGCCCGGCGCCGCCGGTGACGCGGTCGTCGCCCGTCCCGGCGTCGATGTTGTCGTCGCCGTCGAGGCCGAGCAGCGTGTCGTTGCCGTCGCCGCCGGTGAGGTTGTCGCGGCCGCCGCTGCCGATGAGCGTGAAGTTGATGCCGCCGCCCTGCGGCACGGTGATCGTGTCGTTGCCGTCGCCGCCGCGGATCACGACCTCCTGGCCCTTCGGGACCTCGTAGGAGACGCCGTTGATCGTCACGGTCTGCACGCCGGTGCTGGGATCGACCGAGACGCTGATCGTGTCGTCGCCGCTCGAGCCGTTCACGATCACCTGGTTGCCGACCACGATGAAGCCGACGTCGTTGCTGCCGGACGGTGTGGTGAACCCGTCGGTCGTGCCGTCGGCGACCGACGCCCACTCGCCCGCCGTACGGTTCCAGAGCTCGGTCGCCTGCGTCAGGTCGGCCGCGTCCTGCGCCAGCGCGACGTCGAGCCGCGACCGCACCTCGTTGGCGCGGTCGATGGCGGACCGGACCCGCGTCGACTCGGCGTCGTCGCGCGGCTGGAAGGTCACCGAGCCCCCGCCTCCCGACGAGGGGATGTCGGAGACGCTCGACCACGAGGCGTCGAGGTCGGCCTGCGCCGTGCGGATCGATCCCGCGGCCCGCTGCAGCGCGGTCGACACCCGGGCCGCGGAGTTGGTCGCCTCGTCGATCGACGTGACCAGCGTGCGGCGGTGGGCGTCGTACGACGTCGCGCTCTCGCCCTCCCACGTGCCGAGCACCCCGCTGGCCCTGTTGTTGACCGAGGTCGCGGCCTCGTCGACCTTCTCGCCCATCCCCAGCCAGGCCTGCGCCGCGGCGTCGAGCGCGTCGGGTCGCGCCGCGAGGTCCCAGAGCCCGGCGCTCATCGCGGCGTCCTCCCGCTCACTCCGGCCTCGCCCTTCTTGTACGCAGCTGGCCGTGGTCTCGTCGGTCGTGGTCATGTCGAAGGCGACGGCGTAGAGGTCGTCCATGTCCTGCTCGAGCACACCCGAGAAGCGACCCATCACGAGGTCGGCGGACTCGCTCGCACCGGTGTGCGCGGCGAGGAATGCCGCGGCACCGGGGGTGTTGCCGGCGACTCCGCCACTGAGCGCGGCGAGCGGGCCGGCCGCGTCGCTCCAGGCGTCGAGCACGCCCTGCGACGCACTCAGGCAGGTGCCGGCGAGCTCGGAGAGCTGTTCGGGAACGGTGTACATCGGCGACCCTCTCGTCGTGGTGAGGGGAGGGATACCCGGGCGAGGCGTCGCCGAAACGCGCCGCGCCCGCGGGCGGTGGTCCACCCACGTTCGAGGGCCGTCGGACGTGGCTCCGCCACCGCCGGCCGGCGTGTCGTCGCACGCCGCGCCCGCCAGCGGTGGTCCACCCACGTTCGAGCTGCGGCGAATGTGGCTCCACCACCGCTCAACCGGGGCACCCAGACCGACGGCCGGCGGACGGCGTACGTCACTCCCGGCGGCGGGCGGCGACCACGATCAGGCCGACGCCGAACCCGGCGAGGATCGGACCCAGCACGGCCCACAGCGTCTGGTCGGTCATCGGGCTGCCCTCGAGGTAGCCGAGGCCCTGGAAGGTCCAGATCGCGCCGACGATGATCAGGATCGCGCCGAGGGCGATCGGGAGCGGGCGCATCAGCTGAGCTCGCGCTTGAGGATCTTGCCGGTCGCGGTCATCGGGAGGGCGTCGACGAACTCGACGACGCGCGGGTACTTGTAGCCCGCCATCTGCTCCTTGCCCCACGCGACCAGCTCGTCCTCGGTCACGGTCGCGCCGTCCTTGCGGATCACCACGGCCTTGATCTCCTCGCCGTGGCTCTCGTGCGGTACGCCGATCACGGCGGCGAGCGAGACGTCGGGGTGCGTGAGGAGGACCTCCTCGATCTCGCGGGGGTACACGTTGTAGCCGCCGCGGATGATCATGTCCTTGGACCGGTCGACGATGTAGTACCAGCCGTCGGCGTCCTTGCGGCCGAGGTCGCCGGAGCGGAACCAGCCGTCGACGATCGCCTCGGCGGTCGCGTCGGGGCGGCCGTAGTAGCCCTTCATGATGTTGGGGCCCTTGATCGCGATCTCCCCGACCTCGGCGTCGTCGGCGAGGTCCTCGCGCACGCCCGGCTCCGGGTCGATCAGCTTCATCTCGACGCCGGGGATGGGCTTGCCGATCGAGCCGACCCGCGCGGGCTCGCCCCACACCGAGAAGCTCGCGACAGGCGACGTCTCGGACAGGCCGTAGCCCTCGAGGATCGTGACGCCGAAGCGGCGCTCGAACTCCTTGTGCACCTCGACCGGCAGCGCGGACCCGCCGGCCGCGGCGACGCGCAGGGTGTCCGCCAGCTTCTTCACGTCGACACCGGAGTCGTCGAGGGCGCCGAGCAGCCCCCAGTACATCGTCGGGACGCCGGCGAAGAACGTGACGTCCTCGGCGTCCATCAGCGCGAGCGCCGGACCGGCCTCGAAGCGCGGCAGCAGCACGACGGTGCCGCCGTAGGCGAAGCCGGCGTTCATGATCACGGTCTGGCCGAAGGAGTGGAACAGCGGCAGCACGCACAGCAGGGTGTCGGGGTTCTCCTCGTCGGCGCCGAAGAGCGCCTCGCTCGCGAGGGCGTTGCTGATCATGTTGCGGTGCATCAGCTCGGCGCCCTTGGGCTGGCCGGTGGTGCCGGACGTGTAGAGGATGACGGCGGTGTCGTCGTCGTCCACGTCGACGGAGCTCGAACTGCGGCGCCTGCCCCTGCAGGGCCTGCCCGAGCGTCGTGGTGCCCTCGATCGGCGACTCGGCCGCGGGATCGGCGGTGATCACGAAGAAGTGCTCGCACGAGTCGGTCTGCTCGAAGCCGGCGTGGCCCTCGGCGCCGATCGGCAGCTCAGGGGTGCCCTGGAAGCAGAAGTACGCCTTCGCGTCGGAGTCGTCGAGGTGGTAGGCCACCTCGCGCCCCTTGAGGAGCACGTTGAGCGGGACGACCGTCGCGCCGGCCTTGAGGATCCCGTAGTAGACGATCGGGAAGTAGGGCAGGTTCGGGCAGCTCAGCGCCACCTTGTCGCCGGGCTCGATGCCGCGCGAGACCAGCAGGTTCGCCACCTGGCTGGAGGCGGCGTCGACCTGGGCGTAGGTCAGGCGGGTGTCACCCAGCACCACCGCCGTACGGTCCGGGTGGGCCTGTGCAGAACGCTCGAGCAGCGAGGAGAGATTCGACATGGCGCCAACCTACTCAGGGCATGTGAGCGCCGTCACTGGCTCGTCCGCGAGGCGAGGATGCGGCCCGCCTTGCGCAGGTCGACCGCGATCGCCTTCGACGCCAGCAGACCGGCCGCTCCCGCCGGCACGGCCCAGGCGCCCTGTCCGCTGACCTCGCCGGTCGCCCGCACGCGGCAGCCGCCGGGGACGTCGGTGAAGTGCAGCGCCAGGGTGGCGGTCACCCCGCGCCAGTGGCCGGTCTCGGCCCAGGCGCGGAACGGCTCGAACACGGTGGTCTCGAGGTGGGGTCGTACGCCGACCGCGGTGGTCTCGCTCCACGTCTGGCCGAGGTGCGGCTCCTCGTCGGGCGGCACCGCCACCGAGAGCAGCGACGACTGCCACTCCGGCCGCCTGCGGGGGTCGGAGAGGTAGCGGAAGGCCGCCTCGGCACTCACCGGCAGCTCGACCGTGGCGTCGATCGGTCGCGAGGTCAGAACGTCTCCCCCGTCAGCAGCTCGTAGGCCTCGACGTACCTCGA
This sequence comes from uncultured Actinomycetota bacterium, assembly GCA_963795095.1. Lineage (GTDB taxonomy): Bacteria > Actinomycetota > Actinomycetes > Propionibacteriales > Nocardioidaceae > Nocardioides. The sequence continues at coordinate 164,930 of CAWCGM010000020.1, read as the reverse complement.
GCGGGTCCGCTCGACGACGGCGTCGGGCAGCGGTGGCGGCGCCTCGCCCGAGAAGCGGTCCCAGCCGGACTCGCCGGTCAGCCAGTCGCGCACGATCTGCTTGTCGTACGACGACTGGGTGCGGCCCGGCTGCCACTCGTCGGCCGGCCAGAAGCGGCTGGAGTCGGGGGTGAGGACCTCGTCGGCGAGGATCGTGGTCCCGTCCGGGCGGCGGCCGAACTCGAGCTTGGTGTCGGCCAGGATGATGCCGCGCTCGCGGGCGAGGCCGTGCGCCTTGCCGTAGACCTCCATGGTCAGCATCCGCAGCTCCGCGGCGGCGTCGTCGCCGACGACCTCGCAGACGGCCTCGTAGTCGACGTTCTCGTCGTGGTCGCCGAGGTCGGCCTTCGTGGCGGGCGTGAAGATCGCCTCGGGCAGCCGGCTGCCGTCCTGGAGGCCGGCCGGCAGGGCGATGCCGCAGACCTGGCCGTCGCGGTGGTAGTCGAGGAGGCCCGACCCGGTGAGGTAGCCGCGGGCCACGCACTCGACCGGGAACATGTCGAGCCGTTCGCAGACCACCGCCCGGCCGGCCACCGAGGCGGGCACGTCGGTCGACACGACGTGGTTGCCGATGAGCCCGGAGAGCTGGTCGAACCACCACAGCGACATCCGGGTGAGGATCTCGCCCTTGTCGGGGATGGTGGTGTCGAGGACGAAGTCGTAGGCCGAGATGCGGTCGCTCGCGACCATCAGCAGCCGGCCCTCGTGCTCGCCCCCGTCGATCCGGTAGAGGTCACGGACCTTCCCGGAGTGGACGTGGGTGGTGCCCTCGATGTCGGGCGCCGCGGGGATCATCAGTGTCGGCCACGTGGCCAGCCTAGTCGCGATCGCGCACGCCTCAGCGGTGGAGCCACCACGACATCCGTCGGGTGAGCCACGGCAGCACGACGTAGGTCATCAGCGGCGTCATCACCAGGATCGTGGTGAACACGCGGAGCACGAGCGGCCAGTCCGCCAGCGCGGTGTGGGCGACGGCGAAGTTGACCGCGAGGCTGAGCGGGAAGAAGCCCATGAAGATCACGACCATCTGCTTCCACCGCGGCGGTGCCGTCGGCGCAGCGCTGAGCGACTCGACCGAGGCCGGCTCGTCGAACCAGCCCTCGATGCCCGTACGCCGTTCGCGCCGCTTCTCCTCGACACTGCCCTGGGCGGCCTCGAGCCACCACGCGCGCTGCGGGCTGGCCTCCCAGGCGGCGAGCGAGTCGGCGTCGGCGAAGCGGTAGAGCATGTGCCAGTCGGTCGAGTCCGCGCTCGGGCGCACCCACCCCGAGCCGAGGAAGCCGTCGAACTTCTCGGCCATCGACGTCCCCGCCTGCATCCAGGCCAGCATCTGCGTGGTGTGCGACGGATCGACGTGGCGCGTGACGGACACGGTGACGGGGGCGCTCATCCGTCCAGTGTCGAGCGGACGGTGGCCGTGCGGGAAGCCGACGGCGACGAGATCCCGGCCACGTCCGGGCGCTGGCGCGTCACTCGCAGCCGAGCCCCTGGCGGTACTCGGAGGCACCCGGTCCGGCGTTCACGTCGGCAGACATCTCCCACACGACCTCGGGGTAGTCGCCCTCGGCGTTCATCGCGTCGAGGAACGCCCAGTCCCGGCAGGCCTGCGAGTGCCTCGCTGCGCGTCCTCGACGGCTCGGCGTCCCCCGCCTGCACGGGCTCGGCGCGAACTCGGCGATCCACGGGCAGCACGACCTGGCGCGCCACGTCGGCCCCGAGCTGGTAGGGGATCGTTCTCGCCCGAGCTCGGGACCTCTGCGCCCGGCGCCAGGCGGATGCCGCGGAGCATCTCGGCGATGGTCGTGTCGGCCTCGCCGCGCGGTGACGAACTGCTCGGGCAGCGTGAGCTCGAACTCTGCCTCGTCGGTCCACGCGAGCCGGGCGAGCAGCGCGACGTACGCCGCCTCGTCCATGCCCTGGGCGCGCACCTCGGGATAGACCGTGCCGTCCACCGCGCCGATGGTGGTGTGGTCGCGGGCGGAGTAGTGCCACATCCGGGCGGGCTGCCCCAGCAGCTCGACGGGCGTGCCGCGGTCGACGCGCGGGTAGTCGATCCGCTCGCGGTCCTCGACGTAGGAGTCGCGGAGGTCGGCGGGGTAGAGGTGGACGTTGAGGGTCGCCTCGCCGTTCGTCCACTCCACCTCGCTCCCGCCCTCGAGGGGGTCGGAGATGTAGGTGACGTCCCAGCCCGGGGCGTCGAGGACCACCCAGTCGTGCGGCGGGCGCACCGGCGAAGACGGCTGCCGGTTCGTCGCGCGACAGGAGCCAGCTCGGCACGGCGACCAGCGGCGGCTGCGGCAGCGGCGGCGCGATCGTCGCCACCCAGCGGCGACCTCGATCGTGGCCCTTCCTCGTGCTGCACGTCGGGCCGATCGGCGAGTGCTGTGGACATGATCTCCTCCAGGAGCTCGGCCCGGGCCGCGGTGAGCGGCAGCTCGCGAGACGGCCTGGTCGGTCAGTCGAGGGCTCATCGCTCCTCCTCACGGATCGGGGTCGGTTGCTTGCCCTGGATGTGTCCGGCAGCCGGCGGATCGTTGCCGAGGAGCTCGCGCACCGGGCCCGGGCGCGCGACAGGCGCGGCCTGACGCACCGTCCCGGGCAGACCGAGGACCTCGCCGATCTCCCGCGGCTCGAGCCCCTCCCACAGGTGCAGCTGGAGCACCTCCTCGTCGCGAGCGCTAGGCGGGACATCGCGGCGTCGACCACGTGGTCCTGCACGACCTGGTCGCTGAGGTCCGGCACGACGACGCTCAGGTCGCGGCGCAGGCGCTCCCCGAGCCGGCGCCGGCGCAGCTCGCCGCGTCGCTGGTTGGCGAGCTGGCGGCGGGCGACGCCGTAGAGCCAGGGTCGTGCAGCCGCCCGGCCGGGACGTGCGGAGCCGACGCCAGGCGACGAGGAAGGTCTCGGACGTGACGTCCGCGGCGTCCTCGGCGCGCGACGTACGTCGCAGCGCATAGCCCAGCACGCAGTCGAAGTGCGCGGCGTAGAGCCGGCGGAAGACGCTCCTCGCGCAGGTCCCCCGATGCATCCATGACTCCCCCATGTCCGCCTCGCGCCGCATCGTTGCAACCCGGCCCGATAAATTTCCGCCAGTCGCTCAGTCGGTCACCTCGAACGACGTCGCGCCGAGCGGCGCCGCCTCCCGCACGGCCACGTCGGGGACCCGCGCCGTCGACGGCCCGTCGTGGCACCACGCGACGAGCGCGTCGACCGCGTCGTCCTCGCCCTCGGCGTGGAGGAGCACCGAGCCGTCGGGCTCGTTGCGCACCCAGCCGGTCACGCCCGAGCCCCCGCGCCTGCTCCTGGGTGTACCACCGGAACGAGACGCCCTGGACCCGTCCGGTCACCCGCGCCTGGACCGCCTTCATGTCCCGATCATGCCCCGACGGCGAGGCCGGCGCATGACTGCGGGTGCAAGGCTGGCGGGGATGACGCAGAGCGAGGAGACGCACGCGCGCGACGCGACGGCGTACGAACCCGACCCACGCCGCTGGCGCATCCTCGCCGTCTCGCTCGTCGTCGGCTTCATGTCGCTGCTCGACGTCACGATCGTCAACGTCGCGGTCCCGTCGATCCGCGCCGGGCTCGACACCAGCGCGGCGACCATCCAGTGGGTGGTCTCGGGCTACGCGCTGGCGTTCGGCATGACGCTGGTCGCCGGCGGCCGGCTCGGTGACGCGCACGGTCGACGCCGGCTGATGACGATCGGGCTGATCGGCTTCGTCGTCTCGAGCGTGGCCGTCGGGCTCGCGCCCAACGCGGCCGCCATCGTCGTCGCCCGGCTCGTGCAGGGCGCGAGCGCCGGCCTGCTGACGCCGCAGAACTCCGGCCTGATCCAGCAGCTCTTCCGCGGCGAGGAGCGGGGCCGCGCCTTCGGGATGTTCGGCTTCACCGTCGCGGTCGCCTCCGCGGCCGGCCCGCTGATCGGTGGGCTGCTGATCGGGCTGCTCGGCGAGGAGAACGGCTGGCGCTCGCTCTTCCTCATCAACGTCCCGATCGGCCTCGTGGCCCTCGTGCTGATCCGGCGGATGGTGCCCGACAACGACGCCGGGGGCGACGCGGAGAAGGACCCGCGGGTCGACCTGCCGGGCGCGCTGCTGCTCGGGCTCGCCGTCCTGGCGGTGCTCTACCCGCTGATCAGCCTGGAGGGCGGCGCCGGGCTGCCGCTCGTGCTGCTGCTCGGCCTTCCCGCCGCTGGCGTGGGCGTTCGTGCGGTGGGAGGCGCGGACCGTGGGTCGCGGCCACCCGCCGCTGCTCGACGTCTCGCTGCTGCGCGGGCTGCCGGGCTACGCCAACGGGCTGCTGGTCGGCACCCTCTACTTCACCGGCTTCACCGGGATCTTCCTCGTGCTGTCGGTGCACCTGCAGGAGGGCGAGGGGTTCTCGCCGCTGAAGGCGGCGCTGCTCATGACGCCGTTCGCCGTCGGCGCGGCGACGACCTCCCCGCTGGCGGGCAGGCTCGTCGGGCGGCTCGGGCGGAAGGTCACGCTGGTCGCGCTCTCGGTGATGATGACCGGCACCGCGCTGGCGGCGCTGCTCGTGACGCAGCCGACCGACCGGCTCTGGTGGACGCTCGCGCCGGCGCTGTTCCTCGCCGGGGTCGGCGGCGGCGGGGTCATCTCGCCGAACTTCACCCTCACCCTCGCCGAGGTGCCGCCGCGGATGGGCGGCGCGGCCGGCGGGGCGCTCCAGACCGGTCAGCGCATCGGCTCGGCGCTCGGTGCGGCGCTGCTGATGACCGTCTACCAGGCCGTCGACGCGTGCGCGTCCGCGCCCGGTCGCGGCGCGTACGGCCCTGCTCGCGGCGCTCGTCGTGCTCGCGGTCGCCCTCGCCGCCGCCGTACGGTCCTGGCGGCTCGGGGACTAGAGGATCGCGCCCGGGACGTACGCCGCTGCCTCGGGGTGGCGCGGCCGCCAGCGCCTCGACCCGGGCGACGACCGCGCGGGTCTGGGCGACGGCAGCGCCGGTGAACTCGATCGGGTCGGCGACGAGCGCCTCGATCTGCTCGCGGGTGAGGCCGAGGCGCTCGTCGGCGGCGAGCTTGGCGAAGACGTCGTTGTCGGCCTGGCCGGCGCGCATCGCGAGCGCGGTGCCGACGGCGGCCTCCTTGATCGCCTCGTGGGCGGCCTCGCGGCCGACGCCGTTGCGGACCGCCGCCATCAGCACCTTGGTGGTGGTGAGGAACGGCAGGTAGCGGTCCAGCTCGCGCTGGATCACGGCCGGGAAGGCGCCGAACTCGTCGAGCACGGTGAGGAAGGTCTGGAAGAGGCCGTCGGTGGCGAAGAAGGCGTCGGGCAGCGCGACCCGGCGCACGACCGAGCAGGACACGTCGCCCTCGTTCCACTGGTCGCCGGCGAGCTCGCTGACCATCGAGAGGTGGCCGCGCAGGATGACCGCGAGGCCGTTGACCCGCTCGCACGAGCGGGTGTTCATCTTGTGCGGCATGGCCGACGAGCCGACCTGCCCCTCCTTGAAGCCCTCGGTCACCAGCTCGTGCCCGGCCATCAGCCGGACCGTGGTGGCGAGGTTGGACGGGCCGCTGACCAGCTGCACGAGCGCGGCGACGACGTCGAAGTCGAGCGAGCGCGGGTAGACCTGGCCGACGCTCGTCGAGCGTCTGCTCGAAGCCGAGGTGCGTGGCCACGCGCTGCTCGAGCTGCGTCGAGCTTGTCGGCGTCGCCGTCGAGCAGGTCGAGCATGTCCTGCGAGGTGCCCATCGGGCCCTTGATCCCGCGCAGCGGGTAGCGCGCGAGCAGCTCCTCGACGCGCTGGACGCCGATCAGCATCTCGTCGGCGACGGTCGCGAAGCGCTTGCCGAGCGTGGTGGCCTGGGCCGCGACGTTGTGCGAGCGGCCGGCCATCACGGTGGCCTCGTGCTCGGCGGCGAGCCGGCCGAGCCGGACGAGGGCGGCGACGGCGCGGTCGCGCACGACCTCGAGCGAGCGGCGTACCTGCAGCTGCTCGACGTTCTCGGTCAGGTCGCGCGAGGTCATGCCCTTGTGGATGTGCTCGTGGCCCGCGAGGGCGGAGAACTCCTCGATGCGCGCCTTCACGTCGTGGCGGGTGATCCGCTCGCGCGCGGCGATGGAGTCGAGGTCGACCTTGTCGATGACCGCCTCGTAGGCCTCGACGACGCCGTCGGGGACGTCGATGCCGAGGTCGCGCTGGGCCTTCAGCACCGCGACCCAGAGCTGGCGCTCGAGGACGATCTTGTGCTCGGGCGACCAGATCTCGGCGAGGTCGGCGCCGGCGTAGCGGGTGGCCAGGACGTTGGGGACGCTCACGCCTCGATTGTCCCATCCGCGGGCGTCCAGTCGTCCCACGGCGCCCACCAGCGGTCGTCGCGGTCGAGCAGCTCGGCGACCTCTGCGGCCGCGGTCAGGACGGCGAGCAGCTCGTCCTGGGTGATGCGACCGGAGGCCAGCGACGGCGCGAGGTCCTGCACGTCCTTCCACCGCCACGGCTCGCCCGCCGGGATCACGATGTCGAGCTGGAGGTCGTTGACCTCGATGCCGTCGGCGGGCGGACGTAGGGCGTCTCGAAGTTGACGTACCACGACGGAGGGCGCCGTCGGCGTCGAAGAACTTCCACACGGCGTACCAGTCGCCGACGCGACGCAGCTTGAGCACCGACGTGCCCTGCCACGCGTCGAGGTGGCCCCACGGGTGCGGCGTCGGGTGCGGCGGGAACGTCAGCGGGGTGCCGCTGGGCTGGACGGTGGCGAGGACGCCGTCGGGGCCGTCGTCCGCGACGACGCGCTCGGGCCAGTGGGCCCACAGGGCGTCGTGCAGCACCTCGCGCATCACCAGGTCCGTGCCCGGCACGAACGCCGGCTCAGCCACGCGATGCCGCTCCCTCGACGACGCCGAGCGGCTCGGCGGCGATGTCGCGGCGCCACTGGGCGCCCGGGAAGCTGATCGACGAGATGCCTTCGTACGCCTTCGCGCGGGCGTCGGCGACGTCGGTGCCGACCGCGCGCACGGCGAGCACCCGGCCCCCGGCGGTGACCAGGCCCGTCGTCGGTGCGGGCGGTGCCGGCGTGGATCACGTCGACGTCGGTCTCGACCGCGAGGGTCTCGGTGCCGACGATGACGTCGCCCGTCGACGAGCCCTCGGGGTAGCCGGCGCTGGCCATCACCACCGAGACGGCGGCTCCGTCGGCGAACTTCGGCGCGGGCACGTCGGCCAGGTTGCCGACGGCTGCCGCGGCGAGCAGCCCGCCGAGCGGCGAGTCGAGCAGCGCCAGGACCGGCTGGATGTCGGGATCGCCGAAGCGGACGTTGAACTCGATGACCTTGGGGCCGGCGGCGGTCAGGGCGAGGCCGACGTAGAGGCAGCCGACGAACGGCGCCTCGAGGCGGCGCATCTCGGCGAGGGTCGGGTCGACGACCTTGCGCCATGACGGCCTGCACCATGTCGCTGGGCAGCCACTCGAGCGGCGCGTAGGAGCCCATGCCGCCGGTGTTGGGGCCGCGGCCGCCGTCGAAGATCCGCTTGAAGTCCTGGGCCGGGCAGCAGCGGCCGGCCGATGGCTGCCGTCGCAGACCACGAAGAGCGAGAACTCGGGTCCGTCGAGGAACTCCTCGACGACGACCCGCTCGCACCCGGCCGCGTGGGCGAGCGCCTCGTCGCGGTCGTTGGTCACCACGACGCCCTTGCCGGCGGCGAGCGCGTCGTCCTTGACGACGTGGGGCGCACCGAAGTCGTCGAGCGCGGCCGCGACCTCGTCGGGCGTGGTGCAGGTGCGCGAGCCGGCGGTCGGCACGCCGGCGGTGGCCATGACCTCCTTGGCGAACGCCTTGGACCCCTCGAGCCGGGCCGCTGCGAGCGACGGGCCGAAGCCGGCGATCCCGGCATCGCGTACGACGTCGGCGACGCCGGCGACCAGCGGTGCCTCCGGGCCGACGACCACGAGGTCGGCGCCGATCGAGGTCGCGAGCGCGGCCACCGCCGCGCCGTCCATCGGGTCGACGTCGTGCAGCGTGGCGACCTCGCCGATCCCCGGGTTGCCGGGTGCGGCGTGCACCTCGGTCACCGCCGGATCGCCGCAGAGCGAGCGCCAGTGCGTGCTCGCGCCCGCCGGTGCCGATGACGAGGGTCTTCACCCGTGGACCACCACGGTCTGCTCGCGACCGGGTCCGACGCCGACGCCCCAGATCTTCGCGCCGGAGATCTCCTCGAGCGCCCGGACGTAGACCTGGGCGTTCTTGGGCAGGTCGTCGAAGGACCGGCAGCCGGAGATGTCGCTCATCCAGCCGTCGAAGTACTCGTAGACCGGCTTCGCGTGGTGGAACTCGGTCTGCGTCATCGGCATCTCCTCGACCCGCTGACCGTCGATCTCGTAGGCGACGCAGACCGGGATCCGGTCCCACGCGCCGAGGATGTCGAGCTTGGTCAGGAAGAACTCGGTGAGGCCGTTGACCCGGCTGGCGTAGCGCGCGACGACGGCGTCGTACCAGCCGCAGCGCCGGGTGCGGCCGGTCGAGACGCCGATCTCGCCGCCGAGCTGCTGGAGCTGGACGCCGTCCTCGTCGAAGAGCTCGGTCGGGAACGGGCCCGAGCCGACGCGGGTCGTGTAGGCCTTGATCACGCCGATCACCCGGTCGATGCGGGTGGGGCCGATGCCGGCGCCGACGCAGACGCCGCCGGCGACCGGGTTGGACGACGTGACGAACGGATAGGTGCCGTGGTCGACGTCGAGCATCGTCGCCTGGGCGCCCTCGAAGAGCACGGTCTGGCCGGCGTCGAGCGCCCGGTTGAGCAGCAGCGAGGTGTCGCACACCATCGGCCGCAGCCGGTCGGCGTACGACATCAGCTCCTCGACGACGGCGTCGACCTCGATCGCGCGGCGGTTGTAGACCTTGGTCAGCAGGTGGTTGCGGACGTCGAGCGCCGCCTCGACCTTCTGCGCAGGATCTTCTCGTCGAAGAGGTCGGCGATGCGGACGCCGACCCGGTTGATCTTGTCGGCGTAGGCCGGGCCGATGCCGCGGCCGGTGGTGCCGATCTGGTTCTTGCCGAGGAAGCGCTCGGTGACCTTGTCGATCGTCGCGTGGTAGCTCGCGATCACGTGGGCGTTGGCGCTGACCTTGAGGTCGGCCACCTCGACGCCGCGCGCGATCAGCCCGTCGAGCTCGCGGAAGAGCGCCTCGGGCGAGACCACGACGCCGCCGGCGATCACCGAGGTGGCGCCGGGCGTCAGGATGCCGCTGGGCAGCAGGTGGGTGGCGAACTTCTCGCCGTCGATGACGATCGTGTGGCCGGCGTTGTGCCCGCCGCTCGTGCGGACCACGAAGTCGATGGGGTCCGTGGTGGCCAGCAGGTCGGTGGCCTTGCCCTTGCCCTCGTCGCCCCACTGGGCACCGAGCACGACGATCGCGGGCATCTCAGCCCTCCTCGATGTCATGCTGGCACGGAAATGACAACAGCCCCGGGCACAAGGCGTCGGGGCTCTTGCGGCCACACGCTACCGCACCGGCGACCGGAGTGCCCCCACAGGGTGGACGACGCGGCCCGTGGCTAGTGTCCGGCCGTGCACTCGCTCCTCGTCATCACCAACGCCGAGGCCGGCACCTCCGACGAGGAGAACCTCGCCGCGGCCCTCGTCGTGCTGCGCGACCGAGGCGTCGGTCGAGGTCGCCAAGACGTCCAACCCGGGCGAGCTCGACGGGGTGCTGCACCGCGCCGGCGGGCGTACGGTCGTGGTCGCCGGCGGCGACGGCAGCATGCACGCGGTGGTCACCGCGCTCCACAAGCGCCACGAGCTGGCCGGCTCGACGCTCGCGCTCCTGCCGATGGGCACCGGCAACGACTTCGCCCGCGGCAACGACATCCCCCTCGAGATCGAGGACGCCGCCCGCCTCGTGCTCACCGGCGAGGCCCGCAAGGTCGACCTGATCGTCGACGAGACCGGCAACATCGTGGTCAACAACGTCCACGTCGGCGTCGGCGCCCAGGCCAGCCGCAAGGGCGCAAAGTGGAAGAGCCGGCTCGGCGCGGTCGGCGTCGGCAAGGTCAACCTCGGCAAGCTCGGCTACCCGATCGGCGCCCTGCTGTCGGCCTTCCACCCGCCGAGCTGGCGACTGCGCGTCGAGATCGACGGCAAGGTCGTCAACGACGTCGACCGGCCCGGTGCTGATGGTCGCGATCGGCAACGGCGGCAACGTCGGCGGCGGCACCGAGCTCAACCCCGACGCCGACCCCGAGGACGGCCGGCTCGACGTGATGATCAGCCGCGCCGTGAAGCCGATGGCCAAGCTCGGCTACGTCGTCGGGCTCAGCCGGGGCACCCACGACGAGCGCGACGACGTCGTCACGCTGCGCGGCCGGTCGGTGAAGGTGAGCGGCGACGAGTTCTGGCTGTCGGCCGACGGCGAGATCTCCGGGCCCGAGCGCAGCCGCAGCTGGCGCCTCGAGCCCGCGGCGTACTGGATGATCCTGCCGCCCCCTGACCTCGCGTCAGAGCCAGCCGCGGCGGACGGCCTCGACGCCGACCTGGAAGCGCGTGTCGACGTCGAGCTGGTCATCAGCGCGCGACCCGGCGGCGCACCGTGCGCAGGCTGACGTCGAGGTTGCGGGCGATCTGCTCGTCCTTGACGCCGTCGGCGAGCTCGGTGAGCAGCAGCCGGCGCTGGTCGCGGCGCAGCCGGTCGGCGCGCGCCTCGACCTGGCTCGGCGGTCTCCCAGAGCTCGTCGAAGTAGGCCTGGAACATCCCGACGATCGACGCCTGGCGCACCACGACCCGCTGGTCGGTCCCGACGCCGAGGGGCTCGGGCACGATCGCCCGGCGCGGGCCGACCACGACGAGCCGGGTGAGGACGCTCGGCACCACCCGGATCTCCTCGCCGATCTCCGCGCGCGTGCGCAGCACCTGCGGGCGCCTCGGTCAGCGCGCGCGCCGGGTAGATCGCCCGTACCCGCCGCCCTCGCCGGACGGCGTTGCCGACGGCCACCGCCATCTCCGACTCGCTCGGGAAGCGCCACTGGTCGGGGCGCAGGAAGCACAGGTCGCCCCGGTTCTCGCCGCACCCACTGCGCGATCGTGGCCGGCACGTCGGCCATGGCCGAGACGTCGCCGTCGATGACCTGCTCCTGCGGCAGCCGCTCGTCGCGCGGCTCGCGAGCGCCGGGAGCACGTCGGCCAGGCGCAGCAGCTCGCGGCTCGCGACGAGCAGCTTCTCGGCCTGCTGGGCCAGCGCCCGGCTGGTGGCGGTGGCCGGGTCGACGACGTGCAGCACGCCGTCCTCGACGGACACGACGCCAGCGCGAGCAGGGGACGCCAGCTGGTCGAGGAGCTCGTCGACGGCGAGCGCAGGCTCGCGGCCACCTGCGCCACGCGTCTGGCCCGATCCGGGCAGGACCCGCCGGTAGAGCGGCTCCATCTGCTCGGTCAGCCCGAACGCCGCCGCCAGCCGCGCCTCCTCGCCCCTCGCCACGATCTGGCATCTTAGTGCCATCGGCCACTTCGAGCCAGGATTCTGCGACGGCCGTAGACTGGCATGATCCTGCCGAACCACTCGGGGATTCCGCGCGGACGCGGGGGTGACTGCGTGGATCGTGTCCGAGCACGGACCGAGTGGTGGCGTCGGAGCCGCCACGGGGGACGGCTCCGACGCCCCTCGGCTCCGCGCCGTCGATCCCACGCTCCGGCTGCCCACCGCGCCCACCGATAGCCTTGCCCGCATGGCGCGAGGTGGACGGAACAGGGCGATCCGGTCGACTGGGTGACGCGGGCGGCGGACGACGCCGTACGCCACGCAGGCGAGGGCAACCTCGTGACGGTCGCCTCCGGCGCCTCGCCGAGCGGCCCGATCCACCTGGGCAACCTGCGCGAGTTCATCACCCCGCACTTCGTCGCCGAGGAGCTGCGCCGCCGCGGCGTGCCGGTGCGCCACCTGCACTCCTGGGACGACTTCGACCGCTTCCGCAAGGTGCCGGCCGGCGTGCCCGGCCGAGTGGGCCGAGCACATCGGCCGCCCGCTGACCGCGGTGCCCGACCCGTGGGAGTGCCACGACAGCTGGGCCGAGCACTTCAAGGCTCCCCTCCAGGACTCGCTCGCCGAGCTCGGCGTCGAGATGGAGGAGGTCTCGCAGACGCAGATGTACACCTCCGGCGCCTACCGCGACCAGGTCCTGCTGGCGGTCTCGCGTCGCGACGAGATCGAGGCGGTGCTCGCCCAGCACCGCACCAAGAAGGTCACCGCCGCCGACGACGCGTCCGACCAGGAGGCCGCCGACCTGGCCGACTCCGTCGCCAACGAGGACGACGGTGCCGGCTCCGGCGAGCGCCGACGCGATCGCCCGCTTCCCCTACCGCCCCTACTGCCGCCAGTGCGGCCGCGACACCGTCACCACCACGGCGTACGACGACGCCACCACGACGCTGTCCTACACCTGCTCCTCCTGCGGCTACGAGGGCACCACCGACCTGTCGACCGACACCGACGGCAAGCTCGTGTGGAAGGTCGACTGGCCGATGCGGTGGGCCTACGAGAAGGTCGACTTCGAGCCCGCCGGCCGCGACCACATGACGCCCGGCTCCTCCTACACCGTCGGCACCGAGATCGTCTCGTCGATCTTCGACTGGCGCGCGCCCGCCCGGGTGATCTACGCCTTCGTCGGCTTCGCCGGCGTGCAGAAGATGTCGTCGTCGGCCGGCGGCGTGCCGACCGCCACCGACGCGCTGCGCGTCCTCGAGGCGCCGATGCTGCGCTGGCTCTACGTCCGCCGCGCGCCGACCCAGGCCTTCGACATCGACTTCGGGCCGGCCGTCGTGCGCCTCTACGACGAGTGGGACGCGCTGGGCCGCAAGGCCGCCGACCCGGCCAAGGCCGACGTCGCGACGCTCGCCTGGCACCGCGCCTCCGCGACCGCTCGGCCGGCCCCCTGCCGACCCCGCCGTGCCCGTACCGTTCCGCACGCTGTCCTCGGTCGCCGACGTCACCGCCGGCTCGGCCGGCACGATCTCGCGGATCGTCGAGTCGTCGGGCTTCCCGCACGACTGCGTCGACGACCTCGAGCCGCGCCTGTCCAAGGCGATGCAGTGGACCGCCGAGCACGTGCCCGCCGAGGAGCGCACCACCGTCCGCGAGACGCCCGACGCCGAGCGGCTCGCCTCGCTGAGCGAGGACGAGGAGCTGTGGCTGCGGATCTTCCTCGACCGCCTGCCGGCCGAGGCGACCTCGACGCGGTCACCGCCGTCGTCTACGGCGTGCCCAAGGTCGCCCGCGGCCTCGGCTTCGACGACGCCCCGACCGACCAGGTCAAGGCCGACCAGAAGGACTTCTTCCGGCTGCTCTACAACCTCCTCGTCGACGCCGACCGCGGCCCGCGCCTGCCCACCCTGGTGCTCGCCCTCGGCCCGGAGAGGGTACGGCGGCTGCTCGGCGCCTGACCGACGTGGCGTTCGTCGGCCACCAGCCGCGCGACCGGCGTGGGCTCGCGCCACCGACCGGCCAACTGCCTTCCCGGGTCGCGTCAGCGGCGGAAGCGCGACCGGGTCGCCGAGGTAGCGCTCGAGGTCGGCGCGGACCGCGTCGCTGATCGTCCAGGCGGTCTGGGCGTGGTGGTCCCAGAGGACGTTGACGCACTCCCAGACCGCGGCGGGGCCGCCGCCGGCCTCGACGCGGAGCTCGGCGGAGACGGTGAACGACGAGCGGCCGACGCGCGAGACCCACAGCGAGGCGAGGAACGGCTGGTAGGGCACGAAGCGCATCTCGGAGTGGTACTCGATGGTCTGCGAGGCGACGAGCTCGGAGACGCCGTCGTCGACGCCGTGCAGCAGGCCGGTCGCGCCGTCCGGCAGGCCGCCGAGGCGGGCGAAGCGGAGGAACTCGTAGCGCGCCTCGTCGAGGACCCGCACGGCCTCGACGTTGTCGACGTGGCCGGCGAGGTTGATGTCGCGGTAGCGCGCCTGGATCTCGGTCGTGAAGGTCTCACCCATGGCGCAGTCTCCCCGACCGCGACGCGGTCCTAGGGTGGGGCCATGACCTCCGGTTTCGGCGGCGACCTGATGGCCGGTCCCCCGCCCACCCACCTGCCCGCCGACCCCGCCGACGCGGAGCTCGCCGGCGGCGACGCCCCGGCTGCCGTCGTACGCCGTCACCCGGCGTCGCCGGCCGCGTGGGCCGCCCTGCGCCGCGAGGCCAAGGAGGCCGGCGCCGACGACGTGACCGTCTACGCCTACTCCCGCGTCGGCTACCACCGCTCGCTCGACATGCTGCGCCGCAACGGCTGGAAGGGCCACGGCCCGGTGCCGTGGGAGCACGAGCCCAACCGCGGCTTCCTCCGCTCGCTCGCGCTCCTCGCCCTCGCCGCGCGCGCCATCGGCGAGACCGAGGAGTGGGACCGCTGCTCGTCCTTCCTGCGCGACTCCAGCGCCGCCGCCGGCGGCACGAGCGCTGCTCGGCTGACCGTCGCGCGCACTGACCGCTGGTCGCGCCACCGCGGGGGGTGACGGCCGTCACGTCGGGAGTAACGTCTCGCGGTGACTCCCGGGAACCCTCCACAGACGCGCCCCGAACCCGGGCCTGCCCCCGACCGACAAGGGCAAGATGGCGCTCGCCGCCGTCCTGCTCGTGATCCCGATCGTCGCCCTCCTCTGGGTGCCGAGCTACGCCAAGGCGGACCCGGAGCTCTTCGGCTTCCCGTTCTTCTTCTGGTACCAGTTCCTCTGGGTCTTCATCTGCTCGGCCCTGACCTGGACCGCCTACAGGCTGACCCTGTCGGCGCGCGGCAAGACCACGCACAAGGTGGGTGAGGACCGATGACGCCGCAGGTGACGGTCATGGCCACCGGCACCGGCGTCAACGGTGTCGCGCTGGCGGTGCTGATCGTGCTGTTCCTGATGGTCACCGTGGCCGGCTTCATGGCCTCGCGCTTCCAGCGCGGCGAGTCGCCTCGAGTCCCTCGACGAGTGGGGGCTGGGTGGTCGCAAGTTCGGCACCTGGATCACCTGGTTCCTGCTCGGCGGCGACCTCTACACCGCCTACACCTTCGTGGCCGTGCCGGCCGCGATGTTCGCCACCGGTGCGGTGGCCGGCTTCTTCGCGGTGCCCTACACGATCGTGCTCTACCCGATCATCTTCATCTTCATGGCGCGGCTGTGGTCGGTCAGCCACCGCCACGGCTACGTCACCACCGCCGACTTCGTCCGCGGGCGCTACGACAGCCGCGGCCTGTCGCTGGCCGTCGCGGTGCACCGGCTTCGTCGCGACGATGCCCTACATCGCGCTCCAGCTCGTCGGCATCCAGGCCGTGCTCGAGGTGGCCGGGGTCGGCGGCGGCGACAACATCATCGCCAAGGACGCGCCGCTCTTCATCGCCTTCGCGGTGCTGGCGGCCTTCACCTACTCCAGCGGCCTGCGCGCCCCGGCGGTGATCGCGTTCGTCAAGGACATCCTGATCTACCTCGTGATCATCGTCGCGGTGATCTACCTGCCCGGCCAGGTCGGCGGCTGGGACAACATCTTCGGCTCCGCGCAGGAGAAGATGGCGACGGTCAACGAGGCCACCGGCAAGCCGACGGGCGCGTTCCTGCCCGGGGTCGGCGCAGGGCTGGGCGTACGCCACCCTCGCGCTCGGCTCGGCGATGGCGCTGTTCATGTACCCGCACTCGGTGACCGCGTCGCTGTCGTCCAACAGCCGCAACACGATCCGCCGCAACGCCGCGATCCTGCCGGCGTACTCCTTCGTGCTCGGCCTGCTGGCCCTGCTCGGCTGGGTCGCCATCGCCGCCGGCACGAAGCCGATCGGGCTCGACGGCGAGCCCAACGCGCAGCTCGTCATCCCGCAGCTGTTCGAGGACATGTTCCCGGCCTGGTTCGCCGGCGTCGCCTTCGCCGCCATCGCGATCGGCGCGCTCGTGCCGGCGGCGATCATGTCGATCGCCGCGGCCAACACGTTCAGCCGCAACATCTACAAGGAGTGGCTCAAGCCCGACGCCACCCCGAAGCAGGAGGCCAAGGTCTCCAAGCTGATGTCGCTGCTCGTCAAGGCGTTCGCGCTGGTCTTCGTGCTCACCCTCGACAAGCAGAACGCGATCAACTTCCAGCTCCTCGGCGGCATCTGGATCCTCCAGACCTTCCCCGCGGTCGTCTTCAGCCTCTTCACCCGGTGGTTCCACCGCTGGGCGCTGCTGGCCGGCTGGGCGGTCGCGATGGTCTACGGCACGGTCGAGGCCTACCAGGTGGTCAACCCGGTCACCGGCAAGCACTTCGGCGGCTCGCTCGCGCCTGATGCCGGGCATCGAGCAGATGGGCTACATCGCGATGACGGCCTTCACCATCAACCTCGTGGTGGCCGTCGTGCTGAGCGCGATCCTCAACGCCGTGAAGGTCTCCAACGGCCAGGACGAGACGATCCCGTTCGACTACTTCGCCGACGCCGACGACCCGCGCGTGCAGAAGGACCTCGCCGAGCACGGTCCGCACGACGAGCCCTACGGCGACCCGGACGACGTGACGGGCAACGCGCCCGCGCGCTAGTCGCGCTAGCCTCGCAGCCGCTCGCGCGGCTCCGCACTGCTCCCGTCGGAGGAGGGCGGTGCGTGAGGAGGATCCCGGAGCCGGGAGCTCCCCCTCACGCACCGCCCGTCGTGCCGGCGTCCGGGAGGAATCGATGTCGGACGCGCGGTGTTCACTGGGGCCGTGACCTCGCTGCCCACCGCACCCGACCCGACCGCGACCAGCGACGCCGACCCGTGGCCCGCCCTGTGGGCGCTGTGCCTCGGGTTCTTCATGATCCTGGTCGACACCACGATCGTCACGGTCGCGACGCCGGCGATCATCGAGGACCTGCCCACGGCGCCGGGTCAACGACGTCGTCTGGGTGACCAGCGCCTACCTCCTCGCCTACGCCGTCCCGGTGCTGATCACCGGCGCGGCTCGGTGACCGCTTCGGCCCGAAGAACCTCTACCTCGTCGGCCTCACGGTCTTCACCCTCGCCTCGCTGGCGTGCGGGCTGCCCACCACGCATCGAGGGGCTGATCGCCGCGCGCGTCGCCCAGGGCCTCGGCGCGTCGATGATGACGCCGCAGACGATGGCGGTCATCACCCGCATCTTCCCGATCGAGCGGCGCGGCTCGGCGATGGCGCTGTGGGGCGCCGCCGCCGGCGTCGCCACGCTCGTCGGCCCGATCCTCGGCGGCGTGCTGGTCGACACCCTGGGCTGGGAGTGGATCTTCTTCATCAACGTGCCGGTCGGCATCGTCGCGTTCGGCGCTGGCCTGGCGGCTGGTGCCCCGCCTCGAGCCAACGACCACCGCTTCGACTGGCTCGGCGTCGCGCTCAGCGGCGCCGGCATGTTCCTGCTCGTCTTCGGCATCCAGGAGGGCGAGCAGTACGACTGGTCGACCATCACCGGCCCGATCACGGTCTGGCGCCTGATCGTCGGCGGCCTCGTCGTGCTGCGCCGCCTTCGTGTGGTGGCAGGCGCGCAACCGCCGCGAGCCGCTGATGCCGCTCGGCCTCTTCGCCGACCGCAACTTCTCGGTCGTCCAACCTGGCGATCGCGACGCGTCGTCCTTCGCCTTCACCGCGATGGGCTTCCCGCTGATGCTCTGGGCCCAGCTGGTGCGCGGCTACTCCCCCACCCAGGCCGGCCTGCTGCTCGCGCCGATGGCGGTCACGTCGATCCTCGCCGCGCCCGTCGCCGGCCGCCTCACCGACCGGGTCCACCCCGCGTGCTGCCCTCGGGCGGGCTTCGCCGCCCTCGGCGTCTCGCTGCTGCTGCTGGCCGTCGTCGCTCGCGCCCGACACCCCGCTGTGGCAGCTCGTCGCGCGTCTTCGCGCTGCTCGGCCTCGGGCAGCTCGTTCCTGTGGGGACCGCTGGCCACCACCGCCAACCGCAACCTGCCGCCGCAGCGCGCCGGCGCCGGCTCGGGGGTCTACAACGCGACCCGCCAGGTCGGCGCCGTGCTCGGCTCGGCCGCGATCGCCGTGCTGATCGACGCCCGGCTGGCCGCCAACGGGCTGACCTTCTCGCCCGACCGAGGCGCGGGCGGCGGCGACGCTCCCCGCCGAGGTCGCCGGCGCCGTTCACCGACGCGATGTCGCAGGCGCTGCTGCTGCTGCCGGCCGTGCTGGTGCTCGGCGCTGGTCGCGGTGCTGTTCTTCGAGCGGCCGCGCACTTCGCGGCCCGCCCGGGCGAGCCCGCCGCCGCACCCCAGGCCAGGCAGCGGCTCCGGCCGCCGGCGCCTGAGCGACGTACGCCCGGCGACACGGCGGTGCGTGAGGGGGATCTCCGGTCGTCCGGAACCTCGCTACGCACCGCTCGCAGCGGTGGTCGGCTCGGACGTCAGCCGGCCAGCGACGTCCCGGCGGAGCGCAGGTTCTCGCAGGCCTCGACGATGCGCGCGGCCATGCCGGCCTCGCCGGCCTTGCCCCAGGCGCGCGGGTCGTAGAGCTTCTTGTTGCCGACCTCGCCGTCGACCTTCAGCACGCCGTCGTAGTTGGCGAACATGTGGCCGGCGACGGGGCGGGTGAAGGCGTACTGCGTGTCGGTGTCGACGTTCATCTTCACGACGCCGAAGTCGACCGCGTCGCTGATCTCCTGCGCGGTCGAGCCCGAGCCGCCGTGGAAGACGAGGTCGAAGGGCCGGGCGTCGGAGCCGAGGCCGAGCTCGGAGGCGGCCGCCTCCTGGGCGAGCTTGAGGATCTCCGGGCGCAGCTTGACGTTGCCGGGCTTGTAGACGCCGTGCACGTTGCCGAAGGTCAGCGCGGTCATGTAGCGGCCGCGCTCGCCGGCGCCGAGCGCCTTGATGGTGGCGATGGCGTCCTCGGGCGTCGTGTAGAGCTGGTCGTTGATCTCGTTGGCGACGCCGTCCTCCTCGCCGCCGACGACGCCGACCTCGATCTCGAGGATGATGTGCGCCGCGGCGCACTTGGCGAGCAGCTCCTCGGCGATCTCGAGGTTCTCGTCCAGCGGCACCGCCGAGCCGTCCCACATGTGCGACTGGAAGAGCGGCGCCTCGCCGCGCGCGACGCGCTCGGCGGAGATGTCGAGCAGCGGGCGGACGAAGCCGTCGAGCTTGTCCTTGGGGCAGTGGTCGGTGTGCAGCGCGATGTTGACGGGGTAGTTCTTCGCGACCTCGGCGGCGTAGGCCGCGAAGGCGACGGAGCCGGTGACCATGTCCTTGACCGAGGGGCCGGAGAGGTACTCCGCGCCGCCGGTCGAGACCTGGATGATGCCGTCGGAGCCGGCGTCGGCGAAGCCCTTGAGCGCGGCGTTGAGGGTCTGGGACGACGAGACGTTGATGGCGGGGTAGGCGAAGGACTTCTCCTTCGCGGCGTCGAGCATCTGCGCGTAGACCTCGGGGGTGGCGATGGGCATCGGGGTTCTCCTCGGGAACGTTCCAACTGGCGTCCACAACCCTAGTGGCTACCCGTCGGTCGCTTCCGTGGCCGGATTCCGTCTCAGCACGTGACAACCGATGCGGACCGCGCTCCGTGTCCACCGGTGCAAGACTCCGCGCGGGGGAAGGACAACTGATGGGCACCGACGTCGACTGGCAGGACGAGCTGGACAGCTCGTTCGGCACCGGGCACGACCTGCCCCCGGGGCACTACATCGCTGCGGGACGGACGGCCGTACGCCGTCGCCGTGCCGCGTCGTTCGCGATCGTCGCCTCGATGGTGGTCGGCGTGGGCGCCGCGCCTGGGCGCACGCAGCCCGGGCCCAGCGCCACGGGGCGATGCGCCCGGTCGCGACCAGCGGCCCGGCCCCCACGACGGCTGCCGAGACGTCCGGACAGCGAGGACGACAGCAAGGCAGGAGCCGTGCGCGACGTCACTCCGTCCATGAGCGTCGACGAGGAGTTCCTGGGCAACCCGGCGCTGCTGGAGGACGGGGAGCTCGTGCTGTCACCGCGGCGCCGGCGCCGGTGCTCGAGCGAGTGCCGAACCCGATGGGCTACACGCCGGACCAGGGACAGTCGATCGCCATCCGGGTGATGTACGAGGGGCGCGAGGTGTACTCCATCATCGCCGCCTTCGGTGTGGGCGACTGGTCGACCAACACCAACGACGCCACCGGCGACTTCGCCGGTTGGCTGGCCACCAACGTACGCAACCAGCAGACCCTCGACGTCGCCAACGGTGTCACGCCGTCGAGCGGTGAGACCAGTGACCAGCCCTGGCTGGTGCTCGACGGGTCCGGCAACGTCTCGAGCGGCCCGCCCCGGCGTCGTCATCACCGAGCAGCGCGCCGGCATCGACCTGGGCGAGAGCTTCGGCGCGGGGGCCACGGCGACCGGAGTCGTACGACTGCTCGTGGACGGCCGTTCGGAGTTCGCGGCCTACCGCGTGATCGACGGCACGCTCGACGTGATCCCGGCCGCGGGCACCTTCGCCTCGATGGCCGCCTTCATCGACTGGGCCCGCCAGCAGTACGCCTCCGGGTCGGGCATGCGATGAGGGGCACCGACCGCGACGCGGCCTTCTCGGAGTTCGTCGCCGCCCGGCAGACGCACCTGCGCCGGATCGCGTACGCCCTGTGCGGCGACTGGCACCGGGCGGACGACCTGCTGCAGACCGCGCTCACCAAGCTCTACGTCGCGTGGCCGCGGATCCGGCACGAGGGCGGCGAGGAGGCCTACTGCCGCCAGATCATGGTGCGCGCCAACATCGACGAGTCCCGCCGGCCGTGGCGTCGCGAGCGACCCAGCGACCGGCTGCCGGAGCACGCGGCGGAGGAGGCAACGCCGCTCGAGGAGCGGTCCGCGCTCTTCGACGCGCTCCAGGACCTGCCCGAGCAGCAGCGCAAGGTCGTCGTCCTGCGCCACTGGCTCGGGCTGTCGGTGCGCGAGACGGCCGACGAGCTCGGCATCAGCGAGGGCACGGTGAAGAGCCACAGCAGCCGTGGGCTGGCCGCCCTGGAGGCGGTTCTCGCGACGCAGCGCTGACCGTTCCGTCCAACGTTGGGGGAGGGTCACTGCACCCTCACGGGTATGGCAGCGACGCCCGCAGTCGCCCTAACTTGTGCTCATGGCTCCCACCAGCCAACGGGGGGCAAAGCGGTTCGGGATCACGTGGGGTTTTCCCGGGCCGCTTTGCACGTCCCCTACCCTGCCGATCGCACGGTCCGCGGAACCTCGCGCTGCCCTGCCGCTCGTCGGCTCGGACGGCGAGCTCTCACGGTGGGTGGCGCGGCGATCGTCCGCGTGCTCGAGGATCCGATCGAGGGCTGCTGCGCGCCCAACGCCACGGCCGCCGTGGAGCTGCTCCACGAGGGCGTGACCTACTTCGCGGTCCTCGGGCGACGGCAACTGCGGATGCTCGCTCGAGCGAGCTCGGCGACGTCGCGTCGCTCGAGGCGATCGTGGCTCGGCGCTGCGCGAACATCGACTGGGCGGCGGACGCCAGGGGGAGCGCGAGCGGAGGGAGCTCGAGCGCGAGGTGGCGGAGCGCGAGCAGTCGGACCGCCGGTGATGGCACGCGCACGCCGCCACGAGGCCGCGTTCAGCGACTACGTCGCGGCCAGCCAGGACCGGCTGCGCCGGGTGGCGTACGCGCTGTGCGGCGACTGGCTCCTCGCCGACGACCTCCTCCAGGAGGCGCTCACCAAGCTCTACCTGGCCTGGCCCCGGCTGCAGCGCCGACCGCGACCCCGACGGCTACGTCCGCACGACGCTCGTACGGACCAGCATCGACGCGCACCGACGGCGCCAGCGTCGCGTGTCCACCGTGGCGCTCGGCTGCCGGAGCGGGACGCGGTCGGCGGGCCGGGCACGCCGCTCGAGGAGCGCGACGCGCTCATCACCGCGCTCCAGGAGCTGCCCGAGCAGCAGCGCAAGGTCGTCGTGCTGCGCCACTGGCTCGGCCTGTCGGTGCGCGAGACCGCCGCCGAGCTCGGCATCAGCGAGGGCACGGTCAAGAGCCACAGCAGCCGCGGGCTGGCCCTCGAGGCGTGCTGGCGCCGCAGCGCCACGGGTGAGCCCGACGAGCCAGCCGACGCCGGCGCGCAGCGGGCGGAGAGCGGGGGTCGGGCCGGTCACCCGCGCCAGGCGTCGCCGCCGGCGAGGTCGGCGTACTCCCGGATCCAGCTGTGCATCGCGATCGCGGCCGCGGCGCTGGCGTTGATGGAGCGGGTCGAGCCGAACTGCGCGATCGAGAAGGTGCCGTCGCACACCTCGCGCGCCTGCTCCGAGAGACCGGGGCCCTCCTGGCCGAAGAGGAAGCACACGTCGCGCGGCAGGTCCATCGTCTCGAGGTGGGCCGAGCCGGGCAGGTTGTCGATGCCGAGCAGTCGGACCGGCGTTGCCAGCCCGTGGAGGTACGTCGCCAGGCCGGCGGCATCGGTGTGGTGGCGGACGTGCTGGTAGCGGTCCGTCACCATCGCGCCGCGCCGGTTCCAGCGACGGTTGCCGACGATGTGCACCTCGGCGGCGAGGAAGGCGTTGGCGGTGCGCACGATCGTGCCGATGTTGAAGTCGTGCTGCCAGTTCTCGATCGCGACGTGGAAGCCGTGCCGCCTGGTGTCGAGGTCGGCGACGATCGCGTCGAGGGTCCAGTAGCGGTAGCGGTCGACGACGTTGCGGCGGTCACCGTCGCGCAGCAGCTCGGGGTCCCAGTGCTCGCCCTCGGGCCACTCCCCCTCCCACGGACCCACGCCGACCTCGGGCCGGCCGTGGGGCATCGGGTCGTAGGGCGCCCGGCCGACGTCGTACGAGTCCTCGTGCATGCGAGAACAGTAGGTCCGGCTCGTTAGGGTGACGCGCGTGAGCGTCCCCGACCTGTCCGGCCTCCCCGGTCTCGCAGTCACCCCGCTGCTGCTGGGCATCGACTGGATGGACCCGAACTACCTCCTCGACCGCTTCGGCGCCGAGCTGTTCTGGATCAGCATGCTGATCATCTTCGTGGAGTGCGGGCTGTTCTTCCCGATCCTCCCGGGCGACACGCTTCTCTTCGCGCTGGGGCTGTTCATCGTCACCGGCCAGCTCGACCTGTTCCCGGGACCGCCGTTCGTGGAGCTGCTCATCGCGATGGCGTTCCTCACCGCGGCTGCCTTCCTCGGCAACGTCGTCGGCTACGAGATCGGCCGCAAGATCGGCCGACCGCTCTACGAGCGCGACGGCCGGATCATCAAGCGCAAGTACTTCGACCAGACCACCGCGTTCTTCGACCGCCACGGCAACAAGGCCCTCGTGATCGGTCGCTTCGTGCCCTTCGTGCGGACCTACATCACCGTCGTCGCCGGTGTGACCCGGATGGACCGCGCCCGCTTCTTCCTCTGGAGCCTCGTCGGCGCCGTGCTGTGGGTCCTGTCGATCACCCTGCTCGGCTTCTTCCTCGGTGACGCGTTCCCGTCGCTCGGCGAGAGCATCGACAAGCTCGTCATCGTCATCGTCGCGTTCTCCCTCATCCCGATCGTCATCGAGTGGTGGCGCCACCGCCGCACCGACGCAGCCGGGGCCGAGATCGGCAAGCACGACGGTGGTCCCGACCGCGACATCACCGGTCGCGACCTGGACTGAGGGTCGTACGCCGTCGGCTCAGGCAGAGGAGGCGGCGTCGAGCTGGGCGCGGGTCAGGACCGACCTGATCTCGAGCCCCACGTCGGCGAGCGGGTCCTCGTCGACGGGTGAGCGGTCGATCGCGCAGACGACCACCTCGACGACGGCGCCGAGCTCGCGCAGTGCACGGGTCGCGTCGCGGACAGCGCCGCCGGTGGTGATGACGTCCTCGATGATCGTGATCCGGCGACCGGCGACGTCCGGGCCCTCGGCGAGCTTGGCGGTGCCGTACTCCTTGGCCTTCTTGCGCACGAAGAGGGCCGGCAGCCGGGTGCGCGAGCTGACCATCGTCGCGATCGGGATGCCGCCGAGCTCGAGGCCGCCGAGCAGCTCGGTGTCCTCGGGCAGCAGGTCCACCATCTGCGCTGCCACGCGGTCGAGCAGGTCGGGCTGGGCCTCGAAGAGGTACTTGTCGAAGTAGGTGTCGGCGACCTGCCCCGAGCGGAGCGTGAACTGGCCGGTGAGGCGGCAGGTGGCGTCGATGTCTGCGGCGAGGTTCGCGTCAGTTGTCACGGGACCGACCTTAGTGAGGCGGATGGGTAGCGTGGGCGCGTGCCCACTGCCGATCCGTCCAGCAGGCCCCTCGCGACCCGACTGGCCCACATCCCGCCCACCGTCTTCAGCGAGATGTCGGCGCTGGCGGTGCGGACCGGTGCGCTCAACCTGGGGCAGGGATTCCCCGACGTCGACGGCCCGGCCTCGGTGGTTCGGGCCGCCGAGGCAGCACTGGAGGCGGGCGCCAACCAGTACGCACCCGGCATCGGGATCCCGGCACTGCGTCAGGCGATCGCGCGGCACCAGCAGCGCCACTACGGCCTCGAGGTCGACCCCGACCGGGAGGTCGTCGTCACCACCGGCTGCACCGAGGCCGTCGCCGCCACCCTGCTCGGGCTCGTCGACCCGGGCGACGAGGTCGTCGTGCTGGAGCCCTACTACGACTCCTACGTCGCCATGCTCGACATGTGCGGCGCGCGGCGCCGACCGGTCACGCTGCGCGCGCCCGACTTCCGCCCGGACCCCGACGACCTCCGGGCCGCCATCACCGACCGCACCAAGCTGGTCCTGCTCAACACGCCGCACAACCCGACGGGCACGGTGCTGACGCGCGAGGAGCTCCAGCTCGTCGCGGACCTCGCCATCGAGCACGACGCCCTGGTGGTGACGGACGAGGTCTACGAGCACCTGGTCTTCGACGGTCGCGCGCACGTGCCGATCGCGACCCTCCCGGGCATGTGGGAGCGCACGCTGACGCTCTCCAGCGCGGGCAAGTCGTACTCCTTCACGGGCTGGAAGGTCGGCTGGGCCACCGGCCCGGCACCCCTCGTGCAGGCCGTGCTCGCCGCCAAGCAGTGGCTGACCTTCACGTCGGGGTCACCGCTGCAGCCGGCGGTGGCGCACGCCCTCGACCACGAGCCCGACTGGCCCCGCGAGCTGGCCCGCGACCTGCAGGCCCGGCGAGACCTGCTGTGCGACGGGCTGGCCGCGGCCGGCCTCGAGCCGCGCGTGCCGGAGGGCACCTACTTCGCCACCACCGACGTCTCGCACCTCGGCTGGGCCGACGGCCGCGAGCTGTGCCTGGCGCTCCCGGAGCGCGCCGGCGTCGTCGCCATCCCGACGCAGGGGTTCTACGACGACGCCGAGGCCGGGCGCCAGCTGGTGCGGTGGGCCTTCTGCAAGCAGCCCGACGTCATCGCGGAGGGCGTACGCCGTCTCGCCGCAGCGGACCTCGCCCGATAGACGCGGCCTAGCGACCCGGGTAGTCCTTGGGCGGGTGGTCCGCCTCGCCCTGGGCGGGCGGCTGGCCGTAGGGGTTCTCGCTCGGCGGCGGGTACTGCGGAGCCGAGTCCTGCGCGGGCTGCGTGCCATAGGTGTCGCCGTAGGGCGACGACTGCTGGGGCGCGGACTGGCCGTAGGGACCGGCCTGCGGGGCGCCGTAGGCATCGCCCGGGTAGCCGCCGTAGCCGCCGGCGCTCGCGGGCAGCCGCTTGAACCAGTCGCCCGCGCCGCCGGTGAACAGCAGCACGATCACCGCGACGGCGGCGATGAGGGGCAGCGCCGACAGGACGCTCATGATCGCGAGCAGGGAGAGCAGCGCCGTCACCGACGCCGAGATGACGAGCAGGATGCGGGCCGCGTTGGACCGCCGGAGCACGAAGATGGCCAGCACGACGGCGATCACCGACCAGACGGCGAAGACAGCGAGGAAGGCCACGACGAGACCCGCCGCCGAGTCGGCACTGATGCCCGGGTCGACGGTCCCGGAGTCGCGCATGGCCTCGTCGAAGCCGTCGACGAACTCGTCGCGCGCGACGAGGAACGCGAGGGCCAGCAGCCCGAAGCCGATGGCGATGAGGCCCGAGAAGGCGATGGTGATCCAGGCGGCCGCGGTGACCGTGCCGGGGCGGCGGTCGCCGCTCGGTCCGTAGGACTGCCCGTACTGCGGCTGCCCGTACTGCTGCCCGTACTGCGGCTGCTGGCCGTAGGCCTGCTGGTCGTACTGCGGCTGCTGGCCGTAGGGCTGTCCCGTCGGCGGCGGGCCGTAGGGGTTGTCCTGCCCTGAGGGGACGGGCTGTCCGGACGGCTGGCCGTAGGGCGTGTGCGTCGGGCCGGGCTCCTCATTGCTCATGCCGGTATTCCATCACGCCGGGCCACCGGGTCCCGGCAGACCTCGCGTCAGCGCGACTCGAGCGCGAACCAGCGACGTACCTCGACCCGCCGCAGGCACATGACCGTCGCCACGGCCGCCATCGCCGGGAAGACGACGAGGGCGTTCTCGAGCACGAAGAACATGCAGCCCACGGCACTGAACGCCGCGATCACCATCAGGCCGCGCCGCGCCCAGTCGCGCCGGGCCATCGCGAAGCCGGCCAGGACGAGCGCGACGACGCACCAGACGATGAACGCGCCGGCGAAGGCCAGCACGGTGTCGCGCACCTGGTCGAAGCTGAGGCCCTGGTCGACCAGCTCGGGCTGCTCCTCGAGCACGGTCCGGAGGAACTCCGGCGACAGCCCCGCGATCGCCACCCACAGCAGCGACATCGTCAGCAGCCCGCCGGCCATCACCACGGTGATGACGAACGCCGCGACCATCGCGGCCGGCCGGGCGTGGAGCTGGTGGTGCTGCTCCTGCTGCCACGAGGGGTGGGGCGAGGGATGGGGCGGGGGAAGGGTGCCGTACGCCGACCCGGCCGGTGGAGGCGGCGGCTGGGACTGGCCGGTGGACCACTGCTGCGGCGGCGCGGCGGGAGGCGGCGTACGACGGAGTGCGGCGTCGCGGACCGACGGCTCCTGCCGGGGCGCCGGGGGCGTCCACCGTCCGGTGGCGAACCACTCGCGTCCCGGCGTCAGCCAGAGCATGGCCGCACCGGCCGCGACGAAGGACCCGGCCAGGCCGCCGACGGTCATGCCGCTGACGAAGACCGGCACGGCGAAGATCGACAGCGCGAGGCGGGCGGAGCGGTCGGGCTTGCGGACGTACCACCCGAGGATCGCGGTGGCGCACGCCGACGCCGCGGCGACCATCCCTGCCAGGCGCAGCGCGTCGGTGGCGGACTGGACGTCGAGGCCGAGCGAGGAGAACGGCGCCTCGGCCAGGGCTGCCCGGATCGCGTCCTGCGTCTCGAGCGAGCCGAGTGCGGAGACCCGCTCCCAGGCGGTGAGCAGCACCACGATCGAGGCGAACATGACGATGCCCGACGCCAGGGTGACCTGGGGCGGACGCTGCTCGGTGGACTTGCTCACGGGTCCAGTGTCCCAAGTGCCCCCCAATACGGCATATCCATGGGCGAAACGGCTGGCGATCCCCGACCTGGCGAGCCGTTCCTCCCATGGATAGGTCGGGGTCGGCCTCAGGGGCCGATCAGGCACTCTCCCCGATGTGCGCGAGCACCTGCTCCCGCGAGGCTCGACCCATGATCAGCGTCGAGTCCCTCACCAAGCACTACGGCCCCTTCACGGCCGTCGACCACGTGTCCTTCACGGCCGCGACGGGCCGGGTCACCGGCTTCCTCGGCCCCAACGGTGCCGGCAAGTCCACCACCATGCGCGTCATGGTCGGCCTCACCCGCGCCAGCTCCGGCCGGGTCACCATCAGCGGCCGCGACTACCGCGAGCTCGTCAACCCGGGCCTCGAGGTCGGCGTCCTGCTGGACGCCTCGGCCCAGCACGCCGGGCGCACGGGTCGCGAGATCCTCACCATCGCCCAGCAGACGATGGGCCTGCCGAAGACGCAGGTCGCCGAGACCCTCGCCCGGGTCGGCCTCACCGACGACGAGGCCGGCCGACGGGTGCGCGACTACTCCCTCGGGATGCGCCAGCGCCTCGGCATCGCCACCGCCCTCATCGGCGACCCGGAGTTCCTCATCCTCGACGAGCCCGCCAACGGCCTCGACCCGGCCGGCATCCGCTGGATGCGCGACCTGCTCCGCGGCTTCGCGAACGACGGCGGCACCGTGCTGCTGTCGTCGCACCTGCTCCACGAGATCGAGGTCATCGCCGACGACATCGTCGTCATCGGCCAGGGCCGCATCGTGGCCCAGGGCAGCAAGTCCGAGCTGCTCGCCGCCGCGGGCACCCTCGTGCGTACGTCCGACCCCGACCGCGCTCGCCCGCGCGCTGCACGAGGCGTCCGTCGTCACCACCCCGATCGACGGCGGCCTGCGCGTCGACGCCGAACCGGAGCTCGTGGGCGAGACCGCCCACCGCGCAGGCGTCGTCCTGCGCGAGCTCCGCCCCGCCGACGGCGCGGGCCTCGAGGAGATGTTCCTCGAGCTCACCGCCGACACCGCCCGTGAAGGAGCAGCAGCATGACCACCGCAACCGCCCTCCCGCGTCCGACGACCGAGGTGGCCACGCCGGCCCGCGTCGTACGACCCATCCCCACCACCCGGCTGATCCAGGTCGAGCTGCGCAAGATGTTCGACACCCGCGCCGGCTTCTGGCTGATGGCGAGCGTCGGCATCGTGTCCGTGCTCGCCACGGCAGCCGTGATCATCTGGGCGTCCGACGCGGCGATCACGCAGGACAACTTCTCCGCCGCGATCGGGATGCCGCTGTCCGTGGTGCTGCCGATCATCGCGATCCTGTCCGTCACGGGCGAGTACAGCCAGCGCACCGGCCTGACGACGTACACGCTCGTGCCGTGGCGCGGCCGCGTGCTGGGCGCCAAGCTCGTGGCGACCCTGCTCGTCGGTGTGGCCGCGATGCTCGTCGCCCTCGCCGTCGGGGCGCTGGGCAACGTGCTGGGCTCGACCATCGCCGGCATCGACGCGGTCTGGGACATCTCCTTGTCGGAGTTCGGCACCATCGTCCTGGCCAACGTGCTCGGGATGCTGATGGGCTTCATGCTCGGAGTGCTGCTCCGCAGCTCGGCCGCGGCGATCGTGGGCTACTTCGTCTACGCCTTCGTGCTTCCGGTCGCCTTCGGCACCCTCGCGGCCTTCCAGGAGTGGTTCCGCGACCTGCAGCCGTGGGTCGACGTCAACTACGCCACCACCCGGCTGTTCGAGGGCGGCCTGACCGCGGAGAACTGGCAGCAGCTCGCCGTCACCACGGTCGTCTGGCTCTGGATCCCGCTGGCCCTCGGGCTGCGCGCGGTCCTGCGTGCCGAGGTGAAGTAGCACCTCTGGCCCGTCAGCGGCTGCCGGTCGGGGGACCGGTGGCCGCTGACGTACGACTACGCCTGTCCCGCGAGCCCTTCGACGTAGCTCATCATCCGGACCCCGTGCCACTCGCTGCGAGGCAGCTCGGCGAGGCGTGTGAAGTCCTCGGCCGTCAGGACGATGCCGGTCACGACCTCGGCCATGGCCAGGGCGACGGCAACCGGATCGACGTCCTCGTCCTGGTCGTCGGCGTCGAGGTCGACCCACGCCAGGTCGAAGAGCGGGCGCAGCTCGTCCGGCACCTGCGAGCGCTGGTCGGCGCCGATGAAGATGAACTCGTCGTCGTCGAAGAGCAGCGCCCCGTCGCGTGCGCCGCCGAAGCGCACGTGGGCCTGGATGTTGTCCCGCACGACCGCGGCCTTCCGGCCGCCCGAGGACAGCTGGACGAGCGCGCTGACCGACGGGTCGGCGTACCCCGTGTGCTCCAGCGCCAGGACGCCTCCCTCGACCTCGACGAACCCGTAGGCCGACACCTCGTCGTCCTGGAGCGTCTGCCCGTCCGTCGGCAGTGCCGCGTCCGCGAGCACGACTGCCCTGACCTCCTCGAGGCTCGCTCCTGCCACCACCAGGACCGTCTGGGAGTCGAGCTCGTCGACCTCGAGGATCTCGCCGTAGTGCTCCACGCGTGCGTCCATGCGAGCGACACTAGGTGAGGCCGGCACAGCGCGTGCTCTGACAGGGTGGTCGCATGCACCCCGACGCCTGGCTGGTCGTCATCGACCCGCAGCGGATCTTCGCCTCGCCCGACAGCCAGTGGGGCTCGCCCATGTTCCCGGACATCGTCGAGCCCGTACGCCGACTCGCGTCCGCGGCCGGCGACCGCACCGTGGTGACGCGCTGGGTGCCCGCGCCCGACCCGCAGGGCAGCTGGGCCGCCTACATGTAGGCCTGGCCCTTCGCCGACGTCGCCGAGGGTGACCCGCTCCTGTCGTTGGTCCCCGAGGTGGACGGGGTCGGGAACCACGTCGTCTCGGTGCCGACCTTCGGCAAGTGGGGGCCTGCGCTGGAAGCGGTCACCGGTCCGACGCCGCACCTGGTGCTGGCAGGCGTCTCGACCGACTGCTGCGTCGTCTCGACCGCGCTGGCCGCCGCCGATGCGGGCGCGACGATCACGGTCGTCACCGATGCCTGTGCCGGATCGACCCCGGAGAACCACCGGTCGGCGCTGGCCGTGATGGCGCTCTACCCGCCGCAGATCACCCTGGCCACGACCGCCGAGGTCCTCGCCTCGTGAGCCGGGTGATCCACACCGGCCAGGCGCTGGTCGACGTCGTCGTCGAGGTGCCCGACCTGCCGGCGCGCGGCCAGAACGTGATGGCCTCCTCGACCACCGACTACGCCGGCGGCGCGGTGACCGTGCTCGTCGCGGCTGCCCGCTTCGGAGCCGAGTGCGTGCAGGCCGGCGCGATCGGCACCGGACCCCACGGCGACCTCATCCGCGCGGCGCTCGCCGCGGAGGGGATCAGCGCCTCCGCTCCCCCGGTCGCCGACCGCGACACCGGCATCTGCGTCGTGATGGTCGAGCCGAGCGCCGAGCGCACGTTCGTCACCACCCTCGGCGCCGAGCGCCAGATCTCGGTGTCGTCGTTGGCGACGTCCGAGCCGCGGCCGGGCGACCTGGTCTGCGTGACCGGCTTCTCGTTCGCCCTCGAGACCACGGGCGAGCCTCTCCTCGCGTGGCTGCCGACCCTGGACCCCGAGGTGGTCCTCGTGCTCGACCCCGGCGCGGCCTTCGCGACCCTCAGCGAGCACGTACGCGCCGCGATGCTCGAGCTGACCGACGTCTGGTCGAGCAACGCCGAGGAGGCCGAGGAGCTGCTCCGCGCCGTCGGCCAGGAGCCGCCGACCGACCTCGCCGAGCTCACCACCGCGATCGCTCCCCTGCTGCGCGGCGACGCGGTCGCGATCGTGCGCGACGGGCCGGAGGGCTGCGCGGTGCACGTCGGCGGTGAGAGCCGAAGCACGTACGTCCCCGGCTTCCCGCAGACGCCGGTCGACACCAACGGCGCCGGCGACACCCACACCGGCGCGCTGCTGGCCGAGGTCGCGGCCGGCACGCCGTGGGTCGAGGGCTGTCGGCGGGCCAACGCCGCGGCCGCGATCAAGGTGACGCGGCGCGGGCCCCAGTCGGCGCCCACGGCCGCCGAGGTCGACGAGTTCCTGGCTGCTCGATGACCGCCGACGTCGTGCTGGTCGGTGCCGGCGACCTCGGCGCGGCCGTCGGGCTGCGGCTGGCATCGCGCGGGCACTCCGTCCTCGCGCTCCGCCGCAACGCCGCGCTCGTGCCCGCTCCGCTGGTCGGGCTGTCGGTGGACCTGTCGCGTGAGGCCCCCGACCTCTCCGGCGTGCGCCCGCGCTTCGTGGTCGTCGCCCTCACCGCGCGGCCGCGCACCGAGGAGGCCTACCGGGCGACGTACGTCGACGGGATGGCGCGGGCACTGGACGCGCTCGAGGTGCCGCCCGAGCGGGCCGTGCTGGTCTCGTCGACGGCGGTCATGCCTTCGCACGACCGACTGCCGCCGCTGGACGACGAGTCTGTTGCCGCTGCACCCAGCGACGGGCCGGGCCGCCAGCTGGTCGCCGCCGAGGAGGCGTTCCACGAGCGGATCCCGCACGGCACCGTGCTCCGCCTCTCCGGGCTGTACGGCGGCTCGAGCACGCGGCTGCTCGACCAGGTCCGCGACGGTCGGATCGACGACCCCCACCGCTGGACCAACCGGATCCACCGCGAGGACGCGGCGGCCGCGGTCGTGCACCTGCTGACGATGGACGCGTCGCCCGACGACCTCTACCTCGGCACCGACGACGAGCCGGCGCAGCTCGGGGACGTGGCGGCGTACCTCGCCGGGCGCATGGGCGCACCCGCTCCCCCGACCGCCGACCCCGCGCAGGGGCACGGCAAGCGGCTCTCCAACGCGAGGCTCCGCGCGACGGGGTGGGCGCCGACGTACGCCAGCTACCGCGAGGGCTACGGCTCGACGACATAACGTCGCTCTTGGAGGGCGAGTCTGTCACTTGGAGGCCTTTGCAAAGGCCTCCAAGTGACAGACTCCCCGCACGTGCGGGGACTCCAACACGGGGAGTCAGCGGACCTCCATGCCCGCCAGGCGAGCCAGCGCCTCCACCCCCGGCGCCGTCACCGCGGCCAGCCGCTCGCGGACGGCATCCAGCGCAGGCGACGAGTACCCCGCCGGGATCCGGGCGGGGTTCACCGCGACCGTGTTGGCCCACTCCGCGATGTCGGGCTCGGCGCCGAAGGCCGCCGCGGCGCGGGCGCCGCGGACGTTCATCTCCGCCCACTGGGCGAGGGAGTTGCCGAAGCGCGAGGGCGGGCAGAGGCGGTTCTTCTCGTCGTCGTCGCGCCGGGTCGCCTCGACGTAGCCGGTGATGGCGGCGCCGAAGCACGGGAAGCCCGCACGCACCGGCTGGAGCGTGATGTCCGAGGCTCCCCAGATGGGCACGAGCGGCGGGTTCTTCAGCCCGTCGGCCGCGCAGTGCACGACGACCGCGTCGTCCGCGACCTTCACCGACGAGCCGTCGGCGAAGGACAGCAGGCCGCGCGAGACCGACCGCAGGTGCCCGTGGCGTACGACGTCCTCGATCGACCGCAGCAGCGCGAGCTCCCACTCGCCGAGGGTCGGCGCCTTGGCCATCGTCGGCGTGAGGGACCGGTCGATCCGCATCATCACGCCGGCCTCCTCCAGCCGGAGGAAGACCTCGTCGAGCGACGACGACGCCATCGCCGCCTCGTACATCGTCGCCGGGACCCCCAGGTAGACCGAGGGGTCGGGCTGGATCAGCGCCCGGTTGAGCATCCACGGCTCACGCGGACGCACCCAGCAGATCGCGCCCGGGTCGACGCCCTGGCCCAGCAGCCACACGCAGGCGTCGGTCGCGGTCTTGCCCGAGCCGACGACGACGTACTGGCTCGGCGCCTCCTCCAGCCGCACCACGTCGTTGACCGTCACCACCCGGGCACCGTCCTCGACGAGGAAGGGCGGTGACGACTCCG
This sequence comes from uncultured Actinomycetota bacterium, assembly GCA_963795095.1. Taxonomy (GTDB): domain Bacteria; phylum Actinomycetota; class Actinomycetes; order Propionibacteriales; family Nocardioidaceae; genus Nocardioides. The sequence continues at coordinate 131,708 of CAWCGM010000020.1, read as the reverse complement.
CCGGGATGCTCGGCGCGAGGTAGTGCGCGTCGACGATCCGGCACGACTCCGGCACTTCCCAGGTCTGCCCGGAGATCCGCGACACGACGGTCCGATCGGAGTACGACGCGCCGGTGAGCACCTCGACCCGGCCTGTCTGGCGGAGTCGCTCGACCTGCTGCGCGTAGTAGTCGACGATCTCCGGCTGCGACGCCCGGACCTGCAGCCCCGCCTCGGGTCCACGCTCCTGCACCCGGCCGCCGGCGAGCACCGACGAGGCGACGCCGTAGAACGTCGACGACTGGTGGAGGCGGACGAAGGGATAGTCCTCGAGCCAGTGACCACCGGCGGCGTGCCGCCGGTCCACCACCGCCACGCGCGCGGACGGGGAGTGGTCGACGAGCGTGTCGACGAACCCCATCCCCATCGCGCCGGCACCGACCACGAGGTAGTCCACGTCGAGCGTCCGCGTCATGCGTCCACCGTCGCACCCACCCGGTCGGCGCGTCCACGCACGACGCGGCACAGGATCAGGACAGGACGGCGTCCACCGTCTTCTTGAGGGCGCTCGGCTGCGAGGGCTTCTTCGGCGCCTTCCTCTTCGCAGCCACCATCTCCTCGCCGATCTCCTGCAGCTGCTTGCGCCCCAGCCCGGCGCGGACCTTGGGGAACCAGTCCTGCTCCTCCTCGTCCATGTGGTGCTCGACGTTCTCGATGAGCACGGTCGTCTTCGCGTCGAAGCGCTCGTCGGTCGGCTTCATCGCCGAGAGCTCCATGACGAGGACGTCGGCGACGTGGTGCTCCTCGTAGGACTCGAGCACGTCGTCCTCGAGGTCGGGCAGCAGGGCGCGCACCCGGGGATACATCACTTCGTTCTCGATGTAGGTGTGCTGCGTGAGCAGCCGGATCATCGTGTCGACCAGCTTGCCCTTGCGGACCGCGGCCCCGTCGCCGGCTGCCTGGAAGTCGCGGAAGACCTTGCGGATCTGCTTGTGGTCGTCCTTGAGCATGACGATGGCGTCAGTGGAAATGGGGTGCCTCCTGGTGGGGTGGAGCGTGAGCACTCCCGTACCCCGGCGGCACGCGGAGCAACGGTCGCGGACCGGCGATGATGAGCCGGTGCAGATCTCCCGCGCCGACTTCGCCGACCCGGCCCTGGCCGCCTTCCTCCAGGCGCACCTCGACGACATGGAGCCGACAGCACCGCCCGAGAGCCGGCACGCGCTCGACCTCGGCGCGCTTCAGGGCGAGCACGTACGCCTCTGGGTGGCGACGGCGGACGACGCGATCGTCGGCACCGCGGCCCTCGCGGCGATCGACGACCGGCACGAGGAGCTCAAGAGCATGCGCACCGACCCGGCACGCCGTGGCACCGGTGTCGCGAGCCGCATGCTGGCCCACGCTTTGGCCGCTGCGCGTGAGCGGGGCGTCGAGCGGGTCTCGCTCGAGACCGGCAGCATGGACTTCTTCGCGCCTGCCCGGAGGTTCTACGCCGCGGCCGGCTTCGTGCCGTGCGAGCCGTTCGGGTCCTACGTCCCCGACCCCAACAGCACCTTCATGACGATGGTCCTCCGCTGAGGGCGCCGTCGAGGGCCGGCAGGGTCACCGAGACCGTCGTGCCCTGACCGAGCTTCGAGGCGACCTCGATGTGGCCAGAGTGCCGGCGCACGATGCGGTCGACGATCGCCAGGCCCATGCCGGTCCCGGGCCGCGACAGCGCGTGCGGGTTGGTGGAGCGGAAGAACTCGCGGAACAGGTGCTCCTGATCGCCCTCGGAGATCCCGATGCCCGAGTCGGCGAAGGACACTCGGACGAGGCCGTCGACCCGGGCGAGGCGGACGTCGATGGCCGACCGCTCGGGCGAGTACTTGATGGCGTTGCTCGCGAGGTTGGCGAGCATCCGGTGCAGTTCATCGGAGCTGCCGGCGACCAGCACCGCCTGCTCGGGTGCGTCCACACGGCAGTCCTGCGACTTCGCGTCCGCGGCGTGGCGGCACTCCTCCGCGACGTCGAGGAGGACCTGGCGCAGGTCGACCATCTCGGGCACGAACTCGCGTTGCGGGTCGGCGACCTGCGCCATCGTCAGCAGGTCCTCGATCACGGCCCGCATCCGTTCGGCGCCGCGGCTCGCGGCAGCGACGGAGCGCTGGTCCTCGGGACCGAGGTCGTCCACGTCGAGCAGCTCGAGGTTCGCCGTCATCGAGAAGAGCGGGGTGCGCAGCTCGTGGCTGAGCGTGTTGACCATCTCCATGCGATAGCCGTCGATGCGGCGCAGGTGGTCGGCGACCGCCCGCTCCCGCGCGAGCTGGCGGGCGTTGGCGACCGCGCGACCCAGGTCGCGGCCGATGTCGAACGCGGCGTCGCGCTCGACGGTCGTCCACTCGGGGGTGTCGCTGATCCGGGTCAGCACCAGGAAGCCGAGGCACTCCGGCCCGGCGCCGAGCGGGACGAACAGCACCGACCCGATCCCGATCCGGTCGAGGAAGGCGAGGAGCCGCTCCGCGTCGGCCTCCGGCAGGCCGGGCTGGTCGGCGTGCGCGTGGGAGAAGTGCGCGACGTACTGGTCCGCCCAGTAGCGGTGGGCCAGCCGGATCACGACGTCGTCGATCTCGGAGAAGGGCGGTGTCTCGTCGTTGCCCACGGCGTACGACGTCGTGGCGTGCTCGCCGTCCTCGCCGAACGCGGTCAGCCACAGGCCGACCGCACCGAAGCACTCCGTGACCGCTGCCCGGCACGCCTCCAGCACCAGCTCGAGCGACGGCTCGCCGAGCGCGCGCCGCACGATCTGGCGCGCCTCGCCGGTGATCCGGACCTGCTCGGCCAGGCTCTCGCGCTCCAGCGCGAGCAGCACCAGCGTGCGCGCCACGTCGGCGTACTGGGTCAGCACCGCGAGCTGCTCCGGGCCGGGCTTGCGACCGTTGCGCGGAATGTCGACGTACAGCAGGCCGCGCAGCTCGCCGTCGTCGTCGTAGAGGGGCGCGAACAGCATGTCGAGCGGGTGCCAGGCGTCGTCGACGTCGAGCGGGACGACGTCGGGGATGTGGCTGTAGGGGAGGGCCTCGGAGCCGACCCGCTCGTGGGGGACGAATCTCCACACGCCCCAGTCGTCGGCGCGGTCCATCTCGGCCTGCACCGCCGACAGCGGCAACCGAGTGCCGACGAAACCGTCTGCGACTCCGGCCGCGACGAGGATGAGGAAGTCGTGACTGCGTCGCAGGGTGATGGCCGACTGCTCGAAGCCGGCCAGCGTCGCGACGCTCTCGACGAGCACCTGCAGGTGCTGGCGCGTCTGGTCGTCGGCCCATGGCGCACCGTCCTGCTGCTCCGTACCCGCTGCTTCTGCCACTGAACCCCCTGCCGTCCGTCGCGGCGTCTGCCCCACCCAAACAGATGAGCGGGCGCGGGGGAACGAATCGCGCGAACTCGCAGGCCTCGAGTCGCAGTCGTCAGCCGTCCACCCGCGTGACGAGCTCGCCTCGCTCGAGGTAGGCGTCGACGTTGTCGAGCACGACCCGACCCATTGCCTCGCGGGTCTGCGTCGTCGCGCTGCCCACGTGCGGCAGCAGCACCACGTCGTCGCGGGCCAGCAGCGCGTCGGGCACGTGCGGCTCGTCGGCAAAGACGTCGAGCCCGGCACCGGCGATCCGGCCGTCCTCGAGCGCAGCGACCAGCGCGTCCTCGTCCACGACCGACCCACGTGCGACGTTGACCAGGTAACCGTCCGGCCCGAGCGCGTCGAGGACGGCGGCGTCGACGAGGCCCTCGGTGCCGGCGCCACCTGGCGTCAGCACGACCAGGACGTCGCTCGCGGCAGCCAGCTCGATCGCGCTCGCGTGGTAGGTCCACGCGACATCCTTGGGGTTGCGCGAGTGGTAGTGGACCTCGGCCCCGAAGGCCTCGGCCCGCTCCGCCGCGGCGGTGCCGATGCGGCCCAGCCCGAGGATCCCGACCACCGCCCCGTGCACGTCGCGGGTCAACGGGAAGCGCTCGCCGCGGCCCCATCCACCGCTGCGGACGAACCGGTCCGCAGCCGTGAGGCCGCGCAGCACGTCGACGACCAGGAAGATCGCGAGATCGGCCACCGCGTCGGTCAGCACGTCGGGCGTGTTCGACACGACGATGCCGCGCCGCGAGGCCTCGGCCACGTCGACGTTGTCGTAGCCGACGCCGAAGTTCACGATCGCCCGCAGGTCGGGCAGGGCGTCCATCTCGGAGGCGCCCGCCGGAGCGCCGCCACCGACGACCGCCACCTCGACCCCCGACGGATCCGCGAGGTCGGCCGCCTCCGGGGCGGCGTACCGCTCGACGAGCCACTCGCGCACGAAGGGCATCAGCCCGCCGAGCTGGACGACACGGGCCTGGGGCGGGTGCTGGGCGTCGGAGGTCACCGGGCCATCATGGCCTCGACGAAGGAGAACCCGTGACCGACCTGCTCGACCACCTCCGCACGGCCGTCGGCGCCGACCACGTCCTGACCGACGACGCCGACATGGGGGCGTACGTCGTCGACTGGACGGGCGTCCACACCGGCCGGGCACTGGCCGTGGTGCGGCCCGGATCGACGGACGAGGTGGCCGCCGTGGTGACCGCGTGCCACGAGGCCGGGGTCGCGATCGTGCCGCAGGGCGGCAACACCGGACTCGTCGGCGGCGGCGTCCCCGACGGCTCCGGCGACCAGGTGGTGCTGTCGCTCGGCCGGATGCGCACGGTGCGCGACGTGGACCCGGTCGCCGGCACCATCACCGTCGACGCGGGCATCGTGCTCGCCGACGTGCAGGCCGCGGCTGCGGACGCCGGTCGGCTCTTCCCGATGTCGCTCGGCTCGGAGGGCAGCTGCACGATCGGCGGCAACCTCGCCACCAACGCCGGCGGCACGGCGGTCCTGCGCTACGGGATGACCCGCGAGCTGGTGCTCGGCCTCGAGGTCGTGCTGCCCGACGGCCGGGTGTGGGACGGACTGCGGGCGCTGCGCAAGGACAACACCGGCTACGACCTCACCCAGCTCTTGGTCGGCTCGGAGGGCACGCTCGGCGTGATCACCGGCGCCGTCCTGCGCCTCTTCCCCGCCACCCCGCGGCACGCCACGGCCTGGGTCGCCGTCCCGTCGGTCGACGCCGCGGTGTCGCTGCTCGGGATCGCCCAGCAGCACGCGGGCGCCCACCTCGCCACCTTCGAGATCGCCAACCGCCAGGCGCTCGACCTCGTCCTCGCCCACCTGCCGGCCGCGAGCGACCCGCTGGCCGAGCCGAGCGAGTGGTACGTCCTCGTCGAGCTCGCCGGAGCCTCGTCGGACGGCGGGCTGGACGACGCCCTCGAGGCGATCCTCGCCGCGGCGGTCGAGGCCGACCTGGCCAGCGACGCGGCGATCGCCGGCAGCCCCGCCCAGCGGTCCGCGTTGTGGGCGCTGCGTGAGGGGATCTCGGAGGCGCAGAAGGTCGAGGGCGCGACGCTCAAGCACGACGTCACCCTGCCGATCGCCGACCTCGCGTCCTGGGCGACCTCGATCGGACCCGCGCTCGAAGGGATCCTCCCGGGAGTCCGGCCGGTGACCTACGGCCACGTCGGCGACGGCAACCTGCACTACAACCTCAGTGCCCCCGTCGACCGCGACGACGACCTCCGCGGGGCGGCCGCCGACCTCTCGACGGCGATCTACGACTCGGTCGCCGCCGGCCACGGCTCCATCAGCGCCGAGCACGGCCTCGGTCGGACGAAGGCCGTCGCGGGGGCGTCGTACAAGTCCGAGGTGGAGGTCGACCTGATGCGGGCGATCAAGGCCGCGCTCGATCCCGAGGGGCTGATGAACCCGGGCGTGCTGCTGCCACCTTCCTGAGGCCACCTAGGCTGGCGTCCATGAAGGCGCAGACCCTGGGACGTGTCCTGCTCGGCTCGGCGATGGTCGGTGCGGGCGTGCTCCACCTGACCACGCAGCGCGCGGAGTTCCAGGCGCAGGTGCCCGACTGGTTCCCCCTCGACGAGGACCTCACCGTCGTCGGCTCCGGCGTGGTCGAGATCGCCCTCGGCGGTGCGTTCGTCGCCCTGCCGAAGCACCGCCGCACGATCGGCGCGCTGCTCGCGGCCTTCTTCGTCGCGATCTTCCCCGGCAACATCGCGCAGTACGTCGAGGGCACCGACGCGTTCGGCCTCGACACCGACCGCGCGCGCTTCATCCGGCTCTTCTTCCAGCCCGTCCTCGTGCTGGTCGCGCTCTGGGGCGGAGGCTGGCTCGGCCGGCGAGCAGAGGAGCGCCGCGCCGAGGAGCTGGCGACCGAAGAGGTCGACGTCCACGAGTGAAGCTCCGCACACGTGCCGGCACCCCTGCCCTGCCGGCGGAGATCCGGGTCCTGCTCGCCGCCGCCTTCCTCATCGCGATCGGCTTCGGACTCGTCTCCCCCGTCCTCCCCGCCTACGCCCGCAGCTTCGACGTCGGCGTCGCCGCCGCCTCCGTCGTGGTCTCCGCCTTCGCCTTCTTCCGCCTCGTCTTCGCACCCGCCGGCGGCGCACTGATCCAGCGCCTCGGTGAGCGACCCGTCTACCTGGCCGGGCTGCTCGTGGTCGCCGCGTCCTCCCTGGCCACCGCCTTCGCACAGAGCTACGTCCAGCTGCTGGTGCTGCGCGGCCTCGGCGGCATCGGATCGACGATGTTCACCGTCTCCGCGATGGCGCTGCTCGTGCGCCTCGCACCGCCGGACATCCGCGGCCGCGTCTCGTCGGCCTACGCCAGCGCGTTCCTCATCGGCGGCATGGTCGGCCCGGTGCTCGGCGGTGCCCTCGCCGGCTTCGGCCTGCGGACGCCGTTCGTGGTGTACGCCGTCGCGCTGGTCGCCGCGGCGGCGCTCGTCGGCGTGAGGCTCGGCGGCACGCGCCTGCGACCGGCCGACCACGCGGGGCCGCAGGCGCCGCCCATGCGGCTCGCCGAGGCCCTCGCTCACCGGACGTACGTCGCCGCGCTCGGGTCCGGCTTCGCCAACGGCTGGTGCAACTTCGGGGTCCGGGTGGCCGTGCTGCCCCAGCTCGCGGTGGCAGTGCACGACGACACCTGGGTGGCCGGTGTCGCGCTCGCCCTGGCCGCGGCCGGGACCGCGGCCACCCTCCAGGTGTCCGGACGCCTCGCCGACTCGCTCGGGCGACGGCCGCTGGTGGTCGCCGGACTGGTGGTCACCGCCCTGTCGCTCGGCCCGCTCGGGCTGAGCCGCTCGCTGCTCGTGCTGTTCGTCCTCTCGGTGCTCTCCGGGATCGGCGCCGGCCTGGTGAACCCCGGCCAGCAGGCCAGCGTGGCCGACGTCGTGGGCTCGGGGCGCAGCGGTGGCACGGTGCTGAGCACCTTCCAGATGTCCCAGGACGCCGGTGCCATCCTCGGCCCGGTCCTGGTGGGACTGGTCGCCGACCAGGCCGGGTTCGGCTGGGCCTTCGCGACCACCGCGCTGGTCAGCCTGCTCGCGATCCCGCTCTGGCTCGCGGCTCCGGAGACCCGACCGGCGAGCACGCCGGTCCCGGGCTAGAGCGTCGGCAGCCAGTCGACCCGGCCCGCGAGGGCGGCGTACCCGACGAAGGCGCCGACGTCGAGCAGCGTGTGCGCGACCACGAACGGCATCACCCGGCCCCAGCGGCGGAAGAGGTAGCCGAAGAGCAGCCCCATCACGAGGTTGCCGACGAAGCCGCCGAGCCCCTGGTAGAGGTGGTACGACCCGCGCAGCAGCGCCGCCAGGCCGATCGCGGCCGAGTCGCCGAAGCCGATCTGGCGCAGCCGCACCTGCACGAAGCCGAGCACGACGAACTCCTCGAGCACCGCGTTCTCGGCGGCGGCCAGCACGAGCACCGGCACCTGCCACCACTCGCCGGGCAGCGACTGCGCGACGACGGTGAGGTTGGTGCCGAGCGCGTAGGTCGCGAGGTAGAACACGACGCCCACCGACCCGACGCCGAGGGCGAGCAGCGCCCCGCGGCCGAGATCGCCGAAGGATGCCCAGCCGCCGTCGCGCGCCCACACCTCGCGCAGCCGGGTGCCCGACCGGACCAGGAGGTACGCCGCCAGCGCGACGGGCACCACCGCGAAGCCGATCCGCAGCAGCTGGAAGGTCAGGTCGAGCCAGGGTCGCTCGGGGGCGAGCGAGTTGTTGAGGTTCGCCCCCTGCGCCGACAACGGCCCGGGTGCGGTGAGCGCCGCGACGAGGTTGACGACGGAGTAGACCGCCGAGCGCCCGAGCGAGACGAGCAGCACGAGCGCCAGCTCGGTCCAGAGCAGCGCCTTCGCCAGCTCCGGCACGCCGCCGGGCACCGGGGTGTCCGGGAGTCGCCACCACGGACGGGCGGGCGCGGTCGACGTACTCACGAGGGACAGCATCCCCCAGCCGACTGAGCGCCGGCTGAGGGATGGCGAAGAGACCTCAGTAGGTGTCGGCCAGCGTCGTGGCCATCGACTCCCACTGGGCGTACGCCGTCGGGCAGCAGGACCGCTGCACCTTGTCGGCGGCGTACGTCTTGCCCATCGTCTCCCAGCCGGAGATGTCGAACAGGCCGGGGTTGGAGGTGTAGGCCGAGACGCCGAGGAAGCCCTGGGTGGCGTAGGTCGGGTTGACGCAGGCCGCGCCGCCGGCGCACCAGCCCTGGCTCGGTCGCTGCTGGAACAGGCCGAGCGAGTCGCGGTCGCCGAACTGGATGTTGCAGAAGCGCGACTCCTGCATCGCCGTCATCAGCGCGATGATCTGCGCGTTGCGGTTGCCGCCGGCGTTGCGGGTCGCGGTGAGGATCCGCTGCACGTTGTCGACCTGCGCCGGGATCAGTGACGACGCGGTCGAGCCGCCGGTGACGTAGCAGAGGGTCTGGTCGTAGGTCTGGCTCCAGCCGAGCAGCTCCTGCCACGTCGCGAGGTCCACGACACCGGTCTGCGACAGCCCGCGGTTGGCCTGGAACTGCACGACCGACGCGCGCGTGCCCGACCCGAAGACGCCGTCCACGACCAGGTTCGCGCCGTACTTGTTGAGCTGCGTCTGCGCCGCCTTCACCGCGTTGGTGTCGGCCGAGCCCTGCGCGACCTGGATGACGAGGCGCGGCCACGTGCCGCTGCCGGCGATGCCGTCGACCGGGGAGATGCCCTGCGCCGCCTGGAAGGACTGGAGGTTGGCCGTCGTGCCGCTGCCGAAGATCCCGTCCGCCGTCGTCGGGTAGCCCCGCGCAGTCAGCAGGTACTGCAGCGCCATCGCGTTGTTGTTGCGCGGCTGCCCGGCCTTCGTGATCGGCCACGCGCTGGCCGCCTGGGCAGGTGCGGCGGCCGTGATCGCGAGGACGCCGACGAGCAGGGCGACGAGCGTCGCGGCGAGGGTACGGCGGCCGGCGCGAGCGCGCGCGGACATGGTCGATCGATGCATCTGGTGCTCCCGAGAGAAGTGCCCGGGGGTTCCGAGAGACCCGGGCGCGAGGCCACGACCCTGCAACGAGGTCCGCGGGATCGTCAAGGCCGACCCCTTCCGCTCCGCCGTCAGGAGTACGACGATCGAGCGGTGACCACGATCTACGAAGCCGCCGGCGGCATGGAGGTCTTCGTGCGTCTCGCGGAGGCGACCCACCAGCGCTGCCTGGCCGACGACCTCCTCAACCACCCGTTCTCCCACGCCGACAACCAGCCGGACCACACCGACCGGCTCGCGGCCTACTGGGCCGAGGCGCTCGGTGGCCCGGCGACGTACACCGGCGCCATGGACGGCAGCGAGTCGCACGTGCAACGGCTGCACGCCGCCGAGGGCAGCTACATGGAGGAGGCGAGCCCGCGCTTCGTCGCCTGCGTCGTGGACTCGTACGACGAGGCCGGGGTGCCCGCCGACCCGCGGGTGCGGCAGGCGATCACCGACTACGTCACGTGGGCCGCGCTGGGGCCGTTCCAGGCCTGGCCGAGCTCCGCCGACGACGTGCCCGCCGACCTCCCGATGCCCCGCTGGGGCTGGGACGGCCCGGTCGACTAGCGGAGCACCAGCCCGTCCTCGCCCACGTCGACCGTCACCGCGCCGCCGTCGGTCACCTCGCCGCCGATCAGCTTCCGCGCGAGCGGGTCGCCGATGGCGGACTGGATCAGCCGCCGCAGCGGCCGGGCGCCGTAGGCCGGGTCGTAGCCGGTCTCGGCGAGCCAGGCGCGTGCCGCGTCGGTCACCGAGATCGTGATCCGCCGGACCGCGAGCCGCTGCTCGAGCAGGACGAGCTGCAGGTCGACGATGTGGGCCAGGTCGTCCTTCGACAGGGCCTCGAACATCACGACCTCGTCGAGCCGGTTGAGGAACTCGGGCTTGAAGTGCGAGCGCACGACACCCATCACCGACTGGTGCTTCACCTCCGGGCTCAGCGACGGGTCGACCAGGAAGTTCGAGCCGAGGTTGGACGTGAGGATCAGCAGCGTGTTGCGGAAGTCGACCGTGCGGCCCTGCCCGTCGGTGAGCCGGCCGTCGTCGAGCACCTGCAGCAGGATGTCGAAGACCTCGGGGTGCGCCTTCTCGACCTCGTCCAGCAGCACGACGCTGTAGGGGCGCCGGCGCACGGCCTCGGTCAGCTGGCCGCCCTCGTCGTAGCCGACGTAGCCGGGAGGGGCACCGACGAGCCGCGACACCGAGTGCTTCTCGCTGTACTCGCTCATGTCGATGCGGACGATCGCCCGCTCGTCGTCGAAGAGGAAGTCGGCGAGCGACTTCGCCAGCTCGGTCTTGCCGGTGCCGGTCGGCCCGAGGAAGAGGAACGACCCGGTGGGTCGGTTCGGGTCGGCGATGCCGGCGCGCGAGCGGCGTACGGCGTCGCTGACCGCGGTGACGGCCTCGCGCTGCCCGATGAGCCGCTCGCCGATGACCGACTCCATCTCGAGGAGCTTGGCGGTCTCGCCCTGCAGCATCTTGCCGGTGGGGATGCCGGTCCACGCCTCGACGACGTCGGCGATCTGCTCGGCGCCGACCTCCTCGCCGACGAGCGGCTCGAGGTCGACGGCCTCGGCCTGCTCGACCTCGGCGATCTGCTTCTCGAGCTCGGGGATCTTGGCGTAGTTGATCTCCGAGGCGCCGGCGAGGTCGCCCTCGCGCAGCTTCTTCTCGGCCTCGATCTTGAGCTGGTCGAGCTGGCGGCGCAGCTCGCCCTCGCCCTGGAGCTGGTCCTTCTCGCGCTCCCACCGCACCTCGAGCCCGCGCAGCTCCTCCTCGCGGTCGGCGAGGTCGCGGCGCAGCACGTCGAGCCGCTCGACCGACGCGGCGTCGGTCTCCTTGGCCAGCGCGAACTCCTCCATCTTGAGCCGCTCGACCTGCCGGCGGAGCTGGTCGATCTCCTCCGGCGAGGACTCGTGCTCCATCCGCAGCCGCGACGACGCCTCGTCGATGAGGTCGATCGCCTTGTCGGGCAGCTGGCGGCCGGTGATGTAGCGGTCGGACAGCGTCGCGGCGGCGACGAGCGCGGCGTCGGTGATCCGGACGCCGTGGTGCGCCTCGTACTTCTCCTGGATGCCGCGCAGGATCTGGATCGTGTCCTCGACCGTGGGCTCGCCGACGAAGACCTGCTGGAAGCGGCGCTCCAGCGCCGGGTCCTTCTCGATGCGCTCGCGGTACTCGTCCAGCGTCGTCGCGCCGATCATGTGCAGCTCGCCGCGCGCGAGCATCGGCTTGAGCATGTTGCCGGCGTCCATCGCGGAGTCGCCGCCGGCGCCCGCGCCGACGACCGTGTGCAGCTCGTCGATGAACGTGATGACCTGGCCGCCGGCGTCCTTGATCTCCTCGAGCACGGCCTTGAGCCGCTCCTCGAACTCGCCGCGGTACTTCGCGCCGGCCACCATCGCGGCCAGGTCGAGCGACAGCACGCGCCGGCCCTTGAGCGAGTCGGGCACGTCGCCGGCGACCACGCGCTGGGCGAGTCCCTCGACGACGGCGGTCTTGCCGACGCCCGGCTCGCCGATCAGGACGGGGTTGTTCTTCGTGCGCCGCGACAGCACCTGCACGACGCGACGGATCTCGGCGTCGCGGCCGATCACCGGGTCGAGCCGGCCGTCCTCCGCCGCCCGGGTGAGGTCGACGGAGTACTTCTCCAGTGACTCGTACGACGCCTCGGCGGCCTCGCTGGTCACCCGGCGGTTGCCGCGGACGGCCGTGATCGCCTCCCGCAGCCCGGCCGCGGTGAGGCCGGCGTCGGTGAGCACCTTCTGCGCCGGCGACTCGACGGTCGCGAGGGCGACGAGCAGGTGGTCGGTGGCGACGTAGTCGTCCTTCATCGAGCCGGCGAGGTCGAGCGCGGAGGCCAGCACGCGCGTGAGCGCCGGCGACGCGCTCGGCTGCTGGACGGTCGAGCCGGTCGCGCTCGGCAGGGCGCGCTGGGCGGCCACCGCCTTCGCCTGCAGGTCGGTCGGGTCGACGCCGGCCTTCATCACCATGCTGCGGGTGGACCCGTCCTCCTGCTGGAGGAGGGCGACGAGCAGGTGGATCGCCTCGGTGTGGGTGTTGCCGCCGGTGGTGGCAGCGAGCTGGGCTGCCTCGATCACCTCGCGGCTGCGCGTGGTGAACTTCTCGGCACCGAACTGACTCAACTCTGGCTCCTTCGGATCTCCGTGGGTCGAGGAGGTCGCGCTGGCGACCGTCACGAGACCACTGTGGTCTCGCTGGGTTCAACGCGCCACAAGTTGAGTCGATTCCCCTCAACTCTGGAGATCTTTGCCGGGGGCCGGAAGACTTTACCTTCCAATTGTTTGATTCTCGGGACAGCGGGGCACTCTTGATCTATGGACCTGTTCCCGATGCCGAAGTACCTCGGCTGACAACCGGATCATCGTCGCCATGTTCCTGGTGCTGACGCTGGTCAACGCCTTCGCCATCCAGCACAGCTGGTACTGAGCCACCTGACCCGCGTGACACCATCCGCCGGTGGACACCCGGCCCTGAGGTCTGACTGCTCGAGCTGCTTCGCCCTGTGCTGCGTCCTGCTCCCCTTCTCCGCCGACTCGGGCTTCGGCGTCGACAAGCCCGGCGGGCGACCGTGCCTCAACCTCCTCGACGACGACCGCTGCGGCATCCACGCCACCCTGCGTGAGGACGGCTGGCCGGGGTGCACCGTCTTCGAGTGCTTCGGTGCCGGCCAGCAGGTCTCGCAGGTGACCTACGCCGGCGTCTCCTGGCGCGACGGCGGCAACCTCGGCGAGATGGGCGCCGTGCTCACCGTGATGCGCCAGCTCCACGAGATGCTCGTGCACCTCGACGAGGTCGCGCGCCGCTCCCCCGACGACGACGCCGCCAGCCGCGCGCGGCCGGATCGAGGAGCTCACCGCTGCCGATCCCGAGACCCTGCTCACGAGCGACGTCGACGAGCTCCACGAGCACGTCGGCCGGCTGCTCGCCGAGGCCAGTGCGCGCGTACGTCGTCGCTGGCCCGACGCGGCCGACCACTCCCGTCGCGACCTGGCCGGGCAGCGCGTGCCGGGCGACCTCCGCGGCTGCTCGCTCCGCGGCGCGCTCCTGATCGGCGCGGACCTCAGCGGCGCCGACCTCACCGACGCCGACCTGCTGGGCGCCGACCTGCGGGGCACCGACGTCCGCGGCGCCGACCTCTCGACGGCCCTCTTCCTCACCCAGCCGCAGGTCAACGCGGCCGTCGGCGACGCCGCGACGTCCCTCCCCGACGGCCTGGCCCGCCCGGGCCACTGGACCTGAACCCGGATACTCACGCGCGCGCGCACGCCCGGTGACCCACACTCGGCGCATGCGATCGAGTCTCGAACCCACCTGGCAGCGCCCCGGCCTCCGCGCGGCCCTCCTCTACGCCGTCGCCGCCGAGCCTCCTCGGCACCGTCGTCTCCGCGGTCAGCCGCCTCGAGCTCACCCGTCGGGCGGTCCCCGACGCCGAGCTCCCCGACGGTCCGGTCATCGTCGTCGCCAACCACACCAGCTTCGCCGACGGCATCCTGCTCGCCCTCGTCGGCCGGCGGCTCGGTCGCTCGCTGCGGCTGATGGCGACCGGCGGCGTCTTCCGCTCCGGCCTGGTCGGCCCGCTCGCGCGCCGGCTCGGCTTCATCCCGGTGCTCCGCGGCACCGGCTCGGCGGCCGGCTCGCTCGACGCGGCCGCGACCGCGCTCGCCGCCGGCGAGGCCGTCGGCCTCTTCCCCGAGGGCCGGATCACCCGCGACCCGCAGCACTGGCCCGAGCGCTCGAAGACCGGCGCCGTCCGGCTCGCGCTCCGCACCGGTGCTCCCGTCGTCCCCGTCGCCCTCGTCGGCGCCCAGCAGGTCGTCGGGAAGACCGGCATCGTGAGCCGCCTGCTCCGCAACACGGTCCTGCGACCGCGGGTGGCGGTCGCGGTCGGCGAGCCCATCGACGTACGACGCCTCGCCGGCGTCCGCGGCGACCAGCCCGTCGACGACGCGACCGTGCGCCGGGTGGCGGACGAGGTGATGGCGGTGCTGGTGGCGCAGGTGGCCGAGCTCCGCCAGGAGCCCGCGCCCCACCCGACCGGCGTGCCGGAGGAGGCGCTCAGCGCCTGAGCCGTCGTCAGGAGTAGCGGTGGCTCTTCGCCGCGTGGCCCTTCTCGCGCGTGCAGGTGCGGCCGCTCATGTTGCGGTGGCCGCACAGCTCCTCGTCGGTCGAGGCGACGGCCTCGGCCAGCGGGTCCCCCGCCGACTTCGCCGGAGCCGGCGGCGCGACCGGCGCCTTCGGGCGGGCCGGGGCCGAGCCCGCACGCTTCTGCGACTCGGCGTACTTCGCCTCGCGCATCGCGCGGAGGTTGTCCATCTTGCTCATCGACCCATCACACCCACGAACCTACGCGGTCGCACCGACAGCGCCACTCACGCCACCCTCAGCGGGACCAGTCGATCGCGTCGTGCACGGCCTGCAGCCGGGCGCCGCGGGCGGGGTCGTGCTGGGCGACCCACGCGATCCGGCCCCGCAGGTGGTCCTCGAACGCGGGCACGTCGTCGCGGTTCTGCGTGCTGGGGCCGTCGCGGTGGCAGTTGTGCAGGATCGCGCGGAGCCGGTCGACCTCGTGCCGCGCGACCCGTGGCACCTCGTTGACGACCAGGCCGCCGAGGCGCTGGCGACCGGCCCGCGGCATCACGCCGGTCTTGCGGGCGTTGAGCCGGAAGCCCTCGTCGCGCACGATCGTCCTCGACCGCGTCGAGGAGTCGCGACGTGCCCGTGCCCCAGCCGGCCTCGCCCGAGAACGCCAGGTCGTCGGCGTACCTCGTGTAGCGCCCGCCCCACGACTGCGCCAGGGCGGTGAGCCGGACGTCGAGGCGGAAGGCCGCGAGGTTCGCCATCGCCGGCGACGTCGGGGCGCCCTGCGGCAGGTGGGGCGCCGCGAGGCGTCGGCCGAGCCGCCAGTGGGCGTCGAGCAGGTCGTCGTCGGCGGGCCGCGGCACCGCACGCCAGCTCGACCGGGGCAGCACGCACGTCACCAGCCCGGCGAGGCAGTGGGCGACCGGCTCGGGGTAGCCGGCGGTGCGCCAGATGCCGTAGACGCGCGAGACGGTCACGCTGGCGAAGAAGGCCTCGAGGTCGAGCCGCACGCACCACGCTGCGACCGGCGTGGGGACGCGGCGTAGGACCGCACCGAGCCGCCGGGCCGGAAGCCGCGAGCCGCGTCGTGCGGCGGGATCCGCGACGCGACCTCGTCGAGCAGGCGTCGCTGCATCACCTTGAGCCGGGTCTTGGGCGCCTCGAGCACCCGGATCGCGCCGCTCGGGGCGGCGCGGTGGCTGACCCGGTAGTGCTGGAGCGGGACGGCGGTGGTGCCGCGGGCCAGGTCGGCGCGGGTCGGAGAACCAGTCGAGCTCGGAGCCGGACACCCCGAAGAAGTCGGCGACGTCGTCGAGCTCGTCGAGCACCGGCAGCCGCCACCGGTCGGCGACCATCCGCGTCTCGGCCACCGGCCGCACCTGCGGCCCGGCGCCGCGCGCCTTGGCCGCCGCCGGGCGCGACGCCAGGTTCGCGGCCAGCTCGCGCGGGCGGTCGTGCGGCGCGCGGGGGTAGAGCGCGACGCACCTGCCGCGCCAGCGGCGCCAGCCAGGCCGCGCCGGCGGCCGAGGACGTACGCGCCGCTCGCTGCGAGCCCCGCCTCGGTCCACTCCCCGGCCAGGAAGGCGGCCGCGAGGGCGCGAGCGAGATCGGGTCTCACGGTCGGCGAGGTCACCGTCCGGACGGGCGTGCGGCAGCGCGGCCCGACCTGTCCCGTCGTGCGCGCGACGACCTGCAGCGGAGCGCAGCGAGTCGCGCGCGGTGCTGAGCCCGGACGTACCGGTGGTCCCCGGGGTAGCCCCGGAGAGGCAAACCGGTGACGCGCACCGGTCCGCCGTCTCGAGATCGCGCTGCCACACGCGGGGAACCCTAGCCGCCGCGCCGGACACCGACGGGCCGCGCGAGGCGACGGCCGTCCGTCAGGTGCCGCGGCGCCAGACCACGACGGACTGGCCGACGGACTGGTGCAGCACCGGCAGCTTGTTGGCCGGCGCGGCCGACTGCGCGGCGGCGCGGGCGGCGAGCCCGTGGCGTACGGCCTCCAGCTCGGCGAGCAGCTCCTCGTTGCGGGCACGCAGCGCGTCGACCTGCAGCTCGAGGGCCATGATCCGGCGGACGCCCTCGATCCCGATCCCGGCGCTCGTGAGGTCGGCGATCTGGCGCAGCCGCTCGAGGTCGCGGTGGGAGTAGCGCCGCCCACCGCCGCCGGTGCGACCCGGCGCGATGAGGCCCATCCGCTCGTAGGCGCGCAGGGTCTGCGGGTGCAGCCCGGTCAGCTCGGCGGCGACGCTGATGACGTAGACGGCGGCCTCCGGGTGCGGGGCGCCGAACGGCGTGCTCATTGACTCGAAGAGTCCTGCGCGGAGCGGCGTGCCGGCCATGGCCGCACGATAGGCCTCGAGGGCCTCGCGCGCGGTCTGGTCGAGCGTGGCCGGCACCTGCACCTGCACGGTCGCGAGCAGGTCGCCCTTGGAGCCGTCCTTCTTGGTGGCGCCCTTGCCGCGCACCCGGAAGGTGCGGCCGTTGGGCGTGCCCGGCGGCAGCTTGAGCGTCACCGGCGGACCACCGAGGGTCGGGATCTTCACCTCGCCGCCGAGCGCCGCCTCGTCGAAGGCGACGGGCACGTCGAGGGTGAGGTTGTCGCCGGAGCGCCCGAAGACGCGGTGCGGCGAGACCTTCACCGTGACGAAGAGGTCGCCCGCGGGGCCACCCTGCTCGCCGGGTGCGCCCTTGCCCTTGAGCCGGATCTTCGCGCCGTCCTTCACCCCGGCCGGGACCCGCGCCTGGATGGCCCGGGCGGACGTGCCGCGGCCGCTGCCGTGGCAGGTGGGGCACGCCTCGTCGTACACGAGCTGCCGTCCGCCACAGGCCGGGCACGTCTCGTTGATCGAGAACGCGCCGCCGGTGCCGGACACGACGAAGCCCGCGCCCTCGCACTGCGGGCAGATGTGCGGGCGGGTGCCGGGCTTGCCGCCCGTGCCCTGGCAGGTGGCGCACGCGGTGTCGGACGTCAGCCGCAGCGAGACCGTGACGCCGTCGAGCGCCTCGGTGAACCCGATGGTGGCCGTGCTCTCGACGTCGGCGCCGCGGCGCGGTCGCGGCTGCGGACGTACGCGTGCGCTGCCCGCCGCCGAAGAGGTCGCCGAACATGTCGCCGAGGCCCCCACCGCCGCCCCGCTCGCGGAGCAGGTCGTCGATGTTGAAGCCACCGCCACCGCCGCTCGGGAAGCCGCCCCGCCGCCGCCCATGCCCGGGCCGAAGCCGCCGCGCGACTGGAGCGAGCGGAACTCGTCGTACTTCTTGCGCTTGGCCTCGTCGCCGACGACGTCGTAGGCCTCGGCGATCGCCTTGAACTTCTCGTGCTTGGCGTCGTTGCCGGGGTTGGAGTCGGGGTGGTTCTCCCGGGCGAGCTTGCGGTAGGCCTTCTTGACGTCGGCCGCGCTGGCGTCCTGCGCGATGCCGAGGACCTGGTAGAAGTCCTTCGTCGCCCAGTCGTTCCTGAAGCCGTCGGTGTCAGCCATGGGAGTACCCCCTCTCGGTGGTCGGCGTGGTGATGGGTGGTGGTGGTGCGGTCAGCCCTCGACGGGGTCGACCACGAGGACCTGGGCGGCGCGCACGACACGATCGCCCATCAGGTAGCCGCCCTTGGCGACGTGCTTGATCGTCGTCACCTCGACCTCCTCGTCGGTGCCGAGGTGGCTGAGCGCCTCGTGGCGCGTGGGGTCGAACGCCTCGCCCGGCTCGCCGAAGCGCACCAGGCCTGCTGCCGCGACGACCCGCTCGAGCTGGTCGGCGACCGTCTTGAGGCCGCCCTCGAGCTCCCCGTGCTCCTTGGCGCGGTCGATGGTGTCGAGCACCTCGACGACCGGGGTCAGCGCCTTGTAGGACGCCGAGTCCGCGATCAGCTGGCGGTCACGGTCGACGCGCTTGCGGTAGTTGGCGTACTCCGCCTGCAGCCGCTGGAGGTCGTTGGTCAGGCTGGCGACGTTGCCGCGCAGGGCGAAGACCTCGTCCTGCTCCTGGCCCGGCTCCTCGGCCGTCCCCGCGGTGTCGACGGTCTGGCTGCCGGCGACGGCGTCACCCTCGACCTGGGCCTCGACCTCGGTGGCGTCGGTCATCTCGCCCGCCGCGTCGCCGAAGCCGTCCGGGGCCGCGCCCTCCGGAGAGGGAGCCTCGGTGGGCTCCCCCTCCGGGAGGTCGCTGGGGCGATCGGTCACTTCGCGTCACCCTCGGGCGGTGTCGGTGGAGTCGCCCTCGACCGTCTCGTCGACGATCTCGGCGTCGACGACGTCGTCGTCGGACTCGCCCGTGGCGCCGGTGGCACCGCCCGCAGCCGACTGCTCGGCCTCCGCGGCGGCGTACATCGCGGCGCCCATCTTCTGGCTGGACTCACCGAGCTTGGTGACGGCCGCGGTGATCTCCTCCGACGACGCGTCCTCCTTGGCGAGGGTCTCCTTGAGGGCGTCGACGTCGGTGCGGACCTCGGTCTTCACGTCCTCGGGGAGCTTGTCGTCGTTGTCGGTGAGGAACTTCTCGGTCGTGTAGACGAGCTGGTCGCCCTGGTTGCGGGCCTCGACGGCCTCGCGACGCTTGGCGTCCTCCTCGGCGTACTGCTCCGCCTCCTTGACCATCCGGTCGATCTCGTCCTTGCCGAGCGCCGAGCCACCGGAGATCGTCATCGACTGCTCGCGGCCGGACGCCTGGTCCTTCGCCGAGACGTGCACGATGCCGTTGGCGTCGATGTCGAAGGTGACCTCGATCTTCGGTACGCCGCGGGGCGCGGGCGGCAGGCCGGTCAGCTCGAAGTTGCCGAGCGGCTGGTTCTGCGACCACATCTGGCGCTCACCCTGCGCGACCTTGATCTCGACCGACGGCTGGTTGTCGTCGGCGGTCGTGAAGATCTCCGAGCGCTTGGTCGGGATCGTGGTGTTGCGCTCGATGAGGTAGGTCATCACGCCGCCCTTGGTCTCGATGCCGAGGGACAGCGGGGTGACGTCGAGGAGCAGCACGTCCTTGACCTCGCCCTTGAGGACACCGGCCTGGAGCGCGGCGCCGACGGCGACGACCTCGTCGGGGTTGACGCCCTTGTTGGGCTGCTTGCCGCCGAGGAGCTCGGTGACGACGTCGCTGACGGCGGGCATCCGGGTGGAGCCGCCGACGAGCACGACGTGGTCGATCTTGTCGACCGCGACGCCGCCGTCCTTGAGCACCGACTGGAACGGCGCCTTGGTGCGGTCGAGCAGGTCGGCGGTCAGCTTCTGGAACTCGCTGCGGGTCAGCTTCTCCTCGAAGTGGAGCGGGCCGCCCTCGCCGTGGGTGATGTAGGGGAGGTGGATCGTGGTCTCGGAGCTCGAGGACAGCTCGATCTTCGCCTTCTCGGCGGCCTCCTGGAGGCGCTGCTTGGCGATCTTGTCGGCGCCGAGGTCGACACCGTTGTTGTCCTTGAACTTCTTGATCATCCAGTCGACGACGCGGTTGTCCCAGTCGTCGCCACCGAGGTTGTTGTCACCGGAGGTCGCCTTGACCTCGACGACGCCCTCGCCGATCTCGAGCAGGGACACGTCGAACGTGCCGCCACCGAGGTCGAAGACGAGGATGGTCTGGTCCTCGCCCTTGTCGAGGCCGTAGGCCAGGGCCGCGGCGGTGGGCTCGTTGACGATGCGGCTCACGTTGAGGCCCGCGATCTCGCCGGCCTCCTTGGTGGCCTGGCGCTGCGCGTCGGAGAAGTACGCCGGGACGGTGATGACCGCGTCGGTCACCGTCTCGCCGAGGTAGGCCTCGGCGTCGCGCTTGAGCTTCTGCAGCACGAACGCGCTGATCTGCTGGGGGGTGAAGGTCTTGTCGTCGATGTCGACCTTCCAGTCCTCGCCCATGTGGCGCTTGACGGACCGGATGGTGCGGTCGACGTTGGTGACCGCCTGTCGCTTGGCGACCTCGCCGACGAGGACCTCGCCGGACTTGGTGAAGGCGACGACGGACGGGGTGGTCCGGGCGCCCTCGGCGTTGGCGATGACGGTGGGTTCGCCACCTTCGAGGACCGCGACGACGGAGTTCGTCGTGCCGAGGTCGATGCCGACCGCTCGAGCCATGGTTGTTACCTCCTGCATAGATGCTGTGGATGCCTGCTGGCGCTGCTGCCATCCTGCCGCGCTGCGGCCGAGGAGGCAAAACAGTTGAGTCGATCTCACTCAAGTCTGTTCATGGGTTCAACGCATGGGAGGCCGTGGATGTTCCCGGTCTTGCGGACCATTTCTCGGCAGCTCGAGCGGCACCCGTCGTTCCCGCTCCGCGCACGGCGTGAGCGAGTCGTTCGAGCGTCCACGCGGAGAACGTCACGCCTCTCGAAGTTCGCGGACGCCCAGCCGTACGCCGCGGACCCGCATGGCGGAGACAGGTCAGCGGGACCAGACGTAGGGCGTCGTGGTGGTGACGGCGCGCAGGCCGGAGCGCTCGAGGATCGGGCGCGACATGTCGGTGCAGTCGGAGTGGATGAAGCGCACGCCGCGCTCCATCGCCGATGCCGCGCGGGCGGAGACGAGGGCGCGGTAGATCCCGCGGCCGCGGTAGTCCGGCAGGGTCGAGCCGCCCCAGACGCCGGCGAACTCGGTGCCCGCGACGGGAGTCAGCCGCCCGCCCGAGACGACCCTGCCGCCCACCTCCGCGACCCAGAACTCCGAGGCACCCGACTCGAGCTCGGCCATCGACGAGGCCACCGACGGTCCGCGACCGGTGCCGAAGACCGACTCCTGGGCCTCGAGCATCCGGGTGACGTCGCCCTCGGCGTCCGGGCCGGGCTCGATCCGGCGTACGACGACGGGGCCCTCGGGCGTCTCGTCGAGCGGCACGTCGACCGCGAGCAGCGACGCCTCGCCGATCATCACGGTCTCGACCGGCTCGGCCTCGAAGCCGTGGGCGACGAGCCGGTCGCCGAGGTCGGCAGGCAGGTCGTGGCCGCGCGACTTCCACTCGAAGGACGCGACGTCGGTGTCGTCGCGGTAGTGCGCGACCGCCCGCTCGACGAGGTCGTCGAGCTCGTCGCCCTCGACCCCGCCGAGGTCGTGGTAGCTGACGAACCCGCCGTGGTCGAAGACCGCGCAGAGGAGCGGACCGATGCGGGTGACCTCGCGCGCGCGGGCCATCTCGGCGTCGGTGCGGAGCTGGTCGTCGTACGCCGTCAGGAGCTCGTCGGGGGTCACGGCGCGCAGCCTAGGTCCGACGAACCCTGACATTCCCCCTACTTTCGGCGAATCGACTGCGAGATCCGGAGATCGCACCGCACACTTCTGCGTGCTCCATCGGGGGAACCTGCGCCGGCTGACCGGCGCCTCAGCCGTCGTGCTGCTGCTGGCTGCCCTGATGGCCTTCTACGTGGCCGACCGAGCAGGTGCCGGCGCGACCCGCTGCCAGCAGCACCGGATCGACTCCCGCGACCGGGCGGGCATCGTCACCGGCGACGGCGAGCGCGTCCTGGTGATCGGCGACTCGTGGTCCGTCGGCCTCGGCCAGGACGACCTCGCCGGGTCCTGGGCCGCGCGGCTGCCCGGCGAGGTGCACGTCGCCGGGTTCTCCGGCTCCGGCTTCAGCGCCCACGCGAGCATGTGCGGCCGCGTCTCCTTCCACGACCGCGCCCCCACCGCCCTGTCGATGCGGCCGTCGCTGGTCGTCGTCGAGGGCGGGCTCAACGACTACGACCAGCCCGCCACCGCGATCGACCGCGGCTTCCGCGACCTGATGGCGGACCTGGCCGGACAGCGGGTCGTCGTCGTCGGCCCCGCCGACGCCCCCGTGCGCTCGCGAGCAGTGCCGCGCGTCGACGCCCTCCTGGCCCGCCTCGCCGCGGAGTACGGCGTCCCCTACGTGCGCACCAGCGACCTCGACCTGGCCTACCTCGAGGACCGCCTCCACCCGACCGCCGACGGTCACCGCGAGTTCGGCGACGCCGTCGCCGACCGCATCGCTGCGCTGACTCCGGCGCGCCCGGCCGTCCTCGGCCGCTGATCCGCTCGTCCATCCGCTGACGGGGGACGGGAATCCGTCGCCCGTCCGATGATCGGACAGTTGTGCCGATCATCGACCGAACGGTGCAGGTTCTCGCGCTGCACGAACCTGCAGTTCTGCGTCCATTGACGGCGGATCGGCGCGATTGCGAACTTGTGCATTGGTCCGCAGCACCCAATCCATCCTCGGGCCTCTCGGGCTCGAACTCATGATTGGACAACTCTCAGTGAAGACAACTCGCCTGGCCGCACTGGCCGGTATCGCAGCGACAGCCGTCGCTGCGTCGTTCCTGGCACCGACCGCCACCCCGGCCGATGCCGCACCCTCGGCGGGCAACCCCCGTGCCGAGGCCCAGCAGGCAGCCGCTGCCTGGGTGAAGGGTCACGGCAACGCGCTCGAGCGCGCCTCGCAGGACGCCTTCGTCCGCACCGGCACCTTCGAGGGCGACAACTCGATCTACTCGATGGCCTACGAGCGGACCCACGAGGGCCTGCGCGTGGTCGGTGGCGACTTCGTCGTCCTGGCGAACGAGTCCGGCCAGGTCGTCGGCTCGTCGGTCGCCCAGGAGGCACCCGTCGAGATCGGCAGCACCACCCCGTCGATCGACGCGGCCCGTGCCACGCAGGCCGCCGCGACGCTGGCCGACCAGGGCGCGGAGACCACCACGCCCGAGCTGGTCATCTGGCACCGCGACGCCGGCACCAAGCTGGCGTACGAGGTCGAGGTGCGCGGCACCCACGACGGCGAGGTCTCCTGGCAGCGCGCCTGGATCGACGCCACCACCGGTGACGTCCTGGAGTCGCGCGAGCAGATCGCGCACGGCACCGGCACCGGCGCGTGGGAGGGCTCGGTCACGATCCCGACCTCCGGATCGGGCACGTCGTACTCGATGACGAACGTCGAACGCGACCACGCTGAAGTGCCAGGACGCCGCCACCAACGCGACGTTCACCGGCACCGACAACGTGTGGGGCAACGGCGTCGCCACCAACAAGGAGACCGGCTGCGTCGACGCGTTCTACAGCGCCGAGCAGGAGCGCCTCATGCTCGCCAACTGGCTCGGCCGCAACGGCATGAACGGCTCGGGCGGCTGGGTGCCGATCCGCGTCGGCCTCAACGACGTGAACGCCTACTACGACGGCACGCAGGTCCAGATCGGCCACCGCCAGGGCAGCAACGAGTGGATCGGCGCCATGGACGTCGTGGCGCACGAGTTCGGCCACGGCATCGACGACAAGACCCCCGGTGGCATCTCGAGCAACGGCACCCAGGAGTTCGTCGCGGACACCTTCGGCACCGCGACCGAGTTCTACGCCAACAACCCGGCCGACCCGGCCGACTACACCATCGGCGAGGAGGTCAACCTCGTCGGCGCGGGCCCGATCCGCGACATGTCCAACCCGGGCAACGTGGGCGACCCGTCCTGCTACTCCAGCTCGATCCCGACCGCCGAGGTGCACGCCGCGGCCGGCCCGGGCGACCACTGGTGGTACCTGCTCGCCAACGGCGGCACCTCGAAGTGCAACGGCCAGGCCGTGAGCGGCGTCGGCGTCCAGAACGCGATGAAGATCATGTACAACGCGATGCTGATGAAGACCAGCTCCGCGTCCTACCTCAAGTACCGCACCTGGACCCTCACCGCGGCGAAGAACCTCGACACCACCTGTGCCCTCTTCAACTCGACGAAGGCTGCCTGGAACGCCGTCAACGTGCCGGCCCAGACCGGTGACCCGACGTGCGGTGGCACCACCACCACGCCGCCCACCACGCCGCCCGCCGGTGGCAACATCCTCGGCAACCCGGGCTTCGAGTCCGGCGCGACCGTGTGGACCGGCACCGCCGGCCCGATCACGAACAACACGGGTCGCCCGGCCCGCACCGGTTCGTGGAAGCTCTGGCTCGGCGGCAACGGCACGGCCGGCACCGAGACGGTCAACCAGTCGGTGACCATCCCCTCCACCGCGACCGCGGCCACGCTGTCGTACTGGATCCGGACCGACACCGCCGAGAGCGGCTCGACGGCGTACGACACGATGCGCGTGCAGGTGGTGGACGGCTCGACCGCCACCACGCTCCGCACGTTCACCAACGTCGGCACCAACGCGACCTACACCCAGTTCTCGCACGCCCTCACGGCGTACAAGGGCAAGACGGTCACGATCCGCTTCACCATGACCGAGGACTCGTCGCTCCAGACGAGCTTCGTGGTCGACGACACCGCGCTGAACGTCTCCTGACGCCTCACCGCACCTGACGGGGCGGGGCAGCCTGCTGCTGCCCCGCCCCGTTCCTCGTCCCAGTCCCTACTTCTCGGGAGTCCCCATGCGCACCCTTCGTACGACCGCACTGACCGCCGTCGCCGCCGGCGCCCTGGTCGCCTCGACACTGGTCGGCGGCGGCTCGCCCGCCACCGCGGCCGCCTCGCCCGACCTGAGCATCACCAACGTGACCGCCCACCTCCAGCAGCTGCAGTCGATCGCGACCGCCAACGGCGGCAACCGCGCGACCGGCCGGCCGGGCTACAAGGCCTCGCTCGACTGGGTGAAGGCCAAGCTCGACGCCGTCGGCTACACCACGCAGGTCCAGTCGTTCTCGACCTCGTCGGGGACGTCGTACAACCTCGTCGCCGACTGGCCGGGCGGCGACCCCGAGCACGTGGTGATGACCGGCGCGCACCTCGACAGCGTCTCGTCGGGCCCGGGCATCAACGACAACGGCACCGGGTCGGCCGCGATCCTCGAGGCCGCGCTGGCCTGGGCGGCCTCGGGCAACACCTCGCGCAACCACCTGCGCTTCGCGTGGTGGGGTGCGGAGGAGCAGGGCCTCCTCGGGTCGAACCGCTACATGTCGACGCTGCCGACGGCCGACAAGGACCGGATCGACCTCTACCTGAACTTCGACATGGTCGGCTCGCCGAACCCGGGCTACTTCGTCTACGACGACAACGCGGTCGGCAACTTCGCGCGCGACACGATGACCGCCTACTACACGTCGAAGGGCATCCCCTGGGAGTACATCGACGTCCAGGGTCGCTCCGACCACGCGTCGTTCCGCAGCTACGGCATCGCCACGACCGGCATGTACTCCGGCGGCGAGACCACCAAGACGTCGGCGCAGGCGCAGAAGTGGGGCGGCACGGCCGGGAGCGCGTTCGACCCCTGCTACCACCGGTCCTGCGACACCATCTCCAACGTCAGCACGCACGGCGCTCGACCGCAACCTCGACATGATCGGCCACATGGTGTGGCTCTACGCCGACAAGGACTTCGGCACCACGACGCCGCCGACCACCCCGCCCGCCGGCGGCAACCTGCTCGCCAACCCGGGCTTCGAGTCCGGCGCGGTCAGCTGGGCCGGGACGTCGGGTCCGATCACGAGCAGCACGAGCCGGCCGGCGCGGACCGGCGCGTGGAAGGCGTGGCTCGGCGGCAACGGCAGCACGTCGTCGGAGAACATCTCGCAGCAGGTGACGATCCCGTCGACCGCGACCGCCGCGTCGCTCGGCTACTGGATCCGCACCGACACCGCCGAGACCGGGTCGACGGCGTACGACACCCTCAAGGTGCAGGTGGTCAGCGGCACCACGACCACCACGCTGAAGACCTTCAGCAACGTCGGGACGAGTGCGACGTACGCCCAGTTCACCCACAGCCTGCTGGCCTACAAGGGGCAAGACGGTCACCGTGAAGTTCCTGATGAGCGAGGACTCGTCGCTCCAGACGAGCTTCGTGCTCGACGACACCTCGGTGACGACGCTAGCTGGTCGAGTGCCGCGAGGCCAGCGAGCGGTCGAGACCCGATGTCCGGTCTCGATACGCCCGCTCGTTCCTCGCTCGGCTACTCGACCACCAGGCAGCCCAGCTGTCGAAGGAGTAGGGCCGGCCCAGGAAGTCGGCGACCAGGTCGGCGGCGTCCTTGCGGCCACCCATGCCGAGCACCTTGTCGCGGTAGGCGTGGGCGACGTCGGGGGCGAACATGTCGTCGGGGTCGAAGGCCGAGAACAGGTCCTTCGCGATCACGAGCGACCACATGTAGGTGTAGTAGCCCGACGAGTAGCCGTCGAGGTGGCCGAAGGCGCAGTGCATGTGCGCGCCCTCGAGCGGCGGGAAGACCGAGTAGCGGCGCTGGAGCTCGTCGCCGTAGGCCGTCAGGTCGTCGTGCTGGCCGGCGTGGAAGAAGTAGGACCGGGCGGCGTAGGACATCTGGTGCACGGCGTAGATGCCCTTGCCGAACTGGTCGGCCCGGCGCATCGCCGCGACCAGCTCGGCCGGGATCGTCTCGCCGGCGGCGTTGCGGGCGAAGGTCGCGAGCACGTCGGCGTCCCAGGCCCACTCCTCGAGCATCTGGCTGGGCGCCTCGACGAAGTCCCACTCGGTGGCGACGCCCGAGAACCGCAGCCACTGGCCCTGGCCGCCGAGCACGTGGTGGACGAGGTGGCCGAACTCGTGGAACAGCGTGACGACCTCGTCGTGCTCCATCAGGCCGCGGGCGAAGTTGCAGACCAGCACGCCCTCGGGGAGCTGGTCGCCGGCGACGCCCTTGACCATGTCGAACTGCGCGGCGTGCTTGAACTTGCCCTCGCGCGGGTGGAGGTCGAGGTGGATCCGGCCGATCCGCACGCCGTCGAGGCCGACGTCGTAGCTCGCGACCTCGTCGTGCCAGGTGCCGGCGTCCTCGCGGGAGACGGGCGTCCACTCCAGGCCGAACAGCCGGCCGGTGACGTCGAGGAGGCCCTGGCGGACCTGCTCGAACGGGAAGTAGGTGCGCACGACCTGGCCGTCGACGTCGTACTGCTCGCGGCGGACGAGCTCGGCGTAGTAGCGCGAGTCGTAGGTCGCGACGGTGTCGGCGGCGGGGTCGTCGGCGCGCTTGCGCTCGAGCAGGACGGCGACCTCCTCCGTCGCGCGCTCGACGGCCGCGGCGCTGATCCGCTCGATGAAGTCGGCGACGGCCTGGCCGGTGCCGATCATCTTGACCTCGGTGTCGTAGTCGGGCCACGACTCGTAGCCGAGCAGCGCGGCGGTCTCGCGGCGTACGGCGAGGAGGTCCTGCAGCACCTGGTCGTTGGCCGGCCAGGCGACGTTGTTCGGCGCCAGCGCCAGCTCGTGGCGGGCCTCGCCGTCGGCCCCGAACGTGGTGAACGGGACGAGGTCGGGGTAGTCGGTGGTGATGGTGACGAGCCCGTCGTCGTCGACCGGGTGGGCCTCGCGGTAGTCGTCGGGCAGGCCGGCGAGCCGCTCGGGCGCGATCGCGGATGGAGCGGACGTCGTCGCGGATGTGGCGACCGAAGTCCTGCGACAGCTTCACGCCGGTCTCGCTGAGCTCGCGGAGCCGGTCGCGGGTCGCGTCGTCGCGGTCGACGCCGGCGCGGCGGAAGTCGCGGAGCGTGTGCTCGAGGACCCGGCGGGCGTCGTCGTCGAGGCCGTCGGCGGGAAGCGCCTCGAAGACCGCGAAGAGCTCCTTGTCCTGGCCCAGCTCGGTGACGTACTTCTGCACCTCCTGGCTCAGCTCGTCGGCCCGGTCGCGCACGGCGGCGTCGGGGTGCACCTCGGACCAGAGGTGCGACGACCTCGGCGTTGGCGATCGCGGTCTCGGCGCGGTTCCACGCCGCCAGCACCTCGTCGGGACTGCCGGTCTTCACCTGCTCGACGTACCGCTTCGCCTCGGCGAGCTGGCCCTCGGTCCGCTCGGCCACCCAGGCGAGCCAGTCGCCGGAGCCGGGGAGCTGGAGGGGAACGGGCGCGGACGCGGTGGTGTCGTGGGTCACCCCACGAGCCTAGGACGCAGGCCCGGCACCGCGTCCAGCGGAATACCTCGGGGAGCTGGCGGGTAGAGACAGGTATGACTGTTCCGACCATCACGCTCCACGACGGCACGTCCATCCCCCAGCTCGGCTTCGGTGTCTTCCAGGTGCCGCCGCCCGAGACCGCGGCCACGGTCGCGCAGGCGCTCGACGCGGGCTACCGCCACATCGACACCGCCCAGATGTACGGCAACGAGGCCGGCGTCGGCGACGCGATCCGCGAGTCCGGGCTCGACCGCGACGACCTCTACGTCACGACCAAGCTCAACAACACCTTCCACCGCCCCGACGACGCGCGCCGCGAGATCGACGCCTCGCTGGAGCGGCTCGGCCTCGAGCAGGTCGACCTGTTCCTCATCCACTGGCCGCTGCCCACCCGCTACGACGGCGACTTCGTGCAGACCTGGCGGGCGCTCATCGAGGCGCAGGAGGCCGGGAAGACCCGCAGCATCGGCGTCTCGAACTTCCAGCCGGCCCACCTCGACCGCATCGTCGAGGAGACCGGCGTCGTGCCGGTCGTCAACCAGGTCGAGGTGCACCCGTTCTTCGCCAACGAGGACGTGCGCGCGGCCAACAAGCGGCACGGCGTCCTCACCGAGGCGTGGTCGCCGATCGCGCAGGGCAAGGTCGTCGACGACGACACCATCGGCGAGATCGCCTCCCTCGTGGGTCGTACGCCGGCCCAGGTCGCGCTGCGCTGGCACGTGCAGCGCGGCGACATCGTCTTCCCGAAGTCGATGAACGCCGACCGGATGCGGCAGAACTTCGAGATCTTCGACTTCGAGCTCGAGCCGACCCACATGTCCGCCATCGACGAGCTCGACGGCGGCGAGGCCGGGCGGATGGGCCCCAACCCGGACACGTTCGACTGGATCCCCTGATCCTCCGCGGGGCGGTGGTCCAGCCACGTTCCCGGCGCGGAAAGTGTGGGCTGGACCACCGCTCCGTCAGACCACGGCGTCCGCCAGGCGCGGCAGCCGGTCGCGTGACAGGCACATTCCCGGCGCGGAGAGTGCGGGTGGACCACCGCTCGACGGGCGGCTGAGAGGATGGGCCGGTGAGCTCGGGGACGCAGGACTTCCGGTTCCGCGACATCTGGCTCGTGGCGTACGGCCCCTCGATCGTCTCCGCGATCGGGCACGGCGCGATGATGCCGGTGCTCGCGCTGCGCGCCCGCGACCTCGGCGCCGACGTCAGCACGGCGGCCGCGATCGTCGCGCTGACGAGCGTCGGGATGCTCCTCGCGAGCCTGCCGGCCGGCGCCCTGGTGGCGCGGATCGGCGAACGACGGGCGCTCGTGGCGGCCGGCTTCGCCGACGCCGGCGCGATGGCGCTCGCCGCCGTCACGGACTCGGTGGCGTGGCTGGCGATCGCCGTGGTGCTGAGCGGCGTGTGCTGGACGATGTTCCTGATCGCGCGGCAGGGCTTCATGATCGACGTCGTCCCGGCCACGCACCGCGCGCGGGCGATGTCGTTCCTCGGTGGCTCCTACCGCGTCGGCGTCCTCATCGGCCCGCTCATCGGCGCCGGCCTGATCGAGCTGAGCGGACTGAGCAGCGTCTTCTGGCTGGGCGCCGCGATGTCGATCTGCGCGGCGCTGCTCGCGGCGACCATGCCCGACCTCGGCGAGGAGAAGCGCGCCGCCGCGAAGGAGACCGGGCACGTCGGCGTGTGGACCGTCATCGCCTCCCACCGGCGGGTGCTGGTCACGCTCGGCAGCGCGGTCGTGATCCTCGGCATGAGCCGCTCGCTGCGGCTCAGCCTGCTGCCGCTGTGGGCCGACCACATCGGGCTGTCGGCCTCCACGACCTCGCTCATCTTCGCCTTCGCCGCCGCCCTCGACGTGGCGCTGATGTGGCCGGGCGGCTTCCTGATGGACACCCGCGGACGCAGGGTCGTGGCGGTGCCGGTGGTCCTGTCGATGGCGATCGCCTGCCTGCTCCTGCCGCTCGCGACCGGTGCCGTCTCGGTCGCCCTCGTGATGGCGCTCATCGCCGCCGGCAACGGCCTCGGCGCCGGCATCGTGATGACGCTCGGCGCGGACGCGTCGCCCGTCGAGGGCCGCTCGCAGTTCCTCGGCGCCTGGCGCCTCTGCGGCGACATCGGCAACTCCGGCGGCCCGCTGCTGGTCAGCGCGGTCGCCGCCGTCGCTCCGCTGGCCGTCGCCTGCCTCACGCTCGGCGTCCTCGGCCTGGCCGGCGCCGGATGGGTCGGCTACTGGACCGGCCGCGTCGACCGCGAACGGCGTACGACCACCGAGGCTGCTGTCAGCCGACGGTGACGGTGACCTCGTTGGAGATCGCCTCGGAGTCGGTGTCGATGACGCGGAACCGGTTGGGGCCGACGTTGCCGGTCTGGACGTAGGTGCCGAACGTGCCGCCCGACACCGACGCGGTGACCGGGAAGTCGGACCACGCGCCGCCCTCGAACCGCTGCACCTGGAGGATCGCGCCCTCGCCGGCCTGGTAGGTGCCCGTGAGGTCGATCTGCTGCATCGGACTGACGGACTGCTGCGTCGCCGTCAGCGAGATGGCCTCCGCGGGCGCCTCCGAGGTCTCCTCGGCACCGGGGCTCGGCTCGACCGACTCCTCCGGCGCGGGGATCGAGCTGCCGGTGTCGGTGGGCTTCGGCAGGTTGAAGGTCGAGGGGCTGGCGCTCCCGTCGGTGGCGGTCGTGGTGCCGTCGAGGCCGGTGGCCTTCACGCCCACCATCACCGCGAGCCCGCCGAGGAGCCCGATCGCCACGGCCACGCCGACGAGGGCGAGCAGCCCGGTGAGCACGGGGCGGTCCTTCTCGGGGCGACGGGGGGCCATGGTCGGCCATTGTCCAAGATGGCTGGCTGCCTTGGCGAACCGACGGCTCGGTCGTCGCCCGTCACCACGCACCGGTCGGGGTGGGCCCTCCCGCGCAGCGGGCAGGCAGGATGGGGCCATGCAGTCACCGTTGCGACACGGCAAGGCAGCCCTCGGCACCACGATCGCCACCGGCGCGCTCGCCGCGCTCTCCCAGGCGCCCGAGCGCGCGTCCCGCCTGCTCAGGCACCGCTTCCCGACGGTCGCGGTCACCGGGATGACCGGTGTCGGCAAGACCCGGCTGGCCGACCGGCTCTCGCGCCGCGCGAGCGCCGAGGGCACCCAGGACGTGGGCTCCGCGGTGATGGAGAGGCGTACGCGCCGGGACCCGCGGATGCGCGGCTACCGGTTCCGGGTGGTGCCGGGCGAGAACGCCGCGACCCGCCTCGGCGCGCTCGACGAGGTCTTCCACGACGAGCCGGTCGACGGCGTGCTGCACGTCGTCGCCTACGGCCACGCCACCCCGCGGCGTACGGCCGGCACGAGCGGCGCCGGAGCGGCGACCCGCGAGGAGCAGCTGGCCGCCGAGCTGGAGGACTGGTCGATCACGGCGCACCGGATCGCCGGCATGGCCGTGCGGCGCGACCGCCCGACGTGGCTGGTCATCGCGGTGACGAAGGCCGACCTCTTCGCCGACGACATCGACGCGGCGGTCGACTACTACTCCCCCGGCAGCGGGTCGCCGTTCGGCGACAAGCTCGACGAGCTGCGGGCGCTGGCGGGCGGCGCCAAGCTCTCGATCGACGTGCTCCCGGTCTGCGCCCAGGGCGGCGCCCGGAAGTCGTCGATGCCCGAGAAGGCCGCCACCGAGCTGCTCAACCGGCTCGAGCTCCGGCTGGCCCAGCTCAGCGGCCACGTCTGAGCCCGGCCCGGGCCGGTCTGGACCGCCGGGCGACGTGGTTCACAACTTCACGACTTCGGGTTTCGCGGGCGTCCACCGGGGCAGAAGGTCGCCATGAGGCCGATCGCCATCAACCAGCGGGCGCTGCGCGGCGCCAAGGCAGAGCTGGACTCCGCTCGCGAGGACCTGAGGTCCGCGCTCGGCGACGTCGACCATCCCGCCGACGACTTCCCCTGGCGCGACCTCATGGTCGAGGGCGTACGCAGCCTCGTCGAGGACGCCGAGCGAGATCGCCACCCGCTGCCGCAACATCGCCCAGGCGATCGACGAGTCGATCATCGACTTCGACGAGCTCGACTCGATGGTCGAGCAGGCCGCCCACGTCGCCCTCCAGCTCGACCAGGTGCGGCCCTCATGACCAAGGTGCTCGTCGACCGCATCGAGACCCAGCAGGACCAGCTGACGTTCGGCGACCCGATCGGCTGCCACTACCACTGGACCGAGCCCGGCGAGGTCGACAAGTACGGCGACTCCGTGCGCCACCTCGCCACCAAGGTCGAGCTCGCCGTCGACGCCTTCGAGCGCACCGCCGCGCTGTCCGAGGACGTCTTCGCCGGCGAGGCGGCCGACACCCTGCGCGAGCGCGCCGCGCGCCGCCACGAGGAGTCGACCACCGTCCGCGACAACCTGCGCGGCCTCGGCCGCGCCATCAACGCCTACTCCGAGGTGCTCCGCCGCCACCGCGACGGACTCCAGGAGCTGCGCGCCTACGCCACCTCCAACGGCCTGGAGGTGCGCGACAACCGCATCTGGCCGCCCGTCGAGACCATCGCCGGCGACGCTCCCGAGAAGGAGCTCAACGCCTGGGAGCGCGACTGGAAGACCTACCGGGCGTGCTTCGACCTCAAGATCGAGCTGCGCGACGCCCGCCGGGCCAGCACCCGTGACCTGGTGAAGGCGCTGGCCGACTACGCCGACGTGCACCCCGACAAGGACAAGTTGAAGCTCGTCGCCGCCAACGCCCACCAGGTGAAGTTCGGCGACCTGCGGCGCGAGGCCGCCGAGGAGGCGATGGAGGCCGTCCAGGCCAACGACGCCGCCGAGCGCCGCACAGCGCACGGTCGACGGGCTCAAGCGGCGCGAACAGGGCGCGCTCGGCGACCTCGAGACGATGCTCACCTCCGGCAACGCGTCGCCGGAGGAGATCGCGGCCCAGACCGACAAGGTGCAGGCGCTGCACCGCGAGCTGGTCGAGGCGCGGGTCGAGGCGCGCGACGCCGAGGTCGTCGCCGACCGCGAGCAGGCGCAGGCCAACCGCGCCGCGCGCGACCTCGAGGCCGCCGAGCAGGGCAAGCCCCGCCTCGTCGCCGAGCAGACGGACTGGCAGCCGGTGACGAACCTGAAGGATCGGCTCGGCTAGAGCACCTCGAAGCGGGGCACCGGGTTGTCCCGCTGCGCGCCGCAGGTCAGCTGCTGCGCGGGCTCCAGCACGCGCCGCACCTGCACCGTGACCTCCCGTCCGGCGGCGGCGAGGGTGACCGAGGTCAGGTCGCCGTCGCTGCGCGCCGACGTCGGTCGTACGTCGTCGAGGCCGGTGAGGCCGAGCCGACGCCGGACGGCGATGTCCGCGGCCTGCACCGGCATCGCCAGGTCGGACCGGCCCCGGAGGTGGTCGAGCGCGAGCCGGCCGTCGGCCAGGGCGTCGGCGACCTCGAGAGCCGACGACGGGTCGAGGTGGCCGTGGTAGAGCCCGCGCGGCAGGACGAGCAGGTTGCCGGCGAACCGGTCGCCGCCGATGTGCGAGCACTCCCAGACGGTGTCGGCGTGCCGGCTCCCGGCCAGCGCGGCGGCGAGTGGTCGGCCGCGCTCGGCGCAGCAGGCGTCGTGGCGGCCGTGGGTGCACACCGCGAGCACCGGGTCGGCGTGCGGCTCGAGACCCGGCGAGCGCCCGGCACCGAGCGCGGCGAGGTCGACGTCGCGGACGTCCGTCGACGGCGTCGAAGGTCGCGGACTCGAGCCACGAGTCGGCGCCCGCGGCGCGGGCCGCGAAGACCCGCACCCCGACAGGCTCCTCGCGCCGGCCGTGGCGGCGTACGAGCAGCACCCGGACCCGGTGGCGCCGCCCCTCCGAGGCCAGGTGGGCGCCGAGGCCGTCGGGCAGGCGGGCGTCGCGGAGCGCGTCCTCGCCCCACGACCCGGCGTGCTCGACGAGCAGGAAGCTGCGGACGGTCGAGGCGGTGCCGGCGAGGTCGTCGCCCCGCGACTGGCTCGCGGCCGCGCAGCGGAACGTGCTCACCGGACGACCTCGAGCAGGCCCTCCCGCACCAGCCGTCGGCACAGGACGAGCGCACTCTCGGGGTCGAGCGGCAGGTCGCGCGGGGCGAGTCGTGACGTGGACGCGACCACGTCGACGGCCTCGCGCAGCCGGGCCGGCACGCGCAGCACGCGGTCGCCCAGCAGCAGCCGGAGCGAGTCGCCGTCGGGCACGACCTCGCACGGGTGGCCGGTGCGACGGCGCAGCACCGTGTCGGCCGACAGGCCGCGCACCAGCGCCTCCCGGTCGAGGAGCGCGCCGGCCATCCGGGGCGGCCGGCCGCTGAGGAACTGCTCGGCCTGCGCGCGGGCCGCGGCGGGTGCGTCGAGACGTCGTACGTCGTCCGCGACGGCGGCGAGGCGCTCGGCGAGCTCGGCCGACAGCCGGTCGGGGTCGTCGAGGTAGCCCGCGGGCAGGTGCTCGTCGGGCACGTCGGCGATGACCTCGTCGATGAGGCGGGACACGAGGTGGCGCCACGTGAGCTGGTTGATGCCGATGGTCAGGTGGAGCGACACCGCCTCCTGCGCGCGGGCGGCGTGCGGCGTGCCGGTGGGGAGGTAGGCGACGACGCCCGGGCTCGAGGAGCAGCTCGCCGGGGCCGCCCTCGCCGTGGATCTCCCAGAGCTTCGTGCCGTGGGTCTGCATCACGAAGACGTCGTGCGAGTCGGTGTGCACCGCGAAGCCCTGCGCACCGGGCGGGGTGAGGTAGGCGTTGGCCTGGCAGGGGTGGCCGAGCTCGAGCTCGAGCTCGGCGACGAGGTCGGAGACCGGGGTCCAGTAGCGCTGGAGCCCCTGCAGCACGATGGTGGCGCCCTCGTCGTGCAGGCGCATCAGCTTCACCGGGTCGACCAGGCCGGTCAGCGGCTTGCCGGCGAGGCTGCCGCCGCGGGTGAAGCGCGACTCGGCGAGGACGGACCCGTCGTGGGCGACGCGCACCGCGGGGGTGCGGATGGCCGTCTCGGTCAGCAGGTGGTCGACGTCGGCGAGCGAGAGCACCGACTCGCCGAGCCCGGCGTCGGTGCGGTGGACGTGCACCGACGACGCCCAGACCTTGTCGATGAAGGTCTGGGCGTCACCGGTCAGGCGGTCGAGTGCGCTCAGGACGAGGCGCCGTCCGTGCCGTCCGCGTCGCCGCCGTCGGTGCCGTCCGCGTCGCCACCGTCGGTGCCGTCGGCGTCCGTCGAGTCGCCGTCGGTGGCGTCGGTCGAGTCGCCGTCGGTCGAGTCGCCATCGGTGCCGTCGGCGTCAGCGCCGGGTCCGGCCGCGACGCCGGTGGGGTCGACGCCCTCGGTGCTCATCTCGTCGTCGCCGAGCGGGTTGTCGGGAGTGGTCGTCATGGTTCCTCCTCGCGTGGCCGCGACGGACGTTCCGTCCCGGGTCGTTGTGTCGAGTCTTGTCCTGCGGGGTTCCGCCGCCCCACACCCCTGCGGGCGGTCAGGTCATCGCCGGGTCCCCTTGCGCCACGCGCTGTAGGACGTGAGGCGCTGGCCGGTGGGCCGCTCCAGCCACGGCCAGGGGTGGACCTCGACGAGCTGGACGGAATCGGCATGGCGGGCAAAACCCGGCACTGGAGCGAAGGTCGCGGCCAGTGGGTTGCCGGCCAGCTCGTCCGGCACCCGGCCGAGTCGGACGTCGACGTCGCGCCTCGACGCGAGGTCGGCCAGGCACTCGGCCAGGAACACCAGACGCTTGCCCGAGAGGCGGAGGCGTTGCAGCAGCGGCTCGTCGAAGACGAAGACGGCGGGGAGGTCCGGGTGCGCGGTGAGCGCCGGGTCGGAGTCGCCGAGCGACTCAGCCGTCAGCCACACCGCGGTCGGCGTGCCGTCGGTGACGACCTCGCTCGGCCCGGGACCCGGCGCCCCGACCACGCCCTGCCCGTCGTCGTACGACGCCGTGCGAGCGCCCGGCGTCGCGTCCGGCCAGCCCTGGATCGGACAGCGGGCGCTCAGCGGACACGTCGCGGCACAGCTCGGGGGCGCGCTTCTCGACCTGCCAGCGGCTGAAGCCGTAGGGCTTGCCGGTCGCGGTGCCGACGGTCCACTGCCAGCCGAGCCTGTTGGCCGCGCGGGACCCGTCGAGGAGGTGGCGGAAGAAGTCGTCCTCGCCCTCCCGCCAGTCACGACCGTGCCGGACCGTCCAGTGCGAGGACCACCACATGCGGGTCTGGTTGACGAGCCACCCGTCGTCCTCGAGCCCACGCCGCAGCCAGGACATGCACGCCATGTCCTCGTCCCAGGTGCCCGGCGCCTCCGGTCGCGGCTGCCGGCGCCGCAGGGGTTCGGCCAGCCCGGGACCGAGGCCGGCGTAGAGGTGGCGCGCGAACTCCTGCCACAGGAGCTCGTCGCGATAGCGCCGGCGATCGGCCGAGGGCGCGTCCGCCACTGCGTCCCACATCTCCGGCAGGCTCAGCAGCCCGTGCCGGATGTAGGGCGACATCCGGCTCGCCCCGCGTCGCCGTTCCGGGAGCACCACGGACCGCGACCGCGCGTAGCCGGAGATGTCCATCGCCGCGAGCGCCCGGTCAGCTGCCCCCTGCCCGCCGCGGTGGCCACCCGGTCGTACGCCGTCGGCTCCCTCGAGCGTCAGGTGACCCAGGTGGGTGGCGACCCACGCCACGACAGCGTCGGTGTCGTCGCCCCGCGGCAGGGGTGCGAGGGAGGGCATCGCTCCACCCTGACAGAGGTGACCGACAGCGACCGCCGTGCACCCTCAGGCGGTCGTCGCCGGCTTCCCGTCCGCGTCCACCTCGATGTCCACCGGTCGCCCGTGGGTGCCGAGCCCGGAGATGCGGGTCTCGCCGAACGACCACGGACGCACCGGGGCGACGGTCAGCCGGTCACGCTCGGGGCGCAGGCCGAGGACCGACGAGACCAGCGACAGCGCCGACGCCGCGGACCAGGCCTGCGGCCGGCAGGCCGCGGGGTAGGGCAGCGGGGTCGGCTGCGAGGACCGGGCGTCGCCGGCGAAGAGCTCCGGCGGCCGGCCGTCGAAGGCGGTCAGGGCGGCGAGCAGCGCGTCGGCCACCGGCGCGGTCTCGGGGCGCTGCTCGGCGGCGAGCCCGGCCAGGCAGATCGCCGTGTCGTGGGGCCACACCGAGCCGACGTGGTAGCCGGTGGGCGAGTAGCCGGCAGCCTGCGTCGACAGCGTGCGGATGCCGAAGCCGGAGAGCATGTCGGACCCGACGAGCCGACGCGCGACCACGTCCACCCCGTCGGCGTCGAGGATCCCGGTGCCGAGCAGGTGGCCGATGTTGCTGGTCAGCGAGACGACCGGGCGCTTGTCGCGGTCGAGGGCGATGGCCGGGAACGCACCGAGCGCGTCCTCCACCCAGAAGCGCTGCGCGAACTCCCCGCGCAGCCGGTCGGCCCACTCCCGCCACCGGTCGGCGCCCGGCCGGCCGAAGGCGTCGAGCAGGTCGGCGCCGTGCACGGCAGCGGCGTACGCATAGCCCTGCACCTCGGCCAGCGCGAGCGGCGAGCTGGCCCGCGAGCCGTCGCTGCGGCGCACCGCGTCACCCGGAGTCCTTCCAGCCCTGGTTGGACAGCCCGTGGCCGGAGCGGTCGACGTACTCCAGGAGCCCGTCGCCGTCGGCGTCGCCGTGCTCGACCTGCCAGGCGAGTGCGCGCTCGAGGGCGGGCAGCAGCCGCTCGACCTCGTCGTCGGGGGCACCCCACCGCCAGGCGTCGTGGAGGGTCAGCGCCCACAGCGGCGTCGCGTCGATGGTGCCGTAGTAGACCGGCGGCAGGTGCCGGTCGGCGCCGTCGTCGTTGTCCTCGTTGAGGCTGAAGCCGGCGGAGCGGACCTCGTGGAGGATCTTGCCGGGCTCCTCGGCCGTCGCGTCGTCGGTGCGGGTGCCCTGCCGGTGGGCCAGCAGCCGCAGGGTCGACATCGCCAGGTCGGTCGAGACGGGCAGCAGCATCCGCGCGGTCCAGAGGCTGTCGCGGCCGAAGAGGGTGAGGAACCACGGCGCACCCGCGCCGACGAACTCCTCCTCGACCCCGTCCGCGCCGGGCGCGGCCAGCCGCAGCAGCCGCAGGTCGTCGAGGCACCGCTCCACGACCGGCGCGAGCCTCCGGTCGGCGCTCTGCACCTCGACCCGGCTCCAGCCGGCCTCGCGGCTCGGCGCGGTCACGGCGGCGCGGGTGTCGTCGAGGGTGAGCAGCAGCTCGTGGGTGACGGACTGCCCGGGAGGTACGACGACGTCCCAGGCGGCGCGGGCGTGGTCGCCCTCGCGGGTCGTGTGTGCGCCGGGCAGCCGCAGCACCGCGCGCAGCGAGTCCTGCTGCCAGCTGAGCACGTGGCCGCCGACGCCGTCCGGCGCCACGGCCGGGCGGCCGGTGCCCCCCTTGACCCCGTCGAGCGGCGCGAGGTCGGCGCCGACGAGCAGGCCGAGCGTGCAGGTCACCGGCTCGGCCGCCGTGCTGGAGATCGTGTAGCGCTCGCGGACCAGCCCGGGCTCGACGTCACGCCGCCGCTCCACCCGCACGGTCGGGTCGGGACCGGGGTCGCCGAGGTGGCGTGGCACGGCGACGTACGTCGTGGAGTCGCCGCGGGCGGCGTGCGCGGCGAGGGCCGTGGGCTCGCGCCCGTCGACCTCCAGGCGGAGCAGGCTCAGCACCCGCCGCTCGCCGTGGTGCACGCCCTCGAGGCCGCCGCTCCCGATCTGCCCGTCGGCGGCCGACCACACCTGGGTCGGGGCGGCGAGGGTGAGCGACAGGTCGTGGAGCCAGGGCTGCTGAGGTGCGTCGGTCTCGTGCTCCATCGAAGGATCCTTCGGTTCGAGTGCGGGACGGGGTCGTGCGGGGCCATGCGTTCGGGGGGTGACACCGAGTGTGACGTGCGTTACGGTTTGAGCGCTCAAACATTTGAGCGCTCAAACACAGTAGTGGGCCGCAGCCGAGCCCGCCACCACCACCGCCGGACCCGCACCCGGACGAGACGAGGAGGAACCGCGATGGCCCACCACGAGCCCGCCACCCTCGACTCGGTCGCCGCTCGCGCCGGCGTCTCGCGCCAGACGGTCTCCAACGTGCTGCGCCACCCGGCCCGGGTCGCCGAGGGCACCCGCGAGCGGGTGCTGGCCGCGATCCGCGAGAGCGGCTACCGCCCGTCCCTGCCGGCCCGGCAGCTCGCGACCCGGCGTGCCCACGCGATCGCCGTACGCGCCGAGCGGCAGCAGGACGGCATCTCCGGGCTGGTCCTCGACGCGTTCTACCACGGTCTCGCGGAGGCGGGTCAGGACAACGGGCTGCGCGTGGTGCTCTACGCCCAGCCGGCCGACGAGGCCTCCGAGCTCGAGATCATCGACGACCTCGTGCAGACCGGTGGCGCCGACGCGGTGGTGCTCACCGCGACCAGCGCGGACGACCAGCGCCCCGCCCACCTCACCGGCAGCGGTACGACGTTCTGCGCCTTCGGCCGGCCCTGGGGCCACGACGACGAGCCGCACGACTGGGTCGACGTCGACGGCGCCCTCGGCACCGGCCTCGCGGTCCGGCACCTCCTCGGGCTGGGCCGGCGCTCGATCGCCTACCTCGGCTGGCCCGGCGACGGCGCGGAGCCGAGCACCGGCAGCGACCGGCGGCGCGGCTGGCTCGAGGCCCTCGACGAGGCCGGGCTCGGCACGCCCGTCGAGGCCCACAGCCTCAACGACGCCGCCGCGGCCCAGAGCGCCGTGGCCGCGCTCCTCGCCGGGGCCGACGCCCCGGACGCGATCGTGTGCGCGAGCGACACGCTCGCCCTGGGCGCGCACCGGGCCGCCGTGGCGGCCGCCGGCGGCGGCACCCCCGCGACCGTCGTCGGCTTCGACGCCACCCCGGTCGCCGCGGCCCTCGGCCTGGTCAGCGTGGCGCAGCCGATCGACCAGGCCGCCCACCTCTGCATCGACCTGCTGACCGGTCGCTTCGAGAACCCCGGCCGTCCGGCGCGGGGAGTCCTCGTGCCACCCGTGCTCCACCTCCCCGCCTGATCCGCTTGATCTCCCGCTCGATCCCCTCCCCGCAGATTCCCCGATGAAGGAGCTCCACATGTCCCCCGTGCCGTCCCCCTCGCGCCGCCGCCGTACGTCCCTCGTCGCACTGGCCCTCGGCTCGTCGATCGCCCTCGCCGCCTGCGGAGGCGGCGGCTTCGAGGAGAGCGGCTCCGACGAGCCGGCCTCCTCCGGCGACGGCCCCGCCACGCTCCAGGTGCTGATCGGCTCGAGCGGCGACGCCGAGACCAAGGCCGTCGAGGACGCCGCTGCGGCCTGGGCCGAGGAGAGCGGCAACGAGGTCGAGGTCGTCGTGGCCAACGACCTCGCGCAGCAGCTCTCGCAGGGCTTCGCCGGCGGCAACCCGCCGGACCTCTTCTACGTCGACGCGGGCGTCTTCGGCGACTACGCCGAGGCCGGCAACCTCTACCCCTACATGGACCAGCTGGCCGACGCCGACGACTTCTACCCCAACCTGGTCGACTCGTTCACCCTCGACGGCGAGGCCTACTGCGCGCCGAAGGACTTCTCGACGCTCGCGCTCGAGATCAACACCGAGTCGTGGAAGAAGGCCGGCCTGACCGATGCCGACATCCCCACCACCTGGGACGACCTGCAGGCCGTCGCCGAGAAGCTGACCACCCCCGACCAGGCCGGGCTGGTGCTCGGCATCGGTCGCGACCGGGTCGGTGCCTTCCTCGTGCAGAACGGCGGCTTCTGGGTCGACGGCGAGGCCGGCGAGGCCACCGCGACCGAGGAGACCAACGCCGAGGCGCTGGACTACGTCCAGGGCATGCTCGAGGGCGGCGAGGCCGTGCTGGCCCCCGACGTCGACGCCGGCTGGGGCGGTGAGGCCTTCGGCACCCAGAAGGCCGCGATGACCATCGAGGGCAACTGGATCCGCGGCGCGATGGAGAACGACTACCCGGACGTCGACTACACCGTCGCCGAGCTCCCGGAGGGCCCCGCCGGCAAGGGCACCCTGCTCTTCACCCAGTGCTGGGGCATCGCCGCCGACTCGGAGAACCAGGAGGCGGCCGTCTCGTTCGTCGAGGCGATGACCACCCCCGAGCAGCAGCTGACGAACGCCGACGCGTTCGGCGTGATGCCGAGCCGCGAGGCCGCCCAGGCCGACTACGTCGAGCAGTTCCCGGAGGACGCCCCGTTCATCGCGGGCGGTGACTACGGCCAGGGCCCGGTCAACCTGCCCGGTCTCGGCCCGGTCGTGGCCGACCTCGACTCGCAGCTCGAGCAGCTCAAGACGGCCGACGTCGACGAGATCCTCGCCTCCTTCCAGAAGAACGCCGAGGCGGAGCTGCAGTGAGTCGGGACAGGAGCATCCGGGGCGGCCAGGCGCTGGCGGGGTGGGCGTTCGTCTCCCCCACCCTGGTCGTCCTGGGGCTCTTCCTCGCCGTGCCGGTCCTGATGGCGCTGTGGGTGTCCTTCACGGACTGGAACGGCCGCGGCAGCCCGTTCGCGCCGGGCATCGGCTTCGTCGGCGTCGACAACTACCGCGAGCTGGTCGGTGAGCAGGGCGGCCTGACGAGGTCGGACTTCATGACCTCGCTGCGCAACAACTTCTTCTACGTGCTGCTCGTGGTGCCGCTGCAGACTGCGTTCGCGCTGTTCCTCGCCATCGTGCTCAACCAGCGGATGCTCAAGATGGTCGGCTTCTTCCGCACCGCCTTCTACTTCCCGTCGGTGGTCAGCTCGGTGGCGATCAGCCTGGTGTTCCTGTTCCTCTTCAGCGGCGGTGGCGTCGTCAACTCGCTGCTCGACGCGATCGGCATCGACGGCCCGACGTGGTTCAACGACTCCCGCGGGCTGCTCCACCTGCTCGGTGACGGCCTCGGGCTGTGGAACGCCTCCGACCCGCCGGCCGCCCTGGCCGACAACGGCGCGCTCGGCCTGTCGTGGTGGGCCTGGCTCGCCGGACCCAGCGTCGCCCTGTCGGTGATCATCATGCTGGTCATCTGGACGACCGCCGGCACCTTCATGCTGATGTTCCTCGCCGCACTGCAGGACCTGCCGCTCGAGGTCGAGGAGGCCGCGCGCATCGACGGCGCCGGTCGCGTGGGGCGTCTTCCGCAACGTCACGCTCCCCCACCTGCGCCCGACGATGCTGCTGGTGACGACGCTCGGCCTGATCGGCACGTGGCAGGTCTTCGACCAGGTGTACGTCATGACGCAGGGCGGGCCGGGCAAGTCGACCCTCACCCCGGCGTACCTCTCCTACTCCTACGCCTTCGACAACCAGAAGTGGGGCATCGCCGCAGCCATGGCGTTCGTGCTGTTCCTCATCATCTTCGCGATGACCTCGCTGCAGCGGTTCCTCTTCCGCGACAAGGACGCGATCGCCACCAAGCGCGCGGAGAAGCGTACGAAGCGCGAGCGCGCCAGGGCGACTGCCGGAGGTGCGGCATGAGCACCTCGTCCGGCAGCGCCAAGCCGATGGTCCGGGACCGGACGGCCCTGTGGCTGTTCCTCGCCTACGCCGTCCTGCTCTTCTTCGCCTTCGTCTACCTCTACCCGTTCGTGGTGCAGGTGACGACGTCGTTCAAGGACAACTCCGACGCCGTCGCGAACCCGCTGTCCCCGGTGGCCGACCCGTTCACGACGGGCGCGTTCCAGCGGTTGTTCGACACCGAGTTCCCCCTGTGGTTCCGCAACTCGGTGATCGTCACCGTGCTGGTGACGGCGGGCCGGGTGTTCCTCTGCTCGCTGGCCGGCTACGCGCTGGCGCGGATCAAGTTCCGCGGCCGCGGGGCGATCTTCACCGCGATCCTCGCCGTGATGGCCGTGCCGGGCGTGATCCTGCTGATCCCGAAGTTCCTGGTGCTCAACTACCTCGGCATCTACGACCACTGGCCGGCGCTGGTGCTGCCGCTCCTGGTCGACGCCGCCGGTGTCTTCATCATGAAGCAGTTCTTCGAGACGATCCCGGAGTCGGTCGAGGAGGCGGCGCGCATCGACGGGGCGAGCACCTTCCGCATCTTCTGGTCGGTCGTGCTGCCGATGGCGCGACCGGCGCTGATCCTGCTGACGATCCTGTCGTTCCAGGGCTCGTGGAACGAGCTGCCGCACTTCCTCGTGGCCAGCCAGGACCCCGACCTCTTCACGCTCACCAAGGGCGTCGGGACGCTGACGAGCGGTCAGCTCGGGTCGGGCAAGCAGTACCCGATCTCGATGGCCGCGGCGCTGCTGATGACCATCCC
This sequence comes from uncultured Actinomycetota bacterium, assembly GCA_963795095.1. Taxonomy (GTDB): domain Bacteria; phylum Actinomycetota; class Actinomycetes; order Propionibacteriales; family Nocardioidaceae; genus Nocardioides. The sequence continues at coordinate 88,285 of CAWCGM010000020.1, read as the reverse complement.
GGTCGCGATCGTCTTCTTCGTCTTCCAGAAGTACCTCGTCCGTGGCGGCACGGCCGGGGCGGAGAAGGGCTAGCGCCCCACGATCTCCGGCGCCGGGCGGGTCCGCCTCCTAGCACCGCCCGGCGCCGGCACACCAGACGCTCAGGCGCGGACCTCGTAGCGCGTCGTCCCCTTGACCTTGTCGTCCCCGCACGACTGGCGCCGCGACGGACCGGGCACGGCGACGATCTCGTCGGCCGGGTCCCCGCCGGCGAGCACGTGCAGCTCGCGGGCCTGCTCGACACCGGAGCGGCCCGCGCGACCGCGTACGACGTCGAGCGGCACCTCGCCGCGCTCGACGGCCTCGCAGGCGGCCAGCGCGGTGGCGGTGTCGAGGCGGCCGAGGGTGATCCCGCTCGGCAGCGCGAGCAGCGTGCCGGAGAAGCGGTGGCCGCCGAGGTGCGTGGTCTCCCACGTGCCCTCGGGCCACTCCTGGCTGAGCAGGCCGGCGATCGGCCGGCCGAGCTCGGCGCAGCACCGGTCGCGCTTGCCGTTGGTGCAGACCAGCCAGAGCGGACCGTCGTACGGCGTCAGGCTCGCGAGGTCGAGGTCGAGCAGGTCCTCCGGCCGGTCGAGCACCGTGCCGCGGACGTCGTAGCCGTCGGCGGTGGCGAGTCGCGTGGAAGACGCGGGTGCCGGGTCCGGCGCTGCCGTCGTACCTGCGGAGCAGGAACACCTTGAGGTCCAGGCCGCCGAGGTGGTCGCGGACGGCCTCGGGCAGGCGGTTGTCGATGACGGCGTCGCGGCCCCACGGCCCGGGGCACTCGACCAGCAGGAACTCGGGGTCGGTCGGTGCGGTGCCGATGATCGGCTCGGCGTCCTCGACGCTCGCGACGGAGCAGCGGAAGTCAGGCACCGCACCAGTCTTGCCGACGGGCCGTGATCAGTACCGCTGGCCCTGCCAGAGCAGTCCTGCCGCAGCGTTCTCGGCGGGGTTGCAGTAGCCCCCGTAGGTGCGCTCGGCACCCGAGGTCGCGAGGAAGGTGGCGCAGTCGGCGGCGTGCTCGAGCGGCGCCCAGTCGGGCTGGTTGGGCGGCGTCGGCACGTTGGGGTCGGGGTTGCTGTCCGCGACGAAGACCTCGGCCGACCGCTTCTCCATCGCGTCGAACCCCTTCAACGTGCCGCCCCAGTTGTAGAACTGGCGCCAGTGCGCGCACTCGTGGATGGCGACCGCCTGCTTCGAGGCCTCCGACTCCCAGGTGATGGCGTTGATCTCGGCGACGTCGATGGCGATGCCGTACTGGAAGGAGAAGACGGCGTCGCGCTTCTCGGCGATGGTGTGGTCGGTGTCGAGGGTGACGCTGGCGTTGGGGCACAGGGTGGCGATCGGCGCGTAGAAGCGGGCCTGGTCGCCGGTGTACATCGACTGGTTGTCGAACCTCACCGACACCGGCTTGGAGGTCACGCTGCGCCGGGCCTTGCGCGGGCCGGTCTTGATCTTCTTGGTCTTCAGCCGGTAGTCGACCGTCTGCGCGGCCACCCCGGCAGGCACGACGTGGGCGGGCACCTGCGCCAGGACGAAGCCCCTCTTGCCGATCTTGCCGCGGGCCCCGGCGACCTTGGCCCACGAGCCTCCGTCGACCCGCGCCTGGACGAAGACCTTCTTCGGCAGGATCGGCCTGACCCCGCGATAGGTCTTCCACGCCACGCCGAGCTGGATGCTCGTGCCGGAGCCCCGGACGGCTGTCTGGAAGCCGAAGCCGTCGATCCGGTTGTACTTCTGGCCCCAGAACGCGAAGAGCGGGCGGCGCAGTGACCGCGACGAGCTGCGTGCGGACGTCGGAGCCGTCAGGGTCGAGGGGGCCGGGGGACGCCGCAGCTCGGCGTCGCGCGTGAGCGGCGCCTCCGCCACGCGGTCGTCGCTGCCTGTCGGGGCCGCTGCCGACGACGCGGGAGCCGTGAGGAGCGGGCCGAGGGCGACCGCCGTCGCTACGAGTGCGGTGGTCAGGCGTCGTCCTGCGTGCATGGGTGCTCCCGGGAGTCGAGGTCGGTACGCCCCTCCTACCCGCCCCGGGTGGCGCGAAACGACCCGGCTCAGATCAGGCCGCGGCGCCGGGCGACGGCGGCGGCCTCGGTGCGCGACGCGGCGTCGAGCTTGGCGAGGATGTTGGAGACGTGCACCGAGACCGTCTTGGTGCTGATGAAGAGCTGCGTGCCGATCTCGCCGTTGCTGCGGCCCTCGGCGACGAGCGCGAGGATCTCGGACTCGCGCGGGGTCAGCGCCACGCCGCCGGTCGCGGTCGCCGGCGCGGGCGACGAGCCCTGGGCCGTCAGCTCGTCGAGCAGGGGGCGGGCACCGAGCGCGTGAGCGGCCTCGCGAGCCAGGTCGGCCACCTCGCGCGCGCCGGCCGTGTCGCCGGAGGCGCGCAGGACGCCGGCCAGGCGCACCCGGGTCTGGGCGATCTCGGGGACGCTGCCGTAGGCGACGGCGGTCTCCTCGGCGGCGCGCCAGGCGCCGACGAGCTCGTCGCTCGACGGCGGGTCGACCTGGGCGAGCCAGCGCCAGCGCAGGTGCTCGGCGCTGCGGCGGGCGACCCACATGTGGTACTCCGGGCCGTGGCTGCCGTCGTAGGGCGCGTAGAAGTCGATGACCCGCGCGCCGTCGGCCAGCATCCGCTCGACGGCGACGCGCGCCGACTCCCGCTCGTCCGCGGACTGTCGCGGCGCCGCGTTGGCGAGCGCGCCGAGGACCAGGGTCGCCAGCCGGAGCCGGGCCTGGAACCAGTCGTGCCACAGCGGCACGACGGTCGCCACCACGTGGTCGTAGACGTCGACGGCGACGGCCGCGTCGCCGGCGGCGGCCGCCCGCATCAGCTCCGCGCTCCCCGAGCTGATCGCGGTGAGGCCGTCGGTGCCCCAGTAGTCGCGCAGCCGCTCGAGGGCCTTGGGCTTGGGCTCGCCGCGGATGCCGATGAGGATCAGCATCTGGTGGGCGAAGTAGAGCCACTCGAAGACCATCGGCGGGTTCTGCCCGCTCACGTCGAGCAGGTCCCACGCCTCGTCGAGCCGGCCCTGGTGGGTCAGCGCGACCGCGAGCAGCAGCCGCGACTCGGCGGGGTAGGGCGACCAGGCGAGACCGCCGACCTCGCTGCGCTCGATCACCTCGCGGTAGACGTCGATGGCCGTGTCGAGGTCGCCCTCGTCGTGGTGCAGGCGGCCGAGCAGGTAGAGCGCGCGCAGCTCGGGCTCGATGAGGCCCGCGCGGCGGGCGCGCTCGGCCGCCGCCCGCCAGCCCGCGCTGGCGCTCGAGCCACCGTCGGGGTCGAGGCCGGCGACCGTCGTGTGCAGCTCGACCGCGAGGCTGGTGAGGTCGTTGCGCTCGGCGATCTCGAGCGCCTCGAGGGCCACGGCCCGCGCGTCGTCGGCGTGCCAGCTGCCCAGGCTCTGGGCGTGGACGAGGAGGGCGCGGGCCAGCAGCTTGGGCGGGGCGCCGCGCAGGAGCTCGACCGCCTCGGCCGACGTCTCCCGCGGTGAGTCGGTGGTGTCGGTGAGGAGCTGGGCGGAGGCCAGCGACGTCAGCAGCTGGCCGCGGTCGAGGTCGGAGCCGTCGACCGGCAGGGTCGCCAGGCGGGCGCGCAGGACCTTGACCGCCTTGGGCACGCGGCCGGCGGCGACCAGGGCGTCGGCGCACCGCCGGGTCAGGGCGACGGCGTCCACGTCGGGAATCGGCGACCCGAGCGGTGTCGACGAGCTCGATCGCGTCGAGGAAGTGGGTGGCCGCCTCGGACGGGCCGCCGACGGCGAGCGCCTCCTCGCCGGCCTCGATCGAGGCGCGGACGGCGACCGGACGGTCGTCGGCCCGACGGGCGTGCTGCGCCAGCTCCGCCGCCGTACCGATGGCGCGGCCCTCGCCCAGTGCGGACACGAAGTCGGCGTGGAGCCGGACCCGCTCGCCCGGCAGCAGGTCGTCGTAGACCGCCTCGCCGAGCAGGGCGTGGCGGAAGGCGTAGGTGCCGCCGCGCGAGGCGACCAGGACGTGCGACTCGACGGCGTTGCGGAGCGCGGTCTCGAGCTCGGCCGCGCCGAGGTCGGAGACCGCGGCGAGCAGCTCGTGGCTGACCTGGCGGCCGGCCACCGAGACGAGGCGCACGACCGTGCGGGTGGTGTCGTCGAGCCGGTCGAGGTGGACGAGCAGCACGTCGGCGAGCTCGCCGGGGACCTGGCCGGACCACGCGGCGCCGACGAGCTCCTCGATGAAGAACGGGTTGCCCTCGGCCCGGTCGACGATCGAGGAGTACTCCGCCTCCGACATCGTCGAGGGGTGCAGCGCGCGGACGAGGAGGCGTACGTCGTCGTCGTGGAGCGGCTCGACCTGGAGCCGGTCGACGCCGCGCAGCCGCATCCACTCCGCGACCTGGCGGCGGAGCGGGTGGCGGCGGTGGAGGTCGTCGGCGCGGTAGGAGACGACGAGCGAGACGCCCGGGACGGGGCGGGAGAAGAGGAAGCTGAGCATGTCGCGGGTGGACTCGTCGGCCCAGTGGGCGTCCTCGACCACGACGAGGACGGGCGCGTCGTGGGCGACGGCGGAGAGGAGGTCGCTGAACGCGTCGTAGACGTTGCCGCGGTCGAGGGCCTGGTCGCCCGACGCGGTCTCGCTGCTGCGGATCCGGCGGCCCGGCTGGAGCCGGGCGAGAGTGGGGTGCTGCTCGAGGACGCGGGTCGCGACGTCGGGCTGGTCGGCCATCACCCGGCCGAGGATCTCGGAGAAGGGGAGGTAGGGCAGGGAGCTGTCGGCGAGGTCGAGGCAGTGCCCGGCGACCACGTGCCAGCCCGCCTCGATCGCGGTGTCGCGCAGCGCCATCAGCACGCGGGTCTTGCCGACCCCTGCGTCGCCGGCGACGAGCATCGCGCGGACCGACTGCCCCTGCGGCGTGCGGCGCCGCCACCCACGCCCTCCGACGCACGAATGCCGAGCTGGGAGCTCAGCTGCTCCAGCTCGGCATCGCGTCCGATGAGATCGGTGGTCCTCAGCGCCGGCACGGACGACATCATGTCGTGCCGCTCCGACACCTCGGCGCCGATCGCGCCGCGCGTCACTTCTGCGTGTGTGGCGGCGGCGTCGTTGCGGCGCACCCAGCGGCGGGGGCGGTAGTCCTGGCGGACCTTCTCCTGGCGGTACTTGATCTCGGCACCCAGGAAGCTGTCGGTGGTGAACATGTCCTTCTCCTCTTCTCGGTCGGTCCCGTGGTGGACCGTGAGTAGAGATTCCGTCGCTGAGGTAGGCACGGACATCGGGCACGTGCCCTATCTACGCGTGGCCGGCTACCTCAGATCGGTGCGTGGGCGGCGTACGGCAGCCGTCTGAGGTAGCTGCCGGCGGATGTAGTCCACCGGGAAATGCTGGCCGGCCTGGGTAGTCCACCGGGAAGTAGTCGTTCCGGCAGCCCCTCGACCGCCATTTCCCGGTGGACTACCCGAGGGGGGGCGGCCGGCCTGCCAGACCCCGGCCACGAGCGGGACGCCGGGGCGGTAGGCGAGGTGGACGTAGGACGGCGCGTCGAGGAGGACGAGGTCGGCGGCCTTGCCGGGGGCGAGCACGCCGACGTCGTCGCGGTCGAGGGCGGCGGCGCCCATCGCGGTGGCGGCGTGCAGCGCCTCGGCGGGGCTCATCCGCATCTCCCGGACGGCGAGCGCGATGCAGAGCGCCATCGAGGAGGTGAAGCAGGAGCCGGGGTTGCAGTCGCTGGCGAGCGCGATGCGTACGCCGGCGTCGAGCAGGCCGCGGGCGTCGGGGTAGGGCTGGCGGGTGGAGAACTCCACGCCCGGCAGGAGCGTCGCGATGGTCCGTGAGTCTCTCAGCGACTCGACGTCCAGCGGGCTCAGGAAGGTGCAGTGGTCGACCGCGACCAGGCCGAGCTCGCAGGCGAGCCGGACACCGCCGCCGTACGTCAGCTGGTTGGCGTGGAGCCGCCCGCGCAGGCCGCTGTCGGACCCCGCGGCCAGGATGGTGCGGGCCTGGTCGACGTCGAAGGCGCCGTCCTCGCAGAACACGTCGATCCACCGGGCGTGCGGTGCCGCGGCCGCCAGCATCGGGCCGGTGACGAGGTCGACGTAGTCCTCTGGCGTCGTGTCGGCAGGGACGACGTGGGCGCCGAGGAACGTCGTCTCGTCGGTGAACTGCCGCGCCACCGCCAGGCTGCGCGCCTCGTCGCGGACCGACAGGCCGTAGCCGCTCTTGATCTCCAGGGTCGTGGTGCCCTGCGCCCGCATCTCGGCGACGAGCCGGCCGACGTGGGAGGTGAGCTGCTCGTCGGAGGCGGCGCGGGTCCGCGCGACCGTGGTGCGGATGCCGCCGGCCGTGTAGGGCTCGCCGGTCATCCGGGCCTCGAACTCCGCGCGACCGGTCGCCGGCGAAGACGAGGTGGCTGTGGCTGTCCACGAACCCGGGGATGACCGCGCGGCCGCCGGCGTCGACCTGGACGTCCGCGTCCGGCGCCTCGGCCGCGGGGCCGACCCAGGCGACCCGCGCGCCCTCGATGACGACGCGCGGCGTCGTCGGACGAGCCCGAGCAGGCCACCCTCCTCGGCCCGCTCGGCGTCGTTGGTGACGAGCTCGCCGATGCCGGTGATGACGGTGGTGGTCATCGGCCAGATCCTCCCGATCACGTCGTCGAGCTCGCGACCGATCTCGGCGCGGTCGCCGTCCTGGACGATCCAGCGGCCGTCCGCCATCACGCGACGTACGTCCTCCGCGACGGCCGCGAAGACGACGGTGTTCTCGTCGCGCCCCGTGCCCGCCGTGCGCGGGGACGCGGGGTCGAGCACGACCAGGTCGGCGCGCTGCCCGACGGCGATCGCGCCGGCGTCGTCCCAGCCGAGGGACGCGTGGCCGTCGGTGGTGGCGGCCGTCAGCAGCTCGCCGGCCGTCCAGTGGCCGCGCTGCTGGGTCGCCAGCCGTTCGTCGAGCTCGACGGCGCGCATCTCCTCGAACGGGATCGATCACGGCGTGGCTGTCCGACCCCAGCGTCAGCCGGGCACCGGCGTCGTGCAGCCGTCGCGACGGACCGATGCCGTCGCCGAGGTCGCGCTCGGTGGTCGGGCAGAAGGAGGCGTAGGCACCCGCTCCGCCGATGACGGCGATGTCGTCGTCGGTGAGGTGGGTGGCGTGCACGAGCGACGTCGTCGGCCCGACCAGGCCGTGGTCGGCGAGCAGCCGGGTCGGCGTGACGCCGTACGCCTCGAGGCAGGCGTCGTTCTCGGCGACCTGCTCGGAGAGGTGCACGTGCAGCGGGCGGTCGCCGACCCACGCCGCGACCGCGTCCAGGTCGGAGGCGGGGACCGCGCGGACCGAGTGCACGGCCGCGCCCACCCTCGGCGTGAGCGCCGAGCGGACAGGGCCTCCACCCGCTCGATCCAGCGCTCCACCGACCCGTCGCTGTAGCGCACCTGCGCCCCCTCGGGCGCGGCGCCGAAGCCGGACGAGAGGTAGAGCGTGTCGAGCAGCGTGATCCGGATGCCGGCCTCGCGCGCGGCGTGCACCAGCGCGAGCCCCATCTCGTCGGGATCGGCGTAGGGCGTCCCGTCGGGCTGGTGGTGGAGGTAGTGGAACTCCCCGACGCAGGTGATCCCGGCGGCCGCCATCTCGCGGTACGTCGCCCGCGCGAGGGCGAGGTAGGTGTCCGGGTCGAGCCGGGCGGCGACGTCGTACATCTGGTCGCGCCAGGTCCAGAAGCTGCCGCGCTCGCGCTGGGTGCGACCGCGCAGCGCGCGGTGGAAGGCGTGGCTGTGGGTGTTGGCCAGGCCCGGCACGACGAGCCCGCGCACCGGGATCGCGCGCGGCGGGTCGGAGTCGGGCGTCACCGAGGCGAAGCGGCCGTCCTCGACCTCGACGAGCACGTCGTCGGCGAACCGGTCGCCCAGCCACGCCCGCTCGAGGAGGTACGCCGTCACGGTGCCGCGCCAGCTCGGCCAGGACGTCGGCCAGCGCCTCGACGCCGGCCAGGCAGTCGGCGGTCTCGGCGTGCTCGTCGGGCGAGTGCGAGACGCCCGTCGGGTTGCGGACGAAGACCATGGCGGTCGGGATGCCGGCGTCGGAGAGGATGCCGGCGTCGTGGCCGGCCTGGGTCGGGATGACCGGCCAGTCGCCGAGCCCGGCCAGGCGGGCGGCCAGGTCGGGGTCGAACGCCACGGACCCGGACACCGACTCGGGGGTGACGACCAGCGAGGTCCCGTCGCGGCCGGCGCGGTCGTCGGCCTGGCGCTCGACCTCGGCCACCAGCGACGCGAGGGCGTCGTCCGACGAGGCGCGGGCGTCGAGCCACGCGGTCACCAGCGACGGCACGGCGTTGGTGCCGTTGGGCTCGACCGCGATGCGGCCGAAGGTCGCGCGCTGGCCGGCGAGCCGGGCCTGCTTGTTGGCCGCGAGCGCGGTCATCGCGTAGGTGAGCATCGGGTCGTGCCGGTCCTCCATCCGCGTGGTGCCGGCGTGGTTGGCCTGGCCGGCGAAGTCGAAGCGCCACCGCCCGTGCGGCCAGATCTCGCTCGCCAGGCCGACGGCGACCTCGCGGTCGACGAGGTCGCGGCCCTGCTCGACGTGGAGCTCGACGAAGGTGCCGACCCGGTCGAGGTCCACCAGCCCGCGCGGACGGATCCAGCCCGGAGGCGGAGATCGCGTCGGCGAGGAAGACGCCGTCGCGGTCGCGCAGCTCGCGCGCGTCCTCCCACGTCGTCGCGCCCGTCGCGAGCCGCGAGCCGAGGCAGGCGCGGCCGAACCGCGAGCCCTCCTCCTCGACGAAGACGCCGATGCCGATCGGCCGCGCCGGCGCGAAGCCGCGCTCGCGCAGGGTGTCGAGGGCCGCCAGGGCGGACACGACGCCCAGCGGGCCGTCGTACGCACCGCCGTCGAGGACCGAGTCGAGGTGCGAGCCGGTGAGGACGCCCGCGTCGCCGGCTCCCCACCAGGCCACCTGGTTGCCGATGCCGTCGGTCTCGACGGTGAGCCCGCGGGCGGCGCACTGCTCGACGAACCACGCCCGCAGCTCGGTCTCCGCCGAGGCCCAGGGCTGGCGGAAGTAGCCGCCGGAGGACGCGGACCGGCCGACCGGGGCGAGGTCGCGCCACATCTCCTCGAAGTCGTGATCGCCGGGCATGCGGCCAGTCCATCGGCAACGTCGCACCCCGGTCAACGCACGGCGTCGGCAAGTCGTCTCGGATCTGAGACGGGACTGATACGTCAGGCGAATCTGCGGTGGGCACCGAGGGTTCGCACGCCGCCGACTCGCGATGATGGACCCATGGAGTTCCGTGACGTCGTGCGCCGCCGCCGGATGATCCGCCGCTACTCGTCCGCACCGGTCGACCCTGCCGCGGTCGACCGGATGCTCGAGCACGCGCAGCGCGCGCCCAACGCCGGCTTCAGCCAGGGCTGGGCGTTCCTGGTGCTCGACACCCCCACCGACGTCGACCTGTTCTGGTGGGCGACCGGCGCGCGGTCGACCGGCGCGCACGCCCGGCCCAACGCATGGCTCGAGGGCATGCGCACCGCGCCGGTCGTGATCGTCCCGCTCGCGAGCAAGGACGCCTACCTCGACCGCTACGCCGAGCCCGACAAGGGCTGGACCGACCGCAGCGAGGACCGCTGGCCGGTCCCCTACTGGTACGTCGACGCCGGGATGGCCTCGCTGCTGATCCTCCAGACCGCGGTCGACGAAGGGCTCGGCGCGTGCTTCTTCGGCGTGCCGGGTGAGTACGTCGACGACCTCCGCGCGGCGTTCAGCATCCCGGCCGACCACACACCGGTGGGCGCGATCACCGTCGGGCACCGCATCGAGGACACCGGCTCGAAGGGATCGGCGGCCCGGCGCGAGCGGCGTACGAATGTGGTCCACCGCGGCCAGTGGGGCACTACGGTCAGCCCATGACCGTGCCCGTCGAGACGCGCGTGGTGACGGCCCTGCAGGCCCTCGTCCGCATCCCGACCGTCTCCGACCGTGACCCGTCGCGCGTCGACGCGGAGGCGTTCGACCGCCTGCTCGCCGAGCTGGCGCGCCAGTTCCCGCTGCTCCACGAGCGGCTGACGCTCACCATCGTCGGGACCCACGGGCTCCTCTTCAACTGGCCCGGTGCGAGCGCCGACCGGCCGGTCGTGCTGATGGCCCACCTCGACGTCGTACCCGTCGACGGCGAGGCGCCGTGGCAGCACGACCCGTTCGGCGGCGAGATCCACGACAGCCCCACCGGACCGGCGATCTGGGGTCGCGGCACGCTCGACGACAAGGGCTGCGTGGTCGGGATCTGCGAGGCCGTCGAGTCGTTGCTCGAGGCCGGGCACGTGCCCGCCCAGGACGTCTGGCTCTCCTTCGGGTGCGACGAGGAGGTCAGCGGCACTGCGGCCGTCGAGGCGGTCGAGGTGCTCCGCGAGCGCGGCATCACGCCGTGGCTCGTCGTCGACGAGGGCGGCGCGATCGCGAGCGGCGCGTTCCCCGGCGTGAAGCCGCCCCTCGGCGTCATCGGCGTCACCGAGAAGGGCACCACCTCCCTCGAGCTCGTCGCCGAGGGCCGCGGCGGCCACGCGTCCACGCCCGCGAGGAACGGCCCGACCACCCGGATCGCCCGGGCCCTCCTGCGGATCGAGAAGGCGCCCTTCCCGGCCTCCGCGCCGGCCCCGACGCTCGAGCTGATGCGCCGCCTCGCGCCGCACGTGCCCCTCCCCCTGCGCCCCCTGCTGGGACGCGCCGACCAGATCGCGCCGGTCGTCACCCGCGCCCTCCTGGCGGCCGGACCGGAGGCCGCGGCCATGACGCGTACGACGGTCGCAGCGACGACGCTCAGCGGATCGCCCGCCCTCAACGTGATCGCCTCGACAGCGAAGGCCGGGCTCAACATCCGGGTGATGGTGGGCGACACCGTCGCCGGCGTCGTCGAGCACGTCCGGTCGGCGATCAAGGACGACTCGATCCGGATCGACGTCATCGAGTCCGGCGAGCCCTCGCCGATCTCGCCGATGGACGAGGCCTTCGAGCTGCTCGAGGACTGCATCGGCGAGGTCTTCCCCGAGGCGGTCCCCACGCCCTACGTGATGATGGCGGCCACCGACTCGCGCCACTTCACCGCGATCAGCGAGCACGTCTACCGCTTCGCGCCCTTCCGGATGACCAAGGCCCAGCGCCAGGCGATCCACTCCTACGACGAGCACATCGGCGTCGCCGACCTCGTCGACGGAGCCCGCTGGTACCAGCTGCTGATCGAGAGGCTGCCCGTCATGAGCACCACCGCCAGGCCCGCCGCGCAGACCGCCGTGAAGGGCCTCGCCACGATCGTCGGGTTCCTCGTCCTCGTCGAGTTCGCGAGCGGCATCCTGCAGGGCTACTACACGCCGATCTACCCGCAGATCGCCGAGCACCTCTCGATCGCCGAGGGCGACATCAACTGGTTCGAGGCCGCGCAGCTGATCGTCAGCGCCCTCTGCATCCCGTTGCTCGCGAGGCTCGGCGACCTCGTCGGCCACAAGAAGGTCCTGCTCATCTCGACCGCCGTCACCGCGCTCGGCTCGTGGTGGCTGGCCTTCGCCCCGGGCTTCACCACCTTCCTCATCGGCTGGGCGCTCCAGGGTGCGTACGTCGTCTGGCTCCCGCTCGAGATCGCGATCATCCACCGCCGCACGCGCGACTCCGGCCGCCAGGAGCTGCTCACCCGGCGGGGGGCCGCGATCCTGGTCGGCTCCCTCGAGCTGGCGGTCATCGTCGGCGCGCTGACGAGCGGCCTGCTCGTCGACTCGACTGGACATGAACGTGCTGCTCGCGATGCCGGCGGTCGTCGTGACCGCGGTCTTCTTCGTCATCCTCGTCGGCATCGAGCAGGCGCCCGGCGACGACACCGGCGGCGGCATCGACTGGACCGGCCTCGGGCTGATCACGCTGGCGCTCGGCATCCTCATGGGCGGCCTGGTCTGGCTGCGGCTCGACGGAGCCGGCTCGCCGTGGGGATGGCTGACCATCGCGGTGTCGGTGGTGGCCTTCGTCTGCTTCTGGCGCTTCGAGCAGCGCCACCCCGAGCCCATCGTCGACGTGGACCTGCTGGCCAGCCCGGCGCAGTGGCCGGTGCAGGTCACCGCCTTCCTCTTCGGCATCCCCGTGCTCGGCGGGCAGATCCCGCTCTCCACCTACGCCCAGGCCGACCCCGCCGTCCGCGGCTACGGCCTCGGCGCCGACTCCGCCTTCATCTCCACGCTCATCGGGCTGTACGTCGTCACGCTGGCGATCGGCGCCTTCACCCTCCCGCTCACGACGCGGCTCCTCGGCGGCGTACGCCGGGCGCTCGTCGTCGCCTGCTCGCTGGTCGGGATCGGCTACCTGCTCTGGCTGCCGTTCCACGACGAGACGTGGCAGGCACTCATCAACATGGGGATCGCCGGCCTCGGCTCGGGTGCCCTCGTCGCGGCGCTGCCCGCGGCCGCCGCGGCCGCCGCACCGCCCGAGCGCACCGGCATCGCGACCGGGATGACCAACGGCACCAAGACCGTCGGCGGGGCCATCGCCTCGGCGATCTTCGCGATCGCGCTGACGGCGACCGGTTCCCTCGACGCGACCGCCGAGAAGGTCGCCCCGCTCAGCGGCTACCTGACGGTGTGGGCGGTCTGCGCCGGCGCGTCGTTCCTCGCCGCGCTCGCCCTGATGGCCGCGCCGAAGCACGCCTTCAGCGACGCCCCGCGCGTCCGAGCCACGAGCCCGGACTCACCTGAGCGTGCAGGCCCTGACCTCGCTGACGCGGAAGTCGTCCTCGACGACCCGGCGCGCGACCGGCCACGACGTGACGAAGCGCGCGATCCGGTCGACCGACGCGATCGGGCCGTGGTCCTCCGGGTCGATCGACCGCCGGACCGTCCAGACGCCCATCGCACCCTCGAGCCGTCCCGGACCGGTGAACACCACCACGACGAGGTAGGTGCCGGGCAGGTCGGCCGGCTGGTAGGCCACGCTCCTCCCGGGCACCGGAGTGATCGACTCGGGGCTGCCTGCCGTGATGTCCGACGCCATCGCGTCCTCCACCGGGAGGCAGATGACGCGGTTCGGATAGGTCGTCGGCGTCGGACTCGGCTCCGGCGACGCCTCAGGTGCCTTCGACGCGGTCGGTGTCGGCTCGGGTGGCTCCGAGGTCGACGGGCTCGCCGCGTCCGCGTCGGCGGTGGTCGGCCGGTCCGGCTGCGAGGTGCCATCGTCGCCGGAGCACCCCGCGCCCAGGACCAGGAGGACCGCCGCGGCGACCGCCGCGCCCCGTCGTCGTACGTCCCTCGGCATCACGGCGGGGAGACGCCGCGGCGAGACGGAAAGTTGTCGCTCCCGACCTCAGCGCGTGGAGTACGGCACCGCGGCGACGCTGTCCTCGGACGGCATCAGGAACCAGAGCACCGGGTAGACCAGGAACTGGCTGCCGGGGATGACGACCAGGGTCACCAGGAAGAGCAGGCGGGTGACCCACGGCGTGAGACCGAGCCGACGTCCCACGCCGGCGCAGACACCGCCGATGATCGCGCGGTCGGTGGAGCGGACGAGGCCCTGCCGGGCGAGGGAGGTGCGGATCTTTTCCATGCGTCCAGCATGCGCCGCACCACCGCCGCGCACCATCGGGATCACCCCCGGCCCGACCCCGATCCTGCTCGCGCTGGGGTCCGGGGCGTCCGTTGTCTAGGGTGGAAGTCCCGGAGGTGATGCAGATGTCCGACCTGGAACCGACCCCTGACGAGGGCGTCGAGCCCGTGCGACGCGGTCCCGAGCGCGACGAGCGCACCGGCCGGTCGGCGGCGGCCGCCCGGATCCACCACCAGGCCAGCTGGGTCGACCAGCAGATCCGGATCGCGATGGAGCGCGGCGACTTCGACGACCTCGCCGGCTACGGCAAGCCGATCGAGGACCTCGGCGTCGAGCACGACCCGGACTGGTGGATCAAGAAGCTCGTCGAGCGCGAGAACATCGCGATCCTCCCGCCGGCGCTGGCGCTGCGGAAGGAGGACGCCGAGCTCGACGGCCGGCTCGACCGGATCAACGTCGAGTCCGAGGTGCGCCGCGAGGTCGAGGACTTCAACGCCAGCGTCCGCAAGGCGATCTACACGCCGCCGACGGGACCGTCAGGGCCGCCGGTGATCACCCGGCAGCGCGACGTCGACGACGAGGTGGTCGCCTGGCGCGCACGGCGTACGGCCCGGATCGAGGCGCAGCGCGCCGCCCGCGAGGAGGCGGCCGCAGCCGAGCCGCCCAAGCGCTCGTGGTGGCGCCGGCGCTGATCTCGGCGAGACATCCGTCATATCGACGCCACGCCCGTCGACGGTAGTTTGCGCCCATGTCACGAACCGCCAAGGACTTCTTCGCCCCACTGGCCGTCGGGGCCCCCGCGCCGCTGCGCGACATCCCGGCCCGCCCGAGCCGCGCGATCCACTTCTTCGACCCGGGCAACGAGAAGATGGCGGCCAAGGTGCCCGACATGGTCGGCACGGTCGACGTCCTCCTCGGCAACCTCGAGGACGCGGTCAAGGCGGAGAACAAGGAGAAGTCCCGCCAGGGCCTGGTCGAGATCGGCAGGACCACCGACTTCGGTCCGACCCAGTTCTGGACGCGCGTCAACTCGCTCGACAGCCCGTGGGGCCTCGACGACCTCGTCACCCTGGTGACCGAGATCGGCGACAAGCTCGACGTGATCATGGTGCCGAAGGTGCAGGGCGCCGAGGACATCCACTACGTCGACCGGCTGCTCGCCCAGCTCGAGGCGAAGGCCGGCCTCGACCGGCCGATCCTCGTGCACGCGATCCTCGAGACCGCCCGCGGCGTGGCCAACATCGAGGAGATCTGCGCGGCCAGCCCGCGCATGCAGGGCCTCTCCCTCGGCCCCGCCGACCTGGCCGCGGACCGCCGGATGAAGACCACTCGCGTCGGCGGCGGCCACCCCGGCTACCTCGTCCGGCAGGACCCCACCCGCGACGACCTCGGCGTGCCGCAGTACGACGCCGAGCGGGCGACGTACCAGCAGGACCTGTGGCACTACACGATCGCCCGGATGGTCGACGCGTGCGCGATGCACGGGATCTACCCCTACTACGGGCCGTTCGGGGACATCAAGGACACCGTCGCCTGCGAGGACCAGTTCCGCAACGCGTTCCTCCTGGGCTGTGTCGGCGCGTGGAGCCTGCACCCGGTGCAGATCAAGATCGCGAACCGGGTCTTCTCCCCCAGCGTCGAGGACGTGGCGCACGCGCGTCGGGTGATCGCGGCGATGGGCGACGGCACCGGTGCGGTGATGATCGACGGCAAGATGGAGGACGACGCCTCGGTGAAGCAGTGCCAGGTGATGGTCGCCCTCGCTGACGAGCTCGCCGCGATCGACCCCGAGCTGAAGAAGCAGTACGACGCCATCGAGCTGGAGGCCTGAGATGACCGAGTTCACCCCCCTCCGCTCGGTCCTCTACATGCCGAGCTCCAACGAGCGGGCGCTCGAGAAGGCCAAGGACCATCGCCTGCGACGCCCTGATCCTCGACCTCGAGGACGCGGTGGCGCCCGACGCCAAGCCGGCTGCCCGCGAGGCCGCCGCCGCGGCGGCCGCCAGCGGCGACTACGGACGACGTACGGTCACGATCCGCGTCAACGGCATCGGCACCGAGTGGCACGAGGCGGACCTCACGGCGGCCGTCCAGGCGGGGCCCGCGGCGATCGTCGTCCCGAAGGTCGACAGCGCCGAGCAGGTCGTCCGCCTGGTCGACATGATGGAGAAGGCGGGCGCGCCCGACCACACCGCGCTCTGGGCGATGGTCGAGACCCCCGAGGCGATCTTCAACGTCCGCGAGATCGCGGCCGCGTCGCCCCGGCTGCAGGCGCTCGTCCTCGGCACCAACGACCTGGTCAAGGAGCTGTACGCCGAGCACGTCCCGGGTCGCGCGCCGATCCTGCCCAGCCTCCACACCGTGCTGCTCGCCGGGCGCGCCGCGGGGATCGCGGTGATCGACGGCGTCTTCAACGACGTCAAGGACACCGACGGATTCCTCGCCGAGTGCGATCAGGGCCGCCAGATGGGCTTCGACGGCAAGACGCTGATCCACCCCGGACAGGTCGAGGGCGCCAACACCGCCTTCGCCCCGAGCGAGCAGGCCGTCGAGGACGCGCGCGGACTGATCGCGGCGTTCGAGGACGGTCAGGGATCGGGCGTCGTGACCTACAACGGCCGGATGGTCGAGAACCTGCACGTCGAGTCAGCCCGGCGCACCCTCTCGATCCACGACGCGATCCGGACTCTCCGGACCGGGTAAAGACGTCACCCCGAAGGAGGGGTCCGGCTTTCCAAAGCGCGGTTCAGGCGGCAGAGTGCGTGAGCCGCCCAGAGTGGGCGCTTCACAAGGAGGCAAAAAGACATGGTTGTCCTCGGACTGATCCTGCTCCTCATCGGAATCCTCGTCGGCCCGCCGGTCCTCACCTACATCGGACTGGTCCTGATCGTCGTCGGACTGATTCTCAACTTCGTCCCCATCGGCGGCAGCAGCCGTCGCGTCTTCTAACGGCGGACGACGACACGCCTCCAGGGCCTCGGACACCTCGGGTGTCCGAGGTCCTGATGCATTTCTGGTTGACCGCTGGGGTCAGGCGCTCTCGTCGCCGCGGCGGAAGCGGTCGTTGAGCCAGGTGCTGGCGGTGCCCATCCAGCCGGCAAGGTCGTGGACCAACCGGCCGAGGGTGTCCTGCGTCCGCTCGAACGCGACGGCATAGCTCGCCGCGGCCTCCTGGGCCGCCTCGCTCACCGAGGCGTCGTCGTCGCCCTCGCGGCGCGGGTAGGCGCCGCCGAGGACCGCGGTGTAGGCGCCGGAGTCGATCCACCGGCGCAGCTCGGTCGCGCGGACGACCGCGAAGGGGTGGGTCTGCTGCTGCAGCAGCGACAGCTTGATGAGGGACTCGCGCACGTCGCCGCCCTCGTCGTACTCCGCCCCCTGGGCGAGGAACGACGTGACGTCGAGCTCGTCGAGGTTGCCGCCGCTGGCGATCTTCATGTGGGTCCGCAGCGCGGCGGTCGGGTCCTGGCTGGCGAGCAGCCCGGCGCGGTCGGCCGACAGCTCGGCCTTGCGCGACCACTCGAGCAGGCCGACGGTCACCATCCGGATGCCGAGCGCGCCACCGGGGACCGCGTTGAGCAGCCCGCCGAGGCCGAGCAGCCGCAGCAGCAGGGTGCGGTAGACCGCGTGCCCGCTGATCGCGTGACCGAGCTCGTGGCCGATGACGAAGCGCATCTCGTCGTCGTCGAGGTGGTGCACCATGCCGGACGACAGCATGATGATCGGCCGGTCCATCCCGACCGTCTGGGCGCTCAGCGTCGGGTCGGCCTGGACGTACATCTCCGGCAGCACCGTCGCATCCAGGCTCTGGCCGACCTCGGCCAGCAGCCGGTGCAGCCGCGCGAACTGCCGCTCGTCGACCCGCACCGCGGAGCCGAGCAGCGTCAGCCGCCAGGCCCGCTCGCGGAAGACCCCCGACATGGTCTTGAGCAGGACGTCGAAGCCCTTGAGCTTGCGGAGCGCGACCAGCGCGCCCTTGTCGGCGGGGTGCTCCCACGCCCGCGAGCTGATGTCCGTCAGTACGACGCGCGCACGCGCCGGCTTCTTCTTGTCCCCCGATGCCATGGAGGGATCCTCACCTACGCGGCCCAGAAAGTCATGGGTTCGGCGAGGAACGTCGTGCCACCAGCCGGCGCGAGGGCCCTGATACCCGGCGACGGCCGATGGGGCGCGGCGTGTCGCGAGCGTCGTACGGCGTGTCGCGGCCGCTGGCGATCCCGTGCGGCCCCGCGGTCAGCCGGCCGCCCCGCGCGCGGCCGCCTCGATCTCCGCCCGACGCCCGGCCCAGAAGGCCGCGTCGTGGCCATCGGCCGCCATCGCCTCGGCGTCGGTGCCCACGGCACCGTCGATCTCCTCGCGCAGGATGTCGGCGTGCCCGGCGTGCCGACTGGTCTCCGCGAGCACGTGGACGAGGACGTTGAACAACGGCACCTCGTCGGCGCCCCACCACTCGACGCGACCCGTGTCGTCGAGCGCCAGGGCATCGATCGTCGCGTCGCTGTGCGCCCAGACACGGCGGTAGCGGTCGACGACCTCCGCGCGCGACTCGTCCGCGGTCGCCCACATGTCGGCGAGTCGCTCCTCCTCGACGTCCCAGCGCGTCAGCGGCTCGGGGAACGGGCGGTCGAACACCTCACCGAGGTAGCGCGCCTCCCACGTCGCGAGGTGCTTCACCAGCCCGAGCAGGTTGGTGCCCGGTGCGTGGTCATCGGGCGGCGCACGTCGTACTCCGACAGCCCGTCGAGCTTGGCGAGCACCGCGGCCCGCTCGTGCTTCAGGTAGGTGTGGAGGTTGGTCTTCGCCGCCGAGTCGTCCATGGGACTCACCCTCGCATCGGGATGGTGACCCCGCGCTCCTCGGCGACCTCGATCGCGCGGTCGTAGCCCGCGTCGACGTGGCGGATGACGCCCATGCCCGGGTCGTTGGTCAGCACCCGCTCGATCTTCTCCGCGGCGAGGCGGTGCCGTCGGCGACCGTGACCTGGCCGGCGTGGAGCGAGCGGCCGATGCCGACGCCGCCGCCGTGGTGGAAGGAGACCCACGTCGCGCCGGACGCGGTGTTGACCAGCGCGTTGAGGATCGCCCAGTCGGCGATCGCGTCGGAGCCGTCGAGCATCGCCTCGGTCTCGCGGTAGGGCGAGGCGACGGAGCCGCAGTCGAGGTGGTCGCGACCGATCACGACGGGCGCCTTGAGCTCGCCGCTGGCGACCATCTCGTTGAACTTCGCGCCGGCCTTCGCGCGGTCGCCGTAGCCCAGCCAGCAGATGCGGGCCGGCAGTCCCTGGAACTGCACGCGCTCGGCCGCCATGTCGAGCCAGGCGTGCAGGCGGGCGTACTCCGGCTTCTCGTCCGCGGGGAACAGCTCCTTGATCGCGCGGTCGGTGGCGTAGATGTCCTCGGGGTCACCGGACAGCGCCGCCCAGCGGAAGGGCCCCTTGCCCTCGCAGAAGAGCGGACGGATGTAGGCCGGCACGAAGCCGGGGAACTCGAACGCCCGGTCGTAGCCGCCCTTGCGGGCCTCGTCGCGGATCGAGTTGCCGTAGTCGAAGACCTCGGCGCCGGCGTCCTGGAACTCGACCATCGCCCGCACGTGACGGGCCATCGACTCCTGGCTGCGCTTGGTGAACCCGCGCGGGTCCTCGCGTGCGCTCGCGCTCCCAGTCGTCGTACGACGTGCCGGCGGGGAGGTAGAAGAGCGGGTCGTGCGCGGAGGTCTGGTCGGTGACGACGTCGATGCGCACCGCGCCGTCGAGGTGCCGCTCGAGCAGCTCGGGCAGCAGGTCGGCGGCGTTGCCGAGCACGCCGATCGACAGGCCGCGGCGCTCGTCGCGCGCCTCGACGGCCAGCTCGATCGCGTGGTCGAGGTCGCGCGCCTGCACGTCGAGGTAGCGGGTCTCGAGACGACGGTCGATGCGGTGCTGGTCGCACTCGATGCAGATCACGACGCCGTCGTTCATCGTGACGGCGAGCGGCTGCGCGCCACCCATCCCGCCGAGCCCGGCCGTGACGGTGATCGTCCCGGCCAGGGTGCCCCCGAACCGCTTGTCGGCGATCGCGGCGAAGGTCTCGAACGTGCCCTGCAGGATCCCCTGCGTGCCGATGTAGATCCACGAGCCGGCCGTCATCTGGCCGTACATCGTCAGGCCGAGGTCCTCGAGCCGGCGGAACTCCTCCCAGTTGGCCCAGTCGCCGACGAGGTTGGAGTTCGCGATCAGCACGCGCGGTGCCCACGCGTGCGTGCGCATGATCCCGACCGGCTTGCCCGACTGCACGAGCAGCGTCTCGTCGTCCTCGAGGTCGCGCAGCGAGCGGACGATGGCGTCGTACGCCTCCCAGCTGCGCGCCGCCTTGCCGGTGCCGCCGTAGACGACGAGGTCCGCAGGGTGCTCGGCGTTGTCGGGGTCGAGGTTGTTCATCAGCATCCGCAGCGGCGCCTCGGTCTGCCACGACTTCGCGGTCAGCTCGGTGCCGTGCGCGGCGTGGATGGGGAGGCGTTGGTTGGTCGAGGAGGGCGAGGTGGTCACTTCAGTTCTCCGATCACGGACTCGGCGGCGGCGAGGACCGCGCCGGACTGGACGAGACCGACGGCGGCCTCGATCTCGGGCGAGAGGTGGCGGTCGGGGCCGGGGCCCTCGATGCCGGACTGGCGGAGCAGCGCGACGACCGCGGCGGTGGCGGGCGACGGGGTGAGCGGGGCGCGCAGGTCGAGCGCGCGGGCGGCGGTCAGCACCTCGACGGCGACGACGCGCGACAGGCCGTCGACCGCGGTGCGCAGCTTGCGGGCGGCGTTCCAGCCCATCGACACGTGGTCCTCCTGCATCGCGCTGGAGGGGATCGAGTCGACGGAGGCCGGGACGGCGAGCCGCTTGAGCTCCGAGACGATCGCGGCCTGGGTGTACTGCGCGATCATGTGGCCGCTGTCGACGCCCGGGTCGGAGGCGAGGAACGGCGGCAGGCCGTGGCTGCGGGCCCGGTCGAGGAACCGGTCGGTGCGGCGCTCGCTGATCGACGCCACGTCGGCGGCGACGATCGCGAGGAAGTCGAGGACGTAGCCGATCGGGGCGCCGTGGAAGTTGCCGTTGGACTCGACGGTGTCGCCGATGACGACGGGGTTGTCGATCGCGCTGGCGAGCTCACGGCCGGCCACCGTCGCGGCGTGCTCGACGGTGTCGCGGGCGGCACCGTGCACCTGCGGCGAGCAGCGCAGGGAGTACGCGTCCTGCACGCGGTTGCAGTCGCCCGGTCCGGTGCGACGCGACGATCGCCGAGTCGGCCATCAGCGCAGTCAGGTTGGCCGCGGACAGGGCCTGGCCCGGGTGCGGGCGGATCGCCTGCAGCTCGGGCGCGAAGACCCGGTCGGTGCCGAGCTGGCCCTCGACGCTCATCGCGGCGGCGATGTCGGCGGTGCGCAGCAGCATCCGCAGGTCGGTGATCGCCATGACCAGCATGCCGAGCATGCCGTCGGTGCCGTTGATGAGGGCCAGGCCCTCCTTGGCGACGAGCTCGACCGGGGCGAGGCCGGCCGCGGCGAGCGCCTCGGCGGCGGGCATCAGCGTGCCGTCGGCGTCGCGGACCTCCCCCTCGCCCATCAGCGCGAGCGCGCAGTGCGACAGGGGTGCGAGGTCGCCCGAGCAGCCGAGCGAGCCGTACTCCCGCACGACCGGCGTGATCCGGTGCGACAGCAGGCCGGCGAGCAGCTGCGCCGTCTCACGTCGTACGCCGGTGTGCCCCGTCGCGAGCGTCGAGAGCCGCAGCAGCATCAGGCCGCGCACGACCTCGCGCTCGACCTCGGGACCCGAGCCGGCGGCGTGCGAGCGGACCAGCGAGCGCTGGAGCTGGGCGCGCATCTCGGTGGGGATGTGGCGGGTGGCGAGGGCACCGAAACCGGTGCTCACGCCGTAGGTCGGCGTCTCGGCCGCGGCGAGGGTCTCGATGACCTCGCGGGCCCGGTCGATCGCGCCGAGCGCCTCGTCGGTCAGGGCGACGGGCGCACCCGCACGCGCGACCTGGACGAGCTCTTCGAAGGAGACGGGGCCGACCCCGACCTGGATGGTCTGCATGTCGCTCATCCAACTCCCGGCGACCTGGACGCCGCCAGCACGGCCGAGCGAGAAGGGTCTGACATACGAGACTCACCCGCGGGGGTGCGGAAGCACTGGACACGACGCCGCGGGCTGCCAGACTGGCCTTCCCTGTCGAAGTGGAGAAGGAATCTCGTGACCACCCTGATCATCGTCATCGTCCTCGTCCTGGTCGTCGCTGCCGTCGCAGCCTTCCTCATCAACAAGCGCAACAAGGACGCCAAGATCGCCCACGCCGAGGAGCTGCGCAGCCAGGCCGCGTCCCAGGCCCAGACCACGATCGCGCCGGCCCAGCAGGACGCGGCCGAGGCCGAGCGGAAGGCCGAGGAGGCGCGGCTGCAGGCCGAGCGGGCCGCGGCCGAGGCCCGTGAGGCACAGGTCGCCGCCCAGCAGGTCGAGGCCGAGCACGAGGCGCAGGTGCGTGACGCCGACCGCCTCGACCCCCGCGTGGACGACCAGGTCGGACGACTACGCCCCGCAGGTGCCGGGCAGCGTCGACCAGCAGCCCACCCCGCCGTCGGAGGCCAACCGCGCGCCCGAGACCACTCCCGAGACCACCTCGAGCCGAGACCGCGCCCGAGACCGCCCCGGAGCAGCCGGCCACCGCCGACGAGCAGGCGGCGGACCCCGGGCCTCCCGCAGCGCACGCGCGGCGCCCAGGAGATGCCGGGCAAGCCGATCGAGAAGACCGACGACGGCGGCGGCTGGTTCACCCGCAAGGACTCCGACAACGCCTGACGACCGCCCCAGCCCACTCCCGCACGACCTCGTGAGCCAGGTACCCGCCGCCACCCGCACCCTGCGGGTGCTGCGGTTCCTGGCCACGCAGGCCGACCCGGTGCCGCTCGACCGGGTGATGCGGGCGTGCGACCTCCCGCGGAGCACGGCCTACCACCTGCTCAACACGATGATCGACGAGGGCTTCGTCGTGCACCTGCCCGACGAGCACCGCTACGGCCTCGGTGTCGCGGCGTTCGAGGTGGGCAGCGGCTTCACCCGCCAGGAGCCGCTGGCCCGGCTCGCCCGGAGGCCGCTCGCCGAGCTGGTCGACCGCACCGGGCACGGCGCCCACCTCGCGGTGCTCCACGGCCGCGACGTCCTCTACGTCATCGAGGAGCGCGCGCCCGGTCGACCGCCGCTGGTGACCGATGTCGGCGTACGGCTCCCGGCCCACCTCACCGCGTCGGGACGCACCATCCTGGCGGCGCTGCCGGCCAGCCAGGTGCGCGCGCTCTACCCGGACCGGAGCGCGTTCGTCGACCGCCACGGCAAGGGACCGGCGTCGTTGAGCGCGCTGCGCTCGCTCCTCGGCGAGACCCGTCAGCGGGGCCACGCGACCGAGGACGGCGAGGTGACGCCGGGCCTGCAGAGCGTCGCCGCGGCCGTGCTCGACCACAACGCCCACCCGGTGGCCGGGGTCGCGGTGACCTTCCCCAGCGACGAGTCGGCCGACGTGACGGCGATCGCCGCCGCCGTCACCGCCACGGCCGAGCGCCTGACCCGCAGGGTCAGCGGCGGGTCCGCATCCGCGCGTTGACGATGATCCGGGTGCGGTAGACCCCGGTCGTGTTGTCGCGGTCACCGCAGGTGATGAGGACCAGCCGGGCCGGACCACGGTCGGAGAAGAGCGCGGCCACCTCGCTGCGGGACATCTGCCTCACCCGGCGCACCCGCGTCACCTCGAAGCGGTTCCGGCCGACGGCGACCCGGTCGCCCACCTCCAGCCGGCCGAGCCGGTCGAAGACGCCGGGTCCCTTCGACCAGGTGTGGCCGGCGAGCACGGCGCTGCCCTCCTGGCCCGGGACGACGCCCTCGCGCCAGCGGTAGACGTCGCGGACGCTGCGGCCGATCGCGAGCTCACCCCGCTTCGTGACGCCGACGGGGATGATCCCCGCCTCGACGCCGATGGCGGCGATCGACAGCCGGCCGAGCATCGCAGCAGAGGTGCGCGCGTCGGTGGCGGGACGGGCGCCGGCGGGGGCCACGGCCGACACGAGGGTGAGCACGACGGCGATCGTCGCCACCACGGCCGTGGTCAGACACCTGCGCACGAGCCGAGGCTACGCCGATCCAGACGGTTGCCACGTGACCCGGCGGGGGCGAGGGTCGTTGCACCCCTGACGCACCCACACCGACGTGACTCGAGGACCGCCGTGACCCAGACGCCCCGCCACGCGCACCGCCTGCTCCTCTCCCTCCTGGCCTCGGGCGGGCTGGTGGTCGGCGGGACGCTGACGGCGGCCCCGGTCGGGGGCGGGGCGCCCAGCCTGTCGTCGGCGTACGACACCCAGGCGCGGCAGCGGGCCGAGGTCGCGGCGGAGAGCAGGCCGCACACCCACCCGGGGCAGCGCGACACGGCGGTCGTCGGCGCCTCCTTCGGAGACGGTCACGGTCACGTCCACAACGACCCGACCACCAAGAACGCCATCAGCCGCAGCGGCGAGGCGGCCGCCGCACCTGACCGCACCACCCCGGCCCAGCGCGCCGCGAGCCGCGCCCGCGTCGCCGCCCAGCGCACGCAGCGGGAGCCGCGCCTGGTCGGCGTACCGCTGAGGAGCAAGCGGCAACGCGTGCCGGAGAGCGTGTACGCCATGGCCGGCGGGTGCTACTCGCTCGGCGGGCAGCCGCTCACCTTCCAGGCCACCGGCCTCGGCAGCTACCTCCTCTACGCCCCCGACCGCACGTTCCTGGCCGCCTCGGGAAGCGACGCCACCTGGGCGGCGGCACCGTCGCCGGAGTCGGACTGGACGGTCCGCCAGGCGGGCCGGGGCCGCTTCACCTTCACCCTCGCCGACGGTCGCGCCCTGCGGAGCACGACGGGAGGCTTCGCGACCGGGGCGGCGGAGCCCTTCGCGCTACGCCGCACCACCGGCTGCACGGCCTTCCCCGAGGTCGAGACCAACGTCAGCGGACGTCCGTTCGGCGGCGTCACCGGTTACCAGGAGGTGCGCGGCTACGTCGACCCGCACGTCCACGGCCAGACCCACGAGTTCCTCGGCGGCCGGGTGATCTGCAGCCCGCCGTTCCACAGGTACGGCGCCGCTGCAGCGCTCGTCGACTGCCCCGACCACCAGCTCGCCGACGGTCGCGGCGCCGCGCTGGAGGACGTGCTGGCCGGCAAGACCCCCGGCAGCGGCCACGACCCGGTGGGCTGGCCGACGTTCTCCTACTGGCCCAACCCGCACTCCCTGACGCACCAGCAGGTCTACTACAAGTGGCTCGAGCGCTCGTGGCGCGCCGGCCTGCGGATCCACACCAGCCTGCTCACCGAGAACAACGTCCTGTGCGCGATCTATCCGCTCAAGAAGAACTCGTGCGACGACCGTGACGCGGTCCGGCTGCAGGCCGCCGACATGCGGGCGATGCAGGACTACATCGACGCGCAGTACGGCGGCCCCGGCCGTGGCTGGTACCGCATCGTCACCAGCCCCTTCGAGGCCCGCAAGGTGATCAACGCCGGCAAGCTCGCGGTGGTGATGGGCATGGAGACCTCGGTCCCGCTGGGCTGCAACGTCCAGCTGGGTCGGCCCACCTGCACCGAGGCGCAGATGCTGGCCGAGCTCGCCGAGATGAAGAAGCTCGGTGTCAGCCAGATGGAGCTGACCAACAAGTTCGACAACGCCTTCACCGGCGTGGCCGGCGACGCCGGGTCGATCGGACCGCTGACCAACGCCGCGAACTTCCTCAACACCGGCTCGTTCCTGCGCATGCAGACGTGCCCGACCAGCTATGCCCCCGGCACCGAGGACCGGCTCCAGTCGCCCAACCTCGGCGACCTGGGCGGAGCCACCCCTCCCCTCGAGACGGCACAGCAGGACGCGATCTTCGGCGCCATCTGGAAGCTCTTCGGCGACCTCGGCGTCCAGCCCGCGCCGATCTACCCGAAGGGTCCGCACTGCAACCAGCTCGGCCTCAGCCCGCTCGGCCAGAAGCTGCTGTCGGCGATGATCGACCAGAAGATCCTCTTCGACCCCGACCACATGAGCGTCGCCGGTCGCAACGCCGCCCTCGACTACATGGAGCAGCAGCAGGCCGCCGGCCGGCCGGTGGGCGTGGTGTCCTCGCACTCGTGGTCGACCCCCGACGCCTACCCGCGCATCTACCGCCTCGGCGGCTTCGTGGCGCCCTACGCCGGCGACTCGACGGGCTTCGTGGAGAAGTGGCGCCAACACCTCGGCTGGACCGACAAGCGCTTCTACTTCGGCTTCGGGTTCGGCTCGGACATGAACGGCTTCGGCGCCCAGGGCGACCCGCGCGGTGCCGACGCGGCCAACCCGGTGACGTACCCCTTCACCGGTCTCGACGGCGTCACGATCAGCCAGCAGCGCAGTGGTGAGCGGGTCTTCGACATCAACACCGACGGCGTCGCCCACTACGGGATGTACGCCGACTGGGTGGAGGACGTCGAGCACGTGGCGGGCGCCGACGGGGCTGCGCTCGGCGCCGACCTGGGCCGGGGCGCCGAGGCCTACCTCCAGACGTGGGAGCGCTCGTGGGGCATCGCGCCCGACTCGTGCCGCAACCCCGCGCTGCGGAAGTCCGTGCGCGCCTTCACCCGCGCAGCGGACACCGGCCTGCGGGCCAAGGCGCTGATGCAGCGCGTCGGACAGCCGTGGCAGCGACTCGGCCGTGAGTTCACCTACTGCGCGAGGAAGCCCGGCAAGAAGCGGGTGCTGATGACGGTCGAGCTGTCGGCCAAGGGCAAGGTGGTCGGCGTACGTCGAGGCTGACGCGTCCGCAGCAGGCGGGCGAAGAAGCTCATCGGGCCATCTCCAGCATCTGCTCGCGCGGACGCCCTCAGCCGTGGGTCGTGCGGGGCTGCGTGGGCATCGGGTCGGAGCGGACACCCTCACGGTCGGTGAGCTCGGCGGCGGGGACGGTGGCCTGGTAGACACCGGGCTCCATCTCGATCGCGCCCATCTCCTCGGCCTGCGTCGCCGAGTCCGGCGTGAGCACCACCATCGCCTCGTCACCTGCCTGCTGCAGGATGCGCACGCGCTGCTCGCGCCAGCGCGCCATCAGGGCGATGTCGAACACCTCGCACTCGGCGACCGGCACGACGCGGGTGTGCACCCGCGGACGCACCTGCTCGAAGCCCTGGGGCACCTGCTCGTCCCCGACCCAGACGAGCTCCACCGACTGCTGGTCGGCGGTGTAGGAGCAGGGCAGGTCGAGGGCGCCGTGCTTCGCGCGCGGACCGATCAGGTGGAGCGGCGGGAAGTAGCCCTTGGCGCCGCGCCACCCGCGCGCCGCTCCGTCGTAGCGGGAGAACTCGCGCTCCGTGCCGTCGAGGCCGACGCGGATGTAGCGAGCACTCACCGGCATGCGGGTGAGGGTCAGGATCCAGACGGGCGAGGCGTCGCGGAGGAAGCCGGTGGGGTACGTCGGCCACGGCACGTCGGCGTGCCCGGGGGCGTTGGTCGGGATGCGGAGGTCCATGAGCGGGTTGGTCGCGAACCGGACCACGTCGACGTGGTCGGGCGCGTCACCGAACGGGCCATCCGCACCGTCGAGCCCCAGCGCCCGCACGCGCTCGACGGGAGTCAGGCCGATGAGGTCGTCGGGCCGGTAGACCGGCCCGGTCAGCCAGTCGTAGCCGAGGTCGACGATGCGACGGGACGCCTCGGGGACCAGCAGCTTCTCCAGCACACTCACGACTCGCGCCTCCTCGGGTGGATGGACGTCACTCTCTCATCGACGTCCGTCAGCTCGTCGAGGGGCGCAGCGCCGTGCCACCCGTTGTAGGTGTCTCCGGCAAGTCCCTCACGCCGGGCCATCGCGCCGTCGTGGGTGAAGAAGCCGCACTCGTCGCCCTGCACCGCGCTCACCGAGATCGTGCCGCCCCGCCACACGGCGTCGGTCTTGACGGACAGGTAGTCGTCGAGCTCGTCCAGGTCGTGGCGGACCATGCCGTAGGGCCCCGCGAGCTTGACGTAGCCCTTGCCGTGCAGCTCGACAGGAAGGGTCTCGCCGCCGAGGACGGCGTACAGGCCTGAAGGACGGATCACTGGACGGGCATCCACATCTTCGTGCCCATGTACTCGGTCAGGACGGCGACGAGCTCCTGGCCACCCGAGCTGTCCATCCGCCAGATCCCGGAGCCCTCAGGGAGGGTCGTCGGCGTGCCCGTGTGGAACTCGGGGATGCCGCCCGAGGTGTAGCCGGTGCCGGTGAACGGGTTGTCGGGATCCATCGCCTGGTCGTTGTAGCTGCCGTCGCCGCCGAGCTTCTCGTGCCTCGGCACGACCACGTCGGTCCCGTCCGGCTGGTCGTAGCGCAGGACGTGGATGTCGGACTGGTCCGGCGTGAACTGGTGGCTGCCGTCCTCGAGCTTGTAGTCGAGGCCGAGCTTGTCGTGCATCTCGCGCGGCGTGTGCAGCTGGTCGACGTCCTCCGCCCGTGCGGTGAAGCCGTAGGTCTGGTCGGTCTTGAAGTACGGGTTGGTGTCCGAGCTGCCGCGCAGGTAGTCGTCGACCGTGCCCTCCGGGATGACGCGCTGCATGGGCGTGCCGGGCTCGACCCCGATCGAGGTCGCGCGCCTCGACGAGCCGGTCGATCTCGCCCGGCGTGAGGTCGTCGATCGGCTTGTTGACCAGACCGCGGAGGTCGTCGGGAAGGTCGTCGAGCCGGCGCAGGCCGGTGAGCTCGTCGAAGCGGTCGAGCTTGCTCAGGTCGGAGAGGTTGTCGAGCTTGTTGAGGTCGCTCAGGGCGTCGAGCGCGTCCAGTCCGCCCTTGGCGCCGCGGGTCGCGAGGGCGCCGGTGCCGGCCGTCGCGACGGCGACGACGGCGTCCGGCACCAGGTGCCCGATCGCACGGGCGGGGTCGTCGGCCCACGTGTCCCAGTCGAGCAGGCTCTTGCCGAGCTCCTTGCCGAAGCCGATCGGGTCGGTGGTCAGACCGGTGTAGATGCCCTTGGCCATCTCCCAGGCGTTCTCGGCGGAGAGCTCGTACTTCTTCATCAGCTCCTCGGGCGTCAGGTCACCCGTCGCGAGCTTGTAGGCGTCCATCACGAGGTTGACCGGGCTGAACGGCACCATCGTGAGCAGGTCCCACACCGCCTCGCCGGCTCCTTCGAGGATGCCGCCGACGAACTTGAGGCCGGACTCGAGCCAGTTGGGCTCCTCCGGCGCGTCGGCGCAGCCCGCCCTCACCTGGCCGGCGCAGACGTGCGCGGCGTTGTCGAGGTCGGCGCGCGCGGACGCGAGCTCCTCCAGCGCTCCCTGCTGGATCGGGCTGCCTGAGTCGACGAACGGCTCGGCCTGGTCGGTGCCGCCGCTGGCCCAGTAGGTGCGCATCCGGCCCATGTAGCAGTCGTACTGCGTGCGGGCGCTCTGCGACTCCTGCTGGCCGCGCTCGTACTCCTTGCGCGCCCACTCGGCGCGCGACTGCGCGTCCTCCAGCTCGCCGGCGTACGTCGTCAGCGCCGGCCGCTGCCTTCTTGAAGCCGTTGCCGGACTTGATCCAGCGGTCCGGCTCGAGGTCGTGCGCCTCGCGGAACTCGTCGGCCGCGCGGCCGGTCCAGCCCGGACACGTCGATCTTCGACAGCGCGTCGCCGGTGTCGTAGAAGAGCTGGCCCTTCTGCTCCATCGTGAGGGCCTTGGACCGGATGTTCCCCGGGTTGCCCTCGATCTCGAAGTCCGGCACGTCACATCACCTTGACCGCGGCGATGGTGCCCTTGAGGGCGGAGAGGGCGTCGTAGCCGGCCTTGTCGGTCTCGTAGTAGTTCATCGCGATCTTGCCGAGCCGGCCGGCCATCTCCTCGACGTCCTGGCAGAGGTTGTTCACGCCCTCCTCCCAGCGACCCTTGAACTCGTCGAGCGCGTCCCAGACCACGTCGTGGCCGACGTCGCCCTTGGACGGCACCAGGTCCTCGACGTCCTTGTCCTTGAAGAGCTTGAGGGTGTCGTTGAGCCCCTGGGCGGCCTTGCCCATGCTCTCGAGGTCCACTTCGTAGTCGTAGGACGGCATGGCTCCTCGATTCCCCGTGGCGGCCCTCCTCAAACCGTACGATCTCGCTCCGCCCGCGCTGGGTGTGAAGGTGGGCGGACACGGGTAGGACAGCGGCGTCACCCACCACACCGACGAGAGGGGGCGGCCGTGGCCGTCGGACTTGTCTACGCCGAGATGCAGGCAGCCGCGCAGGCCGTCGCCGAGGCGGTCGAGCCGCTGCAGACGACGCTGAGCGACCTCGGCGCCACCATCGAGACCGAGGCCGGCAAGCGGCTTCAGCGGCCAGGCGGCCGCCGGGTTCGGCGAGGCGATCACCGCGTGGTTCGACGTCGCGGTCACGCTCGGCCCGATCCTCGAGGGCTACTCGCAGAACCTGATGTACGTCGCCCAGGAGCACGCGACCAACGACGTCGCCCAGGCGCAGCGCGCCGGCCAGCTGGCCGACCGGCTCGGCGGCGGTGCCCAGTGAGCGAGCGCGGACTGGTCGTGCACCAGGGATCGCTGTCGACCATCGAGACGGCACTGGGCAAGGCGACCGAGGCCATCACCACCCAGATCACCGACCTCCTCGAGCAGGTCGAGACGCTCACGCCCGGCTGGGACGAGACCAGCGAGTCGCACCTGGCCCACGCCGAGCACCAGCAGAAGCTGCGCGACGGGGTCACCAAGCTCACCGAGGCGCTGGACCAGGTGAGGTCCAAGCTCGCGACCTACCGCGAGGACGCCCGCGAGATCGAGGTCGAGAACGTCGCCATCGTGAACTGACGCACGTCTCCTCGCGCCCGGAAGTTACCTGCGGGTAGGCTCATCCTCACTGGTGGGAGCCCTGCCGCCGGCACGTACGGCGGCCATATGCTCCGGCTCAGCACGCCCGATTCGAGGAGCAGCCCTTCATGCAGATGTTCGCGATCGTCGTCTCGTTCGCCCTCACCGTCGCCGCCGTGGCGATGCTGGTGCCGGCCGTACGACGCATGCTGGGCGTGATCCGCAGCGGTCAGCCCGACACCAGCCGCGGCGCGAACCCGTCGGGTCGCGCGGTCACGATGCTCAAGGAGACGTTCCTCCACACCCGGATGCTCCAGTGGCACTGGGTCGGCATCATGCACTGGTTCGTCTACGCGGCGTTCCTGTTCCTCAGCACCGCCGTGCTGGCGGCGTACTTCCAGCTCTTCTCGCCGTCGTTCGCGTGGCCGCTCATCGGCCACTGGTACCCCTACGAGTGGTTCAGCGAGCTCATCGGGCTGCTCAGCACGGTCGGCATCGTCTACCTGATCGTCTACCGCCAGAAGCACCACCCGCGCAGCGAGGGACGCAAGAGCCGGTTCTTCGGCTCGAACTTCTGGCAGGCCTACTTCGTCGAGGCGCTCGCGCTCCTCGAGGGTGGCGGCGATCCTCTTCGTGCGCGCCGCGGAGTGGAAGCTCGACGAGGACGCCGGGCGCAGCCACTACCCGATCGCCTCGTGGATCGGCGACGCGTTCTACTCCAACGACCCCGGCACGCTCGAGAACGTCATCTACGCCATCGCGGCCTTCAAGATCGCGCTCGCGATGATCTGGCTGATGGTGATCGCCCGCAACATCACCATGGGCATCGCCTGGCACCGGTTCACCGCGTGGTTCAACATCTACTTCAAGCGCGAGGCCGACGGCACGCACCGCGCTCGGCGCGATGAAGCCGCTGACCTCCGCCGGCAAGCCGGTCACCCTCGACGACATCGACGACCTCGACGAGGACTCGGTGCTCGGCGTCGGCAAGGCCGAGGACTTCTCGTGGAAGGGCATCCTCGACTTCACGACCTGCACCGAGTGCGGCCGCTGCCAGTCGCAGTGCCCGGCCTGGAACACCGAGAAGCCGCTCTCGCCCAAGCTGCTCATCACCGCGCTCCGCGACCACACCTACGCCAAGCACGACGGGGTCGAGGGCCACGCCGAGCGCGCCCTGGTCGGCTCGGGCACGAAGGGCGAGTCGGCGGGCGCCGGCACCGACGTCCTCGACTACTTCTACAACCCGGCCGACGGCGACTTCGTCATCGACGAGGACGTCCTCTGGAGCTGCACGTCGTGCGGCGCCTGCGTCCAGCAGTGCCCCGTCGACATCGAGCACGTCGACCACATCATGGACATGCGGCGCTACCAGCTGCTCGTCGAGTCGAACTTCCCCGCCGAGCTCAACCAGCTCTTCAAGGGCCTGGAGAACAAGGGCAACCCGTGGAACATGTCCGCGTCCGCCCGGATGGACTGGGCCAAGGGCCTCGACTTCGACGTGCCGGTCGTCGGGGAGGACCTGGAGTCCCTCGAGTCGGTGGACTGGCTGTTCTGGGTCGGGTGCGCGGGGGCGTACGAGGACCGCGCGAAGAAGACGACCCGCGCGGTCGCCGAGCTGCTCGACATGGCCGGCATCTCCTTCGGCGTGCTCGGCAACGGCGAGACCTGCACCGGTGACCCGGCCCGTCGCGCCGGCAACGAGTTCGTCTTCCAGGGCCTCGCGCAGCAGAACGTCGAGACCTTCAAGGAGTACAAGGTCAAGAAGGTCGTCTCGACCTGCGCCCACTGCTTCAACACGCTGAAGAACGAGTACAAGGACTTCGGCATCGAGCTCGAGGTCGTCCACCACACGCAGCTGCTCAACCGGCTCGTGCGCGAGGGCAAGCTGACCCCGGTCAAGGACGGCGCGGGCGCCGCGAAGCGCTCGATCACCTACCACGACCCGTGCTACCTCGGTCGCCACAACGAGGTCTACTCGCCGCCGCGCGAGCTGCTCCAGGTGCTGCCCGGCGCCGAGGTCATCGAGATGGAGCGCAACTCCGAGCGGTCCTTCTGCTGCGGCGCCGGTGGCGCGCGCATGTGGATGGAGGAGAACCTCGGTGAGCGGATCAACATGAACCGCACCCGCGAGGCCGTCGGCACCGGTGCCGACCAGATCGCCGTCGGCTGCCCGTTCTGCCGCGTGATGCTCTCCGACGGCCTGACCTCCCAGCAGGCCAGCGGCGAGGCTCGCGAGGAGGTCGAGGTCCTCGACGTCGCCCAGATGCTGCTCGCGTCGGTCAAGGGCGAGCAGGCGACCAAGGCCGCCCCCTCCGCCGCTCCCGCTGCGGCTGCCGCCGCTCCGGCCGCCGCCGCTGCCTCCGCTACGTCCTCCGGGGACGTCGCGACCAAGGACGAGCCGGAGGCCGGCGACGTCACGATCACCGAGGACACCGTCACCGAGACCGCCGACGCCGGACCCGCCGCGAAGGCGTCCGGAGGTACGTCGCTCTTCGACACGCCCGCTCCCGAGGCCGAGCCGGCAGCCGAGCCTGCCGCGGCGCCTGCCGCGGCCGACGCTGGCGGGTCGCTGTTCGACCTCGGCGGGTCGGAGGCCGAGCCGGCGCCTGCCGCCGAGCCCGAGGCTCCGAAGGACGAGGCCCCCGCCGAGCCCGTCGCCGAGGAGAAGCCCGCCGCCAGCGACCTGGGCAGCGGCGGCTCGCTCTTCGACCTCGGTACGCCGGAGCCTGCTCCGGCGCCCGCCGCCGAGCCCGAGGCCCCGAAGGACGAGGCCCCGAAGGACGAGGCGCCCGCCGAGCCCGTCGCCGAGGAGAAGCCCGCCGCGAGCGACCTGGGCAGCGGCGGCTCGCTCTTCGACATCGCCGCCCCCGAGCCGACCGAGGCCACTGCCGCCGCGGCTGAGCCGGACGCCGAGCCCGAGGCCGAGCCGGAGGCCGCAGTGGCCAGTGAGTCTCCCAGCGACTCAACGCCCGACGAGCCGGCGGCACCGACGCCGCAGGCCGACCTGGGCAGCGGATCGCTCTTCGACATCGAGACCCCGGCACCTGCCGCCGAGGCCCCCGCCGAGAAGCAGCCCGAGCCCGCAGTGGCCCCTGAGTCTCCCAGCGACTCAACGCCCAGCGAGCCCGAAGCCGAGGCCGCAGTGGACGTTGAGTCTCCCAGCGACTCGACGCCCAGCGAGCCCGAAGCCGAGGCCGCGGCGGACGTTGAGTCTCCCAGCGACTCAACGCCCAGCGAGCCCGAACCGGCCGCCGCATCGAGCGGTACGACGTCGACGCCCGCGACGGACGTGGACCTGGCGAGCGTCGGCTCGCTGTTCGACATCGAGGCGCCCGCA
The DNA here is from genome assembly GCA_963795095.1 of uncultured Actinomycetota bacterium. GTDB lineage: Bacteria > Actinomycetota > Actinomycetes > Propionibacteriales > Nocardioidaceae > Nocardioides. The sequence continues at coordinate 54,589 of CAWCGM010000020.1, read as the reverse complement.
GCCGTCGAGTCTCCCAGCGACTCAACGCCCAGCGAGCCCGAGCCGAGGCCCCGGCGGACGTCGAGTCTCCCAGCGACTCAGCAGCCCAGCGAGCCCGAGGCCGAGGCCCCGGCGGACGGTCGAGTCTCCCAGCGACTCAGCGCCCAGCGAGCCCGAGGCTGAGCGTGAATCGGCTCCGAGCGCGCCTCCGAGCGGTGCCGACCTGAGCAAGGCAGCGCTGTTCGCCGACCCGGTCGCCGACGACGCGCCCGTAGCCGAGGAGCCGGCAGAAGAGTCGAGCCCCGAACCCGAGGCGACGAGCACCGAGACCCCGGAGACCGAGGCCCCGGCCGAGGACCCCGACACGATCCTCGACTCCGACGACGACCAGACCGACGACCAGGCCACCGAGCCCGACGCAGAGCCCGACGCCGACGAGGAGAAGCCGGCGGACAAGCCGACCCCCTCAGCTGAGTCACCGGGCCACACGCCGCGTACGGACGCCGACATCAGCGGCTCGGGCTCCCTCTTCGACCTCTGACATGTCAGGGACTCGCTGAACTTGTCAGCCCGTGCATGGGCCGACAAGTTCAGCGATCCCCGGTCAGCCGGGGATCACGAAAGAGGCGATCTCGGGCGCAGGTGACGCCGCGTGATGTCACGGCGACACCAAGTGACATCACCATGGTGTTGACATGACGTCACTGTGATGTCAGAGTGATGCACATGGACATCACCCCCTACGTCGACACCCTGCGCCGCGACCTCGTCGCCGCGGCCGAGGCGGGCAGCGACGAGCTCAAGCAGGCGGCCGAGCGGCTGTCCTACGCGCTCGACCCGAGCGCCCGGCTGGCCCTGATGGAGGCCATCTCCCACGCGGCCGCCGAGATCACCGCCGAGCTGCCCGACGGCAGCGTCGACGTACGACTCAACGGTCGCGAGCTGGACTTCGTCGTCGAGATCGCGCCGCAGGCAGAGATGCCCGCGCCTCCCCCGCCGCCGGCGCCGCCGGCCCCGCCCGAGGAGGAGGACGGCGACCTGGCTCGCATCACGCTCCGGATCCCGGAGAGCCGTCAAGGCGCGGGCCGAGGAGAAGGCGGCCGCCGCCGGGCAGAGCCTCAACACCTGGCTCGTCGGCGTCGTGCGCAGCGCCAGCAGCGAGCACTCGATCAACGTCGACATCGACCTCAGCAGCGTCCCCTTCGTGGGCTACGACCCCTTCGCCGCCAACCGCCGCCAGGGGAAGGGCAACAACCGCCGGATGACCGGCTGGCTCTGATCCCGCTCGACCCACGCCGTCACGACTGACGGCCCCACCGCACCGCCACCCAGCGGACCGGCACCCGCCGGCCCGGTAGACGAACACACCCGAAACCGGAGACCCCGATGAGCAACCAGATCGACCACACCTTCGACACCTCCGAGCCGATCGTCCTGCACGTCGAGAACGGCCGCGGCCTCGTCGACGTGACCGCCACCGACACGACCCAGACCACCGTCCGGATCACCGGCGAGCGCGCCGAGGAGTTCGACGTGCGCGACCTGCGGCGACCAGGATCGCGATCATCGCGCCGCAGACGCGACGGCGGCTTCTTCGGCAAGGACGCCCGTGCCGAGATCGTCGTCGAGGTGCCCGTCGCCAGCGGCCTCAGCGCCAAGGTCGGCAGCAGCGACGTCGTCACCCACGGCCGCTTCTCCGACACCCGCGTCGACTCGGGCTCGGGCGACATCACCCTCGACGTCGTCGACGGCGACACCGCCGTGCAGTCCGGGTCCGGCGACCTGGTCGCCGAGCACCTCGGCGGTGACGCCCGGATCAAGACCGGCTCGGGCGACATCAGGATCGTCCGCGCCGACTCCGACGTCGTCATCACCAGCGGCTCCGGCGACGTACGCGTCGAGCAGGCCTCCGACGAGCTCGCCGTCAAGACCGGCTCGGGCGACGTCCAGGTCGGCGCCGTCGACGGCGACGTGGTCTTCACGACCGGCTCGGGCGACCTCGTCATCGGCCGGGCCTCGTCGGGCCGGATCACCGCCAAGACCGCGAGCGGCGACGTCAGCATCGGCGTCGCAGGAGGTACGCCGGTGTGGACCGACGTCCGCACCGCGAGCGGCCGCCTCTCGTCCTCCCTGCCCAGCACGGGCGAGCCCGCCGAGGGCCAGCCGTTCCTCGAGGTCCGCGCCACCACCGCCTCGGGCGACGTCACCCTCCACCAGAGCTGATCCCACCCAGCCTCCACGAAAGGAGCACGGCCATGTATGACTCACTCACCGACATCGAGCTCATCGCCCGCCACCGCATCGCCGAGCGCGTGCGCTACTCGCCCCGCGCCCCCAAGCGCCGCTGAACCACCAGCTCCACGCCCGGACCTGACGTCCGGGCGTCGAGCACGTCAGGACTTCATCGCGACACCGCGGCGCCAGTAGCCCATGAAGGCCACCTGGCGGCGGTCGAAGCCCAGCTCGTTCACCAGGTGTCGGCGCAGGCCGGTCACGACCTTCGACTCCCCCGCGATCCAGGCGTAGGTGCCGCCGACCACCGTCGACGTCGCGCGGGCACCTCCTCGCCGGACGAGGAGTAGGTCGGCGTCTCCCACAGGTCGGGGTCGACCTCGTCGGCCGCCACCTCGACCTGCGGCGCCGGGGATGCCCAGGTGCGCGACGACCGCGTCGTGGAGGGGCTCGCCGAGGACCGCGCCCTCGCGGGCCAGCCAGGTGACCGAGACCCCGGCGGGACGGCGTACGTCCTGGATGTCACCGGCGTGCGGCACCTCCAGGAACACCGCTCCGCGCGCGTCGTCGGGCAGCTGCTCGAGCACGGTGCACACCGCCGGCACGGCGGTCTCGTCGCCCACCAGCAGCAGGTCGGCGCCCGGCGCCGGCGTGAACTCGATGCCGCCGTAGTCGAAGCCGCGGCGCGGCGCCATCAGCACGATGCGGTCACCGACGCCCGCCCGCGCGGCCCAGGTCGAGCCCGGCCCGACCACGTCACCCTCGAGGTGCAGCACGATGTCGACGACGAAGGTGGTCTGCTCGCCGGAGCCGCGGACGTCGCGGATCGTGTACGTCCGCATGTGGCCGCGCTCCGCCGCGGACTGCTCGAGCCAGGTGCCCCACCACGACTCGTCGGCACCCTCGGTCGAGGTGATGCCGCCGGTCACCGGGTCGGGGAGGATCAGCTTGATCCGCTGGTCCCAGCGGTCGCCGTCGACGCCGTAGTCGGCCAGCCCGCGCCCGCCGAGCTCGACCCGGACGAAGGTCGGCGACAGGCGCTCGACGGAGACCACCTCGACCTCGGTGAAGAGCATGGGCAGCGTGGACGGCGGTCACGGTCATCGGTTCTCCTGGAGAGGGGCGAGCGGGACGTGGCGGCCCACGGGCACCACGAGCGGGGTGTGCGAGACGGGGTCCTCGATGACCCGGTTGTCGAGGCCGAAGACGGTGCGTACGACGTCCTCGGTGACGACCTCGGCCGGCGTTCCCTCGGCCACGATCCGGCCGTCGTGGAGCGCGACGAGGTGGTCGGCGTAGCGGGCCGAGAGGTTCAGGTCGTGCAGCACCATCACGATCGTGGTGCCGCGTCGGGCGTTGAGCTCGACGAGCAGGTCGAGCATCTCGACCTGGTGCGCGACGTCGAGGTAGGTCGTCGGCTCGTCGAGCAGCAGCAGGTCGGTGCCCTGCGCGAGCGCCATCGCGATCCAGACGCGCTGGCGCTGCCCGCCCGACAGCTCGTCGACCGCCCGGTCGGCGAGGTCGAAGGTGTCGGTGAGGACCATCGCCTCCTCGACGGCCGCCCGGTCCTCGGCGGTCCACCGGGTGAAGACGCCCTGGTGCGGGTGCCGGCCGCGGCCGACGAGGTCGGCGACGACGACGCCTTCGGGCGCGATCGGGTTCTGCGGGAGCAGCCCGAGCACCTTGGCGACCTCCTTGGTCGGCCGGCGGTGGATCGCCTCGCCGTCGAGCAGCACGACCCCGCCCTGCGGACGTACGAGCCGGGCCAGGCCCTTGAGCAGCGTGGACTTGCCGCACGCGTTGGGCCCGACGACGACGGTGACCTTGCCGTCGGGGATCGCGACGCTGACCTCGTGGACGACCTGCCGGTCGCCGTAGCCGAGGGTCAGGTCCTGGGTGAGCAACCTGTGCTGGTGGGGTGGGTCATCCGGTCCTCCCGGTCGCGGCGCCGCGCGCCAGTAGCCAGAGCAGGAACGGTCCGCCGACCGCTCCGGTGACGATGCCGACGGGCAGCACCACGTCGGGGACGAGGTAGGCCGCGACGTAGTCGGCGAGCAGCATCAGCACCGCGCCGACGAGGGCGCCGGCGAGCAGGCTGTGCCGTCCGCCCATCAGGGCGCGCGCGATCGGGCCGGACATGAAGGCGACGAAGGCGACCGGCCCGGCGGCCGCGACCGCGACGGCGGTCAGCAGCACGCCCACCAGCAGGAGCGCGTCGGTGCGGTGCCGACCGACGCCGAGCCCGGCGGCCGCCTCGTCGCCGAGCTCGAGCACCTCGAGCGAGCGCGACATCACGGCGAGGGTCGGCAGCAGCACCGCCAGGCTCACGGCCAGCAGGCCGATGGTCGACCACGGGACGTTGTTGAGGCTGCCGACGAGCCACCGCAGCGCGAGCTGGACGTCCCAGGTGCTGGAGCGCGCGAGGAGGTACTGCACGACCGAGACCATCGCGGCCGCGACGCCGACGCCGATGAGGACGAGGCGGTAGCCGCCGGTGGTCCCGGCGACCCAGCGCACCACGGCCGAGACCACGACGGCGCCGACGACGGCGAACGCCGACACCGCACCGTCGCGCAGGCCGAGGGTCAGCAGCGCGAAGATGCCGGCGGCGCTGGCGCCGAGGCTGACGCCGACGATGTCGGGGCTGGCCAGCGGGTTGCGCAGCAGCATCTGGAAGAGCGAGCCCGCCGAGCCGAGGGCGAGCCCGACGAGGACCGCGAGCACGGCCCGCGGGCAGCTTGCTCTCCATCAGGATGAACGTCGAGACCGGCATCTGCTCGCCGAAGAGGATCCGGAAGAAGTCGGGGACGGTGAAGGTGTAGTCGCCGAGCAGCACGCGGACCGCGAACGCGGCCACGCAGGGCGACCAGGAGCCCGCCGATCACCAGGCGGCGGCGACGGCGCGGGCGCCGCGTCGCGGAGCGGAGGTCGGGCCGGACCTCGGGCTCGACCTTCGGGGCGAGCGTCAGCGTCATAGACCCATCCGTCCGCGGCGCACGAGGAGCAGGAAGAACGGCACCCCGACGACCGCCGTCATGATCCCGACCTGCACCTCCGAGGGCGGCAGCACCACCCGGCCGACGGTGTCGGCGAGCAGCACCAGCACCGCGCCGTACCCCGCACTCAGCGGGAGCAGGTGGCGGTGGTCGGACCCCGTCCGGGTGCGGACGAGGTGGGGGACGATCAGGCCGACGAAGGCGATCGGTCCGGCGGCGGCGGTCGCGGTGCCGGCGAGCAGGACGATGGCCAGGCCGACGAGGACCCGGTCGCGGGTCGTGTGCCGGCCGAGCCCGGCGGCCATCTCCTCGCCGAGCGCGAGGGCGTTGAGGGTGCGGCTGAGGGCGAGCGCGAGCACGACGCCGACGGCGAAGACGGGGGCGAGCGAGACGACGAGGTCCCATGATCGGCCGCCGATCGAGCCGACCTGCCAGCGGCGCATCACGTCGAGCGTGGTCTGGTCGACGAGCTGAACGGCGATGGTCCAGCTGCTGGCAGCGGCGGCGAACGCGGCGCCCGCCACGGTGAGCTTGGCGGGGGTGGCGCCGTCGCGGCCGATGCCGGCGACGGCGTGGACGGCGAGCGAGGCGAGCCCCGCACCGACCAGCGCGAGGACGACGTAGGCCGTCATCCCGCCCGCACCGAGGTAGGCGATGCCGAGCACGATCGCGAGCGCGGCACCCGCGTTGACGCCGAGGATGCCGGGGTCGGCGAGCGGGTTGCGGGTCAGGCCCTGCATGCACGCGCCGGCCAGGCCGAGCGCGACACCGACGAGGATCCCGAGCGCGGTGCGGACGGCACGGACCTCGAGCACGGTGCGGTCCGGACCGGCCTCCAGGAGCGCGGTGGGCGAGATCGTCCGCGAGCCGATGAGCACCGACGCGACGGCGGCGACCACCAGCAGCCCGAGCATGACGGCGTACGCCGTCGCCGGTCCGGCCGCGGACGTGCTCCGCGGCCGGTCCAGCTGATGCAGCCGGGGGCTGGTGATCGTCATGTCAGGAGGGCGTGGAGCCGTCGCCGTCGACCGCGGCGGCGACCTTCGGGATGTAGCGCTCCATGCCGACCGGGATCGACAGCGGCGACGGCGCCGAGAGGCCGATGGCCTCGGTGAGGTCGACGGTCGCGTACCAGCGGTTGTCGGCCACGGCCGGGATCTGCTGGAAGAGCGGGTCGTCGGCGAGCTCCTTCACGTTGGCCTCGGACGTCGCGTAGGTGAGGAACACGTCGGCGTCGAGCTGCGCGGTGCGCTCGGCCGAGACGTTGAAGAGGAACTGGCCGGGCTCGCTGCGCTCCTCGACGAGGGGCGAGTTGACCATGCCGAGCTCGGCGAGCAGGCGGGGCCGGTTGTCCATCGAGGTGTAGACGTAGAACGACGACGGGTCGGCGTTGGGCCCGGCGAAGGTGAAGGTCGCGCCCTCCAGCTGAGGGAACTCCGCGGCGGTGTCGGCGATGACCTGCTCGGTCTCGGCCTTCAGCTCGTCCGCGACGTCGCTGCGGCCCAGCGCCTCGCCGACCATCTCCAGCGACTCCTGCCACGTGGTGTTGTAGGGCGCGTTGGGGTAGGCGACGACCGGGATGCCGGCCTCGGTGAGCTTGTCGTACTCCTCCTGCGTCATGCCGGACTGCGTCGCCGTCACCAGGTCGGGCTGGAGCTTGACGATCTCGTCGACCGGTACGCCGTCGGTGGTGCTGAAGCGGGTCGGCTGCTCGGCGCCGTCGATCTCGGCGAGCGCCTCGTCGAACCAGTCGGACGACCCGTTCTCGTTGCCGGCGTACTCGATCTTGTCCGCACCGACCGGCACGACGCCCAGCGAGAGCGGGTAGTCGGCCTCGGCGTAGCCGACCGCGACGACGCGGGTGGGCTCCTCCTCGATCGTCGTCGTGCCCAGCGCGTGCTCGATCGTGACCGGGAACGCGTCGGCCTCCACCTCGGTGGTGGCCTTCGGCTCGGTCGGCCGTGTCGGCGCTGGTCGATCCGGTGCTGCAGCCGGTGAGGGCGGCGACCAGCAGGGTGGCCAGGACGAGAGGGCTGGCAAGCGTGCGCTTCATCAATGCTCCGTGGAGGTGGTGAGGGTGACCTAAGTAAGGCCAGCCTAACCACGAGCCGCGGCGATTAACGCAACGCGGGTGTGCCCTAATCCACGAGCCGGGACTCGCAGATCTCCGTGCGGTGGAACCCCTGGAACGACCGGCTCGGCGTCGGGCCGCGCTGGCCCTGGTAGCGCGAGCCGTACTTCTCCGAGCCGTAGGGGTGCTGGCTCGGCGAGGAGAGCCGGAAGAAGCAGAACTGGCCGATCTTCATGCCCGGGTAGAGCTTGATCGGCAGCGTCGCGACGTTGGCGAGCTCGAGGGTCACGTGGCCGGAGAAGCCCGGGTCGACGAAGCCGGCGGTCGCGTGCGTGAGCAGGCCGAGCCGGCCGAGCGACGACTTGCCCTCGACGCGTGCGGCGACGTCGTCGGGCAGCGACACCACCTCGTAGGTCGACCCGAGGACGAACTCGCCCGGGTGCAGGATGAACGGCTCGTCGCCCTCCGGCTCGACCTCGCGGGTCAGCTCGGACTGGTCGGCGGCCGGGTCGATGTGCGGGTAGCGGTGGTTCTCGAAGACGCGGAAGAACCGGTCGAGGCGTACGTCGATGCTGGACGGCTGCAGCATCTGCGGGTCCCACGGGTCCAGCGCGATCCGGCCGGCGTCGATCTCAGCGAGGATGTCGCGATCAGAGAGCAGCACGCGGCCAACCTAGCGGCCGTTTTCTCCGTCGGGGAACGGGTCGCCACAATGGATCGGTGACCTTCCACCGCTACGTCGCCCTGGGCGACTCGTTCACCGAGGGCGTCGGCGACCCCGACCCCTCGCGCCCCAACGGACTGCGCGGCTGGGCCGACCGCGTCGCCGAGGTGCTCGCGACGCAGACCGACGACTTCGGCTACGCCAACCTCGCGATCCGCGGCCGCAAGCTCGCGCCGATCGTCACCGAGCAGGTCGACGCGGCGATCGCGCTGGAGCCCGACCTGATCACCATCCACGGCGGCGGCAACGACGTGCTCCGGCCGCGGGTCGACATCGACGCCCTCGCAACGACGTACGACGCCGCGGTCGCGCGCCTGGTCGCCACGGGTGCGCGCGTCGCGATGTTCACCGTCTACGACCCGGGCGCCGGCGGGATCTACGGACCGATGCGCGGGCGGATGGCGATCTTCAACGAGTGGGTGCGCGAGATCGCCGACCGCCACGACGTGACCCTCGTCGACATGTGGCGGATGCGCGAGGTCGAGATCACCGCCGCGATGGACACCGACCGGATGCACCTCAACTCCTTCGGCCACACCTACATCGCCCGCGCCGTGCTCGACGCGATCGGCGTCACCCACACCATCCCGCCCGTCGAGCTCGAGCCGCTGCCCGTCCTCCGCCGCCGCGAGACCTGGGCCGCCAACGCCCAGTGGACCCGCGAGTTCCTCGTGCCGTGGGTGCACCGCCGGATCACCGGCCGCTCCTCGGGCGACACCGTCTCCGCGAAGCATCCAGCACTGTCCAGGGTGCCGTCGCAGGTCAGGTAGCATTCCTGAGCCGTCCACGGACGGCATGCGGATGTAGCTCAGCTGGTAGAGCGCGACCTTCCCAAGGTCGATGTCGCGAGTTCGAATCTCGTCATCCGCTCCAGTTCTCCTGAGGGCGCAGAGCGCGACGCTCTGCCCACCGTCGATGTCGCGAGTTCGAATCTCGTCATCCGCTCCACATTCCCTGAGCGTGCAGAGCGCGACGCTCTGCCCACCGTCGATGTCGCGAGTTCGAATCTCGTCATCCGCTCCAGGCTGAGCCTGCCGTGAGGCGCAGAGCGCGACGCTCCGCCACACCGCGCCGAAGATCTGCCGCGCAGACGCGTGGGGAACTTGCGACTGGTGGGACCAGAGAGGACAGTGGGGCGTCCGCGTTTTCTCGGATCGAAGGCCTTCCCCATGCCCGTGCTTCCCCGCCTCATCGCCCACCGCATCGCCTCGGACGACACCTCCCGCCCGCTGTGGCGGCACCCGGCCACGATCGCCGCGGCCGCGCTGGCGCTGACCCTCGGCGCCGTGCCGCTGCTCCCGGACGACGCAGCCGACGAGCGCGGCTCGATCACCCAGACGGCGGAGACCACCCGGAGCGTCGGCAGGGCCGGTCGGGGCGAGGTCACGCCCGAGATGGAGGCCGAGATCGAGCGCGTGCTGGCCGCGGGCGCCGGGCTCGACCAGGCACAGGGTCGTACGGCGACCGCGCGGGCGTCCGTCCGCTGCGCCACCTTCGACGGCCAGCGCTACTGCCTCGGGTTCGGCTGGACCCACCAGTCGCGCGCGGCCCTGGCCGCCCGGCTCGAGACGCCGCCGACCTTCGGCAGGAAGGCCGAGCGCACCGGCGACCTCGACGCGGACGGCGTACTCGCTCGTGCGAGCGCCAGCAGCAGGATCCGCCCGCGCCGAGGCCGAGCGCGCCGAGCTCACGATGGCCGCGCAGTCCGTCGGCAAGGTATGGATGCTGCGCCACGAGATCCAGGGCGTCCCGCTGCCCGACGACTTCGCCGAGACGCACCCCGAGGTCACGACCGGGTCGTCGGGGATCGACGCCCGCGGCGGGTACGGCGAGTCGTACCCCACCAAGGACAAGATCCTCACCAGCAAGGTCGCGAAGGCGCAGAACCAGACCTGGTGGTGCGGCCCCGCGACGCTGCAGGCGATCGGCTGGAGCTCGCAGGGCAAGCGGAAGACCCAGGGCTACTGGGCCCGTCGCCTCGGCACGACCTCCGCCGGCACCGCGATCACCGACATGGTGCGCGTGGTCAACAACAAGACCGACTACGACGACACGACCGCCGCCGGCCCCTACGTCGTGCTCGACATCAGCGACTTCACCTTCAAGCAGTGGTTCCGCGTGATGATGCGCCACGTCACCGACTACCGGGCGCCGGTCGTCCTGCACCCCGTGCTGCACAAGCAGTTCTACCCCTACCTCGACGACGACGCGAGCGGGCACTTCCAGGTCGGCCGCGGCTTCGACCAGGACCCCGACGGCAACCGCAAGATCGGCTACTTCGAGCCGTGGGACCAGTCGAGGTTCGACCCCAGCGAGCCGGCGATCGAGCGCGTGCAGTGGCGCAACGCCTACAAGTCCTTCCGCGCCAACCTCGACCACTTCCAGCACAACCTCGGCGTCTGACATGGGAGGGCGTACGACGATCGCGCTGGCGCTCGCGCTCGCGCTGACCGGCTGCAGCGGCACCGTCGACGACGCCCGCCCCGCTCCCAGCGGCGGCGCGATCGACGAGCCGTCGGTCGTCGAGCCCACCACCGACCTGCTCGACTGGACCGACGCCGGCGCGCCACGTGGCACCCAGGTCCGCGGCCCGGACTGGCAGGGCCTCGTGAGCGAGGACCGCTCGACCGCTGACGTGGCCGGCATCCGCAACCAGCTCACCATCACGGCGGGCCCGGGCCGCACGATCTCCGAGCTCCTGATGAGCGAGGGGTGGGCGGTCGTGGTCCGCCAGGACACCGCGGAGACCGATCCCAGCGAGGTCGACGTCGTCGACCTCGCGACCGGCAACAAGTCCGAGCTCGTCGGACCCGAGCCCGCCAGCGGCGGCTCCTGGGCACTCACCGGCGGCGACCTCTACTACCCGACCTACGGCGACGGCGGTGCCTACTGCCTCGCCACCAGTGCACTGGCCGACAGCAACGGCGAGGACGGGTGGTGCGCGCCGGCACGCACCGGCTTCTCCAACCTCACGGCGAGCGAGCACGGCGTCGCGATGATGACCTTCGACGACGCCCGCCCGGCCTGCCGCACCGTCAACCTGCTCGAGGCCGGCGTGCCACAGCCGGTCGACGGTCCGGAGGAGTGCGTCGCCTGGGACGTCGCGGCCACGGCCGACGGCGCCGTCTGGTCGGAGGTGCCGAAGCCGCGACGCCAGGAGGAGGCGGTGTTCCGTGCGTCCGCCGACGGGACCTTCTTCGACCTCGGGCCCGGCACCACCGGGACCGCACTCCCCTGCGGCGACTCCGTCTTCTTCGTCCGCGACCCGCAGGGGCCCGACGAGCCGGCGCGGCTGATGCGCTGGACCCCCGACCACACGCTCGAGGTCGCCTACGAGTCACCGTCCACCGGCAACGCCTTCCTCGGCGAACCGACCTGCGGTGGCGGGGTCCTCACCCTGTCGTCGTACGGCGAGCAGGGCGACGAGCTCGTCTGGGCAGCCGTCGGCTGATCGCCCTTCAGCGCCCCTTAAGCGGCTCGCCGCACGCTCTCCCCGACCGTCGTCACCCGGGCGACGCGGAGAGGAGACCGACATGTCCGTCCTGCCCCGGAGCCGCGGCCGCGTCGCGGTCGCGGTCGGCGCTGCTGGCCCTGATGGCGCCGACCGCGAGCCACGCCATCACCAACGGTGCGCCCACTGGCGCCCACACCAACGTCGGTTCGTTCGTCGTCGAGGTGACGCCTGCGGAGGGCGAGCCCTACCTCTACCAGCTCTGCACCGGCACCCTGGTCTCGCCGCGGGTCGTGCTCACGGCCAGCCACTGCATGGTGCGGGACGACTACGCACCCGACTGGGGCAAGGTCTGGTTCACCCTGGACCGGGTGATCAGCGACCGCAGCTGGCAGCTCCGCGACGACCTCCTCCTCCTCGACGGGGTGCCGGCGCCGCACCCGGACTACACCGGCAAGGCGAACTACCGCTACGACGTCGGGGCGTTCGTCCTGGACGCACCGGTCAGCGGCGTGCCGTTCGCCGAGCTGGCCGACGTCGGCTACCTCGACCAGAAGTCGCTGCGCGGCTACGTCGTTCACCACCGTGGGCTACGGCATCGAGCGCTACGACAAGACGACGTCGACGCAGGCGTTCCTGCCGCCGACCCAGCGCATGCTGGCGACCCAACCGCTCGTCAACGTCCACCGCGACTACGTCCTGTTCTCGATGAACCTCGCCCGCGGCTTCGGCGGCACCTGCTACGGCGACTCCGGCGGACCCCACTTCAACACGGCCGGCGAGGTCGTGGCCGTGACCACCACCGGGGACATCCCGTGCAAGGCGAGCGACCAGTCGAGCCGCACCGACACGACGTACGCCCACACGTTCATCGAGGGCCTGATCCGCACGTACGCCGAGTAGCCGCGGTCCGGTGGGGGTCTAGCCCGGCAGCCGATGCGGGGGCATCGGCTGTCGGGCCGGGCGGCGGAGACCTACGATCCCGGCAGGGGGCACGTCGTGCGTACGGCCCGTGCGGGGGTGCGACGTGGGGACCAGCACCGCGACCGCCGTGCCCACCGTGCTGCTGCTCGGGCCGGTGCAGGTCGCCGACGCCGCCGCCACCTCGGCGTCCCGCGAGCGGGCACTGCTGGCCCGGCTCGCCATCGACGCCGGCCGGACCGTCGGGGTCGACCGCCTGGTCGACGACCTCTGGGCCGAGGACCCGCCGGCCAGCGCTCGCAACGCGCTGCAGGTCTACGTCTCCCACCTGCGGGGCCGGCTCGGCCGGGAGGCGGTCCTCACGCTCGGCGGCGGGTACCGGCTCGAGGTGGCACCCGACCGGGTCGACGCCCACGTCTTCGAGCGGCTCGTCGCGGTGGCGATGGGCCAGAGGTCGTCCGGCAAGGTGCGCGAGGCCGTCGCCACCCTCGATGCGGGCCTGCGGCTGTGGCGAGGGGAGGCGATGTCCGACCTGGCCGACTACGCCTTCGCCGTCGTCGAGGCAGCCCGGCTCCGCGAGGTGCGGGCCACCGCGCTCGAGCACCTCGCGGAGGCGCTCCTCGAGACCGGCGACCTCGACCGGCTGACCGGCCGGCTCGCGCCGGCACTGCGCGACTTCCCCTTCCGCGACCGACTGAGGGCGGCGGTGATGACAGGTCTCTACCGGCAGGGCCGCGCCGTCGACGCGCTCGCCCTCTACGCCGAGGTGGTCGACCAGCTCCGCGCGGAGCTCGGCCTGGAGCCCGGTCCGACGCTCACCGCGCTGCAGCACGCCATCCTCAACGACTCCCCCGACCTGGCACCCGGTCGGGCGGACGCCCTCCCGACCGGCGAGCTCACGTTCCTCGCGACCGTCCTCGACGGCCCGGCGGCCCTGGAGGGCCGGCTCGGCGAGCTGTACGCCGACGTGGTGCAGACCCAGCGCGACCTCCTGCGCGAGACGTTCACGTCGCACCACGGACTCACCTTCGCCGCGGACCCCGAGCGGTTGCTCGCCGCGTTCCCGAGCGCGGACGACGCTGTCCGTGCAGCCGACGCGGCGCACCGGGCGCTGGCCGCGCACGACTTCCCCGACCGGTCGACCGTCCGGGTGCGGATCGGCGTGCACACCGGCACCCCGCGCGTCGTCGAGCGGACCTACGTCGGTGCCGACGTGCGGCGGGTCGTCGCGGTGGCGCACGCCGCAGCCGCCGGCCAGACCCTCGTCACCGCCGCCACCGCCACCCTCCTCGACCCGGTCGACGACCGGCACGTCACGGACCTCGGGCAGCACCGGCTGCCCGACGTCGCGCTGCCCGAGCACCTCCACCAGGTGTCGTCGACCGAGGGCGACCTGTTCCCCCCGCCCCGCACGCTCGGCGCCCGGACCAACCTGCCGCGGTCGACGGTGCCCCTCGTCGGGCGCGACACCCTGCTGGCCGAGCTCGTCGAGGAGGTCGCGCGCCCGGGTCCCGGCGTCACCACGCTCGTCGGTCCGGGCGGCACCGGCAAGACCAGGCTCGCCGTCGAGGTGGCCCGTTCGACCATGGCCGGTACGTCGTTCGCCGGGGGCGTCTGGTTCGTCGCGCTGGAGTCCGCGCGCACCGAGGCACGACGTGTGGTCCGGCCTCGCGGCCGCCCTCGGTCTCCCCACGGGGTCGCGCGACCGGTCGCCCGTCCTCGCCGAGCTCGCCGATCGCCGGGCGCTGCTCGTCCTGGACAACCTCGAGCAGGTCGGCGCGGCCGGTGCCGTCATCGAGTCGCTCCTCGGGCCGGGATCGGAGCTCACCGTCCTGGCCACCTCGCGCCGCCCGACGGGGGTGGCCGGTGAGCGACTGCACCGGGTCGAGCCGCTGGACGCCGCGGTCGACGGGGACGCCTCCCACCTGTTCGCGCGCTACGCCGAGCTCGCGCGTCCGGGCTTCGCCCTCGACGACCTCAACCGCGGCGCCGTCGCCCGGATCTGCCGGCGGGTCGACGGCCTCCCGCTCGGCATCGAGCTCGCGGCCGCACGCGTGCGCCAGCTGCCGCCGCACGCCCTGGCCGCGGCGATGGACGAGGGACTCGCACTGGTCACCGGCGGCGCCTCGCGACCTCCCCGGCAGCGCGACCTGCACGCCCTGACCGCCTGGTCGGTCGACCTCCTCGCCCCGCACCAGCAGCAGCTGCTCGAGCTGCTCGCCGTCTTCCCGGGCGGTGTCGACCTCGACACGGTCGCCCGGTTCCCGGTCGCCGACGGCGTCCCGGACCCGGTGACCGACGTGCTCGAGCTCGTCGACGCCAGCCTCGTACGCCTCTCCGACGACGACCGGCCGCGGGTCACGCTCCTCGAGACCGTCCGCGAGCACGCGCTGGCCAGGCTCACGGCGGCCGGACGGGTGGCGACCGTGCGCGACACCCACCTGGCGGTGCACCTCGACCTCGCGCGCCGGCTGCACCCGCGGACCGCGTCGCAGGACCGGGTGGCGCCGGTCGTGCTCCGGGAGCGGGCGAACCTCGACGCCGCCCTCGACCACGCCCTGACGAGCGGGCCGGACGGTGTCGAGGCGGCCGCCGAGATCGTGGTGTCGCTCGCCGACTCGTGGCACCAGCTCGGCGGCCGGGCGTTCGAGCACATCCGGCGGATCGCCGCCGCCCTGCCGGCAGACTCGCCGCACCGCGGCTGGATGACCTACTGGGACTTCCGTCGCACCTGGGACACCGAGGTCGACGAGCAGGTCGTGCTCCGTGCCGTGCAGACGGCCGAGGGCGCGCTGCGCGCCGAGATCGACCCCGCTCCCCTCGCCGCGCTGCTCGGCTACGGGACGGACCTCGGCATCGACATCGGCCTCGGGGCGACCTGGGGCGTGACCCGGGCGCAGGAGGCCGTCGCCATCGCGCGGGACCTCGGTGAGGACTGGTTGCTCGCGCGCGTGGACGCGGCCCTCGCACGCGCCCTGGTCGACGCCGGTCGCCCGGACGCTGCGCGCAGCCCGCTCGCCGAGGCGCAGCAGATCGCCACGCGCCGCAAGGACCTCCACCGCCTCGACCTGCTGACCCTCACCGAGGCCGGGCTGGTCGCGGGCGAGGGGCGTCGGGAGGAGGCGTGGCTCCTCGGCCGCGGTGCCGCTCGCGGGCTCGTCGCGGTCCGCCACGACGGCACCCTGTGGGCGACGTGCTCGACGCTCGCCCTCCTGCTGGCCGAGGAACGACCGGCGGACGCGGCGCGGCTGGTCGGGACCGGTCTGGCCGCCCTGTCCCGGATCGGCAGCATCCCCACCCCGGCCGACCTCGACCGCGTCCGCGGCAGCATCGCCCCCGCCCTCGACGCCCTGGGCCGGGACGCCTTCGACGCCCACGTCGACGAGGGCCGGGCGTGGACCGCGCGACGACGCCGTCGCCTGGGTGCTCGACCTGCTGGACGAGGACGCGAGCGGGTCGTCGTACGCCGGCAGGTAACGTCGGGCGACGTGAGCTTCACCGGATTCCCCGTCGCCGCGCTCGACTTCTACGACGACCTCGAGATGGACAACACCAAGTCCTTCTGGGAGGCCAACAAGCCGGTGTGGAAGGACGCGGTCGAGGCGCCGATGAAGGCGCTCGTCGGCGAGCTCGAGCCGGAGTTCGGCCCGGCCAAGGTGTTCCGGCCCTACCGCGACGTCCGCTTCGCCAAGGACAAGACGCCCTACAAGACCCACCAGGGTGCCTACGTCGGCGCCGGGCCGTCGACCGGGTGGTACGTCGAGATCTCCGCGCGCGGCACCCGCGTCGGTGGCGGCTTCTACGACGCCGACGGACCGCGGCTGGCCGCGATCCGCGAGGCGATGGCCGACGAGAAGTCCGGCAAGGCGCTCGAGCGGCTGCTGAAGCGGCTCGAGAAGGACGGCTTCGAGATCGGCGGCGACCGGCTGAAGACCTCGCCGCGCGGCTACGACGCCGACCACCCGCGGATCGAGCTGCTCCGCTGCAAGCAGCTGATCGCCAACAAGTCCTACGGCTTCGAGTCCGATGCCATCGACGCCGGCCTCGTCGACCGGGTCCGCGAGGACTGGAAGACGCTGCGCCCGCTCGTCAGCTGGCTGCGCGCGATCCGGGTCGACTGACGACTCAGCCGAACCAGACCTCGCTGGTGGCGATCTGTGTCAGCTGCTCGATCGAGAGCGGTGGCTGCGGCGCCAGCGGTCGGGGAGTCCTTGCCGGTCGCGGCGTTGCACGAGTTCGCCGAGACCACGTAGCCGTAGCGGTAGGCGCTGACGCCCTGGCACGTCACTCCGTCGGCGAGGGTCGGCCCCCACGTCAGCTGCACCGTGCCGTCGGCCAGCTCGACGCAGGAGCCGCCGAGATCGCGCATTGACCTCCTCGCAGCGTGCGACGCTCAACAGCTGGTTGAACATCACGACGACGGCTGCCTCCATCCCGTCGTAGGGGAAGTAGGCGATCTTCTCGTCGTCGTCGTCTGCGAGGGTGTCCGTCGGCCGGGGCTCGGCGGCCAGACCGGTCCCGACGATGCCGTTGACGATCGAGGGGACCTGGGCGGCACGGAAGTCGGCCAGGGCGCGCTCAGTGGTGGCGGGGGCGGGCGGCTCGGCAGTGGGCGTCGCGGTGGCGGACGGGCCTTCCGTCGCGATGCCGGGGTCCCGCGCGCTGTCGGCTCCGTCCAGCTGGGGTACGACGGCCGCCAGCGCGCCGACGACGCCGATCACGGCGAGCGAGGCGACCGTCGTACCGATCCGGGCGCGGCGCTGGCGCGAGCGGCCGCGGGTGATGCCGCCTCGGACGAGGCGGTCGACGTCGGGGGTGAGGTCGTCGCTGGCGCGACGCAGCAGCTCGGTGACGCCTGAGTCATGCGGGGACATCTGGTTCTCCTAGGTTTCCAGCAGGTCGCGGAGGGACGGGCCCAGCACGGCGCGGAGGCGGTCGAGCGCGCGGATCGTGCGGTTGCGCACGGCCCCCGGGCTCACCCCCAGCGCGGCTGCCGTGTCGGCCACCGAGACGTCCTCGAGGTAGCGCAGGACCAGGACTGCACGGTCCAGCGGCGCCAGCTCGTCGAGCGCCGCCCGCAGCGCGAGTCCCGTGGCGGCGTCTCCACGGCTCTCGGCGCGTCTCGGGCAGGTGCTCGGTGGGTGTCTCGTGGTTGCTGCGTCGGCGCTGCGCACTGATGTAGGTGCGGGCCAGCGTCGTGTGGGCGTACGCGACGGGGTGCTCGATCGGGGCACCCAGCCGGCGGTGCCACCGCACGTAGACCTTGGCCAGGGTGTCCTGGACGAGGTCCTCCGCGCGGTGGGCGTCGCCGCACATCAGCCACGCAGCGCGGTAGAGCTGGGGCGTCCGCGCGATCGCGAACTCCTCGAACTCCTCGCTCGTGCGGGGCATGTCTCTCCCTGTGATGGTTTCGGCGTCACGAGGGAGACGCACGGGAGGGGCGGGACGTCACACCAGACTAGGTAAAGACCCTCGCAGGGTCGGGAGGAGTTCGACCCACGTTCACGCGGACGACGCACGCAGCGGCGAGGCTGGCGCCATGGCCAAGAGACTGTTCCTGCTCCACCTCGGTCCCGACACGGTCGACCTCGACGAGATGCGCGAGGGCCTCGACCTCGGCCGGATCGCCGTCCCTGACGTCGATCCCGAGGTCCTCGAGCTCGCCGGCATCGAGATCACCCGCACCCACAAGGCCGCCGGGATGAGCCGCAAGGAGGTCGAGGGCGCCTGGGCGAAGGTGTGCCGCAAGGCCTGGAAGGCCAAGGCCGACGTCTTCGTCAGCGTGCCCGGCTTCTTCGACGCGTCATCCGAGCAGGCGGCGCTCGCGCTCGACGGCCTCCCCGGCTTCAAGGTGGTCCTCGTGGTGACCACCGGCTTCGCGGTCCAGCCGCCCGCTGCCTGGCTGTCGCTGGTCAAGGAGGACCGGGTGCACGTGTTGCCCGACAACCTCGGCGACGCCCAGCTCGCCGCGCAGGTCGCCCGGATCGCGCTGATCGAGGAGGAGGCGCGGCTCGACAAGCGCCTCCGCAAGATCTCGCGGAGGCGCAAGCAGGTCAACAAGCGGCTGGCCGCCTAGGTCGCGCCCAGCGATCAGTGCGGCTGCCAGGCGTCCTCGTCCTGGGTGAGGGCGGCGACGCCCTCGGGGAGCTTGCCGTCGGCGAGGTCCTGGATGCTGACCTGCTCGAAGACCGCGCGCAGTGAGCTGCGGGCAGCGATCCAGACGTGCTGCAGCACCTGCGCCGAGTCGTCGTACTCGACCGCCTCGGGACGCAGGCCGTAGACCGACACGAGCGGGCCGTCGACGGCGCGGATCACGTCGGCCACCGTGACGGTGCGCGGCTCCCGCGCGAAGCGCCAGCCGCCCGACTGGCCGCGCTGCGACACCACGACGTCGGCGCGGCGGAGGTCGGCGAGGATGGCCTGGAGGAAGCCGTGCGGGATGCCCTGGGCCTTGCCGAGCTGCTCGGCGCTGACGGCCGTGCCGTCGGTGCGCACCGCGATCTCGATCAGGGCCCGGAGGGCATAGTCGGCTTTGGCGGAGACGCGCATAGGTGCAGTTTGTCAGATATGTCGGCAAACACAGTGGTGCTTGCCTCGGCGCCGGGCCACATGGTCGTACGCCGTCGCCCCCGCGCGGTGCGGGAGCGACGGCGTACGACCATGCACGTCGGGCGGTTGCAGGTCAGGCGGGGGCGGACTCGAGCTCGCGCTCGTCGGCAGCCGCGGCCCTCGAGAGGCGCTCCTGCTTGACCGCCCAGACGATGCCGGCGATCCAGAGGACGAAGACGACCGCGGCGGTGACGGCGACGCCGACACCGGGGACGCCGACGGCCTCGAGGAGCGTCTTGGAGTTGGTGAGGATGATCAGGCCACCGGCGGCGGTGCCGAGGACGCGGGCGGCGAGGTGCTTGACCAGCCAGGCGGCGATCGGGGCGGCGATGACGCCACCGGCGAGCAGCGCGCCGGCGTAGCCCCAGTTGATGCCCTGCGGCGCCGAGGCCGATGAGGAAGCCGAGCGAGCCGCCGACGGCGACGACGAACTCGGAGGTGTCGATCGAGCCGACGACCTTGCGGGGCTCGAGGCGACCGCTCGAGAGCAGCGACGTGGTGCCGACCGGGCCCCAGCCGCCGCCACCGACGGCGTCGAGCGTGCCGGCGACGAGGCCCATCGGGGCGAGGAACATCGCGGACGGGTGGCCCTTGAAGGTCGGGCGCGCGCCGCCGAGGCGCAGGAAGCGGTAGACGACGTAGAAGCCGAGGCTGAGCAGGATCACCGCGACGACCGGCTTGGCGACCGCGGCGTCCATGTTGGACAGCAGGGTCGCGCCGAGGAACGCGCCGACGAAGCCGGGCACGGCCAGGATCGACACGGTGCGCCAGTCGACGTTGCCGAGCTTGTGGTGCGAGGCGCCGGAGACCAGCGACGTGCCGATCTCGGAGAAGTGGACGGCGGCGGAGGCCGCGGCCGGGGCGACGCCGGCGGCGAGCAGCAGGGTCGAGGACGTCACGCCGTAGGCCATGCCCAGGGATCCGTCGATCAGCTGGGCGATGAGGCCCACGACGCCGAGAACGATGAGCTTGCGCATCGCGCGGCTCCTTTCAGGACAGGTCTAAGTCGAGTGACTTCGTTTGTTGGGTGAAAGGCTAGACATACATGTCTTGAGAGGCAAATCCGGTCGCATCCCGGCGCGTCCCGCCTGTGACCGGCGACATCGGCCGTTCGTGTTGCGCGGCGCCGATCCGCGAGGCATGATCTTGTTACCGGCCAGTAAACCGACCAGTAGCCGTGACCCAGACCGCTCGCACATGGAACAGGTGGAACGCACGTGAGCCACTACAAGACCAACCTCCGCGACATCGAGTTCAACCTCTTCGAGGTCCTCGGCCGCGACGAGGTCCTCGGCACCGGCCCCTTCGGCGAGATCGACGCGGACAGCGCGCGCGAGATCCTGCGCGAGGTCGAGCGCCTGTCGCGCGAGGACATCGCGGCGTCCTACGAGGACAGCGACCGCAACCCGCCCGTCTTCGACCCCGCCACCCACACCGCTCCCGTGCCCGGAGTCGTTCAAGGCCAGCTACCAGGCGTGGATGGACTCCGAGTTCTGGCGCCTGCAGGTCTTCGAGGAGATGGGCGGCACCCCGGCCCCGTCGTCGCTGATCTGGGCGATCGGCGAGATGGTGCTCGGCGCCAACGCGCCCGTCTGGATGTACGCCGCGGGTCCCGCGTTCGCCAACGTCGTGCACCGCAACGGCAACGAGCGCGACAAGGCCGTCGCCCAGTACATGGTCGACCGCCAGTGGGGCTGCACCATGGTGCTCACCGAGCCCGACGCCGGCTCCGACGTGGGCGCCGGTCGCGCCAAGGCGGTCGCCAACGACGACGGCTCGTGGAACATCACGGGCGTCAAGCGCTTCATCACCAGCGCCACCCACGACATGAGCGAGAACATCATGCACCTCGTGCTCGCGCGCCCCGAGGGCGTCGAGGGCGCGGGCGGCCCGGGCACGAAGGGCCTCTCGCTCTTCTGGATGCCCGAGCACCACTTCGACCTCGAGACCGGCGAGCTGACCGGTGAGCGCAACGGCGTCTACGTCACCAACGTCGAGCACAAGATGGGCATCAAGGTCTCCAACACCTGCGAGGTCACCTTCGGCGACCCGCAGGTCGGCGGCGGCGAGCCCGCCAAGGGCTGGCTGCTCGGCGAGGTCCACGACGGCATCGCCCAGATGTTCCAGGTCATCGAGAACGCCCGGATGATGGTCGGCACCAAGGCCATCGCCACCCTCTCGACCGGCTACCTCAACGCGCTCGACTACGCCAAGGAGCGCGTCCAGGGCGCCGACCTGACGCAGGCCGCCGACAAGACGGCCCCCCGCGTCACGATCACCCACCACCCCGACGTACGCCGCTCGCTGATGACGCAGAAGTCGTTCGCCGAGGCGATGCGCGCGCTGGTGCTCTACACCGCGACCTGGCAGGACCAGGTCATGGTCGCCGAGCACGCCGGCACGGCCGACTCCGACGAGGCCCGCCTCGCCGCCGCCGTCAACGACCTGCTGCTCCCGATCGTGAAGGGCTA
This sequence comes from uncultured Actinomycetota bacterium, assembly GCA_963795095.1. Classification (GTDB taxonomy): domain Bacteria; phylum Actinomycetota; class Actinomycetes; order Propionibacteriales; family Nocardioidaceae; genus Nocardioides. The sequence continues at coordinate 33,135 of CAWCGM010000020.1, read as the reverse complement.
CGGCTCGGAGCGCTCGTGGGTGCTGCTGGGCACCGAGTCGCTGCAGACCTTCGGCGGCTCCGGCTTCCTGCAGGAGTACCCGATCGAGCAGTACGTCCGCGACGCCAAGATCGACACCCTCTACGAGGGCACGACCGCGATCCAGGGCCAGGACTTCTTCTTCCGCAAGATCGTCAAGGACCAGGGCAAGGCGCTCGGCCACCTCGCCAAGGAGATCGAGGGCTTCATCGCCTCCGAGGCCGGCAACGGTCGCCTCAAGAACGAGCGGGCCCTGCTCGCCACCGCGCTCGAGGACGCCAACGCCATCGTCGGGCACATGATCAACGACCTGATGTCGTCGGCCGACGAGCTGCGCAACATCTACAAGGTCGGGCTCAACACCTCGCGCCTGCTGATGGTGCTCGGCGACGTCGTCTGCGGCTGGCTGCTGCTGCGCCAGGCCGAGGTCGCCCTGCAGAAGCTGTCGGGCGAGGTGTCGGCCAAGGACAAGGCGTTCTACGAGGGCAAGGTCGCCGCGGCCCAGTTCTTCGCGCAGACCAACCTGCCGAAGATCAGCGCCGAGCGCGCCATCGCCGAGGGCATCGACCTCGACCTGATGGACCTCGACGAGGCGTCCTTCTGACCGACTCGCCCTGTCGCTCCACCATGGGATGTCGATGAATAGGCACTTCCCCGGGTCAATTGACCTGGGGAAGTGCTTGTTCGTCTGCATCCCATGGTGAACAGGCGTGGCAGATGACAGGTGTCACGGCGAGGTCGTGACACATCCGTCATGGCCCCGGCGGCGTACGCCGACAGGCTGGGCGCATGACCACCCCAGCGATCCATGCCACCGGGCTCCGCAAGTCGTTCCGCACGACGGACGGCACGACCGTCGTGGCCGTCGACGACGTCGACCTGACCATCGAGCCGGGCGAGATCGTCGCGTTCCTCGGCCCGAACGGCGCGGGCAAGACCACGACCGTCGACATGCTGCTCGGGCTGACCGCGCCCGACGCCGGGACGATCGAGGTCTACGGCTCGACCCCCGCCGAGGCGGTGCGCGCCGGCCGGGTCTCCGCGGTGATGCAGACCGGCGGCCTGCTCAACGACTTCACCGTCGCCGAGACCGTGCAGGCGATCGCCGCGCTCCACGGTCGTCCCGACCGGGTCGACGTGGTGCTCGAGCGGGCTCGCGCTGACGGGCCTGGCGGAGCGCCGCGTCGAGGCGTGCTCGGGCGGTGAGCAGCAGCGGCTGAAGTTCGCGCTCGCCCTCGTGCCCGACCCGGACCTGGTCATCCTCGACGAGCCGACGACCGGCATGGACGTCGGTGCGCGCCAGGAGTTCTGGCAGACGATGCGCGCCGACGCCGCCGCTGGGCCGCACGATCGTCTTCGCCACCCACTACCTCGCCGAGGCCGACGAGTTCGCCGAGCGGACCGTCCTGATGAACCACGGCCGGATCGTCCACGACGCGGCGACCACCGACGTGCGGGCGGCGTACGGCGGACGCACCCTCACCTTCCGTCCACCCGCCGACGTGGTCGGCGCCGACGGCATCGACCCGGCCTGGCTGGCGCAGGTGCGCCAGGCGCTCGAGCCCCTCGGCGTCGGCGACATCGAGGTGTCGGCCGCCAGCCTGGAGGCCGCCTTCCTCGCCCTGACCCGCGAGACCGACCGAGCTCCGACGGAGCACCACCGACGAGCTGACCGGAGCCACCCGATGACCACCGCCACGACCCTGCCCGCACCGACGCCGCGCGCCCGCACCGCCCCGCGCCCGGCGATGGCGACGTACGCCCGGCTCGACCTGCGCCGCCAGCTGCGCGACCGCATCGGGATGTTCTTCATCGTCGGCCTGCCGACCTTCATGTACCTCGTCTTCGGCCTCGGCTCCGACGAGCGCGGTCGGCAGCGGCAACGTCGGGATGTACGTGATGATCTCGATGGCCGCCTACGGCGCGGTCACCGCGACCACCAGCGTCGCCGGCAGCGCCGCGATGGAGCAGGTGATGGGCTGGGGCCGCCAGCTCGGCCTGACCCCGATGCGCCCGCTGGCCTTCGTCGCCGCCAAGGCGGCCGTCGCGATGACCGTGGCCGCCGATGCCGGTCACCCTGATCTTCACGATCGGCGCCCTCACCGGCGCGCGCGGCGACTGGAGCGACTGGGTGCTGGCCGCGACGACGTGTGGCTCGGCTCGGCGCTGTTCGCGATCTACGGCCTCGCGGTCTGCCTGGCGTTCCGCGGCTCGAACGCCCCCGGCATCGCGTCCGGGATGATCGTGGTCATGGCGTTCCTCGGCAACGTCTTCACGCCGATGAGCGGCTTCATGCTCGACCTCGGGCGGTTCACGCCGCTCTACGGGTACGTCGCCCTGGCGCGCTTCCCGCTCACCGACGGCTGGCTCCCGGTCGGCGGTCGCGACCCGCTGTGGCTCCCGGTCGCTAACGTGCTCGCGTGGACCGTGATCTTCGCAGCCCTGGCGATGTGGGGCGTACGCCGCACCCGGGCGCGGACGTGACCGACCACGACCGCCGGCCCTTCGCCTTCGAGGAGACGGCCAGCCCCTGGCAGCGGTGGGGCTGGGCGATGGCGGTCATCTGGCTGGGCTTCCTGTTCTTCCCCCTCGCCAGCGCCTGGGAGTCCGACGCCGCCCCCGCCGCACGCGCGGCGACCGTCGGCGCGATCGCGGGCTTCGCGGTCCTCTACGTGCTCGGCTACACCTTCTGGGAACGGCACGCCCTCTGGGTGATGGGCGCACTCTGCGCCTGCACCCTCGCCATGGTGCCGGTCCTCGGCATCGACGTCCTGGGACTGACGCCCTACCTGGGGGCCTACTCCGCCCTCCAGGTGCCCGCACCGCAGTGGAGGTGGACGACTGCGGTCATCACGTTGGTCCCGGTGCTGTCGCTCTTCGGCGCCGACGACTTCCCGGTCTTCTTCTTCATCCTGGTCTGGCCCATCATCGGTGGCTGCACGATCGTGCGGCTCCTCACCGACGCGGAGTACGCAGCCGGCGCGACGCGGCACTCGCTGGCCCTGGTCGCCGAGCGCGAGCGCGTCGCCCGCGACGTGCACGACGTGCTGGGCCACTCGCTGACCGCGCTGTCGGTCAAGGCCGAGCTCGCCGCCCGGCTGATCGACGTCGACCCCGAGCGTGCGAAGGAGGAGCTCGCGTCGATCCAGGCGACCGCGCGCCAGGCCCTCGCCGAGGTGCGCGCGACCGTCGGCGGCCTGCGCGCCGGCAACCTCGCGGCCGAGCTCGCCGCCGCTCCCCGGGTGCTCGAGGACGCCGGCATCTCCACCACTGTCGTCGGCGAGCTCGCCGACACCGACCCGCGCCACCGGGCGCTGATGGCCTGGGTGCTGCGCGAGTCGGTCACCAACGTCGTACGCCACGCGCAGGCGCGGTCGCGTCGTCATCGAGCTCGGCCCCGACGGCATCACCGTCACCGACGACGGCGCCGGCTGCACCGGTGCCGAGGGCAACGGCCTGCGCGGGATGCGCGAGCGGGTCAGCGGTGCCGGCGGCACGCTCGACGTCTCGCCCGGGACGCCGGGGACCCGCGTCCGGGTGGCGCTCCCGTGATCCGGCTGCTGCTCGCCGACGACCAGGCGCTCGTCCGCGGTGCGCTGGCCGCGCTGCTCGACCTCGAGTCCGACCTCGAGGTGGTCGCCCAGGTCGGCCGCGGCGACGAGGTGGTCGAGGCGGCCCGCACGTCGGGGGCCGAGGTCTGCCTGCTCGACATCGAGATGCCCGGGCTGACCGGCATCGACGCGGCCGCGGCGCTGCGGCGCGAGCTGCCGGGCGTGCGTTCGCTGATCGTGACGACCTTCGGCCGGCCGGGCTACGTCCGCCGGGCCATCGAGGCGGGTGCCTCGGGCTTCGTCGTCAAGGACACCCCCGCGCGCCAGCTCGCCGACGCCGTCCGCCGGGTGCACTCCGGGCTGCGGGTGATCGACCCGGACCTCGCCGCGGAGTCGCTGATCGACGGCCCGAGCCCGCTCACCGGCCGCGAGCGCGAGCTGCTGACGTACGCCCTCGACGGGTCGCCGGTCGCGACGATCGCCGCGCGGGTGCACCTCTCGGAGGGCACGGTGCGCAACCACCTGTCCGCCGCGATCGGCAAGACCGGCGCGACCACCCGCAGCGAGGCGGCGCGGATCGCGCAGGACCGCGGCTGGCTCTAGCGGCGGCACCGGCGCGAGGAAGCGGTAGGTGACGGTGAACCGGTCGACGTCGACCGCGTCCGTGCCGCGCGTCGCGAAGCTCCACCTCACCCCGGCCGGGACCGTCAGCTCGGTGTAGTCGTAGTCCTCGACGAGGCGCCCGGCGCCTCCGAACAACGCGCTGGACCACGGGGTCTCGGCGCCCGTCGACGACGAGACGCTCGCAGGAGGAGAGCCGTACTCCGTCGAGAGGGCGAGCTCTCCACGTATCGGTCTCCCCGTCCGTGGTCGGGGCTCCGGTGAAGCCGACCTTGGCCTCGGCGACCCCGCGCACGCCGGTGGCGGCTGCGACAGGGAGGAAGTGCGTCCGCGCTGCCAGCGGGAAGGCGTACTGGCCCGTGCACTGGTCGGACGAGCGATAGCTGAGGCCCTCGGCGAACCTGGCGCTCCCCACGACGGACCCGCACGGCTGGTAGTCGCCACACCCGCCACCGGTGCAGGGTTCGTACCAGATGCTGCCGGCCGGGGTGACGACCTCGCTCCGCTCCTGCCACTCGAGGCGGTCACCAGAGACCCAGATCCGGAGCGGCGCGCTGCGGCCGCGGTTGCCGACGCGGTCTCCGCCGATCACCCGTGCGGTGTAGCGCCCCTTCGGGAGGGGCTTGCCCTCGAGGGTCGCCGTCCAATCGACCTCGCGCCCCCGGTCGTTGAGGATCTCGCGGTTCACGTCGCGTCGCAGCACGAGCCGGCCCGCGCGGTCGCGGATGTCGAGACGTGCGTCGCGCACCGGCGATCCGGTGAGGTACGCTGCGCTGGTGGAGCGCGGCGACCAGCCCGAGGGCGTCGGTCACAGCAGTCGATCGCGGCCAGACGGTGGCCGTCCTGTCCTCCGCGCCGTACGTCGTCGCCACTGCGAGCGTCGGCGCGAACGAGGTGTCAACCTGGGTGCGGTCCGACGCCGTCACGCCGGACGTATCGCCCTGGAGGGTCACCTTGAACTCGGCCTCCGCGACCCGCTTCCCGCTGCCGTCGCGACCGTTCCACGCCCACTCGTGTGCTCCGGCGTCGAGGTCCTTCAGCACGACGCGACGCACGTTGTCGACGTAGCCGACGCGACCGGTGCGGAAGGTCAGCGTGACCCGGTCCTGCGGTTGGGCAAGGGTGAACCGCACCACAGCGGTGTCGGCGACACCGTCGCCGTTGGGCGAGAACCAGCGGGGCACGGACACCCAGGCCGGCCGGTCGGCAGCCGCCGATGCCGGTGTCGACCCTGCTCCGCCCAGCGCGCCGGCGACGACCGCCACGGTGGACAGGACTGCGAGCAGACGACGCACAGAGGACCCCTCACGACACGGCGCCGTGTGCGCCGACCCGGGACGATAGACGACGCCCGCACCGGAAAGGTTGCGGGCGTCGTCCGAGTCTCTCGCGCTACTCCGGCTCGGGGAGGGCGAGCGGCTCGGGGAGCCGCATCCGCTCGTCCGTCGCGATGGTGGCCAGCCGGTCGAGCGGCGGGAGCGCGGACGCGGCCTCGGCCCAGGTCATGTCCTCCTCCTGCGCCCAGACCTCGACGAGCTGCACGAGCCCGCGCTCGGAGGGCGGAGAGACCAGCTGCACGAAACGGGTCCAGTCGCCGTCCGGCTCACCCTGCAGCTGCACGCCGTCGTGCCTCACCAGGCGATAGCCGCCGTCGAGCTCGTCCACGGTGCAGTCCGACTCGCGGGCGAACATCCCGACGCTGCACAGCTGCATGCCGGACAGTGCGGTGTCCCACGACGCCGACACCGTGAAGAACTGGAGGTCGTCGAGGGCGAACTCCTGGTTCCAGCGGAACACCGAGCCCCAGTCGGGCGGGTCGCCGAGGGCGATGTCGATCGTCCCGTTGTCGAGGCGGACCATCGAGTCATAGGCGTCGTCGCTCGTCCGACGGGCCTGCGGGAACACGTCGGTCACCGAGGCGGTCATCCGCTGTGCCTGGTCGGCGTACGCCGCCGGGTCGACGGTCGGTGCCGGCGTCGTCGGGCGTGGGCGTCGGGGACGCGTCGTCCGCGACCTGCGTCGTCGCGTCGTCCGACCCGTCGAGCACGACGGTGGCCAGCGGCACCGCGAGCACGGCCGCGGCCGCGAGTCCGCTCACTGCGGCGATGCCGCGCCTGCGACGGCGTACGGTCCTGCCCCGCGCGCGGATCGACGTGAGGTCGGGCCGCTGCGGCAGCCCGGTGTCGATCGCGTCGACCTCCTGCTTGAACTGGTCGTGCGTCATTGACGTTCCCCCGTCTGGGTAGTGACCGGGATCCGGAGCCGCGCCAGTGCGCGCGAGCAGGTGCTCTTCACCGTGCCGACGGAGCAGCCCATCCGGGCTGCCACCTCTCGCTCGGGGAGGTCGAAGTAGTGCCGCATCACGAGCATCGTGCGCTCGCGCGGCGAGAGCAGGGCCAGCCTGTCGACCAGGTCGAGGCGGTCGTCGACCACCTCGACGTCGTACGACGCCTCGCCGAGCTCGACCCCGTCGTCGAGCGGGCTGCGTGCGGAACCGCTGCCGCCGCCGCCAGGTGTCGACGTAGGCGTTCACGAGCCCGCGTCGCACGTAGGCGACCGGGTTGTCGCGTCCCACCCGCGCCCAGCTGGCGTAGGTGCGGACCAGCACGGTCTGCACCAGGTCCTCGGCGTCGGCGACGCTCCCCGTCAGGGCGTAGGCACCCTGCCGCAGGCTCGGCCACGCAGCGTGGACGAAGTCCTCGAACGATGCGTCGTCGGGCTTCGACATCGACGTTCCTCCAGATCCGGAGGGACCTGTGTGGCCCTCCACCGCTATCCACGAACGGGACACCGGGGAGGTTGTGTGGATCGCGAGGTCACATCTCGCGACGCTCCTCCACGTGGGTGGTCCTCGAGCGCTGGTTGTTCATGACGAGGCCGAGCACGAGCGACAGCACGCCCGCGATGACGAGGATCCAGCCGACGGTCGTCGGGTCGACGACGTCCTGGACGGAGGCCGGGAAGTCCTTGATGGCGAACAGGAGGATCAGTCCGATGACGAGCAGCAGGATGCCGATGCCGATTCCCATGACGACTCCCTCTTTCCCTTGGTTGGTCGTGGCGTGGCCGGCTCGGGACCGACCGTTCGTCCCGAGCGTAGGGCCGCCGGACGTGCGAACGGCGCAACCCGCTCCCCGCAGGGGTGGGTTGCGCCGTCCGTCTTGATGGTGGCCGGAGGTCAGGAGACCTTGCCGACCTTGAGCTTCACCGACTTCGACGTCGAGGCGGCGGTCGCGGTGACCTTCACCGACAACTTCTTGCCCTTCATCGCCTTCGTCACCTTCAGCTTGGACTTCGTCGCCTTCTTGATCGCCTTCTTGCCGGCGTACCACTTGAACTTGTACGACACGGCGGTGCTGGCGCGGAACAACGCGTCGAGGCCCGTCACCTTGATCGTCTTGCCGACCTTGGGCTTGCCCGAGGTGTCCACGCCCTCGAGGACTGCGGCGAGGCCGGCCGGGACGTCGACCACGGGCGCCGGCGGCGTGACGACCGGGGGCGTCACGACGGGCGGGGTGACGACCGGGGCGGCTGCGATCACGGGAGCGCTCGTCTCCGCGTACGCGTAGCCGTAGTCGAGGTCTTCCGCGCTGGCGTAGACGTAGACCGAGATGATCTTGCCGAGGTCGGCGGCGGTCGGGACGTAGGTCGGCGACGTACCTTCCTGGAGCAGCTCGTCACCAGCCACCCAGTAGTACTCGACGAGCGAGGGGTTGGGGGACCACGTGCCGGGGGAGGACGTCAACGGCGACCCGACCTGCGGCGTGCCCGAGATGACCGGGGCCGTCAGGTTCTGCACGGCGTAGTCGCCGTCGTGCTCACCAGCGACGAGCGTCGCGTTGATGTTCGGGAACGGGGTGCCCGCGGTGACGGTGATGTCCTGCGCGTCGTCGATGCGGCCCTTGTCGTTCCAGTACTCGTCGGCGAACTTGCCGTCGACCCAGCCGTAGAAGTGCACCCGGTAGGTGCCGGGACGCAGACCGTCGAAGACGTAGGTGCCATCGGTCTCGGCCCACTCCGTCTCGACGTACTCCCACTCACCTGCCACCTGCGTGTAGGCCTCGACGGCGCCCTCGACTCCGTCACCGTTGGCGTCGATGATCTTTCCGGAGAACTCGGCGTCGGCGGCGAGCTGGGCGTTGACGGGGTCCGACGTCTCGGGAGCCGTGACCGCCACGCGGTCGGCCTCGGCGCTCGTCGTGACGTCGTCGTACCACTCGGTGGCCCAGGTCGTGACCTGGTCGTAGTTGTAGTCGGGGTCGCTGAACTCGACGGCGTAGTCGCCGGTCGCGAGCCCACCGATGTCGTACGAGCCGTCGGGCAGGGTGTAGCTGGAACCGACCCAGTCGTAGTAGGTCTCGCCGTCCTCCTCGACGGGCTCGTAGACCGTGACGAGCACCTGGCCCAGCTCGGTGCCGCCGGGACGGGTCACGGTGCCCGCGATGTGCGCACCCGGGTCGAGGACGGCGTCGACCACGGCCGGTGACGCGCTCGAGACAGGGACAGTGGTGCCGTCGTCGACGTCGGTGACGTCGGCGTAGTACTCGGCGATGTGACCGCCGGAGTAGTCGGCGAAGCCGAGGCGGTAGGCACCATCGGGCAGGGAGATGGCGTAGTCGCCGTCGGCGTCGGTCTCGGTGTAGTCGACCGGCTCCCAATACATGTCGGTCGCGTTGTACTCGAAGATCTCGACCTCGACGCCGGGTAGCCCGGCGTCGGTGTCGGACCCCGTGACGGTCCCTGACAAGGTGGTGGTCGCAGCCTGGGCCGCGGGCATGAAGCCCAGCGCACCGGCGGCCAGCGTGGTCGTGATCAGTGCGACGGCAGGCCGACGCAGACGTGCATTCATGTGTACCCCCATGTACGGAGGAGCGGCGCCGCGAGTCGGCCCGGTCCTTGCTGGCGACGCTAGGTGCGATCGTCGGCGGTCGTGGTCGAACGCCCGAACGGGTGGTGCCGAACTGTCCGACCGGCTCAGCCCGTAGGGGTGGGGTGGAGCCTCGCCACCCCCTACGCTTCCGCAGCATGTCCGAGGACCAGACCGACGCCACGCCCGATCAGGAACGCCTCGCCGCCCTCGTCGCCGTGTGGTGGGAGGCGGTGGACTCGTTCACCCGCGTCCTCGAGCACGTCGACGAGGACCAGTGGGCCACCCCGACCGACCTGCCGGGGTGGGACGTCCACGCCGTCGCCGCCCACACCGCGCACCTCGAGTCGCTCCTCGCCGGACGGCGTCACGAGGAGGTCGACATCGGCGACGCCCCGCACGCGATCGGGACGATGGGCCACTTCACCGAGCAGGGCGTCGTGGTCCGTCGCGACGAGACGCCGGACGACCTCATCACCGAGATCCGCGAGTCCACGACGGCCCGCCACACCCAGCTCCTCGCCGACCCGCCGACCGACGGATCGGTCCCTGCGCCCGGCCTCTTCGGCGCGATCGGCTGGACGACCGGCCTGCTCCTGCGCAACCGGCCGCTCGACGTCTGGATGCACGAGCAGGACGTACGCCGCGCGCTCGGCATGCCCGGCAACCTCGACTCCGCGCCCGCGCGCCACACCGCCACCTACCTGATGGAGAGCCTGCCCTTCATCGTCGGCAAGCGTGCGCAGGCGCCGGCGGGCAGCGTCGTACGCCTCGAGGTGGACGGGCACGAGCCGGTGGCCGCCGTCGTCGGCGAGGACGGGCGCGGCCGGGTGGCGACGCCCGACGACGGGACCCCCGCCGTCACCCTGGGCATGGACCGCGAGACCTTCATCGTGCTGGCCGGTGGACGCCGGGCTGCCGAGCCCGGCGTCGTACGCATGTCGGGCGATGCCGATCTGGGCGCGCGCGTCGTCGCGGCCATGGGCGTGACGCCGTGAGCGAGGCTGCCTGGACGACCGACGACATCGGCGACCTGACCGGGCGCACGGCCGTCGTCACCGGCCCGACGCAGGGCGGGCTGGGCTTCCACACCGCCCTCGAGCTCGCCCGCCACGGTGCTCGCGTCGCGCTCGCCGGTCGTACGCCGGCGAAGCTCGACGCGGCCGCCGAGGCCATCACCGCCGAGGTCCCGGACGCCCGGCTCGACACGGTCGTCGTCGACCTCTCCGAGCTCGGGTCCGTGCGCGAGGGTGCCTCCGCGGCAGCCGGCCTCGGCCCGGTCCACCTGCTCGTCAACAACGCCGGGATCATGGCCCCGCCGCTGCGCCGCACCTCCGACGGCCTCGAGTCGCAGATGGCGACCAACCACTTCGGGCCGTTCCTGTTCACCGGCCTCCTGCTCGACCAGCTCGTCGCGTCGGGCGCAGGTCGCGTGGTGACGCTGTCCTCGCAGGCGCACCGGATGGCCCGGTCGGCGCCGCTCGGCGACCCGCGGGCGGAGCGCCGCTACAGCCGGTGGATGGTCTACGGCCAGACCAAGCTCGCCAACCTGCTCTTCACCCACGAGCTCGACCGACGGCTGCGCCGGGCCGGGCTGCCGGTGTCGGCGCTCGCCGCCCACCCCGGGCTGGCCGGCACCCACCTCGTCGTCAACGGCCAGATGCGGGGCATCGAGGCGCGCGGTGCGGCGATCCTCGACGCCGCGGTCAAGGCGGTGTCGCAGTCCGCGGAGGCCGGCGCGTGGCCGGCCCTGATGGCGGCGACCGCCGACCTGCCGGGAGGGACGTACGTCGGACCGGGTGGCCCCGGTCAGGCCGGCGGCCGTCCCCGGATCGTCGGGTCGACCCCGCTCGCGCGCGACGAGATGGCCCAGCGCCGGCTCTGGGAGCTGAGCGAGGAGACGGTGGGCCTCACCTGGCCCTGATACCTGAGGACGACATGTACGTCCCGGAGCCGGGATCCGTTCATCACGTCCTCAGATATCAGCTGCGGTCGCGGACCCGGACCAGGCCGGCGAGGGTGCCGAGCCAGGCGGAGCCGTCGGCGCCGAGGGTGATCCGGGAGCCGTCGCTGCCGGCCATCAGCCCGGTGCCGGTGCGCACGCTCCACATCGCGCGGCCGGACACGGCGTCGAGGGCGGTGAGGTACCAGGCGCTGACACCCGTCAGCGACGGCCGCTTGGTCCAGGCGTAGACCAGCCCGGTGGGCCAGCTGGCCGTCGTCCCCGAGCTCGGCGAGACCGCGTCGCTGGTCCACCGCACCACGCACCCGCTCTCGGCGAGGTCGACGCGCGAGATGCCCGGGTCGCTCGTGAAGCCGAGCAGGGTGCTCCGCGGGGACGAGTACCCGTGGTTGTTGGCGACCACCACGCCACGGCCGAGCGACGCGAGCGTGCTGTCGGTGGCACCGGCGCCCTTGTCGAAGACCGCCTGCCGGCAGAGCGCCGCGCCGGAGTCGCGCGCCACGAAGACCACTCCCAGGCGACCCTCCTGCTCGTCGGTGACGGCCACGACGCCACCGTCGAGCAGCACGGGGGCGGACCCGCTGTCGGCGTTCTCGGTGCGCCAGCGGACCTCGGGCGTGCCGTCCGCGCCGGCCGCCAGCCGGAGGAGGGCGGCGTCCGAGACGACGTACGCACCTCCCTCGTCGACCGCGAGGCCGTGCCGGACCGGCTCGGCCAGGTCGAGGACGGCGACGCGGCCCGAGGCGGGCTCGATCGTGCCGACCAGCCCGTCGCGCGACACCCACCAGACCAGGCCGGCCCAGTCCGGGGCGATGCCGACGACGCAGTCGCCGAAGGGGATCCACGGCTTCAGGTCCCAGGTGCCGGCGACGTCGAGCGCGGACCCCGCGGTGACGTACGTCGACACGGTGCGCTCGGCGGCCACCACTGCGCGGTCGCGGTCGTCGACGTAGAAGGCGTCGCTGGCGCACGCCGCGTCGTCGTCGACCTCGCCGAGGTCGTGCGTGGCCGTGATCCTGCGCGTCTCCGGGTCGACGAGCCGCAGCAGCGAGGTCGGGCCGTCGGTGCACCGCGCGACGAGCACGCCGGACGACGTCGGAGCGAGGTCGCCGCACCGCTGCGTGCCCAGCCACGCCGTGTCGACCTCGGGCTGCAGTCCGAGCGGCCCGGGTCGGGAGGCCGGTGCACCGGCGGCGCGGTGCGGGTTCTGCGGGGCCTCGGTGGCGATCGGGTGCGCTGCGGCCGGTCGGCCGACGTAGGCCGGCACGGCCCAGGCGCCCGGAGCCGGCGGGATGGGCAGCCAGCCGTCGGGGATCGCGACGACGGCCGCGACGAGTCCGGTGACGGTCGCCGCCACGATGCCGACCGAGCGGGCGTCGGGCTGCGCGCGGTCCTGCACCCACCAGCGGACGCGCGGGACGCACAGCAGCGCAGCGGCCAGGAGCAGGACGACCGGGCCCCAGGCGAGCCAGAGCAGGAGGAGCGCACCGACCAGCCAGACCACCGGGAGACCCTAGGCGAGCCGATGACCCTCCCCGGGGAGGCTCGGCCGGTGGCCGGCGAACGCGCTCGAGCTGGTCGGTCGTTCAGTCGGTCACGGGACGGGGCGCGGTCACCGTGAGGTCGGCATAGGCGCCGAAGCCCTCGGCCCCGCGGACGAAGATCCGCGAGCGGCTCGGCACGGGCACCCGGACCGGGGCGGGCTCGTGGATCGGGATGGCGTCGGCCTCGGCCCGCGGGCGCACCACGAGCGGGCCGCTGAACTGCTCCAGTGCCTTGATCCGGCCCGCGACGTCCCAGGCCTCGCTGCTGTCGTTCTTCTTCCGCATCGCGGACTCCTCTGATCCCGGAGCGGCCCCCCACGGACCGCCACACCCTCAAGGCTAGGAGCGCCCGAGGGCGACGGCGGCGACTAGGCGAACCCTTCGGGAAGTCTTCGGAAGACGGTCCAGACCGCTGGTCCGGGACCTGGCACCGCCCGTCCGGACACGCCGAAGGACCGGCTCACGCAGGCGTGAGCCGGTCCAGGAGAACCGTGCCGCGGCGACCCCTCCCCAAAGAGGTCGCCGCGACCAGGTCAAGCAGCCGGCGGTCGAGATGCCGAGCTGGTGTCCACCGCGCCGCGTTGGCGCGGGATCACCGGCTGCGCGGTCTCCGCACTGACGTCGTACGACGTCGTGGCCGTCGCCGGCCGGTCCTTCTGCCCCACTGCACCGACCCTGATCATCGGGTGCCTCCCTGATGTGTTGTCTGGTTCATCCGTGTCTCGATCCCCACGATCGATATCCCCTTGCTAGGGAAGGATGGTCCCAGTGTGCTCCTGATACATCCGTACAACTACTGATGATCCGCAATCGGTACGGAGGTCCAGTCCAGCGGATTCCGTGGCAACAAGTGGCAAATAGCGTGGAAACCGTCACGAGACAGGGGATTTCACCGTCTCTCAGGCCACCTTGCCGACCTTGAGCACGACCGTCTTGGCAACCCCGCCACCCGTCAGCACGACCTTCACCCTGACCTTCTTGCCACGCACGGCATCGGTGAGCCTGAGGCTGGAACGCGTCGCCTTCTTGATCTTCGCACTCCCTGCGTACCACTGGAACTTGTAGCCGACCGCGGTGCGCATCTGCGTGACCAATCCAGACACCTTGATCGTCCTGCCGACCTTGGCCTTCCCTGCGACCGCGAGATTCGCCGCCACCTGGCCCAGCTGCGACGCCACGTCGGGGACAGGAGTCGGAGTCGGCGTCGGTGTGGGGGTCGGTGTGGGGGTCGGCGTGGGGGTCGGCGTCGGGGTCGGCGTCGGGGTCGGCGTCGGCTCCGCAGCGATGACGTCGCCGCTTGCGTTCGCGTAGTAGGCGTAGCTCGGCGCAGCAGTGGCACCTTGAGCCGTCACCACGACGCCGATTGTCGCGCCGATGTGCTCCGCGCGTGGGACGAACGTGCTTCCCGTCTCGCCACCGATGGGCTCGCCGTCCGCCACCCAGACATAGCTGAACGTGGCGCCGCTGGGCGACCATGTCCCCGGTGACGCGCTCAAGGTGGCGCCGACCTGCGGGGTGCCGGTCACCTTGGGCTCCGTGACGTTTTGGTAGCGCTGGCTGAACATCGAGTGGTCGACGGTCGCATCGGACTCCGGTGCCACGACCACGTCGTCGGCGTCCTGCACCGCGGCTGCGTCCTTCCAGCACGTGCTCATGCTCGAGGTACTCGTGTAACTCATGAAGCAGAGGCGGTAGACGGCAGCACGCAGGCCGGTGATCTGGTAGCCCCCCTGCTGGTTGGTGTTGCTGTACGCCGCGTAGACCCACGCACCCGTTGCGTCCTTGGCGTACGCGGTGACCTGAACGGACGACAGCGGCGTCCCGGTCTTGTCCTTCACCGTGCCGAGGATGCGGGAGCCCTTGACCAGAGTCGCGTTCCTGCCAGGCTCGATGCCACCCTCAACCACGGGGATGTCGGTGGCGGTGGCGACGGTCGGCTGGTCGTCCCAGCACTCGTTGAGATAAGCCGTGGCCCAAGTCTGGAAGCAGACCCGGTAGGTACCAGCTGGCAGGTTGCCGACGTCGTACCTGCCCTCGCTGTCGGACGTCGCCGACGAGACGAACCGCCACTGCATGGGGCCGTCCACCCTCTCCTGGACGGACACGGACACCCCAGCGATGGGTTGACCAGCCAGGTCCTTCAGCTGGCCAGTGATGTGCGCGGCCCGCGCAAGTACTGCGTTCTTGCCGATCACTCGCTGACCCGCTGCGACGACGATGTCCTCGGCGAGGTCGGCTGTCGGCTTGTCGTTCCAGCACTCGCTCAGGAAGTTCGTGCCGTAGGAACCGAAACAGACCCGATAGGAGCCAGCACGCAGTCCACCGATCTCATACTTGCCGCTGGAGTCGGTCTGACCGCTTCGGATGATGCTCCAGTAGGTGGTGCCCGCGCTCTTCTGCTGAACACTCACGTTCAGGTTGGGCACGCCCAGACCCTGGGCGTCCGTGACGGTTCCGGAGATGCGCGCCTCGGTGGCGAGCACGGCGTCGATGTTGCCCACCCGCACCCCTTCGCCGACCTGCACGTCGACGGCCTGCTCGACCGAAGGCTTGTCGTTCCAGCACTCGCTGACGTAGGAGTTGCCGTACGAGTCGTAGAAGCACACGCGGTACGTGCCGGCGCGCAATCCGATGGCTTCGTAGGTTCCGTCACCCATGGTCTGCGCTGAGGAGACGGTGCTCCAGTACGACTGGCTGGGCGCCCACTGCTGCACGCTCACGTGGATGCCGGCGACGCCAGTTCCGTTGGCATCTGTCACCGATCCCGCGATGCGACTCCCCGCGGCGAGGACCGCGTTGGCGTAGGTCGCGGCGTCCGCGACGACCTGGACATCCTCCGCCTGGGAAACTGACGGCTTGTCGTTCCAGCACTCGTCCAGGTAGGTCCCGCTGTTGTCGTCGAAGCACACTCGGTAGCGGCCCGCGGCCAGGCCTCCGAATGCGTACGCGCCCTGGGCATCCGTCTCGACCCAACCGGCGCCCTGCCAGCCGTACTGACCGAGCGAGTAGTAGGTCACCGAGATCCCCGGAAGCCCCTTGCCCGCCGCCGTGACGGTCCCCGAGATGCCGCCAGTCGTCGCAGCGGTTGCGGGGACCGCTACGAGGGCCGAGGCCGACAGTGCTGCGACGACGAGGACGACGCAGGCGATGACGTGGTGCAGGCGTGCGAGTGCGCGCAAGGGAACCTCCGAGTTGGCAGCCCCCACGGCTGCGTCAGGGAGGACCTTACGAGGGCCGGAGCTCGTCCGGATCGAATCCGCGAAGTTGCACCCCTAGGAGGGGACCCGGCCTCAGGCAGCGGCCCGTGCTTCGCTCTCCAGCTTGCGTCCGAGCAGGCGACGCGTACGTCGGTCACCGGTCGCCATCTTGTAGAGGATGGCAAGTTGCTGGGGCGCGTTCCGCTTGTTCGTGGTAGCCAGCCAGCCGTTGGGGAGCGAGAGCCGCACCACCTTGTGCCAGGCCGAGTAGACCTGCGGGACCAGCGGCCGTGCGCAGTAGGTGAGGTCGTACTTCTCGAAGAGGGCCTGCACCTTGGGCGCGATCTCCGCGTAGCGGTTGGACGGCAGGTCGGGGAACAGGTGGTGCTCGATCTGGTGGGACAGGTTGCCGCTCATCAGGTGCAGCGCCTTGGAGCCGGAGATGTTGGCCGAGCCGAGCATCTGGCGGACGTACCACTCGCCCTTGGTCTCGCCCTCGATGGAGCGCTTCTCGAAGGTCTCGACGCCCTCGGGGAAGTGGCCGCACAGGATGATCGAGTTGGACCAGAGGTTGCGGACGATGTTGGCCGTGAAGTTGGCCGCCAGCGTCGGCAGGAACGAGCCGGTCGGGATCGACAGCACCGGGTGGACGACGTAGTCCTTGGTCGCCTGCTTGCGGATCTTGTTGAGCACCTGCTTGGCGGCGGCCCGGAAGACCGGGTCCTTGGTCTGCTTCTTCTTGATGACCGCGCCGAGGTCGAGGTCGTAGGCGGCGATGCCGTACTCGAAGAAGACGGCGTTGATGAAGCACCAGACCGGCTGGCCGAGGTGGAACGGCGCCCAGGTCTGGTCCTCGTCGACGCGCATGATGCCGTAGCCGAGGTCGTTGTCCTTGCCGACGACGTTGGTGTACGTGTGGTGCACCTCGTTGTGGCTGTGCTTCCACTGGGCGGCGGGCGAGGCCATGTCCCACTCCCACGTGCTGGAGTGGATCTTCGGGTCGCGCATCCAGTCCCACTGGCCGTGGAGGATGTTGTGCCCGATCTCCATGTTGTCGAGGATCTTGGCGACGCTCAGGCCGGCGGTGCCGAGCACCCACGCCGGCGGGAAGGCGCTGAAGAGCAGCACCGCGCGCGAGCCGAGCTCGATCTTGCGCTGGCGGTCGATCAGCTTGCGGATGTAGGCCGCGTCGTTGGCGCCGCGGTCGTCGAGGATGTCCTGGCGGATCGCGTCGAGCTCGATGCCGATCTGCTCGATGTCGGCCTCGGTGAGGTGCGCGATCGGGTTGTCCTGGCCGACGTGCGGCTTCTTCTGGATCGTGGTCATGTCGAGCTCCTGGGGGTCGTGGGAGGTCTGGATCAGTGGTCGATGTGGCAGGGGCCGGCGGCGGCGTTGATGCAGGTCTGCACCTTGAGGTCGCCGGTCTCGCCGGGAACGGCAGTGGTGATGGCGCCGTTGCGCAGGTCGCGCACGCTGCCTTCGCGCAGCGGGATGACGCAGCCCATGCAGATGCCCATCCGGCAGCCGCTCGGCATCAGGAGGCCCGCGGCCTCGGCCGCGTCGAGGATCGGCGTGGCGCCGTCGAGGTCGAGGGTGGTGCCGGAGGTGAAGCTCACCGTGCCACCGTCGCCGGGCTCGACGCGGGCAGTGCGGAACTGCTCGGTGGTGAGCGTGATGCCCGCGGCCTCGTGGTGGGCGGCGAGGGCGTCCAGCAGGCCGGCCGGCCCGCAGGCCAGCGTCGTGCGCTCGGCGAGGTCGGGCACCAGGTCGGCCAGGTGGTCGACGTCGAGGACGCCGTGCTCGTCGTCGTACCTCGCGACGAGGCGGATCGCGCCGGCGGCGTCGAGCGCCTCGAGGTCGCGGATGAAGATCGAGTCGGGGTGGCTCGGCGCGACGTGGACGACGACGATGTCGTGGACCTCGCTGCGCGGCAGGCGCAGGACGCCGTCGTCGGTGCTCGGGTAGAGGTTGCGCAGCATCCCGATGACCGGCGTGATCCCGGAGCCGGCGGTCACCATGAGGAACTTGCCGCCCGCGGGCGGGAGGACGAACTCGCCGGCCGCCTGCTCGAGGTGGACGAGCGTGCCGGGGCGGGCCTCGTGGACGAGGTGGTTGCTGACCAGGCCGTCGGGCACTGCCTTGACGGTGATGGAGATGCGGCCGTCGCGGCGCGGGCCGTGGGTGAGCGAGTACGCACGCCACTGGCGTACGCCGTCGACGTCGATGCCGATGCGGAGGTACTGGCCGGGCACGTGGCCGGCCCAGTCGGCGCCGGGGCGGATCACGATGGTCGCGGCGTCGGCGGTCTCGGGGTGCACGGACTCGATGCGTCCGCGCAGGTCGGCGCCGGAGCGGAGCGGGGCGAAGAGGTCCATGAAGTCGGCCGGGAGGTACGGCGTGGTGGCGGCCTCGGCCACCCGGACGAGCTGGTCGCTCAGTCGCCGGCTCCGACGGGCGCTGCCCGTGGGCGGTTCGAGAGTCGTGGTCATAGGTACCAATGTGCCCGCCGGCGGCCCGTTGTTCCTGCCCTGAGCACGTGAATCCGGCGTACACTCTTGTTCGCAGCGAACAAAAGCACCCTCAGGAGACCCGATGGCAGAGCGGACTGTGCGCCCCACCACACAATCGCCCACCGTGGTCGGCCTCGACCCGGAGGTCGCCGCGGCCCTGCGCGCGCGCCTCGCCGAGGTCGCCGACAGCGCCGTGCTCCACATCGTCGAGGAGGTGCCCAGCTATGCCGGCGCGTGGCAGCGGCCGGATGGGCGAGGTGATCCGCAACGCGGTCCAGCTCGCCCTCGGCGGCTTCCTCACCCTCGCCACCCGCCAGGACGCCGACGCCCCGCGGGCGCCGGCGATCGAGGGCGCCTACCAGCTCGGTCGTGGCGAGGCGCGCAGCGGACGCACGGTCGAGGCGCTGCTCTCCGCCTATCGCATCGGCGCCCGCGCGTCGTGGCGCGAGATGGCCGAGACCGCCGTGGCGGCGGGTGTCGACTCCGGCCAGCTGGCCCGCTTCGCCGAGCTGGTCTTCGCCTACATCGACGAGCTCTCGGCGGCCTCGGTCGCCGGGCACACCGACGAGCTGGAGAGCACCGGCCGGGTCCGGCAGCGCAACCTCGAGCGGCTCGCCCGCGCCCTGCTCACCGGTGCCCCGGCCGACGCGGTCAACGCCGCGGCCGAGCGGGCCGACTGGGAGCCGCCGGGCGCGCTGACCGCCGTCGTGCTCCCGGAGTCGCAGGTCTCGCACGCGCTGACCGCCCTCGACCCGCAGACCCTCCAGCCCACCGACGACGTGCCCGGGCTGCCCGAGGGACACACGTCGCTGCTCGTGCCGAGCGCCGCGTCGGCCACGGCCCGGTCCGCGTTGCTCCGCGCGCTGCGCGGCACCGATGCCGTCGTGGGACCGAGCACCTCGTGGCTGGAGGTGGGCGGCTCGCACCGGCGCGCGCTGCGGTGCGCGGCCCTGGGCATCGAGGGCCTGGTCGACACCGACGACCACCTCGCCGCGCTCGTGCTCGCCGCCGACGCCGAGAGCCGGGCCGACCTGCGCGCGCGCGTCCTCGCCCCGCTCGCCGACCTGCGCCCCTCGACCGCCGAGAAGCTCACCGACACCCTCCGCAGCTGGCTGCTCCACCACGGCCGTCGCGACGCGGTCGCCGAGGAGCTCTTCGTCCACGCGCAGACCGTGCGCTACCGCGTCGGCCAGCTCCGGGAGGTCTACGGCGACCGGCTCGACGACCCCGCCTTCGTGCTCGACGCGACGCTCGCGCTGGCCTGAGCCTCCGCCGCCGCCCGCCCCTGTAACGCCGGGTTGGTGCGACTACCCACTGGGTTGCAACGCAGTGGGTAGTCGCAGTAACCCGGCGTTACAGCGGGGGGTCAGGGGCGGGAGTACGCCGCCGCGCCGGCCACCCAGGTCGCGACGACGTGGTCGGCGAAGGCCGCTCAGCCGCTCGGCGTGCGCGCGGTCGTCGCCACCGGCGCCGTCGAGGGGGTCGGCGTCGAGGAGGACGAGGTCGGCGGGGTGCCCGACCGCGACGGTGCCCCAGCCGTCGGTGGAGGCGGCGAGCGCCTCCCGGGCCGTGATCGCCTGCTCGGGGTGCCACGGCTCGCGCTCGTCGCCGGAGCGGTGGACGGCCGCGGCGACCGCCAGCCACGGGTCGAGCGGGGAGACCGGGGCGTCGGAGCCGAGGACCACGTCCACGCCGTCGTCGAGCATCCAGCGCAGCGGGAAGCAGCGCTCCGCCCGACCGGGCCACAGGCGCTCGGTCACGTCGCGGTCGTCGAGGAGGTGGGCGGGCTGCACGCTGGCGCGGACGCCGAGGGCGGCGAGGCGGCGTACGTCGTCACGGGTGGTGAGCTGCACGTGCTCGATCCCGCCGCGGGCACCGGTGTCGGCGAAGGCGTCGAGCGCCTCGGTCACCGCCCGGTCGCCGATCGCGTGCACGGCGACGTCCAGGCCGCCGGCAGCCGCGCGGGCGAGCAGCGCGCGCAGCTCGGCGGGCGTCTGGTTGGGCTGGCCCTCCTCGAACCCGGGCACGGCCTTCTCGGCGTAGGGCTCGCAGCACCAGGCCGTCCGGGTGTTGAGCGACCCGTCGCTGATGATCTTGAGCGGACCCATGGTGAGGCGCGGATCGGAGCCGAGCGGGTCGCCCGAGCGCAGCCCGCGGGCCAGCACGTCGTCGAGGCCGTCGGCGTAGCAGGCGTGCCGGATCCGCAGCAGGTCGGCGCCGGCCGACCAGCGCTCGACCCAGTCGGCGACGCCGCCGCTGAACTCGAGGTCGACCAGCCCGACGACACCCAGCGCGGCCGCCGCCTCCATCGAGCGGCGGTAGGCGTCCGGCCCGGTGCCGTCCGAGCCCATCACGCCGGCCAGCCGCCCGTAGGCCTGGAACCACTCCCCCTCGCTCACCATGCTGTCGCGGGTCGAGAGCGCCAGCATGTGCAGCGCGATCGTGTTGAGCCAGCCGTGGTGGCCGTCGCCGGCGATCAGCACGATCGGCTGGTCGGTGTCGATCGCGTCGAGGTCGGAGACGGCCGGGTTGTCCGGCCACGCGGTCGGCCGGTGGCCCCAGCCGATCACCGGGAGGTCCGGCCACTCCTCGAGCCGCTCGCGGACCGCGGCGACGGCCTCGGCGCTGGACCGCACCGACGCCAGGTCGAGCCGCGCGGACGCGAGGGTCCACTGGCCGAGGTGCACGTGCTGGTCCCAGAGGCCGGGCATCAGCCAGCGGCCCGCGGCGTCGTACGACTCACCAGGGCCCTGCGGCAGCGACGGGCCGACCTCGGTGACCCGACCGTCCTCGATGCGTACGTCGACGGCGCCGTCCGCCACCGGACCACCCAGCGCCACGAGGCGCGCGTCGCGGATCAGCATGGCGCCACCGTAGGACGTGCGCGTCCCCAGCCGGGAGTCGCCTAGTGTTGCAGCCATGGATTGGCGGGGGCCTGCAGTGCTTGTCGCGCTCCTGGCGATCGGCACCGGGAGCGGCTACGCCGCGTCCGGCGGCACCCGCGACACCACCATCGGCACCGGGTCCGCCGCGCCGGTGCCCGCCTCGAACCCCGAGTTCCCGGTCGAGGCCGAGCTGCCGCCCGCCAAGGACCCGGACGACCCGGCCCTCGAGGCCGGCCTGCAGATGCGGACCGAGACGCGGGGCTCGGGCAAGTTCGAGATCACCTTCCCGGCGCCCGTCGGCTGGACCACCAACGCCAACGCCACGAACGAGTGGAAGTGGAAGGAGCCCGGCACGTCCAACAACACCTACGTGATGCGCATCGAGCAGATCAACAGCCAGGACATCACCGTCGAGGACGCCATCGACGTCCGGATCGAGCGGCTCGAGCGCGAGCAGGAGGACGTCGACATCCTCGACCGCGGCGCGGACTCGCTGGAGTACACCTACCGCAGCAACGAGGGCAACGCCCGCCACAGCTTCATGCGGTGGCTCGACCTCGACCAGAGCGGCCAGGCGGACGTCGAGATCGTCGTGCACGGGCGCGAGCGCGACGTCCCCGGCACCAGCGACCTGATCCGCCGGGTGGCCGAGGGCATGCGGGGCGCGACCGGCGGCGTCGTCGTGACGCCCTGACCAGTGGTCTAGGTTGGCGGCCGTGACATGGCGGGGGCCGGTGGTGCTGGTGCTGCTGCTGGCGCTCGGCGCCGGGGCCGGGTTCGGTGCGTCCTGGGCGCGGGGCGAGGGCCAGCCGGTCGACGGGGTGGCCGCACCCATCGCGGCCGCCTCACCCAGCCTCCCGGTCGACCCACGGCCCGAGCTGTTCCCCGACCCCGACTTCCCTGCCCTGGCGCCGGGCATCGAGCTCGTCGACCAGCGCGTCGGCACCGGCGACTTCGGCCTCTCGCTCCAGGTGCCGGCCGGCTGGCGGTTCACCACCAACTCGCTCACCGAGTGGCAGTGGCGCCCGCGCGACTTCACGACCTTCGGCTACTACATGCGCGTCGAGCAGGTGATCAGCAACCGCCGCTCCATCGCCTGGACCCTGGACCGCCGGATCGACGAGCTCACCGAGGACGAGCAGTCGGTGTCGATCAAGAGCCAGAGCGGCGGCCGCCTCCACTACACGTACGTCACCAGCAACCACCTGCGCCACGGGTTCCTCACGTGGCTCGACCTCACCGGCTCCGACAACGCGCAGGTCGAGATCGCCGTCACCGGGCGCGCAGCCGACGTGCCGGGGATGTCGGAGCTGATCGGCCGGGTCGCCGAGTCGATGACGCTGGGACGGGGCGAGGAACCGGCCAGTCCCTCCTAGTAGCCGTACGTCGTCACCGACTCCAGCACCCGGCTCGCCGTGCGTTCGTCGTCGCTGGCCACCTGGATCCACAGCAGCCGGTTGGAGGTCAGCTGGACGACGCGCTCGACGATGACGTCGGTGCCCGGGCAGCCCTCGAAGAAGACCGTCCTCGACAGGTCGCCGTCCTGCAGGTCCTCGATCGGCTGGCCGTTGCTCTCGCAGGCGAAGTGCTGCGGGACGCGGGCGGGCAGCTTCTCGCTCTGCAGGAGTCCGACGAAGACGCCCGGCGCCGGGTCGTCGACGGTGTTCCAGCCGGGCCTCGACCCGGTGGCGAGCGCAGGCTGCTCCGTCTGCCCCTCGAGCGGCGGGACCCACTGCTCGGGGTCGACCTGGGTCGTCCAGGACTCAGGCACGGTGACCTCGATCCTCCCGGTCTCGTCCTCCACCGTGCGCTCCGACGTCGACGACTGCTCCGCGGCCCAGCCGACGCCGAACCCGCCCGCGAGCGCGACGATCCCGGCGACCAGCCACGGCAGCCGGCGGCGTCGACGCGGGCGCCCGGGGTCCGCGGTGTCGCGCATCCGGTCGGTGTCCGCGGGCCGGGCGGCGGCCTCGGTGAGCTCGGGGTCAGTGGGCACCCATGCCAGCGGCGCCTCCTCCACCTGGCCGCCGAGCGCCTCGACCAGCGCGGACGTGAAGGACTCGACGTCCTCGAACCGGTCGTCGCGGTCCTTGGACAGGGCCTTGAGCACGACGGCCTCGGCCTCGGGGTTCCCGATGCCCATGGGCGGGGGCGGCGCCGGGTCCTCGGCAGCAGCCAGCGTCGTGTGGTCGAACGGCTGGCGACCGGCCAGCAGGTAGTAGCCGAGCGCGGCCAGCGAGAACTGGTCGGCCCGACCGTCGAGCCCCTCCCCCTGCGCCTGCTCGGGAGCGACGTAGGTCGGCGTGCCGCCGACCATCGTGAGCCGCGACGACATGTCCATCGCCTTGCCGAGCCCGAGGTCGCCGACCATCGCGACGACCTGGGCGCCGCGGGCGCTCTCGACGGTGCGGAAGAGGACGTTGGCGGGCTTCACGTCGCGGTGGAGGACGCCCCGGTCGTGCAGCGCGGTGAGCCCGCGGCCGACCTGGGTGAGGACGGTCAGCGCCTGCGAGGGCTCGAGCGCCGACAGCTCGAGCCGGTCGGCCAGCGTGCCCTGGTCGGCGTACGCCATGACGAGGTAGGGACGCTCGTCGGGGAGCTCGCCGGCGTCGTAGACGGTCACGACGTGGGGCGACTCGACCTTGCGGAGGAAGCGGCCCTCCTCGACGAAGCGCTGGCGGATGTGGAGGTCGCCGGTCCAGTTGTCGGCGAGCACCTTGATCGCCACCGGCGAGTCGAGGTGCTCGTCGTAGGCGAGCCAGACGGTCGCGAAGGCCCCCGACCCGATGCGGCGGCGCACCGGATAACGACCGAGACGAGAGGGAGCGGACACCCGGGCATTATCGTGCAGGGGTGACTGAATCGGGGGACCACGGTGCCGGACTGACGCCGGACGACATCGACGACCTCGCGCGCGACGCGCGCGACGGCGACCGCGACGCCCTCGAGACCCTGCTCGGCGCCGTCCGTCCGCGGGTGCTCAACATCTGCCGCGGCGTCCTGCCCTACTCCGGCGACGCCGAGGACGCGTGCCAGGAGGCGATGCTCAACGTCGCGACCAAGATCCAGACCTGGGGAGGACGCGGCAGGTTCACCACGTGGCTGCACGTCGTGGCCGTCAACAGCGCGCGGACGACGTACCGCCGGCTGAAGAACCTGGCCACGCCGACCGACTTCGAGGACGGCGCCCACGACCGGCCCGACCCGCGCACGACGAGCGTCATCGCCGGGACGCGCCTCGACCTGCTCGAGGCGATGGAGACGATCGAGCGCGACCACCCGCAGTACGTCGAGCCGCTGATGCTGCGCGACGTCTACGGACTGCCCTACGACGAGATCGCGGAGCTGGTCGGTGCGCCGCTCGGCACGGTGAAGGCGCAGATCCACCACGGTCGCAAGCTCGCGAGGCCGTTGCTGCGGGGCGAGCGGTGACCTCTGCGCCGGGGTCGAGTGCGCTCGCGGCAGTAGCCGCCACGGGCTGCGCACTCGACTCGCGGTCCTCTCGCTGGTCCTCGTCGCCGGCTGCTCGACGGGCGACGCCCCGACGACGAGCTCGTCACCCCCTCGGCGGCTCCGTCGTCCTCCGCCACGACCGACGCCGGGGCCGAGCAGGGCGCGGTGGCCGCGACCTCGGCGCCCGTGATCAGCCCGGCGGTCGAGCAGGACCTCGACAGCGCCCTGTCCACGCCCGTCGAGGACAGCGTCTACCCGGACGTCGGCGACCCGCGGATCGACGCCCTGCTCTACGACCTCGACCTCGACTGGGACCCCGACGCGCGGCGGCTCGAGGCCAGCGCGATCGTCACCTTCCGGGCCGCGAGCACGGCTCCTCGCTTCCAGCTCGACCTCGGGCCCGGGCTCACGGTCGGCCGGCTCGCCCTCGACGGTGAGGCCGTCGGCTTCGCGCGCCGCGGCAAGGACCTGGTGGTCAAGGCGCGCATCCGGGCCGACCAGCGCTACGAGCTCACCCTCGACTACGTCGGCACCCCCGAACCTGCCGAGGCGCCCACGACGCGGAGCGACTTCTCCACCACCGGCTTCACCATCACCGACACCGGCGAGGTGTGGACGATGCAGGAGCCCTACGGCGCCTACACGTGGTACCCCGTCAACGACCAGCCGTCCGACAAGGCGCTCTACGACGTCACCGTCCACGCGCCGTTGCCGTGGACCGGGATCTCCAACGGTCGTCTCACCGAGCTGACCACCGACGGCGAGACCACCACCAGCTCGTGGCAGCTCACCGAGCCCGCGTCGTCGTACCTCGTCACCCTCGCCATCGGCGACTACACCCACAGCGCCAACACCAGCGCGAGCGGCCTGCGCGTCGACTACTGGACGCCGCGCGGCATGGTCATGGGCATCGACGGGCTGCAGACGGCCGCCGAGTCGGTGGACTGGATCGAGGGCAAGCTCGGCCCCTACCCGTTCGACTCCCTCGGCCTCGTCGTCACCGACTCGATGAGCGCGATGGAGACCCAGACGATGGTCACGTTCGGCAACAACGACTACGTCCTCTCGCCGCAGGTGGTCGCGCACGAGCTCGTGCACCAGTGGTACGGCGACCAGGTGTCGCCGGCCGACTGGAGCGACGTCTGGCTCAACGAGGGCATGACGATGCTGATGCAGTGGTTGTACGAGGACGAGCACGACATCCGGCCGCTGCGCGGGACGATCCGGGACGCGCGCGCCGGCGACCAGGGACTGCGCGACGACTACGGCCCGCCCGGGGCGTACGACCCGCGCCAGTTCGGCGGCTCGAACATCTACTACCCGCCCGCGCTCATGTGGAACGAGCTGCGCGTGGCGCTCGGCGACGACGAGTTCTTCCGGATCGCCCGGTCGTGGCTGGAGGAGAACGACAACACCTCGGTCACCCGCGACAAGATCTTCGAGCACTGGGAGACCGAGACGGGGCGCGAGCTCTCGGACTTCTTCGATGCGTGGATCACCGGCCGGACCACGCCGGCGCCCGGGGTGCCGAAGGCGTGAGCCGCCTCTCCGCGCACGACCTCATCGACCTGGTGCTGGACGACGACTCCTGGACGTCGTGGGACACCGCGCCGTCGCGCGACGGGATCGACGACGAGTACGCCGCCGAGCTGGCCGCGGCGGCCGAGAAGTCGGGCGTCGACGAGTCGGTGCTGACCGGCGAGGCGCGGCTGCGCGGTCGGCGGATCGGCGTGCTGGTGGGCGAGTTCGGCTTCCTCGCCGGGTCGATCGGTCGCGCCGCGGCCGACCGGATCGTCGCCGGGATCGAGCGCGCCACCCGGGAGGGGCTGCCGCTGGTCGCGGCCCCGATCAGTGGCGGCACCCGGATGCAGGAGGGGACCCCGGCCTTCGTGCAGATGGTGCGGATCTCGGCGGCGGTGGCGGCCCATCGCACGGCCGGCCTGCCCTACCTCGTCTACCTCCGCAACCCCACCACCGGCGGGGTGATGGCGTCGTGGGGGTCGCTCGGCCACGTGACGGTCGCCGAGCCCGGTGCGCTGGTCGGCTTCCTCGGTCCGCGGGTCTACGAGGCGCTCTACGGTCGCGCCTTTCCCGAGGGCGTGCAGACCTCGGAGAACCTCTACGCCCACGGCATCATCGACGCGGTCCTGCCGCCCGACGAGATCGCCGACATCCTCGACCGGGCGCTGACGATCCTGCTGGCCGCGCGCGAGGGCGTCGCGCCGGTGGCCGACCCGGGCCAGGAGTCGGTGCCCGACGTCGACACGTGGGACTGCGTCACCCGCTCACGCCGACCGGACCGGCCGGGCGTACGCCGTCTGCTGAGGTACGGCGCCAGCGACGTCGTACCCCTCAACGGGACGGGGCAGGGCGAGCGCGACCCGGGCCTGCTGATCGCGCTCGCACGGTTCGGCGAGGCGCCGTGCGTCTTCCTCGGCCAGGACCGCCGCGGCCAGACGACCGACCACCCGATGGGTCCCGAGGCGCTGCGCGAGGCCCGGCGCGGGATGCGGCTGGCCTCCGAGCTCGGGCTGCCGCTGGTGACGGTGATCGACACCCAGGGTGCCGCGCTGTCGGCCGACGCCGAGAACGGCGGGCTCGCCGGCGAGATCGCCCGCTCGCTCGCCGACCTGGTGACGCTGGACGCGCCGACGCTGTGCCTGATGCTCGGCGAGGGCAACGGCGGCGGAGCCCTCGCGCTGCTGCCCGCCGACCGGGTGATCGCGGCGCAGCACGCCTGGCTGTCGCCCCTGCCGCCCGAGGGCGCGTCGGCGATCGTGCACCGCGACCTCGACCACGCCGCCGAGATGGCGCGCGCCCAGCAGGTGCGCGCGCTCGACCTCTACCGTCGCGGCATCGTCGACCGGATCGTGGCGGAGAAGCCCGACGCGGCCGACGAGCCCGAGGAGTTCTGCCGCCGGGTCGCCGCGGTGCTCGAGCACGAGCTCAGCGCGCTCCTCGCCGCCGGGCCCGGGTCGGCGGAGAAGCGGGCGCGTCGCTACGTGTGAGTCGCCGCTGCCGCGCGTGATCCCGCGCACTGACCCGGGCGCTCAGAGCTGAACGTGCTCCCGGCGCGTCGCACGAGCTCCGGCGGTCGCACTGGCAGCGAGTGCCTCGAGCCAAGGTCCGTGCGGCTCGATCACTTCGTGAGGCGTGTCCGACCGCTCCTCGGCGTCGGCAGCCGCCTCCTCCTGGGCCTCGACGACCTCGGCCTCGGTGACGGCCTCGGGCTCGTCGGCCGGCTCCTCCACCGGCTCGGCAGGTACGTCGGCCGCGGCCGGCTGCGAGGCGGACGAGTCGTCCGGCTCGCCGGGGAGCGCCACGCCCGGGACCGTGCCGGTGAGGGTGGCGAGCATCTGGCGGACGTTGGAGAGCTGGGCGTTGATGCTGTCGCGACGCTGGGCGGCGGCGGTGAGCTCGCGGTCGGACTCGACGCGCACGCGGTCGGCCGTGGCGCGGGCGTCGGCGACCATCGTGGTCGAGCGCTCCTCGGCGTCGGCGAGCATCCGCGCGATGCGGGCCTCGGCCTCGGTGCGGGTGCGCTCGAGGGTCGCCTCGGCGTCGCGGTTGCGGGCGTTCATCGCGTCGAGCTCGGCCTGCGTGGAGGCCTGCTGGGCCTGGAACTCCGAGGTCGCCTTCTGGCGGCGCTCGGCCAGGGTGGTCTCGAAGTCGGCGGCGGACTGGGCGGCCTTCGCCCGGGCGTCCTCGTAGAGCGCCTCGGCCTCGGCGCGGCGGGCGGAGGCGTCGCGCTCGGCGGCGTCGCGCTCGGACTCGGCGGCGGTGCGGGCGTCGGCGACGACGCGGGCGCCCTCGGCCTCGGCGTCGCGGCGGGTCTCCTCGGCGTAGCGGTCGGCCTCGGACCGGACGACGCCCGCCTCCTGCTCGGCCTCCTTGCGCAGCGCCTCGACCTCGCCGACCACGCGGTCGCGGACCTCGGCGGCCTCGGTCTCGGCGAGGGAGAGGATCTGGCCGATCCGCTCACCGAGGTGGGCGTAGGTCGGCAGCTCGGGCTCCTGCGACTCACGGGAGACCAGCGCCTCGCGGGAGGTGCTCGCCTCGCTGCGGGCCTGCTGGGCGTCGGCCTCGGCGGCCTGCACCCGCGAGCGGAGGTCGGCGACCTCGGCCTGGGCCTGGCCGAGGGCCTTCTCGACCTCGGCGGGGTCGTAGCCGCGGCGCACGGTCGTGAACATCTCGTCAGGCATCGGGGGTCTCCTGGGCAGGGGTGGTGGGGGTGGGGGTGGGGGTGGAGTCGGGATCGGTGGCGGCGGCGAGCTGTTCGCGCTCGGGGACCGAGAGCGCCTCGATCACGCCGGAGAGCTGGCCGAGCTCGGCGGCGATGCCGTCGCGGCGGGTCTGCAGCTGGGAGATCTCGGCGCGGGCCCGCTCGAGGGCCTGGCGGGCGCTCTCGCGGAGCCGCTCGGCCTCGGCCCGGCCCTCGGCGACGAGGGCGAGGGACTCCTCGCGCGCCCGGCGGCGGTCCTCGGCGGCGCTCGCCCTGCTGGTCGTGACCTCCTGCGCCACGAGCGAGCGCAGGCTGGCGGCGCCGGTCTCCGCCTCGGCCCGACGCCGCTCGAGGCGCTCCACGGCGCGCTCGGACTCGTCGGTGGCATCCGCGATGATCCGCGCCGCCTCGGCCTGCGCCTGCTCGAGGGCGGACCTCGCCTCGGCACCCCGCTCGGCAGCGGTGGTGGTGGCGGCCTGGGTGATCTCCTCGGCACGGACCTTGGCCTCGGCGAGCTCGATGGCCATCCGGCCGTTGACCGCGGCGATGATGCCCTGCACCCGCTCACGCACCAGGCGTACGTGGTCGCCGGCCTCGGCGTGGGCGGCCTTGCGGGTCGAGTCGGCCTCGGCCGCGGCACCGGCGAGCACCGACTCGACGGTCGCGGTCGCCCACTCCGTCTGCTCGGCCGCGCGGCGCAGCTGCTCGTCGCTCTCGGTCCGGGCGGCGGCGAGGGTCTGCTCGGCTGCCTCGCGCAACCGTTCGGTCTCGGCCCCGGTCGTACGTCGCAGCTCCTCGGTGTGCAGCACCGCCTCGTCGCGCATCCGGGCGGACTCGATGGAGGCGGTGGCGCGCAGCGACTCGGCCTCGGTGGTCGCGGAGTCGAGGTGCTGCTGGCCCGCCGCGCGGCCCTCCTCGACGAGGCGGGCAGCGGTCTCCTGCGCCGCGGCGATGGCGGCGTCGGAGTCGGCCTTGGTCGAGTCGAGCAGCGCCGTCCGTTCGCTCGCGGCGCTGTCGCGCAGCTCCTGCGACTCCGCGCGGAGCACGATCGCGTCGTCCTGGGCCTGCGCACGCAGCTGCTCGCCCTCGGCCCGCGCGGCCTCGACCGCCTCGTCGCGCGCGCTCTCCGCGGAGCCCATCAGCAGCGCCGCCTGCTCGTTGGCGTCGACCACGATGGTCGCCGCCTCCTCGGACGCGCCGGCGAGCACCTGCTCGGCCTGCTTGCGCGCCCGGCCGGCCTCGGCGCGGTCGGCCTCGGCCTCGGCGGCGAGCCGGCGGGCCTCCTCGCGCAGGACGGCGAGGTCGGCGGTCAGTCGCTCGGCCTCGGCCCGTGCCTCGGACTGCAGCTGGTCGGCCACCTGCTGCGCGCGCGCCAGGAGGGCGGCCGTGGGCTCACCCGAGGAGGCGGTGGCGGCATCGAGGGCCATGTGCCCGCTCCCTTCGCGCGCAATTCCGAGAAGCTCCGAGACGAGCATTGTGGCAGCGCGACGGCACACCTGACAAAGGGTGTGCCAGCGGTTGCGCTGACAGCGAACCACCTTGTCGCTGCAGGGCGCAGGCGGTGGAGTGCATCCATGAAGCTCCTCGTGCTCGGCGGAACCCGTTTCCTCTCCCGTGAGACGGCCGTCCAGGCGGTCGCCCGGGGCTGGGACGTCACCTGCGCCTGCCGCGGCGAGTCCGGCACGGTGCCCGAGGGCGCCACGCACCTGCCGTGGGACAGGTCCGACGACCCGCCCGCGGCGATCCTCGACGGCGGATGGGACGCCGTCGTCGACGTCGCGCGCCTGCCCTCGCACGCACGTACGGCGGTCGCGGCGGTGCCGGACGCGCACTGGGTCTTCGTGTCGACGATCAGCGTCTACCCCGACAACTCCTCCCCCGACTCGGGCACCCTCGCCAGGCCGATCACCGAGGACGTCGACCTCGCCGTCGACCCGGACGCCTACGGCGGCATGAAGGTCGCGTGCGAGCAGGCGGTCCAGGAGGTGGCCGCCTCGTCCGCCATCGCGCGGCCCGGGCTCATCGTCGGTCCCGGCGACCCGACCGGGCGGTTCGCCTACTGGCCGCAGCGGCTGGCGCGCGGCGGCGAGGTGCTGGCACCCGGCACGCCCGCCGACGTGGTCCAGGTGATCGACGTACGCGACCTGGCAGCCTGGCTGCTCGACCTCGCCGAGTCGCGCACGACCGGCACCTTCGACGCGGTCGGCCGGCCCGTGCCGTTCGGCGACCTGCTCGCCGAGGTGGGCGCGGGCGTCGGGGACGCGAGCCCGGGCTCACGTGGGTCGACCAGGACTTCCTCGAGGAGCACGAGGTCGCGCCGTGGGCGGGCGAAGGGTCACTGCCCCTGTGGCTGCCGCGCCCGGAGTACGACGGCATGCTGGCGCACGACCCCGGTCCGGCCGAGGCGGCGGGGCTGCGGCTCCGCCCCGTCGCCGAGACCGCGCCCGACTGCCTCGACTCCCCCGTCGTCGCGCTCACGCCCGAGCAGGAGGCCGAGCTGCTGGCGGCCTGGCACGCCCGCTGACCACGCCGAGTCGGCTCCTCCGCTCGTCAGAAACGCGTCGAGTCGGCGCATCTGCTGCGAACCGATGACGCCGACTCGACGCTCATCTCGGCGAACAGATGCGCCCACTCGGCTAGAAGAGGAGGGCCGTCCCCGGGTCCGACAGCATCCCGGCCACGTCGGCGAGGAAGCGCGAGCCCTTCTCGCCGTCGATGTGGCGGTGGTCGAAGGACAGCGCCAGCGTGGTGACGTCGCGCACGACGATCTCGCCGGTCTCCTCGTCGACCCAGGGCCGCTTGTTGATCGCGCCGAAGCACAGGATCGCGGACTCGCCCGGGTTGATGATCGGGGTGCCGGCGTCGACGCCGAAGACGCCCACGTTGGTGATGGTGAACGTGCCGCCCGCCATCTCCGCCGGCTGCGTCTTGCCGTCGCGTGCCGTCGCCGTGAGCTCGCCGAGCGCGGCCGCCAGCTCGGTCATCGACAGGCTGTCGGCGTCCTTGACGTTGGGCACGACCAGGCCGCGCGGCGTCGCTGCCGCGATGCCGAGGTTCACGTAGTGCTTGTAGACGACCTCCTGCGCGGCCTCGTCCCAGAACGTGTTGATCTCCGGGGTGCGCTTCATCGCGAGGATGACCGCGCGGGCGAGGACGAGCAGCGGGCTGACCCGCGTGTCCTTGAACTCCGGGCGCTTCTTGAGCCGCGCCACGAGCTGCATCGCGGCGGTCACGTCGACGGTGATCCACTCGGTGACGTGCGGGCTGGTGAAGGCGGACTGGCTCATCGCCGTCGCCATCATCTTGCGCACGCCCTTGATCGGCTCGCGGGTCTCCCGCTCGCCGGGCGCGGCCGTGAACGGCGGCCGGAGCCGCGGCGGCAGGAGCGGGAGCGGCCTGCGTCGTGCCCGACGCGGCACCCTGGACGTCGTCCCGGGTGATCGAGCCCGACGGGCCGGAGCCCGTCAGGGTCGTCAGGTCGACGCCGAGGTCCTTGGCGAGCTTGCGCACCGGCGGCTTCGCCAGCGCGCGTACGTCGCTGGGCTCGGCCTGCGCGGACGCCGGGACGAGCGCCTCGGCGGGCGCCGCCGCGGGTGCGGGGCGCTGGTCGACGGCCGGCACCGGCGACTCGTCGGCCGGCAGCACGTCCTGCGACTGGGCACCACCGGGCGCGAACGCCCCCTGCACCTGCATCTGGGTCTGCGCGCCGGCGTCGGTGCTCGGCGAGGCCGACCCGCGACGGGCCCGACGCATCGGGCCGCGCTCGGCCTTGATCCGGCCGACGAGGGACGCGCCCTCCATCGACCCGGACGCTGCCGGGTTGGAGAGGTCCATCTCCGTGAGGTCGGCCTCGGCCTGCCCGGCCTTCTCCGCCATCCCGAGGTAGGGGTCGGACTCGGTCTGCTCGGTCGGTGCGGCCGGAGCGGCGGGCTCCTCGCCCGCGCCGCCGATCGAGATGATCGGGGTGCCGACAGGGACCATCACGCCCTCCTCGACGAGGAGCGCGAGGACGGTGCCCTCGTAGGGCGAGGGCAGCTCGACCAGCGACTTCGCGGTCTCGATCTCGACGATGACGTCGTTGATCTCGATCGTGTCGCCGACCTTGACCTTCCAGGCCACGATCTCGGCCTCGGTGAGGCCTTCACCGACATCAGGAAGCAGGAACTCGGACATCGCGTGCCTCTCAGAAAGCGAACGTGCGGTCGACGGCGTCGAGGACCCGGTCGAGGTCGGGGAGGTACTCCTCCTCGATCCGCGACGGCGGGTAGGGCATGTCGAAGGCGCCGACCCGCAGGACGGGAGCC
>CAWCGM010000019.1:0-18039 GCA_963795095.1 uncultured Actinomycetota bacterium | reverse complement strand
ACGGCGTGGCCCGGATGACCAGCCGCAACGACAACCGTCACCACCGCCGGCCCGAGCTCAGCGCCCCGCCGCTGCGGAGGAGGACGACAGACCGCGACCGATGGTCGACGGCGAGGTCATCGCCCTCAACGACCGCGGCCTCCCCGACTTCCGTGTCCTCCAGACCGCATGCACCTGCGCAACGCCAAGGAGGTCGCGCGCCTGGTGAAGACGTCCCCGCCACCCTCATGGTCTTCGACCGCCGTCTCGACGGCGAGGACCTCACCGGCCGCCCGCTCGAGGAGCGCCGCGCGCTGCTGGAGGAGCTGCCCCTCGGTGACACGACGTGGCAGGTGCCGGCGGCGAACGACGACGGCGACATGCCGTCGACGTCCCCTCGCCCAGGGCCTCGAGGGGGCCGCGAGCAAGCGCCGCGCCTCGAGCGACCGTCTTCGACCAACGCAGCGAGGACTCGGCGCAGCTGGCCCACCGCCACCGAGGGTCGTTCGTCGTCGGTGGCTGGCGCCCCCAGTCCGGTACGACAGCCGGCTGGCGGCGCGCTCGTCGGCGAGCAGACCGCCGACGGCCTGCTCTACCGCGGTCGGGTCGGCAGCGGCATCGCCTGGCGTCACCTCCAGGCGGCTGGCCGAGCTGCTGGCCCCGTTGAGCAGTGACGCGAACCCGTTCGACGACGAGGTGCCGCGCGTCGACGCCGACGGCACGTTCTGGGTCGAGCCACGGGTCGTGGTCGAGCATCGACACGCACGGACTGGGGTACGAACGGCTCCGGCAGCCGTCCTTCCAGGGCGTCCGCGACGACCTGACCCCGGAGGACCTGACTACCACCCCACGACGTTCTTCTCCTCCGCTGCGCTCCCCCGAACAACGCCGCGGGGACCCCGGATGAGCGACCTGCAGGTCGACGTCGAGGGCCGCACCCTGACGATCAGCAACCTCGACAAGGTGCTCTACCCGCGCACCGGCACGACCAAGGGCGAGGTGCTCAACTACTACGCGCAGGTCTCGCCGGTGCTGCTGCCGCACCTCGAGGACCGCGCGGTCACCCGGATCCGCTGGCCCAACGGCGTGGAGAAGGCGAGCTTCTTCGAGAAGAACGCGCCGGCCGGCACGCCGTCGTGGGTGCGTACGGCCGAGGTGCCGACGACCGGCTCCCCGCACCGGCAAGGGCGACGGCACGATCCGCTTCCCGATCTGCGACGACCTCGCCACCCTCACCTGGCTGGCCAACCTCGCCGCCCTCGAGCTCCACGTCCACCAGTGGACCGTCGAGCAGGACGGCACGCCCCGCCACCCCGACCGCCTCGTCATCGACCTCGACCCCGGCGAGCCCGCCGGGCTGCACGAGTGCGCCCAGGTGGCGCTGATGGTGCGCGACGCGCTGGCCGAGCGCGACCTGGGGTGCACGCCGGTCACGAGCGGCAGCAAGGGACTGCATCTCTACGCACCCATGGACGGCAGCCTCGACTCGGACGGCACCACGGCGCTGGCCAAGGAGGTGGCCGAGGAGCTCCAGAAGGAGCACGGCGACCTGGTCACGAGCGTGATGACCAAGGCGAAGCGGCCGGGCAAGGTCTTCCTCGACTGGTCGCAGAACTCCGGGTCGAAGACGACCGTCTCGCCCTACTCCCTGCGCGGCAAGGAGCGGCCCACCGCCGCCACGCCGCTGACGTGGGACGAGGTCGAGGAGGGCGCCGAGGACGACCTCGCACTCGACCAGTTCAACTCGTGGAGGTGCTCGAGCGGATCAGCGAGCTGGGCGACGTCTTCGAGGCGTGACCACCGTCGCGTGACGGTGCCCACATCGGCCCGATCGAGTCCGCCCATGCCCGGATTGTTCCCTTGTGTGACCGTCGTGAGGGTCTCGTGTAGACGGGCGCGACGGATCCTTGACACATGCCTCGCATCCTGCTGATCCCCGTCGCCGTGCTCCTCGCGGCCGGTGCCGTGGTCGCCGGACCCGGCGAGCAGGCTCCCGCGGGTCCGTCGAGACGGTCGTGACGCCGGCGGTCGACATGGGGAATCACCACACCAGTCGCTGACGGCGCGCATATGCTCCCCGCATGGTGCATGACGTGTTGGTGGTCGAGGACGAGGAAGACATCGCCGTCCCGCTCATGCGCACGCTCGAGCGCGAGGGCTATGAGGTGAGTCGGGTCTCGGGTGGAGCGGATGCTGTGGCGTTCGTGGTCGACGAGGCCCCCTCCGTCGTGATCCTCGACCTGGGCCTGCCGGACATGGACGGCATCGACGTCTGTCGGCAGATGTGCTCCAGCGGCTACTCCGGCGGCATCATCATGGTCACCGCCCGCGCCGGTGAGCTCGACCGCGTGGTCGGCCTCGACGTCGGCGCCGACGACTACCTCGCCAAGCCGTTCGGCCTCGCCGAGCTGCTCGCCCGCGTGCGCGCGCTGCTGCGCCGCAGCGCCGTCGTCGTCAACAGCGACACCACGGTCACCACCGCGTCCGGCCTCAAGATCGACGCCGCCTCGCGCCGCGTCCACCTCGGCGAGCGCGAGATCGCGCTGACCGCCAAGGAGTTCGACGTCCTCGCCGTCCTCGCCTCCCACCACGACAAGGTCGTGCCGCGCGAGACGCTGATGAACCAGGTGTGGGACCAGAACTGGTACGGCTCGACCAAGACGCTCGACGTCACCATCGGTCGCCTGCGCAACAAGCTCGAGGCCGCCGACGCGGGGGAGCGCGTGGTCGCGATCCGCGGCGTCGGCTTCCGCCTCGAGACCGGCACCCCGGCCTGACCCTTGCTGGAGACGGATCGGCTCGTCCTCCGGCCCTACGTCGCCGACGACGCCCCACGGGTGCTCGACATCCTCGCCGGCCCGAGGTGGTCCGCTGGCTGGGCAGCCCCGTCCCGATGGCCGACCTCGCCGCCGCTCACGAGTGGATCGACTCCAAGCGACGCCGCGAGGAGCTGACCCGTTCGACCTCGTGCGGGCGGTCGTCGTCCGCGAGACGGGCGTGGTGGCGGGCAACGTGTCGGTCGCCCGCGCCCACCGGCTCGACACCGGGCTGTTCGTCGGGGAGTACGAGGTCGGCTGGTGGCTCCACCCCGACTCGGTCGGCCACGGCTACGTCACCGAGGCCGCTCGCGCGCTGCTCGACGACGTCTTCGCGCGTGGGCTACCGGAGGTGTGGTGCGGGATGTACGTCGACAACGCCGCGTCGGCCCACGTCGCCGAGCGCCTCGGCCTGCCGTTCCTCGGCATCCAGCAGGACCCGTGGTACGAGGGCGAGAGCCGGCTCTACCGGGTCAGCGCGGGCGACTGGCTCACCAGCTCGCCCTCGGCCAGCGGGTCGTAGCGGTTGCCGGGCAGCACGGCCCAGGCGAAGGCCGAGCCGGCCAGGCACATCAGCCCGATCACCAGGCTGCCGCGGGAGAGGCCGTCCATGAAGGCGACCTCCATCGCGCTCGTCACGCCGGGCACCTGCGCCGCGAGGGCGTCGGTGAAGCCGACCGATCCGCGGGCGGCCTCGAGGGTCGCCGGGTCGAGCCGTCCGTCGAGCAGCTCGACCAGCTTCGCGCCGTACAGCGAGGAGAAGAGCGAGCCGACCACGGCCACGCCGAGGGTGCCGCCGAGCTCGCGGGTCGCGTCGTTGACCGCGGAGCCGACGCCGGCGCGGGCCGGCGGCAGCACCTGCATGATCGACTCGGTCGCCGGTGTGGTGATCAGGCCGAGGCCGAGGCCCATCAGCACCATCTGCGGGACGACCGTGGTGGCGTAGGAGACGTCGACGTCCATCGTCGAGATCCACAGGAACGACGTGCCGAGCAGCGCCAGGCCGGTGCCGACGACGGCCTTGGTGCCGACGCGCGGCGCGAGCTGGCCGCCGGCGACCGAGGCGACGGCGATGGAGATCGCGACGGGCAGGATCCGCACGCCGGTGCCGAGCGCGGAGTAGTCGCGCAGGAACTGGAAGAACTGCGTGATCAGGAAGATGAAGCCGAAGAGCGCGAAGAAGGCGATCGTCACCGAGGCGCAGGCCGCGCTGAAGCGTCGGTCGAGGAAGAGGGTGACGTCGAGCATCGGGTGCTCGGCGGCGCGCTCGACGAGCACGAACAGCAGCATGAGGCTCGCCGCGATCGCGAACCCGGCGAGCGTGGTGGCCGAGCTCCAGCCGTGCTCGGGTGCCTCGATGATCGTCCAGGTGAGCGTGCCGAGCGCGCCGATCGAGACGGCGAGGCCGCGCAGGTCGAGGGGAGGCACGCCGGGGTCGCGCGACTCCGGGACGAAGGCGAGGGTCATCGCGATCGCGATGACGCCGACCGGCACGAGCGCCCAGAAGACGCTGTGCCAGGAGAAGTGCTCGAGCAGGAAGCCGCCGGTGATCGGGCCGAGCGCGACGCCCATGCCGACAGCGGCGCCCCAGATGCCGAGGGCGGTCGCGCGCTCGCGTCGCTCGGTGAACGCGTTGGCGATCACCGACAGGGTCGTCGGGAAGATCAGTGCGGCGCTCATGCCCATCACCACGCGGAGCGCGATGAGCGCCTCGACGCTGTCGACCAGCGCGGCCACGCCGCTGCTGATCGCGAACGACGCGAGGCCGAGCACGAGGGCGGGACGCCGGCCGAACCGGTCGCTGAGGCTGCCCATCGCCAGCACGAGGGCGGCGAAGGCGAGGTTGTAGCCGTCGACGACCCAGAGCAGGTCGCGGGTGCCGGCGTCGAGCTCGCGCGACAGGCTCGGGAGGGCGACGTTCACGATCGTCGTGTCGAGGTTGATGGTCAGCGCGGCCAGGCAGACGGTCGCGAGGAGGGCGGCTTTGCGGTTCATGGTGGCTCCGGTCGAGGGGATGTAGGCGGCGGTAACATCAGGGTGCACCGATATGTGACCGGTGTCAACATCGATTAGGCTGCGAGCGTGGCGACCACCCCGTACCACCACGGCAACCTCCGCGACGCGCTCGTCGAGGCGGCCGTCGACGTCGTGCGCGAGGGAGGGCCCGAAGCGCTGTCGCTCCGGGAGCTGGCCCGGCGTGTCGGGGTCAGCCACGCCGCGGCCTACCGCCACTTCGCCGACCGCGAGGCCCTCGTCGACGTGGTCGCCGAGCGCGCGCTCGAGGGCCTGGTGTCGCGGATCCACCGGAGGCTCGAGACCATCGACGAGGCCGACCCGGTGACCGCTGCCCGTCGTCGCCTGGTGGAGATCGGGGTGGGGTACGTCGAGTTCGCGCTGGCCGAGTCCGGTCTGTTCCGGCTGCTCTTCACCGCCTACCCCGCGCCGCCCGACGGCAAGGGCGACGAGCCGGGGGAGGACCCCTACGGCATGCTCAACGCCGCGCTCGACGACCTCGTCACGGTCGGCTTCCTCGACGCCGACCTGCGCGCCGGCGCCGACGTCACCTGCTGGTCCGCCGTCCACGGCTTCGCGGTGCTCAACGTCGAGGGCCCGCTGCGCGCGCTGTCGGCCGAGGAGCGCAACACGACGCTGTCGGGCCTGCTCCTCGGCATCGACCGCGCCTTCGGCGCCGGCGGCACCTGGCCGTCCCTCGCGCCGGTGGCCCTGCGTCCCGCCTGAGGCGAACCCCCCGAGTTCTCCACAACCTTTACCTGACCTCTGTTTTTCCGCGGCTGCTGCTGGGTAGCGTCCGAGGTGCACGTTTCTCGGGGAAGCAGGCACCAATGGCAGTGGACCGTCTGGCGAAGGATCGATCGTCGCCGTTGCATGCCCATGAGGACCTCGTCCTGCGCCTCGACGGCCAGGTGCGCGAGCGCGTCCGCCGCGAGGGCGTCGACCCGCAGCGCGAGGCGCTCGTCGTACGCCGCATCGCCGAGGACGTCGTCCGCGACCACGACGACCTCAGCCTCACCGGTGCCGTGGCGCCGATCGCCGACGACGGCGCGATGGTCGGCGAGCTGGTCGCCCGGATCTCCGGCTTCGGCCCGTTGCAACCCTTCCTCGACGACCCCGAGGTCGAGGAGGTGTGGATCAACTCCCCGGAGCGGGTCTTCATCGCGCGCCGTGGCCGGCACGAGCTGACCAACCTCCGGCTCGACGCCGCGCAGGTCAACGAGCTGGTCGAGCGGATGCTCAAGTCGAGCGGGCGGCGCATCGACATCAGCACGCCCTTCGTCGACGCGATGCTGCCGGAGGGTCACCGGCTCCATGTCGTGCTGGAGGGGATCACCCGCGGCTTCACGGCGGTCAACATCCGCAAGTTCCTGCTGCGCGCGCACCGGCTCTCCGACCTCGTCGGGCTCGGCAGCCTGACGCCGCAGGCGGCGTCCTTCCTCGAGGCCTCCGTGCGCGCCGGCCTCAACATCCTCGTCGCCGGCGGGACCCAGGCCGGCAAGACGACGATGCTCAACTGCCTGGCCGCCTCGGTGCCGGGTGGCGAGCGCGTGGTCAGCGCCGAGGAGGTCTTCGAGCTCCGGTTCAGCCACCCCGACTGGGTCGCGATGCAGACCCGGCAGGCCGGGCTCGAGCAGACCGGCGAGATCGTCCTGCGCGACCTGGTCAAGGAGGCGCTGCGGATGCGGCCCAGTCGCATCCTGGTCGGTGAGGTCCGCGCGGCCGAGTGCCTCGACCTGCTGCTCGCGCTCAACTCCGGGCTGCCCGGCATGTGCACGCTCCACGCCAACAGTGCCCGCGAGGCCCTCGTGAAGATGTGCACCCTGCCCCTCCTCGCCGGGGACAACATCTCCGCGCGCTTCGTGGTGCCGACGGTCGCGACGTCGGTCGACCTGGTGGTGCACCTCGGCCTGGGCCACGACGGCGTACGCCGCGTCAACGAGATCGTGTCGGTGCCCGGTCGGGTGGAGGCCGACGTGATCGAGGTCGAGCCGATCTTCGTGCGCAGCGGCGGCGAGCTGCGGCGTACGGGCGGCGTGCCCGCACGCGTCGAGCGCTTCGAGCGGGTGGGCATCGACGTCCACGCGCTCCTCGCATCGGACAGGGCCGGTGACCGCTGATGGGTGCCCTGGTCGGGCTCGGCGTCGGGGTCGGGCTGCTGCTGATCTGGTCGGCGTTCGCCCTGCCGCGGACGCCGAGGCCGGCCACGCCGTCGTCGTCCGCGCTGCGTCGCCTGCTCGGGCGTGCCGGTCTCAGCGACGTCACGCCCGCCAGCGTCCTGTCGCTCTGCGCGGTCCTCTTCGCCGTTGCCTTCGCGGTCGTGCAGGCCGTCTCACGCACCGTGCCGGTGGCGTTCGTCTTCGCCGCGATGGCGTCCTACGTGCCGATCGCGGTGCTGCGGCAGCGCGCGGCTCATCGGCTGCGCGAGTTCGCCGAGGTCTGGCCCGAGGCGGTCGACAACCTCGCCAGCGCCGTACGCGCGGGGCTCTCGCTCCCCGACGCGGTCTCCGCGCTCGGCACCTCGGGCCCTGAGGCGCTGCGCCACGACTTCGCGCAGTTCGCCCTCGACTACCAGGTGACCGGACGGTTCGGCGAGTGCCTCGACCGGCTCAAGGACCGGCTCGCCGACCCGGTCGGGGACCGCGTGATCGAAGGCCTGCGGCTCGCCCGCGAGGTCGGCGGCGGCGACCTCGGCCGGCTGCTGCGCAACCTGTCCGGCTTCCTGCGCGACGACGCGCGCACCCGCTCCGAGCTCGAGTCCCGGCAGGCCTGGACCGTCAACGGCGCGCGGCTCGCGGTGGCCGCGCCGTGGATCGTGCTGCTGCTGATGTCGTTCCAGACCACCGCCATCCGCAGCTATGCCTCGCCCGGCGGCGTGCTCGTCCTGGGCATCGGCTTCGCCGTCTGCGTCCTCGCCTACGCCGCGATGATGCGCATCGGTCGGCTGCCGGTCGAGAAGCGGATCCTGTCGTGACCACCACGATCTGGGGCGGCCTCCTCGGCGGGATGGCAGGCATCGGCCTGATCCTGGTCGTGACGCGGATCCTGGTGCTTCGGCGACCGCAGCTCGCAGTGCGCGTCCTGCCCTACGTGCGCGACGTGCCGCTGCGCGACCAGGGTCCCGGGCTGCGCCCCGTCTCGTCGTCGCCGACGTCTGCCGCGGCCGGCATCTT
This sequence comes from uncultured Actinomycetota bacterium, assembly GCA_963795095.1. Lineage (GTDB taxonomy): Bacteria > Actinomycetota > Actinomycetes > Propionibacteriales > Nocardioidaceae > Nocardioides. Next base: position 10,058 of record CAWCGM010000019.1, on the reverse strand, counting down.
CGGCCCGTCGCTGCGCTCGGCGGCCGACCTCGTCGAGCGGGTGATGGGCGGCAGCTCGTCCGTACGTCGTCGGCTGGAGCGCGCCGGCCTCGACCGCACGGTGCAGGAGTTCCGCATCGAGCAGGTCGTCTGGGGGCTCGTCGGCTTCGCACTGGCCGCCGCGATCAGCCTCGTGCGGGCGCTCGGAGGAGTGGGCGGCGTCGGCTCCGCGGTGGTGTTCTGCGCCCTCGGCCTGGCGTTCGGCGTGTTCGCCCGCGACAACCGGCTCAGCACGCAGGTGAAGAACCGCGAGCGCCAGGTGCTCACCGAGTTCCCCACCATCGCCGAGCTCCTCGCCCTCTCCGTCGCCGCGGGGGAGAGCCCCGTGTCGGCCCTCGACCGCGTGGTCCGGCGCAGCAACGGGGCGCTGTCCGAGGACCTGTCGCACGTGCTCGCCCGCGTGCGCACCGGCGAACCGGTCGGCGTCGCCTTCGAGTCGCTCGCCCGCTCGACCGGCCTGCCGATCGTCGCCCGCTTCGCGACCGGCATCACGGTCGCGATGGAGCGCGGCACCCCGCTGGCCGACGTGCTGCACGCGCAGGCCGCCGACGTACGAGAAGCCGGCCGCCGCCTGCTGATCGAGACCGCGGCCCGCAAGGAGATCGCGATGATGGCGCCCGTCGTCTTCTTCGTGCTGCCGGTGACGATCCTCTTCGCCTTCTACCCCGGGGTGCTCGGACTGCGCCTCACCACGCCCTGACCCTGCCTCCAGCTCCAAGCCGCCAACGAAAGGACAGCTCCATGCACCCGTCGATCTCGGGATCGCTCGACCGCCTCGCCATCCTCCTCCTCGCCACCGACCGACCGCGCGACGACCGCGGCGACGTCCCCGGCTGGGTGATGGTGACGTTGATGACTGCCATCGTCGTCGCCGCGCTCACGCCGTTCGTCGGCGACGAGCTGCGCGCCCTGCTCGTGCGGGCCTTCTCGATGGTGAGCGGCTGAGGCTCCACCCATGACCCGTCGCGCGCGCGTCGACGAGCGCGGGGCTGCAGTCGTCGACTTCGTGCTGGTGCTGCTGGTCCTGCTGCCGTTGGTGCTGGGCATCCTCCAGCTCGCCCTCGTGCTCCACGTGCGCAACACCCTCGCCTCGGCGGCGTCCGAGGGTGCCCGCTACGCGGCAGTCGCGGGCTCGTCCGGCCCTGCCGGGCAGCAGAAGGTGCAGGACCTGGTCGACGGTGCCCTCTCCGAGGAGTTCGTGCGGTCGGTCAGCGTGCAGCCCGCGACTGTCGGTGGCGCACCGGGATACGTGGCGGTCGTGGAGGCCGAGGTCAGCGTCCTCGGCATCGGCGGGACCGGGATGCTCATCCGGGTGACCGGCCACGCCGTCGCCGAGCAGGCGGTGGCGCCGTGAAGGAGCGCGACGAGCGGGGCTCGGCCCTGATCGAGTTCAGCTGGCTCGCCATCATCCTGATCGTCCCGCTGGTCTGGATCGTCATCTCGGTCTTCGAGGTGCAGCAGGGCGCCTTCGCCACCAGCGCCGCGGCACGCGCGGCCGGTCGTGCCTACGCACTCGCCCCCGACGACGCAACCGGCAACGCACGGGCGATCGCGGCAGCCGAGCAGGTGCTCGCCGACCAGGGCGCACCCGGCCAGCGGGCCAAGGTCTCCGTCACGTGCGAGGCCCCCGGCGACAACTGCCATGTCGGGACGTCGGTCATCACGGTCACGGTCGACTCCGGTGTCGAGCTGCCCTTCTTCCCGGCCATCCTCGGCACGGGTTCCGCGTCGTTCTCACTCGACGCGACGCACACGGTCCCCATCGGGCAGTACGTCGAGAGCGCTCCGGAGGACGAGTGAGGGGCCAGTCCAGCACGCGCGACGAGCAGGGCCAGGTGACGCTGCTGATCATCGGCTTCGCAGGCATCCTGCTGATGGCCATCGTGGTCGTCATCGACGCGTCGGCGGCGTACCTCCAGCGGCAGGGGCTCGACAACCTCGCCGACGGTGCGGCGCTCTACGGCGCCGACCTCGGCTCGGCCGGGATCTACGAGCAGGGGCTGGGTGACGGACGCCTGGTCCAGCAGGAGGCGGCGGTCGAGGCGGCCGTCCGCGACTACCTCGCCCGCGCTGACGCCGGCTCGCGGTTCCCCGGCATCGACGTCGGCGTGCGGGTCGACCCGATCGGCCGCTCCGTCACGGTGCGGCTCGAGGCGCCGCTGGACCTGCCGCTGACGATCCCCGGCTCGCCGAGCAACCCGACGGTCGGCGCCAGCAGCACGGCCGCGGTCACCCTGGTTGTGCGGTGACCGTGGTGCGGCATCCGCACCGCAGTGAACCGCACAAGGACGGCGAGCGCCCGGGTCGCGAGTAGCGTCGGGAGACATGACGCGAGGGGGCCGCTGGTGCGCGGTGGCAGCGGCCGCGGCCCTGCTCGTCGTGGCGCCGCTGGTCGGCGGGTGGCTGCCGGCCGGCGAGGCCGACGCCGGGACCTGGACGAGCTGCTGGCGAAGGCCCGCTGCGGCTGTTGACCGGCCGTGGTCCGGGACCGCCGAGACCGAGGGCACGCTGCAGCTCCCCGACGCCGACCGCTTCGGCTCGGTCACTGCGCTCTTCGGCGAGCGCACCGACCTCCGCGTGTGGTGGCGCGACCATGAGCACTGGCGCGTCGACCGCCTCCTCCTGACCGGCGAGACCGACCAGGTGCGTGACGGCGACACGACGGTCGAGTGGAGCTTCGAGCGCGGCGAGGCGTCGTACAGCCGCGAGCCCGACATCCGCCTCCCCCGTCCCGGCGACCTGCTCCCGCCCGTGCTCGCCGAGCGGTTGCTGCGCGGCGTCGGTCCCGAGGACACCTCGACACTGCCGTCGCGACGCCTCGCAGGGGAGAGCGCCGCCGGCCTGCGGGTGCGACCTCCGTCGCCGCTGTCGAGCATCGACCGGGTCGACCTGTGGGTCGGGGAGGACTCCGACCTGCCGCTGCTCGTCGAGGTGTACGCCGACGGCGACACGCGGCCGTCGTTCACCAGCCGATTCGCCGACGTGTCCACCGAGCGTCCCGGCGACGACGAGCTCGAATTCGAGCCCACCCCGAGCACCGACGTCGAGCGCGACGACGTCCTCGACATCGCCGACGCCGCCAACCAGTACGCCCCGCTGCGCCCGCCGGCCACGGCCGCCGGGCTGGAGCTGGGTCCCGCCTCGGACGGCGCGGTCGGGGTCTACGGCGAGGGCACCGCGCAGGTCATCGCCATCCCGCTGCGCGACCGCGAGGCCAGCGCGCTGCGCGAGCAGATGGCGAGCACCCCGGGCGTCGAGCAGGACACCGAGCGGACCGTCGTGTCGCTCGGCCCGCTCGGCGTCCTGCTGACCGGCGCCGAGGGCGACGGAGGCTGGCTGCTGGCGGGCACCCTCACCCGCGACGCACTCGAGCAGGCCGGTCGCGACGTGTCGACCGGTTTCGTGTTCGTGGAGGACGCGCCGATGAGCAGCAACGCGAGCGTGATCCGCACCGACGGGCTCACGAAGAAGTTCGGCCGGGTCACCGCCGTCGACGCGGTGGCGCTCGACGTCCGCGAGGGCGACGTCTACGGGTTCCTCGGTGCGAACGGGTCGGGCAAGACCACCACGGTGCGGATGCTGCTCGGCCTGGTGCTGGCCACCTCCGGCAGCATCGAGGTGCTCGGCGAGCCGATGCCTGCCACTGCCCGCGACGTCCTCCCGCAGGTGGGTGCGCTCGTCGAGGGTCCGGCGGCGTACCCCCACCTCTCCGGGCGCGCCAACCTCGCCCTCCTCGACTCCGCCGGGGCGGACGGGCCGCGACGCACGCGGGACCGCAGGATCGAGGAGGCGCTCGAGCGGGTCGGGCTCGCGCAGGTCGACAAGCGCCCGGTGCGGGCGTACTCCCTCGGCATGCGCCAGCGCCTCGGCCTGGCCGGCGCGCTGCTGCGCCGACCGCGGCTGCTGGTGCTCGACGAGCCGACCAACGGCCTCGACCCGCAGGGCATCAACGAGATCCGCGGCCTGCTGCTCGAGCTCAACCGCGAGGGCACGACGGTGTTCCTCTCCAGCCACCTGCTCGGCGAGATCGAACAGCTGTGCACCCGCGTCGGGGTGCTCGACGGCGGCCGGCTGGTGCTCCAGGAGGAGATGGACGCGCTGCGCGGCCCGACCGGTCGCACCGAGGTGCGCACTCCCGACCCCGACCTGGCCCGGGAAGTGCTGGCGTCGCTGGCCGACGTGGTCGTGGAGCCCGCAGCCGAACGCCTGCTGGTGAGCGGTCTCGACCCCGCCGACCTCAATGCCCGGCTGGTCGGCGCGGGGGTGCGGGTCAGTGGCCTGGCGCCCGAGCGACGCCGCCTGGAGGACGTGGTGCTCGCCGCGACCACCTCGGGCACCGACCGCTTCGGCCGGGACGGGGAGCGCCCGTGATCCGCGCCGAGCTCACCAAGCTGCTCCGCAACCGCCGCACGTGGGGCACGATCGCGATCATCAACGCCCTCCCCACCCTCGTGGCGGTCCTGCTGGCGATCACCGACCTGGGGCCCCGCCCGGGCACCGGTCCAGCGTTCCTCGCCGCCGTGCTGACCGACGGCACGCTCTTCCCGCTCGCGGCGCTGGCGATGGTGCTGCCGCTCTTCCTGCCCATCGCGGTGGCGCTGACCGCGGGCGAGGCCATCGCGGGTGAGGCGCAGCAGGGCACGCTGCGCTACCTGCTCGTCCGCCCCGTCGGGCGCACCCGCCTGCTCGTCGCCAAGCTGGTCGCGGTGATGGCCTTCGTCGTCGTCACCGTCCTGGTCGTCGCCGTCGTGGCGTACGTCGTCGGGGTGGCCCTGCTCGGCGATCAGACCGTGACCGTCACCGGACCGACGACGAGCGTGTCCGGCACGCCGCTGTCCACGCCGGAGCTGGTGGGGCGCACCGCGCTGGCCTTCGGCTACGCGATGCTCTGCATGCTCGGGGTCGCCGCCATCGCGCTGTTCCTCTCCACGGTGGCCCGGTCGCCCCTGGGCGCGGCGATGGGCGCGATGACCCTGCTGGTCGCCTCGACCCTGCTGCTCACCCTCGACGCCGCGCAGGCGCTGCACCCCTACCTGCTGACCCGGCACTGGCTGGCCTTCGTCGACCTCTTCCGCGACCCCATCCGGTGGGACGACGTGGTGCGCGGCGTGCTGGTGCAGGGGGCCTACGTCGTGGTCTTCCTCGGCGCCGCCTGGGCGAGCTTCACCACCAAGGACATCACCGACTGAGTCGTCAGGACCCGCCGCACGCCTCGGGTCCGGGCTCGGTGGGCTCGCCGGTGCCGATGGCCGCCTCCACCATGGCAGCGACCTCGGGCGCCCGTGGCACGTCGGGGTGGCCGACCGCCAGGGCCGGGCACACGTCCTGGACGGCGTACGCCGAGCGCGCCGTCGAGCCGACCCGACGTCGGAGGCACGACGGTCTTGTCGTCCTCGGTCCACAGCGCCACCCACACCGGGCCGGGCGGGCGTCTCGTCGCCAGCGTTGAGTCCGCGCAGCAGGTCGGAGTCGGGAGCGAGCTGCTGGCAGGCCTCCGGGCACGTCCTCGAGCCGAACGACAGCGGCCAGCGCGGCCAGGTCGGTGCCGTGGTGCGGGGAGGACAACGTCACCGCCCGCCGGACGGTCGAGCCGCCGCCGAGGTCGGCGACGTAGAGCCGCAGCACCACGCCGCCGGCGGAGTAGCCGACGACGTCCACCGACGGCGCGCCGCTGTCCGCCAGCGCCTCGTCGACCGCACGGCCGAGGTCGGCGGCCCGCTCGCGGAGGTCGCCGGTCGCGGCACCGGCAGCCGGGACGACGCGCACGTCGCGGCCGTCGGACCGGAGTCGCTCGGCCAGCACCTCCAGCCCGCTCGTCGAGCCGCCGTAGCCGGGCACGAGCAGCACCGGGCCCGGCTCGTCCTGCGCGACGGGATCGACGTCCGGCCGCGGTTCACCACGACCAGCACGACTGCGGCCACCAGCCCGAGCGCGGTGAGTCCGGCGAGCCGAGCACCAGCCGCCGGCGTGCCGGGGCGAGGGAGGAGAGGACGCGCGCAGCCACGTCGTCCAGTGTGCCCCGCGCCGCGACGGACGGCATGCCGCGGCGCGGGCGGGGTACGGCAGGAGGAACCGATGCCGACACGAGGGAGAACCACCATGAGCGACGACCAGGACGGCCGCCAGACAGTCATCGAGCTCGTGGAGCGCGCCGACTCGGCGATGCTCACCACGATGACCGCCGACGGCGACCACGTCAGCCGGCCGATGGCCGTGCAGGAGGCCGAGTTCGACGGGGACCTGTGGTTCTTCACCTACGACGACTCAGCGAAGGCTCAGCAGATCGCCCAGCACCCCAAGGTCAACGTGGCGATCGCGAACGACAAGAAGAGCGAGTGGGTCTCGATCGCCGGGAGCGCGGAGGTCGTGCACGACCGCGCCAAGGCCGAGGAGCTGTGGGCCAAGCCCTCGAGGCGTGGTTCCCCGACGGTCTCGAGACCGAGGGCCTCGCGCTGATCAAGGTGCACGCCGACTCCGCGGAGTACTGGGACGCCGCGACGAGCAAGGTCCGACAGCTCGTCGGGATGGCCCGCGCCATCAGGAACGACGATCCCGACGAGTTCCCGGCGGAGAACCGCACCGTCGACCTCTGACGACTGCAGGCGTCATCCCCACTGTGCGGTGACTGTGGTGCGGCATCCGCACCACAGTCACCGCACAACGCCTCAGACCGGCTCCGCGATCCGCTGGATGTGCCGGGTCGCGATCTCGATCAGCACCTGGGCCGCGGGGGAGAGGACGGCGCCGCGGCGGTGCACGATCGCCATCACGTCGTACTGCTTGGGGCGCAGTGACACCCAGCCGACGTTGGGGGCGAGGCGGGGGATGAGCTGCTCGGCGGCGGCCCGCGGGATGACCGAGTCGCCGAGCCCGCGGCCGACGAGGTCGACGGCCGTCTCCGCCTCCTCGACCTCGATCCGGGTCTGCGGGTTGTGGCCGGCCTCGTGGAGGAAGCGTCGCAGCACCATGCGGACGGAGTCGCTGGAGCGCCACGTCGTCTCCGGCATGATCAGCGTCGCCTTCGCGAGCTTCGCCGGGGTGACCGGTGAGGTGAGCCGCTCGGGGTCCGCGGAGATGTAGACGATCTCGTCGCGGGCCACCGGGATGACGGTCATCCCCTCGCTCTCGACGCTGGTGGCGGCGATCATCGCGGCCTCCAGGTGGCCGCGCCGCAGCTGCTCCTGCACCTCGTTGGAGTGCTGGCCGATCAGCTCGACCCGCACGCCGGGGTAGCGCTCGAGGACGTCGGCGACGATCTGGGCGCCGGCGTAGAGCCGGGCCGCGCCGAACATCCCGAACCGGATCGTCCCGCTCTCCAGCGACACCGCGCTCTGCACCGCCCGCCGGGCCTCCTCCGACGCGGCGATCGCCTGCTCGGCGTACGGCCGCAGCGTGTCGGCCAGCGTGGTCGGCACGACACCGCGACCGACGCGGCGGAAGAGCGGCACGCCGAGCGTCTTCTCCAGCGCGCGGACCTGCTCGGACACCGACGGCTGGGCGTAGCCGAGCTCCTCGGCCGCCGCCGTCAGCGACCCGTGCTCGTAGGTCGCCAGGAAGCAGCGCAGCTGGTGCAGCGAAAGCATAGGAATCTCCTTGGGAAGCCGCTGGAAAGCGAGGCTACCCCTAGAGATCAGCGACCGCGATGATGGACGTACGCAATCCAACCGAGGAGGTCACGATGTTCGACAACAACTGCCAGGTCTGCGCCACCCGAGTGCTGATCTTCGAGAGCCAGGTCTCGTCCGTGGCCAACACCGCCGCCGGCATCGAGGTGCGGTTCACCTGCTGGTGCGGCACCGAGCAGACCCAGGTCACCGGCCGGGTCGCCCGCCGGGAGCGCGTCGCTGCCTGAAGGCCGTCGGCACGGGCCGCCGGTGACGGTGGTCACCGGCGACCACCTGACGGGGTGGACGAATCGTCGACGACGCCGGGTGTCGCCGGTAGCGTCGACGCGCATGACGGAAACCTGGCCGGGCACGGCGTACCCCCTCGGCGCGACGTTCGACGGCAGCGGCACCAACTTCGCGATCTTCAGCGAGGTCGCGGAGCGCGTGGAGCTGTGCCTGTTCGACCCCGACCCCGACAACGCCGGCCAGTTCGTCGAGACCAAGCTCGAGGTCACCGAGGTCGACGCCTACGTGTGGCACTGCTACATCCCGACCGCGCAGCCGGGCCAGCGCTACGGCTACCGCGTCCACGGTCCGTGGGACCCCGACAAGGGCCTGCGCTGCAACCCCACCAAGCTGCTCCTCGACCCCTACGCCAAGGCGACCGCCGGCGACATCGAGTGGGACCAGTCCCTGTTCTCCTACAACTTCGGCGAGGAGGACAGCAAGAACGACGACGACTCCGCGGCGCACATGACGCACGGCGTGGTCATCAACCCGTTCTTCGACTGGGAGGGCGACCGCCGCCTCTCCATCCCCTACAACGAGTCCTTCATCTACGAGGCGCACGTCAAGGGCCTCACGCAGCTGCACCCCGACGTGCCGGAGGAGCAGCGTGGGACGTACGCCGGACTCGCGCACCCGTCGGTCACCGCGCACCTGCAGAAGCTCGGCGTGACCGCGATCGAGCTGATGCCGGTGCACCAGTTCATCCAGGACTCCACGCTGCTCGACCAGGGCCTGCGCAACTACTGGGGCTACAACACCCTCGGCTTCTTCGCACCCCACGCCGACTACTCCGCCAGCGGGCTCGGCCAGCAGGTGCAGGAGTTCAAGTCGATGGTGAAGGCGATGCACGTCGCCGGCATCGAGGTCATCCTCGACGTGGTCTACAACCACACCGCCGAGGGCAACCACCTCGGACCGACGCTGAGCTTCAAGGGCATCGACAACGCGGCCTACTACCGCCTCGTCGAGGACGACCAGCGCTACTACATGGACTACACCGGCACCGGCAACACCCTCAACGTGCGCCACCCGCACTCGGTGCAGCTGATCATGGACTCGCTGCGCTACTGGGTGACCGAGATGCACGTCGACGGCTTCCGCTTCGACCTCGCCGCGACGCTCGCCCGCGAGTTCTACGACGTCGACAAGCTCTCCACCTTCTTCGAGATGGTGCAGCAGGACCCGGTCGTCAGCCAGGTGAAGCTCATCGCCGAGCCGTGGGACATCGGCCCCGGCGGCTACCAGGTCGGCGGCTTCCCGCCGCAGTGGACCGAGTGGAACGGCGACTACCGCGACACCGTGCGCGACTTCTGGCGCGGCGAGCCGTCGCTCGGCGACTTCGCCTCGCGGCTCTCCGGTTCCTCCGACCTCTACGAGCACTCGGGCCGGCGCCCCTTCGCCTCCATCAACTTCGTCACCGCCCACGACGGCTTCACGCTGCGTGACCTCGTGTCCTACAACGAGAAGCACAACGAGGCCAACGGCGAGGACAACAATGACGGCGAGAGCCACAACCGCTCGTGGAACCACGGCGTCGAGGGCGCGACCGACGACCCCGAGATCCTCGAGGCGCGGGCCCGCGAGCAGCGCAACTTCATCGCCACGCTGCTGCTCAGCCAGGGTGTGCCGATGCTGCTGCACGGCGACGAGCTCAGCCGCACGCAGGACGGCAACAACAACACGTACGCGCAGGACAGCGAGATCAGCTGGGTCCACTGGGACGACGCCGACAAGCCGCTCATCGAGTTCACGTCCGCGGTCGCCAAGCTGCGTGCCGAGCACCCGACCTTCCACCGCAAGCGCTTCTTCACCGGCAACACCGTGCGCACCGGTGACGGTGAGCGGCTCAACGACATCGTCTGGCTCGACCTCGACGGCGAGCCGATGGAGGACGGGGACTGGGAGGGCGGCAAGGCCATCGGGATGTACCTCAACGGCAACGGCATCGCCGGCAAGGACGCCCGGGGCGCGACCATCACCGACGACCACTTCCTCCTCTACTTCAACGCCGACGGGCCGGCGCAGGTCACCCTGCCGACGGAGGAGTACGCCGCCGCGTGGGACGTCGTCATCGACACCGGCGGCAACGCCGACGCCGACCCGACCTACGAGGCCGGGTCGACC
>CAWCGM010000018.1:0-20200 GCA_963795095.1 uncultured Actinomycetota bacterium | reverse complement strand
TGGGGGCGGTCAGGTTCGTCGGCGGGGCCGCGCGGTCGAGGACGCCGGATCGGCGTCGTGGCCTGCGGGGTGCGCCGGGTCGGTGGTGACCCGCGCTGCCAGACTGGGCAGGGTCCACTCGTACGAGCCCGTCGCCCAGGCGGCGGTAGGTGAACGTCGCCGAAGGTCTTGGCCCGGTGGTGCCGCCGGCACAGCGGGGCGAGGTTCGTCGGGGCTGGGTCTGCCCGGGGCGGGCCGCCGTCGTCCAGCGGGACGTAGGCGTCGACGTGGTCGAGGTCGCAGGCCTCGGACGGACGTCCGCAGCGCGGGTAGACGCAGGTGGGGTCGCGGAACCGGACCGCTGCGGCCATCTGCGCGGGTGGGTCGTGCCGGTCGACGGGCGGGTGGGCGGCGGGGTCGAGGTCGACGACGGGCTTGATCGTCGTCTGCGGCTGCCAGTAGGTCGAGCGCCGCCTGCGGGTCGGCGAGGAGCCCGACCGCGTGGGCGCGACGGACATCGAGACTGCCCGGATGCCCCAGCAGGCCAGTGGCGGCAGCCATCGTCGACACCGTGTGGTCGAACGCCACGGTGTCAGCCTCGTCGAGGACCATGAACACCTCACCGGTGCCCGGTGCACCCCGGTCGTAGCGCACCTCGACCTTCCTCGTCTCCAGCGCGGCGTCGTGGTCGGCGATCGCGCGGTCGGGGTCGGCGTACAACCTCGCCTCGTGGACCAGCACGCCGATGCGGTGCGGGTTGAGCCGACGCGGCTGCCACACCAGCAGCCGGTCCGCGTGCGCGGCCGCGTCCAGCGAGAGGTCGTGCGCGCATCCGTGCCTTCTGAACCCATGTGGACCGGCACCGTGGTAGTGGACCAGCGCCGACAGCGGCAGACGGTGGGCCAGGTCGAGGAGATTACCGAGGAACGCCAGCGTACGCGTCGTGGGACAGGTCGAACGCGGCAGCGTGAGCATAGAACTCTTGCTAGATCAACGGGCGCACCTGGGCCGGCGATCTGGGTCGCCTCGAACAGGCGCCGCGCGTAGGTCCTGGCGTCGGGATCGTCTCCGAGCGTGAGCTCGCCGCCTCTGTCCTGGGTGGTCACGACGCGCGCGCGCTCGATGCCAGCACGAGTCCAGCACCTCGACCTCCGCGCGCCGCTGTGTGGCTGAATGCGTGGTCGGCGCGCTCCAGCACTGGCTGGTGCTGGGTGGCGGTGGTGGACATGCGTCCATTTCTTCGAGAGACGATCTAGATCCTGACCGTGGAGGACATCCTGCTGGAGACGATTTCTAACAGGTCGACGACATCGAGGGGAAGGGGCTCGATCAACGAGGACACGGGGTCGGACGCGAGGCGGGATCGAGACCGCCCGCGTCCGAAACGGGAGGACGGGGCTGAAGAACCACCGATGAAGAACGTACTGCGATGCCGATCCGCCCTCAAGACGAATGCGGACTCCCTCGTCCTCAGGTGGACGCCTCTCGCCTGCAGCTCGCTGATCTTCGTGCTCCGCTGATGGGCACCTTCTCGGCCGGCTCGGCGGTGTTCTTCACCTTGTCGTGGGGCTGTCGTCGGCCAGATCGGCATCGGGCCGACGATCGCCTGCGATCCGGCCAGCTTCGTGGTGGTGGTCCCGATGGCAACTGGTCGACGACTTCGGCCCGAAACGGATGTGGGCGCTGAGCGTGGTCATCAGGGCTCGGCTGTCGTCGCTGGGCGCTTCATTGAGAGCTTTCGCAGTACGTCGTCCTGGCCGTGGCCATGGAGGTCGTGCACCTGGCGGGTACGCGCACGGCGCACGTCATCGACGCCGGCCTGTGTCGAGCGTTCGAGTCGCGGCGACATGTACGCGTCAACGTCGTCCAGCTCGGCGCCGATCTGTGCGGAAGGGCGACGCCCTCGGCGCGAATGTCGCTGCGGCGGCCCTGCTGAAGCGAAGCGCTGTCGTGGCCGAACAGCGTGCGACCCTCTGGTCGCCGACGCGAGCGACGACGTCGCCAAGAGCGAGCGTGTGGGAAGCCCGAGGCAGACCGCGATCTGGAGCCAGGCCTGCACCGCGCCACGTGTTCACCGGCGACGTGGACGAACCAGCGCGCCCAGATCGTGATCCGGGTGTGGGTGGTGACCGAAGACCTACGTGCCGAGGCGCTGGTCGCGATCCTCTTCGGCAACGACATGGTCATGCGGATCGTGCTGCGCGGTCTGCCCTGGCGCGGCATCCACCACGTCGGGAATCGGCCTGCGCGCGGGCGCGGCTTCTTCGATGGTCTTCCGAGTGCCGACCTGTTCTTGATCATGCTGGCGAATCCATGAGACCGTGGGGGTCTGGCCGACCATCGCCATGTCCTCCTGGCCATGTCGTCCTCGACCTGGGCCGAGGCTCTTCCTCTCCGCCTCGGGCTGGACCCTCGAGGCCGAGCCGATGGACCCGTGGCGGCGCGGCGACCACCAGGGCGTCGGCGGGGCTCGGCCGGCAACCTCGTAGGTCCTGGGCGCTGGCGGTCCACGGCTCCCAGCCATCCAGCGGGGCGCCTTCGGCGGCCACGATCGTGGCGCCATCGTCATCGCGGCCGGCAGGGCTGCATGTTCCGCCGACGCCAGCCGGCGGCGCGACCTCGAGGAGCATGTGCCGCTCGACGTCCTGGTAGATGCCGGGCTGGTGCGCCTGATCCTGAGGACGAGGCGGCGGCGGCGGCCTCATGCTCGAACCGGACGCCATGCCAGGTTCCACCGGTGACGATATCGCTCATGGAATCGCCGGCGCTGTTGCGGTCCCCGCCGCTGTCGCCCGCGTGGCGGACCGGGGTGGCGGCGTCGTCCAGGCGCCGCGCCGGCCTAGGCCTTGCCCTCGTCGCGAGCCGTGCAGGCTGGGGGTCAGACGAACGCGAACGATGTACTCGACGGTAATCGCGGGCACTCGACGCCGACCGGGTCGGGCCGATGCGCTCGTCGGAATCGGTACGGCGACGCTGGCGCGCAAGGCGCGGAGCCCTTCGCCGCCTTCGGGGCTGTGATCGCGGGACTGGTCCTTGACGATCCGCGTGGTGGTGGTCGTCGGCCTGGTCCTGCGTCGTCCGCGGGCCTGGTCCACGCGGGTGACAAGCCGGACGGCGAACCCTGCGCTCGGCGAGGTCATGGTCCGCTCGGCTGTCGTCGATCGGCACGCCACCTTGGCCGATACGTAACCGTGGGAGTGGCTGTGTCTACGCGGCATGGGCATCGGCGGCGCTGGCCTGCGCGAATCCTGGTCCAACCTGCGGCGACATCGACGACACTGTCGCGGCAAGCGACGCTGGCCGTCGCCTCGGCGATGAGCGAACCCGCTACCTCTACGCGTTCCTCATCCTCGTCGCAGCCGCCGCGGTGGTCGCCGTCGCGGCCGCCACGACGTGGTGGGCGCTGCTCGAACTCGTCTTCCTGCGGCCGCGCCGCCGCGCCGACCAGGGGCGGTGCTCGGCGGTGCCGACGGACCGGCGCTGATCCCCGTGCTCGCGGCCACCGGAGCCTCCGAGCTGGCCTGGTCGGTGCTCCTGGCGCTGCCCCTGCTGGTGGCCTGACACTTCACGAATCACCGCACCACGCCGTCGGACGCATGGGATCCTCGTGCCATGTCCCGAGCAGCAGCCGAGGGGGCGCGGCCCCGCTCGACGCGTCGTCCAGCGACACTCGCGAGGCCGAGCGTCGCCGTCGCGAGCGCGAACCACCGGAGGCGGTGCTGCGAGCCAGCACCTGGCGTCGGCATCGACCGCGACTGACGGCCGACGTCCTCGACCGATGCCTACGCGCAGGGTCGCCTGAGGCCCGAGGAGCACGCAGAGCGCACGACCCGGGCGTTCACCGCGCGCACCCTCGGCGACCTCGACCTCGTGCTCGTCGGGCTCCACAACCCGCCCTCGTCCGCACCGGCTCCCCTCAACGGCGCCCGCAAGGCGCTCTTCTGGGTCGTCACCGTCATCACCTCACCGTTCCTGCTGATGGGCCTCGGGCTGTTCGTCGCCGGCGACAGCATCGGCACGCACGTCTTCGGGATCGTCCTCCTGACGCTGTTCGCGCCGGGCCTGTTCGCGCTCCAGCGATGGGCCTGGCCCCGGGCCGACCGGACACGGTGGCCGCGGGTGCGCTGACCGGCCGATAACCCGTGGCCCCGCCCGGGCCCGCATCACTACCGTTCCCCGGGTGGACTACGACTTCGCACACCTCGACTTCACGCGACGACTCCGACGACGCGGTCGTGCGTCGGAAGGGCTGGGTCGAGGCGGTCCTGCGCGGCTTCCGCGACGGCGTCCCGACGACGAGATGGTCGAGCGCTGGGTCCGGCACTACCGCACCGACGACGTCAGCGTCAGCGGTGCGTGGCTCGCCCGAGGGCGAGTTCGGCGCAGGACCGATGCCGGTGGCGACGTACGCCAGCCTCGACAAGACGCTCAATGCCGGCCGCGAGCTGCTGCCCCTGCGGATGATCACCGACGTCACCACCAGCGCCAGCCACCGTCGGCAGGGCCTGCTCCGTCGCCTCATCGAGGACGACCTCGCCGACGCCGTCGCCCAGGGCGTCCCGATGGCCGCGCTCACCGCGTCGGAGGCGACGATCTACGGCCGCTGGGGGTTCGGTCCGGCCACCTTCCGCACGGGCGTCGAGGTCGACACGACGCCGGGCTTCGCGATGCGGTCCTTCACCGACCCCGGTCGCGTCGAGCTGATCGAGCCCGCTGACGCCTGGCCGCACGTGAAGGCGGTCTTCGACACGCTTCCACGCCCGCCAGCGCGGGTCCGTCGAGTGGCCGGCGCCCTACGAGGACATCCACACCGGTGCGTACGACTTCAACGAGGGCGGCCCCGACAAGAAGCTCCGTGCGGCCGTCCACCTCGACGAGGCGCGGCACGTCGACGGGTTCGTCATCTTCAAGCACGGGGAGGAGAACTCGACCAAGGTCGCGGAGATGGTCGCGCTCACCCCGACGCCCAGCTCGGCCTCTGGTCGTTCCTCGCCCACATGGACCGCATCAAGAAGGTGACCTTCAACCTCGCCCACCCCGAGGACCCGCTGGCGTGGGCGCTCACCGACCTCAACCGCGTGAAGACCACCGAGGTCGAGGAGTTCCTCTGGCTCCGCCTGCCTCGACGTCCCGCGCTGCCTCGCTGCCCGGCCGTGGGCCACGACGGCACCGTGGTCCTCGAGGTCGACGACCCCCAGGGCCACGCCTCGGGCCGCTTCGAGGTGACCACGACCGACGGCGTCGCGACGGTCACCGCCGCCGAGGCCGATCGCCCGTCCGACGTGCAGGTGACCGCGGAGACGCTCGGCTCGCTCTACCTCTCGGCCGTCCCCGTCCAGCACCTGCGCCGCGCCGGACGGATCGCCGGCGACGACGAGGGCGTACGCCGCTTCGCCGCGATGGCCGACCTCAGCGAGCCGGCCTACAGCCTCACGGGGTTCTGAGCAGGCCCTCCAGCCGCTCGACCTCGGCGGCGGTCTCGTCGGCCGGTGCGTCGGGAGCGTCCACCTCGACGGCGCCCTGCACGAGCTTCCAGGTGCCGCTGACCACCCCGTCGACCACCACGGGGTTGGCGCCCCGCGTCATCGACGTCCGGTGCTGCGCCGGCACCACCCACTCGTCCTTGGTGCCCGGGCCCATCACCCAGTCGTCCTTGCCGGGCAGCAGCACCACCGACGTCGCGGGTCGTACGTCGACCAGCTCGGGCAGGCGCTCGGCGAGGACCCACCTCGCCTCGCCGTCGACGTCGACCTCGGCCAGCCGGTCCTGCACCTCGGCCCACCACCCGGTGAGCCGCGACCGCCCGGCGCTGAGGCCGCCGCCGAGCCAGTAGTCGACGTGCTCGGGCGTGCACGGCCCGTAGGCGTCGACGTACTCCAGCAGCGCCTGCGGCCCGGCCTCGTCGAGCGGCGGGATGCCACCCCACGCCGGGGAGGCCGCCGGGCTCTGCAGCACCAACGGTCCCGAGAGGTCGGGGCCGAGCGCGACGTCGCCCTGCCAGCAGAGCGGCTTGATGAGGGTGATGTTGGGCTCGGCGAACTCCGTCGCCAGGTGGTCGAAGCGGGTGCCGGCGACCGCGTCGGCGATCGCCTGCGGCGGCACCGGCCCGTCGGCCACGACCTCACGGACGAGGGCGCGGAGCTCGGGCCAGTCGTCGGGCTCGAGCCGGTAGTGCTCGACCCAGCTCTTCAGTGCCCACTGCCGACCGGCGGACCGGAGGGCGAGGTAGGCGCCGCGGTCTCGGGGGCCATCACCTGGACTGACCCGCGGAACGAGAAGGTCCGCATCAGCCGACCGTCGGAGAACGCCCGCTGCAGCTCGCCCGGCTCGCCGGGATCAGCCAGCCGGCGGCGGACGGCGAGGTCGGGGTCGCTGGCGAAGACCGACACCGCACCCAGCGTGCGGACGACCTCGACGGCCGAGTCCGCTCCGTCGACGAGGTGCTGGCGTCGCAGGCGCCACGCGAGCGCCTGGTGCCGCGAGACCGACGGCATGACTCAGTCCGTGTCCTCGCGCGCCTTGCGCTCCTCGAAGGCGGCGGCCGCCTTGGCTGCGCGCGTCTCCACGCGCCGCGCGAACGCCTCGCGCTGCCGGTCGAGGATGAAGAACGACCCGACGCCGGAGATGAGGAACGCCAGCACGACGGCCCAGAACAGGTTGTAGGACCCGTCGAAGGCCAGCGCCATGATCCCAACGACGATGCCGAACGACGCGAGGAACAGCACGATCCGCAGGACGGTGTAGACCACGAACTCCTTCACGGACACCAGCCTAGGACGGCGCGACTACATTGGAGGAATGCTGAAGGTGGTGCTGGTGGTCGCACTGATCGCGCTCGTCGTCTGGGCGCTGGTCAAGCTGATGCTGCGTCGCCTCGACGGAGGCGGCAGCGGCGGCTCACGCCCGCGGACCCTCGGCCCCGACGACGACCCCGACTTCCTGCGCGGGCTCGACCGGAAGCCGAAGCCGGCCCCCAAGCCCGACGACGACTGAGGTCGTCTCCGCGGGCCTGCTCGACGGTCCGCTCCACGCGGCCCCTTCGGCGTACGAGTGCTGGCTCGTCGTGCTGAAGAAGTTGATGCCGATGAAGTTGAACCACAGCGTCGCCACGCCCACGAGCGCGAGGATCGCGGCGTTGCGACCGCGCCAGCCCGCGGTCGCGCGGGCGTGGAGGTAGGCGGCGTACACCACCCAGGTGATGAAGGCCCACACCTCCTTGGGGTCCCAGTTCCAGTACGACGACCACGCCTGGTGCGCCCAGATCGGGCCGGTGATGAGCACGCCGAAGGTCCACACCGGGAAGCCGAAGGCGTGCATCCGGTAGGCGATCCGGTCGAGCGACCGCGAGCTCGGGCAGCCGGGCGAGGTAGCCCGACTCCTTCGTGGAGCGGTCCTTGAGCAGGTAGAGCAGCGAGGTGATCCCGCCGAGGGTGAACGCGCCGGTGGCGATGCAGGCCGCCACGACGTGGATCACCAGCCAGTAGGACTCGAGCGCCTCGGTCAGCGGGGCGACCGGCTCGTAGAGCCAGAGCACGTCGGCGAGCAGGATGCAGAGCACGAAGCCGACGACGATCGGGCCGAGCCAGTCGAGCCGCCAGCGCCGCGTGGTCGCGAGGAAGAGCGCGACGACGACGAACGTGCCGGTGAGCGTGAACTCGTACATGTTGCCCCACGGCACCCGGTTGGGGTCCGCGGCCAGGCCGCGGCCGAGCAGCGCGACGAAGTGGGCGAGCGCGCCGATGCCGGTCAGCAGGACGCCGAGGCGACCCGCCATCTCGGTGCGCTGGGCCAGCTGCTCGTCGGGGGCGTCGGCCACGATCGTGTCGCCACCGCCACCGCCACTGCCGACGGAGACCGCCTGCCGGACGGGGACGTCGCGCAGCGCGGCCCACTGGACGGCGTACGCCAGCAGCGCGAGGAAGTAGACCACCCCGGCCGCTGCCACGCCCTGGTTGCTCAGGGTCTCCCACTGGGCGTCGGTCACGACCCCTCCTTGTCAGGTGCAGTCTCTCTCAGTGCAGCCACGATCCCATCCAGCTCGGCGCGCCCGGTCTCCGGGTCGCCGCCCGAGGAGCGGTCGAGCCGGGCCACCTCCACCAGTGTGCTCCCGTCGTCCTGACGGCGCGCACGCACCCACAGCCGGCGGGGTCGCACGAACAGCGAGCCGAGCAGGCCGAGCAGGGCGGCCACGACGCCGCCGAGGGCGATGAACTTGCCGGGGGTGCGGCTGATCTGGATCTTGTTCCAGCGCTCGAGGCCCTCGAAGGTCACGCTGCCGAGCCCGTCGGGGAGGGTCACCGTCTCGCCGGGTCGCAGGTCCATCCGGAACGGCTGGCCGTCGGCCTTGCGCAGCTGCGTGGCCTTCGACTTGTCGAGGACGTAGACCGACGCGCCGCTGCCGTCGTCGAGACCGACGTCGCCGGAGTAGACGAACAGCGACACGAGCGGGTCGATGGCGTTGCCGAAGGCCGACGAGGGCATCGTCAGGTTGCCGTCGGTGTCGCGGCCGAGCTGGAAGGTCGGGTAGAAGGTGCCCTCGAGACCGAGCTGGGTCGGCTGGGCGTCGGGCGCCTTGACCACGCCGAAGGACTCGAAGGTCTGCGGGTTGATCGGCAGGAAGGCGGTCGGCCCGCTCTGCGCGACGTTGCCGTCGCCGTCGCGGATCGTGATGACCGGCGCGTAGCCGTGCCCGATGAGGAAGACGTCGGTGCCGCCGATCGACAGCGGGTGGTTGACCTTGAGGTCGTACTGCTGCGTCTCGCCGTCCGGCTGGGTCTGGTAGTCGAGGTGCGAGACGAACTTGCGCGCCTGTCCGGCGCGGCGGCCCTCGGTCATCCAGTCGACGTCGAAGTCGGTGATGCTGAAGGAGAAGGGCTCCATGACGCCCGGGTCGAAGAGGCTGCCGGGGGCGAAGTCGTCGTACTGCGTCAGGAGGTTGGAGAAGCCCTGGTCCTTGCCCGACGAACATGATCACGCCGCCCTTGTAGCCGAACAGGCTGCCGATCGCGACGCCGACCAGCACCACGATGACGGCGAGGTGGAAGAGCAGGTTGCCGGCCTCGCGCAGGTGGCCGCGCTCGGCGGCGACCGAGTCACCGCCCTCCAGGCGGTCGACGCGGAACCGGCGTCGCCGGACCACGGACGCGGCGCGGTCGAGGACGACGTCCGGGTCCTCGTCGCAGGTGTACGACGTGCTCTCCGGCAGGCGCGAGAGGTGGCGGGGTGCCCGCGGCGGCCGGGCCCGCAGCGCGCGGGCGTAGACGAAGAGGCGCGGGATGATGCAGCCGACCAGCGAGATCATCAGCAGGATGTAGATCGCGGAGAACCACACCGAGCCGTAGACGGCGAAGAGGTCGAGCCGGTCCCAGATCGGCGCGAGCCGGGGATGGTTGTCGCGCCACTGCGACACCGCGAGGGAGTCGATGTCCTCCTGCGGGATCACCGAGCCCGGGATCGCCGCGAGCGCGAGCAGCAGCAGGAGCACGAGCGCCGTACGCATCGAGGTGAGCTGGCGCCAGCTCCAGCGGGCCAGGCCGCGGGCGTCGAGGTCGGCGGGGAGCGGGGTGGCCTGGCGGTCGTCGGAGGGCCGTCGGTCGAGCTGCGTCACACCGGCACCCAGCCGACCGCCTGCAGCTGCAGGTACTGCACGATGCGCTCCCACCAGCCGGTGACGAGCAGGAGCCCGACGACGATCATCATCGCGCCGCCGAGGCGCACGATGAGCTGCTGGTGACGGCGTACGACGGCGAAGGCCCGCATCATCCGGCGGTAGGCCAGCGCGGCGGCGATGAACGGCAGCCCCAGCCCGAGGGCGAAGACGCCCGAGAGCACGGCACCGCGGGTGGCGGTCGCCTCGTTGACCGAGAGCACGTTGATCGCGGCCAGCGTCGGGCCGACGCACGGTGTCCAGCCGACCCCGAAGAGGAAGCCGATGAGCGGCGCCGCGGCCAGCCCGACGGCCGGGACCTGGTGGATGCGCCAGTCGCGCTGGAGGAAGCCGAAGGCGCCGAGGAAGGCGATGCCGAGCAGGATCGTGATGATCCCCAGCACCACGTTGAGCTGGCGGGTGTGCACGAACAGCCACGCGCCGGCCGCGCCGGTCAGGCTGCCCAGCAGCACGAACACCACCGCGAAGCCGAGGACGAAGAGCACCGCGCCGGTCACGAGGCGGCTGCGCTTGGCGTCCTCCAGGTCACCGCCGGAGATGCCGGTGGCGTAGGACAGGTAGCCCGGCAGCAGCGGGATCACGCACGGGCTGAAGAACGAGATCAGCCCGGCGAGCAGCGCGACGGGCAGGGCGAGGACCAGCGACCCGGACAGGGCGGTGTCCTGGAACCAGTCACTCACTGGCTCACCACCTCGACCAGGGAGAGCAGCGTCTGCGTCGATGGGGATCCGGCCCTGCACGGACGCGGCGACGCGGCCCTGCTTGTCCAGCACGACCGTGCTGGGGATCGACCGCGGGTTGAGCGTGCCGGCGAAGGACAGCAGCGCCCGTCCGTCGGGGGCGTAGACCGAGGTGTAGGGCACGTCGTTGTTGCGGACGAAGGCCTGCGCCTTCTCCACCCCCGAGTCGCGGATGTTGAGACCGAGGAAGGTGACGCTGTCGCCCAGCTCGGCCGCCGCCTCGTTGAGGTCGGGCTGCTCGACGCGGCACGGCGGGCACTCCGACCACCACACGTTGACGACCACCGGCTTGCCGCGCAGGTCGGCGAGGTCGACCTCGTTGCCCTCCAGGTCGGTGCCGGTCATCTCGACCGGGTCGCCGCGGTCGACGGCCTTCACCTCGGTGGGCACGCCCTCGCCGGTGATGTAGCCCTTGTCGCCGGTGCCGGACAGGCTCGAGCAACCCACCAGCGCGAGCAGGCAGGCGAGCCCGACCAGGGCCGCGACGAGCGTGCGGAGGAGCTTCAGGGCCGGTCCTCCTGCGGAGCGCCACCGGCCGAGAACGGGGCGGACCGGTCGCCGACCGGGATCAGGTCGCCGGCCGGCTCGGAGTAGCGCACCTGCACCATCCGGTCGTCGTCGAAGACGATGCTGGTCAGCGAGCACAGCGTGCACTGGCGGTTCTTCGGGTGGTGGATGTAGCTGCGCTTCTCGAGGAAGAGCCGCGTCGTCCAGATCGGCAGCTGGTGCGACACGACCACGGCCTCGTGGCCGACCGCCGCGTCGCGCGCGTCGTGGATCGCCGCGACCATCCGGCCGGCGATCTCGTCGTAGGGCTCGCCCCACGACGGCGTGAACGGGTTGTACATGTGGCGCAGCAGGTGGGGTCGCTTGACGAAGGTCATCCCGCCGTCGGCGAAGCTCATCCCCTCGAACTTGTTGGTCGACTCGATCACCCGCGGGTCGATGACCGGCGTGAGGCCGCGCACGGCCGCGAGCGGAGCCCCGGTCTCCTGCGCGCGCTCGAGCGGTGACGTACGCATGTGGGTGATGTCGCGGTCGCCGATGGACTCCGCGATCCGCTGGGCCATCTGCCTGGCCGAGGTCGGAGAGGTGGAACCCGTCGCGGCGTCCGTAGAGCACGCCGGCGGGGTTGTGCACCTCACCGTGGCGCAGCAGGTGGACCGTGGTCTGCACGCCCATCTCAGCGGCCTCCCTCGAGGGTCGAGGCCGTGGCCGCGGCGACCGCGGCGGCCGGGAGCGCGTCGATGATCGTCGAGATCGCCCGCTCGTCGTGGGCCGCCGAGACGAACCACGCCTCGTACGCCGACGGGGGCAGGTAGACGCCCTGGTCGAGCATCGAGTGGAAGAAGGCGGCGTAGGCGGCGGTGTCCTGCTGACCGGCCTCGGCGAAGTCGCGCACCGGCTCGTCGCGGAAGAAGACCGAGAACATGGTGCCCGCCGACTGCACGGTGTGCGGCACCGAGGCGGCCTCGAGGTGCTCCGTGACCGCGTTGCGGATCGTCAGCGCCGTCGCGTCGAGCTGGGCGTAGACCTCCGGGGTCGCGAGCCGGAGCGTCGCGAGCCCGGCGGTGGTGGCCACCGGGTTCCCCGACAGGGTGCCGGCCTGGTAGACGGACCCCTCGGGCGCGAGGTGGGACATCAGGTCGGCACGGCCGCCGAAGGCTGCAGCGGGGAACCCGCCGCCCATCACTTTTCCGAAGGTCATCAGGTCGGGTACCCAGCCCTCGATGGCGCCATCCAGGCCCCAGCCGCCCTGCTCGGTGGCGCGGAAGCCCGTCATCACCTCGTCGCTGATGAACAGCGCACCGTGGGCGCGGCAGGTCTCGGCGAGGAACGCGTTGAAGCCCGGCGCCGGCGGGACGACGCCCATGTTGCCGGGCGAGGCCTCGGTGATCAGGCAGGCGATGCGCGACCCGTGGGCCGCGAAGGCGGCGAGCACGGCGTCGCGGTCGTTGTAGGGCAGCACCAGCGTCTCGGCCGCCGACGACGCGGGTACGCCGCTCGTGCCGGGGACCGCGAGGGTCGCGACGCCGGAGCCGGCCTCGGCCAGCAGCGTGTCGACGTGGCCGTGGTAGCAGCCGGCGAACTTCACGACGAGGTCGCGGCCGGTGGCCCCGCGGGCCAGCCGGATCGCCGACATCGTCGCCTCGGTGCCCGACGAGACGAACCGGACCCGCTCGACCGGCGTGCGCGCGACGATCTCCTCGGCGAGCTCGACCTCGGGCTCGGTGGGGGTGCCGTACGACGTACCGCGGGCCACTGCTCCGGCGACGGCCGCCTGCACGTCGGGGTGCGCGTGGCCGAGCAGCATCGGGCCCCACGAGCAGATCAGGTCGACGTAGTCGTTGCCGTCGGCGTCGGTGAGCCAGGCGCCGGACGCGGAGGTGATGAAGCGGGGGGTGCCGCCGACCGCGGTGAAGGCGCGGACCGGCGAGTTCACCCCTCCCGGGGTCACGGCGCGAGCGCGGTCGAAGAGCGCCTCGCTGGCCGCTGTCGTGGCAGGCGTCGTCGCGGGGGTCACTCCTGCATTGTCGCGTAGCCGGGCAACCCTGCCCATTCGGCGTCCGGGCGACCGCTCCCCGTGTGCAGTGGCCCACAGGTACTGGTGCGTAACTTGTGGCCCAGTTCACTCGTTGGGGGGTGTACGTGACGCCCGGAGGGGGCATCATGGCGTGCAGGACATCAAGGGGAGCGAGAGAGCATGTCGACTTCAAGCCGACTCCGCAGGGCGACGACACTCGTCCCCCTGGCCGTGCTCAGCGCCGCCTGGACCGCCAGCCTCGCCGGCGCGAACCTCAGCGCCGCGAGCGCCGACGAGGACGGCCCCGGCACGCTCCCGGACGGCACCGTGCTCCCCGCCTCCGCGATCGAGGCGCCGGCCAGCGTCGGTGACGCCGTCACCCGTGCCGCCGCGCTCACCCCCGGCTCGGCCAGCAGCATCCCGCAGGCCGCGCTCTCGGCCTACCAGCGTGCCGAGGCGGTCATCAACAAGGCCGACCGCGGCTGCGCGCTCCCGTGGGAGCTGATCGCGGCGATCGGTCGCGTGGAGTCCGACCACGGCCGCTACGGCGGCAACACCCTCGACGACCAGGGCGTGGCCCGCCCCGGCATCTACGGCATCGCCCTCAACGGCAAGAACAACACCCAGAGCATCGCCGACACCGACGCCGGGCAGTACGACGACGACACCAGGTGGGACCGCGCGGTCGGCCCGATGCAGTTCATCCCCTCGACCTGGTCGGTCGTCGGCGTGGACGGCGACAGCGACGGCACCCGCAACCCGCAGGACATCGACGACGCGGCCCTCGCGACCGCCGTCTACCTCTGCTCGGGCGACGACGACCTGTCCGAGGAGAAGGGCCAGCGCGCCTCGGTCTACCGCTACAACCACTCCAACGACTACGTCGACCTGGTGCTGTCGATCATGCAGTCCTACATGGACGGCGACTTCAGCGCGGTCCCGACCTCGGTCCTCACCTCGGGCGTGATCACCCCCGAGACGAAGGGCACCGGCGGCGGCAAGGGCGGCGGCAAGGGTGGCGCGACCGGCGGCGGCAAGGGCACCTCGACGCCGACCGTGAAGCCGACCAAGTCGCCCACGCAGACGCCCGACCCAGACGCCGACCCAGACGCCGACGCAGACCCCGACCCAGACGCCGACGCAGACCCCGACGCAGACGCCGACCAAGACGCCGACGACGTCGTCCCGACGCACCTGTCGCCGACGACGATCGATCCCGACGACGCTGCCCCCGCTCCCGACGGCCACGATCTCGGCGACGCTCACCCTCGCCGAGGCGATCGCCCAGTGCACGCTGCAGGGCGTCATCGACCTCCCCCTCACCGGGCCCAACGAGCTGCTGGACTGCGCCAACCAGCTCCCAACCCCAGCGCGCCGCCCGCGACCCCGTGGTCGAGGAAGCTCGCTCTGCCCCTCACGAGACCCTCGCCGCCGCTCGAGCGGTGGTCCAGCCGACATTCCGCGGCGCCCGTACTGTGGCTCCGTCACCGCCCCCGGGCGCCGACGCTCACGTCGGCAGCACGCGGGACCTCGAGCGGCGAGTCAGCAGGCCGGAGGACACGTCCCGGCCGAGGGTCTCGGACGTGTGGCTGCGCGACCTCCGCTCGGGCGGCAGAGTGAGCCGGCTCAGCGGCGGACGAGCCTCGCGGCCTCGGCGGCCCAGTAGGTGAGGATCACGTCGGCGCCGGCGCGGCGGATCGAGGTGAGGGTCTCCAGGATGGCGGCCTCGCGGTCGATCCAGCCGTTCGCGGCGGCGGCCTCGACCATGGAGTACTCGCCGGAGATGTTGTAGGCGGCGACCGGGATGTCGACGGCGTCGCGCACGCGGCGGATCACGTCGAGGTAGGCCAGGGCGGGCTTCACCATCACGATGTCGGCGCCCTGCTCGACGTCGAGCAGCACCTCGCGCACGCCCTCGACGGCGTTGGCGGGGTCCTGCTGGTAGGTCTTGCGGTCGCCGACGAGCGAGGAGTCGACGGCCTCGCGGAACGGCCCGAAGAACGCCGAGGCGTACTTCGCGGAGTAGGCGAGGATCGAGACGTGGTGGTGGCCGGCCGCGTCGAGCGCGTCGCGCACCACGCCGACCTGGCCGTCCATCATCCCGCTGGGGCCGACCATGTCGACGCCGGCCGCGGCCTGCGCGAGCGCCATGTCGGCGTACGCCGCCAGCGTGAGGTCGTTGTCGACGTCACCGTCGGGCGTGAGCAGTCCGCAGTGGCCGTGGTCGGTGAACTCGTCGAGGCACAGGTCCGACATCACCGTGAGCTGGTCGCCGACCTCGGCGACCACGTCGGTGATCGCGAGGTTGAGCACGCCGGCGGGGTCGATGCCGCCGGAGCCGGTGGCGTCCTTGGTCTCCGGGATGCCGAAGAGCATCACGCCGCCGAGGCCGAGCTCGGCCGCCTCGGCGACCGCGGCCCGGAGCGAGTCGCGCGAGTGCTGGACGACGCCCGGCATCGACGCGATCGGGCGGGGCTCGGTCGCGTTCTCGCGGACGAACACGGGGAGCACCAGCGAGCTCGGCTGCACCGACGTCTCGGCCACCATCCGGCGCAGCGCAGGAGTGCGCCGCAGCCGGCGGGGCCGGACGAGCGGGGTCTGGATCTCGCGGTGCTCCTCGGTCACTTCGCGCGTGCCTTCCGACGGCCCGAGGCGGTGCGCTCGCTCGGCCGGGTGACGGGCTCGCCCGCCTCCAGCATCGCGAGGCGGCGCGAGGCACCGAAGTCGGCGAGCGCGTCGACGAGGACCTCGACGTCGGGCGACGGCGCGAGGACGTCGACCCGCAGGCCGTGCTCCTCCGCGGTCTTGGCCGTGGCCGGGCCGATGACGGCGATGATCGTCGACGGGTGCGGCTTGCCGGCGATGCCGACGAGGTTGCGCACGGTCGAGGACGACGTGAAGACGACGGCGTCGAACTTGCCGGTCTTGATCGCGTCGCGGACCGGCGCCGGCGGCGGGGTCGCGCGCACGGTGCGGTAGGCCGTCACGTCGTCGCACTCCCAGCCGAGGTCGATCAGGCCGGCGACGAGGTTCTCGGTCGCGATGTCGGCGCGCGGCAGGAAGACCCGGTTGATCGGGTCGAGCACGTCGTCGTAGGGCGGCCAGTCCTCGAGCAGGCCGGCGGCGGACTGCTCGCCGGACGGCACCAGGTCGGCGCGCAGGCCCCAGTCGGCGATCGCCTGGGCGGTCTTGTCACCGACGGCAGCGATCTTGAGGCCGGAGAACGCACGGGCGTCGAGGCCGTAGTCCTCGAACTTCTCGCGCACGGCCTTGACCGCGTTGACCGAGGTGAAGGCGATCCACTCGTAGCGGCCCTCGACGAGACCGCGGACGGCCTTGTCCATCTGGAGCGGGTTGCGCGGCGGCTCGACCGAGATGGTCGGCACCTCCTCGGGCACGGCGCCGTACTCCCGCAGGCGACGCGACAGCGAGCCGGCCTGCTCCTTGGTGCGGGGCACCAGCGCGCGCCAGCCGAAGAGCGGCTTGGTCTCGAACCACGACAGCGTCTGGCGCAGGTCGACGACGTCGCCGATGACGATGATCGCCGGCGGCGCGATCCGCGCCGAGCGGACGTCGGCGGCGACCGCGGAGAGGGTGGAGACGAGCGTCTGCTGCTCGGTCGTCGTGCCGACGCGGGTCACCGCGACGGGCGTCTCGGGCGAGCGTCCGGCCTCGATCAGCGCGGCGGCGGTCTCGCCGATGCTGCCGACCCCGGAGAGCAGGACGAGCGTGCGGTCGTCGGCGTACGAGCTCCAGTCGACCTTCTCGCCGCAGGTGACGACGGCCATCTCCCGGTGGCGCTTGGTGGTCAGCGGGATGCCGGCGTAGGCCGGGACCGCGCTCACGGAGGAGACGCCGGGGACGACCTCGAAGCCGACGCCGGCCTTGACGCAGGCCTGCGCCTCCTCGGGGCCGGAGGCGTAGAGGAACGGGTCGCCGGTCATCAGGCGCACGACGCGCTGCTTCTTGCCGTGGCGTACGACGACCTTGGCGCGGGCCGCGTGGGTGAGCGGCTGGCCGTCCTCGCCGAAGCCGCCGTCGACGATCTCCGGGCCGCCCTCGGCGCCGTGGGGCAGGCCGAGGACCGAGCGGACCAGGTCGGCGTGCTCGGGCGCCTCGGTGACGACCACCTCGGCGCTCTGGATGAGCTCCACGGCACGCACCGTCAGCAGGCCCGGGTCGCCGGGTCCGCTGCCGACGAACGACACCCAGCCGGGGGTGGCCGCCTTGCCCTGTTCGGTGCCGGTGGCCTGCGGGGTCTGTACTCGCGTCATGCGTGTGTGTTCCTCACTGGTGGTGCGTGCATCAGGTCTGCTGCTCCGTCGTCGAGCATGTCGCTCGCGAGTCGTCTGCCGAGCTGTTCGGCCTCGGTGACCGGGCCGGTGGCGCTCATCCGTACGGACAGGCCACCGTCCTCGGAGAGGGCCACGGCGCGCAGCCACAGCTCCTCCCCGTCCTCGCCCTCGACGACCTCGGCCAGGGCACCCAGCGGGGCGGAGCAACCGGCCTCGAGGGTGTTGAGCACGGCCCGCTCCGCGGTGACCGCGGCACGGGTGGGGGCGTCGTCCAGCCGGCCGAGCGCGGCCACCAGGTCGGTGTCGCCGGAGCGGCACTCGACGGCGAGCGCGCCCTGCCCGGGGGCGGGGAGCATCTGGAGGGGGTCGAGCACCTCGGTGATCTCGTCGAGGCGGCCGAGGCGGGCCAGTCCGGCGCGGGCCAGGACGACGGCGTCGTAGGACCCGTCGCGGACCTTGCGGATCCGGGTGTCGACGTTGCCGCGGATGCCCTCGATCTCGAGACCGAGGCCGAGCGCCTCGAGCTGGCTCACCCGGCGCGGGGAGCCGGTGCCGAGGCGGCTGCCGACGGGCAGCTCGCCGAGGGTGAGGCCGTCGCGCGCGACGACCGCGTCGCGGGGGTCCTCGCGCTGCGGCACCGCGGCGAGCGCGATCCCGTCGGCGGGCGTCGTGGGGAGGTCCTTGAGCGAGTGGACGGCGACGTCGACCGAGCCGGCGAGCAGGGCGTCGCGCAGCGCGCTGACGAAGACGCCGGTGCCACCGAGCGTGGCCAGCGGCGCCGCGCTGCGGTCGCCCTCGGTCGAGACCTCGACGAGCTCGACCTCGCGGCCGAGGTGCTCGCGGATCAGGTCGGCGACGAGGCCGGACTGGGTGGTGGCCAGGGCGGAGGCGCGGGTGCCGAGGCGGAGCGGGGCTGTCATGGTTGCTTGCCCTCCGCTCGCGAGATGGCGTCCACGGCCTCGGGGTCGAGGCGGAACAGCTCGGCCAGCGCGGCGGTGTAGGACACGGCGGGCTCGGCGTCGGCGAGCTCCTTGACCCGGACGGTCGGCTCGTGGAGCAGCTTGTCGGCGACCCGTCGGACCGTCTGGAGCACCTCGGCGCGGGTGGCCTCGTCGAGGTCCGGCAGCCGGGTGCCGAGCCGCGCCATCTCCGCGTCGACGACGGAGGTCGCCATCGACCGGAGGGCCACGACGGTGGGGGTGACGCTCGCCTGGCGGCGTACGGCCAGGAAGGCGGCGATCTCCTGCGCGACGATGGCGCGTACGTCGTCCACGCCCGCCGCGGCCTCGAGGCCGCGGAGCTCGTCGGCGAGGCCGGCCAGGCTGATCAGGTCGACACCGGGCAGGTCGGCCACGGACGGGTCCACGTCGTGGGGCAGCGCGAGGTCGATGACCGTCAGCGGCCGGTCGCTGCCGCCGCGGGCGGTGACCACGTCGCCGAGGCGCACCAGCGGCTCGGGGGCGCCGGTGCACGAGACGACGATGTCGGCCAGCGGCAGCTCGTCGGCGAGCGCCGACAGCGGCGCCGAGGTGGCGCCGTACTCCTCGGCGAGCCGCTCGGCGCTGGCAGCGGTGCGGTTGAGCACGGTGATGGCGGACGCGCCGCCGCGCGAGAGGTGGGCGGCGGCGAGCGACGCCATCGCACCGGCGCCGATCACGAGCGCGCGAGCACCCGCGACGGGGACGCTGCTGCGCTCGAGCGCCGCGGTGACGAGCGACGGGGCCGCCCGGTCGATGTCGGTCTCGGCGTGGGCCCGCTTGCCGACGCGCAGCGCCTGCTGGAAGAGGGTGTTGAGGGCCGGTCCGACGGTGCCGTGCTCCTGGCCGACGCGCAGCGCGTCCCGGGTCTGGCCGAGGATCTGGCCCTCGCCGACGACCATCGAGTCGAGCCCGGCCGCGACCTGGAAGAGGTGGGAGACCGCGCCCTCGTCGTAGTGGACGTAGAGGTGCGGCAGCAGCGCCTCGGTGGACTGCTCGGCCCGCGCGACGAGGAGGCCGGAGAGGTCCTCGACGCTGCCGTGGAAGCGGTCGACCTCGGCGTAGACCTCGAGGCGGTTGCAGGTGACGATCGCGGTGGCCTCGGTGACGTGCTCGCCGGCGATGACGTCCTCGATCAGCTTGACCGCGCCGTCGGGGTCGAGGGCGAGCCGCTCGAGCAGCTCGACCGGGGCGGACTTGTGGGAGATCGCCCACGACCAGGACGCTCACGAGACCCCCTCCGCTCCGGTGCCCACCGACTTGCGCTGCTCGTGGTACGCGAGGATCTGCAGCTCGATCGACAGGTCGACCTTGCGTACGTCGACGCCCTCGGGCACCGCGAGGACGCTCGGCGCGAAGTTGAGGATGCTGGTGACGCCGGCGGCGACCATCCGGTCCGCGACCGCCTGCGCTGCGACGGCGGGCGTCGCGATCACGCCGATGGAGACGTCGTGCTCGGTGACGATCGACTCGAGGTCCTCGAAGGACCGGACGTCGAGGCCGGCGACGACCTCGTCGTGCCGGTCGGGGTCGGCGTCGAGCAGCGCGACGACCCGGAAGCCGCGGCTGCGGAAGCCGGAGTAGTTGGCGAGGGCGTGGCCGAGGTTTCCGATGCCGACGATGACCACGGGCCAGTCGTGCGTCACGCCGATCTCGCGGGCGATCTGGTAGCGGAGGTACTCCACGTCGTAGCCGACGCCGCGGGTGCCGTAGCTGCCGAGGTAGGAGAGGTCCTTGCGGAGCTTGGCGCTGTTGACGCCGGCGGACGCCGCGAGCTCCTCGCTGGAGCAGGTGGTCGTGCCGTCCTCGGCGAGGCCGATGAGGGCACGCAGGTACACGGGAAGCCGAGCGACAGTTGCCTCGGGAATGTCCCGGGCAGAGTCGGGGGTCCGTGCGGTCACAGCTTGCTTCTCTCCAGCCAGGGACGGGGATCGCCTGACTCCGTCACTGTAGGAGTTTGTGAACGGGAGAACAAAACGAGACGAGGGTCGGCTAGCACATGTGAGATGACCCACCCG
>CAWCGM010000017.1:0-24528 GCA_963795095.1 uncultured Actinomycetota bacterium | reverse complement strand
TGATCGAGTCCCCGTCGACCGTGATCTCGACGGCCTCGAGCGGCGCGCTGGCCGGTCCCGACTGCGGCGAGCCGTCCTCGAGGGAGAACCTGCTGCCGTGGCACGGGCACGGGATGTCGCCGTCGCTGCTCGACTCGACGAGGCAGCCCTGGTGGGTGCAGACCGCGGTGAACGCCTTGAAGTCGCCCTCGGTCGGCTGGGTCACCACGATCTTGGAGGCGGCGACCACGAAGCAGCCACCGACGGGTACGTCGGCGGTGCTGGCGAGGGCGTCGCCGCCGGCGTGCCGGTCGCCGTCCTCGCTCGGCGACGACGACTCGTCGCTCGGGCTGCTCGAGGAGGTGGGGTCGGTGGCGGTCGAGGTCGGAGTCGTCCCCGCAGGCGGCGAGGACGGGACACCGACGGCGACGGCGGCGGAACCGGACAGGGCACGTCGTCGGTTGATGGCGGTCATGCCGGCCAGACAGTAGCCAGCGCACCTGTGAGGAGCCTGTGACTACGGCTTCGCGGACCTTCTTGGCGGCGGCCTTCTTGGCCGCGGCCTTCTTCGCCGGCGGCCTTCTTCGCGGTGGACTTCGTCGCAGCGGCCTTCTTCGCCGCCCGCTCCGCCGCTGCCGCCTTCTTCGCGGCGGCCTTGGTGATCGGGCGGGTCACCTCGACCGGCTTGACCTTGCCGCGGGGCTGCTCGGCCTCGCGGCCCTCGAGGATCGGCTTGAGGAAGGCGCCGGTGTGGCTCGCCTCCACCTCGCGCGACCTGCTCGGGCGTGCCCTCGGCGACGACGTAGCCGCCGCGCGAGCCGCCCTCGGGACCCATGTCGATGAGCCAGTCGGCGGTCTTGATGACGTCGAGGTTGTGCTCGATCACCAGGACGGTGTTGCCCTTGTCGACCAGCCCGGACAGCACGTGGAGCAGCTTGCGGATGTCCTCGAAGTGCAGGCCCGTGGTCGGCTCGTCGAGGACGTAGACCGTGCGGCCGGTCGACCGCTTCTGCAGCTCGCTGGCGAGCTTGACGCGCTGCGCCTCGCCGCCCGACAGCGTCGTGGCGGGCTGCCCGAGGCGGACGTAGCCGAGGCCGACCTCGCCGAGCGTGTTCATGTGGCGCGCGATCGCGGGCACGGCCGCGAAGAAGTCGGCGGCCTCCTCGATCGGCATGTCGAGGACCTCGGCGATGGTCTTGCCCTTGTAGTGGACCTCGAGCGTCTCGCGGTTGTAGCGCGCGCCGTGGCAGACCTCGCACGGGACGTAGACGTCCGGCAGGAAGTTCATCTCGATCTTGATCGTGCCGTCGCCGGAGCACGCCTCGCAGCGTCCGCCCTTGACGTTGAAGCGAGAAGCGGCCCTGCAGGTAGCCGCGCATCTTCGCCTCGGGCAGTCGAGGCGAAGAGCCGGCGGACGTGGTCGAAGACGCCGGTGTAGGTCGCCGGGTTGGACCGCGGCGTGCGGCCGATCGGCGACTGGTCGACGTGGATCACCTTGTCGACGTGCTCGAGCCCGGTGATCTTGGTGTGCCGGCCCGGCACGGTGCGCGCGTTGTAGATCTGCTTGGCCAGCGAGGTGTAGAGGATGTCGTTGACCAGCGTCGACTTGCCGGACCCGGAGACGCCCGTCACGGCGGTGAAGACGCCGAGCGGGAAGCTGACGTCGACGTTCTGCAGGTTGTGCTCGCGGGCTCCGTGGACGGTGAGCTCGCGGCCGACGGTGCGCGGACGGCGTACGGCCGGGACGGGGATCTCGCGGCGACCGCTGAGGTATTGCCCGGTCATCGAGTCGGGGTGGTTGAGCAGGTCCTCGACCGAGCCCGAGTGGACGACCTGGCCGCCGTGCTCGCCGGCGCCCGGACCGATGTCGACGACCCAGTCGGCGACGCGCACGGTGTCCTCGTCGTGCTCGACGACGATGAGCGTGTTGCCGAGGTCCTTGAGCCGGAGCAGCGTCTCGATGAGGCGCTTGTTGTCGCGCTGGTGCAGGCCGATGGACGGCTCGTCGAGGACGTAGAGCACGCCGACGAGGCCGGCGCCGATCTGCGTGGCCAGCCGGATGCGCTGCGCCTCGCCGCCGGACAGCGAGCCGCTGGGCCGGTCGAGGGAGAGGTAGTCGAGACCGACGTCGAGCAGGAACCGCAGGCGCTCCTGGATCTCCTTGAGCACCCGCTCGCCGATCTGGCGCTCGCGTGCGGAGAGCTCGACGGTGCGGAGGTACTCGGCCGTCTCGTCGATCGACATCGCGCAGACCTCGGCGATGTTCTTGCCGCCCTGGTCGCGGGCACCGAGCGTCACCGACACCGACACCGGCTTGAGCCGGGTGCCCTGGCACGCGGGGCACGGCACCTCGCGCATGAAGCCCTCGAAGCGCTCGCGGCTGGTGTCGGACTCGGCCTCGCGGTGACGGCGCTCGACGTAGGGGCGGACGCCCTCGAAGGCGGCGTAGTAGGCGCGCTGGCGGCCGTAGCGGTTCTTGGTGACGACGTGGACCTTGGTCTTGTGGCCCTCGAGCAGGGACGTGCGCGCGTGGGGCGAGAGCTGGTCCCACGGGGTGTTGAGGTCGAAGCCGAGCTCCTCGCCGAGCGCGTTGACGAGGCGGAGGAAGTAGTCGGCGACGTGGGCGCCGCTCCACGGGGCGATCGCGCCCTCGCCGAGCGTGGCACCGGTGTCGGGGACGACCAGCTCGGGGTCGACCTCCATCTTGGTGCCGAGGCCCGAGCAGACGGTGCAGGCGCCGAAGGGCGAGTTGAAGGAGAACGACCGGGGCTCGAGGTCGTCGGTGTCGATGGTGTGGTCGTTGGGGCACGCCATCTTCTCCGAGAACTTCATCTCCCGGCCCGGGTCCTTGGCGTCGAGGTCGACGAAGTCGAACACGACCAGGCCGCCGGCGAGCCCGAGCGCGGTCTCGACCGAGTCGGTGAGGCGGCGCTTCGAGGACTCCTTCACCGCGAGGCGGTCGACGACGACCTCGATCGTGTGCTTGAGCTTCTTGTCGAGCGTCGGCGGCTCGTCGAGGCTGTGCGTCTGCCCGTCGACGCGCGCCCGGCTGAAGCCCTGCTGCTGGAGCTGGCGGAACAGCTCGACGTACTCCCCCTTGCGGCCGCGGATGACCGGCGCGAGGACCTGGAAGCGACGACCCTCCTCGAGCGCGAGGATGCGGTCGACGATCTGCTGCGGCGTCTGCCGCTCGATCGGGGCGCCGCACGTCGGGCAGTGCGCGCGGCCGGCGCGGGCGTAGAGCAGGCGGAGGTAGTCGTAGACCTCGGTGATCGTGCCGACGGTGGAGCGCGGGTTCTTCGAGGTCGACTTCTGGTCGATGCTGACCGCGGGGCTCAGGCCCTCGATGAAGTCGACGTCGGGCTTGTCCATCTGGCCGAGGAACTGGCGCGCGTAGGCCGAGAGCGACTCGACGTAGCGGCGCTGGCCCTCGGCGAAGATCGTGTCGAACGCGAGGCTGGACTTGCCCGACCCGGACAGGCCGGTGAACACGATGAGCGAGTCGCGCGGGAGGTCGAGCGAGACGTCCTTCAGGTTGTGCTCACGGGCGCCCCGGATGATGAGCTGGTCGGCCACTGTGGTCCTCGCTGGTCCTTGGCGGCTTGGCGGAGTCGAACACATGTTCGTCTCGATGGCGTCGCCGGGTCAAGCCGACGCACCGCTCCACACTATGACCCACCACCGACAACGGGCCCATCGTCCACCCAGCGGGGTGGTGGTCGGAGGTGGCACGATGGCCGGGTGACCGACCTCGCAGGCCTGCTCGCGGACGCCGACCAGGCGCTCGTCCGCACCGTCGACGGCCTCGACGACGCGGCGTACGCCGAGCCCTCCCTGCTGCCCGACTGGTCCCGGGCGCACGTGGTCGCGCACCTCGTGCTCAACGCCGAGGGGCTGGCGGGCGTGCTGCACGGCGCGCACGTCGGGCAGCCGCAGCCGATGTACGCCTCGCCCGAGGGCCGCGACACCGACATCGCCGAGCCTCGCGACGGCGGCGCCCGCCGAGCTGCGCGAGCGCTTCCTGGCCGGGACGGCCCTGTTCGCCGAGGCGCTCGCCGCGATGCACGAGCCCGACTGGGACGGACGCTTCGAGCGCACGCCCGGCGGTCCCGACTTCGCCCTGGCCAACGTCCCGCTGATGCGGCTGCGCGAGGTGGAGATCCACCACGCCGACCTCGACGCCGGCTACACCGCCGCCGACTGGCCCGAGGGGTTCCGCGTGGTGCTGCTGGACTCGATGACCAAGCGCTCCTACCCCGCGCCCTTCACCGTCCGGCCCTCCGACCTCGACCGCACCTGGCACTACGGCGACCGGGAGCGGGACGATGACGGCGGCACCCGTCGTCACCGGTACGTCGGCCGCGATCGGCTGGTGGCTCACCGGCCGCGGCACCGGCGAGGGCCTCACGACCGACAACGGCACTCTCCCGGAGGTGGAGTCATGGTGAACGAGAGCTACACCGGCGAGGTCTCCCCCGGCGGCGACCCGGACGTGCGCGTCCTGGGCGTGCCTGACGCTCACGAAGGTCGCCGTCGACCCCGAGATGTCCAACAACTGCTACCTGCTCCACTGCGCGGAGACCGACGAGGCTGGTGCTGATCGACGCGGCCGCCGAGCCGGAGCGGCTGCTCGAGCTGATCGGCGACCGCTCGCTGACTGTCGATCGTCACCACGCACCAGCACTGGGACCACCACCGCGCGCTCGCCGCGGTGAAGGCCGCCCACCCGGACGCGCATCGTCGTCGCCGGCGCGCCCGACGCCGACGCCATCGAGGAGCAGACCGGCGTCACCGTCGACCGCCGCGTCGGCGAGGGCGACAAGGTCGCGGTCGGCACGTGCGACCTCACGGTGATCCCGGTCGCCGGCCACACGCCCGGGCTCGATCTGCCCTCCTCCTCGACGACCAGGATCGCGTCCCGAGCCCGCACCTCTTCACCGGCGACTCGCTCTTCCCGGGCGGCGTCGGCGCGACGTGCGGCGACGCCGAGGCGTTCACCCAGCTGATCGACGACGTCGAGACCAAGATCTTCGGCCGCCTCCCCGACGACACGTGGTTCTACCCCGGCCACGGCAACGACGGGCGGCTCGGCGACGAGCGCCCGCACCTCGCGGAGTGGCGCGAGCGCGGTTGGTGACCTCGGCACTCGATCACCGGAAATCGAACGCCCCGTGGCACGCTTGACGACATGAGCACGCGTGAGCTGACCCTGGCCGACTTCGAGCAGACCGTGAGCGGCGAGGGCATCGTCCTCGTCGACTTCTGGGCTGCCTGGTGCGGACCGTGCCGCCAGTTCGCCCCCGTCTTCGAGAAGGCGTCGGAGGACAACCCCGACATCGTCTTCGGCAAGGTCGACACCGAGGCCGAGCAGCAGCTCGCCCAGATGGCGGCGATCTCCTCGATCCCGACCCTCATGCTCTTCCGCGACGGCGTCCTCCTCTTCAACCAGGCCGGCGCGCTGCCGCCGCAGGCCCTCAGCGGCGTGATCGCCCAGGCCCGCGAGCTCGACATGGACGCCGTACGCCAGGAGGTCGCCGCCGCGCAGGAGGCCGCCGCCAACGCGCCGCAGGACGAGGTCGGCCTCGACGACTTCGCTGCCGCGCACAGCCAGGGGGCGTACGTCGTCGACGTGCGCGAGGCCGACGAGGTGGCCGGCGGCCGCGTGCCCGGGCGCCGTGCACATCCCGATGAACGACATCCCGGCCCGCGTGGCCGAGCTGCCGCAGGACCAGCCGGTCTTCGTCATCTGCGCGGTCGGCGGTCGCAGCCGTCAGGTCGTCGACCACCTGCGCGCGCAGGGGCTGCACGCCTTCAACGTGGCCGGCGGCACCAACGGCTGGGCGCAGCGCGGCTGGCCGCTCGACCGCTGATCCGACCGACGGCTCAGAGCATCCGGCGCAGGATCGCCGGCCTGAGGTTGGTGACGAGGTGCGCCGCCAGCGCCACGAAGAAGGCGACGTGCGCGCCGACGTGCAGCGGCAGCCACGAGTCGTCGCCCGTGCCGATCAGCAGCGATGCCCGACAGCGGGACCACGACGAGGAGCAGCATCAGCGACTTCTCGGTGAGGCCGGCGAGCCGCCGCTGACCGGCCGAGAGGTGCTCCGACCAGGGCGGCAGCCCGGCGACCTTGCGGAGCAGCGGTCGCAGCACGCCGAGGACCAGCACCGGTCAGCCCGAGCGCCAGGTGCAGCTCGGCGAGGTCGAAGCCGCCACCGACCATGTCGTAGTCGCCGGCGCGGGCCTCGCACGCGTCCTCGAGCCGGTCCAGCCGGTCCTCGAAGGCGTCGGTGGTGTCACCGCCGCTGAGCTCCTCGCCGGGCGGGTCGCAGTCCCGCTCGTCCAGGTCGAGGTTGTAGCCGACGGCGAACTGCGCGGCCACCGCGGCGACCGTCAGCCAGTGCATCGCCTTCTGCGACCAGCGGTAGCCGCGAACGGTCTCCTCGGCGCTCGGCGGTCTCGTCCGACATGGGCGCGATCGTGCCAGAGGCGTACGTCGGTCCGGACCGCCCGTCCGGCTGGGATAGCCTCGGCGCGTGCTCATCTCCGACACCCAGAAGGTCCTCTTCGTCCACGTCCCCAAGACCGGTGGCGTGTCGGTCGAGGACACGGTCAAGGAGGCCTGCCCGGACGCCCGGAAGGCGAGCAAGAAGATCGGCCGCCACGCCACGCTCGGCAAGATCCTGCGCAACGAGCCGCAGGTCGTCGACTACTGGACCTTCGGGTTCGTCCGGAACCCGTGGGCCCGGATGGTGTCGTGGTACTCGATGATCTCGGCCTGGGACCGGCGCCACGGCCCGGCCAGCGGCAAGCCGCAGGACGTCAAGCACGGCTCGATGCGCGACGGCAACGAGATGTGGCGCGCGGCGGCGGCGTACTCCGGCTTCGACGAGTTCGTGATGCGCGGCACCGAGGAGCTGCCCCGCGTCGGCACGCCGCAGATCACCTACCTGCGCGCCCCGAAGTTCAACCGCGAGGTCGACTTCATCGGCCGCACGGAGAACTTCGTCGCCGACCTCCAGCGCGTGCAGGTGCAGCTCGGCCTCGAGCCGAGCACGCCGCCGCACAAGAACAAGTCCAAGCACGGCACCTACCACGACTACTACACCGACGAGACGCGCCAGCGGGTCGCCGAGGTCTACGCCGAGGACATCGAGCTCTTCGGCTACACCTACTGAGCCCTACTGCCGGGCGCTTCGCCAGCCGCGTCCCGCGCGCGCCCGACCACTCGCCCGTGTCGGCGAGCCGGCGCCAGACGTCGTACTCCGGGGCGAACCACGCCTCCAGCCGCTCCCGCGTCGCGGCGCTGAGCTCGCCGCGCTCCGCCGACGGAGACGTTGCGTCGGTCGAACTCGAGCGGCTCACCGACCCGCTCGCTGAACCACGCCGACCACACGTCGGGGCGGTCGACGCTGAAGATCCGGTCGACCGCGACCGAGCCCTGCGCGCGGATGAACTTCGCCGGCCGACCCGCCGGGATCGGCGCCTCGTCGTCGCCGGAGACGTAGCTCAGCGCGAACTCCTCGAAGTCCATGCCCGCCGTCGAGTGCCGGGCGTCCTCGCGGGCGCGGTAGCGCCACCACGACTCCAGCCACTCGATCGGCTCGCGGAACATCGTGACCAGCTCGTAGGACTCGCGCGGGTGCCCGTCGGCGGCGAGCTGGTCCATCCGCGTGTGCACGAAGCCGCGGGCCGGGAGGTGCTTCTGGGCCGGCGGCGAGCCGACGACCTCGGTGGCGTACGGCGTCAGCGTCCGCTCGAGTGACGTGCTCGCGGTCTTCGGCAGGGCGAGGAGCACGAAGTCCCGGCCGGGTCCGAGCCCGAGGAACGTCATCACCCGGCGATCATCCCCATCCCCGTCACCGGCTCTGCCTGCCACGCGTGCGTGGGCTAGCCTCGCGCCGTGCTGATCTCCGACGCCCGGCGCGCGCTCTTCGTGCACGTGCCCAAGACCGGCGGGGTGTCGGTCGGCGTCGCCTTCGAGCGCTGCTGTCCCGACGCGCGGAGCAAGACGCCGGGCGTGAAGCCGCCGCTCGGCCGGCACGCGCCGTACGAACGGATCCTGCGCGCGGAGCCGCAGGTGGCCGACTACTGGTCGTTCGCGTTCGTGCGCAACCCGTGGGCGCGGATGGTGTCGTGGTGGTCGATGATCGAGGACTGGGACCGCGAGTGGGGACCGTCGAGCGGTCGACCCCCCGGCGACAAGATGCAGGGCAACGACATGTGGCGCGCCGCGTCGGCGTACTCCGGCTTCGAGGAGTTCGTGCTGCGTGGCACCGAGGAGCTGCCCCGGGTGGGCCGCCCGCAGGTGGACTACCTGCGTGCGCCGGACCGCGAGGTCGACTTCGTCGGCCGGACCGAGTCCTTCGCCGAGGACCTGCAGGAGGTCGAGCGGCGCCTCGGTGCCGAGCCGACCCGGGTGCCCCACCGCAACAAGTCGCCCCACGGCACGGCTACCGCGACTACTACTCCCCCGCGGCCCGCGACCGGGTGGGCGAGGTGTACGCCGCCGACCTCGAGGCGTTCGGCTACACGTTCTGACGCACTGCCGGCGGACGCCCCTTCCTGTGGGGCGCCGCAGGCAGGAGGATCTGCCCCGTGGACGCACTCGAGACCTGGACCCGATCCGAGCACACCGCCGACGTGGCGGGACGCCCGACCACGCACCCCGTGTGGCGCAAGGGCAGCGGTCCGGGGGTGGTCGTGGTCCACGAGATCCCCGGCATCACGCCGTCGGTCGCGGGCTTCGGGCAGGAGCTCGTCGACGCGGGCTACACCGTCGTGATGCCGAGCCTGTTCGGCACGGACGGCGCCGCGATGACCGCCGGTTCCACCGCGCGGGCGCTCCGCCAGGTGTGCGTCAGCCGCGAGTTCACCAAGCTCCGCACGGGCGAGACCACGCCCGTCGCCGGCTGGCTGCGCTCGCTGGCCCGCGAGCTGCACGCGGAG
The DNA here is from genome assembly GCA_963795095.1 of uncultured Actinomycetota bacterium. Lineage (GTDB taxonomy): Bacteria > Actinomycetota > Actinomycetes > Propionibacteriales > Nocardioidaceae > Nocardioides. The sequence continues at coordinate 15,602 of CAWCGM010000017.1, read as the reverse complement.
CTCGGCGGGCCGGGCGTGGGTGCGCTGGGGATGTGCTTCACGGGTGGGTTCGCGCTCGCGATGATGGTCGACGACTCGGTCGTCGCGCCGGTGCTGTGCCAGCCCAGCGCCCCGTTCGCGGTGTCGCCCGGCCGGTCGCGCGACCTCAACCTCTCCCCCGCCGACCTCGACGTCGTCAAGGGCCGGTGCGCGGCCGGGCAGCAGGTGCTGGGGGTGCGCTACCTCAAGGACCCGGCTGTCGGGAAGCGCTTCGAGACGCTGACCACCGAGCTCGGTGACGCCTTCATCCGCATCGAGCTCGAGGGCCGCGGCCACTCGACCGTGACCGAGCAGCGCTCCCAGCGGGCCGTCGACGCGGTGCTGGAGTTCTTCGGCGAGCGGCTGCGCGCCTGACGATGCCCCGGGACGTCATACGGACGAAGTCAGCGGTTGCCCCGTCCGTATGACGTCCGCTCAGCCGTCCATCGAGGCGAGCAGCCGGCGGAGCGTGTCGAGCGAGCCCTCCGCGATCCACGGCGCCGTGTCGCGGTAGTAGGTCAGCGCGCTGATCGAGGGGGCGAGGGCGAAGCCGCGGGCACGGCGGTACGCCGACTCGTCCAGGCCGAGCTCGGAGCAGTAGAGGTCGGCGACGGACTCGGGCAGGTAGCCCCACATCGCGTTGAGCTCGATCGCCGGGTCGCCTCGGCCGGCGGCGCCCCAGTCGATCACCGCGGCCAGCCGGCCGTCGCGGACGAGCAGGTTGCCCTCGTGGAGGTCGCCGTGGAACCAGCGCGGCTCGCCGTCGTACGTCGGTGCGGCGAGCGCGTCCTCCCAGAGGGCCATCACGGCGTCGTACGACACCAGGGCCGGGTCGGCCTGCGGGGCCCACTCGCGCACCCAGTCGTCGTGGGCGGCGAGCGGCGATCCCCGCCCGTGCGTCTTCACGGGCCCGTCCATCCCCGGGACGGCACGGCAGGCCCGGACGAAGGACGCCAGGGACACCGCCCACTCCTCGGGGTCGAAGGTCTCGGGCGTGGGCGTCTCGCCCTCGATCCACGGCACCACCGTCCACTGCCACGGGTAGCCGTGGCCGGGCTCCCCCAGCGCCACGGGCGCCGGGACGGGCAGCGGCAGGTGCTCGGCGAGCCTCGGCAGCCACGTGTGCTCGAACCCGACGGTCGCGGCCGGCCCGGGGACCCGCGGCATCCGGACCAGCAGGTCGTCCCCGAGGCGGAACAGCTGGTTGTCCGTGCCCGCCGGAGGCAGCCGGACGAGCGGGAGCGACGCCCACTGCGGCAGCTGGTCGGCGAGCAGCCGGCGTACGGTCTCGACGTCGACGGTGATCTCGTCTGCATGCATCCCGGTCATCGGCCACGACAGTAGTACCGGTCAGTAGCATGGGTCAGGTGAGTTTTCTGCGCCGCCAGACAGTCCTCGCCGCTCTCGTCGCCAACGCCGTGCGACCGCCCCGCGGACGACGGGCCGGGTTCCCGGCCTTCGTCGCCGGCATGCTCGTCAGCGAGACCGCGCCCCAGGTGCTGGCGCTGGCCGCGCTCGACGTCGCCACCCACGTGACGCGCGGGCGACGCGCGGGCGTCCGCGCGAAGGCCGGGCTCGCGCTGGCGGGAGCCAGCGCGCTCGGCCTGGCCCGCATGGTGCAGCAGAGCCGGAAGGTGGCCGACGGGTTCGAGGAGGCACTCGTCGAGGGGCTCGGCGTCGACTACGTCGAGCAGCTCGACCAGGTGCCGGACCCGGCCGACCTCGCGACGCCGTGGCGACGCCTGGCGCGGCCCTTCGACTTCGCCGACGAGGGCGTCCGGGTGATCCGCAACGTGGCCTACAGCGATGCCGGCCGCCGCGGGGAGCTCGACATCTACCTCCCGGCCGGCGAGGACGCGATCACGGACGCGCCCGTCCTCCTCCAGGTGCACGGCGGCGCGTGGACCGTCGGCGACAAGGAGCACCAGGGGCGCCCGCTGATGAACCAGATGGCCGCCAAGGGCTGGGTGTGCGTCGCGATCAACTACCGGCTCTCGCCCCGCGACCCCTGGCCCGCGCACATCGTCGACGTGAAGCGCGCCATCGCGTGGATCAAGGACAACATCGCCGACCACGGCGGCGACCCCGACTACCTCGCGATCACCGGCGGTTCCGCCGGCGGGCACCTGACGGCGCTGGCCGCCCTCACCCCCGGCGATCCCGAGTTCCAGCCCGGCTTCGAGGACGCCGACACCAGCGTCCAGGCGGCCGTGCCGTTCTACGGCATCTACGACTTCGCCGGATCGACCGGGCTGACCAACGCGATCGGGATGCGCGACGCCTTCCTCGGTCCGCGCGTCATGCAGACCACCTGGCGCGACGCGCCCGACGTCTACGAGGCGGCGTCGCCGATCCTGCGCATCACGGCCGACGCCCCGGACTTCTTCGTCATCCACGGCGAGCTCGACACGCTCGTCGCCGTCGACCAGGCGCGGCTCTTCGTCGCCGAGCTGCGGCGTACGTCGAGGAAGTCCGTCGTGTTCGCCGAGCTGCCCGGCACCCAGCACGCCTTCGACGTCTTCCACTCGATCCGCAGCGGCCACGCGGTCCGCGCCGTCGACCGCTACCTGACCTGGCACTGGAACACGTGGCGCCACGGGCTCGAGGCCGACAGCGGCGTCGAGCCCGAGCAGCTCGACGCCGGCTAGTCGGTCGGGGCTCACCCCTGGGTGATGAAGCCGACCTGGTTCCCGGCCGGGTCGGTCAGCAACGCCAGCGACGTGCCTCCGCCGACCGCGCGTCACGGGTCGTACGACGGTGCCGCCGGCCGCCTCGACCTCGGCCACCTTGGCCTCGAGGTCGTCGGTCATCCAGTAGACGACCGGACCGGTCATGCCGTCCCGCTCGCCGCTGGGGTTGAGCCCGATCTCCTGGCCGTCGAGGTTGAAGCCGACGTAGTAGGGCGTCTCGGTGTGCGGGTCCGTGCCCCAGGCGGTCCGGTAGAACGCCGTCGCGGCGTCGAGGTCGGCGGTCGGGATGACGATGGTGTGGTTGCTCATGGTGGCTCCTCGGTCGTGGGTGGTGGTGCCTTCTCCCGTACGACGACGGCCGGCCCGCAGGTGTGACCCTAGGCTCGCGCCCGTGATGCCGGACGACCTGCTCGCCCACGCCCGCGCGGCGAAGGGCTTCATGCCCGAGGACGAGGGCGCGCTGCTGCACCGCTGGGCGCAGCGAGCGGCTGCCGCACGGGCCGGCGCTCGAGGTCGGCACCTACTGCGGCAAGTCGGCGATCTGGCTCGGCGCGGCCGCGCGCGAGGTCGGCGGGACCGTGTTCACCGTCGACCACCACCGCGGCTCCGAGGAGAACCAGGCCGGCTGGGAGCACCACGACGACACCCTCGTCGACCACGAGCTCGGCGTGATGGACACGCTGCCCACCTTCCGCCGCACGATCCGCGCCGCCGGGCTCGAGGACCAGGTCGTCGCCGTCGTCGGCCGGTCCGAGACCGTCGGGACGTGGTGGCGTACGCCGCTGTCGCTGCTGTTCGTCGACGGCGGGCACGGCGTCGAGCCCGCACGCGCCGACTTCCGCACGTGGCCGCAGTGGGTGATGCCGGGCGGCGTGCTGCTCATCCACGACGTGTTCCCCGACCCGGCCGACGGCGGGCGGCCGCCCTACGAGGACATCTACCTCCCGGCGCTCGCGAGCGGCGCCTTCACCGAGGTGGACGTCGTCGGGTCGATGCGGGTGCTACGCCGTACGTCGGGCGGGGCCGGCGACCCGCTGGTCTGACGTGCAGCCGCACTCCAGCCCGATCTCGGCGAAGTCGGGCGCGAGCGTCGTGCCGCGCATGATGTCGGCGCCGGCGGTCCCGTCGGTCAGGGCGTCGACGGCGAGGATCACCGCGGCGGCGGTGTAGGTCGTCTGCTCGCCGGGCCAGTTCACCTCGTCGGGCCAGACGTAGCCGGTCCAGTAGGACCCGTCGTCGGTGCGCAGGTGCTGCATGTCGGCGAGCAGCTGTGCCGCACGGTCGCGGTCGCCGATCGCCTCGAGCGCCAGCACCAGCTCGCAGGTCTCGGCCCCGGTCACCCACGGGTTGGTCGAGACGCACCGGATGCCGAGGCCGGGCACGACGAAGGTGTCCCACCGCTCCGCGAGCATCGCGCGCGCCTCGTCGCCGCGGACGGCGCCGCCGAGGACCGGGTAGTACCAGTCCATCGAGAAGGTCGACTTGTCCAGGAAGAGGTCGCGGTGCTCGCGCAGCGCGTGCCCGAGCCGGCCGCCGGCGAGCTCCCACTCGACCTGCGGCTCCCCCACCAGCTCGGCCAGCGCGACGCCGGCGCGCAGCGAGTGGTGGATGCTCGACGAGCCCGCGAGCAGCGCGTCGGCGTTGACCGCGGCGGGCACACCGTCGTGCCACTCCTGCGACCACGCGACGCCACCGAACGGCAGCTGCAGCGACACGACCCAGTCCAGCGCGCGCCGCACGGTCGGCCACATGAGGCGGACGAAGTCCTCGTCGCGCGCGACCAGCCAGTGGTGCCACGTGGCGACGGCGACGTACGCCGACATGTTGGACTCGCCGGAGTGGTCCTCGACCTCGCCGGCGACGATCTTCATCGGCCACGAGCCGTCGGCCCGCTGGGTCGCGCGCGCCCACGCGAAGGCGCGCTCCGCGGCCTCGCGGCGGCCGCCGACCATCAGGCCCATCGCCGACTCGAGGTGGTTCCAGACGTCGGTGTGCTCGCCGACCGACCACGGGATCGCCCCCGACGGCTCCTGCACCGCCTCGATCGACGCAGCGGTCTGCTCGACCTGCGCGCGGGTGAGCGCTCATGCCGGCCCGGAAACAGGCTTGCGGAAGTAGAGCACCAGGCTCTTGCCGATCAGCGGGTCGAGCACCTTGCCGGCGTACTGCAGGGCCTTGGGGTTCTTCATGATCTCCCAGACCAGGAGCTTGTGGTAGGCCTTGGCGAGCGGGTGGTCGTCGTTGGTGACGCCGACCGCGCACTTGATCCACCAGTAGGGCGTGTGGAGGCCGTGGGCGTAGTCCTTGCCGGTGAAGACCATCGCGTCGCCGGGGGTGCCGTCGTTGGGGCGACCCGACTTGGTGACCTTGTCGACGAGCTCCTCGGTCGTGTAGATCCGGATGTGGCCGCCCTCGGCGTTGTGGTAGTCGTCGGAGAGCTTCCAGTTGACGATCTCCGGCAGCCAGCGCGGCACCGAGATCGCGAGCGTGCCGCCCGGGCGCAGCACCCGGACGAGCTCCTTGATCGCCTCGACGTCGGCGTGGATGTGCTCCAGCACCTCGGCCGCGACGATGCGGTCGAACTCGCCGTCGGCGAAGGGCAGCGCGAGGGCGTCGCCCTCCTTGACGTCGGCCTCGGCGCCCTCGGGCACCTCGCCGGCCTCGCGCATCGCGGCGAACCACTCCCGCACGGTCGCGAGCTCGTCGGCGTCCTGGTCGAAGGCGATGACGTCGGCACCGCGCTTGTACATCTCGAACGCGTGCCGCCCGGCTCCGCAGCCCATGTCGAGCACGCGGTCGCCCGGGCGCAGCCCGAGCCGGTCGAAGTCAACGGTCAGCACGGCGCTGCTCCTCGCTCGTCCGGAAGTCGGCAATGGTCTCCTCGTAGGCGGCGGCGGTGGCCTCGGCCACGGCCCGCCAGCTGAAGAGCTCCTCGACGCGCGCGCGTCCGGCCGCGCCCATCGTCGTACGCCGCTCGGGGTCGTCGAGCAGCGCGGCGATCGCCGACGTCAGCTCGCCGACGTCGCCCGGGGTCACCAGGTCGGCGCAGACGCCGTCCTCGCCGACGACCTCGGGGATGGCGCCCGCCCGCGACACCACGAGCGGGGTGGCGCAGGCCATCAGCTCGGCGGTGGGGAGCGAGAAGCCCTCGTAGAGCGACGGCACGCAGGCGAGCTCGGCGGAGCCCATCACCTCGACGAGCTCCTGGTCGCTGACGCCGCTCACGAAGCTCACCCTGTCGGCGATCCCGAGGTCGTCGATGAGCCGCTCGGTGCGACCGCCGGGCTCGGGGCGGGTGACGAGGACGAGCGAGACGTCGCGCTCGACGCTCAGCTTGGCGAAGGCCTCGAGCAGCGTGGCGATGCCCTTCATCGGGGCGTCGGCGCTCGCCATCGCGAGGATCCGGCCGGGCACGCGCGGGGTGGTCGGCGGCACGAAGACGTCGTCGACGCCGAGCAGGATCGTCTGCATCCGGGCCGGGTCCACCCCGAAGTCGCGCGCGATGTCGCGCCGCGAGGAGTCGGACGGGGTGAGCACCTTGCGCACCCGCTTGGCGACCTTGGTCTGCATCCGCAGGAAGCCGTACCACCGGCGCAGCGACATCCGCTTGCGCCAGGTGGGCGCGGTCTGGAGGTCGATCTGGCGGTCCATGGTGATCGGGTGGTGGATCGTGGCGATGACCGGCAGGCCGAGCTCCTCGAGCTCCATCACCCCGGGGGCCAGCACCTGGTTGTCGTGCGCGATGTCGAAGTCGCCGGCGCGGTCCTTCATCAGCCGCGCGATGCGCGAGCCGAAGGTCTTCGGCTCGGGGAACCCGGCCGTGCACATGGTCAGGAACTCCTCGACGTCGATCCGGTCGCGGAACTCGCGCAGGTGCGGCACCCGGAACGGGTCGGGCTCGCGGTAGAGGTCGAGGCTCGGCACCTTCGTCAGCGCCACGCCCTCGTCGAGCTCGGGGTAGGGCTGGCCGGAGAAGACCTCGACCTCGTGGCCGAGGCGTACGAGCTCACGACTGAGGTGGCGGACGTAGACGCCCTGGCCACCGCAGTGCGGCTTGCTCCGGTAGGACAGCAGGGCGATGCGCACGGGGACATTATGCCTACTCGTCGGTAGGCGCCCGCGGGCCTGTCCCGCGCTGGGCTCAGGCCTCGCTCGAGTGGCCCGGGAAGACGTGGGCCGACGGGTCGATCGTCACGGCGGCGTTGTTGACCGCGGTCGCGGCCTCGCCGAAGCCGACCGCGATCAGTCGCACCTTGCCGGGGTAGTCGGTGATGTCGCCGGCCGCGAAGACGCGCGGGAGGTTGGTGCGCATCGCCGAGTCGACGACCACGTGCCGCTTCGACGTGACCAGGCCCCACTGCTGGATCGCGCCGAGGTCGGCGATGAAGCCGAGCGCCGCGACCAGCGCCTGCGCCTTGACCACGCGCGGCTCCTCGCCGTCCACGCTGATCTCCACCTCCTCGAGGTGGGGGTCGCCGCGCAGCTCGGTGACCTGCGCGTTGGTGACGATCTCGACGCTCGAGTCCTTCACCGCGGCGACCGTGCGCTCGTGGGCGCGGAACGCGTCGCGGCGGTGCACCAGCATCACCGAGGCGGCGACGGGCTCGAGGTGCTGCGCCCAGTCGAAGGCGCTGTCCCCTCCCCCGACGATGACCACGTCCTTGCCGGCGTAGGGCGCGAAGCTCGGCACGAAGAACTCCATGCCGCGACCGACCCAGCCGTCGCCCGCAGGCAGCGGCCGCGGGCTGAACTTCCCGATGCCCGACGTGATGAGGACGGCCCCGGCGGTGACCCGCGTGCCGTCGTCGAGCGTGACCACGACGGTGTCGTCACCGTGCTCGAGCGTCGTGGCGGTGCGGTCGAGGAGGTACGTCGGATGGGCCGTGGCGGCCTGCTCGACGAGCCCCTCGACGAGGTCGCGACCCTTGATGCTGGGGAAGCCGGCGACGTCGAGGATCGCCTTCTCGGGGTACATCGCGGTGATCTGGCCGCCGAGCTCCGGCAGCGAGTCCACCACCGCCACGCTCATCCCGCGGAAGCCGGCGTAGTAGGCGGAGTAGAGCCCGGTCGGGCCTGCTCCGATGATGAGCAGGTCCGTCGTCACGTCGTCCACGCCGCGATCCTTCCGTCTGGGCAGAGGGGTTACAAGGCATCCAGCTCGTCGAGCCGCCACTCGTCGTCGTCGCGCACGAGGGTGACCAGCACCCGGTCGAGGTCGAGCAGGGGCTCGTCGAGCGTGTCGCCCTCGGTGGTCTGGTTCACGAACAGCAGCACCCGGGCGTACGACGACGTGGTCGTCACCAGGGCCGACTCGACCACCTCGGCCGAGACGACGGTGTGGTCGGTCCGGCTCGACGTGCCGACCCCCGCCATCGTGCGGTCGTAGCGCCGCTGCATGTCCCGGGTCATCAGCGCCCGGGCCGCGGCGCGGTCGTCGCCGAGCGTCTCCCAGGAGTAGCTGTAGGCGCGCGTGGTCGCGTCCGCCGCCACGTCGAGCACCGTGGCCTTGGTCTCGGCCGACGCGACCGTCGCGTCCGACGACTCGGCGCTGGTGGTCAGCCCGGCGGTGCCGCCGGTGCCCAGGGCCAGCCAGCCGAGGACGGCCGCCGCCACGACCACCAGCACGGCCAGGACGCCGACCACCCGCTGCGTCGTCACGCCCTCACCTCACGAACCGCACGTTGCTGGTGAGCCACCGGTCGCCCTCACGGACCAGGTCGAGCCTGAGGCGGTAGTAGCGCACCTGCCCCTCGCTGCCCGTCTTCTTGTTGGCGACCGTGCTGTTGGCCGCGAGCAGGACGACCGCCGAGTCGTCGTCGAGGTCGCCGACGCCGAGGGCCACGACCTCCGCCGTCGAGGTCGCCTCGGTGCGGATCGCCTCCCTGGTCAGCTTCTCGCGCTGGGACTCGTACTGCTCCTTGAAGTCACCGGTGGCGCCGGCGAGCACGGCCTCGATCAGCGGCTCCATGCCGGTGTGGTCGACGGTCAGGAAGGCCAGCGCCTCGGTGCGCGCGGCACGAGCCACCTCCTGCTGCGCGTCGGTCAGCTCCTGGTCGGTCGACCCCCGCGAGGTGACGACCAGCCCGATGCCGACCAGCAGGCCGACGAGCACGAGCGCGAGCACTCCCGCCAGCCACCTGCCCCCGCGTCCTCCCACGCCGCGAACCTAGCGGAGCGGAGCGCCGCGGCGCCGCTGATCCGGCTCCCTAGACTGCGTTGTCGTGACCTCACACATGCGGCACCTCACCGCGCACCCGTCGGCGATGCTGCTGCTGGCGCAGCTCGCGCAGGTGCTGGCCTACCCGTTCCTGGGCGAGTCGCGGGTCGGCGGTGCGGTCATCGGGGTCATCGGGATGCTCGCCGTGGGGTCCGCGGTGCTCGCCGTGCGGCGTACGCCGAACGTCAGCCGCGTCGTGTTCTTCCTCGGCGCACCGACGATCGTCTTCACCCTGCTCGAGGCGATCTTCTACGAGACCGACTCGATCGTCCTGGTGTCCGGCCTGCTGCACGCGCCGTTCTACTTCTACGTCTCCTACGCGATGCTGCGCTACCTCTTCCACGACGACGTCGTCACCACCGACGAGTACTACGCGACCGGTGCCGCGTTCACCGTGGTCGCGTGGGGCTTCACCTACCTCTACGCCGCGGTGCAGGTGGTGTGGCCCGACTCCTACGTCAACGCCGAGGGCTTCGACCGGTCGTGGTTCGAGCTGCTCTACCTGTCGTTCTCCACGCTCACGAGCGTCGGGCTGTCCGACATCGTCGCCGTGGGCCAGCAGGCCCGCGCGCTGCTGATGGTGGAGATGATGGTCGGCGTCTTCTACGTCGCGATGGTCGTCTCGCGCATGGTCGGGCTGACGATGATGCGGCACCGCCGCTGAGGGCTCAGCCCTCCCAGCCCGCGGGCCGGTCCTTCCTCGGCAACCGCGAGACCACCAGGCGATAGGACTCCTCGACGGCCTCGACGAGCTCGTCGTCGGGATCGCGCCCGCCAGCGCCAGGTCGTTCCAGCCGGAGCGACCGATGTAGGCCATCACGCTCGCGTCGTCGGGGTAGCGGTCCAGCCACTCGTCGGCCACCTCGCGGGTCGCGCCGGCCTTCACGCCGACGGTCTCGGCGCCGAGGAACGCGAAGATCTTGCCGCGCTCCCCCGGCCCGACCTTGAAGACCGGGTGCTCGTGGTCCCACGGGTTGTCCGGCCAGGCACCGGCGAACGCCGCGCACACCTCCTGCATCTGCGCCACGTCCACGCGGTCCCCCTCGGTCAGTCCTCGGACTCCTCGTCGTCCTCGTCGAGGAGACCCTTCTTCTCGGCAGCCTCCACGATCCGGCGTACGTTGTCGATGGCGCCGCAGTCGTCGTCGAGCTGCTGGTTGCGCTCGGTCGCGAACGCCACGCCGAGCTCGGCGCGGACCTGCTCGCCGACCTCCTCGCGGGCCGGGTTGAGGATGGTCAGCTCCTCCTCGGTGAGGTGGTGGTTGAGGGCCGTGGCGAGCTCCTCGACGGCGTCGTCGAACGCCTGGGTGTCGGTGCCCTTGAGCTCGAGCACCTTGAGCATCGCCTCGTGGCCCTCGGCGTGCTCCTCCTCGCCGTGCTCGGCCTCGTGCTCGGTGATCGCGTCCTTGCGCTCGGAGCTTGGGGTAGACGTGCTTCTCCTCCGCCTCCGCGTGGGCGACGTGCAGCGCGGCGAGCGCCTTGCGTACGGCGTCGCGGTCCGACGTGCTGTCGCGCAGCTGCGCGCATCAGGGCCTCGAAGCGGCGGTGGTCGTCGAGGATCAGGTCGATGACGTCGCCGGAGACCGGGCGACCGAGGTCGATGGGAGTGCTCATGCTCGCCGACGCTAGCGACTGCCGGCGACCGTGACACTCCTCATCCATCCCGATGGGTGGGCGTGCCTACGATGGTGCGGTGCCAGGCATCGAGGTGTGGAAACAGTTCGACCACGACCCGCGCATCCCCGCGAACACGACGATGCGCGCGTCGGACCGCGACCGCGCCGTCATCGAGACCGTGCTGGCCGACGCCTTCGCCGAGGGACGCCTCACCCGCAGCGAGTACGACGAGCGCGCGGAGACCGCGATGACCAGCCGGACCCTCGGCGAGCTGCTGCCGCTCGTCGACGACCTCCCGGTCGCCCGCGAGCCGCAGTCGAGCCCGGCCTCGCTGCAGGAGCAGGCCGTGCGGAAGTGGGCGAGCGACCGCCGCGAGGCGCTCACCGGGCTGGTCGGGCTCTCGGTGCTGCTGTGGACGATCTGGGCGGTGACGATGTTCGGCGGGTTCCCGTGGCCGCTCTTCCCGATGGGCTTCGCCTTCATGAACCTCGTGCGGGTCCAGCTGAACAAGCGCGACATCATCGAGGAGCACGTGAAGCGGATCGAGAAGAAGGAGCGCAAGGAGCTCAAGCGGCGCGAGGACGGTCTCTGATCCGGACCAGGTCGCTTTCGGCCCGCTCGTAGTGTCGGGCGGGACGAGCGCCTGCTCGCCGCCACCCAGCAGAACGAGGCCGCCAGCATGCCCCAGCCCACCATCGCCGTCGCGGGCGCGACCGGCGACCTCGGCGCCCGGATCACCCGCTCGCTGGTCGCGCGCGGAGCGACCGTGCGTGCGCTCGTGCGCGCCGACGCTGGGTCCGAGGTGCTCCAGCAGGTGCGTGACCTGGGCGCCGAGCCGGCCATCCACGACGCCGCGGACGTCTGGTCGACAGCGGAGGCCTGCCGAGGGTCCGACTGCGTGGTCTCCGCGCTCAACGGACTGCGCGACGTGATCGTCGACCGGCAGAGCGTGCTGCTCGACGCGGCCGTCGCCGCCGGGGTGCCCCGCTTCATCCCGTCGGACTACTCCGCCGACTTCACCACGACGCCGCCGGGCGACAACCGCAACCTCGACCTCCGGCGTGAGTTCATGGGCCGCGCCGACCGGGCTCCCATCCGGGTGACCTCGATCCTCAACGGCGCCTTCATGGACATGCTGGGTGCGGAGATGCCGATCATCCAGCCGCGGATCAAGCGGGTGCTCTTCTGGGAGGACCAGGACCAGCTGCTCGACTTCACCACCAAGGACGACGTCGCGGCCTTCACCGCTGCTGCCGCGCTCGACCCCACCACCCCGCGCGTGCTCCGCATCTCCGGCGACACCCTGAGCGCGCGCGACCTCGCTGGCACGCTGACGCGGACCACCGGTGACCGCTACCGGACCCTGCGCGTGGGCAGCGTCAGGAGCCTGAACCTCCTGATCGGCGCGATCAGGACGGTCGCGCCCGCGCATGACGAGGTGTTCCCGGCGTGGCAGGGCATGCAGTACACCCGTGACATGTTCTCCGGGCGGGTCCAGCTCGGCTCGCTCGACAACGACCGCTACCCCGAGCTGACGCTCACGTCGGTGGAGGACAAGTTCTCGCGAGGCGCGCTGGAGACCGCGTGCTCGCTAGGCGCGCCTCACTTCGTCGCTTCCATCATCTGCCTCAGAGTTCCTTCTTGAGGTCCGAGATCTCGTCGCGGAGGCGGGCGGCGACCTCGAACTGGAGGTCGGCGGCGGCCTGCTTCATCTGGTCGGTGAGGCCCTGGATGAGCTCGGCGAGGTCGGCGGACGGGATGCCGGCGGTGTCGGGCTGGTCGCTGTGGATCCGCGACAGGCGGCGTCGGCGACTTGCCGGCCTTCACGCCCCGGCGCGACCCTTCTGCCCGACGTCGGCCCAGGTCTGGAGCAGCGCCTCGGTGTTCTCGTCCTCGCGGGCGAGCATCTCGGTGATGTCGGCGATCTTCTTGCGCAGCGGCTGGGGGTCGATCCCGCGCTCGGTGTTGTAGGCGACCTGGATGGCCCGGCGACGGTTGGTCTCGCCGATCGCCATCTCCATCGACGGCGTGATCTTGTCGGCGTACATGTGGACCTGGCCGGACACGTTGCGCGCCGCGCGGCCGATGTCTGGATGAGCGACTTGTCGGAGCGCAGGAAGCCCTCCTTGTCGGCGTCGAGGATCGCGACCAGCGACACCTCGGCAGGTCGAGGCCCTCCGGAGCAGGTTGATGCCGACGAGGACGTCGTACTCCCCATCCGGAGCTCGCGCAGCAGCTCGATGCGCCGCAGCGTGTCGACCTCGGAGTGGAGGTAGCGGGTGCGGATGCCGGCGTCGAGGAGGTGTCGGTGAGGTCCTCGACATCTTCTTGGTCAGCGTCGTGACCGCACGCGCTCGCCTGTCGCCGCGCGCGGATCTCGTGGATCAGGTCGTCGATCTGCCCTTGTGCTTCACCCGACCTCGGGGTCGATCAGCCGGTCGGGCGGATGATCTGCTGGACCGGCCGTCGATGCCCGCCTTGTCGAGCTCGTGTGCCGGGGTCGCGGGGGTGATCGTCTGCCGATCCGGTCGGCTCCTCCCACCGCAGCGGCCGGTTGTCCATCGCGCTCGGCAGCCGGAAGCCGTGGTCGACCAGGTTGCGCTTGCGCGACATGTCGCCTCGTACATCCCGCCGATCTGCGGCGCACGTGGGACTCGTCGACGACGAGCACGAAGTCCTCGGGGGTGTCGGGGTGTTGCGCCTGCCCGCTGCGGCCGTCTGGCTCGGTGTTCTCGATGCCAGCCCGCCTGCCGCTCATCTCGACGTCGTATCGTCGCTCCGCGCCGCTGCGCCTCGGCAGCTCCCGCCTCTCGCCCCCCTCCCCGCTCTCTCTCGCCCCCCGCGCTCTCGTCGCTCGCTCCGCCTCCTCCCCCCCCCCCCCCACTCAGCGCCCCCTCCTCACTTCGTCGCTTCCATCATCTGGCGGAGCTCCTTCTTGAGGTCGGAGATCTCGTCGCGGAGGCGGGCGGCGACCTCGAACTGGAGGTCGGCGGCGGCCTGCTTCATCTGGTCGGTGAGCCCCTGGATGAGCTCGGCGAGGTCGGCGGACGGGATGCCGGCGGTGTCGGGCTGGTCGCTGTGGATCCGCGACAGGGCGGGCGTCGGCGACTTGCCGGCCTTCACGCCCCCGGCGCGACCCTTCTGCCCGACGTCGGCCCAGGTGCGCAGCAGCTCCTCGGTGTTCTCGTCCTCGCGGGCGAGCATCTCGGTGATGTCGGCGATCTTCTTGCGCAGCGGCTGGGGGTCGATCCCGCGCTCGGTGTTGTAGGCGACCTGGATGGCCCGGCGACGGTTGGTCTCGCCGATCGCCATCTCCATCGACGGCGTGATCTTGTCGGCGTACATGTGGACCTGGCCGGACACGTTGCGCGCCGCGCGGCCGATGGTCTGGATGAGCGACTTGTCGGAGCGCAGGAAGCCCTCCTTGTCGGCGTCGAGGATCGCGACCAGCGACACCTCCGGCAGGTCGAGGCCCTCGCGGAGGAGGTTGATGCCGACGAGGACGTCGTACTCCCCCATCCGGAGCTCGCGCAGCAGCTCGATGCGGCGCAGCGTGTCGACCTCGGAGTGGAGGTAGCGGGTGCGGATGCCGGCGTCGAGGAGGTAGTCGGTGAGGTCCTCCGACATCTTCTTGGTGAGCGTGGTGACCAGCACGCGCTCGTTCTTGTCGGCGCGGGTGCGGATCTCGTGGATCAGGTCGTCGATCTGGCCCTTGGTCGGCTTGACCACGACCTCGGGGTCGATCAGGCCGGTCGGGCGGATGATCTGCTGGACGGTGCCGTCGATGCCGCCGACCTTGTCGAGCTCGTAGTTGCCGGGGGTCGCGGAGAGGTAGATCGTCTGGCCGATCCGGTCGAGGAACTCCTCCCACCGCAGCGGCCGGTTGTCCATCGCGCTCGGCAGCCGGAAGCCGTGGTCGACGAGGTTGCGCTTGCGCGACATGTCGCCCTCGTACATCCCGCCGATCTGCGGGACCGCCACGTGGGACTCGTCGACGACGAGCACGAAGTCCTCGGGGAAGTAGTCGAGCAGCGTGTTGGGCGCGACTGCCCGGCTTGCGGCCGTCCATGTGCATCGAGTAGTTCTCGATGCCCGAGCACGAGCCGACCTGCCGCATCATCTCGACGTCGTAGGTCGTGCGCATCCGCAGCCGCTGCGCCTCGAGCAGCTTGCCCTGCTTCTCGAAGGTGGCGAGCTGGTCGGCGAGCTCGAGCTCGATGCCCGTGATCGCCTTCTCCATCCGCTCGGGGCCGGCGACGTAGTGGGTGGCCGGGAAGACGTGGAGCTCGGTGTCCTCCGAGATCACCTCGCCGCTGATCGGGTGGAGCGTCATCAGCCGCTCGATCTCGTCGCCGAAGAACTCGACGCGCACCGCGAGCTCCTCGTAGACCGGGAAGATCTCGAGGGTGTCGCCGCGGACCCGGAAGGTGCCGCGGGTGAAGGACATGTCGTTGCGGGTGTACTGGATCTCGACGAGCCGGCGCAGCACGGAGTCGCGGTCGTGCTCCTCGCCGACCTTGAGCCGCAGCATCCGGTCGACGTACTCCTGCGGGGTGCCGAGGCCGTAGATGCAGGACACCGTCGAGACCACGATCGTGTCGCGGCGGGTCAGCAGGCTGTTGGTCGCGCTGTGGCGCAGCCGCTCGACCTCCTCGTTGATCGAGGAGTCCTTCTCGATGTAGGTGTCGGTCTGGGGGACGTAGGCCTCGGGCTGGTAGTAGTCGTAGTAGGAGACGAAGTACTCGACCGCGTTGCTGCGGGAACAGCTGGCGCAGCTCGTTGGCGAACTGCGCGGCGAGCGTCTTGTTGGGCTGGAGCACGAGCACCGGGCGCTGCACCTGCTCGGCCACCCAGGCCACCGTCGCGGTCTTGCCGGTGCCGGTCGCGCCGAGCAGCACGACGTCCTGCTCACCGCCGTTGATCCGCTCGACGATCTCCTCGATCGCGGCCGGCTGGTCGCCGGACGGCGAGTAGTCGGACTCGACCTTGAAGGGGGCCACCCGGCGCTGGAGATCGGTGACTGGACGCATGCGTCGAGCCTACGGCCCGCCACCGACAGCG
>CAWCGM010000016.1:0-275988 GCA_963795095.1 uncultured Actinomycetota bacterium | reverse complement strand
CGACGCGGTGATGCGGACAAGAGCCGCGGAGCTTCAGTCAGCCGAGTCGCTCTGAGTCGAATCCTCGCCCGAAACTGACACCGAGCGTGCGCGCATGCGGTCGACGGCGTCGCGCAGTGGGCCTAGATCTTCCTCGATGGTGCTCTGCAGGATCTCAAGCTCGGTCATGAAGTACCGGTGCGCGAGGTGGTCGCGCATGCGCGCGATCTGGCGCCATGGGATGTCGGGTTCGGTTGATGTCAGGTTCTCGGGGAGCGACTTGACTGCTTCACCGATCTCGAGGAGACGGATGCGTACCGCGTCGCTCACCAAGTTGTCCGACAGCGGTCCCCGCTCGACATGCGATCGGATGGCCTCGATCGCGGCGGTGATGTCGTCGAGGCGGTCGGCGTCGTGGCGACTCACAGCGCGATGAGGTCCTGCTGGACACTGACCCGCACGCGATGCTTGAGCCCAGAGTCAGGGACGAGGTCTACTGGGACGCCCAGGATGGCCTCGAGTTCGTCCTGAATCCGCAGGATGGTGAACAAGCTCGTGCGGGGCGCGAAGTCGACCAGGATGTCCAGGTCGCTGCCTTGGTGGTCGTCGCCTCGGGCAACGCTGCCGAAGATGCGGGCGTTCCTGACTCCGTGACTCTCAAGCACCTGGCGCAACGGCTCCCGGCGGGCGGCCACGAGCCGACCAGTCGGGCCGCTCAGCGGCACGACTTCGGGTGGCGCGGTCTTGGTCATGCTCCGATCGTAGCGGGAAGTGATCTCCCGGTCAGGACGCCGCTGGCTCCCGTTGGCTGACACCGGCCGCCATTGGTCCACGACGAAACGTCATGCGGACTCGTTGCGGACTGAGAAGAAGCAGACCAGCCCCCGATTCTGCGTTTCCGCAGGTCAGCAATGCGGCGCCGTCTCGAGGCGCACCATGGTGCGCGAAGATTCGGTGCGGGGGACGTTGCGCTGCGCGGTGGTTCGGACGGATGCTGGTCGGGTTCGTCGTGGTCGACCCCGTTGCCTCTGTGGTGCCTGTGAGCCTGAAGGTCAGCATGGTGGCGGAGGGCTTCCACGGGAACCGTGGATTGGTGCCGTAGAGCCCGTGCGTCAGACTTTCGAACTCCCTGCCCTCCCCGCGACGGACGCTTTGTGTCCGTGCGAGAAGGGAGACCGTGATGGAAGTCGTGCACCCGCGGTGTGCGGGGATGGACGTGTCGAAGAGGGACGCCAAGGTGTGCGTTCGAGTCGCCGGCGCCGGGCGCCGCAAGACGGTCGAGACCGTCACGACCTGGACCTCGATGACCAGCCAGATCCTGGCGCTGCGTGAGCACCTGGTTGAGCAGCAGGTCACGTGCGTGGTGATGGAAGCCACCGGGGACTACTGGAAACCGTTCTACTACCTCCTCGACGACCTGCCTGGCGTGGAGGTGATGCTGGTCAACGCTCGCCACGTCAAGACCGTGCCGGGTCGCAAGAGCGATGTCGCCGATGCGACCTGGCTCGCGCAGCTCGGCGCGCACGGGTTGGTGCGTGCGTCGTTCGTGCCCCCGGAACCGATCCGACAGTTGCGGGACCTGACCCGGGCACGGACCGCGATCACCCGCGAACGAGCACGAGAGGCCCAGCGACTGGAGAAGCTGCTCGAGGACGCCGGGATCAAACTCTCTGCGGTCGCCTCCGACATCCTCGGGGTCTCGGGCCGGCTGATGCTGGATGCGCTGATCGCCGGCGACCACGACCCTGCCGCACTCGCGGACCTGGCCAAGCGACGGTTGCGGAACAAGATCCCCGAGTTGACCGAGGCGTTGAACGGGCGGTTCAACGCCCACCATGCGTTCCTCGTCCAGGTCCATCTGGACCTCATCGACCAGCACACAGCCGCGATCGACAAGCTGACCGCGCGGATCGAGGTGATGATGGAACCCTTTCAAGGATTCCACGACCTGATCTGCACCATCCCCGGCATCGCCACCATTACTGCCGATGTGGTCGTGGCCGAGACCGGCGCGGACATGTCCCGGTTCCCCAGCGCCAAGCACCTCGCGTCCTGGGCCGGGACCACGCCCGGCAATAACGAGTCCGCCGGGAAGGTGAAGTCCAGCAAGTCCCGCCCAGGCAACCCCTACCTACAAGGCGCTCTCGGCGCAGCCGCGATGGCCTGCGCGCAGAACCCACGCACCTACTACGGTGCCCGCTACCGGCGAATCGCGAGCCGGCGAGGGCCCAAGAAGGCCAACGTCGCGATCCAGCACTCCATGCTCATCGCGATCTGGCACATGGGCACCACCGGCACCCTCTACGACGACCCGGGCGCTGACTACTTCACCCGACTCAACCCCGGCCGCGCGAAGAACCGAGCGATCCACCAACTCGAAGCCATGGGCTACCGAGTGACCCTGGACGACGCATCCTGAAACGCCCTGACGCGAAGACCCACCCTCCTGGGGTGAATCTTCGCGTCAGAGCCGGTTTAGGCCGCGCCATCGGAGCCGATCGCAACTCCGCGCACTTACGCTCGGGGCCATCGAATCTCTTCCCGATGACCCACCACGTGGAGTGCGTCGCTCTGCTGGAGAAGCGCCTCTGACCTGCGGCGAAGCGATTCGCGATGAAGCCGCCGACCTCCGCCAATTCTTCTTATGGCGCACTGAGCGCACTTTGGGCTCGCCCACCCGATTCTGTGTTGGCGGAACCGGCCCGCTCACCAAGCGCGAGGCCGAGGTAGCGGCGCTGATCGCAGAAGGCTTGAGCAACCGCGCGCTCGCTGAGAAGCTGGTCATCTCGCACCGCACGGTCGACGGCCACGTCGAGACGATCCTGGCGAAGGTCGAGTTCACCTCGCGCATCCGGGTGGCCACCTGAACAGCCGCCGTCCAGCAGCAGTCGTCTCGGCGGACCTCGTAGTCCTCGACGAGGCTGCGGCCGATCCTCAACCTCCGGCTCAGCCGAGGAAGTCGGTCACGAGCCGGTTGAATCGCTCGGCGTGCTCGATCTGCACCCAGTGTCCGCACCGTCCGAACACGTGCAGCTGAGCCTGGTCGATGAGCTCCAGGAGGCGCAACGAGTTGCTCAGCGGGATGACCCGGTCGTCCCGGCCGTGGACCACCAGCGTCTGGTGGGGTAACGCCGAGATGTCTTGGTCCGGGATGGTCATCGCATCGACGGCCGCCTGGCGAGGAGCGGGGAACATCGCGTCGAAGGCCTCCTGGACCCCCGGTCGGGTCGCCGCCTCCAGCCGCAGCCGTGCGAGGTCGTCGTCGACGAGGGACCGGTCGTGGGCGAAGACGTCGAGCAGGGCCCGCATGTTCGCCAGTGACGGCTCGAAGCCCCAAGCGGCATCGAGGCCCGGGGTGAGCTCGAACGGGACGCCGACGCTGCCCATGAGGACCAGCTTGTCCACCCGGTCGGGAACCCTCGTGGCGATGCTCAGCGCGAGGGCGCCACCGAAGCTGTTCCCCACGAGGGACACGCGGTCGAGTTCGAGCGCGTCGAGGAACCCGAGCAGGTGACCCGTCCAGGCCGCGAGGTCGTAGCGAGCGTTCGAGGGCCGCTCGGTGTAGCCGAAGCCCAGCACGTCGGGCGCGAGCACCCGGAAGCTCTCGGCCAGCGCAGGCAGTGTGAGTCGCCAGTTGGCCCAAGCACTGACTCCGGGCCCGGAGCCGTGGATGAGCACGACAGGCGGACCCGAACCCTCGTCGTGGTAGTTGGTCAGCACCCCGTCGACAACCACCGACTCACCGATCTCGGGATCCGTGGGACGCCCGGCTTCGGCGAGCAGCCACTCGCGCATGGAGACGCGAGGCGCGGGCGCCGGCACCTGGGCCTCGACCCAGCCGTCCACCACGCGCGTCGGGTAGAGCGTCGCTGCGTGGCTCGGCTCGTCGGTGCGCCGGCCCGTCTCGAGGTCGAAGCACCAGAAGTGGCCCGGGCAGGTGAGCACTCCGGCCTTCACGAGCCCACCGGAGAGAGGGATGTCGCGGTGCGGGCAGCGGTCGAGCATCGCGATGAATTGCCCGTCCGGTCTGGTGACCACGCACACCCGGTCGCGGTCCTGGCCGGTGTCTCCGACCACGAGGCCGAGAGGTCGGTCGCGGGGCACCTCCTCGACGAGGCACAGCCGCTCCCAGGACCCGGTCACTCGTGCCATCCCAGTCCGGCCGAGATGCGTTTCGCGGTCTCGATGATCGGGCCGGCGAGGTGACGCAGGCCGGGCTCGACGTGCTCGACGTGCTCCGCCACGGAGACCGAGGCGACCACCTGGCCCAGGGGGTCGCGGATCGGTGCCGCGATCGAGCACATGCCTGGTTGCCACTCGCCGCGGTTCTCGCCATAGCCCTGGCTGCGCACGCGACGGAGCTCGGCGAGGAACGCCTCGCGCGTGGTGATCGTCCGCTCTGTCTTTGGGGTCAGGCGTATCTCCTCAACGAGGCTTCGCTGCTGCTCGGTGGGGAGGAACGCGAGCAGCACCTTCCCACTGGCCGTCATGTAGGCCGAGTTGCGACTCCCGACGGCACGAAATACCTGGAGGGTGCCGAGACCCTCGCGGCGCTCGACGTAGAGCACGTCGATGCCGTCGAGGATGGCAACGTGCATCGTGCCGCGGGTCTTGGTGCGCAGCTGGTCGAGGGGGTGTGTGGCTGCCTCGTGCAGCCGCTGCGAGGTCTCGGCGCTGGCGCCCAGCGAGCCCATCGTCGAGGTGAGCCGGAACAGGCCGGTCTCCTCGACCTTCTCGACGAGGCCTTCCTCGACCAGCGTCCACAGGACGCGGTGTGCCGTGCTCTTGCCGACCCCGACACGTCGGGCGAGCTGGCTGACTCCCAGCTGGGTGCTGTGCTTGCCGAACTCGCGCAGGATCCGGGCAGCGGTGGCGACGCTGGAGAGCGTCATCGCGACCGAACGTCCTCGAGCAGGGCGGCGAGGGAGGAAGCTGCGGTCGTCCCCGGCGCCGGGACCAGCCTCCCGCCGGAGAGCTCGGCGGCCACCAGTGCCGCGGCTCGGTCCAGGCCGAGGCGTACGCATGCCGCGAACTCGTCCACCAGGGCGGCCTGACGCGGGAGCTCACGCCGGAGACCCTCGAGGTCGCGAGACGTCTTCGCGTGCAGGTTGGCCAACGCGACGCCGGAGTGCTGGGCGTGGTGCGGGGTCAGGCCACCGCCGTCCGCGACGGTCAGGTGGTAGATCGCGCCGGAGACGCCGATCGTTGCCCGGACCGACTCCGGGCTGTCATCGGGCGACACACCGAGGGCGGGGATCACCGACGGGTCGAAGAACCGTAGTGACCACCGCGTGCCGAGGTGCTCGTCGACGATCTCGACCTCCTGCCCGATGGGAGCAGGGAGCGCATCGGAGGTGGCGATCAGGTGCAGCCCGCGGGCGGCCGCTGCGATGACCGTGACGTTGTCGGCCGCCACCAGGGGTAGCCGCGCCCGCTCACCGGGCGGCAGGTGCTGGACATGGTCGAGGTAGGTCGTGTGCACGGCCCAGACGTAGTCGCGCACCGCCTCGCGCTTGGCCTCGGGGGTCGCCTTGCTGTCCACCATCCCAGCGTCACCCCTCTGCGACCACGTAGGACTTTGCGTTCCGCATGGAGGAACACCGTATCCGGCTTGGGTCCAGACCGTCCTACGTTCAGGACATGGCAAAAGTGAACGGCGTCACAGCTCCCGAGGCGGGACATGTCGATCTCGCCGAGGGGACTCCAGCAGGCACGACCCGCGACTTTCCGTTCGGTGAACCGGCCGACGGTCTGCGGGTCGACCCATCCGACTCGCGGCAGCAATCCCGCGGCACCGTCGCCGGCCGTCCTCGCGGAATCCTGCGGCTCGGTCACGTAGACGTCACCTGCACCGACCTCGACCTGGCCGCCGCCTACTACACCGGCGTGATGGGCATGGACGTCACCGCCCGCACCGAGGACTCGGTCTACCTCAAGTGCTGGGACGAAGAGGACCACCACTCCCTGCGGTTGCGCTATGCGCCACGCATGGGGATGGACCTGATGTCGTTCAAGGTCCACCACGAGGACGACCTCGCTGACCTGGAGAATCGGGTGTCGCGCTACGGGTTCCCCGTGGAGCGCATCAGCAAGGGGCAGACGCTGGGCCAGGGGGAGTCGATCCGGTTCTCCACGCCAAGCGGCCACGTAGTGGAGCTCGTCGCGGACGTGGAGAAGGTCGGGACGACCCGGCCGCGGCACCTGCCCGACAACGCGTCGGACGATCAGCCCTTCCCGCGGGACATGATCGCGCCGCCGCGGATGGACCACATGCTCATCAACGCCGAGGAGGTCGGCGAGTCGACGCAGTTCTACATGGACGTGCTGGGGTTCCGCATCACCGAGCAGCTCCTCGACGGGAACGGCCACCAGCTGGGCACCTGGCTGGAGCGCTCGCACTCACCGCACGACCTGGCGATCGTGCACGGCCCCAACGGAGGCCTGCACCACTTCGCGTTCTGGCTCGACGACTGGGACGACGTCCGTGACGCGGCCGACGTGCTCGCCTACAACGGCATCCAGCTCGACGTCGGTCCGACGCGTCACGGCATCACTCGCGGCTCGACCATCTACTTCTTCGACCCCCTCGGCACCCGCAACGAGGTCTTCACCGGTGGCTACCGCCCCGATCCCGACTTCCCGACCCTGACCTGGACCGAGGACAACATCGGTCGCGCCGTCTTCTACTACGAGGGCGAGCACAACGAACGCTTCATGAGGGTGCACACCTGATGACGATCCTGCGCCTGTCCCACGTCGAGCTCCGCGTGCCGGACCTCGAGCTCGCGACCGCCTACTACTCCGAGGTCATCGGCATGATCGAGACCGCGCGCGACTCCTCGCGCGTCTTCCTGAAGTGCTGGGACGAGCACCAGCACCACAGTGTCGTCCTGACCCACGAGCCGACCCACGGGCTCAACCACTTCGGGTTCAAGGTTACCGATGCGGAGGACCTCGACCACTACCAGCAGCGCCTCGAGGCAGCCGGCATCGCCGTACGCCGGTATGCGGCCGACGAATGGGCGCCCGGCCACGGCACGTCGATCCGGTTCCTCCTGCCCAGCGGGCACGAGATGGAGCTGGTCTACGGGATGCAGCAGGTCGGCAACCTGCTCCCGCAGACCAACCCGCCGCCGCGCCCGATGGGTCTCGTCGGCATCGCGCCGCCGAGGGTCGACCACGTGTTCCTGACGGCGGAGGAGGTAGACACCAACACGAGGTTCCTCACCGAGCACCTCGACTTCCGGCTCACCGAGCAGATCGTCGGCGACGACGGCTACCAGATCGCCAGCTGGCTCGAGGTGTCACACCGCTCGCACGACATCGCCTTCATCACCGGGCCCAACCAGGGGCTGCACCACTTTGCCTTCTGGGTGGACGGCTGGAACGACCTGCGCAACGCCGCAGACGCCTGCGTCTACCACGGCGTCAACATCGAGATGAACCCCACACGCCACGGTGTCACGCGCGGTCAGTGCCTCTACTTCTTCGACCCGGTCGGCAATCGCAACGAGATGTTCACCGGCGGCTACTGGGTCGACCCCGGGGCCGAGCCGGTGACCTGGACCGAGGCCGAGATGGGGCGGGCGATGTTCTACTACGACGGCGTCGTGAACCAGCAGTTCCTCACGGTGCACAGCTGAGGCCGGCGATGACCATCGAGAAGCCGGCCTCCCTGCCACGCACCGAGCGACCGGACGCGCCGGCCTACCTCAACCGTCACCAGTCCCGCAAGGGAGCGCCGCCGGCCACGCCCGACGAGTCCGACGAGTCCGTCCCGCTCTACCTGCGTCAGTTCCGCAACCGGGGTGCCGGCGCGGAGCCCGTGGAGTACGACGGCAACGTCGTCGGCTCCTCGCGCGCGTGGGCCGAGGTGACCCGCACCAAGGAGATCGTCCCGGAGCGCCGTGACCAGATCGCCGACGTCGACTGCGACATCTACCTCGTCCGGCACGGGGAGACACAGGGCTACTCCTCGGAGTCCGGCCTCACCCCGCTCGGCTCCTGGCAGGCCCACCGGCGCGGGCAGGAGCTCGCCCGCCGGGTCACCGACGGCACAAAGCTCGAGCTGTTGTGCGCCCCGACCAATCGCGCCCGCCAGACCGCCGAGCACATACGGCGCGGCCTCCTCGACAACGTCGAGCTCTTCGGTAGGGGCCGCCCCGAGATCGGCGAGCTGCTCGACGACCCCAACTTCCGCAACTTCGAGGTCGCTACCCCCGAGGGTCCGCGCGACGTGACCAGCGCCTTCCGGATCTATCACCGGGAGATCGAGAAGTACGAGCGCGTCGGCCTGGGCGAACGGCCCGGCTGGCTGGTGGACATCGACCGATTCTGGGGCATCCAGAAGGGCGGTGGGGACCCCATCACCCACTGGCTGACGATGCCGATGCTCTACTTCGAACCGCCCGTCTCGTGCGTGCGTCGCTTCTGGCGCGGCATCCTCGACGCCCACGCGCGGACATCGGCCGACACGGTCGTGGTCGCGACGCACTCCGGCTCGATCCGGGCGTTCGCGACCCTCGCGATGGGCTACGACCCGGGCGAGCCCTTCAACACCGAGTTCGTGCGCGTTCGGCTCGTCGCGGGCGGCCACACCGCGCTCGTGCTCTACCGCAACCGCGTCCAGGAGGTCGTGATCCCCGACCTCGATGCCCTGCCCGCCAACTCCGACCCCCGCTTCCAGGAATGACTGACATGACAGCACACGAGATGACCGAGTACCCGAGCATCGTGCCGTTCGGAAGTCTTGCCACCGAGCACCACCCGCACGTCGGTGGCAAGTGCGCCTCGCTGGGGGTCATGAGCCAGGCAGGACTTCCCGTCCCGCCGGGCTTCGCGATCACCACCCGAGCGTTCGCCGAGGCCGGTCAGGCCTCCGGCCTGATGCCGAGCATCAGCGAGCTCCTCGCTGCCACCGACATCACCGACTCCGCCGCGCTCAAGGAGGCAGCGGCCCGGGCGCGCGAGATGGTGACGAGCTGGCGGCTGTTGGACGAGCACCAGAGCCTCCTCGACGAGAGCTACGCCGAGCTGTGCACACTCGCCGGCGTGCCGGACGTGCCCGTCGCCGTGCGCTCCTCTGCGACGTCGGAGGACTCGCCCGACGCGTCCTTCGCCGGTGAGCACGACACCTATCTCTGGGTGTGCGGGATCGACGCCGTGCGCCAGAAGGTCCGCGAGTGCTGGGCCAGCCTGTTCACCGAGCGCGCCATCGTCTACCGCGCCGAGATGGGCTACCCGCACGACGAGGTCGACATGGCCGTCGCCGTGCAGAAGATGGTCCGTCCGCGCGCCGCCGGGGTCGCCTTCACTCTCGACCCCAGCAACGGAGACAGGTCCGGCATCTGCATCGACTCCGCCTGGGGCTTCGGCGAGGGCGTCGTCTCCGGCGACGTCACGCCCGACAACTTCCTGGTCGACAAGGTCATGTGGACCATCAACCGCCGCACGATCAGCCCCAAGACCCACGCCCACCTGCTCACCGAGTCCGACGACGGCGCCGCACCCAGGGTCACCCGGGTCGAGCTGTCCGACGACAAGGTCAACGCACCGTCGCTCACCGACGACGAGATCATCGCCATCGCACGGCTGGCCAGGACCGCGGAGAAGCACTACGGCTGCCCCCAGGACATCGAGTGGGCGCTCGACGACGACCTGCCGTCCGGCTCCGACGTGGTGCTCCTGCAGGCGCGCCCCGAGACCGTGTGGAGCAAGAAGCGCCACTCCGTCGCCCGCACGACGGACCTGATGGCCTCGATCGTCGACACCCTCGTCAATCCGCTGTCCGCCAGAAAGGGGGCCGCGACGGGCTGACTCGGGTCAGCACAGCGCTACGCGCATCCCCTCCGACTCGAACCCACCCAGACGCAAGGACTGATTCCCATGGCTGATCGCTTCCCGAGCCCCTTCGAGATCGAGGCGCCCGACGGCGCCGAGGGCTGGCAGGACCTCTACTCCTACTCCGCGGTCTTCTCCGAGGAGCGACGCGACTACGAGGACGCGGGCTTCTGGTTCCACGACGGCGTCCACTGGCCTGAGGCCCTCACGCCCTGGGACGCCCACGTCTTCGAGGTGGCCATCGCCTCGCTCGGGCAGTACAACACCCGGCACTACCTGGTGCCGCCCGCCTACGGCGTCGACTTCCGCATCCTGAACGGCTACGTCTTCCTGAGCCCCGTCCCCGCCCCCGAGGCCGACATCGAGGCCCGGGTCCCGCACTTCATGGAGCGGGCCGGCTTCTACTTCGCCAACTGGGACCGGTTGTACGACGACTGGCTGGTCAAGGTGCGGGCCCTCGTCCAGCAGATGACCGAGCTCGACTTCAGCGCCCTGCCGGAGATGGAGGACCTCGACGTCATCACCTCGGGTGCCGGGCGCGGTTCGGGTGACCGGCTGCTGTCGACGTACCACCGCCTGCTGGACCACGTCGTCACGCTGTGGCAGTACCACTTCGAGTTCCTCAACCTCGGCTACGCCGCCTACCTCGACTTCTTCGGGTTCTGCAAGGCCGCCTTTCCCTCGATCCCCGACCTCGCGATCGCCAAGATGGTCGCCGGCGTGGACGTCGACCTGTTCAAGCCCGACGACCATCTCAAGTCGCTCGCCCGGCTGGCCGTGAGCAGCGGCATCGACAGCCACTTCGACGGCGGCAGCCCCGAGGACGTGTGGGCCAGCCGAGACCGACGAGGCCGGCCGTGCCTGGATCGCCGAGTGGGACAAGGCCGCCGAGCCCTGGTTCAACTTCTCCACCGGCTCCGGCTTCTACCACTCCGACAAGATCTGGATCCAGAACGTCGAGGTGCCGTTGGGCTACATCACCGACTACATCGCCAAGGTGAAGCGAGGGCGTCGACCTCAACCGACCGGTCGAGGCGCTGCACACCGAGCGCGACCGGGTCGTGTCGGAGTACCGCGAGCTGCTCGACTCCGACGAGGACCGCGCCGCCTTCGACGGCAAGCTCGGCCTCTCGCGCACCGTCTTCCCCTACGTCGAGAACCACAACTTCTACGTCGAGCACTGGGCGCACTCGGTGATCTGGCGCAAGATGCGCGAGCTCGGCGAGGTGCTCAAGACCGCAGGCTTCATCACCGAGGTCGACGACGTCTTCATGTTCCGCCGGAACGAGCTCGCCGACGTGCTCTTCGACCTCTACGCCGGATGGTCGGTGGGCGCTCCCTCGCGCGGTCCGGCGTACTGGCCGGCGGAGATCGACCGTCGCCACGGCGTCCACGAGTCCCTCAAGACCTGGTCGGCGCCGCCCGCTCTCGGCGTTCCGCCTGAGGTCGTGACCGAGCCCTTCACCGTCATGTTGTGGGGCATCACCTCCGACTCGGTGGCGGCCTGGCTGAACACGGGCGACTCCGACGACGGGTCGCTGAGCGGGTTCGCCGCGTCGCCGGGGCTGGTCGAGGGACCGGCGCGGGTGATCTTCAACGCTGACCAGATCGGCGAGATCCAGGACGGGGAGATCCTCGTGGCCCCGCTGACCGCCCCCTCGTGGGCACCGGTCTTCGGGAAGATCAAAGCCACCGTGACCGACGTCGGCGGAATGATGAGCCACGCAGCGATCGTCTGCCGCGAGTACGGCCTGCCGGCGGTCACCGGCACGGCCTTCGGCACCAAGAACCTCAAGACCGGACAGATGCTCCGGGTCGACGGCAACACCGGGAAGGTCACGGTCCTGGACTGAGAGCACGCGCTCTCCAGCCGGACCGGGCGCCCCGGACCACCAGACGAGAAGGAGCAACATCGATGCTGACCGTTGAACAGAACGAGGAAATGACCCGTGTCGGACCCGGCACCAGGATGGGCGAGCTGCTGCGCCGCTACTGGTACCCGATCGCGTTCGAGCAGGACTTCGACGCCAGGCCCAGCAAGACCGTCCGGTTGCTCGGGGAGAACTGGACGCTCTACAAGACCCCGTCCGGCAAGTACGGCATCATCGGCGAAGCCTGCCCGCACCGTCGTGCGTCGCTGACCTACGGCATCGTGCACGAGGACGGCATCCGCTGCGGCTACCACGGCTGGAAGTACGACTTCGACGGACAGTGCGTCGAGCAGCCGGCCGAGAACGACAACACCACGTTCCGCGAGAAGATCAAGGCCAAGGCCGGCTCCGCCCAGACGATGGGCGGGATGGTGTGGGTCTACGTCGGTCCCGGTCCGGTGCCCGAGCTGCCTCCCTTCGACGTCTACGTGCTCGACGGCATCCGGGAGGTCGGCACGGCGACGTTGCCGTGCAACTGGCTGCAGATCATGGAGAACTCCGTCGACCCGCACCACGTCGAGTGGCTGCACGGCGCGTACTTCCAGTTCCTCGGCGAGACCCAGGGATTCGACGCACCGAAGTCCTTCCAGAAGAAGCACATCAAGGTCGCGTTCGAGGAGTTCGAGTACGGCATCATCAAGCGCCGCGTGCTCGAGGGTCACGGCGAGGACAGCGACGACTGGGCCATCGGCCACCCGTTGATGTTCCCCTACGGCATGCGCGTCGGTGGCCAGTGGATCGACCAGATGCAGATCCGGGTCCCCATCGACGACACGACGACCTGGAAGCTCTTCTACACCCTCCACCACCCCGAGGGAGGGGAGTGGGAGAAGCAGGATCGGCCCTCGGTCTACGAGTTCCCGTACCGCGACGAGAACGGTGAGTTCATCACCGACTACGTCGAGGGGCAGGACGTGATGGCGTGGGTCTCGCAGGGCGCGATCACCGACCGGTCGCAGGAACACCTCGGACGCTCCGACCAGGGCGTCGCCATGCTTCGCAAGATGTTCAAGGAGGCCATGGCCGCGGTCGAGGACGGCGAGGACCCGCCGGGTGTCGTGCGCGACAAGCACGACGTGATCCACCTGCCGTGCGAGAAGGACAAGTTCGGGGCCGGCACGGAGTTCGTCGATGCGTGGATCAACGGCGGGTCGATGCGCTACAGCCCGATCCGTGAGGACCTGCTCGCCCTGCACCACGCTGCGGCGGAGAAGCGTGACAAGGCAGGCTCCGGTGCCTGACCTCAACGAGGAGGCGCGACGCGCGGCCCATCACGGGCCGATGCCGGCACTTCCTCCCGACCCGTACCGGCTGCCGCCTCCTGGTGACTGGTTCGCCTCCGATGCCGCCCACCACCTCCTGGACAAGCCCAAGTTCTGCCCGGGCTGCTCTACTGCGCTGGATCGCGGGCTGATCACCGAGTGGTGGAGCGGCACCGACCGGGTGTTCCTGACCTGGTGCGCGGCCTGCAAGTGGACCGGCAACGTCGTGCTCTTCGACCGGGCCATCATCGAGGAGCCGGAGCACTGAGATGACCCGACCTGCACTCGTCCTGGACTTCGGCGGCCCGGTGCTGCTGACGCCCTTCGAGCTCGTGGCCAAGATGCCCGGGACACCGGCCCACGCTCTGCTCCACGAGCGTGGCCCGTTGGCCACGGTGGACCAGCCTGACCCGACGTGGGCGGACCTCCAGGCGGGGCGGATCACCGAGCGCCACTACTGGGACGAGCGAGCCCTCGAGTGGGACCGCCATACCGGTCACGGGTCCGACATCCGCGCGATGATCGCCCACCTCTACGAGCCGCCCCGCCCCGCGCTGGTGCGGGAGCAGGCGCGAGCCCTGGTCCGCGACGCACATGCCGAGGGGCTGAAGGTCGCCATCCTGACCAACGACTTGCGCGCGTTCCACACCGAGGAGTGGATCGACGGGATCGAGGTCGTCGGCGACGTGGACGTGGTGGTCGACGGCTCGGTCGAGGGCCATCTCAAGCCCGCGCCGCGCCTCTACGAGCTGCTCTCCGAGCGACTCGACGTGGGCTTCGCCGACATGGTCTTCCTCGACGACCAGAGTTCGAACATCCGCGGTGCAGAGGCGCTCGGGATCCCGTCGGTGTGGTTCGACGTGTCGGACCCTGACACGTCGTTCGCCGAGGTGCGCAAGCTCCTCGGCCTGGTGGAGGGGCCGACCCATGGTTGAGCAGCGCGAGCTCGTCGTCACCCAGATGACCCTCGAGGCGGAAGGGGTCCTGTCCCTGCGGCTGGAGCGCATCGAGAGCAACGACCCGCTGCCCGTCTGGGAGCCGGGCGCGCACATCGACGTGTACGTGCCCGACGGCAGCACCCGGCAGTACTCCCTCTGCGGAGATCCCTCCGACCTGTCCCACTACCAGATCGCGGTGCTGCGCGAGCCCGAGGGGCGCGGGGGGTCGCGGTACGTCCACGACGAGCTGAGGGTCGGCCAGCAGCTGCTGGTGACCCGCCCCAAGCAGAGCTTCGCCCTCGAGGACGCGCCCTTCCATGCCTTGGTGGCCGGCGGTGTCGGCATCACCCCGATCATGGCGTTCGCCGAGCACCTGGACCGCGAGGGACGCCCGTTCACGCTCACCTACGGGGGCCGCTCACGCGACACGATGGCCTTCCGCACGAGGCTCGGCGCCCTCGGTGACCGGGCCACCTTCCTCGCCGAGGACATCGACGGGAGGCCGGACCTGGACGAGGTCGTCAAGGCGCTGCCTGATGGCGGCCTCGTCTACGTCTGCGGGCCGCTCCCGTTGCTGCGTGCGGTCCAGGCGGCAGCCGAGCGCGTGCACGGCCCGGACCAGGACATCGTCCGGTTCGAGCTGTTCAGCAGCGCCGGTGTCGACCGTCCGGAGCCGGTCCTGCTCGACGGCGACAACTACGAGCTGGTGCTGGCGAGGTCGGGTCACACGCTGCGCATGCGCCCGGACGCGAACATTCTCGAGACCGTCCTGGCCCTGGGCATCGAGGTCGAGAACGACTGCCGCGACGGGATCTGCGGCTCGTGTGTCACCCCGGTGCTGTCCGGGACCGTAGACCACCAGGACCTGGTGCTCACCAAGCGGGAGCAGGCTGCGATGGACAAGATGATGATCTGCTGCTCGAAGCCCACCTGCGAGCGGCTGGAGCTGGACCTGTGACACGCCCTGGACTCGATCAGGAGACCCGCACCGCAGCGGCGCGGTCGCTCTTCGACGCCTACGCGACCGGCAAGCCGGTGCAGCCGCTGACGTCGACGTACGACGGGCTGACCCTCGAGGACGCCTACGCCATCCAGCTGCTGCAGATCTCTTGGTTCGCCGAAGCCGGCCGCACCGTCAGGGGCCACAAGGTCGGCCTCACCAGCGCAGCGATGCAGCGGCTCCTGGGGGTGGACCAGCCCGACTACGGCCACCTCCTCGAGGACTTCTTCTACCTCGAGCACGAGCCGATCCCGGCGGACAGGTTCATCCAGCCACGCATCGAGCCGGAGATCGCGTTCGTGCTGAAGCGGCCCCTGCGTGGTCCCGGCGTCACCGCGCACGAGGCGCTGGCTGCGGTGGACTTCGTCCTTCCTGCGCTCGAGATCGTCGACAGCCGCATCGAGGACTGGAAGATCGGACTGTTCGACACGATCGCCGACAACGCCAGCTCGGGGGCCCTGGTGCTCGGGTCCACCCCGACCGCGATCAGCGACGTCGACCTGCGCCTCGCCGGAGCCGTGATGACCAGGAACGGGTCGGTGGTCGGGACCGGCGCCGGGGGAGCCGTGCTCGGCTCGCCCCTGAGGACCCTGGTGTGGCTCGCCAACACCGTCGGCGCGCGTGGCGTGACGCTCGAGGAGGGCCACGTGGTGCTGCCGGGCGCTGTCTGCGCCATGGTCCCGGTGGCCCCCGGAGACACCGTCACCGCCACCTTCGCCGGGCTGGGCAGCGTCACCGCCCGCTTCGACAGCTCTCGAGAGGAAACCGCATGAGCAAGGGCAAGGCAACGGCAGCGATCGTCGGGCCCGGCAACATCGGCACCGACCTGATGTTCAAGCTGATCCGACGCAGCGACATCATCGAGCCCCGCTACATGGTGGGCGTCGACCCGACCTCGGACGGCCTCGCCCGCGCGAAACGGCTCGGGCTGGAGGTCAGTGCCGAGGGTGTTGACTGGCTCCTCGCCCAGGACGAGCTCCCCGACATCGTCTTCGAGGCCACCTCGGCGAAGGCGCACTCGGCGAACGCGCCCCGCTATGCCGAGGCCGGCATCCTCGCCGTCGACCTGACCCCGGCCGCAGTGGGGCCCTACCTCTGCCCGCCGGTCAATCTGTCGTTCAACCTCGACGCTCCGAACGTCAACATGATCACCTGCGGGGGACAGGCCACCGTGCCCATGGTCAGCGCCGTCTCCTCCGTCGTCCCGGTGCCGTACGCCGAGATCGTCGCGTCGGTGTCGAGCCGGTCCGCCGGGCCCGGCACCCGCGCCAACATCGACGAGTTCACCGAGACGACGAGCAACGCCGTCGAGGCCGTCGGCGGGGCAGAGCGTGGCAAGGCAATCATCATCCTGAACCCGGTCGAGCCGCCGCTGATGATGCGCAACACGGTGTTCTGCGCGATCCCGCCGGAGGCTGGCGAGCCCGGCGAGCTCCAGGACCGGCTGCTGGAGTCGATTCACGCCATGGAGGCCACGGTCCAGGAGTACGTCCCGGGCTACCACCTGCGCGCCGCACCCCAGTTCGACCCGGCCCGCGACGCCTGGCGCGGCCAGGCTCGGGTCTTCATCCCGATCGAGGTCAAGGGGCGCGGCGACTACCTGCCCGACTACGCCGGCAACCTCGACATCATCACCGCCGCCGCCGCGCGGGTGGGTGACCTCATGGTCGCGCACCGGCTCGGCGTCGACACCACGTGGAAGTCGTCGGCAGACCTCGGCGACCTGCCCGACACGACAACGATGCCCCAGGAAGCAGGTGTCTGACCGCGATGGGTGACATGACGATCCGCCCCGAGGACGTTCCGGTGGTCGACCGCGAGGTGACCGAGACGGAGGTGCTCGCCAACGCCACCGCGGCCGGTGGCGAGCGGGACCTGCGGATCACCGACTCCACGTTGCGAGACGGCTCGCACGCGATGAGCCACCAGTTCACCGAGGAGCAGGTGCGCGGGGTCGTCTCGGCGCTCGACCGCGCCGGCGTCCAGGTGATCGAGGTGACCCACGGCGATGGTCTCGGCGGCTCGAGCTTCAACTACGGCTTCAGCCTCGTCGACGAGCTCGACCTCATCCGGGCCGCAGTAGATGAGGCCACCCAGGCGAAGATCGCGGTGCTGATGCTCCCTGGCCTGGCGACAGTCCGGGACCTCAAGCAGGCGCACGCAGTCGGAGCCTCCGTGGCTCGGATCGCGACCCACTGCACCGAGGCCGACGTGTCGACCCAGCACTTCGGCGAGGCACGGGCCTTGGGCATGGAGACCGTCGGTTTCCTGATGCTGTCGCACAGCACCACCCCCGACGTGCTGGCCAGGAACGCACGGACCATGGTGGATGCCGGTGCGGAGTGCGTCTACGTCGTGGACTCGGCCGGCGCCTTGATCCTCTCTGACGCCCAGGAGCGCATCACCGCGGTGGTCGAGGAAGTCGGTCGGGACGGCGCGCAGGTGGGGTTCCACGGCCACCAGAACCTCAGCATGGGCGTCGCCAACTCCGTCCTGGCGTACCAGAACGGCGCGGTGCAGGTCGACGGTGCCCTGTGCGCGCTCGGGGCGGGTGCCGGCAACTCGCCGACCGAGGTCCTCGCGGCCACGTTCGAGCGGATGGGCATCCGCACCGGCATCGATCTCGGCGAGGTGCTCTCGGCGGCCGAGGAGGTGGTGCGGCCCTTCATCCCGCGACTGCCCTGGATGGACCGGTCCTCGATCACCCAGGGGTACGCCGGCGTCTACTCCTCGTTCCTGCTGCACGCCGAGAGGGCGGCGGAGCGCTACGGCGTGCCGGCCCACGAGATCCTGCAGAAGGTCGGCGAGTACGGCTACGTCGGCGGCCAGGAGGACATGATCATCGACATCGCGCTCGAGCTCGCCCAGGAGAAGGAGCTCGGCGACCTCGCCGGGTCGGGGGTCCGCTGATGGCCTGGGATGTCGCCTCCGTCGGAGCCGATCTGCTGCGCTGCGAGGACGAGCGCGTCGATCGGGCACCGTTCACCGACGAGTGGCCCGAGCTGGACCTGGCGACCGGCTACGAGATCCAGGACCGGAACCTGCAGGCGCGGCTGGACCGCGGCGAGACGCTCGTCGGCATCAAGCTCGGCCTGACCAGCAAGGCCAAGCAGCAGCGGATGGGCATCGACGTGCCCTTCGTGGCGTGGCTGACCGACGCAATGGTCCTGCCCGCCGGTGACCCGGTCCCGCAGTCCCGGCTGATCCACCCCCGCATCGAGCCCGAGATCGTCTTCGTCATGGGCCGGGAGCTCACCGGTCCAGGCGTGAGCTGTGCCACCGCGATGCGTGCGGTCGAGTCCGTCTGGGGCGGTGCCGAGATCATCGACAGCCGCTACCGCGACTTCCGGTTCAAGGCAGGCGACGTCGCCGCCGACAACGCCTCCTCCGGCGTGTTCGTCACCGGTCCGGTCGGGCTGCCGCCGAGCGGACTGGACCTGACGCTGGAGGCAGCGCTGGTGGAGGTGGACGGGCAGGTCGTCGACTCGGCGACCGGCGCTGCGGTCCTGGGGCACCCAGGAGAGGCGCTCGCGCTGGCCGCCAACGAACTCGCGAAGCGCGGACACGTCATCAAGCCCGGCTGGATCGTGCTGACCGGTGGGATGACCGACGCCGTACCCGCGCCGCCGAACTCGTCGACCGCGATGCACTTCACCCACCTGGGTTCGATCTTCATCAACGGAGGCGAGTGATGCCGTTCATCGAGGTGACCCTGACGGAGGGCCGCACTCCCGAGCAGATCCGGACGCTGATCAGTGCGCTGACGAAGGCGGCGAGCGAGTCCGTCGACGCGCCGTTGGCCAGTGTGCGCATCGTCGTGCGCGAGGTGCCCGAGACCCACTGGGCTGCCGGGGACGTCACGATCGCCGAGCGCAAGCAACGAGAGGGGACGCCATGAGCGAGCGCCAGTTCTTTGGTCACGTCATCGACGGCAAAGAGGTGCCGTCCGCGGACGGCACCACCTTCGAGGTGTGGAACCCCTGGACGCAGGAGGTCTGGGCCGACGCGGCCGAGGGTGCCGCCGAGGACGCCGACCGAGCCGTGGCAAGCTCGCGCCAGGCCTTCGACGAGGGCGACTGGCCTCGACTGGGCCGGGCGGAGAGGGCGGCTGCGATCCACAAGCTGGCCGACCTGATGGAGGAGCGGTCCGACGAGCTCGCCACCCTCGACACCACCAACATGGGCAAGCCCTTCGCCCAGTCCAAGCACGACGTCGGGCGCTCGGTGTGGAACTTCCGCTTCTTCGCCGATCACCAGCGCGACCACTGCGGTGAGGTCTACCCGATGGACTCCGGGCACCACTCGTACAGCGAGTACGGACCCGCCGGCGTGGTCGCGGCCATCAGTCCCTGGAACTTCCCCCTCATGATGGCCAGCTGGAAGATCGCGCCGGCGCTCGCTTGGGGCAACACGTGCATCATCAAGCCGTCCGAGGACACGCCGGCGTCGGTGACGATGCTGGGTCGGCTCGCGACGGAGGCAGGCTTCCCTCCGGGCGTGCTCAACGTGCTCAATGGGCACGGCCGCCCGGCCGGCTCGTCCCTCACCGCCGACGACCGCGTCGACCGGGTGACCTTCACGGGGTCTTCCACGACCGGCAAGCACGTGATGGCGTCGGCCGCCGGACACCTTGCACCGGTCTCGCTCGAGCTCGGCGGGAAGGGCGCCAACATCATCTTCGAGGACGCCGACCTCGACAACGCCGTGCACTGGGCGGTCGAGGCGATCTTCCGCAACTCAGGTCAGATCTGCCTCGCTGGATCGCGGCTCTACGTCGCCGCGGCGATCTACGAGGAGTTCATGGCCCGCTTTGTGGCTGCCGCCGAAGCTCTGGTCATTGGCGACCCGTTCGACCCGGCGACGAAGTTCTCCAGCCTGGCCAGCAGGAAGCACTTCGAAAAGGTGTCGTCGTACGTCGAGGGCGTTGGTGCCGACGGAGGCAAGGTCCTCACTGGGGGCGTCGACGAGGACGGCCGGTGGCTGGTCCGTCCCACCATCGTCGCCGACCTGCCGCTGACTGCGCCGGCGTACTGCGACGAGATCTTTGGACCGGTGTGCGTGGTGAACCGCTTCGAGTCCGAGGACGAGGTCGTCGGCCTGGCTAACGACACTCGTTACGGACTCAACGCGATGCTGTTCACCGAAAATCTGTCCCGGGCGCACCGCGTCGCCTCCCGTCTCCGCGCGGGGACGGTGTGGGTGAACTGCTTCTTCGTCCGCGACCTGCGCACGCCCTTCGGCGGTGTCGGGGACTCAGGCGTAGGCCGTGAAGGCGGCAACTTCAGCCGCGAGTTCTTCACCGAGCCCAAGGCCGTCGTCATGCAGATACAGCGGTGATGACGGCCTAGGCTTGCGACATGAACCTCGATCTCGACCGGCGGGTGTACCTCGTCGACGACGGGGCGACCACGTTGGGCCGAGAAGTGGCCCGAGTACTGATCTCTGAGGGCGCGCGAGTGGTGCTCGGGGCCCGCGGCGAACACGACCTTTCCACGCTTGTGGAAGACCTTGGCGCCTCCCACGCTGTTGCTGTGGCGCCCGGAGAAGGGCAGGCCCCTGCCCACTTGGTCGCCTGCGCCGAGGCCACGTGGGGACGGCTAGACGGCGCGGTCATCTCGGCTGGGGACATCCGGGAGGGAGGGGCTCTGGAGGTGACCGATGCAGCGTGGACCGACTCCTTCCAGGACATGTTCCTCCGCACCGTTCGTGCCATGCGAGTCCTTGCTGACTCCCTGCCGGCCGGCGGGTCGATTGCTCTCGCTTTGTCCACTGCGGTCTACGAGCCGGGCACCGGTCAGGCTGTCGCTGACGCGCTGGAACGTGGTCTCGCCACTGTGGCGCTCGAGCTGGCAGGGGAGCTCGGACCGCGAGGCATCAGGGTGAACGGACTACTGGCGGGTGCCATCGACCCGTCTCGTCTCGAACCAGGTGCCGTACCCCTTGGTCGGCACGGAAGTCCGGAAGAGTTCGCACGGGTGGCGGCATTCTTGCTGTCGCCAGCCTCTTCATATGTCACCGGCACGCTCGTTCCGGTTGACGGAGGCATGTCCCGCTTCAACTGAAGAAACCGCTGGGTCGCCGACCCGCTGGGAACGGACTCTGGTACGACCTGTGCACGCTCGCCGTCCGCACCAGGGTGCTGTCGTCTCGATTCGTCCGCGCGCCGCCGCGCTCGGACTGCTCGGCGAGCGGAGTCTGGCATTTGCGATCACCTGGGCTGGAGATGGGGCGCGCCATTCCTTCTCGACGAGCTCGCGGGCACTAGCGACAAGAGCCCCAGCCAACCGCAGCCTCGTTGTCGAACGGTGAGTTCGAGCTCTATGTGTACACGTGACCATATGTCGTAGGTCAGCTCGAACTGGCTCCTTACGGGGCGGGCACCCTCGTGCGCTCGCTGTGGACGTTTGCGACCGTCGGTGGGAGGGCTCGGATTGGGCTCGCATCTCATTCGCAATCACCCGCACCTGGACGCCGACGCCCGCGCGCGTCCCAAGACGGCATCGCCGCAGGTCACGGGCCCGTTCGGCCTCCTGAGCGCACCCGACCGCAAAGGATCGCACTCACGCTCAGGGTCATGTACGGCTTCCCGATGACCCACCACGTCGAGTGCGTCGCGCTCCTGGAGCCGTCCCGCCGCTGAGGTGTGCTGCCGCCCGAACGGTCCGGGCAGGGTGGCGCAGCGCGCGCGGGCAGGGTGGGACATGGCCACCTACGAGGTCAACCAGGACGCCGTCGTCCACGCGCGCCGGCTGATCGACGCACGGCAGTACGTCCTCGACAGCGACTGGGGCGACGTCCAGCCCGACGCGGAGGCACAGAACGCCTACCTCGAGAAGCACCCCTTCGAGGACTACGCCGCGTGGCACCTCGGCCTCACCGAGGGCGCGAACGACGGCACCAAGGCGCGCCACGCGTTCGTGTACGGCGACCTGCGCCGGGTGCACCGCAGCGGCCTGATCGCCTGCGTCTACCGCGCCTCGGAGTGGCGGCACAAGAAGGTCGAGCTCGCGGCGCACGACCTGCTGCAGCGCCTCGACCAGATGGCCGGCATCGAGTAGGTCAGCGGGCCGCAGTCACGAGCGCGGCGAGCGCCTGCAGGGCGGCCTCCCGGTCGGTGGCGTCGACCACCGTCCAGCCGTGCTCCGGCGCGAGGTCGAGCAGCTGCTGCCGCCCCTCGAGGACCAGCGGGTCGCCGCCGCGCTCCTCGATGATCCGCGAGATCACCGCGGTGACGGGTGTCTCGGTGCGGTGGTGCAGCCGATCGAGGAGGACGTCGGGCGCCACGTCGAGGACGACACCGGCGTACGTCGCTCCCGCCTCGGCAGCGGCCGCCTCGAACCTCTCGGCCTGGCTCGGCGTGACGATGAGCTGGGGGAGGACCACGTCGCGACCGGTGCGCAGGTAGGCCGTCATGAGCGCGAGCGCGGTCTGCCGGACGGCCTCGCCGGTGCCGACGAAGTCGTCCTCCCAGCCCGGACACCCACGACCGCAGGTCGTCGATGTCGCAGACCAGCGTCCCGGGGTGGGCGGCGGCGTGCTCGCGGGCGAGCGTCGACTTGCCGACGCCCGAGGGACCGTTGAGGTGGAGGAGGGTCGGCACGCGGGGGAGGCTAGCCGAGAGGTCGGGACCCCTGTGGTATCTTGACGTCAAGATAATGTGATGTCCCAAGAACAGGGTCACCCACCTTCCCGACACCTCGCGTGCGAGGGCAGGATGGACGCGAACCCGCGAACTCCCCGAGGAGATGTGGCTGATGGCCAGTCAGGACAGCTTCGGTGCCAAGAGCACCCTGGACGTGGACGGACAGTCCTACGAGATCTACCGCCTCGATGCGGTGAAGGGTGAGGGCCTCGACGTCGAGAGCCTGCCCTTCTCGCTCAAGGTGCTGCTGGAGAACCTGCTCCGCACCGAGGACGGCGCGGACATCACCGAGGACCACATCAAGGCGATCGCCGGCTGGGACGCGAGTGCCGCTCCCGACCAGGAGATCCAGTTCACGCCGGCGCGCGTGATCATGCAGGACTTCACCGGCGTCCCGTGCGTCGTCGACCTCGCCACGATGCGCGAGGCGATGGCCGAGCTCGGTGGCGACGCGACCAAGATCAACCCGCTCGCCCCGGCCGAGATGGTCATCGACCACTCCGTGATCGCCGACGTGTTCGGCTCCGCCGACGCGTTCGAGCGCAACGTCGAGATCGAGTACGAGCGCAACCGCGAGCGCTACCAGTTCCTGCGCTGGGGCCAGGGCGCGTTCGACGACTTCAAGGTCGTCCCGCCCGGCACCGGCATCGTGCACCAGGTCAACATCGAGCACCTCGCGCGCGTCGTGATGGTGCGCGACGGCGTGGCCTACCCCGACACCTGCGTCGGCACCGACTCCCACACCACGATGGTCAACGGCATCGGCGTGGTCGGCTGGGGCGTCGGCGGCATCGAGGCCGAGGCCGCGATGCTCGGCCAGCCGGTCTCCATGCTCATCCCGCGCGTGGTCGGCTTCAAGCTGTCCGGCGAGCTGCCCGCCGGCTCGACCGCCACCGACCTGGTGCTCACGATCACCGAGATGCTCCGCGAGCACGGTGTGGTCGGCAAGTTCGTCGAGTTCTACGGCGAGGGCGTCTCCGCGCTGCCGCTGGCCAACCGCGCCACGATCGGCAACATGAGCCCGGAGTTCGGCTCCACGATCGCCGTCTTCCCGATCGACGACCAGACCATCGACTACCTCCGCCTCACCGGCCGCACCGACGAGCAGCTCGCGCTCGTCGAGGCGTACGCCAAGGAGCAGGGGCTGTGGCACGACCCGAGCGCCGAGCCCCGCTACAGCGAGCGGCTCGAGCTCGACGTCTCCACCGTGGTGCCGTCGCTCGCCGGCCCGAAGCGCCCGCAGGACCGCGTCGAGGTCTCGGCCGCGAAGGACTCCTTCCGCGCCGCGCTGGCCGACTACGTCGACGAGGGCGACAGCGACCCGGACGACGCCGCGAAGGCCTCGGGCTACGACGAGGCGGTCGAGGAGTCGTTCCCGGCCTCCGACGCGCCGAGCCACGAGGGCGGCAACGGCAAGCCCGTGCACGCCGACGCCCCGCACGACGCCGGTCGTCCGATGAAGAAGACGAAGATCTCGCTCGACGGCCAGGAGGTCGAGATCGACCACGGTGCCGTCGTGATCGCCGCGATCACCTCGTGCACCAACACCTCCAACCCGAGCGTGATGATCGGTGCGGCGCTGCTGGCCAAGAAGGCCGTCGAGAAGGGCCTGACCCGCAAGCCGTGGGTGAAGACCTCGCTCGCGCCGGGCTCCAAGGTCGTCTCGGACTACTACGACCGCTCCGGCCTCACGCCCTACCTCGACAAGCTCGGCTTCAACCTCGTCGGCTACGGCTGCACGACCTGCATCGGCAACTCCGGCCCCCTCATCCCCGAGGTGTCCGCGGCCGTCAACGAGGCCGACCTCGCGGTCGTCTCGGTGCTGTCGGGCAACCGCAACTTCGAGGGCCGGATCAACCCGGACGTGAAGATGAACTACCTCGCGTCCCCGCCGCTCGTCGTGGCCTACGCCCTGGCCGGCTCGATGGACGTCGACCTGTTCGGCGACCCGCTGGGCCAGGACCAGGACGGCAACGACGTGTTCCTCGCGGACATCTGGCCGAGCCCGCAGGAGATCGAGGAGACGATCGCCAGCGCGATCACCTCCGACATGTTCGGCGAGTCCTACGCCGACGTCTTCAAGGGCGACGAGCGCTGG
Organism: uncultured Actinomycetota bacterium; assembly: GCA_963795095.1. Classification (GTDB taxonomy): domain Bacteria; phylum Actinomycetota; class Actinomycetes; order Propionibacteriales; family Nocardioidaceae; genus Nocardioides. The sequence continues at coordinate 251,298 of CAWCGM010000016.1, read as the reverse complement.
CAGTCGCTCCCCACCCCGGAGGGCAACACCTTCGAGTGGGACGAGGACTCGACCTACGTCCGCCGTCCTCCCTACTTCGACGGCATGCCCGACGAGCCGGAGGCGGTCACCGACATCGTCGGCGCCCGCGTCCTGCTCAAGCTGGGTGACTCGGTCACGACCGACCACATCAGCCCGGCCGGTGCGATCAAGAAGGACAGCCCCGCGGGGCACTACCTCGCCGAGCACGGCGTCGAGCAGCGCGACTTCAACTCCTACGGCTCGCGCCGCGGCAACCACGAGGTCATGATCCGCGGCACGTTCGCCAACATCCGCCTGCGCAACCAGCTGGCGCCCGGCACCGAGGGCGGTGTGACCAAGGACTTCACCAAGGACGGCGAGGTCACCAGCGTCTACGAGGCGAGCGCGAGCTACCAGGAGGCCGGCACGCCGCTGGTCGTGCTGGCGGGCAAGGAGTACGGCTCGGGCTCGTCGCGCGACTGGGCGGCCAAGGGCACGGCCCTGCTGGGCGTCAAGGCCGTCATCGCCGAGTCCTACGAGCGCATCCACCGCTCGAACCTCATCGGCATGGGCGTCATCCCGCTGCAGTTCCCCGACGGCAAGACCGCCGACGACCTCGGCCTCACCGGTGCGGAGATCATCAGCATCAGCGGGATCACCGAGCTCAACGACGGCACGACCCCGAAGACCGTCACGGTCAAGGTCGAGCCCGCTCCCGGCACCGACATGGCGCACGGCGAGACCAGCGAGTTCGAGGCGACGGTCCGCATCGACACCCCGGGCGAGGCGAACTACTACCGCAACGGCGGGATCATGCAGTACGTCCTGCGCAACCTGCTGCAGGGCTGACGCACCACACCGGCTGCGCACACGGCCGCGTCCCGGCACTCGCTGGGACGGCGGCCGTCTCGCGTCCTGGGTCGCGACAGTGGAGCCGGACGGCCCGGTAGGTCCGGGCGCGCTCGGCTACCAGATCGTCCCGAGAGACCTCCGGGAGTCGACCCCTCCGGATGACGTTCTCGTGGCGTGTGGACGTGTGAGGCTGTCCGCACACAGGGGGTTCCACGCATGTCCGCACCACCGAACGACGTCGTCGACCGGCTCGAGAGGCTGGCTGCCCACGCGCCGCGGGCGGCAGTCGACCCGGACGCGCTCTGGGTCGCGGGTCGTCGCCGGCAGGCTCGCGCGAGTGGGTCACCGTTGCGGCGTGTGCCGTGGCGCTGGCCGGGCGTCGGGAGCACTCGCTGCACCGCCGGTGCCAGGTTCGTGGACCCGCCGGTCGCCTGCCACGCCGCCCCCGTCGCGGCTCGTGCTCCCGGACGTCGTCCGCCAGCCTGAGCGTGGGACGCCGGCGCTTCGCAGGCGCGCCCGGGCCGCCTCGTCGGTCGGTCGGCGGTGGACGGGCGACGACCGGACCGTCGTGGGGCGTCTCGCCGCCACCGGGGCAGTCGCCGGTTCCTCGACCTGCCCGACTGTGCCGTCGCTCGCGGCGCGACCGCGGCGCTGTCGGCCGACGGGCGCAGGCTGGCCTACTGGGTGTCCGGACAGGTCGAGCGGGAGCACGCCGGTGACGGACAGACCTGGCGTCGTCACGCGGGCGTCGCCGTCCTCGACCTCGATGTCCGGACGAGAACCGGACGGTGGGAGTCCGACGCGCCGTTCGGCGTGTCACGGCGACGGCCTGCCGTGGGCCGGTGACGCGCTCTGGTTCAGCTGCCGGAGCCCTCGAGGCACGACGCCGGACGCGACTCGTTCCTGCCCGCGGTATGGACGTGGCACGCTGGACGACGAGCCGCGCATGCGTCGGACGAGGGCGGTGGCATTGCCGCTGCGGCACGCACCCCTGCTGCCGGCGGCGTCGCTCGTCGCGCATGGCTGCTCGACGGTGCGCAGCGTCGACGGTGCGTCGAGGACGACGGCGGGCGATGTCACGACCATCCGGCTCGTCCAGTACGGCTCGACGTCGTCACCCGCTCGATGAGTCCCGACGGCCGACGGATCGTGGCGCGCAGTGAGCCGAGCCAGCTCGACGCGTACTAGCACGGACGAGCTCGTTCCCGCGTGGTGGTCGGGCGAGGTGGACGGTCCGGCGCGCCGAGATGCGGCGCGTCGGCGGTGTCCAGGTCGCGAGTCCGTCGCTGGGCTGGCGGTCCGCGACCGTGGTCGTCGTGCGGTCCGACCGGATCGACCGTCGACGGGAACGGCGTCGACGACGGCGTCCAGGCGCTCGTCGCTCGACGTGCGACCGGTGACTTCAGTCGGCTGATCGACCTCGCGTCGCAACGCGTCCGGTGAGCGTTGCCGCCGACGCCTGGGCGGGTGACGTCGGTCCCGACGTCCCGGCGTGCCGTTCGCGCCCGACCCCGTGCGGTCCTGGGCGGAAGTGCCGCCGTCCTGCGGTGTGCTGCTGCTGGCTCGTGGCGGCGTCTGGTCAGGCGGCGACGTGGCCACCCCTGAGGGCTTCGCGGAGTTCGTCCTTGCGCGGCAGGCCGCGCTGCTGCGGACGGCGTACCTCCTCACCGGGCACGCGCAGGACGCCGAGGACCTCGTGCAGACGACGCTGGTGAAGGTCGTGCCGCAGTGGCGGCGGATCCGGGACGACCCGGAGCCGTACGTCCGCCGGGTGCTGGTCAACGAGAACGTGTCGCGCTGGCGGCGCCGCCGGTGGCGTGAGCACGTCACCGACGTGCTTCCCGAAGGACTGTCACACGATCCGGACCGCGCCGAGCTGCTCGCCGTGCGCGAGGCGCTGCGCACCCTCGCTCCGCGGCAGCGCGCCGTGCTGGTGCTCCGCTACTACGAAGGCCTGTCGGAGGCGGAGATCGCGGCGACGCTCGGCATCGCACCGGGCACCGTGAAGTCGCAGGCCCGCGACGGGCTCGCGCGGCTGCGGCAGGTGCTGCCCGCCGACGAGAGACGACGTGGAGGGCGCCGGTAGCCTGACGCGGTGAGCGACGCCGACCAGACGCCCGAGCCTGCGCCGGACGCGTCGCCGGACCTCCCGCCGGGTGACTCGCCCGCGCCGACGTCGTACGAGTCGGCGCCCGTGGTCCAGGAGCAGCGCTCGAGCCGGCTGCCGCTCGTGCTCGCCACGGTCGGTGCCGTGCTGGTGCTCGGGGCCGCGCTGGCCGCGCCGCTGGTCGACCGGGCACTGCGCGGCGAGGAAGAGGCGCAGCGGGCGCTCGACCTGACCCTGGTCGAGACGTGGGACATCACGGACCGCGAGCACACGACGGACGACGTGACCTACCCGCAGGACCCGCCGGCGGGTGGCGCGCACGCCCCGATCTGGCTCGACTGCGGCGTCTACGACGTGCCGGTGCGGGACGAGAACGCGGTCCACGACCTCGAGCACGGCAGCGTGTGGATCACCCACGACCCCGACCTGTCGGCGGACGACGTCGAGACGCTCACGCAGCAGCTCCCCGACAACGGGATCATGTCGCCGCGCGAGGGCCTTCCGTCACCGGTCGTCGTCACCGTCTGGGGTGCGCAGCTCCAGCTCGACGGCGCGGACGACGAGCGGCTCGGGCTGTTCCTGGAGGAGTACGGCGACGGGCACACCGCTCCGGAGTTCGGGGTGAGCTGCCAGGGCGGCACCCCCGACCCCACCGGCGCGCTGCCGGGAGAGGGCGTCAACGCCTGAGGACCTCTTCCGTTGGTCGAGTCGCAGCGCAGCGAGCGGACGTATCGAGACCCCATCGGACAGGGTCTCGATACGCCTCGCTCGTTCCTCGCTCGGCTACTCGACCAGCGAGGGACCGGTCAGTGCTGCAGGAAGCTCAGCAGCGCCTGGTTGAACTCGTCGGCGTGGCTCACGTTGAAGCCGTGCGGGGCACCCTCGACGACGACCAGCTCGGAGCCGCGGATCGCCTCGTGGGTGCGCTTGCCCGAGCCCTCGAACGGCACGATGCCGTCGGAGTCGCCGTGGATGACCAGCGTGGGGACCGTGATCTTCGTCAGGTCGTCACGGAAGTCGGTGGTGCCGAAGGCCTCCATGCAGCCCAGGGCCGCCGTCTGGTCGCTCTGGTGCGCCAGCGCGATGGCCTCCTGACGCTGCTCCTCGGTGACCTTGAGCTCGTCGCCCGCGGTGAAGAAGTCCTTCGTGAAGCCGTCGAAGAACGTGGTGCGGTCGTCCTTGAGCCCCTGCTCCATCTCGCCGGCAGCCTCCTCGGTGAGGGGACCGTCCGGGTTGTCGTCGGACTTCAGCAGGTAGGGCGGCACGGCGGCCGCGAAGACCACCGAGTGGATCCGGTCCTCGCCGTGGCGGGCGATGTAGCGGGCGACCTCGCCGCCGCCCATCGAGAACCCGACGAGCGTCACGTCGGTCAGGTCGAGCTCCTTGAGGACGCCGTCGAGGTCGTCGGCGAGCGTGTCGTAGTCGTAGCCCTTCGACGGCTTGTCGCTGCGACCGAAGCCGCGGCGGTCGTAGGCGACGACGCGGTGGCCGGCAGCGCTCAGCGGCCCGACCTGCTCGCTCCACGACTCGCCGGACAGCGGCCAGCCGTGGATCAGGACGACGGGACGGCCGGAGCCGCCGGAGTCCTCGACATGGACCTTCGTGGAGCTCAGCAGACCGGAGCTTGCGGTGACGTCAGGCACGTGGTGTTCCCTTCGTGGGGGCCTCCTCGGGAGACCGTTCGACTGGTACTTCGACCGTAGGCACGTCGTTGGATGGGTCGTCCCACCCGGCGGGGTGGCCGACCCCGATAGCCTCACGACCATGCTCGTCGCCTTCTCGATCTCGCCCACGTCCAGCGACCCGAGCGGGTCGGTCACCGAGGCCGTCGCCGAGGCGGTACGCGTCGTCCGCGCGTCCGGACTCCCGCACGAGACGACCTCGATGTTCACCACGATCGAGGGGGAGTGGGACGAGGTGATGGCCGTCGTGAAGCAGGCCGTCGACGTGGTGGCCCAGTCGTCGCCACGCGTCGGGCTCGTGCTCAAGGCCGACATCCGACCGGGCTACGAGGGCCAGCTCACCGCCAAGGTGGAGCGCATCGAGCAGGCCCTCGCCGAGGACTGATGGTTTCGGACGGCGCTAGCGTGGCGCGCATGGACTCCGAGACGCGCACCTACCGCACCGGCGGCGAGGAGGTGGTGCTCGACCTGACGGCGGAGGCCGCCGACTTCGTGGCCGGCCGGGGCGACGGACTGCTGCACGTGTTCGTGCCCCACGCGACCGCGGGGCTGGCGATCATCGAGACCGGGGCAGGCTCCGACGACGACCTGCTCGCCGCCCTGGGCGACCTGCTGCCCGCCGACGACCGCTGGCGGCACCGCCACGGGTCGCCCGGCCACGGCCGCTCGCACGTGATGCCGGCGATCGTGCCGCCGCACTGCACGGTGCCGGTGCTCGACGGCCGGCTGGCGCTCGGCACGTGGCAGAGCATCTGCCTGGTGGACCTCAACGTCGACAACGCCAGCCGCGAGGTGCGCTGGTCCTTCCTCCGGGGTTGAGGGCCGGCTGACACCCGTGGACCTGGCGAGAGCGACCCCGGCCGAACGGCGTACGCCGCTGCCCGGCGACGACCTCGTCGACGCCGACGTCGTGATGGACCGCGGCTTCGACGTGCCGGCCCCGCCCGACGTGGTGTGGCCGTGGCTCGTGCAGCTCGGCAAGCGGCGCGCCGGGTGGTACTTCCCGGCCTCCGTCGAGCGGTTCATCCCGCCGTCGCGCCGGGCGCTGCGGCACCTCGAGCCGCGCTGGCTCGCGCACGAGGTCGGCGACGTGATCCCGGACTGGGGCGGTGCCGACGCCACCTTCACGCTCGCCGCCATCGAGCATCCCCGCCACCTCCTCTACACCTCACGGCGCGGCCACACCGACCTGACCTGGTGCCTGCACCTGGCGCCTGTCGGCACCGGTGGCACACGGGTCCACCTCAGGCTGCGCCTGGGACCGGTGCGGCACCGGCGGCTCGCGGAGACGGGTGGCGGGCTGTTCGACGCACTGACGATCATCGGTCTGGCCGCGGGCCTGCGCGAGCGGGTGGCGGGCTAGTGTGACGCGGATGAGTGAGCAGACCTTCGAGATCCGCGACGTCGAGCCCGGGGACGCCGACGTGGTGCTCGAGGTGATCCGGTCGGCGTTCGGTGCCGGCGGGTCCGCGCACGGCGACCAGGTCGCCGACCTGTGGGCCGAGGTCCGCGCCGGGGAGCACCTGCTCGCCGAGCGCGTGGCCGTCGTCGACGGCGAGGTGGTCGGGCACGTCGGGGTGAGCCACTGCTGGCTGGACGCGCGGCGCGAGCTCGTGCCGATGGCCATGCTGTCGCCGCTGAGCACGGCGCCCGGCCAGCGAGCGCCGGGGGATCGGGACCGCCCTGGTCGCGGCCGCGATCGAGGCGGGACGCGACACGGGTCGGCCCGCGCTCGTCCTCGAGGGGAGCCCCACGTTCTACTCCGCCCGTGGCTTCCGGCCGGCGTCGGACCACGGCATCGAGGCGCCGACCGTGCGGGTGCCGGCGCCGGCGTTCCAGGTCGTGGCCTACGCGCTCGAGGACTGGATGACCGGCCGCGTGGTCTACCCGGAGGTCTGGTGGCGCCACGACTCGACCGGCCTGCGGGACCCCGACCTCGCCGAGGTGGAGGCGGCACTCGGCCGCTGATCGAACAGGTGTTCGATATGCTGGACCGGTGTTCCCGACCCCGCAACCCCGGCAGCGACCGACCCCGCCGCAGGGACACCGCGGCGTCGCGCCGCCCGGATGGCCCCGCCAGGTGCGACCACCCGATGCGCCCGACTGGGAGGCGACGGCGGCCAGCTGGCTGCTCGACCTGTGCCCGGCCGACTACCGACGCTTCCCGGGCCTGCGCCGCCACGTGGTCGTCCTGGCGAGGTTCGCCGTGCTCCACGTCGAGGCCCAGCAGCTCGCGACCAGGCGTGGGCTCAGCGAGATCCGCGGCGACCTCAGGGACGTCGCCGACGAGGCCGTGGTGACCGCCGCGGTGCAGACCTTCCAGCTCGAGGACGCGCGCCTGCTCGCCGTACGCCGTGAGGTCGGCCTCGTCGAGGAGGCGCTGCGCGGGCGCCGCTACCGCGTACGGATGTGACGTCTGGCTAGGGTCGACGGATGCCCGAGCCCGCCGTCGTCCGCACCGACTTCGTCCAGGTCACGCTGGTCGACCCGCGCGGGCGGGTGCTGATGCAGGAGCGCGACGAGCACGCGCCGGTGTGGCCCGAGATGTGGTGCTTCCCGGGCGGCGGGCTGGACGAGGGCGAGTCGCCGCTGGCCGCAGCCGTGCGCGAGCTCGCCGAGGAGACCGGCGTACGCCTCCCGCCTGAGGACCTCACCGACCTCGGCCGCTTCGAGCTGGTCACCGCCGACCGCGGCACCTTCCACTTCCACGCCTTCGTGGCGCGCACGACGCTGAGCGAGGTCGAGTGCCACGAGGGTCGCCAGATGGTCTTCGTCGAGTCCGACCCGCTGCCCGACGTGGACCTGGTGCCGTCCACGGCCCTCGTGGCACCGCAGCTGGGGCGCTGGATCGCGGACCACCCGTTCGTCCCGGACCCGGACGGCCGCACCTTCGCCGGCGTCGTGCTGGTCGACCGCGAGGGCCGGATCCTGCTGCAGGAGCGCGACGAGCACGCGCCGATCGACCCGGACGCGTGGGGACTTCGCGGGCGGCCACGTCGAGCCAGGGCGAGGACTTCGAGCCGGCGGCCTACCGCGAGCTGGAGGAGGAGACCGGCGTACGCCTCGCGCCGGGGACCCTGTCGTTCTTCGGGGAGTTCGTCGTCGACCACACCCGCGCGCACGGCACCTGGGACCGGATGCAGGTGTTCGTCGCGGCCACCGACCTCACCGACGCCGACATCGAGTGCCACGAGGGCCGGCAGATCGTGTTCGTCGAGCCCGACGTCGCTCGGGGCCTGGACCTGACCTCGGCGGCTGCCGACATCGTGCCCGCCTTCCTCGACAGCCCCGCGTACGCCAGCATGGCGCCATGACCTCCGACGACCCGCAGCTCACCGTGCACCCCGTCCCGTCGATGGGTGCCGAGGACGTGGTCGTCGGCCCCGACGGCACCGTCTGGACCGGCACCGAGGACGGCGCCATCTGGGCGGTCGACCCGACGAGCGGGAGCACGCGACGCGTGGCCGACACCGGCGGCCGTCCCCTCGGCCTCGAGCTGCTGCCCGACGGGCGGTTGCTGGTCTGCGACGCGACGAAGGGTGTCCTCGCGGTCGACCCGGGGTCGGGAGCGATCGAGGTGCTGCTCGACCGGATCGAGGGTCAGCCGATGCGCTTCTGCAACAACGCGGCGGTGGCGTCCGACGGCACCATCTGGTTCAGCGACTCCTCGCGCCACTACGGCATCGAGCAGTGGAAGGACGACTTCGTCCAGGACACGCACACCGGTCGGCTCGTCCGCCGCGATCCCGACGGCACCGTGACGGTGGTCCTCGACGGGCTCCGGTTCTCCAACGGCGTCGCGCTCGCCGCCGACGAGTCCTACGTCGCCGTGGCCGAGTGCCGCGGGCGCACCGTCGTACGCCTCTGGCTGACCGGTCCGCGGGCGGGGGAGCGCGACCACCTCGTCACCGACCTGCCCGGCTATCCCGACAACATCAGCCGCGGCAGCGACGGGCTCGTCTGGGTCACCCTGGCGAGCCCGGTGGACGGCCTGGTCGAGCGGCTGGGCTCGGCCCCGATGGTGCTGCGCAAGGCGGTGACGAGGATCCCCGAGGCCCTCCAGCCCAAGCCGCAGCGCACGATCCGCGTGCAGGCCTACGACGACGACGGCAGGCTGGTGCACGACCTCGACCTGCCGCAGCCCGGGCACGGGCCGGGCTTCCACATGGTCACCGGCGTCCGGGAGCACCACGGCCGGGTCTGGCTGGGCAGCCTCCACGAGGCTGCGGTGGCCGTCCACGACCTGCCATGAAATAGACTCGGTCGACATGGCACTCCTCGACTCGATCTCCTCCCCGCGCGACCTCCGCGGGCTCTCCGAGGGGCAGCTGGACGAGCTGGCCGCCGAGATCCGCGACCTGATGATCCGCACGGTCGCGACCAACACCGGCCACCTCGGTCCCAACCTCGGCGTGGTCGAGCTGACGCTGGCGATCCACCGCGTCTTCGACTCCCCGCACGACCGTGTCGTGTTCGACACCGGCCACCAGTCCTACGTGCACAAGCTCGTCACCGGACGCCGCGCCCGCTTCGACACGCTCCGCAAGGAGGGCGGCGTCAGCGGCTACCCCAGCCAGGCCGAGTCCGAGCACGACATCGTCGAGAACTCGCACGCCAGCACCTCGCTGTCCTACGCCGACGGGCTCGCGAAGGCCTACGCCATCAAGGGCGAGGACCGCCACGTCGTCGCCGTGATCGGCGACGGCGCACTGACCGGCGGGATGGCCTGGGAGGCGCTCAACAACATCGCGATCGCGAGGTCGAGCCGCCTGGTGATCGTCGTCAACGACAACGAGCGGTCCTACACGCCGACCATCGGCGGGCTCGCGACCGCGCTGACGTCGCTGCGCACGAACCCGCGCTACGAGCAGGTGCTCGACCTCGTCAAGAAGCGCCTCAACTCCGTGCCCGGCGTCGGGCACGCGGCCTACGACGCGCTCCACGCGGTGAAGAAGGGCATGAAGGACGCCCTCGCCCCGCAGGGCCTCTTCGAGGACCTCGGCCTGAAGTACGTCGGCCCCGTCGACGGCCACGACCGTGCGGCCATGGAGCAGGCGCTGGCCAAGGCCAAGCGCTTCGGGGGCCCGGTGATCGTGCACGCCATCACCCGCAAGGGACAGGGCTACGACCCCGCGATGCGCCACGAGGCCGACCAGTTCCACGCGCCCGGTCCGTTCGACGTGCAGACCGGCGCCGAGAAGCCCAAGGGCAAGATCTGGACCGACCACTTCTCCGAGGCGATCGTCGAGCTCGGCGAGCGCCGCGAGGACGTCGTGGCGATCACCGCGGCGATGATGCACCCCGTGGGCCTCGACGTCTTCGCCCAGAAGTTCCCCGAGCGCACCTTCGACGTCGGCATCGCCGAGCAGCACGCGGTCACGTCGGCCGCGGGTCTCGCGATGGGCGGGATGCACCCGGTCTTCGCCGTCTACGCGACCTTCCTCAACCGGGCCTTCGACCAGGTCCTGATGGACGTGGCGCTGCACAGGTGCGGCGTCACCTTCGTGCTCGACCGCTCCGGCGTCACCGGCGACGACGGCGCCAGCCACAACGGCATGTGGGACATGTCGATCCTCCAGGTGGTGCCCGGCCTGCGGCTCGCCGCGCCGCGCGACGTCACCCGGTTGCGCGAGCTGCTCGACGAGGCCGTCCAGGTCGACGACGCACCGACGGTCGTCCGCTTCCCCAAGGGACCGCCTCCCGCCGACGTACCCGCGATCGACCGGGTCGGCGGCGCCGACGTGCTCGTGCGCGAGGGCGACCGCGACGTGCTGGTCGTCGCCGTGGGCTCGATGGCCACGACCGCGGTGGAGGTCGCCGCGCGGCTGACCGACCAGGGCATCGGCGTGACCGTCGTGGACCCGCGCTGGGTCAAGCCGGTCGACCCCGCGGTCGTCGAGCTCGCACGCCAGCACCGGCTCGTCGTCAGCGTCGAGGACAACGGCCGCGTCGGCGGGTGCGGCGCCGTGCTGCTCCAGACCCTCAACGACGCCGGCGTCCACACGCCGTTCCGCCTCCACGGGATCCCGCAGGAGTTCCTCGACCACGCCAAGCGCGACGCGATCCTCGCCCGCATCGGCCTCGACGCCCAGACGCTGGCGCGGCAGATCGTCGAGGACGTCACCGCGCTGTCGGACGACGAGCCCCGCTCGGCGTCCGTGGGCTGACCTGGTTCGGGGCTAGGTTGCTCGTGTGACGAGCTCCCGGATCGCTGTCCCGACCGCCGGCGGCGACATGCCTGCCCACCTGTGGCTCCCGGCGTCGGGCTCCGGCCCGGGGATCCTGCTGCTGCAGGAGATCTTCGGCATCAGCCCCTACATCGAGCGGCGTGCCCAGGACCTCGCCGACCTCGGCTACGTCGTGGTCGCGCCCGAGATCTGGTGGCGGCAGGGCGTCTCGAGGGTGGAGGAGGGCCCGGAGGCGATGGAGACCGGGTTCGGCCTCCTCCAGCAGGTGGACTGGCAGGCAGCCGTCGACGACAGCCTGGCCGCCCTCGAGGTCCTTCGCGGGCGGGACGAGGTCACCGGCCACGTCGGCATCCTGGGCTTCTGCTTCGGCGGCGGGCTCGCCTTCGACGTGGCATCCAGGACCGAGGTCGACGCACTGGTCAGCTACTACGGGTCCGCGCTGCCCGACCTGCTCGGCGTGGTCGAGGCCGACCCGCGGGTGACGGTCGTCGGTCCGGAGGCGGTCACCGCGCCGTCGCTGCACCAGTTCGGCATGACCGACCAGTTCCTCACCCGTCCCGTGGTGGAGCAGATCCGGGCGCTGCTGGAGCCGCTGCCGAACGTGACCTGGTTCGGCTACGAGACGGCCGACCACGCCTTCGACAACCCCGACTTCTTCCTCCACGACGCCGACGCGTCGCAGCTGGCGTGGCGGCGTACGTCCGACTGGCTGGCCGAGCACCTGACTCGCGGGTAGCCGCCGAGCCGGTCTAGGTTGCCGGGATGGACCTCTTCCGCACCAAGTCCGTCGAGCAGTCGATCGCCGAGACGGAGGAGCCCGAGCACCGGCTGAAGAAGAACCTCGGCGCGCTCGACCTCACCATCTTCGGCGTCGGCGTGATCATCGGCGCCGGCATCTTCGTCTACACCGGGCTGGTGGCCGCGACCAACGCCGGACCGGCCATCGCACTGTCGTTCCTCGTCGCCGGCCTCGCCTGTGCGCTCGCCGCGCTCTGCTACGCCGAGTTCGCCTCGACGGTGCCGGTCGCCGGCAGCGCGTACACGTTCTCCTACGCCACCTTCGGCGAGCTGATCGCCTGGATCATCGGCTGGGACCTCGTGCTCGAGTTCACCGTCGGGGCGTCCGCGCTCGCCGCCGGCTTCTCGGGCTACCTGCAGAACGTCCTCGAGGGCACGCCCCTGGAGATCCCCGCCTCCCTGGCCTCGGCCGGTGACGGGATCGTCAACCTGCCCGCCGTGGTCATCTCGCTGCTGGTGGCGGCCGTGCTGATCGGCGGGATCAAGCTCTCCAGCCGGATCAACCAGGTGATCGTCGCGATCAAGCTCGCCGTCGTCGGGCTCGTCATCGTGATGGGGATCGGCTACATCAAGGTCGCCAACTACACGCCGTTCATCCCGCCGAGCCAGCCGGCCGGCGGCGCGGACGGCGGCTTCTGGAAGTCGCCGCTCATCAGCTCGATCTTCGGCCTCGAGCCCGCGGTGTTCGGCATCGGCGGCGTCATCGCGGGCGCGGCGATCGTCTTCTTCGCCTTCATCGGCTTCGACGTCGTCGCCACCACCGCGGAGGAGACGAAGAACCCGCAGCGCGACGTCCCGATCGGCATCCTCGGGTCGCTGGCGATCGTCACCGTCCTCTACATCGCGGTCTGCCTGGTCATCACCGGGATGCAGTCCTACGACACGATCGACCCCGACGACCCGGCTCCGCTCGCCACGGCCTTCGACAAGGCCGGCGTCGAGTGGATCGGCAACATCATCGCCGTCGGGGCGACCATCGGGCTGACGGTCGTGGTGCTGATCCTGATGATGGGACAGACCCGCGTCGCGTTCGCGATGGCCCGTGACGGCCTGCTGCCGACGTCGCTGGCGAAGGTCCACCCGACCTTCGGCACGCCCTACCGGCTGACGGCCATCACCGGCGTCGGGGTGGCGCTGCTGTCGGGCTTCGTCGACTTCGCCACCCTCGGCGACCTCGTCAGCATCGGCACCCTGTTCGCGTTCATGCTCGTCAGCGTCGGGGTGCTGGTCCTGCGTCGCACGCGCCCCGAGCTGCCGCGCGCCTTCCGCACGCCGGCCGTGCCCGTCGTCGCGACGCTCTCGGTCCTGCTGTGCTTCTACCTGATGCTCAACCTGATCGGCGAGACCTGGGTGCGCTTCCTGGTCTGGATGCTCATCGGCCTGGTCGTCTACTTCGCCTACGGCCGCTCGCACAGCCGCCTCGGGCGCGGGGAGTACGACAAGCACACCAAGCCTGCGACGCCGCGCCCACCGCCGAGCCCGACCTGCCGAGCGGTGGTCCAGCCACGACCTGCTGGGTCGAACTGTGGCTGGACCACCGCTCGCGGCGCGTCGCTGGGAGCACGCCAGAAGCGGTGGCCCACCCCATTCGACGCGACTCGAATGTGGCTGGACCACCGCTCACCGGGCGACGCAGTGATCAGTGGAAGCGGCGGCCGGTCGCCTTCTCCGAGATCCCGGCGACGTCGAGCATGAAGGTCAGCCCGCCGTTCCAGAAGGAGAACCCGGCACCGGTGATCATCGCCAGGTCGATGTCCTGCGGCGCGGCGACGACACCCTCGTCCAGCATCAGGCGCGACTCCTCGGCCAGCCCGGCGAGCGTCTTCTCGCGGACCTCCTCGGCCGTCAGCACGACGGGCGACTCCGGCTTCTCGAGCATCGCCTCGACCTCGGGGTCGAGGGCGCCGTCCGGGCCGTAGTAGGCACCCTTGCGCGCCGCCACGATCCGCTCGAGGGCGGGGGAGACGTAGAAGCGGTCGGGGAACGCGCCCTTCAGCGTCTCGTTGTTGTGCAGCGCGATGGCCGGGCCGACCAGCGAGAGCAGGACGAACGGCGGCATCGGCGCGATCCCGGCGAAGGCGTTGTCGGCGACCTGCACCGGGGTGCCCTCGTCGACGATGCGGCCGACCTCGCTCATGAAGCGGCCGAGCAGCCGGTTCACGATGAAGGACGGGCTGTCCTTGACCAGGATGGAGGTCTTCTTCAGCGCCTTGCTGGTGGCGAACGCCGTCGCCAGCGTCGCGTCGTCGGTGGCGTCGCCGCGGACGATCTCCAGCAGCGGCATGACCGCGACGGGGTTGAAGAAGTGGAAGCCGACGACCCGCTCGGGGTGCTCGAGGTCGGCCGCCATCTCGGTGATCGACAGCGACGAGGTGTTCGTCGCGAGCACGCACTCGGGCGACACGACCTTCTCGACGTCGGCGAAGACCGTCTTCTTGACCGACATCTCCTCGAAGACGGCCTCGATCACGAAGTCCGCGTCGCCGAAGGCGTCCTGCTTGTCGGTCGCACCGGACACCAGCGCCTTGTGGCGGTTGGCCTTGTCCTGGTTGATCCGGCCCTTGGCGAGCAGCTTGTCGATCTCGGCGTGCACGTAGGCCACGCCCTTGTCGGCCCGCTCCTGGTCGAGGTCGGTGAGCACGACGGGGACCTCGAGGCGGCGTACGAAGAGCAGCGCGAGCTGGCTCGCCATCAGGCCGGCCCCCACGATGCCCACCTTGGTCACCGGCCGGGCGAGCGACTTGTCGGGTGCACCGGCAGGCCGCTTGGCCCGCTTCTGCACGAGGTCGAAGGAGTAGAGCGACGCGAGCAGCTCGGCCGTCTGCGACAGCGCGTGGAGGGCGTCGTCCTCCGCCGCGAAGCCGGCATCCCGGTCGGTGTCGCGGGCAGCCGCGATCAGCTCGACGGCCTTCCTGGCCGCCGGCGAGCCGCCGCCGGTCTTCGCGGCGACGATGCCCTCGGCACGCGCGATCGCGGCGTCCCAGGCGTCGCGGTCGACCTCGGCGCGCTCCACGACCACGTCGCCGCGCACCACGGAGGCCGCCCACAGCAGCGACTGCTCGAGGTAGTCGGCACCGCCGAAGACGGCGTCGGCCAGCCCGAAGTCGTACGCCGCCTGCCCGCTGAGCGTCTTGCCCTGGTTGAGCGGGTTCTCGAGGATCAGCGTCACGGCCTTGTCGGCGCCGACGAGGTTCGGCACCAGCCAGGCGCCACCCCAGCCGGGGACCAGGCCGAGCATGACCTCGGGGAGGCCCAGCGCGGGAGCGGAGTCCATCACCGTCCGGTAGGTGCAGTGCAGCGCCACCTCGAGGCCACCGCCGAGGGCGAGGCCGTTGATCAGGCCGAACGACGGCTTGCCGCCGTCGGTGAGCTTGCGGAACACCGCGTGCCCGAGCTCGGCCACGACGCGCACGGCGTCGGGACCGCCGCCCTGGATCGACGTGAGGTCGGCGCCGGCAGCGAGGATGAACGGCTTGCCGGTCACCGCGATCGCGTCGACCGTGTCGTCGGCCAGCGCCGCGTCGATCGCCGTGTTGAGCGACAGCAGCCCGGCCGGGCCGAACGTGTTGGGCTTGGTGTGGTCCTCGCCGTTGTCGAGCGTGATCAGCCCGATCGTCACGCCGGGGAGGCTGACCCGGCGCAGGTGGGCCTGCGTCACGCGCTCGGCGTCGGAGACGATGGCCTCCGCGCGCTCGAAGATGTCGGTCGTCACTTGTCTTCTCCAGTCCAGTGCGGGTTCTCCCAGATGACGGTGCCGCCCATGCCGATGCCGATGCACATGGTGGTGAGGCCGTAGCGGACCTCGGGCCGCTCCTCGAACTGGCGCGCGCAGCTGGTTCATCAGGCGTACGCCGGACGAGGCCAGCGGGTGGCCCATCGCGATCGCGCCGCCGTAGGGGTTCACGCGCTCGTCGTCGTCGGCGATGCCGTAGTGCTCGAGGAACGCCAGCACCTGCACGGCGAACGCCTCGTTGACCTCGAAGGCCTCGATGTCGTCGATCGTCAGGCCGGCCAGGCGCAGCGCCTTCTCGGTCGCGGGGATCGGTCCGGCGCCCATCACCTCGGGCTCGACGCCGACGAAGGCGTAGGTCACCAGGCGCATCTTCACCGGGAGGCCGAGCTCGCGCGCGGTCTCCTCGTCGGCGAGCAGCGCGGCGGTGGCGCCGTCGTTGATGCCGGCGGCGTTGCCCGCGGTCACGTTGCCGTGCGAGCGGAACGGCGTCTTGAGGCCGGCGAGCGACTCCATCGTCGTCTCGGGACGCATCGGCTCGTCGAGCGTGGCCAGGCCCCAGCCCGCCTCGGCGGAGCGGGTGGCGACCGGCACGAGGTCGGGCTGGATCTTGCCTGCGTCGTAGGCCGCCTTGGTCTTCTGCTGGCTGCGGACGGCGTACGCGTCCACGCGCTGCTTGGTGATCGTGGGGTAGCGGTCGTGGAGGTTCTCCGCGGTCTTGCCCATCACGAGCGCGTCCGGGTTGACGATGCGCTCGGACAGGATCCGCGGGTTGGGGTCGACGCCCTCGCCCATCGGGTGGCGGCCCATGTGCTCGACGCCGCCGGCGATCGCGACGTCGTACGCCCCGAAGGCGATGCCCGACGCGACGTTGGTCACCGCGGTCATCGCGCCTGCGCACATGCGGTCGATGGAGTAGCCGGGGACGCTCTGCGGCAGGCCGGAGAGCAGCGCGGCGGTGCGCCCGAGGGTGAGGCCCTGGTCGCCGATCTGGGTCGTGGCCGCGAGGGCGACCTCGTCCACGCGCTCGGGCGGCAGCGACGGGTTGCGCCGCATCAGGTCGGTGATGCACTTGATGACGAGGTCGTCGGCACGCGTCTCGGCGTACTGGCCCTTGGCCTTGCCGAACGGGGTGCGCACGCCGTCGACGAAGACGACCTCACGCTGGGGACGGGACACGGGTGCTCCTGCATCTCGGGGACTCGGGTGGCGCCACGTTACCCCTCGGTAACAATGCCTGCCCAGCATGGCGGGTGTGTGTCGGGTCACTGGCGTGCAGTCACTAGGGTTGGGCCATGGCCGACAGACTCGTGCACATCGTCGACGACGCCGAGGTGCTCGCCGACGCGGGCGACCTGACGCTGGTCTGCGTGCTCACCGGATTCCTCGACGCGGGCAAGTCGGCCGAGCTCGCCGCGGGGCACCTCGCCGAGCTGTCCGACGGCGGCAAGGTCGTCGCGACCTTCGACGTCGACTCGCTCCACGACTACCGCGCCCGCCGCCCACCGATGACCTTCGTGCGCGACCACTACACCGACTACGAGGCGCCCCGGCTGGTGGTCCGCGCGCTGCGCGACACCGGCGGTACGCCCTACCTCCTGCTCGCCGGTCCCGAGCCCGACATCCGCTGGGAGGCCTTCGCCCGCGCCGTGCGGGAGGTCGTCGAGCACTTCGGCGTCTCGCGCGTGGTCGGCCTGGGTGCCGTGCCGATGGCGGTCCCGCACACGCGTCCGATCGCGATCACCCCGCACGCCAACCGTCCCGAGCTGGTGCCCGGCGAGAGCCCGTGGCAGGGCGAGCTGCGGGTCCCGGCCAGCGCGCAGGCGCTGCTGGAGATCCGGCTGGGGGAGTGGGGCCACGACGCCCTGGGCTTCGTCGCCCACATCCCGCACTACCTCGCGCAGATGGAGTACCCGCAGGCGGCGCTCGTGCTGCTCGAGCACCTCGAGATCGGCGCCCGGCTCACCATCGACCTCGGCGACCTGCGCGAGTCCGCCGAGATCACCGAGGCCGAGGTCGACCGCTACCTCTCGCAGAACGTCGAGGTGGGCGATGTCGTGCGCGGCCTCGAGCAGCAGTACGACTCCTTCCGCGAGGCCGAGGCCGCCGGCACGTCGCTGCTGGCGGGCGACGAGCCGCTGCCCACGGGCGAGGAGATCGGCAGCGCCTTCGAGGCGTTCCTCGCCGAGCTCAACGACCAGGAGGACCCCAAGGACGCGGGCGACGACCCGGGCTGGGACGGCCGCTGATGGCCGGCAGCGCCGAGGAGCTGCTCACGCTCCTCGACCTCGAGCAGCTCGAGGTCGACCTCTTCCGCGGGACGCAGGCCCGCACCGAGCGCCAGCGCGTGTTCGGCGGCCAGGTCGCCGCCCAGGCCGTGGTGGCGGCGACCCGCAGCGTGGAGGAGCAGTTCGTCCTGCACTCGCTGCACTCCTACTTCCTCCGGCCCGGTGACACCACCGTGCCGATCGTCTACGACGTCGAGCGGATCCGCGACGGGCGCTCCTTCGCCACGCGTCGCGTCGCCGCGCGCCAGCACGGGCGGCCGATCTACTACCTGACGGCCGACTTCCAGATCCCCGAGCCGGGGCTCGAGCACCAGGACCGGATGCCCGAGGTGGTGCCGCCCGAGCAGGGCATGCCGCTGGTCGAGCTCGCGCGTGAGCGCGGTCCCGAGGCGGCCGAGCACTGGGAGCGCGAGTGGGCGGCGCTCGACATCCGCCACGTCGGGGTGACCGGTCGCGGCATCGCCGAGGACCCCGAGCACGCGGCCCGGGCCCGCCTCTGGATCAAGGTCAACGGAGCCATCCCGGGCGACCCGACGCTCCAGACCGCGGCCTTCACCTACGCCAGCGACCTGACCCTGCTGGGCGCGGCCCTCGTGCCGCACGGCATCCACATCGCCTCACCGCGCCTCCAGCCGGCGTCGCTCGACCACACCATCTGGTTCCACCGGCCGTTCCGCGTCGACGACTGGTGGCTCTACGACCAGTTCTCGCCGTTCGCCGGCGGCGGGCGTGGTCTCGCGCTCGCGCGGGTGTTCTCGCAGTCGGGCGAGCTGGTGGCGACGGTCGCCCAGGAGGGGCTGATCCGGGTCCGCGAGCCGCGCCTGATGTTCACCATGGGATGTCGGGACCGCACTTCCCTGTCAATGACATGGGAAGTGCCGCGCGACATCCCATGGTGAACAGACAGCGGTCAGGGGAGCGCGTACGACCCAGCAGGTGGGGCGACCCGTCCTTCGGGCTGGTGAGGGCGAAGGTCCAGCCGGCGTCGTCCCGGCGGGCGGCGTAGGCCACCGTGCCCGGCAGGAAGACCGGCTTCTTGAAGGCGACCTCGACCGTGACGGCCGCGGGCAGCCGGTTCTCGATCGCCGCGATCGAGCGCGCCTTGGTCCACATCCCGTGCGCGATCTGGCGCGGGAAGCCCAGCGCCTTCGCGGTCAGCGGGTAGAGGTGGATCGGGTTCGCGTCGCCCGACACCGCGGCGTACGTCCGGCCCAGGTCGGCGGGCAGCCGCCACTCGACGCCACCCGAGGGTGCGTCGGGGATCGCCAGGCCGGGCGCGGGGTCGCCGTCGATCGGGCGGCCCCGTCGGAGGTAGGTCGAGGTCGACTCCCAGGCGGTCTCGCCCGTCACCGGTGACGGTGGTGACGAAGTCGAGCAGGACCCCCTTGGCGTGCGGTCGTGGCGCACCGACGGACGTGGTCACGTCCAGCGCCTCGCCGACCGCGATCGCCCGGTGGGCGGTGATCGTGTTCTCGACGTGGACCATGCCGATGGCGGGGTAGGGGAACGCCGGGTCGCTCATGATCGCCATGTGCAGCGGGAACGCCAGCATGTGCGGATACGTGAGGGGTACGACGTCCTTGCGGGGGAAGCCGCACACGGCGGCGTACGCATCGACGCGGGAACGCTCGGCGACGACGCCCTCGCGGGCGTAGGCCAGGCCGGTGAACGCGCTCGCCGGGCCCTTGCGGACCCCGGGCAGCTGGTTGACGCCCGGGACGACGGGGAGGGCTGCCCTCAGCAGGGTGCCGAGGCTGCCGGGCTCGCCGTCGAGGTGCTTCGGCTCGGGCATCAGGCGCCCAGCATCATCTGGCCGCAGACGCGGACGACGTTGCCGTTGACCGCACCCGAGCCGGCGCTGGCGAACCAGGCGATGGTCTCGGCGACGTCGACGGGCAGGCCGCCCTGCGACATGGCGTTGAGCCGCTGGCCGACCTCGCGGGTCGCGAACGGCACGGCCGCGGTCATCTGCGTGATGATGAAGCCCGGCGCGACGGCGTTGACCGTGATGCCGTTGTCGAGCTCGTCGCGCAGGCTCTCCACGAAGCCGATGACGCCGGCCTTGGAGGTCGCGTAGTTGGTCTGGCCGACGTTGCCGGCGATGCCCGCGATCGACGCGACGCCGACGATGCGACCGCCCGCGTTGATGACGCCGGAGTCGAGGAGCTCGCGGGTGATCAGCTCGGGGGCGGTGAGGTTGACCGCGATCACGCTGCTCCAGCGGTCCTCGGCCATGTTGGCGAGCTTCTTGTCGCGGGTGATGCCGGCGTTGTGGACCACCACGTCGACGCCGCCGTGGTGCTCGCGCAGGTGGTGGGCGATCCGCTGGGGTGCGTCCTTGGCGGTGATGTCGAGGACGAGGTGGTCGCCCTCGAGCTCGGTCATGAGGGTCTGGAGCTCGCTCGCGGCCTGGGGCACGTCGACGCCGACGACGGTTGCGCCGTCGCGGTGCAGCACCCGGGCGATCTCCTCGCCGATGCCGCGGCTGGCGCCGGTGACGAGCGCGATCTTGCCGGCCAGCGGCCGCGACCAGTCCTCGACCTGGTCGGTGGCGGTCGCGCCGTGGGCGCCGATGCGGACGACCTGGCCCGAGACGTAGGCCGACTTGGGGGAGAGGAGGAACGCGAGCGTCGAGCTGGTCGCGCCGTCGGCGGCAGGGGCGACGTACACGAGCTGGACGGCACCGCCGCGGCCGATCTCCTTGCCGAGCGAGCGGGTGAAGCCCTCGAGCGCGCGCTGGGCGATCCGCTCCGAGCCGGTCACCGTCTCCGGCGGCGTGCCGAGCACGACGACGCGGGGGCAGGTCTCGAGGCGGCGCATCAGCGGGGTGAAGAACTCCTGGAGGGCGACGAGGCCGGCGGTGTCGGTGATGCCGGTGGCGTCGAAGACGAGCGCCTTCGCGCGGGCGCCCTCCTCGAGCTCGGTGGTCGAGGCGATGCCGAGCCCGTCGAGGGTGGTGGGCAGCACCTCGGCGAGGCGGCCCGCACCGCCGAGGACGACGACGCCGTCGACCAGCGGGGCGCCGTCGGTCCAGCGCTCGAGCTCGGTCGGGTTGGGCAGGCCGAGGTTCTTGACGAACAGCTGGCCGATCGAGGTGGACACGAAGCCCTGGTAGCGGTCGCTCATGGAGGTCCCTCTGCGCTGGTGGTGTGTGAGTTCGGAGTCATGTAACTCGGAGTGCAACTCGGAGTCCACTTTTCGTGACGTGCCCCTCACCCCGTTGGCGAGCGGCACCTCACAGGCAAGGATAGGAACATGCAGAAGACCACTCGTCCCGTCGCCGTCGTCGGCGGCAACCGCATCCCGTTCGCCCGGTCCAACACGGTCTACGGCGGAGTGTCCAACCAGGAGATGCTCACCGCCGCGATCGACGGGCTCGTGGACCGCTTCGACCTGCAGGGCGAGCGGCTCGGCGAGGTCGTCGCCGGTGCGGTGCTCAAGCACTCGCGCGACTTCAACCTCACCCGCGAGTCGGTGCTGGGCTCCAAGCTCGCGCCCGAGACCCCGGCGACCGACATCCAGCAGGCGTGCGGCACCGGCCTCCAGGCCGCCATCCAGGTCGCCAACAAGATCGCGCTCGGCGTGATCGACGCCGGCGTGGCCGGCGGCACCGACACCACGTCGGACGCGCCTGTCGCGATCAGCGACAAGCTCCGCAAGAAGCTGATGAGGGTCAACTCCGCCAAGGACACCGCGAGCCGGCTCAAGGCGCTCGGCGCCATCCGCCCCGGCGACATCGGCCTCGACATCCCGCAGAACGGCGAGCCCCGCACCCGGCTGTCGATGGGCGAGCACGCCGCCCTCACCGCGGTCGAGTGGCGGATCAGCCGCGAGGCGCAGGACGAGCTCGCGGCCCGCTCGCACCACAACCTCGCCCGGTCCTACGACGAGGGCTTCCAGGACGACCTGGTCACGCCGTTCCGCGGCGTCGAGCGCGACAACAACATGCGACCGGACTCCTCGGTCGAGAAGCTGGCCACCCTCAAGCCGGTCTTCGGCAGGGGCGCGTCGGCCACGATGACCGCCGGCAACAGCACGCCGCTCTCCGACGGCGCGTCGGCCGTGCTGCTCGCGAGCGACGCGTGGGCCGAGGAGCGCGGGCTGCCCGTCCTCGCCCACCTCGTCGACGCCGAGACCGCCGCCGTCGACTACGTCAACGGTCACGAGGGCCTGCTGATGGCACCGGCGTACGCCGTCCCGCGGATGCTGGAGCGCAACGGCCTGACGCTGCAGGACTTCGACTACTACGAGATCCACGAGGCCTTCGCCTCGCAGGTGCTCTCGACGCTCGCCGCGTGGGAGGACCCGGTGTTCTGCCAGGAGCGGCTCGGCCTCGAGGGACCCGCTGGGCGCGATCGACCGTGACAAGCTCAACGTCAACGGATCCTCGCTCGCCGCGGCGCACCCGTTCGCCGCGACCGGCGGCCGGATCGTCCCGGTCGCCGCGAAGCTGCTGGCGGCCAAGGGCTCCGGTCGGGCGCTGATCTCGATCTGCGCCGCCGGTGGCCAGGGCGTCGTCGCGATCCTCGAGCGCTGACCGGGCGAGCTCCTCGCGCTGGAGGAGGTCGGAGGAGCGTGGGCTGGTCCTCGCGTCCCGCCTTCTCCCACGGGGTGATCCCGCGCGGTAAGCGGTGGCGTATCCGATGCCCATGTTCAGTTCCTGACCTGCGAGACGGAAGTACCGTCCGCTTCGACGGTACTCCCGTCGGGCCCCACTGCTAGGGTCTGCGGCGATCGACATCCTTTAACGAGCCGTCCCGTGAGGCGGAGAAGGAGGTCCGGCGAGCAGATGGCTGACCCTGACACCGACCCCACCAGGTCGGACCGCACCGTCCTCGACGCCCGTGACATCTCCCGGGCGCTGACCCGGATCTCGCACGAGCTGCTCGAGCGCAACAAGGGCGCCACCGACCTGGTGCTGCTCGGCCTGCACACCCGCGGCGTACCGCTCGCCCGTCGCATCGCGGAGAAGATCGCCGCGGTCGAGGGTGCGCCCGTCGCGGTCGGCGAGCTCGACGTGACGATGTACCGCGACGACCTGCGCTCGCAGCCCACCCGCCGCGCCCACAAGACCGCGCTGCCCGCGGGCGGCATCGACCGCAAGGTGGTCGTCCTGGTCGACGACGTGCTCTTCTCCGGCCGGACGATCCGCGCCGCCCTCGACGCGCTCGCCGACCTCGGCCGGCCGAGTGCCGTACGCCTCGCCGTGCTGGTCGACCGCGGCCACCGCGAGCTCCCGATCCGCGCCGACCACGTCGGCAAGAACCTGCCCGTCCGCCCTCGCCGAGCGCGTCAGCGTGCGCCTCGCCGAGGTCGACGGCACCGACGAGGTGACGATCTCGTGAAGCACCTGCTCTCCATCGACGACCTCAGCACCGACGAGATCGGCCAGCTCTTCGAGACCGCCGCCGACATGCACGACGTGCAGCGCCGCGAGGTCAAGAAGCTGCCCGCGCTGCGTGGTCGCACGGTCGTCAACATGTTCTTCGAGGACTCGACGCGCACCCGCTCGTCCTTCGAGATCGCCGGCAAGTGGCTCTCCGCCGACGTGATCAACGTCAGCGCCAAGGGCTCGAGCACGTCGAAGGGCGAGAGCCTGCGCGACACCGTGCTCACCGTCTGCGCGATGGGCGTCGACGGCCTCGTGATCCGCCACCCGGCCAGCGGCGCGGCCGTCCAGGTCGCCGAGTGGGTCGACGCGTCGGTCGTCAACGCCGGCGACGGCATGCACGAGCACCCGACCCAGGCGCTCCTCGACGCCTACACGCTCCAGCGCCACCTCGGCTCGCTCGAGGGCCGGCACGTCGCGATCATCGGCGACCTGACCCACAGCCGGGTCTTCCGCTCCAACGTGCAGTGCCTGACCAAGCTCGGCGCCCGGGTCACCGTCGTCGCGCCGCCGACGCTGATGCCCAGCGGCATCGCGTCGTGGTCGGCCGCGGCCGGCTTCGAGACGTCGTACGACGTGGACGAGGTCCTGCGCGGTGCCGGTCACGGGAGGTGGACGCCGTGATGATGCTGCGGGTCCAGCGCGAGCGGATGTCGGGCGCGTTCTTCCCGAGCCCGCGGGAGTACACCGTCGGCTACGGCCTGACCCGCAACCGGCTGGCGCTGCTCAAGCCGGACGTGCCGATCTGCCACCCCGGTCCGATGAACCGCGGCCTCGAGATCGCCGCCGACGCCGCCGACGCGACGCAGTCGGTCGTGCTGGAGCAGGTCTCCAGCGGGCTCGCGATCCGGATGGCCGTGCTCTACCACCTGCTGGCAGGAGAAGAAGCCTGATGTCCCTCGTGATCACCGGAGCCTCGCTGCTCGGCGAGAAGACCGTGGACCTCTACGTCGACGACGCGGGGATGCTCGTCGACGAGGCGCCGAGCGGCGCGGAGACCCTCGACGCCGACGGACTCGTCGCGCTGCCCGGGCTCGTCGACCTGCACACCCACCTGCGCGAGCCCGGCCGCGAGGACGCCGAGACCGTGCTGACCGGCTCGCAGGCCGCCGCGCTCGGCGGCTACACGGCGATCCTGGCGATGGCCAACACGAGTCCCGTCACCGACACCGCCGAGGCCGCCACCCGCGTCTGGGAGCTCGGCCGCGAGGCCGGCCTCGTCCACGTGCAGCCGGTCGGCGCGGTCACCCGCGGTCTCGGCGGCGAGGAGCTCGCCGAGCTCGGGCTGATGCACCGCTCGCGAGCCGGCGTCACCGTCTTCTCCGACGACGGGAAGTGCGTCCACGACGCCCGCGTGATGCGACGCGCGCTGGAGTACGTCAAGGCGTTCGGCGGCGTCGTCTCCCAGCACTCCCAGGACCCGGCACTCGCCGGGCCGACGGCGTGCTGCCACGAGGGCGAGCTGTCCGGGCGCCTCGGCCTGCCCGGCTGGCCCGGGATCGCCGAGGAGGTGATCGTCGCGCGCGACGTGATGCTCGCCCGCCACACCGGCTCGCGCGTCCACGTCGCCCACGTCTCGACGGCCGGCTCGGTCGAGGTGCTGCGCTGGGCGAAGGCGCCAGGGACATCGACGTCACCGCCGAGGTCACGCCCCACCACCTGCTGCTGACCACCGACCTGCTCGCCGGCTACGACCCGACCTTCAAGGTCAACCCGCCGCTGCGCCCGCAGGAGGACGTCGACGCCCTGCGCGAGGCGCTGCGCCGACGGCACCATCGACGCGGTCGCGACCGACCACGCACCGCACGCCCGCCACGACAAGGAGCACGCCTTCGTCGACGCGGCCTTCGGGATGGTCGGCCTCGAGACGGCGCTCGGTGTCGTCCGCACGGCGCTCCCGGACCTGTCGTGGAGCGACGTCGCGCGGGTGATGTCGGTGACGCCGGCCCGGATCGCCGGGCTGGCCGGCCAGGGCCAGGCGCTCGCCCCGGGCTCGCCCGCGAACGTCGTGCTCGTCGACCCGGACGCCAGCGTCACCGTCGACCGGGACGCATCGGCCTCGCTGTCGCGCAACAACCCGTGGCACGGTCGCGGCCTGACCTCGCGGGTCGTGCACACGGTGTACGCCGGCCGGGTGACCGTCCGCGACGGCGCGCTCGCCGGTCAGGACGACTAGCCGGCCGGCCGCACCACGACCGGGGTGATCGCCCGGAGGTGCTGGGGCGTCCGCTCGAGGACGACCCGGTAGCGGTCGCGACGACCCTCGGGCACCGGGACCTCGAACCTGACCGTCCCGCTGGTCGTGAGCGGCACCTGGCGCACCGTGACGAGCCTGCCGTCGACGACCTGCCGCAGCAGCACGGTGTCGCCGGCACTGCCGCCGAGGACCGTGCCGCTCACCACCGCGGTGGTGCCGGCGGGGGAGACGGAGGTCGTCCACTCGGGCTGCAGCCGGAGCGGGACGGGCGCACTGCGCGCCTTCCCCGCACGCAGCCGCACCGCCACGTTGCGCGCGATCGGGCCCACCGGGATCGACACCGACCCCGACGCGTCGCTGGTCGCGGAGCCGACGCGGCGCCAGTCGCCACCCGGCTCGCGCAGCAGCAGCCGCACCTGGCGGCCCGGGAGGACCACCCCGCCGTCGGCGGTCACGGTGCCGGAGACGGTCACCGACTCGCGCGGACCGAGGATGCCGTCCGGCACGGCCGCGCTCACCGCGACGGGCGTGAGCGGCTGGAGCAGCACGGCGTCGCGGGCCCGGGCGTGGGCCTTCGTGCGCGGGAGGCGGGTGACGTACGCAGCGCGCTTGGCGGGCGCGGCGACCCGGAAGGTCGTCGTCAGGTCGGGTGCCAGACGTGCCCGCGCGACCAGGACGTCGTCGCCCGGCCGCCGGCGCAGGAGCTCCACCACGTCGCCCTGCTGGCCGCCCCTGACGGTGACCGCGATCGCGGTCGACCCGCTCTCCGGTCGGGACACGGCGTCGAGCGTGGGCACCAGCACGACCCGCCACGGCGTGCTCGTCAGGTCGCCGACCGCGAGCCGGAAGGCGGACGTACGCACGAGGGCGGGCGCCGCGAGGCTGACGGCACCGGTGGCGTCGCTGGTGGCCGAGCCGACGGAGGTCCACGCCCCGGCCACGCGCTGCTGCAGCGAGACCTCCTGCGCAGGCGACGGGCGAGGTGTCCGCCGCGGACACCGCTCCCGTCAGCGGGACCTGCTCGTCCGGCCCGGCCCGGTGCGCGGTGCCGGCGAGGCTCACGGCCGACGGCACGGGTGCGGCGGGCGTCTCGGTCGGCGTCTGGATGGGTCGGGCGGGGACTCGGTGGGCGTCTCCGACGGGGTCGCGGTGGGGGACTCCGACGGTGCCTTCGTGGGCGCACTGGACGGTGAGTCGCTGGGAGACTCACTGTGCCAGCCCGGGCGTGTCGGTGCTCGACGGGCTCGGGTCGGACGTGCTCGGGGACGTGGTGGCCGGCTCGCGGGCAGCGCCCTCGCGGGGCGCCTTCGGCGCAGGCACGCCGACGGGGCCGAGGACCCCGTGGACCGCGCGCTGGACCGGGTCGGGCAGGTTCTGGGTGTACGCCGCTGCTGCCGCAGCGCCCGCGCCGAGGGCGAGCACCACGACGACGGCCGTGCCACCGCCACCGAGCCGGCGACCGGCGCGACGCAGGCGACCGGCGCTGATCGGCGTCGGTGCCGTGGGCTGGGCGGACCGGAAGGCGGCCATGAACTCGTCCTGGCCCGCCAGCTCGTCGGCCGTGCCCGGACCGCGCAGGGCCCGCACCAGCGGGTCGTCGTTCCACGGGGAGAGGTCGTCGTCGTGACCGGACATCTCTCACACCACCTTTCCGAGTGCGCGGGCACGCGGGTCGCGTGCGAGCTCCTTCAGGGCCCGGTGGACGGCGACGCGCACCGTTCCGGGCTTCTTGCCCACCAGCTGGGCGACGACGGCGACGTCGAGGCCGGCGACCACGCGCAGCATCACCATCTCGGCCTGCTCGGCGGGCAGCGTGGCGACCAGGCGCACGGCCTCCTCGGTCGCCTGCCGGGCCACCGCGTCGTCCTCCGCGCTGGTCGCGAGCGGGTCGGCGGTGTGCTCGGACGGCGCCGCGACGGGCACCGTCGAGCGGCGTACGCGGGCCCGGCCGTGGTCGATCGCGCGGTTGCGGGCGATCGTGAACAGCCAGCCGCGGAACTCGTCGATGCTCCCGCCGAACCCCGGCAGGTCGCGCACCACCTGCACCCACGTCTCCGACGCGACGTCCTCGCGGGCGTCGGGGGAGCGGACCGTCAGGTAGCGCAGCAGCGGCGGGTGCAGCGTGCGCCACAGGAGCGCGAACCCCTGCTCGTCACCGTTCCGTGCGCGGTCGAGCGCGTCCTGCAGCTGGGCCTCCGAGGGCGCAGCACCGGGCGGCCGGGCGGGTGCCAGGTCGGCATCCCCGTCCGGCCGCTCGCGGCGCTGCATGGCGTCCAGCTCGTGCTCCTCCACTGGGTCGATCGTCGAGCGGGTGATCGTCAGGAGACGACGGTGCCGCTCACCGACGGCAGGTGTCGCACGTCCCCGTCGAAGACGAGACGGTACTGCGTGCCCTCGACGCGGGGCTGGACGAGGAACACCCGGCCGCGCTGGTTGGTCGTGCCGGACGCGACCGCCACCCACTCGGTGGTCCCCTGTGCCACCGACTGGAGCGTGACGGTGCGTCCGGCAAGCGGGTGGCCGCTGCCGCGCAGCTGTCCGACGACGGAGAAGCCCGCCCGGACGGAGCGGCCGCGGACCGAGAGCGACGACTGCGTGCGGACCACGACCCGGGCGACCGGGCTGGTGGCGGGGCGGAGCCCGGCGGCGTGCTGGACGCGCAAGCGGTAGGCCGTGGAGCGCGAGGGCGTCAGTGCGAAGGACGCCGTCCCGTCGGCCGAGGTCCGGTCGGTCAGGAGGACGCCCCACTCGGCGCCGGGGCGCATCGCCCGGGCCTGGAGGACGACCGGAGCGTCGGCGACGGTGGTGCCGCCGGCGGTCACGACCCCGGAGACCGTCGTGGTGCCACCCGGGTCGATCACGCCGGGAGCGGCGGAGATGGAGACCTCCGAGGGCGTGCGCACCGCGACGCGGGCGCTGCGTGCCGGGCGGAGCCGCGGCGTGCCGAGGAACGCGAGCCGGTACGCCGTCGCCTGCTGCGGGTCGACGCCGAAGACCACGCGACCGAGGCCGTCGGTGCGGGCGGCGCTGGCGAAGCCCCACTCGTCGGCACCGGCCGGTCGCGAGGTGAGGACGACCCATCTGCGGCTCGCGTCGGCGCCGCGGGCGAAGAGCTTGCCGCGGACCACGGCGCGGGCGCCGAGCTCCTTGAGCCGGATCGACAGCGTGGTGCGCAGTCGTACGGCGCTGTGCTGCGGCACCCGGACCCGCACGCGGGCGACGCCGCTGCGGGCGCGGTCGGCGTCGACGCCGCCGGTGTAGCGCCAGCGGTAGAGGGTCGTCGTCTCCGGCGCGACCTCGAGCCGCAGGGCACCGGCGACACCCGAGGTGGCCGTGCCGACCGGGATGAACCCGGTCGAGCCCGTCGGCCGTGCCTCCAGGACGACCGTGCGTCCGGCCGGCTCGACGCCCGGCGTGGCGAGTCGGCCCCGGACCGCGGTCGAGCGACCCGGCGCGACGGCCGGCTTCACGGTCCGGATCGACAGCGACGAGTCGGCGCGGGTCGCTGCGGCGGCCCCGTGGGCCGAGGTGCCGGTCAGGCCCGGCGCGATCGTGAGTGATGCGGCCGCGGCGATGGCAGTGGCTGCCGCCACCCGCCGCAGGATCGTGAGCTCCATGGTGTGACCTCTCGTGTCTCGGTGGCCCTCCCCGTGAGGCCACTCAGCACGACAGCGCGCGAGGCCCCGTCAGCGTTACAAGGGGCGTTACATGCGGCGGCGCGGGCGCAGGTCGAGGACGTTCGCGTCGCCGCGGTCGCGGAGCGTCGTACGCCCTCGCGCGACGGTGACCGTGTTGCGGGCGCCGGTGAGCACGAGGCGGTCGGCGCGGGTCAGCGCGAGGGAGTTGTCCGAGCCGGTGATCCGGGTGCGGTAGGCCTTGCGGGCCGTGACGGTGTCGGTGCCGCGCAGCCGGAGGACGTTGATCGTGTCGGCGGTCAACGAGGAGCCGGAGCCGGTGAGCTCGGCGTGCTCGACGAGGCCGGAGACCGTCACGGTCGACCCGGCCCCCGTCAGGACCACGGAGGTGAGGGACGGGGTGGCGAGCGCGTTGTCCGTGCCGAGGACCTCGACGTCGTAGACCGGCCTGGCGGTCACGGTGTTGCCGGCGCCCTCGATGACCAGCCGCGTCGCCGACGGCATCGTGACGGTGGTGCGGTCCCCGGTGAGGCGGACCACCCCGCACGTGCCGCGGAGGTCGTAGGCGACGTCGTCCCAGGGCAGCACGGTCTCCGTCCCGATCTCGCACTGCACCGGGAGGGTGACCCCGCCGGCCGTGGCCGGTGCGGCCGCGACGACCGTGGCGCCCGCGGCGAGGGCGAGTGCGGTGGACAGGGCATTCCGGAGGAAGGTCACATACTGAGAGTACGCATGTTCACCGAGTGGTGGGTCGTGGGTCTCGTCACACCGCGCGCGTGCCGGTGCCCGGGTCGCGGTCGGTCAGGCAGTAGACCTGACCGCCGGGCGCGGTGAGGACCGTCCAGAAGTCGTGCACCCCGCGGACGACGGCACCGAGCGCCACGTGCCGGTCGGTGTCGGCGGCTCGGTCCGCGGTGGCCAGGTCGGGGTGGGCACGGACCGGGCCGTCGGGCTCGTCGAGCCGCTGGAGCAGGAGGCGCAGCCGACCGTCCTCCACGAGGCGCACGAACTGCGGCAGCGCGCCGACCTGCGGCTCACGTCCGGTGAGCGCCGCCCAGAAGGCGACCTCGGCGTCCCAGTGCGCAGCCGGGATGTCGAGGCAGACCTGGTCGAGGACCGTCGCGCCACTCGCGCTCGAGTCGCGGAGCGCCGTCGACCAGCGTCTGGCAGAAGGCGAACCCGCCGGGGGAGCGCATCACCTCGACGTCGTGGTAGCTCCAGGCGTGGGTCGCGCCGAGCTCGCCCGCCCGGGCGACAGCCGCCGGGCGGTCGGTCGAGTCGAGGTCGAGGTGGAGGCCCGCCGGACCGTCGACCGCCTGCACCTTGACGTACGCCGACCCTGCCGCCGGCAGCAGCGTGAGGAACTGGCCGTCCTCGCCCCGTCGCTCCGAGGGCTGCCACCCGGTGACGGCGGACCAGAACGCGACGGCCGGCTCCAGGTCGGCCGCGGGGACGTCGAGGAAGACCTGGATCCAGGCGGGGCTCACGGGAGGGATCGCGGCGCTCATGGCCCGATCCTGACAGGTCGTAGAGTCGCCGGATGAGCGACTTCCCACCCGTCGTCCCGCAGCTGCTGCACACGGTGCTCGACGCCGTCGAGGTCCGTCGCGAGGCCGAGTTCTGGCGCGACCTGCTCGGCCTCGCCTACCGCGCCGGTGACGAGGTCCCGGAGGACGGGGCGGACGACTCGGACTGGCTGGTGCTCACCCACCCCGACGGCCGTCGCTGCCTCGCGATCCAGGAGGTCGAGGCGCTGCCCGAGAGCCGCTGGCCCGAGCCCGGCCACCCGTCGGTGTCGCACCTCGACACGACCGTCCCGTCCCGCAGCGCGCTCGACGCGGTCCACGAGCGGGTGCTGGCGCTGGGTGGCGAGGAGCGGTTCGACCGCACGGACGACCCCGAGGAGCCGTTGCGCGCCTATGCCAGCCCGGCCGGTCACGTCTTCTGCGTCTTCGTGGCCTGACGGGGCGACGGCTCACGCGAGCCCGAGGGCTCGCGCCTCCTCCCACAGGTCGTCGCGGACGCTCGGGTGGGCCGCGTGCTCGATGAGGTTGCGCGCCTGCTCCCGTTCGCTGCGACCCCACATCCACGCGACGCCCTGATCGGTGACGACCGCGCTGTGCTGGAAGGACGTGACCGGCTCGTCGACGAGCGGCACGATCGTCGAGACGTCGGCCCGCGGGTGCCAGCTGCGCAACGCCATGAAGGCGCGTCCACCCGGTGAGTGGCTGGCGCCCACCGTGAAGTCGGTCTGGCCGCCGAACCCGCTGTAGATCCGCGCGCCGATCCGCGAGGCGTTGGCCTGGTCGAAGAGGTCGACCTGCAGGGCCGTGTTGATCGAGGTCATCGCCGGCTGGAGGGCGATCTCGGCCGGCGAGTTGGTCGTCTCGGTGCGCAGCATGCGCACCCGCGGGTTGTCGTCGACCCAGTCGTAGAGCTCCTGGCTGCCGAACACGAACGACGTACGCACCGGGGTGCCGCGGTCGAGTGCACCCGCCTCCTCGAGGGCGAGGACGCCGTCGCTGAACATCTCGGTCCAGATCCGCAGGCCGCGCCGGTCGAGCACCCCCGCGACGGTGGCGTCCGGCACCTCGCCGATGCC
Source organism: uncultured Actinomycetota bacterium (assembly GCA_963795095.1). Classification (GTDB taxonomy): domain Bacteria; phylum Actinomycetota; class Actinomycetes; order Propionibacteriales; family Nocardioidaceae; genus Nocardioides. Next base: position 219,830 of record CAWCGM010000016.1, on the reverse strand, counting down.
TGCCTGGAGGGTGGCGCCGTCGGCGATCTCGGCGGCCACGCGCGCGCCGATCGACCGGGCGTCGTCGGAGGGCGCCCGGGTGACGTGGGTGGCGAGGGGCGCGTCGACCTCGACACCGAGGTCGATGTCGTCCACGGGGACCTCCGCGTCGCCGAAGGTCCACGGCATCCGCGGGTTGAGCTGGGCGACCACGAGCGCGCCGCGTGCCCGGGCGGCCTCGATGGCGGCGGGCAGCACGTTGACCTCCAGCCCGAGGGACACCCGGCCGTCGCGCGGGGTGGTGGTGTGCACGACGACCACGTCGGGGGCGAGCGGGCCGTGGAAGAGCCGCGGCACCATCGACAGGCGGCAGGGGACGTACGACAGGCGCGGGTGCCGTCGGAAGCCCGGTCCGACGAAGCAGGTCTCCGGCACGACCCCGTCGTGCATCGGCAGGTCGGACTGGGCGTTGAGGGCGTGCAGCCGGACGTCGGGCAGCTCGGCCAGCAGTGGCCCCAGGAGCGTGACCGGCGAGGCGAAGTTGCCGCTGATGACGACCCTCGGTGCGCCGCCGATCGTGTCGCAGTGCGCGCGCACTGCCCGGACGGCCTGCTCGAGCTCGACGACCTGCATTGCTCCAGAGTGGCAGCCCGCGCGCGGACGTGCGGGGTCAGGCCCGCTTGTTCACCCGGATCCGGTTGTTCGCGCCCTTCACCGACACGACGGTCCTGCCCTGCGTGACGACGACGAGGTTGTTGGGGCCGACGACCGTGAGCCGGGGCAGCCGGGTCAGGCGTACGGCGTTGTTGGCCCCGCGGACGGTGACCGAGCTCGCGCGGGTCGCCCTGAGGCTCGCGGTGGACGTCCTCACCAGCACGTCACCGGTGCGCCGGGCCTTCAGGCTGGTGTTGCCGGCGAGCAGCTCGACCCGCCCGACGGTGCCGGCGAACCGGGCCGCGTCGTTGCCCTCGGAGACGCGTGACGTCCCCGGCGCTCGGCGCGACGACCGTGCTGTTGCCCCCGCCGAGGGCGACCGTGCCGAGGTGCCCGGTGGCGTTCACCTCGGTGTTGGCTCCCGTCACCGTCAGGCTGGCGGCGGCCGGCATCGTGACCACGCTGTTGCTGCCGGAGACGACCACGTCGACGCAGGTGCCGGTGATCGTCACGTGTCTCGATGCTCTGGTCGACGGTGACCGAGCCGCCCAGGCAGTCGACGACGACGTCGGCGTGCGCGGGCGTGCTCGCCGCGAGCAGCCCGGTGGCGACGGCGAGGGAGGAGGCGGCGACGAGCGCGGCACGGGACAGGGGGCGCGGAAGGACATGTCCCGATGCTGCCCCGCGCCATCGATCCGAAACCGGGCGCGGCGGACCCGCGCGAAATCAGTGGTCCGCTCCGGACCTGCGCTGCCTAGGCTGTGGTCATCATGTGGATCCAGGACTGACCCGACTCGCGTCCGCGGCGGCGCACCAGTGCGCCCTCTGGCCCGGCGAGTCCCTCTCCTGATGCTCCTCGAGGACCTCGCATGCCTGCCTCTTCCACCGCCCTCGCCCCGCTCGTCGTCACCGGCCTCTCGGTCTCCTACCCCGACCGCACCGTCCTGTCCGGGATCGACCTGCTCGCCCAGCCGGGTCGCCGCATCGGCCTCGTCGGCGAGAACGGCGTCGGCAAGTCCACGCTGCTGCGCGCCGTCGCCGGGCGGCTCCCGTCGCGGGCCCGGGTGTCCGGCGGCATCGAGGCGCCCGACGACCTCGTGCTCCTCGGCCAGGAACCGCCGTTCCGCGACCGGGCCACGGTCGCCGACGTGCTCGCCATGACGCTCGCCCCGCTGCGGACCGCGGTCGCCGACGTCGAGCGGCTCGCGGGCTCCGTCGGCACCGCCGGAGGGGGACGCGGCCTACGAGCTCGCGCTGGAGACCGCGCTCGCCCACGACGCCTGGGACGCCGACCGGCGCGCGACGGTCGCTGCGGCGCGTCTCGGGCTCGACGGGATCGACCCGCAGCGCCACGTCGGCACGCTCTCCGGCGGCCAGCGCACCCGCCTCGCGCTCGCGACGATCATGACCACCCGGCCGGCGTGCCTCCTGCTCGACGAGCCGACCAACCACCTCGACGACGACGCGATCGAGGTGCTCAGCGAGTTCCTCCGCGACCTGCCGGGCGTCGTCGTGCTCGCCAGCCACGACCGGGTGCTGCTCGACGACGTGTGCACCGACCTGGTCGACCTCGACGCCGGCGAGCTCGGCACCGACGGGAGCGGCGGGCGGCGGTTCGGCGGCGGCTGGACGGCCTACGAGGCGGCGCGGGCGGACGCCCGCCGTCGCTGGGAGGAGACCTACGCCCTCCAGCAGGAGGAGCTCGCCCGGCTGCGCGACGCCACCCGGATCGGCACCGGCGCGATCGCCCACGACCGCGGTCCGACCGACGGCGACAAGTACATCTACTCCTTCAAGGGCGGCCGGGTCGACCAGACGCTCGCGCGGCGCAAGAAGGACGCGCAGCGACGGCTCGACCTCGCCGAGCGCGAGCAGGTGCGCAAGCCACCGGCGCCGCTGCGGTTCCGCGGCGACCTGACGACGGCGACGTCCGGGCGGCTCGTGCAGGTGCGCGACGTCGAGGTCGAGGGTCGGGTGCGCGTGGCGCGCCTCGACCTCGCGGCGGGGGAGCACCTGCTGCTCACCGGTGCCAACGGCTCCGGCAAGTCGACGCTGCTCGGGGTCCTGTCCGGTCGACTCGCGGCCACCAGCGGCTCGGTCGACGTCTCGGCCCGCACCGTCCGCGAGCTCACCCAGGACCCGCGGGTCACCGATCCGTCGCGCTCCGCGCTGGCGACGTACGACGCCGCGGTGCGCGACCTCGCCGCCCCACCCGCCCTGCGCGAGCTCGGGCTGCTGCACCCGCGCGACCACCGCACGCCGGTCGGCAGCCTGTCGGTCGGCCAGCGGCGGCGGCTCGGCCTGGCCGTCGCGATCGCCGCCGCACCCGACCTGCTGCTCCTCGACGAGCCGACCAACCACGTCTCGCTCGCCCTCGCCGGCGAGCTCGAGGAGGCGCTCGCCACGGCTCCCGGCGGCATCGTCCTGGCCTCCCACGACCGGTGGCTGCGGCGACGCTGGGAGGGGCCGGAGCTGGCGCTCGTGCCGTGGTGACAGGCCGTGGACGCGATGCCGATCGGGGGCCTCGCCGCTGGTAGGGTCGGCGACGGCTCGAACATCCTTTAACGATCCGTCCCGTGAGGCGGAGAAGGAGGTACGGCATGGCTCTGCCTGCCAGGAATCAGACCAGGAACCAGACCGCAGCGATCATGGTCCTCGAGGACGGTCGCACCTTCCGCGGTGAGTCCTTCGGTGCCGAGGGCGAGACCTTCGGCGAAGCAGTCTTCTCGACCGGCATGTCCGGCTACCAGGAGACGCTGACGGACCCCAGCTACCACCGCCAGGTCGTCGTGATGACGGCCCCGCACGTCGGCAACACCGGCATGAACGACGAGGACCCGGAGTCCTCGCGCATCTGGGTGGCCGGCTACGTCGTCCGCGACCCCGCCCGGGTGCCCAGCAACTGGCGCAGCGTCCGCGGGCTCGGTGACGAGCTGCGCGACCAGGGCGTCGTCGGCATCAGCGGCGTCGACACCCGCGCGCTGACCCGCCACCTGCGCGAGCGCGGCGCGATGCGCGTCGGGATCTCCACCACCGAGACCGACCCCACCCGCCTGCTGCAGCGGGTGCTGGAGTCCGGTGAGATGGCCGGCGCGAACCTCAGCGAGGCCGTCAGCACGCAGGAGGCCTACGTCGTCCCGGCTGTCGGTGACAAGCGCTTCACCGTCGCTGCGGTCGACCTCGGCATCAAGGCCAACACCCCGCGGATGATGAGCGAGCGCGGCATCGAGGTGCACGTGCTCCCGGCGACCGCCACGCTCGAGGACGTCCGGGCGGTCAGCCCCGACGGCCTGTTCTTCTCCAACGGCCCCGGCGACCCGGCCGCCACCACCGCCCAGGTCGAGCTGCTCCAGGGCGCCCTGCGCGCCGGCATCCCCTACTTCGGGATCTGCTTCGGCAACCAGCTCTTCGGTCGCGCGCTCGGCTTCGGCACCTACAAGCTGAAGTACGGCCACCGCGGGATCAACCAGCCGGTGCATGGACCGCACGACCGGCAAGGTCGAGGTCACCGCCCACAACCACGGCTTCGCCGTCGACGCGCCCCTGGAGGGCAGCACGACGACCGAGTTCGGCGAGGTCACCGTGAGCCACGTCTGCCTCAACGACGACGTCGTCGAGGGCCTCGAGCTGCGTGACCCGCAGGACTCAGGCGGGCGCCTCCTGAGCTTCTCGGTGCAGTACCACCCGGAGGCCGCGGCCGGCCCGCACGATGCGGCGTACCTCTTCGACCGTTTCGCCGATCTCATGGACGGGAAGGCCTGACATGCCGAAGCGCACCGACATCACGAGCGTCCTGGTCATCGGCTCGGGGCCGATCATCATCGGCCAGGCCTGCGAGTTCGACTACTCCGGCACCCAGGCGTGCCGGGTGCTGCGCGAGGAGGGCCTGCGGGTCGTCCTGGTGAACTCCAACCCGGCCACGATCATGACCGACCCCGAGTTCGCCGACGCGACCTACGTCGAGCCGATCACGCCGGAGTACGTCGAGAAGGTCATCGCCCACGAGCGCCCCGACGCGCTCCTCGCGACCCTCGGCGGCCAGACCGCGCTCAACTGCGCGATGGCCCTCGACAAGGCCGGCGTCCTCGAGAAGTACGGCGTCGAGCTGATCGGCGCCTCGATCGAGGCGATCGAGCGCGGCGAGAACCGCCAGCAGTTCAAGAAGATCGTCGAGCAGCTCGGCGGCGAGTCCGCCCGCAGCACGATCTGCCACTCGATGGACGACCTGCTCGCGGCCGCCGAGGACCTCGGCTACCCGATGGTCGTCCGCCCGTCCTTCACGATGGGCGGCACCGGCTCCGGGATGGCCTACGACGAGACGGACCTGCGCCGCATCGGCGGCGCCGGCCTGGCCGCCAGCCCGACCACCGAGGTGCTCCTCGAGGAGTCGATCATCGGCTGGAAGGAGTACGAGCTCGAGGTCATGCGCGACCGCATGGACAACAGCGTCATCGTCTGCTCGATCGAGAACCTCGACCCGATGGGCGTGCACACCGGCGACTCGATCACCGTCGCGCCGGCCCTGACCCTGACCGACCGCGAGTACCAGAAGATGCGCGACCTCGCGATCGCCATCATCCGCGCGGTCGGCGTCGACACCGGTGGCTGCAACATCCAGTACGCCGTCAACCCGGCGGACGGCCGCCTCATCGTCATCGAGATGAACCCGCGCGTCTCGCGGTCCTCCGCCCTGGCCTCCAAGGCGACCGGCTTCCCGATCGCCAAGATCGCGGCCAAGGTCGCGATCGGCTACACCCTCGACGAGATCACCAACGACATCACGCGGGAGACGCCCGCCTCCTTCGAGCCGACGCTCGACTACGTCGTGGTCAAGGTGCCGCGGTTCGCCTTCGAGAAGTTCCCCGAGGCCGACCCGACGCTGACGACCCACATGAAGTCGGTCGGCGAGGCGATGGCCATCGGCCGCAACTTCACCGAGGCGCTCCAGAAGGCGCTGCGCTCGCTGGAGAGCAAGCACGCGCCCTTCGACTGGCACAAGGAGTTCGTCGAGCTCGACAAGGACGCGCTGCTCGCCGAGGTCGCGGTCCCGCACGACGGCCGGCTCAAGAAGGTCATGGACGCGATCCGCGCCGGCGCGACGCCCGAGGAGGTCTTCGAGGCCACCAAGATCGACCCGTGGTTCCTCGACCAGCTCGCGCTGATCAACGAGGTCGCCGTCCAGCTCATCGACGCGGTCGAGCTGACGCCCGACCTGCTGCGCCTGGCCAAGCGGCACGGCTTCTCCGACGAGCAGATCGGCAAGATCCGCGGACTCGTCCGCCGACGTGGTCCGCGGCGTGCGCCACGCCCTCGGCATCCGGCCGGTCTACAAGACCGTCGACACCTGCGCGGCCGAGTTCGCCGCCCAGACGCCCTACCACTACTCGTCCTACGACGAGGAGACCGAGGTGCAGCCGCGCGCGGAGGGCAAGGAGGCCGTGATCATCCTCGGCTCCGGGCCCAACCGCATCGGGCAGGGCATCGAGTTCGACTACAGCTGCGTGCACGCCTCGCTCGCGCTCGCCGAGGCGGGCTACGAGACGATCATGGTCAACTGCAACCCGGAGACGGTGAGCACCGACTACGACACCTCCGACCGGCTCTACTTCGAGCCGCTCACGCTGGAGGACGTGCTCGAGATCGTCCACGCCGAGCAGCTCGCCGGCCCGATCGCCGGCGTCGTGTGCCAGCTCGGCGGCCAGACGCCGCTCGGCCTGGCGCAGGGCCTCGCCGACGCGGGCGTGAAGATCGTCGGCACCTCGCCCGAGTCGATCCACCTCGCCGAGGAGCGCGGCGCCTTCGGTCGCGTCCTCGCCGACGCGGGCCTGCCGGCGCCCAAGCACGGCACCGCGACGTCGTACCCCCAGGCGCAGCGGATCGCCCACGAGATCGGCTACCCGGTGCTCGTGCGGCCGTCCTACGTCCTCGGCGGGCGCGGCATGGAGATCGTCTACGACGACGGCGCGCTCGAGGCCTACCTCGAGAAGTACGTCGCCAACGGGCTGATCAACGAGCGCCAGCCGGTGCTCGTCGACCGGTTCCTCGACGACGCGGTCGAGATCGACGTCGACGCCATCTTCGACGGCGAGGAGCTCTTCCTCGGCGGCGTGATGGAGCACATCGAGGAGGCCGGCATCCACTCCGGCGACTCGTCGTGCGCGCTGCCGCCGATCACGCTCGGGCGCGAGGAGATCGACCGGATCCGTCGCTCCACCGAGCCGATCGCCCGCGGTCTCGACGTGCGCGGCCTGCTCAACATCCAGTTCGCCCTGGCCTCCGACGTGCTCTACGTCCTCGAGGCCAACCCGCGTGCGTCGCGCACCGTGCCGTTCGTCTCCAAGGCCACCGCGACGCCGCTCGCCAAGGCGGCCGCCCGGGTGATGCTGGGCGAGTCGATCGCCGACCTGCGCACGGCGGGCGTGCTGCCGGCCGAGGGCGACGGCGGCCACCTGCCCGACGGCTCGCCGATCGCGGTCAAGGAGGCGGTCATGCCCTTCGACCGCTTCAAGACCGCCGACGGCCGCACCGTCGACTCGCTGCTCGGACCGGAGATGCGCTCCACCGGCGAGGTGATGGGCTTCGACGCCACCTTCGGCACCGCGTTCGCCAAGGCGCAGGCCGCGGCCTACGGCTCGCTCCCGCTGACGGGCAAGGTCTTCGTGTCGGTCGCCAACCGCGACAAGCGCCACATGATCTTCCCGGTCAAGCAGATCGCCGACATGGGCTTCGAGATCCTCGCCACCGCCGGCACCGCCGAGGTGCTGCGGCGCAACGGCGTGCAGTCGACGGTGGTGCGCAAGCACTCCGAGGGCGAGGGCCCCGACGGCGAGCCGACGATCGTCGGGCGGATCTGGGCGCGCGAGGTCGACCTGGTGATCAACACCCCGCACGGCGCGACCAGCGGCGGCTCGCCGCGCGCCGACGGCTACGACATCCGGACCGCGGCCGTGTCGACCGACATCCCGTGCATCACCACGATCCAGGGACTCGGCGCCGCGGTGCAGGGGCTGGAGGCGATGCGGCGCGGCGAGATCGGCGTCCGGTCGCTGCAGGACTGGGCCAAGCTCGCGGGAGACCGCACCGCGTGAAGCCCTACGACCTCCTCTTCGACCGGGCGCTGACCCGGGTCGACGCCGAGCGCATCCACCACGCCGCGTTCCGTGCGATCCGGGTGGCGACGCCGGTGACCGGCCGCGCGCGTCGCGGGTGCCGTCCGCCCCGGTGGAGGCGCTGGGCCTGACGTTCCCGCACCCGCTCGGCCTCGCGGCCGGGTTCGACAAGAACGCCGTCGGCATCGACGGGCTCGCCGCCCTCGGCTTCGGCCACGTCGAGATCGGCACCGTGACGGGGGAGGCGCAGCCGGGCAACCCGCAGCCGCGGCTGTTCCGGCTCAAGGCCGACCGCGCGATCGTGAACCGGATGGGCTTCAACAACGACGGCGCCGAGGTCGTCGCGCGGCGGTTGGCCGGCCTGGCGCAGCGGTGGGGGCTCGACGATCCTCGGGGTCAACATCGGCAAGACCAAGGTCGTGCCCGAGGAGGAGGCGGTCCGCGACTACGAGAAGTCGACCGGGCTGCTCGCCCGCTACGCCGACTACCTCGTCGTCAACGTCTCCTCGCCCAACACACCCGGACTGCGCGACCTCCAGGCCGTCGAGAAGCTCGAGCCGCTGCTCGCCGCCGTACGCCGTCGCGCGGACGAGGCGACCCCCGACCGCCGGGTGCCGCTGCTGGTGAAGATCGCGCCCGACCTCAGCGACGACGACGTGCTCGCGGTCGCCGACCTGGCCCTGGCGTCCGGCCTCGACGGGATCATCGCCACCAACACCACGATCAGCCGCGACGGCCTGGCCAGCCCGGCCGCGGCGGTCGAGGAGATCGGTGCGGGAGGGCTCAGCGGTCAGCCGCTGACGCAGCGGTCGGAGGACGTCGTACGACTCCTGCGGGGGCGCGTCGGGCCCGACCTCACCCTGGTCGGGGTCGGCGGCATCACGACCGTCGACGACGCCCGCCGGCGCCTCGCGGCGGGTGCGGACCTGCTGCAGGGCTACACGGCCTTCGTCTACGAGGGCCCGCTGTGGCCGCGACGGATCGTGCGGGGGCTCGCCACGGATGGCTGACCTGCTGGGGGTGCAGGGGCCCGTGCACGTCGAGGCCGAGGTGGTCGCCACCAAGCGGATCGGCGGCTACCGCCACCTCACCCTCACCGCGCCGGGCGTGCCCGAGCGGTTCCGCGCGGGCAACTTCGTCGCGGTCACCGTCGAGGGCCACGTCGCGCGCCGCGCCCTGTGGGTCCACCGGGTCCGCGCGTCCAGCTCCTTCGGCCCGACCCTCGACGTGGTGGTCGAGAGTCGTGGCTCCGGGACGGCCTGGCTCGCCGCCCAGCCGGTCGGCACCCGCCTCGCGCTGACCGGGCCGCTCGGCCGTCCCTTCGCGCTGCCGAAGGACGCCGTGTCGTGCCTGCTCGTCGGCGAGGGCTACGCCGCCGCACCCCTCTTCCCGCTCGCCGAGCGGCTGCGCGAGCGCGGCTGCGCCGTCTCGCTCGTCGTCTCCGCGCCCGACGAGGCGCGGCTGCTCGCCGCCCTCGAGGCCCGGCGGTCGGCGCGCTCCGTCACCGTGATCACTGCCGACGGCTCCGTCGGCCAGCGCGGCACCGTCGCCGACCACGTCGACGACCTGCTCCGGCGCAGCGACGCCGACGTCGTCTACGCCGCCGGCCCCACGGCCGTCCTGCGCGCCGCGGCAGGTGCCGCCGAGCGGGCGGGGGCGTGGAGCCAGGTCGCGGTGGAGGTGCCGACGCCCTGCGGCACCGGCCTCTGCCACGGCTGCCCGCTCCCGGTGGTGGGGGAGGACGGCGTGGACCGCGTCGTCCGCGCCTGCGCCGACGGCCCGGTCGTCCGCGGCGACCGCGTCCGCTGGGACGCCCTGTGAGCGCGCTCGATCTCGGCCCCGTCATGGTCGCCGCCGGGTGCGGGGGCACCGGCCGCGAGCTGGCGGCGTACTGCGGGCCCGACGGCCTCGACGGCCTCGACCTCGTCACCCGCTCGATCACCCTCGACGCCCGCGCCGGCGGACCGGGGCCACGCATCGAGGAGGTCCCCGGCGGCCTGGTCAACGCCGTCGGCCTGCCCAACCCCGGCCTCGAGCACTTCCTCGCCACCGAGCTGCCGTGGCTGGTGCGCGCCGGCGCCCGCGTCATCGTGTCGATCGCCGGCGCGACGATGGGGGAGTACGCCGACCTGGCGCGGCGGCTCAGCCGGGCGCCGGGCGTCGCGGGGCTGGAGGTCAACGTCGGTGCGCCCGACGAGGTGGGGGTCGGCCTGTTCGAGGTCCGCGAGCCCTACCACTCCGCCAGCGTCATCGCGGCCGTGCGCCGTGAGTTCCCCGTCGACCGGCCGGTGCTGGCCAAGCTGCGGCCCGACGTGTCCCGCATCGTCGAGGGCGCCCGCTCGTGCCACGAGGCCGGTGCCACCGCCGTCGTCATCGGCAACGCCGTGCCGGCAGCCTTCACCGACGGCCGCTCCGGCGGCCTGAGCGGCCCCGCGATCGCGCCGGTCGCGCTGCGCTGCGTCACCGAGGTGCACGGCGCGCTGCCCGAGCTCCCCGTCATCGGCTGCGGCGGCGTGCACGACGTCCGCTCGGCCAATGCCTACCTCGACGCCGGCGCGACCAGCGTCCAGGTCGGCACCGCCCTGCTCCACGACCCGACCACCGTCGCCCGGCTCCGGGCCCACTTCGCCTCGCCCCGACCCGCACCGACCCAGGAGGACCGATGACCACCTTCGGCACCCGTCTCGCCCACGCCATCGAGGAGCGCGGCCGCTTCTGCGTCGGCATCGACCCGCACGTCGGGCTCCTGCAGCAGTGGGGCCTGTCCGACGACGTCGCGTCGCTGGAGAGGTTCGCCCTGACGGTCGTCGAGGCGGTCGCGCCGGTGGTGGGCGTCGTGAAGCCGCAGAGTGCCTTCTACGAGCGCTTCGGCAGCCGCGGCGTCGCCGTGCTCGAGCGGGTGATCGCGGAGTCCCGGGCCGCCGGCGCGCTGGTGCTGCTCGACGTGAAGCGCGGCGACATCGGCTCGACGAGCCAGGCCTACGCCGACGCGTACCTCGACCCCGCCTCGCCGCTCGCGGCCGACGCGATCACCGCCAGCCCCTACCTCGGCTTCGGCTCGCTCGACCCGATGGTCGAGGCGTGCCGCGTCCACGACCGCGGCCTCTTCGTCCTCGCCCTGACCTCCAACAAGGAGGGTCCCGAGGTGCAGCACGCGCGCGGCACCGACGGCACGGTGGCGGGCACCGTGCTGGGCCACCTGCGCCGGCTCAACGACGGCGCCGACCCGATCGGGTCGTTCGGTGCGGTGGTCGGTGCGACCATCGGCTCGACCGAGGAGGACCTCGACATCAACGGCCCGTTCCTCGTGCCCGGCTACGGCGCGCAGGGCGGCACCACCGACGACCTCCGGCGGATCTTCGGCGACGCAGCCCGGTGGGCGCTGCCGAGCTCCTCGCGCGAGGTGCTGGCCGCCGGGCCCGACGTGACCGCGCTCCGCGACGCCGCCCTGCGCGGCAACGACTCCGTGCGAGGGTTGGGCGCGTGACCCGTGCCCTCCTCGTGCTGCTCCTGGCGACCCTCGCCCTGACGGGCTGCTCGGGGGACCCGCAGGAGAAGTACTGCGAGACGGTCACCGAGCACCAGGAGGAGCTGACCGAGATCGCCGCGTCGGAGGACACCGGCGCGCTGTTCGACGCCCTCGATGCGTACGACGACCTGCGCGAGCAGGCACCCCGCGACATCGCCGACGACTGGGACGCGGTCATCGACCCGTTGCGCACGCTCGACGAGGTCCTGGCCGACAACGGCGTGGACGCGTCGTCGTACGCCTCCGACGACCCGCCCGCCGACCTCGACGCCGAGGGCCGGCGGGAGATCGAGGCCGCGGCCCGCGAGGTCGGGTCCGAGCGGACGGTCACCGCGATGGCCGCCGTCGAGCAGCACGCCCTCGACGTGTGCGGGACGCCGCTGTCGCGCTGAGCGGATCGCACCGGGCTGGTCCGACCGGCGCCCGATTGCCCCTCGCGTCGGCCTCTGACTAGATTGACCCGCACCGACCGGACCCGTTCTCACGCACCAGAAGGACCTTCTTCGTGGCCTTGCCCCCACTGACGCCCGAGCAGCGCCAGGCAGCCCTCGACAAGGCTGCGGCCTCCCGCCGCGAGCGTGCCGAGGTGAAGAACCGCCTGAAGAACTCCGGGGGCTCGATCCTCGACGTCCTCGTGGAGGGTCGCACCAACGAGGTCATCGGCAAGATGCGCGTCGTCGAGCTGCTCCAGTCGGTGCCCGGCCTCGGCCGCGTGCGCGCCCGCCAGGTCATGCAGCGCCTCGGCATCGCCGAGAGCCGCCGGGTCCGCGGCCTGGGCGTGAAGCAGGTCGCCGCGCTCGAGCGCGAGTTCGGCCCCGACGCCTCGTGACCGAGTCGGGAACCAGCAACCCCACCCGCCGCTCGCGGCTGATCGTGCTCGCCGGCCCGACCGCGGTCGGCAAGGGCACGGTCGCCGCGGACGTACGACGTACGCACCCCGAGGTCTGGCTGTCCGTCTCGGCGACCACCCGCCCGCCGCGACCGGGCGAGGAGAACGGCGTCCACTACTGGTTCGTCTCCGACCAGGAGTTCGACGCGATGATCGAGAAGGGCGACCTGCTCGAGTGGGCGGTGGTGCACAAGGCCGCCCGCTACGGCACGCCCCGCGGTCCGGTCGACCTCGCGCTGGCCTCCGGCCACCCGGCGATGCTGGAGATCGACCTGCAGGGCGCGCGCCAGGTGCGCGAGACGATGCCCGACGCGCTGTTCGTCTTCCTCAAGCCGCCGTCGTGGGACGAGCTCGTACGCCGCCTCGTCGGCCGCGGCACCGAGAGCGAGGCCGAGCGCGAGCGCAGGCTGGAGACCGCGCGCGCGGAGCTGGCCGCCGAGAGCGAGTTCGACGTGACCATCGTCAACCACGAAGTTCACGCTGCGGCCGAGCAGTTGGTAGCCTTGATGGTTGGATCCAATTCCTCCTAGCTGCATTGCGAGGCACCATCACCGTGGCTTCTCCCACCATCGCCGCCGAGGGCGTCACCAACCCCTCGATCGACGACCTGCTCAGCAAGACCGACAGCAAGTACAAGCTGGTGCTCTACAGCGCCCAGCGTGCTCGCCAGATCAACGCCTACTACTCCCAGCTCGGCGAGGGCCTGCTGGAGTACGTCGGCCCGCTCGTCGACACCCACGTGCAGGAGAAGCCGCTCTCGATCGCGCTCCGCGAGATCAACGACGACCTCCTGACCTGCGAGGACATCGACCCCGCCGCCGAGGCCGCTGCCGCCGAGGCCGCTGCGGGCGACGCCACGGAGTGACGCGAGCCTCGCGATGAGCACAGTCGCGCCGCCCTGAGGAGGTTGCGCTGCAACCGTCTCGAGGGTGGTGCTCGGGGTCTCCGGTGGCATCGCGGCCTACAAGGCCTGCGAGCTGCTGCGCCGGTTCACCGAGTCCGGCCACGACGTGACCGTGGTGCCGACGGCCTCCGCCCTGGAGTTCGTCGGCGCCCCCACGTGGGCGGCCCTGTCCGGCAAGCCGGTCTCCTCGGAGGTGTGGCACGACGTCCACGCCGTGCCGCACGTGCAGATCGGCCAGCACGCCGACGTCGTGGTGGTCGCCCCGGCGACCGCCGACCTGCTGGCGAAGGCCGCCCACGGCCTGGCCGACGACCTGCTCACCAACACGCTCCTCACGGCGCGCTGCCCGGTCGTCTTCGCGCCGGCGATGCACACCGAGATGTGGGAGCACCCGGCCACCCAGGCCAACGTCGCGACCCTGCGCCAGCGCGGCGCCGTCGTGATCGAGCCCGCCGAGGGCCGCCTCACCGGCGCCGACACGGGCAAGGGCCGGCTGCCCGACCCGGCCGAGATCTTCGAGCTGGTCCGCGGCGTCCTCGACCGCGGCGCCGACGCGTCGCTCGACCTGGCCGGTCGCAAGGTCGTCGTCTCCGCCGGCGGCACCCGCGAGTACCTCGACCCGGTCCGGTTCCTCGGCAACCGGTCGTCGGGCCTCCAGGGCTACGCCCTCGCCCGGGCCGCCGCGTCGCGGGGAGCGCACGTCACGCTGGTCAGCGCCAACGTGTCGCTGCCCGACCCCGCCGGCGTCAGCGTCGTACGCGTCGAGACGACCGCGCAGCTGCGCGACGCCGTCGTCGCAGCGACCGCGACCGCCGACGCCGTGGTCATGGCGGCCGCGCCGGCCGACTTCCGGCCGACCGCGGTCAGCGACGCGAAGATCAAGAAGGCCGACGACGGGTCCGCGCCCGCGATCGAGCTCGAGCAGAACCCCGACATCCTCGCCGAGATCTCCCACGACCGGGCCCGCGCGGAGGCGGTGATCGTCGGCTTCGCCGCCGAGACCGGCGACGCGACCGGCTCGGTGCTCGACCTCGGCCGCGCCAAGCTGGCCCGCAAGGGCTGCGACCTGCTCGTCGTCAACGACGTCAGCGGGGGAGCGGTCTTCGGGAGCAGCGACAACGAAGCAGTGGTCCTCGGCTCCGACGGCACCTCCGTCGAGGTGCCCCACGGCAGCAAGACCGCCCTCGCCCACGTCATCTGGGACGAGGTCGCCCGGCGATTCGCCGACTGAGACATCAGTCCCGGATGCTGGTCAGCAGGTAAGTTCGCAACTCGACCGAACCACTCAAGAATTGAGAGCAACGTGGCAGGACGCCTCTTCACCTCGGAGTCCGTGACCGAGGGTCACCCCGACAAGATCGCCGACCGCATCAGCGACTCGGTCCTCGACTACCTGATGGCCGAGGACGGCGACCGCGCCAACCTGCGCGTCGCGGTCGAGACCCTGCTGACCACCGGCCTCGTCGTCGTCGCCGGCGAGGTCCGCACGACGGCGTACGCCCCCGTCGCGGACATCGTCCGCAAGGCGATCCTCGACATCGGCTACGACTCCTCGGAGAAGGGCTTCGACGGCACCACGTGCGGCGTCCAGGTCGCCATCGGCGCCCAGTCGAGCGACATCGCCGCCGGTGTCGACGCCGGTCACGAGTCGCGCGTCGGCTCCTCGGAGGACGAGCTCGACAAGCGCGGCGCCGGCGACCAGGGCCTGATGTTCGGCTACGCCTGCGACGACACCCCGGAGCTCATGCCGCTCCCGATCACGATCGCCCAGCGGCTCGCGCAGCGCCTCACCGAGGTCCGCAAGGACGGCACGCTCGCCTACCTGCGTCCCGACGGCAAGACCCAGGTCACGATCGAGTACGACGAGGACGACCGCCCCGTGCGCATCGACACCGTCGTCCTCTCGACCCAGCACGGCCCCGACGATCGAGCACGCCCAGCTCGAGGCCGACATCAAGCAGCACGTCATCGACCCGGTGCTCGCGAAGTTCGACCTGCCCTCCGAGGGCTACCGGATGCTGGTCAACCCGACCGGCACGTTCGTGATCGGCGGCCCGATGGGCGACGCCGGCCTCACCGGCCGCAAGATCATCGTCGACACCTACGGCGGCATGGCCCGCCACGGCGGCGGCGCCTTCTCGGGCAAGGACCCGTCGAAGGTCGACCGCTCGGCCGCCTACGCCATGCGCTGGGTCGCCAAGAACGTCGTCGCCGCGGGCCTCGCGCGCCGCTGCGAGGCGCAGGTCGCCTACGCCATCGGCAAGGCCGCGCCGGTCGGCGTCTTCATCGAGACCTTCGGCACCGGTGTCGTCGCCGACGAGAAGATCCAGGAGGCGGTGCTCGAGGTCTTCGACCTGCGCCCGGCCGCGATCATCCGCGACCTCGACCTGCTGCGCCCGATCTACGCGCAGACCTCGGCCTACGGCCACTTCGGTCGCGAGCTGCCCGAGTTCACCTGGGAGAGCACCGACCGCGCCGACAAGCTGAAGGCTGCCGCCGGCATCTGATCGGGGCGGACTCGCCCTCCACGTACGGACAGTCGGTGGCCGCTGACACAATCCCGGCCATGACCACACACGAGGCCCCGGAAGCAGACATGCTCCCGGGGCTTCGTGCTGCCGTGGACGACGCCAAGGCCAAGGCCGCGGCCACCCGGCGTCGCAAGGCCGCGTCGTGGGAGCCGGCGGCGGTCGACCCTGTCGCCCGGGTGCTCGTCGACATCGCGCTCGCCCACCTCGACCGCCCGTTCGACTACGCCGTCCCGACCTCGATGGCCGAGACGGCCGTCCCCGGCGCCCGGGTCAAGGTGCGCTTCGCCGGCCAGGAGGTCCAGGGCTACGTCGTCGAGCGCGGCAGCGAGACCGACCACACCGGCACCCTCCAGCCGCTGCGGCGGGTGGTGAGCGCGGAGCCGGTGCTCGCTCCCGAGATCGCCGAGCTCAGCGCGACCCTCGCCACGAGGTACGCCGGTGCCCGGTCCGACATCCTGCGGCTCGCCGTCCCGCCCCGGCACGCGACCGCCGAGAAGGCCGCCTCGACGCCCGCCCCGACTCCGCCGCTCGGTGACCCCCGGCGCGTGGGACGAGGTCGAGCACGCCGGCGCCTTCCTCCGCCGCCTGGCATCCGGTGAGATGCCGCGCGCGGTGTGGTCCGCCGCGCCCGCCGACGACTGGCCGCGGATGGTCGCCGAGGCCGTGGCGACGACGTACGCCGCCGGGCGGGGCGCGCTGGTCTGCGTGCCGGACGGCCGTGACGTCGACCGGGTCGACGCGGCCCTCACCGACGTGCTGGGCGAGGGCCACCACGTCTGCCTGACTGCCGACGGCGGCCCGGCGAAGCGCTACCGCGACTTCCTGGCCGTCTCCCGAGGTGCGCGGCGCGTCGTCGTGGGCACCCGCTCGGCGGCGTTCGCCCCCGTGCACGACCTCGGGCTCGTCGTGCTGTGGGACGACGGCGACGACCTCCACGCCGAGCCGCGCGCTCCCTACCCCCACACGCGCGAGGTGCTCCTCGCCCGGGCCGAGCAGCAGTCGACGGCGGCCCTGCTCGGCGGCATCGCCCGCACGCCCGAGGCCCAGCAGCTGCTCGCGACGGGCTGGGCCCACGAGCTGGCCGTGCCGCGCGACGTGCTGCGCGCCCGGGTGCGCGCCGAGGCCGTGCCCGCCGAGGACCGGCAGGTCGGCACCCGCATCCCGCGGACGGCCTACGACGCCATCCGCCGCGGCCTGGAGACCGGTCCCGTGCTCGTCCAGACGCCGCGGGCGGGCTACGCCGCGTCGCTCGCCTGCGACACCTGCCGCGCGCCGGCCCGCTGCACCGTCTGCACCGGTCCGCTGGCGCAGCCGGGGCCGGCCGTGCCGCCCCAGTGCCGCTGGTGCGGCCACGTCGAGCGGGCGTGGGCCTGCGGGACCTGCGGTGGTCGCGGCCTCCGCGCGCCGGTCCGGGGCGAGGCACGCACGGCCGAGGAGCTCGGGCGGATGTTCGCCGGCACCACCGTGCGGAGCAGCTCGGGCGACCGGGTGCTCGCCCGGGTGGGAGCTGCCGCTGACGTGGTCGTGGCGACCGTCGGCGCCGAGCCGGTGGCCGACGAGGGCTACGCCGCGGTCGTGGTGCTCGACACGTGGCTGACGCTCGCGCGCGACGACCTGCGGGCCTCCGAGGAGGCGCTGCGTCGCTGGCTCAACGCCGGAGCGCTCGTACGCCGCGGCGGCCACGTCGTGGCCGTCGGCGATCCCGCCCACCCGGCGCTCCAGGCGCTCGTGCGCTGGGACCCGGCCGGGCTTCGCCCGACGCGAGGTCGAGGAGCGGTCGCAGGCGCACCTGCCGCCCGCCGCGCGGATGGCCACCGTCACCGGCGACCTGGGCGCGCTCGACGACGTCCTGCACCTGCTCGACCTCCCCGAGGGCGCGGAGGTGCTCGGCCCGGTCCCGCTCGAGGACGAGCACCGGGTGGTGCTCCGGGTGCCGCGGATCCAGCGGTGCGGACCTGTCCGCGGCCCTCGGTGACCTGCAGCGGGTGCGCTCGGCCCGCAAGCTCGACCCGGTCCGGATCCAGGTCGACCCGCTCACGATCTGACAGGTGGGTCCTTACCTAGACTTCGCCCCATGGCAGTCCAGCCCATCCGACTCTTCGGTGACCCCGTGCTCCGCCAGCGCGCGATCGAGGTCGACAGCTTCGACCGCGAGCTGCGCCAGCTCGTCACCGACCTCACCGACACGATGGTCGCGGCGCCCGGCGCCGGGCTCGCGGCACCGCAGATCGGCGTCGGCCTGCGGGTCTTCACGTGGCACGTCGAGGGCGAGCTCGGCCACCTGGTGAACCCGTCGCTCGAGCTGTCCGACGAGACCCAGGACGGTGCCGAGGGCTGCCTCTCGCTCCCCGAGCTCACCTACGACTGCCTGCGTGCGCTCCGCGTCGTCGCCACCGGCTTCGACATGCACGGCGAGCCGCTGCGCATCGAGGCGTCCGAGCTGCTGGCCCGCGCCATGCAGCACGAGACCGACCACCTCGACGGCATCCTCTTCATCGACAAGCTCGACACCGACGCCCGCAAGGCGGCGATGAAGGAGATCCGCGAGTCCGAGTGGTTCGGGCTCGAGCAGCCGACCGTCCGGGTCAGCCCGCACGCCACGGGCGGGCTCGGCCGATGAGCGGGGCCGCTGATGCGCGTCGTCTTCGCCGGCACCCCCGAGGTCGCCCTCCCCGCGCTCGACGCCGTCGCCGCCAGCCGGCACGAGCTCGTCGGCGTCGTGACGCGTCCCGACGCCCCGAGCGGCCGGGGCCGCAAGCTGGTCGCCAGCCCGGTCGCCCAGCGCGCGGAGGAGCTCGGCGTACCCGTCCTCAAGCCCGAGCACCCGCGCGACCCCGACTTCCAGGCCGCCCTCGCGGCGCTGCGTCCCGACGCGTGCCCCGTCGTGGCCTACGGCGCCCTGCTGCCGCAGTCGGCGCTCGACCTGGTGCCGCACGGCTGGATCAACCTGCACTTCTCGGTGCTGCCGTCGTGGCGCGGGGCCGCGCCCGTCCAGCACGCGCTGTGGGCGGGCGACGAGGTCACCGGTGCCACGACCTTCCGCATCGTGAAGGCGCTCGACGCCGGACCGGTGTTCGGGATCATGACCGAGCGCGTCCGCCCCGACGACACCGCGGGCGACCTGCTCGAGCGCCTCGCCGAGGGCGGGGCCGGGCTCCTGGTGCAGACCCTCGACGGGATCGAGGACGGCACGCTGGAGGCGCGCGAGCAGCCGGAGGACGGGGTGTCGTTCGCCCCCAAGATCCTGGTCGACGACGCCCACATCGACTGGAACGACCCCGCGGTCGCGATCGACCGCCAGGTCCGCGCCTGCACCCCCGGACCCGGCGCGTGGAGCACCTTCGAGGGCGAGCGGATCAAGATCGGACCGGTCCGGCACGTGGACCACGAGCCCGTGGCGCCGGGCGTCCTCGCGGTCACCAAGAACGCCGTCGTCGTCGGCACCGCCACCACGCCCGTGCTGCTCGGCGACGTCAAGGCGTTCGGCAAGAAGCAGATGCCCGCCGCCGACTGGGCCCGCGGCGTACGCCTCGAGTCGGGTGTCCGCCTCGGTGACTAGGGTCGGCGGCATGAGCAGCGCCAGTCGCCAGGCCCGGCCCGAGGACATCGACGAGATCTGCGGGTCGCTGCCCGAGACCGAGCTCGGCACCTCGTGGGGCGACCGGCCGACGTGGAAGGTGCCGCGCGGCGACAAGGGCAAGGGCTTCGTGCTCTACCGCATGCCGCACAAGACGGCGGTCGACCCCGAGACGGGGGAGATGTACGACGACGTGGTGGTGATCACGACGCCGACCGAGGTCGAGAAGAACGCGCTCGTCGAGGACGGGTCGACGCCGTTCTTCACCATCGACCACTTCAAGGGCTACTCGGCCGTCCTGGTCCGGCAGTCGCGGCTCGGCGAGATCAGCCGCCAGGAGCTCGTCGAGGTGATCACCGACGCGTGGGCGACCAAGGCGCCCAAGAAGCTGGTGCGGGAGCACCTCGGTGACTGAGCGCCGCCGGCCGGTCGACCGGCCCCGGCGCGCGGCCCTCGACGTCCTGACCGCCGTGCGGGTCGACCGGGCCTACGCCAACCTCGTGCTGCCGCAGGTGCTCCGCAAGCACGGGCTCGAGGGTCGCGACGCCGCGCTGGCCACCGAGCTGGCGTCGGGCGCGATCCGGATGCAGGGCCTCTACGACCCGGTGATCGACGCGTGCCTGACGAAGCCCAAGCTCCAGGCCGAGGTGCGCGACGTGCTGCGGCTCGGCGCCCACCAGCTGCTGTCGATGCGGGTGCCCGACCACGCGGCGATCTCCACGAGCGTCGACCTCGTCCGCGCAGAGCGTCGGCCGGGGTCCGTCCGGGCTGGTCAACGCCGTGCTCCGCAAGATCAGCACGCGCTCGGCCTCGCCGACTGGGTCGCCGAGGTCGCGCCCGACCGGTCGAGCGACCTCCACGGCCACCTCGCCGTCGCTCGCTCCCACCCGCGCTGGGTCGTCGACGCGCTGGCCGAGGCGCTGGCGTCGACGGCGTCCGACGACGAGCTCGACGCGCTGCTCGAGGCCGACAACGCGCCGCCGCGCGTCACGCTCGTCGCCCGGCCCGGGCTCGCCGACGGTGGCCGAGCTGGAGGCCGCCGGTGGCACCCGCACCAGCCGGTCGCCGTACGGCGTCGTGCTGGCCGGCGGCGACCCGGCGGGCATCCCGGCCGTGGCCGAGGGCCGCGCGGGCGTGCAGGACGAGGGCTCGCAGCTCGTCGCCCTCGCGATGGCCGACGCCGAGCTCGACGGGCGCGACGAGCTGTGGCTCGACCTCTGCGCCGGTCCGGGCGGCAAGGCGGCCCTCCTGGCCGCCCTCGCCGCGCAGCGCGGCGCCCGACTCGTCGCCAACGAGCGGCAGCCGCACCGAGCCACGCTGGTCGCGTCGGCCTTGCGGGCGGTGCCCGCCGGCGCGGCGCACGTGCTGGCCGGCGACGGCACCCGACCGCCGTGGGTGCCCGGCACCTTCGACCGGGTGCTCGTCGACGCGCCGTGCTCGGGCCTCGGCGCCCTGCGGCGACGCGCCGAGTCGCGCTGGCGGCGTACGCCCGAGGACGTCGACGTGCTGGTCGCCCTGCAGCAGGTGCTGCTCGACGTGGCCATCGACTCCGTCCGTCCGGGCGGGATCGTGGTCTACGCGACCTGCTCGCCGGTGCTCGCCGAGACGACCGACGTCGTCGCGGCCGTGCTGGGCCGGCGCGGCGACGCCGACGAGGTCGACCGCTTCCAGCTGTGGCCGCACCGCGACGGCACCGACGCGATGTTCGCCGCGACCCTGCGCCGCCGCGACCGCTCGGCTGACGTCAGTCGTCCTGCAGGTGGCGCAGGTAGGCCCACGGCTCGGCGAGGTAGCGCCGCCAGTGGTCGACGAGGTCGAGGTCGGCCCACGCGGCCTCGCGCAGCCCCCACGGACCGGCCTCGAGGATCCGCGCACCCGGCATCGCCGCGAGGACGGGGGAGTGGGTCGCGCACAGCACCTGCCCCCTGCGCGCGACCACCCGCTGCAGGGCCGCGACCAGGCCGAGGGTGGAGGAGAACGACAGCGCCGCCTCCGGCTCGTCGAGGCAGAAGAAGCCCGCGCCGGTGAAGCGCGACTCGAGCACGGCGAGGAACGACTCGCCGTGGCTCATCTCGTGGAAGGTCGCGTCGGGCGTCGCCGGGCGGCTTGGGTTGTCCTCCATGTAGGAGTACCAGCCGTGCATCGTCTCGGCGCGCAGGAAGAAGCCCCACTTGCGTCGATCCCGCGCCGCGCACCAGCTGCAGCGCGTCCCCGAGCGACGACTCGGTGGAACGGGTCGAGTGCTGGCTGTGGGTGCTGCCGCCCTCCGGCGACAACCCGAAGGCGGTGGCGACCGCCTCGACGATCGTCGACTTGCCGGAGCCGTTCTCGCCGACGAGGAAGGTCACCCCCGGACCGAGGTCGAGGCCGTCGGCCAGGACCTGCGCCACCGCCGGGATCGAGGCGGGGTACGGCCGTCGGGCTGAGGTCGTGGCCCGCGCGCGCCTCGACCCGGCGCACCGGGTGGCGCGGGACGTCGTCACCCCGGAGCGGCATGGCGCACAACCTAGCGTCACGGCACCGACGGTCACCCCGACAGGTGAATCCGGGCAAACATTCGGGATTCACCTGCGCAGTCACCTGTTCACAACGCTTGCGTCAAGCCGAGCATGATGGGCTCAGCGCGACGCACCGGAGGGGTGCGCGCGATCGGGGAGCAGGACGACGGATGCGGTTGCGGACCACCATGGCGCTGGTCGCGTCGACGACGACGATGGCCGCGCTCGGCGCCGCCCCGGCGCAGGCTGCCGAGGGCGCCCACCGGCTGTCCGGCCCAGCACCGGTGACCCCGACGTCTTCCTGACCTACGTCGGCTGCGACAACCTCTTCGGCGCCGCGCAGCCTCCCCAGTCCCGGCTCAACCTCGGTCCCTACACGGCGCCGATGGGTCGCCGCTCGCTCGGCCTGGTGCCGCCGGCGCCGGGCACCGCGTCCGGTCCCTTCACCCGCTTCGACTCGCTGGCCGTCGTTCGACTCGACGGTCGCCGTCGCGTCGACCTCGGGCAGCCAGGGCGTCTCCTACGTCATGAGCATCACCCCCGACAACCTCCCCGGCACCGCCTGGCGTGGTCGCGCCGCGCTCTCGGCGCCCGCGGGCTCGTGGACGACGGTGTCGACGGCCGCGACGGCGTACGACTGGACGCTCGTCGACCTCGCCACCCTCGCGCCGCTCGGCGCCGCGGAGACCGCCACCACCGCCGCCTTCGCCGCCGCGCACGGCGACGGCGCCGGGCTTCTCGATCACCGGCTTCGGCTGCGACGGCTCGTCCTTCAACCTCGACGAGGTCCGCGGGTCGGGCTCGACCTTCGACTTCGAGGGCACGACCCTCGCCACCACGGTCGACGTCGACCGCACGGCCGGTCGACGCCGGCCAGTCGGTCTCGCTGACCGGCCGGGTGACCGACCCGGGCGGTCGCGTCACGGGCGACCCGCTCGTCCTCGAGTCGCGACGCCCCGGCGGCGACTGGGCGCCGGTCGGCGACCTGGTGCTCGGCGGGCCGGGCGGCCTGGCGCGCGTCGACGTACCCGTCACGGAGACCACCGAGTTCCGCTGGCACCGCCCCGAGAGCCAGTACGCCGACGAGGGCTGGTCCGAGCCGGTGACCGTCACCGTCGCCGAGGCGCCTGCCGCCCCCGAGGGTGCGACGAAGAAGTAGCCGACTCCGGCTAGGGTCGGCGCCATGGCGTCGCCGTTCACCGAGATCGAGGTCGACGACCGCGTCGTCAAGGTGACCAACCCCGACCGGGTGTACTTCCCGCCGCTCGACGGTCGGCCCGCAGCGACCAAGCTCGACCTCGTCGAGTACTACCTGTCCGTCGGCGACGGCATCGTCAACGCGCTCTTCGAGCGGCCGTGCATGCTGCACCGCTTCCCGAAGGGCCTGGCCGGCGACAAGGTGCACCAGAAGCGCCTGCCCGCGGGGCGCCCGAGTGGGTCGAGACGGTGCAGCTGTTCTTCCCGCGGTGGAAGCGCACCGCCGACGAGCTGTGCGTCACCGAGCTCGGCAGCGTCGATCTGGGCCGTGCAGATGTCGACCGTCGAGTTCCACCCGTGGAACAGCCGCCGGGCCGACACCGAGAAGCCCGACGAGTGGCGCATCGACCTCGACCCCGGTCCGGAGTGCGACTGGGCCACCGTCCAGCGGGTCGCGCACGTCGCCCACGAGGTGCTCGACGAGCTCGGCGCCGTCGGCTTCCCCAAGACCAGCGGCGGCTCGGGGCTGCACATCTACGTCCGGATCCCGCCCGACCACGGCTTCCAGGACGTACGCCGTGGCGCGCTCGCCTTCGCCCGCGAGGTCGAGCGCCGGGCCGACGGCGACGTCACGACGGCCTGGTGGCGCAAGGACCGCGACCCGTCGCAGCTGTTCGTCGACTACAACCAGAACGCCCGCGACCACACGATCGCCGCGGCCTACTCCGTGCGCGGCGTGCCCGAGGCCCGCGTCTCCGCCCCGATCCGCTGGGACGAGGTCGACGGCTGCACGCCCGACGACTTCACCATCTTCACGATGCCTGAGCGGTTCGCCGAGATCGGCGACCTGCACGCCGACATCGACGACCACCCCTTCGACATCGCGCCGCTGCTCGAGTGGGCCGACCGCGACGACGCCGAGGGCGCGGAGGCGCCGCCGGAGCCCGACGAGGACTGAGCCCGCGATCGGGCGACGCATCGCTTCGCGGGTGGATGGGTAACGAGGAGGCGCCCCACCCGGCACGATCCCCGGACGGTGGGACGGAAGGACTGGTCGTGGACGACCTCTCTGAGCGCGCGATGGTCATGGCGGCACGGGTCGCCGACTCGGTGTCCGGCAAGGACCTCGACGACACGCTCCAGTCGCTCACCCGAGCAGCCGTCGAGACGCTGCCCGGAGTCGACGACGCCACCATCAGCATCCGGCACCAGGACGGGTCCCTGCGCTCCTACGGCTTCACCAGGGACTACCTCCGCGAGCTCGACAGCTGGCAGTTCGCGCACTCGGAGGGGCCCTGCTACGACGGCGTGACGCACAACGCGCTGACCGTGTGCGGCGACCTGCGCAACGACCCGCGCTATCCCTCCTACGGGCCGCGCGCCGCCGCCGCCGGCGTGCTGTCCCAGGCCTGCATGCGGATCTTCGAGTCGAAGCGCGCCATCGGCGGGCTCGACATCTACTCGCGGTCGGTCGGGGCGCTGGCGGACGTGGCGTACCTGACCGAGCTCTTCACCGAGCACTCGCGCGCCGCCCTGGAGTACGCCTCCCAGATCGACGGCCTGCGCGACGCCATGGCAGGTCGGCAGGTGGTCGGACAGGCCGTCGGCATCCTCATGGAGAGGTTCGAGCTCCTCGAGGATCGTGCCTTCGCCTTCCTCGCCCGGCTCTCCAGCCACCGCAACGTCAAGCTGCGGGTGATCGCGCAGGAGCTCGTCGACGACCGGACCGGGTGGACTCCCGGCGGGGCAGACGCACCTGCGCCGGTCGTCGTGCCCGCCGACAGCCGTGCCGCGCGGATGGACGGCGACCGCGACTCCCTAGGATCGACCCGTGGGCATCCAGATCACGCCGAGCATCCTCAACGCCGACCTGTCGCGCCTGGCCGACGAGGTCGCCCGGATCCCCAGCGCCGACTGGGTGCACGTCGACGTGATGGACAACCACTTCGTCCCCAACCTGACCCTCGGGCTCCCGGTGATCGAGGCGCTCAGCAAGCACGCCACGCAGCCGATCGACGTGCACCTGATGATCGAGGACGCCGACCGGTGGGCACCGGCGTACGCCGAGGCGGGCTGCGGGTCGGTGACCTTCCACGCCGAGGCGGCGAAGGCGCCGGTGCGGCTGGCGCGCGAGATCCGCGACCAGGGTGCGCGGGCGTCGATGGCGCTCAAGCCGGCCACGCCGATCGAGCCCTACGAGGCGCTGCTGCCGGAGCTCGACATGCTGCTGATCATGACCGTGGAGCCCGGCTTCGGCGGCCAGAAGTTCCTCGACCTGTGCCTGCCGAAGATCCGCACCGCGCGCGAGCTGATGCGCAAGCACGACGTCGAGACCTGGCTCCAGGTCGACGGCGGCGTCTCCCTCGAGACGATCGAGCGCTGCGCCGAGGCCGGCGCCGACGTCTTCGTCGCGGGCTCGGCCGTCTACTCCGCCGACGACCCGGACGCCATGGTGCGCGAGCTGAAGGCGAAGGCGGAGGCCGCGACCGCGTGAGCCGGCCGGCGACGGTCGACGACATCCACGCCACGGCGCGGGCGATGCCGCACGTCACGGCGTACGGGACCCGACGAGCGTCCCGTCTACCAGGTCGGCAGCAAGTCCTTCGTCTTCTTCCGGACGCCCCGGCCCGACGCGGTCGACCCGGAGACGGGCGAGCGCTACGACGACGTGATCGTCCTCTGGGTCGGCGTCCGAGGGCGACAAGCAGGCGCTGGTGCAGGACGAGCGGCTGCCGTTCTTCACCACGCCGCACTTCGACGGCCACCCGTCGGTCCTGCTGCGCGCGTCACGCGTCGCCGAGGTCGACCGCGACGAGCTGGTCGAGATCGTCCAGGAGGCGTGGCTCGCCCAGGCCTCGGCCCGGCGGCGTACGGCGTGGCTCGAGTCGCGCGGGCTGTCGGAGTGAGCCGTAGGTTGGACGGCATGACCGAGTCCGTGTGGGACTACCCGCGCCCGCCGCGGGTCGACCCGAGCAACGAGCACGTCGTCGTCGAGCACGGCGGCGTCGTGGTCGCCGACACGACGCAGAGCCTGCGCGTGCTCGAGACCAGCCACCCGCCGACCTACTACCTGCCGCGCAGCGCCTTCGCCGACGGCGTGCTCCGGGAGGCCCAGAAGGGCGCGAGCTGGTGCGAGTGGAAGGGCGCGGCCGACTACTTCGACCTCGTCGTCGGTGACGAGGTGCTCCGGTCGATCGCGTGGACCTACCCGACGCCGTCCGCGGGCTTCGAGGCGCTGCTCGACCACGTCGCGCTCTACCCCGGCCGCGTCGACCGCTGCACGGTCGACGGCGAGGTCGTCGAGCCGCAGCCGGGCAACTTCTACGGCGGCTGGATCACCTCGCGGGTCACCGGACCGTTCAAGGGAGCGCCGGGCACCCAGGGCTGGTGACCGCTCAGCCGGCGAAGAGCGTCAGTCGCTGGCGGATGATCTTGCGGCGCAGCACGACGCGGCGCTTGCCGTCGTTGCCGATCCGGAGCCGGTCGAGCTCCCAGCCGCCGTGCTCGGCGCGGTCGACGAGGAGGCGGGTGACGACGTTGCGGGAGAAGTCCTGCGGGAGCACGAGCGTCTCGAACTCCCACTCGATGCCGCGCCCGGGTGGGCGTCGCTGGATCCTGGCCATGGGGTCTCCCCTCGGGTCTCAGTCGGCGGACACGTCGTCGAGCGCCTCGACGATCTCGGCGGGCAGGGACAGCTCCTCGATGCCGAGCGCCCCGTCGAGCTGGGCGGCGGTGCGGGCGCCGACGATCGGGGCGGTGACGCCCGGCCGGTCGCGCACCCACACCAGGGCGACCTCGAGCGGCGACCAGCCCAGGCCGTCGGCGGCACGCGCGACGGCCTCGACGATCCCGCGGCCGCGGTCGTCGAGGTAGGCGCCGACGAAGCCGGCGAAGTGCTCGGTCGCCGCGCGCGAGTCGGACGGCGTACCGGTGCGGTACTTGCCGGTCAGCACGCCGCGCCCGAGCGGTGACCACGGCAGCACGCCGAGGCCGAGGGCCTGCGCGGCCGGGACGACCTCGTGCTCGACGTGGCGGTTGAGCAGGGAGTACTCCACCTGCGTCGAGGCCAGGGGAGTGCGGCCCGGCACCGCGCGCTGCCACGTCGCGGCCTGCGCGGTCTGCCAGCCGGTGTAGTTGGAGATGCCGACGTAGGACGCGCGCCCGGAGGTGACGGCCAGGTCGAGGGCGGTGAGCGTCTCCTCGACCGGGGTCTCGTCGGTCCACACGTGCACCTGCCACAGGTCGACGTGGTCGACGCCGAGCCGCTTGAGCGACGCGTCGAGCGTGGTCAGCAGGGTGCCGCGCGAGGTGTTGGTGACCCGCTCGCCCGTACGCCGCGAGATGCCGGCCTTGGTCGCCAGGACCACCTCGTCGCGGGCGACCACGTCACCGAGCAGGGTGCCGATCAGCTCCTCGCTCGCCCCGTCGCCGTACCCGGCCGCGGTGTCGACGAGCGTGCCGCCCGCCTCGGCGAAGGCGATCAGCTGGTCGCGGGCCTCGTGCTCGTCGGTGTCGCGACCCCAGGTCATGGTGCCCAGGCCCAGCCGGGAGACCTTCAGTCCGGTGGCGCCGAGCGAACGCTGCTGCATGGAGGCGAGCGTAGTCACGGGTCCTGCGCGCGAGCGGCAGGGACGCGCCCGTAGGCTCACCACCTGTGACGGATCTCCTCAAGGCAGTCGTCCTGGGCATCATCCAGGGGCTCACCGAGTTCCTGCCGATCTCCAGCAGCGCGCACCTGCGGATCTTCCCCGAGCTCTTCGGGTGGGGCGACCCGGGCGCCGCGTTCACGGCCGTCATCCAGATCGGCACCGAGCTCGCGGTGCTCATCTACTTCCGCAAGGACATCTGGCGCATCGGCAGCGCCTGGGTGAAGTCGCTCTTCCGCGCCGAGCACCGCGGGACGCTCGACTCCCGCATGGGCTGGTACATCATCGTCGGCTCGCTGCCGATCGTCGTGCTGGGCGTGCTGCTCAAGGACGTCATCGAGCGCGACTTCCGCAACCTCTGGATCATCGGCACCACGCTCATCGTGATGGGCGTCGTGCTCGGCGTCGCCGACCGCGTCGGCCGCACCGACCGCCCGATCGGCAAGATCACCCTCAAGGACGCCGTGCTGATGGGCGCCGCGCAGGCGCTCGCACTGATCCCCGGCGTCTCCCGCTCGGGCGCCACGATCTCGATGGGCCGCTTCCTCGGCTTCGACCGCGAGGCCGCCACGCGCTTCGCGTTCCTGCTCGCGATCCCCGCCGTCGTCGGCGCCGGGGTCTTCGAGCTCAAGGAGATCCCGAACGGCCACAACGACTTCGGCTGGGGACCGACGATCACCGCGACCGTCGTCTCCTTCGTCGTCGGGTACGCCGCCATCGCGTGGCTGCTGCGCTACGTCAGCACCCGCTCCTACACGCCGTTCGTCGTCTACCGGATCCTGCTCGGCGCCGGCACGCTCATCCTGCTCGGCGCAGGCGTCCTGACCGCCTGACGGTGCCGTTGAACGTGTCGACCAGCAGGGCGAGCGCCACGACCTGCGTGAGCGCGACGACCACCACCAGCGCCGGCAGCGACCGCTCGTAGAGCCAGCCCGCGCCCACGCCGCCGACGATCGCGAGCAGCCCCTGGATGCCCGCGAACACGCCGTACGCCGTCGCCCGCCGCGGTGCCTCCACCAGGTCGGCGACGACCGCCTTGATCGTCGAGTCCTGCACGCCCTGGGCGAAGCCCCACGCGGCGACGCCGACCAGGACGGCGACGAGCGCCGACCCGAGGGCGAGGGCGGGCACGAGCGCGACCAGCACCGGCACCACGAGGAGCACCCGCGGCCCGGTCCGGTCGTAGACCGACCCGACGACCAGGGCGGCGACCGCCTCGACGGCCATCGCGGCGGCGTACACGACCGGGACGGCGGCCACGGGCAGCAGCCCCTCGACGGTGAGGTGGTAGCCGATGATGCCGAAGGTCACGAGCGCACCCGTGGTCAGCGACGCGGCGATCGCGTAGCGGAAGAAGTCGCCCGACAGCCCCGCGCCGACGGCCTCGGCCCACCAGCCGCGCCGCTCGGCGGGCTCGTCCGCGGGACTCGCCGCGGCAGTCTCGTCGTACGCCGCCGGGTCGGGGACCCGCCGCCGCAGGGTGAACAGCAGCAGCATCGCGATCGCGCCGGGCACGGCCAGGACCGCCATCCCCGTCCACAGCGAGCTGATCGCGACGACACCGGCGACGAGCAGCGGACCGGCGAATGCGCCGACCTGGTCGAGCGCCTTGTGCACGCCGAACCCGCGGCCGCGGCCCACCGCCGACGCGACGTGGGCCAGCAGGGCGGACTTCGACGGCGAGCGGATCGCCTTGCCGAGCCGCTCGAGCAGGATCATCGTCGCGCCGAAGGCGAGCCCGGCGACGCCGAGCCGCGGCGCCAGCGCCAGCAGCGGCACGCAGACCGCGGTCAGCCCGTAGCCGAGGATCGTCAGCGACCAGTAGCGCCCGGTGCGGTCCGCGAGCGGGCCGAAGGCGAGCCGCAGCACCAGCGCGACGGCCTCGCCGGCGCCGGTGACGAGACCGACGACCACCGCCGAGGCGCCGAGCGCGGCGAGCAGCGGGCCGTAGACCGAGCGGGCGCCCTCGTAGACCATGTCGGCGAACAGGCTGACGAAGCCGAACCACCACACCACCCGCCACGCCGTCGGGGCAGCCACGGGGGACCGCGTCACAGCCACCCGGACTTCTTGAAGAACCAGAGCAGCGCCGCGGACGCGCCGACCATCAGGAAGAGCGCGAACGCGTAGCCGTAGGTCCAGTGCAGCTCGGGCATGTGGTCGAAGTTCATGCCGTAGACCCCGGCGATGAGCGTGGGCACGACGACGAGCGCGGCACCGGCGGAGATCTTGCGCATGTCGTCGTTCTGCTGCACCGAGATCCGCGCGAGGTGCGCGTCGAAGGCGGTCGACAGCAGCACGTCGAGGCTGTCGATCACCTCGGAGACCCGCTGGAGGTGGTCGGCCACGTCGCGGAAGTAGGTCGCGGTCTCGGCCGTGATGGGGATCGGCGTGCGGATCGTCGGCACCGTGTCCGAGTGCATCGAGAACTTCCGCATCGGCTCGCGCAGCGGCATCACCGCGCGCCGCACCTCCGCGATCTCGCGCTTGAGGACGTAGATCCGGTTGGAGTCGTCGGTGCGGGCCTGGGAGAAGACCGACTCCTCGACCTCGTCGACGTCCTCCTCGAGCGCCGCGCCGACCTTCTCGTACTCGTCGACCACCCGGTCGCAGATGGCGTACATGACGCCCATCGGGCCGTGCTCGAGCACCTGCGCCCGGGTCTCGAGGTCGCGGCGGGAGTCGGCGAGGTCGATGCCGGCGCCGTGGCGGACCGTCACCACGAAGTCGGACCCGACGAACATGTTGATCTCCCCGGTCTCGACCGCGTCCTCCTCGTCGACGTACCAGAGCGTCTTGAGCACCAGGAAGAGCGTGTCGCCGTAGTGCTCGAGCTTGGGGCGCTGGTGGGAGTCGCCGGCGTCCTCGACCGCGAGCGGGTGCAGGTCGAAGGTGCGCGCGATGAGGTCGAGCTCGTCGGGGCTGGGGTCGTGGATCCCGATCCACTGGAAGTCGCCCGGGTCGCACGGCACCCGGGCGTGGCCGAGGCTCTGGTCGTCGCCGTCGCCGAGCGGCACCCGCTTGCCCCGGTGGTAGAGGGCGTTGTCCACGATCACCGGGTCAGGCTAGTCCCACCCCCACTTGGCTAGGGTCGCTGTCGTGCCCACCGTCATCCTCGTCCGACACGGCCGTTCGACCGCCAACACGGCCGGCGTCCTCGCCGGCCGCGTCGCCGGGCGTCCACCTCGACGACACCGGCGTGAAGCAGGCCGTCGCCGTCGGCGAGCGGCTGGCCGGCGTACGCCTCGCTGCCGCCGTCACCAGCCCGCTGGAGCGCTGCCGCGAGACGTCCAAGGAGATCACCGGCCGGCAGGCCGCCGCGCTGCGGGCGAGCACCGACAAGCAGCTCTCGGAGTGCGACTACGGCGAGTGGCAGGGCCGGCCGCTGAAGGACCTCGCCAAGGAGAAGCTCTGGAAGACCGTCCAGGCCCAGCCGTCCGCGGCGACCTTCCCGGGCGGGGAGTCGATGCGGGCCATGCAGGACCGGGCCGTCGCGGCGATCCGCCGCCACGACGCGCGGATCGCCGCCGAGCACGGTGACGACGCGGTCTGGCTCGCCGTGAGCCACGGCGACGTCATCAAGTCGATCCTCGCCGACGCGCTCGGCACCCACCTCGACCTCTTCCAGCGCATCCACGTCGACCCCGCGTCGGTGTCGATCGTGAGCTACACCGACTCGCGCCCGTTCGTCCTCGGCACCAACACCCACGGCGGCGACCTCTCGTGGCTGAACGCCCCGGCGAAGACGCGGCGTCGATCGTCTCGCGCGGCGCGCGATGCGGCGGTCGGCGGGGGAGCGGGACCGGCCCAGCCAGCCGGGTCCTAGGGTGAGTGACATGCCTGTCGTGCACCGTTTCGACCCGCCCGAGCGCTTCGTCGCCGGCACCGTCGGCGAGCCCGGATCGCGGACGTTCTTCCTCCAGGCACGCGAGGGCACCCGCATCGTCAGCGTCTCGCTGGAGAAGCAGCAGGTGTCCGCGCTGGCCGAGCGCATCGACGAGCTCCTCGACGAGCTGATGAGCGCGGCCGGCGACGACGTGCTCATCCCCGCGATCGCACCCGCGCGACATGGTCGACGGCCAGCCGCTGGAGCAGCCGATCGAGGAGGAGTTCCGCGCCGGCACGATGACGCTGTCGTGGGACAGCAGCGACGAGCGCCTCGTCATCGAGGTCTTCCCGTTCACCGAGGCGGCCGTGGTGTCGCCCGAGCAGCTCCAGGAGGACCTCGAGGACCTGCTCGAGCCGGAGCCCGAGGAGATCTTCCTGGTCCGCCTGACGGCGGCAGCCGCCCGCTCGTTCGTCGAGCGCTCGCGCAACGTCGTCGGAGCCGGCCGGCCCGACTGCCCGTTCTGCGGTGAGCCGATCGACCCCGACGGCCACCTGTGCGTCCGCGCCAACGGCTTCCGGCGTCGTGACCCCTGACCCGACCCCTGTCCCGGGCCTCCCGCGCGGCTTCCCGACCGGCGAGCTGACCCTGCACGGTCGGGTGCTGCCGGCCTCCAACGCCACGTTCGTCGGCGAGCTCGGCGGCGTCCGCGTCGTCTACAAGCCGGTCGCGGGGGAGCGGCCGCTGTGGGACTTCCCCGACGGCACGCTCGCGAACCGCGAGGTGGCGGCGTACGCCGTCTCGGAGGCGCTCGGCTGGGACATCGTGCCGCCGACGGTGCTCGGTGACGGGCCGCACGGGCCGGGCATGGTGCAGCTGTGGCGCGACGAGGTCGAGGACCAGGACCCCGTCGACATCGTCGGCGAGGGCGAGGTGCCCGGGCGGCTTCCGCCACGTCTTCGACGGCCTCGACGCCCACGACCAGCCGGTGTCGCTGGTGCACGAGGACTCGCCGGAGCTGCGCCGGATGGCGCTCTTCGACGTCGTCGTCAACAACGCCGACCGCAAGGGCGGGCACGTCCTGCCGATGGCCGACGGCCACCGCCACGGCGTCGACCACGGCCTGACCTTCCACGTCGAGAACAAGCTGCGCACCGTCCTCTGGGGCTTCGTCGGCGAGACGGTCACCGACGAGGAGGCCGAGGGCCTGCGCCGGCTCGCGGCGGCGCTCGACGGCGAGCTCGGCACGACGCTCGCCGGGCTGCTGACCCGCGACGAGCTCGCGGTCACCACGCGGCGGGTCACGCGGCTGCTGGACCGTGGGGTGTTCCCCGCGCCGGCCTCGTCGGCGTACCCCGTGATCCCGTGGCCGCCCTTCTGACCGGACGGCTGGCGACGCGGCGGATAGGCTGCGCCACATGCGTTCCTGGTCGTCCCCCGACGTTCCCCGACTGCCTGTCACGGGCCCTGCGGTGCGGGTCCACGACACCGCCAGCGGCGAGGTCGTCGAGACCCGGCCCGAGGGTCCGGCGCGGATGTACGTCTGCGGCATCACGCCCTACGACGCCACCCACATCGGGCACGCCGCGACCTACGTCGGCTTCGACCTGCTCAACCGTGCGTGGCGCAACGCCGGGCACGAGGTGACCTACGTGCAGAACGTCACCGACGTCGACGACCCGCTGCTCGAGCGGGCGACGAAGGTCAAGGTCGACTGGGCGGAGCTGGCCGAGCGGGAGACGCAGCTCTTCCGCGACGACATGGAGGCGCTGCGCGTCCTGCCGCCGGCCCACTACATCGGCGCCGTCGAGTCGATCCCGCAGGTGATCGAGCTCATCGAGCGCCTCGACGAGGTCGGCGCCGTCTACACGGTCGAGGACGACCTCTACTTCTCCGTCACCGCCGACGACGCCTTCGGCTCGGTGTCCGGCCTCGACCGCGACGCGATGCTGGAGATCTTCGGCGAGCGCGGCGGCGACCCCGACCGCGAGGGCAAGAAGGACCCGCTCGACTGCCTGCTCTGGCGTGCCGAGCGCCCGGGCGAGCCGTCGTGGCCCAGCCCGTGGGGACCCGGCCGCCCCGGCTGGCACATCGAGTGCTCCGCGATCGCCCTCGACCACCTCGGCACGTCGTTCGACGTCCAGGGCGGCGGCAGCGACCTGGTCTTCCCGCACCACGAGATGTCCGCCGGCGAGGCGCAGGTCGCCCACCCGGGGGAGCGGTTCGCCCGCACCTACGCCCACGCCGGGATGGTGGCCTACGACGGCGAGAAGATGTCGAAGTCCAAGGGCAACCTCGTCTTCGTCTCCGCGCTGCGGATGAGCGAGGTCGACCCGATGGCCATCCGCCTGGTGCTGCTGCGCCACCACTACCGCAGCGACTGGGAGTGGACCGACGACCAGCTCTGGGCCGCCGTCGACACCCTCGCCGACTGGCGCCGGGCCCTCGCGCTGGGCCACGGCGCCGACTCGGCGCGCGTGGTCGAGCGGGTGCTCACGGCGCTGGCCGACGACCTCGACGCCCCGACGGCCGTGGCGGCCGTCCAGGAGTGGGTCGAGGCCACGCTCGGCACGACCGGGCTCGCGGACACCTCGGACCACGAGGCGGCGGCGACGATCCACCGGCTGCTCGACGCGGCCCTCGGCCTGTCGCTCTGACGTACGCCCCGCGCGCCGTCGCCCTGTTGCGAGCGGTGCGTGACGCGGATTCGGGGCGATGGAAGTGCCGCTGTGCCACCGGCCCCGGCGCGTCGTCGTACGACACGTGGGCGAGCGGTGGGTGAGGGGGATCCCGTCAGGTCGGAATCCGCCTGTGCCACCGCCAGCCGGCGCGTCGGTGTGGCCACCGCGCCGCGTGAGCGGTGGTGGAGCCACATCGCGGTCGTCCCGAAGGCGGGTGCACCACCGCCCACAGGCGCGTCGTCGGGCGACACGCGCGCCGTCGGTGGTGGAGCCACGGTCCGCCCACGCGGAATGTGGGTGGACCACCGCCCGAGATGGCGGTCAGTCGGTGTCGCGGCGCTTGAGGTAGCGCTCGAACTCCCGCGCGATGGCCTCGCCGGAGGCCTCGGGGAGGTCGGCGGTGTCGCGGGTCTCCTCGAGCGCGCGGACGTAGTCGGCGACGTCCTCGTCCTCGGCGGCGAGCTCGTCCACGCCGCGCTCCCAGGCCTTGGAGTCGTCGACGAGGTCGCCCAGCGGCATCGGCGCCTGGAGCAGCTCCTCGAGCTGGCCGAGGAGGGCGAGCGTCGCCTTGGGGCACGGCGGCTGCGCGACGTAGTGGGGGACCGCGGCCCAGTAGGACACGGCCGGGATGTCGAGCTGGGAGCACGCGTCGTTGAAGACGCCGACGATCCCCGTGGGTCCTTCGTAGGTCGACTGCTCGACGTCGAGCCGGTCGACGAGCTCCGGCTCGGTGGCGGTGCCGCTGACCGGGATGGGGCGGGTGTGCGGGGTGTCCGCCAGGAGGGCACCGAGGGTCACCACGAGCTCGGCGCCGAGGTCGTCGCACGCGGCGAGCAGCTCGGCGCAGAACTGGCGCCACTTCATGCTGGGCTCGATGCCGCGCACCAGGATCACGTCGCGGTCGAGCTCGGCGGGGCGGGCGACGGCGATCCGCGTGGTGGGCCACGCGAGGCGCCGGTGGCCGTTGACGTCGGTGCTGATGACCGGGCGGTTGACCTGGAAGTCGTAGAACTCCTCCGGGTCGATCGCACCGATGACCTCGGCCTTCCACTGCTCCATCAGGTGGTCGACGAGGCCGGAGGCCGCGTCGGCGGCGTCGTTCCACCCCTCGAAGGCGGCGATCACCACGGGGGAGACGAGGTCCTGCACGTCGTCGAACTCGATCACCACTCCACCCTAGGAGACTTCCCCCAGCGAACTGCCGTGATTTCGTGAGGGGTGTCGGCCGGTGCCACGATGTGGGAACCAGGTCCGCGTGTCGGACTACGTTCCTAGGCTGGGTCTCCACCAGCACGGAAGGCCGCCTGTGAAGCCGCAGCACCGTCCCGACGCCACCGACGCCCTCACGGACATCCTGGGCCGGCGGATCATGGTGCTCGACGGAGCGATGGGCACGGCCATCCAGCGCGACCGCCCCGACGAGACGGGCTACCGCGGCGAGCGCTTCGCCGACCACCCGAGCGACCTCGTCGGCAACAACGACCTGCTGACGATCACCCAGCCGCAGATCATCCGGGCGATCCACGAGGAGTACCTCCGCGCGGGCGCCGACATCATCGAGACCAACACCTTCAACGCCAACGCGGTCTCGCTCGCCGACTACGGCCTCGAGGACCTCGACTACGAGCTCAACTACGAGGCCGCCCGGCTCGCCCGCGCGGCCGCCGACGAGGTCGCGACCGACGACCGGCCCCGCTGGGTCGCCGGCGCGCTCGGCCCGACGACGCGCACGGCCTCGATCTCGCCCGACGTCAACGACCCCGGCGCCCGCAACGTCTCCTTCGACCAGCTCGCCGACGCCTACCTGACGGCCGCCCGCGGCCTCGTCGACGGCGGCGCCGACCTGCTGATGATCGAGACGATCTTCGACACCCTCAACGCCAAGGCCGCGATCTTCGCGGTCGAGACGCTGTTCGAGGAGCAGGAGCGTCGCTGGCCGGTCATCATCTCCGGCACCATCACCGACGCCTCCGGTCGCACGCTGTCGGGCCAGGTCACCGAGGCCTTCTGGGACTCCGTACGCCATGCGCGTCCGCTGGCGGTCGGCCTCAACTGCGCCCTCGGCGCGCGCGACATGCGCCCCTACGTCGCCGAGCTCTCGCGCCTCGCCGACTCGTTCGTCAGCGTCTACCCCAACGCCGGCCTGCCCAACGCCTTCGGGGAGTACGACGAGACGCCGGACCAGACGGCCGCCGTCCTCGCCGAGTTCGCCGACGCCGGCTTCCTCAACCTCGTCGGCGGCTGCTGCGGCACCACGCCCGACCACATCGCCGCCATCGCCGGCGCGGTCGACGGCAAGGCCCGGCGCGACCCGGTCGAGCACCAGCCGGTGATGCGCCTGTCCGGCCTCGAGCCGCTGAAGATCACCGAGGAGAGCCTGTTCGTCAACGTCGGCGAGCGCACCAACATCACCGGCTCCGCCCGCTTCCGCAAGCTCATCAAGGACGGCGACTACGACACCGCGCTGAGCGTCGCGGCGCAGCAGGTCGAGTCGGGCGCGCAGGTCATCGACGTCAACATGGACGAGGGCATGATCGACGGCGTCGCGGCGATGGACCGCTTCCTCAAGCTCATCGCCGCCGAGCCCGACATCAGCCGGGTGCCGGTGATGGTCGACTCCTCCAAGTGGGAGGTGATCGAGGCCGGGCTCAAGTGCGTGCAGGGCAAGCCGATCGTCAACTCCATCTCGATGAAGGAGGGCGAGGAGGCGTTCCGCGCCCACGCCCGCCTGTGCCGCAAGTACGGCGCCGCTGTCGTGGTGATGGCGTTCGACGAGGACGGCCAGGCCGACAACCTCGAGCGCCGCAAGGCGATCTGCGAGCGGGCCTACCGGATCCTCGTCGACGAGGTCGGCTTCCCGCCCGAGGACATCATCTTCGACCCCAACGTCTTCGCCGTCGCGACGGGCATCGAGGAGCACGCCACCTACGGCGAGGACTTCATCGAGGCCACCCGCTGGATCAAGGCCAACCTGCCCGGCGCCAAGGTCAGCGGCGGCATCTCCAACGTCTCCTTCTCCTTCCGCGGCAACAACCCGGTGCGCGAGGCGATCCACGCCGTCTTCCTGTTCCACGCGATCCGTGCCGGGCTCGACATGGGCATCGTCAACGCCGGTGCACTGGTGGTCTACGACGAGGTCGACGCCGAGCTGCGCGAGCGCATCGAGGACGTCGTGCTCAACCGCCGTCCCGACGCCGCCGAGCGGCTGCTCGAGATCGCGGAGCGCTACAACGTCACCGCCGGCGAGGTCGAGGTGACCGAGGAGGAGTGGCGGGCGCTGCCGATCGGCGAGCGGATCACCCACGCGCTGGTCAAGGGCATCGACGCGCACGTCGAGTCCGACACCGAGCTGCTGCGCCAGGAGATCGCCGAGCGTGGCGGCCGCCCCATCGAGGTCATCGAGGGCCCGCTGATGGACGGCATGAACGTCGTCGGCGACCTCTTCGGGGCCGGCAAGATGTTCCTCCCGCAGGTGGTCAAGAGCGCCCGCGTGATGAAGAAGGCCGTCGCCTACCTCATCCCCTTCATCGAGCAGGAGAAGCTCGACAACCCCGAGCTCGCGACCGCGAAGGACACCAACGGCACCATCGTCATGGCGACGGTGAAGGGCGACGTCCACGACATCGGCAAGAACATCGTCGGCGTGGTGCTCCAGTGCAACAACTACGAGGTCATCGACCTCGGCGTGATGGTGCCGGCGCAGAAGATCCTCGACACCGCGGCCGAGGTCGGCGCGGACATCATCGGGCTCTCCGGCCTGATCACGCCGTCGCTCGACGAGATGGTCAACTTCGCCTCCGAGATGCAGCGCCAGGGGCTGCAGATCCCGCTGCTCATCGGCGGCGCGACCACGTCGCGTGCCCACACCGCGGTCAAGGTCGACCCGAAGTACGACGGCCCGGTCGTGTGGGTCAAGGACGCGTCGCGCTCGGTGCCCACGGCCGCGGCGCTGCTCCACGAGACCGGGCGCGCCGCGCTGATGGCCGACGTCAAGGCCGACTTCGACTCCCTGCGCACGCGCCACGCGACCAAGAACGACCGGCCGATGGTCACCCTCGAGCAGGCCCGCGCCAACGCGAGCCCGATCGACTGGTCCGACTACCACCCGCCCAAGCCCAAGATGCTGCTGCAGCAGGACCACGCGGTGTCGACCGCTCGTGGGCACGCCGGTCACCCAGCACGTCCGGGTGCTGCGCGACGTCGACCTCTCCGTGCTCCGCAGCTACATCGACTGGCAGCCGTTCTTCAACGCCTGGGAGATGAAGGGCGCCTTCCCCGACATCCTCAACAACCCCAGCTCCGGCCCGGCCGCTCGCAAGCTCTACGACGACGCGCAGGAGATGCTCGACACGATGATCGAGGAGAAGTGGATCCGCGCCCACGGCGTGGTCGGCTTCTTCCCGGCGGCCTCCGTCGGCGACGACGTCGAGCTCTACCTCGGCAACGACCGCAGCGAGGTGCACGCGACGCTGCACCACCTGCGGCAGCAGGGCCAGCACCGCGACGGCGTACCCAACCGGAGCCTGGCCGACTACGTCGCGCCCAAGGACTCCGGCCTCCGCGACCACGTGGGTGCCTTCGCCGTGACCGCGGGCGACGGCGTGACGGAGCGCGTGGCCGCCTTCCGCGAGGAGCTCGACGACTACAACGCGATCCTGCTGGAGTCGCTCGCCGACCGGCTGGCCGAGGCCTTCGCCGAGCGCCTGCACGAGCGGGTCCGCAAGGACATCTGGGGCTATGCCCCCGACGAGCACCTCGACAACGTCGGGCTCATCAAGGAGCAGTACGACGGCATCCGGCCGGCGCCGGGCTACCCCGCGTGCCCCGAGCACACCGAGAAGCAGACCCTCTGGGAGCTCCTCGACGTCGAGGAGCACACCGGCATCAAGCTCACCGAGTCGATGGCGATGTGGCCGGGTGCCTCGGTCAGCGGCTTCTACTACTCCCACCCGCAGTCGCAGTACTTCGTGGTGGGCCGACTGGCACGCGACCAGGTCGCCGACTACGCCGAGCGCAAGGGCTGGACCCTCGCCGAGGCCGAGCGGTGGCTCTCGCCCAACCTCGGCTACGACCCGGAGGACTGACCGCAGTGAAAGCTGTCCTGTTTGACATGGACGGGACCCTCGTCGACACCGAGCCCTACTGGATCGACACCGAGTACGCGATGGCCGAGAAGTACGGCGGCACCTGGTCGCACGAGCACGCGATG
Source organism: uncultured Actinomycetota bacterium (assembly GCA_963795095.1). Classification (GTDB taxonomy): domain Bacteria; phylum Actinomycetota; class Actinomycetes; order Propionibacteriales; family Nocardioidaceae; genus Nocardioides. The sequence continues at coordinate 180,601 of CAWCGM010000016.1, read as the reverse complement.
AACCTCGTCGGCAGCGCACTCCTCGACTCCGGCGACTACATCCGCGTGCACATGGGCATCGACCGCACACCGCAGCAGATCGTCGACGAGCTCCTCGACGGCGTGGTGGTCCGCGTCGAGGAGGAGGTGCCCTGGCGTCCCGGGGCGCGCGAGCTGCTCGACGACCTCGTCGCCAACGGCATCCCGTGCGCGCTGGTCACGATGTCGTGGCAGCGCTTCGTCGACCCGATCCTGCGGCGCCTGCCCGAGGGCACGTTCGCGACGCATCGTGACCGGTGACCGCGTCGAGTTCGGCAAGCCGCACCCCGAGCCCTACCTCACCGCGGCCGCCGAGCTGGGCCTCGCGCCCGAGGACTGCGTGGCCGTCGAGGACTCCAACACCGGCGCCAAGTCGGCCGTCGCGGCCGGCTGCACGACGCTCTGCGTGCCCCACCACGTGCCGATCCTCGAGGGGGAGGGCCGGGTCTTCACGGACACCCTCGCCGGCCTCGACGCCGCCGGTCTGGCGCGACTGGTCGGCGCCTGACACGTGATCCGACCGTGACCATGTCGCTGTGGCCCGGCTCACTTCCGCCGGTCTAGGGTGCGGGGACACCTCTCACCGCATGACCTCCGGACGGAAGGACCTCGGATGTCTGCACAACGCACCGTGGCCACATGGACCACGGCAGTTCTGGCGGCCGCCACCCTCGCGAGCTGCGCCGACAGTGAGCGCAGCGACGACGGCGGCGACGGGAGGCGGCGACGGACGGCACGTTCGTCTTCGGTGCCGCCGGCGCTCCCGAGATGTTCGACCCCTTCTACGCCACGGACGGCGAGACGTTCCGCGTCACCCGCCAGATGTTCGAGGGCCTGGTGGGCATCAAGCCCGGCACCGCCGAGGTCGTCCCCGAGCTCGCCACCGAGTGGACCCCCAACGACGACGGCACCGAGTGGACCTTCACGCTGCGCGACGACGTGACCTTCCACGACGGAGAGCCGTTCAACGCCGAGGCCGTCTGCTACAACTTCGAGCGGATGTTCGACCAGAACGAGGCCGGCCAGACCGCCGGTGAGTACTGGGGCTACGTCATGGGCGCGTTCTCCAACGACGCCGAGAACTCGCTCTACCAGGGCTGCGAGGCCACCGGTGAGTTCGAGGCCACGGTCTCGATCAGCGGCCCGACGTCCGGCTTCCCGACGATGCTCTCGCTCGAGTCGCTCTCGATGCAGTCGCCCAAGGCGCTCGAGGAGGGTGACGCCAACGGCATCGCCGCCGAGGGCGAGGGCTTCAGCTTCCCGGCGTACGCCAATGCTCCCGTCGGCACCGGCCCGTTCACCTTCGGTGAGTACGACGAGGCCAACGGCACCATCTCGCTCGAGCGCAACGACGACTACTGGGGCGACGCGGCCCAGACGAGCGAGCTGGTCTTCCGGGTCATCCCCGACGAGAGCACGCGTCGCCAGGAGCTCGAGGCCGGCAGCATCAACGGCTACGACCTGCCCAACCCGGTCGACTGGGCCGGCCTGGAGGAGGACGGCAACAGCGTCGAGGTGCGCGACCCGTTCAACATCCTCTACCTCGGCCTGAACCCGGAGTCCAACCCGCTGCTGAAGGACCTCAAGGTCCGCCAGGCGCTCTACTACGCGCTCAACCGCGACCAGCTGGTCTCCACGCAGCTGCCCGAGGGCGCCGCCGTGGCCACGCAGTTCATGCCCGACACCGTCAGCGGCTACAACACCGACCTGCAGCCCTACGCCTACGACCCGGACGAGGCCAAGAAGCTGCTCGCCGAGGCCGGCGCCGAGGGCATGACGCTCAACTTCGCCTACCCGACCGAGGTCAGCCGGCCGTACATGCCGGACCCGGAGAAGATCTACGAGGCGCTGCGCACCGACCTCGAGGCCGTGGGCATCAAGGTCAACGTCAAGACGGCCTCCTGGAACGGTGGCTACCTCGACAACGTCACGGCCGGCAAGTACGACGCGTACATCCTCGGCTGGACCGGTGACTACGACTCGCCGTTCAACTTCATCGGGACGTTCTTCGGCAACCTCAAGGAGAACGACTTCGGCACCGAGGCGTACCCGTGGGGCAAGCAGCTGGCCGACGACCTGAAGGCCGCCGACGCCGTCGTCGACGACGCCGAGCGCGGTGCCGCCTTCGAGTCGATCAACCAGCAGATCATGGAGGAGTACCTCCCGGGCCTGCCGATCAGCCACTCGCCGCCGGCCCTCGTGGTCGGTCCGGGTGTCGACGGCGTCGTCCCGAGCCCGCTGACGGCCGAGGAGTTCGACACCGTCAGCGTCGGAGGGGAGTGACTCCCGGCCGGTGACCGACCGATCGGCGTGAGGTCCGGGGGCCGTCCCAGCGACGGCCCCCGGACCCTCGCCCGCGTGAGGAGTTCCCTTGCTTCGCTTCGTCGTACGACGCATCCTGCAGATGTGCCTGGTGGCCTTCGTGCTGTCGATGCTGATCTTCGTGTGGCTCCGCTCGCTGCCGGGCGGCCCGGTCTCCGCGATCCTCGGGGAGCGCCAGACCCCGGCGCGCCGGGCAGCGCTCGAGGCCGCGCTCGGCCTCGACCAGCCGCTCTACGTGCAGTACCTGCGCTTCCTCGAGCGCGCGTCACAGGGCAAGTTCGGCGTGTCCACCAAGGTCCTGCCCGGTGAGGACGCCCTGCAGGTCTTCCTCGACCGGCTGCCGGCCACCGTCGAGCTCTCGCTCCTGGCGCTGTTCCTGGCGATCGCGCTCGGCATCCCGCTGGGCTACATGGCGGCCCGTCGCCACGGGTCGGCCGTCGACACCGGAGCGGTGATCTTCTCGCTCGTCGGCGTCGCGGTCCCGGTGTTCTTCCTCGCGTTCCTGCTCAAGTACTTCTTCGCCGTCGAGTGGAACCTGCTCCCCGTGTCGGGGCGGCAGTCCACCGGTCTCGACGCCACCCGGGTGACCGGGATGTTCGTCCTCGACGGCATCCTGACCCGCGAGTGGGACGCGTCGTGGGACGCGCTCAAGCACCTCATCCTCCCGGCCGTCGCCCTGGCGAGCATCCCGTTCGCGGTGATCTTCCGGATCACCCGCGCCTCGGTGCTCGACGTCCTCGACGAGGACTACGTCCGCACCGCCGAGGCGAAGGGACTCACCGCCCGGGTCGTGCGCGGTCGGCACGTCCTGCGCAACGCCATGCTCCCGGTCGTCACCACCATCGGCCTCCAGGTCGGCGGGCTCCTCGCGGGCGCCGTGCTGACCGAGTCCGTCTTCTCCTACCGCGGCATCGGCGACGCCCTCGCCACCGCGTTCCGCGAGAAGGACTACGCCGTCCTCCAGGTGCTGATCCTGATGGGAGCCGTCATCTTCGTGCTGGTCAACCTGCTGGTCGACATCGCCTACGCGCTGATCGACCCCCGGATCAGGACGAGGTGACGTGATGGACGACAAGATCGACCCCACCCACGAGAAGCCGTCCCGGCGTCCCGACGCTCGGCGACCGCCGCAAGGAGCGGATCGACTCGCTCGCCACCGCTGGCGCCGTGCCCGACGAGCCGGGCAAGTCCCTGTTCCGCAGCGCCTGGGAGCGGCTGCGCCGCAACCCGGTCTTCCTGGTCGGTGCCGCCATCACCCTCGTCTTCGTCGTGCTGGCGATCATCTCGCCCTGGATCGCGCCGTGGGACGTCACCGCCAACCCGCTCATCGACAAGGTCCGGCCCCAGTCCAACCCGGTCCCGGGGCCGGAGCCCGGCCACCTGCTCGGCTCCGACGACCGCGGTCGCGACCTGTTCTCGCGGCTCCTGGTCGGCAGCCGCCAGACCCTCGTGGTCGGCGTGTTCGCCACCCTCCTCGGCCTGCTGGGCGGGATCACCCTGGGTGCGCTCGCCGGTGCGGTCGGCGGCTTCGTCGACACCGTCGTGATGCGCATCGTCGACGTGATGCTGTCCTTCCCGGCCCTCCTCCTGGCCTTCACGATCGCCTCGCTCGCGCGGGAGCCGAGCCAGTGGACGCTGATCATCGCCATCGCGACGACCCAGGTGCCGATCTTCGCGCGGCTGCTGCGCGGGTCGATGCTCGCGCAGCGCTCGAGCGACCACGTCCTGGCGGCCCGCTCCCTCGGCGTACGACCCCGCGCGATCGTGTTCCGGCACATGCTGCCCAACGCGATGGGCCCGGTGATCGTCCAGGCGACGCTGTCGCTGGCGACCGCCATCATCGAGGCCGCCGCGCTGTCGTTCCTCGGCCTCGGCAACCCCGACCAACGGCAACCCGAGTGGGGGCAGATGCTCGGCCTGGCCCAGCGCTACATCTCCGAGGCGCCGCACCTGGCCTTCTACCCGGCCGGCTGCATCATCGTCGTGGCCCTCGGTTTCACCCTGATGGGGGAGTCGCTCCGCGAGGCCCTCGACCCGAAGTCCAGGAGGTGACGAGATGACCCAGGCCGCCAGTCCACACACCAGCCGTCCCGGAGCAGGCTCGTCCGAGCCGCTGCTCTCCGTGCGCGACCTGCGCGTGACGTTCCAGCGCCAGGGCGAGGAGGAGTTCCACGCCGTCGACGGCGTCAGCTTCGACGTCCGACCGGGGCAGACCGTCGGGCTCGTCGGCGAGTCCGGCTGCGGCAAGTCCGTCACGTCGCTGGCGATCATGGGGCTGCTCCCCGGACGCGGCAACCGGGTGTCGGGCAGCGCGATCTTCGACGGCGAGGACCTGCTGACGCTGTCGCCGTCGGCGATGCGCGACCGGCGCGGGTCGGAGATCGCGATGATCTTCCAGGACCCGCTGTCCTCGCTCAACCCGGTCATCTCGATCGGGCGCCAGGTCACCGAGGTGATGGAGCGCCACCAGGGCCTGAGCCGCAAGCAGGCGACGCCGAAGGCGGCCGACCTGCTCGAGCGCGTGGGCATCCCGGACCCGAAGGCCCGGCTGCTGAACTACCCCCACCAGCTCAGCGGCGGCATGCGCCAGCGGGCGCTCATCGCCATGGCGCTGGCCTGCAACCCGCGGCTGCTCATCGCCGACGAGCCCACCACGGCCCTCGACGTGACGATCCAGGCGCAGATCCTGGCGCTGCTCAAGGAGCTCGTCGTCGACACCGGCACGGCGCTCGTGATGATCACCCACGACCTCGGCGTCGTGGCCGGGCTGTGCGACGAGGTCAACGTGCTCTACGGCGGCAAGGTCGTCGAGCGCGGTGGTCGCCACGGGCTCTTCCGCGACCCGCGCCACCCCTACACGGTGGGCCTGCTGAACTCGATCCCGCGCCTCGACGCGGCCCGCGGCGACAAGCTGTCGCCGGTGCCCGGCTCGGTCGCGGACAACCTGCCGTGGGCCTCGGCCTGCGCCTTCGCGCCGCGCTGCTCGAACGCGATCGCCCCGTGCACCGCGGAGACGCCGCAGTGGGACGGCGACGACGTCGTCGGCTTCCGCTGCTTCAACCCGATGGGAGGCACCCGATGACGCAGACCTCCGACGCGACGGACGTGCTCGTCGAGGTCCGCGACCTCGAGGTGTACTTCCCGATCAAGAGCGGCATCATCTTCGACCGCACGGTCGGCCACGTGCGTGCCGTCGACGGCGTCGACCTCACCATCCGCCGCGGCGAGACCTACGGGCTGGTGGGGGAGTCGGGGTGCGGCAAGTCCACCCTCGGCAAGGCGATCCTCAACCTCGAGCCGCCCACCGCCGGGTCGGTCGTCTTCGACGGCACCGACATCGCCTCGCTCAAGGGTGAGGACCTGCGGCTCGCAGCGCAAGCGCTTCCAGATGGTCTTCCAGGACCCGATGTCCAGCCTCGACCCGCGCCAGACCGTGGAGTCGCTGCTGCTCGAGGGCATGCGCGCCCACGGCCTCGACACCGACAAGGACGCGACCCGCGCGCGGCTGCGCGAGCTGATGTCGGCCGTCGGGCTGCCGGTGGCGGCGCTCAGCAAGTACCCCCACGAGTTCTCGGGCGGCCAGCGCCAGCGCATCGGCATCGCCCGCGCCCTCTCGGTCGGTCCGGACCTGATCGTCGCCGACGAGCCGGTGAGCGCCCTGGACGTGTCGATCCAGGCGCAGGTGATCAACCTGCTCCAGGACCTCCAGGACGAGCTCGGCCTGACCTACCTCGTCGTCGCCCACGACCTCGCCGTGGTGCGCCACATCAGCGACCGCATCGGCGTGATGTACCTCGGGGCGCTCGTCGAGGAGTCCGGCGGCGCCGAGCTGTACGACGTACCGCTCCACCCCTACACGAGGGCGCTCATGTCGGCGGTGCCCGTGCCGGACCCGCAGGTCGAGGACACGCGCGAGCAGATCCTGCTGACCGGCGACCTGCCCTCGCCGGCCAACCCGCCCACCGGCTGTCGCTTCCACACCCGGTGCCCGTGGAAGCAGGAGACGCTCTGCGACACCGAGCGACCGCAGCTGCGGGTCGTGGAGGTGTCGGGTGCCTCGGACAGCCACCGGGTCGCGTGCCACTTCGCCGAGAAGATCGCGTCGGGCGAGATCCAGCGCCACGAGGTCGAGGCCACGGTCACGACGCCCGGCTTCGGCGGACCCGACGCCGGGCCGACGGCCCCGCCCGAGGCGTACATCGGGGTCTGACCTCGCCACGTCCACCGAGCGGTGGTGGAGCGACATTCCGGGGCCACCGAACGTGGCTGGACCACCGCCCACCGGCGTGTTGCCGTACGCCGCCCGCGGCAGCGGTGGTGAAGCCACCTTCGGTCTACGCGGAACGTGGCTGGACCACCGCCCGGGCGGTCAGTCCTCCGACTCGTCGGTCGAGACGTCGACGGCCACGGGCGTGGGCTCGGGCAGCGGCGGGATCGTGCCGCCCTTGGTCGGGCAGAACGCGTGGAACGAGCACCAGTCGCACAGACGCGACGGGTTCGGCTGCCAGTCGCCGGTCTCCTGCGCGAGCCGGATCGCGGCCCAGACCGCCTCGACCTTCCGCGCGGTGGCGCGCAGGTCGTCCTCGTCGGGCTCGTAGCGCAGGATCTCGCCGTTGCCGAGGTAGATCAGCTGCAGCACCGACGGCACGACGCCGCGCAGCTTCCAGATGACGAGCGCGTAGAACTTCATCTGGAAGAGCGCCTTGGCCTCGTAGCCCTCGCGGGGCGACTTGCCGGTCTTGTAGTCCACCACTCGGATCCGGCCGTCCGGCGCGACGTCGATCCGGTCGACGAAGCCGCGCAGGAGCAGCTTGGAGTCGAGGAGGGCCTCGACGTAGAGCTCGCGGTCCGCGGGCTCGAGGCGGCGCGGGTCCTCGAGGTCGAAGTAGCGGTCGAGCACGGTGCGGCAGGACGCGAGCCAGGCGGTGAAGTCGGGGCCGGCCTCGCCGAACATCTCCTCGAGCCCGGGCTCCGCCTCGACGAGCGCGTCCCAGCTCGGCTCCAGCATGCCGCCGGCGCGCTCGGGCGTGCGGTCCGGCAGCGGGCAGGTCGAAGAGGTCCTCCAGGACCTTGTGGACCAGGCTCCCGCGGGCGGCGTCGGGGGACGGCGCCTCGGGCAGCCGGTCGATCGTGCGGAAGCGGTACATCAGCGGGCAGGCCATGAAGTCGCCCGCCCGGCTCGGCGAGATCGCACCCAGCACGTCGACGCCGTCGACCGGCGTCGAGACCCGCTCGGCGGGGGACTCGACGACAGGTGGCGCACCTGGCGCTGCGGACGGGATCGTCATGGCGCGGCTCACCCTAGGCGAGCACTCCGACAGTCCGGCCGAGGTCCGGTCCTCCGAGCGCGCCGCTGTCGGGGTCGTTGGCTAGGCTCGTGGCGTGTCCGACCCCACCGATCCAGCCGACGGCGAGCGCCACCGAGCGCCCTCGCCGCGCCCTCCAGGCACGTTCCGGATCGGGTCGATCGCGGGGATCGACGTGCTCATCACGAGCTCGTGGTTCATCGTCGCGCTCCTGATCGCGGTGACGTTCGCCCCGCGGATCGAGCAGGAGCAGGCCGGACTGGGGTTCCTGAAGTACGTCGCCGGCTTCGTCTTCGCGGTCGTGCTCTACCTGTCGGTGCTCCTCCACGAGGCGTCGCACGCCGTCGTGGCCAAGCGCCTGGGCTACGGCGTCAACTCGATCACCCTCCACTTCCTGGGCGGCATGACCGAGATCGACGGGCAGTCCCGCAAGCCGCGCGACGAGTTCTGGATCGCCGTGGTCGGCCCGCTCACCTCGATCGCGGTCGGCGCAGTGGCGCTGGGTGGCTACCTCGTGATGCCCGACGGCCTCGTCCGCCTGGCCGTCGGAGGCCTGGCGAGCGCCAACCTCGTGATCGGCGTGCTCAACCTGGTCCCCGGCCTCCCGCTCGACGGCGGCCGCGTGCTCAAGTCCGCGGTGTGGCGAGCCTCCGGCAACCAGCACCGCGCCACGATCGTCGCCGGGTGGGGCGGCCGGATCACCGCCCTCGCGCTGCTGCTGTGGCCCGTCGTGCAGGGGCCGCTGATCGGCAGTGAGCCGCAGATCATCGACATCGTCCTGGTCTTCATCCTCGGGCTGTTCCTCTGGACCGGCGCCACCGCCGCGATGGCCCACGCCCGGCTCCGCGAGCGGCTGCCGGCGCTGGTCGCGCGCCCGCTCGCGCGTCGTACGCTCACCGTCCCCTCCGACCTGCCGCTGGGCGAGGCCGTGCGGCGGGCGCAGGAGGCGCAGGCCGGCAGCATCGTGACCGTCGCACCCGACGGCAGCCCGCTGGGCATCGTCAGCGAGGCCGCCGTGAGCGCGATGCCCGAGGACCGGCGCCCGTGGGTGCCCGTGTCGACCGTGGCGCGGGCGATCGAGGACGGGCTCACCCTGCCGGCGACGGTGGCCGGCGAGGACCTGGTCCTCGCGATCAGCCGGCGTCCTGCCGAGGAGTACCTCCTGGTCGAGGCCGACGGCCGCATCTACGGCGTGCTCGCCACGGCCGACGTCGACCGGGCCTTCCGCGACAACGCTGCGCGCTGAGCCAGGCAGGCTTCCGTCGGCTGAGTGAATCGGCCCCTCCGCCACTAGTCTTCCGGCCATGTCCGAGCCCTCTCCTGACGTCCCCGCCGAGGCCTGGTCCGGCGTCCACCGCGGCCCCCTGCGCGAGGGCGAGTGGGTGCGGCTCGTCGACCAGAAGGGCCGCAAGCACAACTTCGAGCTGGTCGCCGGCAAGCGGTTCTTCTCCAACAAGGGCCACCTCGACCACGACGACATGATCGGCCGCGACGAGGGCTTCACCCTCGTCTCGTCCGCCGGCGGGCAGTACCTCGTCTTCCGGCCGCTGCTCAACGAGTTCGTCGTGTCGATGCCGCGCGGTGCCGCCGTGGTCTACCCCAAGGACGCCGCCCAGATCGTCGCGCTCGCCGACATCTACCCGGGCGCCCGGGTGGTCGAGGCCGGCGCCGGGTCGGGCGCGCTGACCTGCTCGCTGCTGCGGGCCGTCGGGCCGTGGGGGAGCGTGACGTCGTACGAGCTGCGCGAGGAGTTCGCCGACGTCGCCCGACGCAACGTCAACCAGTTCTTCTCCGCCCCGGAGGGCCAGGCCCACCCCGCGTGGGACCTCCGCCTCGGCGACCTCAAGGAGGGCCTGGCCGACCACGGAGCCCACCAGGTCGACCGGATCATCCTCGACATGCTCGACCCGTGGAACTGCGTCGACGCCGTCGCCGACGCGCTGGTGCCCGGCGGGATCGTCTGTGCCTACGTCGCGACGACCACCCAGCTCTCCCGCGTGGTCGAGACCCTGCGGGTGCACGGCGGCTTCACCGAGCCGCAGCCGTGGGAGTCGCTCGTGCGCGACTGGCACGTGGAGGGCCTGGCGGTGCGACCGGGCCACAAGATGATCGGGCACACCGCGTTCCTGGTCACCGCCCGCCGGATGGCGCCGGGGGAGAAGCCGCCGCGCAAGACCCGCCGGCCCGCGCCCGGGGCCTACGGCCCCGACTACACCGGGCCGCGCCCGGCCGACCTCCCGCCGGTCGAGACCGGCGGCGCGGACGAGTGAGCGAAGATTCGGGTCGTCGACTGGTCGCCGCAGTGGGCCGAGCAGTTCGAGGCCGTGGCCGCGGTCCTGCGGGACGCGCTGGCCGGGATCGGCTCGGCGAGCGTCGAGCACGTCGGCTCCACCTCGGTGCCCGGCCTGGCCGCCAAGCCGATCCTCGACATCGACGTGGTCGTGGACGCTGCCGACGTGCCGGCTGCGGTGACGGCGCTGGAGTCGGTCGGCTACGTCCACCGCGGCGACCTCGGCGTCACCGGTCGGGAGGCCTTCTTCGCCCCCGACGAGCCGCGGCGCCACGTCTACGTGTGCACCGCGGGCACCACGAACGTACGCAACCACCTGGCGGTCCGCGACGTGCTCCGCTCCCGCGACGACCTCCGCGACGCGTACGCCGTCGGTCAAGCTCGCGCTCGCGGCCGACCCCGCGATGGACATCGACACCTACATCGCCGGCAAGTCCGCGGTGCTCCAGCAGGTGCTCGAGGTGTCGGGCGAGTTCAGCGACGCCGAGCTCGCCGCGATCGAGCGGCTCAACGACAGCGGTGCCTGACGGCCCGTTGCGAAACGGTGACCAACTCAGGCGTGTATTCACTTCCGTCCCACGAGTGAGTGGGTAGTGTCGCAATCGACGGAGGAGGTGCCCATGTCCGAGCCGACACGCGAGCAGCTGGCCACTCAGGTGCGCTATCTCGAGGCCGAGGTCACCGACCTGCGACGCCGCCTCGACGACGTGCCGGGTCAGGCCCGCGGCCTCGAGAGCAGGCTGGCCGACGCGCAGCGGTCGCTGGCCGCCGTCTCGAGCCAGAACGAGCGACTCGCGCAGACCCTGCGCGACGCCCGCGACCAGATCACCACGCTCAAGGAGGAGGTCGACCGGCTGGCGCAGCCGCCCGCCGGCTTCGGCACCTTCCTCGCCCGCAACGACGACGACTCGGTCGACGTGTTCACCGGCGGCCGCAAGCTGCGCGTGAGCGTGAGCCCCGCGGTCGAGATGGACGGCCTCGTGCGCGGCCAGGAGGTCATGCTCAACGAGGCCCTCAACGTCGTCGCCGCGCTCGACTTCGAGCAGGTCGGCGAGGTCGTCATGCTCAAGGAGATCCTCGCCGACGGCGAGCGCGCCCTGGTGATCGCCAACGCCGACGAGGAGCGGGTCGTCCGCCTCGCGGAGCCCCTGCTCGGGGAGGACGTCACCATCCGCGCCGGCGACTCCCTGCTGCTCGACACCCGGGCGGGCTACGTCTACGAGGTCGTGCCGAAGTCGGAGGTCGAGGAGCTCGTCCTCGAGGAGGTCCCCGACATCGACTACTCGCAGATCGGCGGGCTGGTCGCGCAGATCGACGCGATCCGCGACGCCGTCGAGCTGCCCTACCTGCACCCCGAGCTGTTCAAGGACCACGAGCTCAAGCCGCCGAAGGGCGTGCTGCTCTACGGCCCTCCCGGCTGCGGCAAGACGCTGATCGCCAAGGCGGTCGCCAACTCGCTGGCCAAGAAGGTCTCGGAGCGCACCGGAGCGTCGGGGAAGTCCTACTTCCTCAACATCAAGGGCCCCGAGCTGCTCAACAAGTACGTCGGCGAGACCGAGCGCCACATCCGGCTGGTCTTCCAGCGGGCGCGCGAGAAGGCGTCGATGGGCACGCCCGTCATCGTGTTCTTCGACGAGATGGACTCGCTCTTCCGCACCCGCGGCTCGGGGGTGTCCTCCGACGTGGAGAACACGATCGTGCCGCAGCTGCTCAGCGAGATCGACGGCGTCGAGGCGCTGGAGAACGTGCTGGTCATCGGTGCGTCCAACCGCGAGGACATGATCGACCCCGCGATCCTGCGCCCCGGCCGCCTCGACGTGAAGATCAAGATCGAGCGCCCCGACGCCGAGTCGGCGCGCGACATCTTCTCGAAGTACCTCACGCCGTCCCTGCCGCTGCACACGGTCGACCTGGCCGAGTTCAACGACGACCGCGAGGCGACGGTGGCGGCGATGATCCGCGCCACGGTCGAGCGGATGTACACCGAGTCGGAGGAGAACCGCTTCCTCGAGGTCACCTACGCCAACGGCGACAAGGAGGTCCTCTACTTCAAGGACTTCAACTCCGGCGCGATGATCCAGAACATCGTCGACCGGGCCAAGAAGATGGCGATCAAGGACTTCCTCGACAGCGACCTCAACCCCGCCCAGCGTGGTCTCCGCGTCCAGCACATGCTCCAGGCGTGCGTGGACGAGTTCAAGGAGAACGAGGACCTGCCCAACACCACCAACCCCGACGACTGGGCGCGGATCTCGGGCAAGAAGGGTGAGCGCATCGTCTTCATCCGCACGCTCATCACCGGCAAGCAGGGCACCGAGCCGGGTCGCTCCATCGACACCGTGGCCAACACCGGCCAGTACCTGTAGACGCCGCGATGGACCGCGAGGAGGAGCTCGGGCACGGCGACATCGAGGCCGCCCTGGCGACCCGCCGCGAGCTCGGCGCCCGCTACGACGCGGAGCTGGTGGACGGCTTCGCCGAGCGGATCGAGCGGGCCGTCGACCGTCGGGTCGCGGACCAGGTGGCGCTCATGCAGCGGCGTACGGCCGGGAGCGAGGGTTCCCGGAACCGCCAGTTCGCCCTGGGCGTCATCTCCCTCGGCGCGGGAATCCCGATCACGATCGTGCCCATGGTCGCGACCGACGGAGGGTTGCCTGCCGTGGTGGTGGCCTGGCTCGGGATCGCCGGGGTCAACGTCGCGCACGCGTGGCAGTCCCGCAGCCCTGACGCGACACGCCTGACGGACACCCCTCGGAGGGTGTGGTCCGCGCTCCGTGCCCACTAGGTTGAGCAGATGAGACCATCCTGATCATCGTCGTCATCGTCCTCGTCGTCCTGTTCCTCGCGGGCTTCCTCCGCCGGGGCCGCTGACCCGCTCGACCCGTCAGCCGGCCAGCAGCCGGTACCCGTAGGTCCACGGCCGCGACACGGCCGGTCCGGGCAGGTAGGCCTGCTCGGAGTCCTCGATGCGCCATCCCGTCTCCTCCACGAGGGACGGGATGTCGCGCGTGAGGTGGCACCCACCGGCGACCGCGCGCTGCAGCGGCTCCATCCGGCGCTGCCAGCGGCGTACGGACTCGTCGGGCGCCAGCCCGTGCTCGAGGACGTGCAGCCGACCGCCCGGCCGCACCACCCGGCGTGCCTCGCGCAGCGCCAGGAGCGGGTCGGGGATGGTGCACAGGCTGAAGGTGATCAGGGCGCTGTCGTGCGAGTCGTCCGGCAGGTCGAGCCGCTGCCCGTCGAGACCCGCACGCTCGACGGTCAGCGCGCTGCGCGCCCGGCGGCGCTCGGAGAGCTGCCAGCCGAGGTCGGAGGGCTCGATCGCGGTGACCGACGTGACCTCGGGCGGGTACCACCGGACGTTGAGCCCGCTGCCGAAGCCGATCTCGAGCACGCGCCCGGTGAGCCCGGCGCAGGTCGTCTCGCGCATCTCGCCGACCTCGTGGCCGCGCAGGCTCAGGTCCGTCAGCCGCGGCACGACCCGCTCGTCCCACACCCGTAGGCTCATGCCATGAGCGTACGACGGGTGATGGGCACCGAGGTCGAGTACGGCATCTCGGTGCAGGGCCAGCCCGCGGCCAACCCGATGGTCGCGTCGTCGCAGATCGTCAACGCGTACGCCTCCTCCACCGTCCGTGCCCGTCGCGCCCGGTGGGACTTCGAGGAGGAGTCGCCGCTGCGCGACGCCCGCGGCTTCGACATGGCGCGTCAGATCGCCGACCCGAGCCAGCTCACCGACGAGGACCTCGGCCTCGCCAACGTGATCCTCACCAACGGTGCCCGGCTCTACGTCGACCACGCGCACCCGGAGTACTCCTCGCCCGAGGTGACGACACCGCTCGACGTCGTGCGGTGGGAGAAGGCGGGGGAGCAGGTCATGCTCGACGCCTCCCGGATGGCCGCCCAGGTGCCGGGCAGCACGCCGATCGTGCTCTACAAGAACAACACCGACAACAAGGGCGCGTCCTACGGCGCCCACGAGAACTACCTGATGCGGCGCTCGACGCAGTTCGCCGAGATCGTGCGCCACCTGACGCCGTTCTTCGTCTCCCGCCAGGTCGTCACCGGCGCCGGCCGGGTCGGCATCGGCCAGGACGGACGCGACACCACGCCCGAGCGCGGCTTCCAGATCAGCCAGCGCTCCGACTACTTCGAGGTCGAGGTCGGGCTCGAGACCACCCTCAAGCGACCGATCATCAACACCCGCGACGAGCCCCACGCCGATCCCGCGGTCTACCGCCGCCTGCACGTGATCCTGGGGGACGCCAACCTCGCGGAGATCTCGATCTACCTCAAGGCCGGCACCACCGCCCTCGTGCTGGCGATGATCGAGGACGGCTTCATCGACCGCGACCTCACGGTCGAGGGCGCGGTCCGCACGCTCCGCGACGTCTCGCACGACCCGACGCTGAAGCACCTGGTCACGCTGCGCGACGGGCGCCGGCTCACCGCCGTCCAGCTCCAGATGGAGTACCTCGAGCTCGCCCGCAAGCACGTCGAGGACCGGCTCGGGTCCGACGCCGACGACCAGACGCTCGACGTGCTCGCCCGCTGGGAGTCGGTGCTCACCCGGCTCGAGCGCGACCCGATGGAGTGCGCCACCGAGCTCGACTGGGTCGCCAAGCTCAAGCTGCTCCAGCAGTACCGCGACCGCGACTCCCTCGACTGGGACGACGCCAAGCTGCACCTCATCGACCTGCAGTACTCCGACGTACGTCCCGACAAGGGCCTCTACCACCGGCTCGCCGGGTCGGGACGCATCCAGCGGCTGCTCGACGACGACACCATCGAGCACGCGATGCACGAGCCGCCGACCGACACGCGCGCCTACTTCCGCGGCCGCTGCCTCGACAAGTACGCCGACTCGGTGGCCGCCGCGTCGTGGGACTCCGTGATCTTCGACCTCCCGGGCCGCGAGTCGCTCCAGCGGGTGCCGACGATCGACCCGCTGCGGGGCACGAAGGCCCACGTCGGCGAGCTGATCGACCGCTCGGACACCGCCCAGGCGCTCGTCGCGGCCATCACCCGCTGAGACTCGCCCTCGTCCCGCAGCCGTTCGTCCTTGTGACGTCGGTGGGAGTGGATAGGGTCGAGGCATGGCCCAGGAGCAGAAGCAGCCGCGCAAGTCCTCGCAGGAGGAGACGGCGACCGAGGAGGTCGTCGAGAGCGACGTCGCCGAGCGCAAGGAGATGATCGACGAGGACGTCGACGCGATCCTCGACGAGATCGACGAGGTCCTCGAGAGCAACGCCGAGGACTTCGTGAAGTCCTTCATCCAGAAGGGCGGACAGTGAGCGAATCACGACTGCCGATGTCCTTCATGACGCCCGGCACGTCGAGCTTCGCCGACTTCCTGGGCGTCCAGGCTCCCGACCTCCTGCCGTCCCGCCGCGCGGTGCCCGCGGGTGACGCCGGCGACCTCGCGCCCCACGGCACCACGATCGTCGCCGCGACCTTCGCCGGCGGCGTCGTGATGGCGGGCGACCGCCGGGCCACGATGGGCAACATCATCGCCCAGCGCGACATCCAGAAGGTCTTCCCGGCCGACGAGTTCTCCGTGGTCGGCATCGCCGGCACCGCCGGCCTCGCCGTCGAGATGGTGCGCCTGTTCCAGACCGAGCTCGAGCACTACGAGAAGATCGAGGGGATGACGCTGTCGATCGACGGCAAGGCCAACCGGCTGTCCGCCCTGATCCGGGCCAACCTCGGTCTCGCCATGCAGGGCCTGGCCGTCGTCCCGCTCTTCGCGGGCTACGACCTGGTGGCCGACCAGGGCCGGATCTTCAGCTACGACGTGACCGGCGGTCGCTACGAGGAGACCGCCTTCCACTCCGTCGGCTCCGGCTCGCTGTTCGCCCGCGGCTCGCTCAAGAAGCTCTACCGCGAGGACCTCGACGAGGAGGGCACGGTGACCGCGGTCATCCAGGCGCTCTACGACGCCGCCGACGACGACTCCGCGACGGGTGGTCCGGACCTGACCCGCCGGATCTTCCCGGTCGTCCACGTGATCACGCCCGACGGTGGTCGGCGGATGCCCGACGAGGAGGTCGCGGTCATCGCGGACCGGATGCTCGCCTCGCGGATGCAGCGCCCCGACGGTCCCGCCGCCCCCCTCACCTGATGCGCGTAGGAGTCAGTTCACATGAGTCATGCCGTTCTACGTCTCGCCCGAGCAGATGATGAAGGACCGGGCCGACTTCGCCCGCAAGGGCATCGCCCGCGGTCGCTCCGTCGTCGCCGTGCAGTACGCCGACGGGATCCTGTTCGTCTCCGAGAACCCGTCGCAGGCGCTGCACAAGGTCAGCGAGATCTACGACCGGATCGCCTTCGCGGCGGTGGGTCGCTACAACGAGTTCGAGAACCTCCGCATCGCCGGCGTACGTCTCGCCGACATGCGCGGCTACGCCTACGACCGGCGCGACGTGACCGGCCGGGGACTGGCCAACGCCTATGCCCAGACGCTCGGCACGATCTTCTCCTCGGGCGGCGAGAAGCCCTACGAGGTGGAGATCTTCGTCGCCGAGATCGGCGACGTCGCCGCCGACGACCAGCTCTACCGCCTCACCTACGACGGCCAGGTCGCCGACGAGCACGGCTTCGCCGTGATGGGCGGCGCCGCCGACGTCGTCGCGGGCCACCTGAGGGAGCACTACGTCGCCGGCAGCTCGCTGGAGGACACCCTCCGCGTCGCGGTCGCGGCGCTGGGGCACTCCGAGACCGAGGACCGCGTGATCCCGGCGGGCGCCCTCGAGGTCGCCGCGCTCGACCGCACCCGGGCGCAGCCGCGCAAGTTCCTGCGGCTGCGGGAGCCGCGGCTCACCGAGATCCTCGGCAGTGCAGGCACCGCCGATGCCGCCTCACCCGAGGACGCGATCGCCGGTGCGGCGCCCCACCACTCGGGCGTCGACGACCCGCAGGACCCGACCGACCAGGTCTCGGGCAACGTCGCGCCCCTGGAGGACCCGGTGACGGGGGAACCCCCGGTCGCGCCGCCGGTGCACCCCGCACCCGCCAACCCCGAGGACCCGACGCCGGCGCAGCCGTCGGACCCGGTCGCGCCGGGCGAGCCCGAGCCTCCGGCACCGCAGCCCCCGACGCCCGACCCGGGCGACCCGCCGGTCAGCGGACGTTGAGCCCCGGCCACGAATCGGTGGCGACCGTCGGGATCCCACTGAGCCGACGCCGGTAGCGCACGAGCGAGCCGAACTCCTCGAGCGCGCTCCAGAGCCGCTGGTGCGCGGCCCAGGGGAGCGGACCCGACGGCTGGACGTTGCCGTCCGGCCCGAACTCGTGCCAGGCGTCGCCGAAGCCGACCCAGGCCGGCGTCCACGTCGCGGCGTCGTCCCACGCTCCCTGCCGCTGCTCGACCAGCCGGCGACGCAGCTGGAACTCCATCCGGGCTCCGTCGACGACCACGGGTGCCGTGCGGACCGGCCACAGCCACATGTCGTCGGTCATCACCCGCAGCTCGAGGTCCGCGACGACGCTGGGCTCGGCGAGCACGGTCGCGACGAGGTGGCGGGCCTGCATGGGACAACGCTCACCCGGACGCCGGGGCCGCGTCAAGACCGCGCTTGCGCCGGACGGCGCTTGTCGGAGGCACTCATCGCGAGCGAGGCGACCGCGGCGGCGGCACCCATCCACACGCGCGGACGGCGTACGCCCCGAGCGGCGAGCCTCCGCTCGGCCCACTCGTCGGCCGCCTGACCGCCCCGGCCGGCGCGCGAGCACGAGCCCGGCGATCCCCGTCGCGACGACAGCGGTCGGCAGCGGGTCCAGCGGGCTCGCGAGGCTCGCCCTGGCGCCGCAGCCTGTCGGGATGGCGGAGGGCGAGCGCCATGGCTCCGCCGGCCGCGACGGCCATGCCGCCGTGCAGCGCCCAGCGGGCAGGGCGCTTCCAGCGCTGCACCGGCAGGTACGTCGTCACCACCCCGGTGACGACGGCCATGGCGACGTGGGAGGGCCAGGACTCGAGCACGGAGTCGAGCGTGGAGTCGGTCCGGGGATCGGGCTCAGCCATGTCCGCAACCTAGACGAGCACGGCAAGGCGGCTCGCCGGACGAGATTCCGCGGCGAGTGAGGCGTCCCGGCGTGGTCCGCGCGCCTAGGGTGGGCACATGGACCGGCGGATCTTCGGGATCGAGAACGAGTACGGCGTCACGTGCACGTTCAAGGGCCAGCGCCGGCTGAGCCCCGACGAGGTCGCCCGCTACCTGTTCCGCAAGGTCGTCAGCTGGGGCCGCTCGTCCAACGTCTTCCTCCGCAACGGGGCCCGGCTCTACCTCGACGTCGGCAGCCACCCGGAGTACGCGACCCCCGAGTGCGACGACATCGTCGACCTCGTCACGCACGACAAGGCCGGCGAGCGGATCCTCGAGGGCCTGCTGCTCGACGCCGAGAACCGCCTCCACGAGGAGGGCATCTCCGGCGACATCTACCTCTTCAAGAACAACACCGACTCGGCCGGCAACTCCTACGGCTGCCACGAGAACTACCTGGTCGGCCGGGCGGGGGAGTTCAGCAAGCTCGCCGAGGTGCTGATCCCGTTCCTGGTGACCCGCCAGATCGTCGTCGGAGCGGGCAAGGTCGTGATGACGCCCCGCGGAGCGTCGTACAGCGTCAGTCAGCGTGCCGAGCACATCTGGGAGGGCGTCAGCAGCGCCACCACCCGCAGCCGCCCGATCATCAACACCCGCGACGAGCCGCACGCCGACGCCGAGCGGTTCCGCCGGCTCCACGTGATCGTCGGCGACTCCAACATGAGCGAGACCACCACGATGCTCAAGGTGGCCTCGTGCGACCTGGTGCTGCGGATGATCGAGGACGGCGTGGTGATGCGCGACCTCACCATGGAGAACCCGATCCGCGCGATCCGCGAGATCAGCCACGACCCCACCGGTCAGCGCAAGGTGCGCCTGGCCAACGGCCGTGAGGCGAGCGCGCTCGAGATCCAGGCCGAGTACCTCGGCAAGGCCCGCGACTACGTCGACCGCCGCCAGATCTCCACGCCCACCATCGAGCGGGCCCTCGACCTCTGGGAGCGCGGGCTGAAGGCCGTCGAGTCCGACGACCTGGGGCTCGTGGACCGGGAGATCGACTGGGTCATCAAGTACAAGCTGATCGAGCGCTACCGCGCCAAGAACGGCCTCTCCCTCGGCGACCCGCGCATCGCCCAGCTCGACCTGGCCTACCACGACATCCACCGCGGTCGCGGCCTCTACTACCTGCTGGAGAAGCGGGGAGCGGTCGCCCGGGTGACCACCGACCTCAAGATCTTCGAGGCCAAGAGCGTGCCGCCGCAGAACACCCGCGCGCGCCTGCGCGGCGAGTTCATCCGCAAGGCGCAGGAGCGGCGCCGCGACTTCACGGTCGACTGGGTGCACCTCAAGCTCAACGACCAGGCCCAGCGCACGGTGCTGTGCAAGGACCCGTTCAAGGCCTACGACGAGCGGGTGCAGAGGCTGATCGACGGGATGTAGGGACCGCTCGATAGGGTGACCCGGCACCATCGCGACCCACGCTGTGACGAATTGATGAGGTTGAACCTGTGTCCCGTGTACGTTCCGCTGCGCTCAGCGGTGTCCTCGCCCTCAGCCTGCTCGGGCTCGCCGCGTGCGGCTCCGACTCGAGCGACTCCGACGAGGGAAGCGCCTCGCTGAGCTCGGTCACGATCGAGGGCGACCAGGGCACGGCGCCCGAGGTGACCTTCGACGGCCGGCTCGACGGCACGAAGACCGAGACCGAGGTCCTCATCGAGGGCGACGGCGAGGAGGTCGCCGAGGGCGACACCGTCGAGGCCCAGTGGTGGATCGGCAACGGCTTCACCGAGAAGGAGACGCAGAGCACCTGGGGCGAGGACGGCAAGGGCGAGCCGCAGTCCCTCGAGGTCGGCGACGAGGTGCTCCCGTTCCTCAGCGAGACGATGGTCGGCAACAACGTCGGCGACCGCGTCGTGCTGATGACGCCGTCGGACAAGGCGTTCGGCGAGGGCGGCGGAGCCCGCTTCAACCTCGGCAACCGTGACGCGGCGCTCATCGTCGTCGACATCATCGGCCGCAAGGACACCGTCCCGGCCCTCGACGGCCCGCAGGGCGAGGAGAAGAAGCCCGCCGGCTGGGCGCCGACCCTCATCGAGAAGGACGGCGTCATCACCGGTCTCGACTTCACCGACGCGCACGAGCCGAGCGGCAAGCTCATCGCCACCACCCTCATCAAGGGCGACGGCGCGGTCGTGAAGACGGGCCAGACCCTCACGGTCGACTACCTCGGCCAGGTCTACGACGCCGACGCGCCGTTCGACGAGTCGTACTCCAAGGAGCCGGCGGAGTTCCCGATCGGCACCGGCGGCGTCATCACGGGCTGGGACGAGCGGCTCGTCGGTCGCACCGTGGGCTCGCGGGTGATCCTCGAGATCCCGCCGGCCGACGGCTACGGCGAGGAGGGCAACGAGGCCGCCGGCATCAAGGGCACCGACACGCTGTTCTTCGTGATCGACATCCTCGGCGCGAGCTGAGCCGCGCGGGCCGGTCGGCCGGGAAGGGCAGGGGGAGACGGCATGGCACAGCCTCGAGCAGAGCGGCTGATGAACCTGCACATCCTGCTGCTCGGGGCGAAGCGGTTCATCGGCAAGGACGCCATCCGCGACGCCGTCTACCCCGAGCACGCCCGCGGTCCGGCCGGCGACGAGGCGTTCGAGCGTGCCTTCGAGCGTGACAAGGACGCCCTGCGCCAGATCGGCGCGGTGATCGAGGTCGGCAGCGCGGACGCGTTCTTCGACGACGAGATCGGCTACCGCATCCCCACCGAGCAGACCTCGCTGCCCGAGATCCGCTTCGAGTCCGACGAGGCCGCGGTGCTCGGCCTGGCCGCGAAGGTGTGGCAGCAGGCGACGCTCGCCAAGGCGACGGCTCGCGCGCTGCGCCAAGCTCAAGGGGCAGGGCGTCGAGATCGACCCCGCCCGGCTCGAGGTCGTCGCGCCGGCCATCACCGCCGACGAGCCGGCCTTCGAGCCGCTGTGGGACGCGGTCGGCAAGCGTCGCCAGGTCAGCTTCCCCTACCAGCGCGCCAGCGAGTCCGAGCCGACCACGCGGCGCGTCCAGCCGTGGGGCCTGGCCCGCTCCTCGGGTCGCTGGTACGTCGTCGGCTTCGACGTCGACCGCGGCGCCGAGCGCGTCTTCCGGCTCTCGCGGATCGTGGGCCCGGTGCGGGCGAGCGGCAAGTCCGGTGCCTACGACGTGCCGCCCGGCACCGACGTACGCGCCGTGGCTCGCCGCCTGTCACCGTCGTTCCCGTCGGTGCGGGCCGAGCTGCGGGTCCGCCAGGGGACCGGCGTGGCACTGCGGCGACGGGCCGAGTCGGTCGAGCCGCACGAGCGAGCCGGGCTGGGACGCCGTCGTGGTGACAGGTCCGGTGCACGAGCTGTCCGACGAGGTGCTGACCCACGGCACCGACGTCGTCGTCGAGGGACCGGACGCGCTGCGCGACGAGGTGGTCGCGCGGCTGCGTGCCGTGGCCGGCGTGGGCCCGGACGGCGAGGGGAGTGCCCGATGACGACGCAGCCCGCCGACACCGCTCCCGACCAGGTCGCGCGCCTCCTCGCGCTGGTGCCCTACCTGCTCGCCCGGGGAGAGGTGCGCCTCGACGACGCGGCCGCACACTTCGGCACCGACGCCGACCAGATCGAGCGCGACCTGCGGCTGCTCTTCATGACCGGCGTCTCGCCGGGGCTCCCGGGCGACCTGATCGAGGTCGACCTCGAGGCGCTCGAGGGCGACCGGATCATCCGGGTCGACAACGCCGACTACCTCGCCCGCCCCGTGCGCTTCTCGCCCGCGGAGGCGACCTCGCTGGTCGTGGCGCTGCGGACGATGGTCGAGGCGGCGCCCGAGGAGGCCCGCGACGTCATCGAGCGGACGCTGGCCAAGCTCGAGGAGGCGGCCGGGCAGGACGGCGAGGGGCTGCTCAAGCTGCACGTCGACCCGACCGCGCTGGAGGCGAGCGCCGTCGTACCCGTCCTGGAGTCCGCCATCGCGCACGGCCACCAGGCCGAGATCACCTACCACGTGCCGTCGCGCGACGAGGAGTCCCGCCGGGTCGTCGACCCGCGAGGACTCGCCCGGGTCGAGGACCTGCTCTACCTCGACGCGTGGTGCCACACCGCCCAGGGCGACCGGGCGTTCCGGGTCGACCGCATCGTCGCCGCGACCGAGCTCGAGTCGGCGGTCGCCGACCCCGGTGCCCGCGCCCGTGACCTCACCGGTGGCTGGTTCACCGACTCCGAGACCCGCACCGTCACGCTGCGCCTCGCCCCGCCGGCGCGGTGGGTGACCGAGTACTACCAGGTGACCGACCAGCGCCCCGGCCCCGACGGCACGGTCGACGTCGACCTCGAGGTCGCCAGCGAGCAGTGGGTGCGTACGCTCCTGCTGCGGCTCGCGCCGCACGCGACCCTGCTCGCCCCCGACGACTACGCCGACGCGTTCACAGCCACGGCTCGGGCAACCCTCAGCCTCTATCAGGTCGACGGCGTAGACTCATGACGCACACAGCAGGGCCCACATTCCGCCATCCCACGCTTGGAGAGACCTCATGATCAACCCACTGGTCGGTATGCCCCAGGGGCTGGAGTGGCTGGTGATCCTCGCGATCGTCGTCCTCGTGTTCGGTGCCGCCAAGCTGCCCGACCTCGCCCGCTCCTCGGGCCAGGCGCTGCGGATCTTCAAGACCGAGACCAAGGACCTGCGCGACGACGACAAGGACGGGACCGGTCCCGACCCGAAGGCGACGCCGGAGCAGCGCGAGATCGAGGCCCGCGAGCTCGAGGCCCGCAACCTCGACGCCCACCCCGAGACCCGCCCGGACGCCACCGGTGACGTGGTCCGCGAGCGGCGCGACGACACCACCGCCTGACCCGGGTGAGAATCGCCGGCCTCGCCGGCCTGTTCCGCGGCGGACCCCAGCATCCTGTCGGCCCGGACGGGCGGATGGCGCTCTCCGACCACTTCCGCGAGTTCCGCGCGCGCCTGATGCGGTGCCTGCTGGTCTTCGTCGTGGTGCTCACCGTGGCGCTGGTGTTCCGTCACTTCCTGCTCGACCTGGTCTACGGCCCCTACCTGGAGGCGCAGAAGCAGCTCCCGGACGGGAAGACCGAGGCGACCACGAGCGGCGCCGGCGCCGGCCTGCTGCTGTGGCTCACCCTGTGCGGCTTCACCTCGGCGATCGTGACCGCGCCCTACTGGCTCTACCAGATCTGGGCCTTCGTGCTGCCCGGGCTCTACGCGCAGGAGCGCAAGATGAGCCGGATCTTCGCGGGCGTCGCCGGCCCCCTCTTCCTCGGAGGGGTCGTCCTGGGCTACGTGACGCTGCCGGTGGCGCTCAAGGTGCTGATCGGCTTCAACCCCGACAACGTGACCAACCTGATCGACTTCAACGACTACCTGCAGTTCTTCACCCGCACGCTCTTCGTGTTCGGGCTGTCGTTCAACATCCCGGTGTTCGTGGTCCTGCTCAACTTCGCCGGCGTGGTGAAGGGCGCCTCGCTCAAGGCCTACCGGCCCTGGATCATCATCGGCACCTTCGTCTTCGCAGCCGTCGCGACGCCGTCGGCCGACCCGTTCACGATGACCCTGATGGCCGTGCCGATGGTGCTGCTCTTCTTCGCCTCCGAGGCGATCGCCCGGATCAACGACCGCCGGCGCGCCAGCCGGGCGCCCAACGCCGGGCTCGGTCCTGACGACCTCTCCCCGCTCTGACGGGCGCGGCCGCCTCTGACAGGGTGGGACGCATGCAGGCCGCGATCACCGACATCGATCCGTTCGACCTGCCCGAGTGGCTCGGCACGCAGCGACGTCGTGTGGCGCGCCGACGCCGGCCTCCGCACCGGGCACCACGTGCGCGGCCGGTTGACCACCGGTGACGACGCGGGCGAGGCAGGCGACCCGCGCGAGGTCGTGTGCGACCTCCTCGCGGTCGACGAGGCCTACCCGGAGCCGGTGGTCGACGACGCGACACGCCTGCGGGTGCACCAGGCCTGGCGCCACGGACAGGTCGTGATCGGCAGCCTCGGCAGCGCTGACGGCCCCCGGATGGTGCTCGCGGTGCCCGGCACGGGCTTCGGTCCGGACCTCGTCCTGGACGCCCTCGGCCGGCTCGCCCGAGCCGTCGGCGCACGGGCCGAGCGCTACGCCGCGTTGCTGCGCCTGACCAGCTAGGACTGGGGGATAGGGTCGCGCTCATGCTCGACCCGTCACGCTCGGACGGCTCCGTCCGGGGTCGCGAGATCGCCCTGTTGACCAATCCGACGTCCGGCAAGGGGAAGGGTGCGCGCAACCGCGACGTGGCCCTGGCCCGGCTGCGGGAGAGCGGGTTCGTGGTGCGCAACCTCCAGGGCCGCGACGGCGACGAGGCGCTCGACCTCGCCCGCGGCTGTGTCGCCGACGGTGTCGAGGCGCTCGTGCTCTGCGGAGGCGACGGTCTCGTGCACCTCGGCGTGCAGGCGGTCGCCGGCACCGGCGTACCCCTCGGCCTGATCCCCAGCGGCACGGGCAACGACGTCGCCCGCTACCTCGGCCTCCCGCGCACCGACCCGGTGGCGGCGGCCGACCGCGTGATCGCCTCGCGACGGCGCACCATCGACCTGGCCCGCAGCGGCGACCGCTGGTTCGTCACCGTGCTGGCCGCGGGCTTCGACGCGATCGTCAACGAGCGCGCCAACGCGATGACCTGGCCCAGGGGGCAGATGCGCTACAACCTCGCCACGCTCGCCGAGCTGCGCACCTTCCGGCCGCTGCCCTACGTCCTCCAGCTCGACGGCGGGAGGGGTCGAGACGGTCGAGCACGAGGCGATGCTCGTCGCCGTCGGCAACGGTCCGTCGTTCGGCGGCGGCCTGCGGATCACCGAGGGGGCCCTGCTCGACGACGGCCTCCTCGACGTCGTGGTGATCACCCGGATGAGCAAGCCCAAGCTGGTGCGTTCCTATCCCCGTCTGTTCACCGGCAAGATCGGCGGCGTCGCCGAGTACGTCCACCGGCGGGTGCGCTCGGTCACCGTCGCGGCGCCCGGCATCGTGTCGTACGCCGACGGCGAGCGCTTCGGCCCGCTGCCCCTCACCGTGACGTGCGACCCCGGCGCACTGGAGGTGATCGCATGAGCACGCCCATGAACGACGACGAGCCGACGCCGGCCGAGCGCTATGCCGCGTTCCGGCGGGAGAAGCCCTACCCGATGCTCAAGGAGTTCTCCGGCCTCTACGGCTTCGAGCTCGACGACTTCCAGGTGCGCGCGTGCCAGGAGATCGAGGAGGGCCGCGGCGTGCTCGTCGCCGCGCCGACCGGCTCGGGCAAGACGATCGTCGGCGAGTTCGCGATCCACCTCGCGCTGCAGACCGGGCGCAAGGCGTTCTACACGACGCCGATCAAGGCGCTGTCGAACCAGAAGTACCACGACCTGGTGAAGCGCTACGGCGCGGACAACGTCGGCCTGCTCACCGGCGACAACGTCGTCAACGGCGAGGCGCCGGTGGTCGTGATGACCACCGAGGTGCTGCGCAACATGCTCTACGCCAGCTCGCGGACGCTGCTCGGGCTCGGCTACGTCGTGATGGACGAGGTGCACTACCTCGCCGACCGGATGCGCGGCGCGGTCTGGGAGGAGGTCATCATCCACCTCCCCGAGTCGGTGACGCTGGTGTCGCTGTCGGCGACGGTCTCCAACGCCGAGGAGTTCGGCGAGTGGCTGGCGACCGTCCGGGGCGAGACCACCACGATCCTCGAGGAGAAGCGCCCGGTCCCGCTGTTCCAGCACGTCATGGTCGGCCGCCGCCTGCTCGACCTGTTCGCGTCCTCCGACGTCGACGCGAGTGCGGGCTTCGTGAAGGAGGGCGCCCCGGTCAACGACGAGCTCACCCGGATCGCCCGCGACGACTGGGCCAGCACCCGGCTGATGCGCGACCGCAAGTCACCGCGCAAGGGCAAGCCGGGCTCGTCGAAGAACCCGCGCTCGGTCGGCAACGGTCGCAGGGTGTGGATCCCGAGCCGGGTCGAGGTCGTCGAGCGGCTCGACCGCGAGGGCCTGCTGCCCGCGATCATGTTCATCTTCAGCCGGGCCGGGTGCGACGCCGCCGTCAGCCAGCTCGTGCAGGCCAACGTCCGGCTGACGACCGCCGCCGAGCGGGACGAGATCTTCGCGCGCGTCGAGGAGGCCTCGCGCACCCTGCCCGAGGAGGACCTCCAGGTCCTCGGCTACCACGAGTTCCTCGACGGCCTGACGCGCGGCATCGCGGCGCACCACGCCGGCATCCTGCCCGCCTTCAAGCACGTGGTGGAGGAGCTGTTCCAGGAGGGGATGGTCAAGGTCGTCTTCGCGACCGAGACCCTCGCCCTCGGCATCAACATGCCCGCCCGCACGGTGGTCATCGAGAAGCTGTCGAAGTGGAACGGCGAGACGCACGCCGACCTGACGCCGGGGGAGTACACCCAGCTCACCGGTCGCGCCGGTCGTCGCGGCCTCGACATCGAGGGCCACGGCGTCGTGCTCTACCAGCCCGGGATGAACCCCCGCGAGGTCGCCGGCCTGGCCTCGACACGTACGTATCCGCTCCGCTCGTCGTTCCGACCGTCCTACAACATGGCGGTCAACCTCGTGCACCAGTTCGGCCGCGCGCGCTCGCGCGAGCTGCTGGAGCAGTCGTTCGCGCAGTACCAGGCCGACAAGGCCGTCGTCGGCCTCGCCCGCCAGGTGCACAAGGCGGAGGAGGCGCTCGAGGGCTACCGGGACGCGGCGCACTGCCACGTCGGCGACTTCATGGAGTACGCCGCCATGCGCCGCAAGATCACCGACCTCGAGAAGGGTGCGGCCCGCGACCGCCGCCAGGACCGACGGGCCGAGGCCGTGGCGTCGCTGGGTCGGCTGCGGCCGGGTGACGTCATCAAGGTCCCGGCCGGCAAGTTCAGCGGCCTCGCTGTCGTCATCGACCCGGGTCCCTCCGGGGACGAACCGCGCCCCTACGTCGTGACGGCGGACCGCCAGGCCCGACGGCTGGCGGCGATGGACTTCCCGGTCCCGGTCGAGGCGATCGGGCGGATGCGGATCCCGAAGAGCTTCAACGGCCGCAACCCGGCCATGCGGCGCGACCTCGCGACCCAGCTGCGCGCCAAGGCCCGCGACGACGACGCCCCGGCCCCGCGGCGTACGAAGCAGGACTCCTTCGGCGACACGTCGGCCGACCGCGAGATCGGGCGGCTGCGCGCCGACCTCAAGGCGCACCCCTGCCACCAGTGCCCCGAGCGCGAGGACCACGCGCGGTGGGCCGAGCGCTACTTCAAGCTCGAGCGCGACACCGAGACCCTCAAGCGCCGCGTCGAGACGCGCACCAACACCGTGGCGCGCACCTTCGACCGGGTCTGCGACGTGCTGACCGCGCTCGGCTACCTCGACGGCGACAAGGTCACCGAGGAGGGGTCGCACCTGCGGCGCATCTACACCGACATGGACCTCGTCGCGGCCGAGGCGATCCGGGCCGGGCTGTTCGAGGACCTCACGTCCTCGGAGCTCGCCGCCGTCCTCTCGGCGCTCGTCTTCGAGGCCAGGCGCGCTGACGACGCGTCGTCGCCCAAGATGCCCGGTGGCCAGGTGCGGCCGGTGCTCGCCGAGCTCGTCCGCGTGTGGGCGCAGCTCGACGCCCTCGAGCGCGACCACAAGCTCGACTTCCTCCGCGAGCCCGACATGGGCTTCGCGTGGGCGGCGTGGCGCTGGGCCGAGGGCGACGACCTCGACGACGTGCTGAGGGTGACCGGGCTGTCGGCCGGAGACTTCGTGCGCTGGATGAAGCAGCTGCTCGACCTCTGCGGCCAGGTCGCCGACGCGGCCGGCGACCGGCCGCTCCGCGCGACCGCGCGCGCCGCGGCGAAGTCGCTGAAGCGTGGCGTGATCGCCTACAGCGTCCTGGCGGAGTGAGAGGCCGCGCTGTCGCAGGCTCCCTGACGTGACCGCTCCATCTGCCGCCTGATGCTGCTCGACACCGCCTCGCTCTACTTCCGTGCGTTCTTCGGCGTGCCCGACTCGATGAGGGCGCCCGACGGCACCCCGGTCAACGCGGTGCGCGGGCTGATGGACTTCATCAGCCGGCTCGTGGGGGAGTACGACCCGAGCCACCTCGTGTGCTGCTGGGACGACGACTGGCGCCCGCAGTGGCGCGTCGACCTGATCCCGTCCTACAAGTCCCACCGCGTCGTCGCCGCGCGGCCGGGCTCGACGCCCGACATCGAGGAGGTGCCGGACCCCCTCGAGACCCAGATCCCGATCATCCTGTCCGTGCTGGCGGCCTACGGCATCACCGTCGTCGGCCACCCCGAGATGGAGGCCGACGACGTGATCGGCACGCTGGCCACCGGCGCCGGGATGCCCGTCGACATCGTCACCGGCGACCGCGACCTGTTCCAGCTCGTCGACGACGAGGCCGAGGTGCGGGTGCTCTACGTCGCCCGCGGCGTCAGCAAGCACGAGCGCGTCGACAACGCCTGGGTGCGCAACAAGTACGGCGTCGACGCGCGCCAGTACGCCGACCTCGCGACGCTGCGCGGCGACGCCTCCGACGGCCTGCCCGGCGTGGCCGGCGTGGGGGACAAGACCGCCGCGACCCTGCTCAACCGGTTCGGGACGATCGACGCGGTGGTCGCCGCCGCCAGCGATCCCGACTCCGACATGGGGCCCGGTCCGCGCGGGAAGATCAAGGAGGCGCTCGACTACCTCGACGTCGCGCCCGAGGTGGTCGCCGTACGCCGCGACCTGGACCTCGGCTCGCCGGACACCACCCGGCCGCGGACGCCCGCCGACCACGACGCGGTCATGGCCCTGGACGAGAAGTGGGACCTCGGTTCGTCTGCCGTGCGCCTGGTGGAGGCGCTGTCGGGCTCGCACTAGTCTGGCGCGGTGAGTGCTTCCGAGGTCGAGTCCAAGGACCGGCAGATCCTGTCCCTGCTGGCGGTCGACGGCCGGATGTCCTACACCGACCTCGGCAAGGCGACCGACCTGTCCACCTCGGCGGTGCACCAGCGGGTCAAGCGGCTCGAGCAGCGCGGCCTGATCACCGGCTACGGCGCCACCGTCGACCACGACCAGCTCGGCCGTCCCCTGACGGCCTTCATCTCGATCACGCCGATCGATCCCTCGCAGCCCGACGACTACCCCGACCGGCTGCGGAGCATCCCGGAGATCGAGTCCTGCTGGTCGGTGGCGGGCGACGAGTCCTACATCCTCAAGATCCGCGTCGCCACCCCCCGCGACCTCGAGGACCTGCTCGCCCGGATCCGGGGTGCCGCCGGTGTCTCGACCCGGACCACCATCGTGCTCTCGACGCCCTACGAGAACCGCCCGGTGGAGTAGCCGGCTGCTGTCTGCATGAGTCCCCGCATGAGCGGGGACTCCTGCACCTGTAGGCCGTTGCAACGGCCGACAAGTGTCCGACTCGCCCTCCAGGTTCAGACGATCAGCAGTCGGCTTCGACCTCGGCGGCTCGACTCGCCAGCGCCTGCCGGATCCGGCGCGCGAGCGACGACGGGCGCTCGAGGTCGGCCCACGTGATGCGGATGCAATCCACCCGGTCACCTCGCAGATCCGCTCCTCGCGCCGCTTCTCGCGCATGAGGTAGTCGGCGAGCGACTCGCCCGGCGCGACGGTACTGCTCGTACTTGATCTTGCCGTCGAACTCGAGGAAGACGCCCAGGTCGCGCCACAGGAAGTCGACGATGCCGAGCAGCTTGCCGCGCGCGTCGTGGACCTCGACCTGGGGCTCGGGGCGCGGGATGCGCTGCGCGTAGAAGCAGGTGGCAGCGTCCGGCTCTCGGCGATGCTCGGCGATCCGGCGTCGGCGAGACCGCAGGCGAGTCGCGTGCGCCAGGCTGTCGGGCCAGTGCTGCGTCTCGGCCGCGACGCGCCCTCACCTCCGTCGATGCGTCGTCGAGGCCGCGGTGCAGCAACGCGTTCGAGCACGACCAGGCCGAGCTCCGCGTCCGGTGCGCTGTCGACGACCTCGACCGCGGCGCGGGCCGGCTCGACGACCGGTACGCCGTTGCGGCACCGTGATCGCGCCTGCTCCAGGCGCGCCGGATGGTGGACGATGCCGGCCTCGCGACGTCCGGCCCGCCGTCGGTCCGCGTCAGGTGCGACGTCGATCGAGGTCGCATGTCCCACAGCGGAACGTCGTGCTCGGCCAGCGCGACTGGTGGGTGAGGTCACGCGAGCTCGGGTGCTGCCGTCCGGCAGCACCGCGCGCGATCGCGACCCGGTGTCGCTCAGCCCGGCGTCAGCCAGGTCGCCGAAGACGTCGGCCGTCGACGTACGCGCCGTACGCGCACGCTTCTGACCAGCACCCGGCGATCGCCTGGTGCGCGGATCGTCGCGGTCCGTGCAGCGACACCCTGTGCTGCGCATCGAGCTCGCGTCGGCGCTCGCATGTCACGTCGTCGACGGTGCGATCCGGAACGTGCGAGCGGCGTGGCCTCCTGGTGACACGCGACCGCGGACGGACGCCTGTGGACACCGGAGCGACTGCGCCTGTGGACAGCCGGTGGCCCGTACTTGTCGAGGGGTCGAGTCTGACACTTGGCAGGGCGTTGCAACGGCCCGACAGTGTCAGGAGTCCCCGCCTGAGCGGGGACTCCAACTGAAGAGACGACCTCAGTAGGCCTGGAGGGCGGCGGTACGCCGCGAGGCCTCGGCCATCTCGGCGGCCTTCAGCGAGGCCTCGTCGAGGCGGCCGTGCTGCTCCCACCACTGCTGGCCGGCCGCGGGGAGGGTGTGGATCGGGTCGTAGTACTCGTAGTAGCGCGAGAGGGCCTCGTCGTCGGTGGCCTCGATGGACGTGCGGTAGTTCTTCGTCCAGTAGGAGATGCCGCGCTCGGTGTCGTAGTCGGCGAGCTGGTGCACCCAGCGCTTGCCGACGAACGGCACGTCGCACACGATGCGCGGCGTCGCGAAGCCCGGGCAGGTAGCCCATGATGTGGTGCTGCAGCCGCTGCGCGTCGGCGACCGAGACCCGCCAGTGCTCCGAGAACGGGATCATGTCGCACATGTAGAAGTAGTAGGGCATGATCTGCGCGCCGTCGAGCAGGCGGAAGCACAGGTCGAGCAGGGCGTGCGGGTCGGCGTTGACGCCGTCGAGCAGCACTCCCTGGTTGCGTACGTCGCGCAGGCCGGCGTCGAGCATCGCCCGGGTCGCCTCGGCGACGATCGGCGTCACGGAGTTCGCGTGGTTGGTGTGGGTGTGCATCGCGAGCGAGACGCCGCGCGAGCGGGCGATCGTGGCGACGCGGTTGACGCCCTCGACGACGTCGGGCTGCAGCCAGTGCTGCGGCAGGCCGATGAGCGCCTTGGTCGCGAGCCGGATGTCGCGGATGTTCTCGATCTCCATCACCTCGGTGAGGAAGGCCTCGAGGCGCGGCCACGGCATGTTGGCCACGTCGCCGCCGGAGACCACGACGTCGCGCACCGACGGCGTACGACGGAGGTAGTCGAGCATGTCGCCGATGCGGTCGTTGGGCTTGCCGCCGAACTTCAGCTTCTCGATCACCGGCGTCGAGTTGCCGACGAGGTCCATCCGCGTGCAGTGGCCGCAGTACTGCGGGCAGGTCGGCAGGAGCTCGGCGAGCACCTTCGTCGGGTAGCGGTGGGTCAGCCCCTCGGTCGCCCACATGTCGTGCTCGTGGAGCGAGTCGCGCGCGGCGTGCGGGTGCGAGGACCAGTCGGTGCGGCGGTCCGAGAACACCGGGATCATGTAGTGGCGGATCGGGTCGACGTAGAAGTCGTCGGTGAGCGAGCCCGGCCCGTGCGGCTCGACGGTCGGCGCCATCGTGTTCATCATCTGCGGCGGCACGAGCATCGACATGGTGGCCCGCTCGGCCTGGTCGCGCTCGAGGTCGGCGTAGAACCGCTCGTCGAGGAGGTCACCCATCAGCTCGCGCAGCTGCTTGACGTTCTTGATGCAGTGGGCGCGCTGCCACTGGACCGAGGCCCACTCCTCGGCGGTGACGTCCTTCCAGCCCGGGAAGCGCCTCCAGTCGGGCTCGACGAGCTCGACCCGCTGGTAGGGGTAGGGCTGTCCGGTGGAGAGTGCGCCGTCCAGCTGGGTGGCGGTCTCGATGCTCATGGGGTCTCCTTGCAAGGGCATGACGGCGCGCCGGTTGTGTGTGCGGCGACACATCTGGAATGCTACGCGGAGTTCCTGCGGCCAGTCCAATGCCGCGCCGCAAGATTTGCTGTTCACCTGGTGCTTGACGAGAAGGACTACCTGTTATGAACGCGTCGACGGGCATCCGCACCGGCGATCCCACCGGCCTGCACCGCGTCCTCGACGACGGCGTCGTGCTCCCGCAGGCCGCCCAGCGACTCGACACCCGCGCCGAGCTGTGGCCCGACGAGGTCCGGGTGCGCGTCGAGCGGCTCAACCTCGACGCCGCGTCCTTCCGCCAGCTCGAGCGCGCCCACACGAAGTACGGCGAGACCGACGGTGACGCCGTCCGCGCCGAGGTGCTCGACATCGTCGCCACCCGCGGCAAGATGCAGAACCCCGTCACCGGCTCCGGCGGCATGCTCGTCGGCACCGTCGAGGAGGTCGGCCCGGAGTCGCCCCTCGGCCTGGCGGTGGGCGACAGGGTCGCCACCCTCGTCAGCCTCACCCTCACCCCGCTGGTCATCGAGGACGGCCTCGCCGGCTGGGACGGCCGCAGCGAGCAGGTGCCGTGCGACGGCTACGCCGTGCTCTTCGGCCGCTCGATCGCCGCCGTCATCCCCGACGACCTCGACCCCGCCCTGTCGCTCAGCGTGATGGACGTCTGCGGCGCACCGGCGCTCACCGCCCGCGTCGTGGGGGAGTACGTCGACCGCGGACAGACGCCGGTCGTCGCGGTCATCGGCGGAGCGGGCAAGTCCGGCTCCCTCAGCCTGGCCGCCGCGCGTGCGGCGGGCGCGGGCCGCACGATCGGCGTCGTCCCGCACGCCGGTGAGCACGAGCTCCTCACCGGGGCGGGCATCGCCGACGTCGTCGCGATCGCCGACGCCCGCGACCCGATCGCCCTGCGCGACGCGGTGACCGAGGCCGGAGGCCCGGCCGACGTGACGGTCGTCTGCGTCGACGTCCCCGGCTGCGAGGGCGGCGCGATCCTCGCCACGGCCGAGGGCGGCACCGTCATCTTCTTCTCGATGGCCACCAGCTTCAGCGCCGCCGCGCTCGGCGCCGAGGGCCTGGCCGCCGACGTGCGGATGCTCGTCGGCAACGGCTACGTCCCCGGCCACGCGGCCTACGCCATGGAGCTGCTGCGTGCCGACGCCGGCGTCCGCGGACTCTTCGAGCGGAGGCTCTGATGGCGCTCACGAAGAAGAGGACCAGCCAGCTCGGCATCGACCGGGCCGACGTCCGCAGGGCGCGCACGCTCGCCCGCCAGGTCGGCAAGCCGATCGTCGACCTCGCGACGCAGCACACCACCGTCAGCGTCGAGCGGGCCACGCTGCGCCTGGCCGGCCTGGGCGGTGCGGACCCCGACGGCACGCCGTGGGTCAACCGGCTCGCCGACGTCGTACGCGCCGACGTCGGGCTCGAGCACGGCGTCAGCCTCCCGGTCTGGGACGCCCTGCTGCGCGGCGAGGGCGACGACCTGCTGACCCTGGCCCAGAAGGCGGCCGCCGGCTCGGTCACCTTCCGGATCCCGGAGGGCAAGGACGCGACGCGCGCCCGCGCCGCCTCGCGCAAGGCGGTCGCCGCCGGCATCAAGCAGATCGACCGCCAGCGCGCCGCCCGCGAGAAGATGATCGCCAAGGTCGGCGACGCGCCCAGCAAGCCGTGGATCTACCTCATCGTCGCCACCGGCGACATCATGGAGGACATCCCGCAGGCCCAGGCCGCGGCCCGCGAGGGCGCCGACGTCATCGCGGTGATCCGCTCGACCGGCCAGTCGCTGCTCGACTTCGTGCCCGAGGGCGCGACCCGCGAGGGCTTCGCCGGCACCTACGCCACCCAGGAGAACTTCCGCCTGATGCGCGCCGCCCTCGACGAGACGTCGCGCGAGCTCGGTCGCTACGTCCGGCTCACCAACTACGCCTCCGGGCCTCTGCATGCCGGAGATCGCGGCGCTGGCCGGCCTCGAGCGGCTCGACATGATGCTCAACGACTCGATGTACGGGATCCTCTTCCGCGACATCAACCCGATCCGCACCTTCGTCGACCAGCGCTTCAGCCGCCAGGTCCACGCCCGCGCCGGCATCATCATCAACACCGGCGAGGACAACTACCTCACCACCGCCGACGCCGTCGAGGCCGCGCACACGGTGACGACGAGCCAGCTGCTCAACGAGTACTTCGCCAAGGAGGCCGGCCTCGAGGACTGGCAGCTCGGCCTGGGCCACGCGTTCGAGATCGACCCCGAGGTGCCCGACTCGTTCCGCCTCGAGCTCGCCCACGCGATGCTCGCCCGCGAGCTCTTCCCCGACGCGCCGCTCAAGTGGATGCCGCCGACGCGCCACATGACCGGCGACATCTTCAAGGGCTACCTCCTCGACGGGTTCTTCAACCTCGTCGGCGCGATGACCGGGCAGGGCATCCTGCTCGTCGGGATGATGACCGAGGCCGTCGTGACCCCGTGGATCTCCGACCGCGACCTCGCCCTGCAGAACGTCCGCTACGTCATGAACGCCGCCGGCAACCTCCACGAGGACTTCCACCCGTCTCCCGACGGCTTCATCGCCAGCCGCGCCCGCGAGGTGCTGGGCCTGGCCGTCGACCTGCATCGAGGAGATCAAGGCCGACCGCAGCGTCGCGGGCCAGCCGCCGCTGCTCTCCGCGATCGCCGACGGCACCTTCGGCCTGATGAAGCGGCCGGCCGACAAGGGCCGCGGCCTCGACGGGGTCGCGAAGAAGGCCGCCGACTACTACAACCCGGCGACCGAGATCCTGGAGGCCACATGAGCACCGGCCTCATCCGCCCGTACGGCGACACCACCGGCGACGGCATGGTGCAGCTGTCCTTCACCCTGCCGATCGCGCACTCCAAGGTCGCCGAGGGCGCCGCGGTGCAGCTCGCCAACAAGATGGGCATGGACCCCGCGCTCGTCGTGCACGCCAAGCCGATGGGGGAGGGCTTCACCTTCTTCGTCGTCTACGGCCGGGTCAACCACCTCGTCGACCCCAGCACCGTCGAGGTCGTCGAGCGCGACTACCCGCTGCTCACGCCCAAGGAGGCCAACGCCGCGATCAAGCGCTCGATGCGCCGCCGGCTGGTCGTCGTGGGCGGGTGCATCGGCACCGACGCCCACACCGTCGGCATCGACGCGATCCTCAACATCAAGGGCTTCGCCGGCGAGAAGGGCCTGGAGTACTACCGCGAGCTCAAGGTCGTGAACCTCGGCGCCCAGGTGTCCGTGCCGGAGCTCGTCGAGGCCGCGCGCGAGGAGAAGGCCGACGCCGTCCTCGTCTCCCAGGTCGTCACCCAGCGCGACGCCCACCTGCTCAACACCCGCGAGATGTCGGCGGCGTTCCGCGAGGCCTACCCCGCCGCCAAGCGGCCGCTGCTCGTCGTCGGCGGACCCCGCTTCGACGAGACCATGGCCGGCGAGCTCGGCGTCGACCGCGTCTTCACCAGGGGTACGACGCCGGGCGAGGTCGCGTCCTTCATCGTCCACCGGCTCACCGGACCGCGCCCGAACACGAGGAGAAGGCGTCATGAGCAACGAGACCGGCGGCGACCCGGGTCGGCACCGTGGTGACCCACCGCCGCTACGTGCCCTACTCCCACGCGCACTACGCCGGCAACCTGGTCGACGGCGCCTACAGCCTCGGCCTCTTCGGCGACGTCGCCACCGAGATGTGCATCGTCCTCGACGGCGACGAGGGGCTGTTCGCGTCCTACTCCGACGTCCAGTTCAGGGCGCCCGTGCGGGCCGGCGACGTCCTCGAGATCACCGCGACCCTGGTCAAGGAGGGCACCCGGAGCCGGGTGATGGACTTCGCCGTCCACGTCGTCGGCCGGGGCGCTCCGACCGACGCCGCTCCGGGCGCGGCGGAGGTCCTCGACCCGCCCGTCGTGGCGACCACGGCGACCGGCACGGTCGTCGTACCGCCGTCGTCCTAGACCGCTCACCGCGCTGATGCACACCGGCTCGGCGTGTCCTCGGCGACACGCCGATCCGGGCCAGATTTGAACGAAACAATCCGGTCCCGGGCGCGACGCGCTGACCTGCGGTTTCGCGCGTCGTCGCAGGTCAGGGGCGTGTTGACAGCATCGTCGCCGGGAGGGATCGTTCCGTGGTCCGCCTGTGCAGCTCGTGGGTGGCGCCTTCGGCAGTGGGAGGTCAGACGTGGGGTACGCGAAGCCAGCGATGCCCATCGTCCGGCTTCGGGTCGAGCGCGCCCCGCGGGAGCCGGATGCGGGAGGAGCCACGCGGCCGTAGACAACTTCGCGTGATCACCAGCCAGGTGGTCGCGCGTCGGTCCGAAGCCGCGGCGCTCCTCCCGCACCCTGCAGGCACCTGGTCGCAGCCGTCGACCGTCGGCTACGGTCTGGGACGTGCCGCTCCGCTGCCTCGTCGCCCTCGTCGGCGGACTCGTGCTGGCGGCGGCCTTCGAGCCCGTCGGGTTCGCGTGGCTGATGCCGCCCGCGATCGCGGCGCTGGTCCTCTCGGTGCGCGGCCTCGGGCCGGGCCGGGCCTGGCTCCCGACCCTGCTCTTCGGCATCACCTTCTCCTACGCCGTGATGGTCTGGATGCGCTCGGTCGGCACCGACGCCTGGATCGCGATGTGCGCGCTCGAGGCGTCGTTCTTCGTGCCGCTCGGGATCGGGCTCGCGTGGGCCACCCGGCTCCGCGCGTGGCCGGTCTGGACGGCCCTGTGGTGGGTCGGCATCGAGGTCTGGCGCAGCGGCTTCCCCTTCAGCGGGATGCCCTTCGGCCGCCTCGCCTTCGCCACCGCGGGCACGCCGTGGGCGGACGCGCTGCCGTGGATCGGGGTGACGGGCGTGAGCCTCCTCGTCGCCCTCACCGGTACGTCGCTGGCCTGGGTGGTGCTGCACCTGCGCGACGCGCGACGCGCGTCCCTCGCCGTGGTGGCGGGCCTGGCGGTCGTCACCGTCGCTCCGGTCCTCGTCCCCTTCCACCTCGACGAGACGGGGACGACGACGGTCGCTGCCGTGCAGGGCGACGTCCCGGGGACGGGACTCGACGTCGTGGCCCACCACCGCGAGGTGACGGCCAACCACGTGCGCCTCACCGAGGAGCTGGCGGACGCCGTCGCGGCGGGGGAGCAGCCGCAGCCCGACTTCGTGGTCTGGCCGGAGAACTCCACCGCCGTCGACCCCTTCACCGACGAGGGCGTCCACGCCGGCATCATCGCCGCCACGGACGCGATCGGGGTGCCGGTCATCGTCGGCGGGGTGTCCGGCGACCCGCTCGACGAGACGAAGGTGCTCAACCAGGGGATCGTCTACCAGCCGGGCGTGGGCGGCGGCGACCGCTACACCAAGCTCCACCCGGTGCCCTACGGCGAGTACATCCCGTTCCGGGGCAGCCTGATCCCCGCGACCTACGGCAAGCTGACGATGGTGCCGCGCGACATGGTCCGCGGCACCAGCCTCGAGCCGATCCGCGTCGCGGACGTCCTGGTCGCCGACGCGATCTGCTTCGACGTGGCCTACGACGACGGCATCAGCGGACAGGTCGCCCGGGGTGCGGAGCTGGTCACCGTGCAGACGAGCAACGCGATGTTCAGCCGCACCGGCCAGCTCGCGCAGCAGTTCGAGATCAGCCGGCTGCGGGCGCAGGAGACCGGTCGCTGGGTGGTCGTCGCGGCCGTCAACGGCATCTCGGGCGTCGTACGCCCCGACGGCGAGGTCGTCGCGTCGGTGCCGGCCCGTGGTCAGGAGGTGCTGCTCGAGACGGTCGGGCTGAGCACGACCATCACCCCGGCCGTCCGGCTCGGCGTCTGGCCGGGACGGGCCGTCCTCGTCTTCCTGGTCCTGCACACCGCGCTCGTCGTGATCACCTATCGTCGTCGCCGACGGAGGGACCGCACCGTCGCCCCCAGCACGGAACGGAGTGACGCAGCGTGAGTGTCGACGGGCTCGGACGGGTCGTCATGGTGATCCCGACCTACAACGAGTCGGAGAACCTGGAGTGGATCGTGGGCCGGCTCCGCGAGGCACAGCCGGGCGTCGACGTGATGGTCGTCGACGACAACAGCCCCGACGGCACCGGAGAGATCGCCGACCGGATGGCCGCGCAGGACCCGGCGGTCTCGGTCGTGCACCGCACCGAGAAGGCCGGGCTCGGCGCGGCCTACCTCAACGGCTTCGCCGTCGCGCTCGAGGCCGGCTACGACGTGATCGGCGAGATGGACGCCGACGGCTCCCACCAGCCCGAGCAGCTGCACCGCCTCCTCGACGCCCTCCACACCGCCGACCTGGTGATCGGCTCGCGCTACGTGCCGGGCGGCTCGGTGGTCAACTGGCCGCTGCAGCGCCTGGCGCTCTCGCGCGGCGGCAACCTCTACGTCCGGCTGCTGCTCGGGATCAAGGTCAAGGACGCCACCGCCGGCTTCCGGGTCTTCCGTCGCACGACCCTGGAGGCGATCGACCTTGCCTCGGTGCTGTCTACTGGGTACGTGTTCCAGACCGATCTCGCCTACCGCACGGTCACCGGTGGCATGAGGGTCACCGAGGTGCCGATCGAGTTCATCGAGCGCGTGCGCGGCGACTCCAAGATGAGCGGACAGGTCGCGAGCGAGTCCCTCAAGCTGATCACCCGCTGGGGCCTCTCGGAGCGACGTCGCGCGGCTCCGCAGGCGTCGGGGACGGCCATGACCCACCCCACAGCACCGCGCACGCCGGCCCGCCGACGCAGGTGGGTGCGTCCCGTCCTCGTGCTCGCCTTCGTGGTCGTGCCGCTCGTGGAGATCTGGGCGATCCTCCAGGTCGGCCAGCTCGTCGGGCCGTGGTGGACCATCGCACTGCTGATCCTCGACTCGATGGTCGGCGCCTGGCTCATCAAGCGTGAGGGTGGCCGCGCGTGGAAGGCACTGCGAGACGCTCTCGCAGGGCGGCCGGATGCCGGCCAGGGAGATCGCCGACGGCGCGCTGATCCTCATCGCCGGCACCCTGATGCTGAGCCCCGGGTTCGTGCTCGACCTCGTCGGGCTCCTGCTGCTCCTGCCCGTCACCCGACCTGTCGCGCGGCGGATCCTCACCACGTTCGTGGAGCGCCGCCTCGTCGTCGGACCCGCTTCGGCGCGGGCCTGGGTCGGGCGGTCCGTTCGGTGGCCCGTCCGGACCGGGAAATGGCAGACGCCCCGGAGCCGGGCCCGAGGGCCCGGTCGTCCGGGGCGACGTGGTCGACTGAGCCTGATCCAGGTCGAGGACCCGGGTCGGCTCGGTCGTCAGCTCACCCGCTTCTTGCGGTTCGCCCGGTGCAGGTGCGCGGGACCGATCTCTCCGCCGCGCAACAGCTCGAGGCGCTCCTTGAGGATGTCCTCGAGCTCCTTCTCCGAGCGGCGCTCCAGGAGCATGTCCCAGTGCGTACGAGCGGGCTTCTCGACCTTGGCCTCGGGCAGGATGCCCGCCGTGCTGAGTGCCTCCGCCCCACAACGGGGACACTCCCAGACCGCCGGGATGTCGGCCTCGACCGACATCGTCACCTCGAACTCGTGTCCCTGCTTGCACAGGTAGCCGACCTGCTGACGAGCTGCGAACTCGATTCCGCGCTCGTCCTCAAAGCTCTGGCCACCTAGCCTCGCGCCACGCAGTGTGCGCTCCGCCACCGTGCCCACCTCCATTGGATTGCTGACCCCGTTGTTGTTCCGGGTTGTGAATGAGACGGGCGAACTCGTGGTCCATGACGCCGCTCGTGACGGCGCGGCCCGCCTCCGTGATCTTTCAACCGTAGCGGGGGCGCCCACATTCCGGGGATTCGCTGAGCGTGGATCGTGCGCTCAGGCGAGGGGGACTGCACCCCTAGGGGTGCAGTGTCCTGCGGTTATGGCAGGCGGAGCGGGTGACTCAGATCACAACCGTCAGATCACGCGGGGGACGTCGTTCCCGGCGTCGCGGATGCCGCGCTCGGTGTCGACGCGCAGGAGCAGCAGGCCGCCCAGCACGAAGAAGATGATCAGCGCGAAGATCGCGGGCCGGTAGGAGTCGGTCAGCTGGTAGACCAGGCCGAAGACGAGCGTCCCGAACCACGACGTCCCACGGTCCATCGCGTGGTAGAAGCTGAAGTACTCGGCTTCCTTGCCGCGCGGGATCAGCAGGGAGAAGTAGGAGCGGGCCAGCGCCTGGGTGCCGCCCAGCACGATGCCGATCGCGACGCCGAGGAGCAGGAACGGGACCAGGCCCTCCTCCGGCAGGAAGAGCGCGGCGGTCACGATCAGCATCCAGATCACCAGGCCACCGAGGATCGTGTGCTTGGCGCCGAACCGCTTGGCCAGCCGACCGAAGGCGAGCGCACCGCCGAAGGCGACGAACTGCACGAGCAGGATCGTGCCGATCAGCACCGACTGGCCGAAGCCGAGCTCCTCGGAGCCGTAGGTCGACGCGGACGCGATGACGGTCTGGATGCCGTCGTTGAAGAACAGGTAGGCCAACAGGAAGTTGAGCGCCACGGGGTACTTCGGGAGCTCACGCAGCGTCTTGGCGAGCTGGCCGAAGCTCTCGGCGAAGATGCCCTGGTTGCCGCCGTCGCTCTCGGCGAGCGGCGATCGGCTCGTGGTCGTTGAGCTTGAAGTAGGGGATGAGCGTGAACGCCGCCCACCAGATGCAGGCCGACAGCATGCTGATCCGCGCGGCCATCCCGGTGCTGAGGCCGAAGGGCAGGATCGTGACCAGCGCGAGGTTGACCGCCAGCAGCAGGCCGCCGCCGAGGTAGCCCCATGCCCAGCCGCGCGACGACACCCGGTCGCGGTTCTCCTCGTCGGAGATCAGCGGCAGGATCGAGTCGTTCACCACGAGCGACGCACCGAGGAAGATGTTCGCGAGGAAGAAGCCGAACGCGCCGATCTGCCAGTTGTCGCCGGTGGCGAAGAAGATCAGCGCTCCCGACAGGGCACCGAGCCACGCGAAGATCGCCAGGAGGCGCTTCTTGTTGGCCGTGCGGTCGGCGATCGGGCCCATCAGGGGCAGCACGATCGCGGAGATGATCGTGGAGATGGTGACGAGGTACGACGGCAGCGAGCCCGGCGCGACCGAGATCCCGAGCAGGGAGATCCGGTTGTCGACCGCGGCCTCCTTGGCGATCGCGATGATGTAGGGCGCGAACAGCACGGTGCTGACCGTGGTGACGTAGGCGCT
Organism: uncultured Actinomycetota bacterium; assembly: GCA_963795095.1. Lineage (GTDB taxonomy): Bacteria > Actinomycetota > Actinomycetes > Propionibacteriales > Nocardioidaceae > Nocardioides. The sequence continues at coordinate 139,351 of CAWCGM010000016.1, read as the reverse complement.
GTTGGCCCAGTCGTACCAGTACCAGGCCTTCTGCTCCCGGGCCTGCTCCAACGGCGCCAGATTCGCGATCCCGCCATCCACGTGGCTCATGCGTCACCCCTCCACTGTCCGCGAGCGCGGAGCACGTCCCTGAGTATGTCCGTGCGATCGGTCATGATGCCGTCGACACCGCGGTCGAGGAGGGTGTTCATCTCAATTGGGTCGTCGATGGTCCAGACGTGCACCTGGACGCCGGCGGCGTGCGCGCGGCGTACGAGACCGGCGCTGACCACCACCAGGCGGCCCTGCTTGTGCGGCACCTGCAGCGCGAGCGGCCGGCCGCGGGTCAGCCACCGCGCCAGCCGGCCGCTGGGGGAGAGGACGAAGAGGGCCACCTCGAGCGGGTGGGCGGACGTCGCGACCCGGCCGGCCGTACGCCGCCGGAAGGCGCTCCATCCGGCGCCGCGAGAACGACCCGATGAGCACCCGGTCCCAGGCTCCTCGCTCCTCGATGAAGGCGGCGAGCGCCTCGACCGAGCCCTCCGACTTGAGGTCGATGTTGAACCGCGCGTCCGGGAAGGCGTCGAACAGCTCCGCCAGCGTCGGCACCGGCTCGCGGCCGCCGATCGAGGCCTGCTGCACCTCGGCGTACGTCGTCTCCGCGATGGTGCCGGTGCGGTCGGTGACGCGGTCCAGGACGGTGTCGTGGAAGGCGAGCAGCACGCCGTCGCTGGTGACGTGCACGTCGGTCTCGAGGTAGCGGTAGCCGAGGTCGACCGCGTGCGCGAACGCCGCCATCGTGTTCTCGAGGCCCTCGATCTCCGGGTGGTAGGCGCCGCCGCGGTGCGCGAACGCGAGGGGGCGGGGGGAGTCGAGGTAGCCCGGAGAGTTCACGCGAGAAGTATGGGGCTGAGGAGTACCTTCAGGGGATGGAGAGCATGACGTGTCCCCGGTGCGGTGCGGAGATGGACGAGCGCAACCTGGGTGAGGCCACCGTCCACCAGTGCCCCGAGGGCCACGGCGTCTTCCTCTCGCGCGCCGACCTCGGCGTGCTGATCGAGGCCGAGACCGACTGGCACCGCAACGCCGGCCAGCACACGGCCCCGATGCCGCGGATCACCGCCGACATGACGGCCCCGCCGTCCACCGGCAAGGTCTCCCGCGCCTGGGTGGAGACCCTCTTCAGCTGAGTCGGACTAGATGTCCCGGAAGGTCTCGATGTTGGCGCCGAGCTCGTTGAGGCGCTCGGCGAGGTCCTCGTAGCCACGGTGGATGACGTACGTCGACCGCAGCACGCTGCGGCCCTTCGAGGCGAGCATCGCGATCAGCAGCACGACGGCCGGGCGCAGCGCCGGCGGGCAGACGATCTCCGCGCCGGAGAAGTGCGTGGGGCCCTCGACGAGCACGCGGTGCGGGTCGAGCAGCTTGACCGAGGCGCCGAGCTTGTTGAGCTCGGTGAGGTAGATCGCGCGGTTCTCGTAGACCCAGTCGTGCAGCAGCGTCTGCCCCTCCGCGACCGCGGCGATGACGGCGAAGAACGGCAGGTTGTCGATGTTGAGGCCGGGGAACGGCATCGGGTGGATCTTGTCGAGCGGCGCCCGCAGGTCGGAGGGGTGCGTGGTGATGTCGACCAGCCGGGTCTCGCCGTTGTTGGCGACGTACTCCTCGGAGCGGTCGTAGCGGAAGCCCATCTCCTCCAGCGTCGCGAGCTCGATCTCGAGGAACTCGATCGGCACCCGGCGGATGGTGATCGACGGACTTCGTCACGATCGCCGCCGCGAGCAGCGACATCGCCTCGATCGGGTCCTCCGACGGGCGAGTAGTCGACGTCGACGTCGATCGACGACCTGCCGGTGACCGTGAGGGTCGTGGTGCCGACGCCCTCGACGTCCACGCCGAGCTTGCGCAGGTAGAAGCAGAGGTCCTGGACCATGTAGTTGGACGAGGCGTTGCGGATGATCGTGGTGCCCGGGTGGAGGGCGGCCGCCATCAGCGCGTTCTCGGTGACGGTGTCGCCGCGCTCGGTCAGCACGATCGGGCGCGTCGGCTCGATGGTGCGGTTGACGCTGGCGTGGTAGGCGCCCTCGGTGGCCTTGACCTCGAGGCCGAAGGGGCGCAGGGCCGACATGTGTGGCTCCACCGTGCGCTCACCGAGGTTGCAGCCACCGGCGTAGGGGAGCTCGAACTCGTCGACGCGGTGCAGCAGCGGGCCGAGGAACATGATGACCGAGCGGGTGCGGCGGGCGGCGCCCTCGTCGATCTGCGAGAGGTCGAGCTCGGCGGGCGGGATGATCTCGAGGTCGTTCTCGTCGCCCACCCAGCGGGTCGCGACGCCGAGGGAGTTGAGCACCTCGAGCAGTCGGTTGACCTCCTCGATGCGCGCGACCTTGCGCAGCGTCGTACGCCCCTTGTTGAGCAGCGAGGCGCACAGCAGCGCGACGCCGGCGTTCTTCGAGGTCTTCACGTCGATGGAGCCCGACAGCGTGGTGGGGCCGTCGACGCGCAGGTGCGTCGGACCGGCGCCGAGGGCGACGATCTCGGAGTCGAGGGCCGCGCCGATGCGGGCGAGCATCTCGAGGGAGAGGTTCTGGTGGCCCTTCTCGATGCGGTTGATCGCGCTCTGGCTGGTGCCGAGCAGCTCCGCGAGCTGGTGCTGGGTGAGGCCGCGGTGCTTGCGCGCGTCGCGGATCAGGTTCCCGATACGACCCTTGTAGTCAGCCATGCCGACCACGGTATCTCAGATATGAGATAAAGCCACTCAGGACGACCGTGAGACCCGCACCACGACGCGCTGCCTGACCGTCGGCGCGAGGCGGTCGCGGTAGGTCACGACGAGCCGGCTGCGACCGCCCCGGACGCCGCGGATCCGCAGTCGCAGCCGGCCGTCGGCCGAGGGGCGGAGCCGCTTGGCCTTCAGGACCTTGGCGTGGTGCGCGCGTCGTACGACGAGTCGTCCCGCCGGGTGCCGTGCCGTCCGAGCGGCGGACCCGGACGCGGAGGGTGACCGGCTCGGACCGCTCGAACCGACGCTCGGTCGGACGGACCCGCAGCGTCGCCTTCAGCGCAGCCGGAGTCGTCGGGGTCGTCGTCGGGGGAGTGCCCGTCCCCGCGCCGTAGGTGCCGCCGGCGAGCAGGAGCTCGGAGTAGGCGACCTGCCCGAGGTCGTTGGGGTGGTACCAGATGTTGGTGTCGGGGCCGCTGAACGCCTCGTGGATCCAGGTCTGCGGGTTGGTCGAGCTGGGCGTCGGGCTCGTGGCCGGAGAACTTCGTGGTGACGCCGCCGACGAAGGTCATCTGCCCGGGGTGGCCGACGTTGGCGGCGGCCGGGACCGTCGCGAGCTCGGCGGTGGCGTCGGTGATGAGGCTGCGTACGGCGTCGCCCGCGGGGTAGGGAGTGAGCGGGGCCGCCGGGTCGGGCAGGCTGAACCCGTTGTCGACCTGGAGCCAGGGGTAGCCCAGCTGGACGATCTTCGCGTCCTCGCGCAGGCCGCGGGCGCGCAGTGCGGCGACGTCGGCGAGCAGGCCCTGCTTGATGGCCGGGATCCGGGCGCGGGCCGTGTCGACGGCGGAGCGGCAGGCCGCCGCGGTGCGGGTGAGGGTGACGAAGCAGCCCTGGACGATCGTGCTGAAGCCGGCGTCGTTGCCGCCCATGGTGAAGACGACGAGGTCGGTGTCGGCGGTGACGAAGTCCGCCTGGGGCCGGAGGGTGCGCGTGCAGTCGTAGGTGATCGTCCCGGGGATCACCGCCGTGGCCCGGTAGGTCCAGAACTCCTCGGCCGGGAACGTCCTGCGTGTTGCACGGGTCCGCGCTGCGGAGGTGGGCGTCGGCCTGGTCCGTGGTGGTGACGCCCGCGGGCGTCGGGGTGATCCGGCCCGTCTGGGTGTCCATCGCACGCGGCGTGTGCACGTCCGGCGTACGACCGCCGCTGCAGGCGTGGTTGGCCAGGTTGACCGTCACGCCCTGCGCGCGCAGCCCCGCGGCGTACCTCTCGCTCCAGTGCGTGGTGTTGCGGTAGCAGTCGGCCGGGCCGTACGTCGTCCCGGTGGCGCCGTTGCCGGCGGAGTAGGAGTCGCCGATCACCAGCACGTCGAGCGTCTGGCCGGCTGCGGCCGGTGCCGCGGGGGCGGCCGGGACGGACAGGGCGGCGACGGCGAGGACGAGTGCGGTGAGGAAGCGGGTCACATCGACAGTCAACGACGCCCGGGCCTCCCCGTCACGACCCCGCAGGGGTGGGTTCGTGGCCTTCGGGTCGCGTGGCAGGATCGCGATCATGCGAGCAACGACGATCCACGCGCCCGGCGACATCCGTTTCGAGGAGGTCCCCGACCCGGTGATCGAGGAGCCGACCGACGCCATCGTCAAGGTGGTCGCGGGCTGCATCTGCGGCTCGGACCTCTGGCCCTACCGCGGTGAGAACCCGGTGAAGGCCGGGAACACCATCGGTCACGAGTGCGTCGGCATCGTGGAGGAGGTCGGCTCGGCCGTGTCGACCACCCGGGTCGGCGACTTCGTGATCGTGCCGTTCTGCCACTGCGACAACACGTGCGCCCACTGCGCCGCCGGCATGCAGTCGGCCTGCGTCAACGTCGGGATCACCGCAGAGCGGGCAGGGCGAGTACGCCCGCGTCACCCAGGCCGACGGCAGCCTGGTCGCCACCGACGGCATGCCCGACGAGCACCTGATCCCCTCGCTGCTGGCGCTCACCGACGTGATGGCCACCGGGTGGCACGCCGCGGTCGCGGCCGGCGTCAAGAAGGGCGACACCGCCGTCGTCGTCGGCGACGGCGCCGTCGGCCTGAGTGGCGTGCTCGCCGCCGCCCAGCTGGGCGCCGAGCGGGTGATCGCGATGTCGCGCCACGAGCCGCGCCAGGAGATCGCCCGCGCGTTCGGCGCGACCCACGTCGTCGCCGAGCGCGGCGAGGAGGGCGAGGCGCGGATCAAGGAGCTCACCGACGGCGTCGGCGCCGACGCCGTGCTCGAGTGCGTCGGCACCGACGTGTCGATGAAGACCGCGTTCGCGATCGCCCGGCCCGGCTCGACCGTGGGCTTCGTCGGCGTGCCCCACGGGGTGGAGCTGCCGATCCGCACGATGTTCTCGCAGAACGTCGGCCTGGCCGGCGGGATGGCGCCCGTGCGCCGCTACCTCCCCGACCTCCTCGACCGGGTGCTGTCGGGAGCCATCGACCCGGGCAAGGTCTTCGACCTCACGCTGCCGATGTCGGAGTCGCCCGAGGGCTACCGGGCGATGGACGAGCGCCGCGCGATCAAGGTGCTCCTCCAGCCGTGAGCGCCACTGACGACCTCCTGGTCCTGGGCCCGCTGCTCCGCTACGTCGACACGACCTCCGCATCCGTCTGGGTCGAGACCCGCGGTGCGGCCACGGTCGCCGTACGCCGGGGCGACGCGTCGGCGAGCGCCCGCACGTTCGTCGTGCACGGCCACCACTACGCCCTCGTCGAGCTCGACGGCCTCGAGCCGGGGAGCACCGACACCTACACGGTCTCGGTGGACGGCCAGCAGGTGTGGCCGGAGCCGGGCTCGCCCTTCCCCGAGCCCGTCATCGCCACGCTCGAGGACGGCCGGCCGCTGAGCATGGCCTTCGGCTCGTGCCGCACGTCGGTCGGCCACGACGAAGCAGGCAACAAGACGCACGGGGTGGACGCGCTGCGCGCATGGGCGCTGCGGCTCGCCGACCAGGTCGACCCGGCGGACGCGGACGACCCCGACCTCGCTCCGGACCGGCTGCCCGACCTCATGCTGTTCCTCGGCGACCAGGTCTACGCCGACGAGACCACCGACGAGATGCGCTCCTTCATCGAGTCACGCCGCGACATCGAGCAGGCGCCGTGGACCGAGCTCCAGGACTACGAGGAGTACGCCCACCTCTACGCCCTGGCCTGGTCGGACCCGGCGAACCGCTGGCTGCTGTCGACCGTCCCGAGCGCGATGATCTTCGACGACCACGACATCCGCGACGACTGGAACACCTCGCAGGAGTGGCGCCGCGAGATGGAGGCGACGTCGTGGTGGCACGGCCGCATCGTCGCCGGACTGGGCTCCTACTGGGTCTACCAGCACCTCGGCAACATGTCGCCGGCCGAGCGTCGCGCGGACGAGCTCTACGCCGCCGTGCTCGCCCACGAGGGCGACGACGAGCACGACTTCGGCCCCGCGATCGACGCGTTCGCCGAGCGCGTCGACCAGCACCCGCAGACGTACCGCTGGAGCTACACGCGCGAGTACGACACCCAGGTGCGGCTGGTGGTCGTCGACTCGCGCGCGGCCCGACAGCTCGACCCCGACGACCGGGCGCTGCTCGACCCCGACGAGGCGGCATGGCTCGACGAGCAGCTGCGCGGGGACGTCGACCACCTGCTGATCGGCACGTCCCTGCCGTTCCTGCTGGCCCGCGGCCTGCACCACCTCGAGGCCTTCAGCGAGGCCCTCGCCGGCGGCGCATGGGGCGAGCGAGGCGGTCGCGCCGGCGAACGGTTGCGCACGCTCGTCGACCTCGAGCACTGGGGCGCCTTCCAGAAGAGCTTCCAGGAGGTCGCCCGACAGGCGATGGAGGTGGCGGCCGGGGAGCGTGGCCGGGCACCCTCGACGGTGACCTTCCTGTCCGGCGACGTCCACCACAGCTACGTCTCCGAGGCCGCGCCCGTCGAGGGCGGGCGCCCGCTGCGCTCCACGGTCCTGCAGGCCGTGTGCTCACCGATCCGCAACCCGCTCTCGCGCAACATGCGCTTCGCGACGGCCGTCCTGTCCTACGGCGTGGCCGGGCCCGTCGGGCGACTGGCGTCGAAGTCGGTGCACGTGGCGGACGCCCCGCTCACCTGGCGCTACGCGGAAGGGCCGTGGTTCGACAACAACCTGGCCTGCCTGCGGGTCAACGGACCGAGCGTCAAGATGTGGTGGGTCACCGGCGAGGTGGTCGACGACCACGACCGGCCGCGGCTGGCCAAGGTCGCCAGCTACGAGCTGGACGAGGACGGGCACCCACCGCCCCAGGAGCGGGTCCGCGAGCGGTTCGTCCGCGGGATCCGGCGGCGCTACCGCGACAAGGTGAAGGACCGGGTCAAACAGCGCTGAGCATGCGCTCGTGCGCGCAGGCGCAGGTGTCGGAGCACGGCAGGTACGTGTGCCGCGCGTGCCCGCAGTCCGTGCACGGAATGTCGTGCGACAGGTGCACCGAGCCCCGACCGGTGTTGGTCTCGACGGTGTCCCACATGGTCGTGCTCCCCACTTGCTGATGTCTCGGCGGGGCGGTCGCCCCACACCTGCTGAGACGTCGACGGTGACACCGCATGACGGCGGACTCGGGCGGATTGACGAGATCTGGCCGATTTTCGGGAGGGAATGACCCGATAGGGCCACGCCCGGCATGACCCGATCGCCACTGCCTGTCCAGACCGCGCCACCTAGGATCGCGGGATGGCATCGGGGACCGCGCACGAGCTCACGCCCCGGCAGGCCCGGCGCATCGCCGTACGCGCGCAGCTGCTCGCCGCAGGTCGTCCGACCGACGTGCTCGACGTGGTGCGGCACCTCGGCTTCCTGCAGGTCGACCTCACGCGGGTGGTCGCCGAGCACGCCGACCTGGCCCTGTGGACCCGGCTGGGTGGTTCCTACGACCCCGAGGACCTCGAGGAGCTCGTCGGTGACGGCGCCCTCGTCGAGCACAAGGCGCACCTGCGACCGAGCGAGGACATCGCCCTCTTCGCCGCCGACATGGCGCTGTGGCCGGGCGAGCCGCCGCTCAAGGAGTGGCAGGAGGACGTACGCGACTGGGTGGCCGCGAACGACGGCTGCCGGCGCGACGTGCTGGCGCTGCTGCGTGCCGAGGGGCCGACCGCGGCACGCGACATCCCGGACACCTGCGACGTGCCGTGGCGCTCGAGCGGGTGGACCAACGACAAGAACGTGATGAAGCTGCTCGAGTGCATGGAGTCGCGCGGCGAGGTCGCCGTCGCGTCACGTGAGGGCCGCGAGCGGCGCTGGGACCTGGCCGAGCGGATCCATCCGGGCGACACCCCCGTGCCGGTCGCCGAGGCCCATCTCGAGCTGGCGGCACGACGGCTGCGCGCGCTCGGCATCGCCCGGCCGCGGGCGCTGGAGGCATGGGAGGAGAAGCACGACGTGCGCGGTGTCGGCGAGCCGGCGCGCATCGAGGGCGTGCGCGGCGTGTGGCGCGTCGACCCCGCCTACCTCGACGGGCCAGCCTCGACGACGACTTCGAGGGGCGGACCGCGATCCTGTCGCCGCTCGACCGGCTGGTCTTCGACCGCAAGCGGATGGAGGACGTCTTCGGCTTCGACTACCAGCTGGAGATGTACAAGCCGGTGGCGAAGCGGCAGTGGGGCTACTGGGCGATGCCCGTCCTCGACGGCGACGAGCTGGTGGGCAAGGTCGACGCCACCGCCGACCGCGAGGGCGGCGTACTGATCGTCGATGCAGTCCACGAGGACGGCGACTGGTCGGCCGCACGCCGCAGGCGGGTGGACGCCGAGCTCGGCGCGCTGGGGGAGTGGCTCGGGCTCGAGGTCGTCAGGTCGTCCTAGGTGCGGACAGCCTCGGCGATGGCGGGGAGGAGCAGGTCGTAGGCGCGACCGCCGAGGTGGAGTCCGTCGTCGGCGAAGGCCCCTGGTCCGAGGGGTGCGATGACGTGGTCCGCGCGCACGACGCGCGCGCCGGTCTGCTCGCAGACAGCCAGCGCAGCGTCGCGATATCGGTCGAGGACCGCGTTGGAGCGGTCACCACTCCCCGTCAGGCCCGACTCGTCGACGCCGGGCGGGGCGACGTACACCCCACTCCCCGTGGTGACGGCGGCGAGGCAGCCCGCGAGGGCGGCTGCGAACTCGTCGAGCGGGACGTGCGTCCACGGTGCCGCGTCGTTGGTGCCGACCGACACCACGACCACGTCCTGCTCGCGGACGCCCGCACGTCGGGACTGCGCGAGGAGGTCCAGCGAGGAGGCACCACCCTCGGCCGCGTTGGTGACGTCCGGCCCGATGGCGGCCAGGTCGCGCCGGACCCGCGCGAGGTGGCTGTCCCCGAGAAGCACGATGCGCACGGCGTCACGCTATCGGCCACAGCGCATGAGGTTCGCCTACTGTCGGCCCATGCCCGACTTCACCTGGCTCCCGGCCAACGAGGCGTCGATCGAGGACGTCGAGGCCGTCTTCGCAGGTGGCGGAGCGCGGAAGTGTCGCTGTCAGGCGTTGAAGGTCGAGGGCTGGATCTGGACCGACAGCACGCAGGGAGAGCGTGATGCAGCGCAGGTCGAGCAGACCGCGTGCGGCACCGCGGGGCCGACGTCCGGGTTGATCGGGTACGTCGACGGGGAGCCCGCGGGCTGGGTCGCGGTCGAGCCTCGTGAGAACTACTGGCGGATCTGGAACCGCAAGCAGCCGTGGATGCGCAAGGACCCCGAGCTCGACGGCGTCTGGTCGGTCACGTGCTTCGTGGTGCGCACCGGGTTCCGCAAGGCGGGGCTCACCTACGAGCTCGCCCAGGCCACGGTCGAGTACGGCGACCGGGTGGGCGCACGGGTGCTGGAGGGCTACCCGATGGAGCCCGCACCCGGGAAGACGGTGATCTGGGACGAGGCCTCGGTCGGTCTGCTGCAGGTGTTCCTCGAGGCGGGCTACGAGGTCGTCGCGTCGCCGACGCTGCGCCGGCGCGTCGTGCGCCGGGTGCTGGCCGACAGGGCGTAGACGTCGGGACCGTGGAGGATCTGCGCCGGCTCCCGGCACGGATGTTCCACGATGGCCGCGGCTAGACGTCGTACGAGATGTCGAGCGCGGCGGCCAGCGCCTCGGGGTCCGCCACCGAGAGCGTCGCCCCGGGGTGGGTGATCGTGGCGGTCGGGTCGATGCCGGGGACCGGCTCGTGGAACCGGAGGCACAGGGCACGGTCGCCGTTGGTGGTGAAGGAGACGCCGCGGTCGCTGAAGGACAGGTGGGGCGGGCCGGCGGTCTTCACGAAGGAGAAGCCGCCCGTGACCTGGGCCGAGGCGATGTTGCTGCGCGGGGTGAGCAACCGCCACGGGCCGTAGCGGACGTAGAGCCAGGTCGGGCCGAGCTCGACCGCGGTGGTCTTCGGCGTGATGCCGAAGGGGCGCGCCGCGAGGGCGTAGGACCGCGCGAACGCGAAGTCGAAGACCTCGACCGGCTCCTCCTCGCCGCCGAGCCCGCTGCGGTCGCGGACCAGGCCGCGGAGCGCGGCGGCCGCCGGCACGCGGTAGGGCTGGAGCAGGGGAGCGGAGCGTCCGGGCACGCGGAGGAAGGCGCGGCTGCCGCCGCCGGCAGCGGGTACGACGTGGTGGTCCATCTCGACCTCGGCCGGCCCGCGACCGGCGCGCCACGACCACGTGCGCTGCGCGGCGTCGACGGCCGTCACCTCGAAGTCGACGGCCACGCCCGGCGGACCGTGCACCCGGCCGGTGGTGCCGACGACCAGCTCGTCGTCGGAGGACTCCACCGAGCGGATCAGCGGCGCCCAGACCGACCAGGTGGCGGGCGTGGTGAAGCGGAGCCAGGCCTCATCGGCGGAGGCGATCCCGCGGGCTTCTACGAGCACAGTGACGAACCTAGAGCGTGACGGTGTCGTTGTCGCCCAGGTCGGGCTCGCTGTCCGTGAGGAGCCCCTTCGCCATCTGGATGGCGACGCCGACCTTGCCGGGCGACTCCCAGTACTCCGCGGTGTCGCCGTCGATGCGCAGCAGCACGTTGTCGGGGTCCTCGGGTCCGCCCGACATGAAGGCGCCGGCCGAGGCGTCCCACAGCTCCTTGAGCTTGGCCGTGTCGTCGCTGACGTGGGCGGTGCCGGCGAGCGAGACCCAGCCCGCCTTGCTGCTGCAGGAGACGTTGACCCGCGGGTCGGCCTCGAGGGCCTTCACCTTGTCGCTGCTGCGCTGGGTGATGAACCACGTCGTGCCCGGGTCCTCGAAGTCCTGCATCCCCATCGGCGTCGAGACGAGGGCGCCGGCGAGCGACTGGTAGGTCAGCACGGCGATGCGCGTCTCCTTCATGATCTCGGCAACGGTCCCGCGGTCGTCGTTGGTCGTCATGCCTCGACAGTCGCACGCTGGACAAACCCTCCACCCCATCCGGAAGGCGGTCGGTCACATCCGCGCGCCGTCGTACGTCGTACTGGCAGGATGCGACGGGCACCGACCCACGGACGGGACCGTCGCCACAGCACAGGGGAGAACGCAGCATGACGACCACGCACCCAGCCGACGACCACGCGCTGATCCGGGTCGAGGGGGCCCGCGAGAACAACCTCAAGGACGTCTCCGTCGACCTGCCGAAGCGGCGGCTCACGGTGTTCACCGGCGTCTCCGGCTCGGGGAAGAGCTCGCTGGTGTTCGCCACGATCGCCGCGGAGTCGCAGCGGATGATCAACGAGACCTACAGCGCCTTCGTGCAGGGGTTCATGCCGTCGCTGGCCCGCCCGAACGTCGACCACCTCGAGGGCCTGACGACGGCGATCATCGTCGACCAGGAGCGGATGGGCGCCAACCCGCGGTCGACGGTCGGCACCGCGACCGACGCCAACGCGATGCTGCGGATCCTCTTCAGCCGGCTCGGCGACCCGTTCGTCGGGCCGCCGACGGCGTACTCCTTCAACGTCCCGACCCGCAAGGCCAGCGGGATGATGACGACCGAGAAGGCCGGCCACACCGAGCGGAAGACCGTCAAGCAGGAGGTCTACCTCGGCGGCATGTGCCCCCGGTGCGAGGGCATGGGCAAGGTCAACGACATCGACCTGACCGCCCTCTACGACGACGAGAAGTCGTTGAACGACGGCGCGCTGACGGTCCCCGGCTACTCCATGGACGGGTGGTACGGCCGGCTCTTCGAGGGCATGGGCCTGCCGATGGACAAGCCCATCAAGAGCTTCACCAAGAAGCAGCTCGAGACGATGCTGTGGTCCGAGCCGACCAAGCTCAAGGTCGAGGGCATCAACCTCACCTTCACCGGGATGATCCCGCAGATCCAGAAGTCCATCCTGTCCAAGGACCCCGAGGCGATGCAGCCGCACATCCGGCGCTTCGTGGACCGCGCGGTGACGTTCCAGACCTGTCCCGACTGCGACGGCACGCGCCTGACGCCCGAGGCCCGGAAGTCGAAGATCAACGGCAGGTCGATCGCGGACCTGTGCGAGATGCAGATCAGCGACCTCGCCGACTGGGTGCGCGAGCTGAAGGAGCCGTCGGTGGCGCCGCTCCTCAAGGGGCTGCAGCACCTGCTCGACTCGTTCTCCGAGATCGGCCTGGGCTATCTCTCCCTCGACCGGCCGGCGGGCACGCTGTCGGGCGGGGAGGCCCAGCGGACCAAGATGATCCGGCACCTCGGGTCGTCGCTGACCGACGTGACCTACGTCTTCGACGAGCCGACCATCGGGCTCCACCCGCACGACATCGAGCGGATGAACAACCTGCTGCTCCAGCTGCGCGACAAGGGCAACACGGTGCTCGTGGTGGAGCACAAGCCGGAGACGATCGCCATCGCCGACCACGTCGTCGACATCGGCCCGGGTGCCGGCGCCGCCGGCGGCACGATCTGCTTCGAGGGCGACATCGAGGGCCTGCGCGCGAGCGGGACGATCACCGGCAAGCACCTCGACGACCGGGCCCGGCTCAAGGAGTCGGTGCGCGAGTCGACCGGGAAGATGGAGGTGCGCGGTGCGTCCACGCACAACCTCAAGGACGTCGACGTCGACGTGCCGCTCGGCCTGCTGACCGTGGTCACCGGCGTGGCCGGCTCGGGCAAGAGCTCGCTCATCCACGGCTCGCTGGCCGGTCGCGACGAGGTGATCGTGATCGACCAGGGCGCGATCAAGGGGTCGCGGCGCAGCAACCCGGCGACGTACACCGGTCTCCTCGAGCCGATCCGCAAGGCGTTCGCGAAGGCCAACGGCGTCAAGCCTGCGCTCTTCAGCGCGAACTCCGAGGGTGCCTGCTCGACCTGCAACGGCGCAGGCGTGATCTTCACCGAGCTCGGCCCGATGGCCACCGTCGAGTCGCCGTGCGAGGAGTGCGAGGGACGTCGGTTCAAGGCCGAGGTGCTCGAGCACACCCTCGGCGGCAAGGACATCGCCGAGGTGCACGAGATGTCGGTGGTCGGCGCGCTCGAGCACTTCAGCGACGGCGAGGCGAAGATCCCGGCCGCGGCGAAGATCCTCGAGCGGCTCGTCGACGTCGGCCTGGGCTACCTCTCGATCGGTCAGCCGCTGACGACGCTGTCCGGCGGCGAGCGCCAGCGCCTCAAGCTCGCCACGCAGATGGGGGACAAGGGCGACGTCTACATCCTCGACGAGCCCACGACCGGCCTCCACCTCGCCGACGTCGAGAACCTCCTGGGACTGCTCGACCGCCTCGTCGACTCCGGCAAGTCCGTCATCGTGATCGAGCACCACCAGGCCGTGATGGCCCACGCCGACTGGATCATCGACATCGGCCCGGGCGCCGGCCACGACGGCGGCACGATCGTCTTCGAGGGTCCTCCGGCCGACATGGTCGCGGCGAAGAAGCCGACGCTGACCGCCAAGCACCTCGCGGCGTACGTCGGTCGCTGAGCCTCACACCTGGCAGACCGGGCACCAGAAGAGCCGGCGCGCGGCGATCGCCGCGTCGAGGACCGGCGTGCCGCAGACCCGGCAGGGCAGTCCGGCGCGACCGTAGACGTAGTGGGCGTCGACGCGCCGCGGTCGCCCGGCCGGGCGCTCGCGGTCCTCGGGGTGCGTGGTGATGATCCGCCCGGCGCGGACGCCCGCGCGCAGCAGCACGACCAGGTCGTCCCAGAGCGCGTGGAGGACGGCCGCGTCGTGGTCGCGACCGGCGCGGTAGGGGTCGAGGCGGTGCCGGAACAGCACCTCGGCCCGGTAGACGTTGCCGACCCCTGCGACGACCGACTGGTCCATCAGGAGCGTCGCGATCGGCGCGCGGCTGCGCAGCACCCGTGCGACGAACGCCTCGACGTCGGGCCGTGCGACGCAGCGGGTCGGGGCCGAGCCGGGCGAGCACGACCTTCCGCTCGGCCGCGGTCAGCACCTCGCAGGCCGTCGGGCCGCGCAGCTCCAGCCAGTGGCCGGCACCGACCAGCCGCAGCCGGAGCGCGCCCCGGGCCGGAGGTGCGGGGAGCGTCGCCGTCGCGGAACTTCCCGTAGAGCCCGAGGTGGACGTGCAGCCACAGGTCGTCGTAGCGGTGGAAGAGGTGCTTGCCCCACGCGTCCGTCGCACCGAGCACGCGGCCGTCGAGCAGCCGGGCCCCGTCCTCGAACCGACCCTGCGGGCTGTCGGCCGAGACGCGCTGACCCACCAGCAGCCGGGCATGGCGGCGCGCGAGTCGGTGGATCGTGTGTCCCTCTGGCACGCGGCGATCGTCGCCGACGAGACCAAGCGGCGGGCACACCCCTCGGGTGCCAGACTCGTGCCGTGACCCGCACCAGCCTCAGAGACACCGTCGCCTCACGTCCCGTCGTCCTCGACGGCGGCCTCGCCACGCTCCTCGAGCGGCACGGCCACGACCTCTCCTCCGACCTCTGGTCCGCCCGGCTGCTGCGCGACGACCCCGGCGCGATCGAGCGCGCGCACCGCGAGTTCTTCGAGGCCGGCGCCGAGGTGGCCACCACCGCGTCGTACCAGGTCTCCTTCGAGGGCTTCGGCGCCACCGGCGTCGACCGCGACGAGGTCGAGCAGCTGCTGCGTCGCAGCGTGTCGCTCGCCTCCGCCGCGCGTGACGAGGTCGCCCCCGACGGCTGGGTGGCGGCATCGGTGGGGCCCTACGGCGCGGTGCTCGCCGACGGATCGGAGTACCGCGGCGACTACGACCTCGACGTCGCCGGCCTGCGCGCCTTCCACCGCCCGCGTCTCGACGTGCTCGCCTCGACGGTGGGCGAGGGCGCCGACGTGCTGGCGTTCGAGACGATCCCGTGCCTCGCCGAGGTCGAGGCGGTGCTGGCCGAGCTCGACGGCACCGGCGTGCCGGCCTGGCTGTCACTGACCGCGGCCGACGGACGTACGCGCCAGGGCGAGCACCTGTGGGAGGCGTTCGCGATGGCCGCGGACGTGGCGGAGGTCATCGCCGTCGGGATCAACTGCACGACACCGCTCGACGCGAGAGACGCCCTACCCACCGCAGGTGCGGCCTTCGGCACCGCCGTCGTCTACCCCAACTCCGGGCCAGTCGTGGAACGCCGCGACCCGTGAGTGGGAGGGCCAGTCCGCCTTCCACGCCGACGACGTGTCCGCCTGGATCACGGCAGGCGCGCGCCTGGTCGGCGGGTGCTGCCGCGTCGGGCCGGAGGACATCAGTGCGCTGCGAGACGTGCTGGAGGCGGGCCGCGCGCTCTAGCATGGTGGGCAACCTTCTGGGAGCGCCATGGACGTCACCACCTTCTACGCGTTGTTCTCCGCTACCTGCTTCACCCTGCTCGGCCTGTGGTGGTCGGTCGTGCAGCGCCACGAGGAGTGGCTGCGTGACCCCGAGCACCGCGCGGTCATCGGCGGCGTCTACCTCTCCTTCCTGCTCCCGGCGCTGATGGGGCTGTTCGCCCAGGTCGGCGGCACCGAGACACCGGCGATCTGGCGGGTGAGCTTCGTCGGGATCGCGATCATCGGCGGGGTCTCGACGGTGCGCCTCCTGCAACGCTCGCGGGCGCGGTCGGGCATCCAGGGCCCGCTGATGCGTCACCGATGGGTCGCAGTCGTCGTCTACGGGCTCGTCGCGGTGATCGGCGCCGTCCCGGAGATCACCTCACCGCTGGAGATCACGCCGATCCAGGCCGAGGCGATCCTGCTCATCCTCCTCGTGCTGATCGCCCACGGGCTGGTGTGGGAGTTCATGGTCTCCAGCGCCGACGAGGACGAGTCACTCGCCTGAGGTGAGCACGACGAGCCGCTGGGTCGCCCTCGTCATCGCGACGTAGCGGTCGACCGCGCCGGTGACGCCGTCGCCGAAGCGGTCGGGGTCGACGAGCACGACGAGGTCGAACTCCAGGCCCTTCGCCAGCTGGGGCGTCAGCGAGCGGACACGCGGCGCTCCGGCGTACGTCGGGTCGCCGATGACAACAGCGGTGCCCTCGGCGTGCTCGGCCAGCCAGCCCTCGATGATCGCGTCGCGCTCGGAGGCGGGGGAGTGGAGCACCGGGATGCCGCTCTCGCGGATCGAGGTCGGCACGTTGGCCTCCGGCAGCACCGCGCGGATGACGGGCTCGGCCTCGGCCATCACCTCGGCGGGCGTGCGGTAGTTCACCGTCAGCGGCGCGACGGTCGCGCCCGGCGAGGCCGATGCGCTCGAGCCGCTCGGTCCACGACTCGGTGAAGCCGTGCCGGGCCTGGGCGCGGTCGCCGACGATCGTGAGGCTGCGCGACGGGCAGCGGCGCAGCAGCATCTGCCACTCCGCATCGGTGAGCTCCTGCGCCTCGTCGACCACGACGTGCGCGAAGGGGCCGGCCAGCAGGTCGACGTCCGCCGCCGGCAGCGCGCCGTCGTCGACCAGCGCGGTCTGCAGGTCGTCGTGCACCAGCATCGACACGAGGCCGTCACCGAACTCGTCGGCACCCGACTCGCGTGCCGTCGTGCGCAGGTCGTCGATGACCTCGGACATCCGCGCCCGTTCGCGTGCCTCCGCTGCCTGCGTACGACGACGGCGCCGCGACTCCTCCGGATCGCCGAGCCGCAGCCGTGCGGCGTCGAGCAGCGGCAGGTCGGCGTCCGTCCACGCCTCGGGGTCCGACCGGCGCAGCGCCTGCACCTCGTCGGGCTCGAGCCAGGGCGCGCAGCGGCGCAGGTAGGCCGGGACCGTCCAGAGGTCGCCGACGAGGTCGGTGTGCTCGATGAGCGGCCATGCGCGGTCGAACGTGTCGCGCAGGCCGCGGTGCCGGTCGAGCACCCGCCTGAAGTCGTCGCTGGTCAGCTCGTCGGAGTCGAGCTTGTCGGCGAGGATCGTCAGGACCTCGTCCCACACGTCGTCGCGCGCGAGGTTGTGGGGCGTGCCGGGGTCGGGGGAGTCGAAGGCCTCGGCCCACTCGGCGGTCGTGATCCGGACGTCGCCCCACGGCGTCTCGACGAGCAGCGGCTCGGTCGGCGGCTCCTCGTAGAGCGCGACCGCCGGCTCGATCGCGGCGACCATCCGGACGTCCGCCTTGAGCGCGGCGACCCGGTCGTCCTCGACCGCGACGGCCGTCTCCGGCACCAGGTCGCGGATCGTGCAGGTCTGCACGCCCTCCTCACCCAGGCTCGGCAGGACGTCGCCGACGTAGGCGAGGTAGGGCTGGTGGGGGCCGACGAAGAGGACGCCGCCGCGGCGGTGGCCGAGCCGTGGGTCGGCGTACAGCAGGTAGGCGGTGCGGTGCAGCGCGACGACGGTCTTGCCGGTGCCGGGGCCTCCGTCGACGACGAGCGCGCCGCGGGAGCCGGCGCGGACGATGGCGTCCTGGTCGGCCTGGATGGTGCCGAGCACGTCGCGCATCCGCTCGGTGCGGCTGCCGCCGAGGGTGGCGATGAAGGCGGACTGGTCGTCGAGCGCGGCCGTGTGGGTGAGGCCCTCCTCGGTGAAGGCCTCGTCCCAGTAGTCGACGATCCGGCCGTTGGTCCAGCGGTAGCGACGGCGGCTGACGAGGCCGTGCGGCTGCGCGTGCGTGGCGGCGAAGAACGGCTCGGCGGCGGGCGAGCGCCAGTCGACCAGCAGGCGGCGACCGTCGGGGTCGGCGAGGCCGAAGCGTCCGATGTACGTCGGCTCCGACCTGGTCCTCGTGGACGATCCTGCCGAGGCAGAGGTCGAGGTCGAAGCGGCGCAGGGCACGCAGGCGGGCGGTCAGCCGGTGCACCTCCTGGTCGCGCTCGAGGGCGGCGGTGCCGTAGCGCGCGGTGCCCTTCCTCGTCTCGGCGAGGCTGTGCTCGAGGTCGGCGATCGCGTGCTCGAGGCTGGTGGCGATGGCGGCGAAGTGGGCGCGGTCGGTGTCGATGAGGTCGGGGTCGGTCTTGGCGGAGAGGGCGTCGGGAAGGGCGAAGGGAAAGGTCTTCTGCGACATCACGCCGTGCAGTGTGCGGGACCCCTGGGGCCTTGCGGCAAGCCCCCGGATGGCCTATACGTTGAGAGTGGAGGCAGCGGTGGGGTCGGTGCCGATCCTTGCTGCCATGGGCATCCGCCTCGTCGAGGTCGTCCCGGGACGCGCTGTCGCGGAGCTCCCGCCCGAGCCCAACGTCAACCACTTCGGCGTCACCTACGCCGGCTCGCTGTTCAGCGTGGCCGAGATGCTCGGTGGCGTGCTGTGCCTCGCGACCTTCGACCTGGAGGGGGAGCTCGCCGGCTTCGTCCCGCTGGTCAAGGAGTCGACGATCCGGTTCCGGCGGCCCGCGCTCGGCGTCGTCCGCGCCGAGGCGTCGATGAGCGACGACGAGGTCGTGCGGGTGCGGCACGACGCGCTCACCACGGGCAAGGGCGAGTTCGTGCTGGAGGCGACGCTCACCGACGCGGCTGGCGAGGTGGTCGCGTCGACCGTCGGGACCTACCAGGTCCGTCGCCTCGGCTGACGATCAGCGCCACAGCCAGCGGAGCGCGTCCGGGAGCAGGACCCCGCCGTGGTTGCCGTCGTGCGCGCCGTCGCCGACCACGAGGCGTACGTCGTAGCCGCGGCGCAGCAGGGCCGCACCGACCTCGAGGTTCGCGGCCACCCAGTTGTCCTCCGCCTCGTCCCAGCCGAGGTCGCGGTGGCCGACCTGGAGGAAGACCCGCAGCGGCCGGGCGTCCTCCTCGGCGATCAGCCCCGGGTAGTCGGCCGCGACCTGCGGGAAGCTCGACGAGAGCCCGATGACCTTGCCGAACGCGTCCGGCCGGTGCCACGCGGCGGTGAAGGACGCGTTGCCGCCGCTGCTGAAGCCGCAGAGTGCGCGGTCCTCCGGTCGCTCGCTGACCCGACGACCTCCGAGACGCGGGGGAGGACCTCGTCGACGAGGAAGCCGGCGTACGTCGCGTCAGCGGCGTCGTACTCCGCGTTGCGGTGATCGTCACCGGGGTCGACGAACACGCCGACCGTCGGCGGGATCGCGCCGGAGGCGACGAGGTTGTCGAGCACCACGGCGGCGCGCATCTCGTCGTCGGGGTCGAGGAACCCGGCGCCGTCCTGGAACACGACCACCGGCAGCGGTGCCTCGGACGCCGTCGCGGGCTCGTGGACCCAGACGCTGCGGGTGGTGCCCGGAAACGCCTGCGAGTCGGTGATCTCCAGCTGGGTCGTACGACCGCGCGCGACGGACGCGACGGCCGTCGAGTCCGGCCCGTGCTCGTAGGTCACCTCCGACTGGTCGATCGGCAACGGCGAGTGCGGCACGCGGTGACCCATGCCGTCGAACCTAGACTGCGCGGGTGAGCGACCGCTTCTTCATCTCCCGGTCGTTCTCCCACTACTGGCGTGCCGACGCAGTGTCGGTGCTCGGGACCTACGTCACCCTCTTCGCGCTGCAGGCGCTCGTCGTGCTCACCCTCGACGGGACCGCGTCCGACGTCGGCTGGCTCAACGCGTCGAGGTGGCTGCCCTACCTGGTGTTCGGCCTGGTCATCGGCGCCCTCGTCGACGGTCGGCGACGGCTGCCGCTGATGATCGGCACCGACCTCGTGCAGGCCGTGCTGCTGCTGAGCGTCCCACTGCTCTGGTGGCTCGACGCGCTGTCGCTGGGCGCGCTGCTGGTCATCGTCTTCCTCTACGGCACGGCCGCGGTCGTGAACATGGCGGCGACCATGTCGTTCCTGCCGCGGCTCGTGCCGCGCGACCAGCTGCAGCCGGCGCACGCCCGCATCGACGGCGCGGACGCGGTCGGCTCGATGGCCGGACCGGCCCTCGGCGGCGTCCTGGTCAGCACCGTCGGCGCGCCCCTCGCCGTCCTCGTCGACTCGCT
Organism: uncultured Actinomycetota bacterium; assembly: GCA_963795095.1. Lineage (GTDB taxonomy): Bacteria > Actinomycetota > Actinomycetes > Propionibacteriales > Nocardioidaceae > Nocardioides. The sequence goes on along the minus strand of CAWCGM010000016.1, from coordinate 119,466 downwards.
CACCTACCTCTACTCGGCGATCACCCTCCGGCGGATCGACATCGACGAACCGCCGGCCCGGACCGGCGTCACCGTCCGCGGGCTCCTCAGCGACATCGTCGAGGGCGTGCGCTGGGCCTACGGCAGGTCCGGGCTGCGGACCCTCGCGATCGCGACGCACGGGTGGTTCGTCGGCAATGCCGTCGTCGGCGTCGTGCTGGCGCCGTACGCGTTCCTCGTCCTCGACCTGTCGGCCTACCAGTTCGGCCTGGTCGGGGCCGTCGGGGGAGTCGGGGCCGTGGTCGGAGCCACGATCACCACGGCGGTGGGCAGGCGGCTCGGCACCGGCCGGACGATCATCCTGTGCCACTCGATCATCACCTGCGGCGTCGTCGCGATGGTGCTGGCGGGGGAGCCCGCGTCGTCCGCTGCAGCCATCGCGCTGCTGATGCTCGGCCAGGGGTTGTACGGCCTCGCGATGGGCATGAGCAACTCCCACGAGATGAGCTATCGCCAGCTGGTGACGCCCGACGAGCTCCAGGCGCGCACCAACACGACGCTGCGGTCGATCAACCGCGCCGTCATCGTCGTGGTCGCACCGGTCGCGGGCGTGCTGGCCGACGCCGTCGGCGTACGTCCGATGCTGGTCGTCGCGGCCGTCACCTTCGCGCTGGTGGCGGCCGGGCTCGCCGTGACGCCGTTCCGGAACGTGCGCGCGCCGGTCTGAGACACGTCGCCGCTGATACCACGGTGGTATCATTCATCCATGGCCATGACGCTGCGCTTGAGCGAGGACGACGAGAAGGTGCTGGCTGAGCTGGCACGATTCGACGGGATCAGCCGGCAGGAGGCAACGGTCCGCGCCATCCGCGAGGCCGCCGCGCGACGCGGGCACGAGGTTGCCGTTCGCGACGCCTCGGAAAAGGCCAGAGACCGTTACGCGGACGTGCTGCGACGCCTGGGGGAATGATCCACTACCTGACGCTCGAGGACCTCCTCACGCTGGTCGACGACCTCGAGGTGGGACCGGTCCGCGACGTCGGCCTGTTGGATTCGGCAGCGCACCGGCCCAGCACGTCACTCTGGGGGAGCGAGGCATATCCCACGATCGACGAGAAGGCGGCTGCACTGCTGCAGTCTCTGGTGGGGAATCACGCCCTGATCGACGGCAACAAGCGGCTGGGATGGCTCGCGGTCGTGGTCTTCTACGCCATCAACGGCGTCGAGCTGGAAGCGCCGGACGACGACGCGTACGACCTCGTCATAGCCGTCGCGACCCACACGACCGACGTCGTCGACAGCGCCCGGGCGCTGTCGATGTGGCACTGACGCGTATACGTCAGCTCGCGCTCACCGCGCTGACGTCGACGCAGAGCACGCCCGTGTTGCCGTCCTGGTCGGCGACCACGGTGAGCCCGTCGTTGCTCTCGACGACGGTGCCACCGGCCGCGACGACAGCGGCGATGCGCGCCTCGGCGACCTCTGGCGCGACGTAGACCTCGACGTGGAAGAGCTGGCGGCGCCGGTCGTCCCGCTCGGCGTCGCCGAACCACAGGTTCGGCACGCGTCCGCCGCCGTCGCGGATCTCGTCTCCGGGCGTGCCGCGGCCCTGGTCCTCGGGGTTGCCGGTCAGCAGCGCCGCCCACACGGGAGCGATGGTGGCCGGGTCGGGGGTGTCGAGCCCGAGCTCGACGACGCTGACGGCAGCCGGATCGGCGCTCAGCCCGTGGTCGGCGGCGATCTCGGTGATCCGGCGAGCCAGGTCGACGTCCTGCTGGGTGACCCACTCGACGACGTGCTCGGTGCCGTCGTCCTCGCGGTAGATCGCGTCGTCGCTGCTGAGCTTGAGGTCCACGTGGCCGGTGCCGATCGAGACCTTCGGGTGGTGGCCGATCCCGTCGCCCGCCTCACCGATCGCCGCGACGAACCGGGCGGCAGCGCCGAAGTCGTCGACGACGTACCTCGCGTGGATTCCCTGGGCGAGCTTGCGCCACTCGGTCAGGTCGGCCTCGGCTATCGCGTTCCCCCGCAACATGTCCATGCGCCGCAACCTAACCCGTAGGAGCGACACTGTGCGGTGACCGTGGTGTGCCAGTTGCACCAAGATCACCGCACCACGTTCGAGAGGGGTGCCTGAGCGTGGATAAACCGCCGATAACTGACATTATGTCAGATAGCGTGGCTGGAACCACTCCCCAGCGGGCGCAGCCGAAACATCAGGATCCCGAGGTAGGCGTCCATCACCGCCTGCTTGTGCGGGTAGCGCACCCGCGCCTCCGCCGACATCTGCGGCTCTCGTGTCGCCTCGATCCAGAGACCGGCGGCACTGAACGTGTTCAGCAGGTCCGACATCGTGTACGGCCGCTTCGTCAGCGTCACCCGGTCGTCCCAGTTGCTGTGGCGGTAGTCGAACGACTCCGTGGCGAAGTACTCCTGACCCAGTGAGGTCCCGATCTGCTCGGCCCGCTCGATCGCGTAGCGCACGGGCTGCGTGCGGGTCAGCAGGATGAAGCCGTCCTCGCTGAGCATGTCGCGCGCGACCTGCAGCGCCCTGACGCCGTCCGCGGCATAACCGAAGGACTGGAGGAAGAGGATCCGGTCGAACCGCCGGCCTGCGAGCCCCGGCACCGCAGCCACATCGGAGAGGTCTCCCTCGACGAGCTCGACGCCCGGTGGCGCCTCGATGAAGTTCCCGCTGATGTCCACGCCAACCGCCTCGGCGGCACCTTCCGCGGCCAGCTGGGCGATCTTGGACCCGTTGCCGCAGCCGGCGTCGAGGACGGCGAGCCCGGTGACGTCCCCGAGCAGCTCCCGCTGCGCCGGCCACTCCACGAGCCGGTCCAGCGAGTCCTCGCGGGCTCGAGCCTGCTCGAAGCCCGACGCGAGCCGGGGCCACGGGTGGCTCGCCTCCGACCCCGCCTCGTCCATGGGTCGATGATGCCGAACGGGCGGAAAGTCAGGTGTCCGACTCGTGCAGGACGGCAATACTCCCCTGCATGGATCCAGACCTGGCCTCGGCGCGCACGACCTGGCTCGAGGACGGGTACGTCGTGCTGCCGGGCTACCTGCCGGCCGACGACCTCGCAGCAGCGCAGCGCGAGCTCGGTGAACTGTTCCCGTCGGGAGACGACTTCCACGACGCCGTCGATCCCGGACGCAACGCGCGGTACATCGGTGACGAGTTCGACGGGATCGACGGCTTCCCGTTCGCCAGCCTCGCCCTCAACCGCGTACCGGTGTCGGACGCCCTGGTGACGCTGGCGACGACGCTGCTCGGCACGACCGACGTACGCCTCTACTCCGCCGAGGCCTGGGCGAAGTACGAAGGAGCGGCCGACTACGACCAGGACCTCCACCGCGACTACCTCAACCACACGATCCTCGTGCCGTCGACCGACCCGGCCTTCAGCCAGGTCGAGATGTTCGTCTTCCTCTGCGACGTCACCGCCGAGCTCGGCGCGCCACGGATGGTGCGTCGCTCCCCCGTCACCGACGCCCTGCCGGCCAGGCCCAACTTCTTCCCGCGCCTCGCGACCGCCGACGACGACGAGGGCTTCGTCGCGGCCGAGGGGCGCCCCGACCTCTTCGAGGCCGAGGTTCCCGCGACGGGACCGGCCGGCACCGTGGTCGCTTTCCAGCCGCAGACCGTGCACCGCGGCGCGGCCATCACCGAGACCCGGGGCGCGCGCTTCACGATGCACCTCAACTACCGTCCGGCCGCCGCCGAGTGGGCGCACCGCCACGCCTGGGCCGACCGCAGCCACGACCCCCACTGGTACCGCTTCGTCGAGCAGGCGGGACCTCGACAGCTCGAGCTCTTCGGCTTCCCTCCCCCCGGGCCACGCGTACTGGACCGAGGAGACCCTGACCGGCGTCGCCCAGCGCTACTCCGGGCTCGACATGTCGCCGTGGCGAGCGACCGACTGACGGCTCACGCCACCTGCGCCACCGGGACGTCCGCGTAGGCCGCGACGGCGTCCGACCAGCGCGCCGGGTCAGTGTCCCGCTCCTGCCCGGCAACGTGGGCGGCCAGGTCCTCCGCGTGCACCTGCCACCCCGCGCCGTACGACCGTGCCTGGGACAGCGGGATCCCCCGCTCCTCGACGACCAGCCGGGTGCCGCCGTCGACCGACGTCAGCGCAACCTCGATGGTCGACTCCTGTTCCGGTGCGTCGTGCTCCCACGTCGTCAGCACCAGACGCGACGGACGGTCGCACACCTCGATCCGACCCGCACCGTCGAACCCGCTGGTGAAGACACCGGCGAACGTCCCGCCCACGCGCAGGTCACCCGACACCTCGGCGATCCACCGCGCCAGACGCTCGGGATCGGTGCACGACTCCCACAGGTCGTCGATGTCGGTGTCGTAGACGTCCTCGACGCGGACCGCGCCGCGCGAGTCGTCGAGCTGGTGCAGCGTCCCCAGGAGCTTCATGACCTGTCCTCCGTGTCTCGCCGCGCGCGCTTGCCGCGCGCGACCTCGGTGTGCAGCGCGTCGAGGCGGTGCTGCCAGAGGTCCCGGTAGGACTCCAGCCACTCGTCGACCTCGACCAGTGCCTCCGGTCGGAGGCTGTAGATGCGTCGCTGCGCGTCCTGCTCGACCGTCACCAGTCCTGCCTCCCGCAGCACCCGCAGGTGCCGTGAGACGCCGGGGCGCGCGATCGGCAGCGCGTCGGCCAGCTCGGTGACGGTGGCCGGGTGGTCGCGGAGCTTCTCCAGCATCGCGCGCCGGCTCCCGTCCCCCAGTGCCTGCAGAACCGCGTCCATGGGTCGAACGTACCCGACTTGTTACGTACCCGCAAGGGTACGGATCAGCGACGCACCTCGCACTGCCGCAGCTGCTCGCCGCTGAGGCAGCGGTCACGACCGGCACCGCCGACGAGCTGGTCGCGACCCGGACCACCGACGAGGAGGTCGGCGAGCTTCCCGCCGACGAGGATGTCGCGTCCTCCGCGCCCGTAGGCGGTGATCCGCAGGCCACCGCTCGCGGACACGCTGTCGCGTCCGGGACCACCGACGTACCGTCAGGCTGCCACCGGGCGCCGAGAAGCTGAGGAGCTCGTTGCCTTCGTAGCGCGCCCGCGTGACGCCGCCGACGGTCACCCGGTTTCGCGGCACGTCGACGACGTACCTCAGACCCCGGGCGAACCTCTTCTTCGGCACCCGCAGTCGGACGGCGTCGAGCCCGTCGCCGCCGTCGACCTCGACCTTCTTCCCGCGGACCAGGTCGGCGCTGATCTCGTCGTTGCCCGATCCTCCGTGCGCACTGGCGCCGTAGGACGCGACGAGGAAGTCGTCGCCGTCCCCGCCTCCGACCGCGCTCCCCCGCCCGTAAGCCGTCACGCCGTCGTTCCCTCCGTCGCCGTAGAACCGGTCGCGGCCCTTCTCCCGCGAGAAGATGAAGTCGTCGCCGTCGCCGCCGCGGACCACGTCGTCGCCCTCCCCGGGCTGGATCTCGTCGTTGCCGCCGAGGCCGCGGATCCGGTCGTCGCCGGCTCCGCCGTCGAAGCGGTCCGGGCCGTTCGAGCCGGTCAGCTCGTCGTCGTAGGCCGAGCCGACGATGCCGCCGGAGAAGGCCGGCACCACGATCGTGTCGTTGCCCTCGCCGGTCGCCGTGCCGGCCGAGAGGTCGACGGTGACCGGACCGGGCGCCCCGTCGAACCACACCGTGTCGTACCTCGCCGGCCGGTCGACGTCGTCGACGTCCGCGGATGCCGGGTCGTCGCCGAGGTCGATGTAGTCGTCGCCGGGTCCGGGAGTGATGATGTCGCCGCCGTAGCCGTCGTCGGGGAAGTAGACGGCGTCGAGGCCGCCGAAGAGCCGGTCGTCGCCCGGTCCGCCGACCAGGGTGTCGGCATTGCCGAGCCCGCAGATCGTGTCGTTGCCCGCACCCCCGTCGATCCGGTCGCCGGCGAACGAGCCGAGGATGACGTCGTCACCCGACGTCCCGGTGGTCGCCTCGCCGGGGACGACGACGATCGTGGGCGTCTTCCCGTCGCAGGTGGTCTCGGCCGTCGCCGGGCCGATGCCCAGCCCCACGACGCCGAGCGGCGCCAGGACGATCAACGAGACGGTGGCAGTGATGCGTCGCATGGCTCTCCTCCGGGTGGTCGGCCCCGCGTGCGGGCCGTGACAGTCTGACGCACCGACCGTGCCGGAAGTTGTGTGGCGAGCCGTCCTAGGTTGGGCACATGGCCCCGATGACGTACGACCTCAACGACGGCACCACCCTCCCGGCGATCGGCTTCGGCACCTACCCCCTGCGCGGTGAGGACGGCACAGCCGCGATGGTCTCCGCCCTCGAGGCGGGCTACCGGATGCTCGACACGGCCGTGAACTACGAGAACGAGTCCGAGGTCGGTGAGGCGCTGCGCCGCTCCGGCCTGCCGCGCGACGAGGTCGTGGTCGCGAGCAAGATCCCCGGCCGCCACCACGCGTACGACGACGCCATCGCGTCGGTGCGCGGCTCGCTCGAGCGCCTCGGCGTGGAGCGCACCGACCTCCACCTCATCCACTGGCCGAACCCGTCGCAGGGGAAGTACGTCGAGGCGTGGCGCGCGCTCGTCCAGCTCCAGCGCGACGGCCTGGTCCGCTCGATCGGCGTCTCCAACTTCACCGAGGAGCACCTCACCCGGATCATCGACGACACCGGCGTCGTGCCGGCCGTCAACCAGGTCGAGCTCCACCCCCGCTTCCCGCAGGCCGGGATGCGCGAGGTGCACGAGCGCCTCGGCGTGCGCACCGAGGCGTGGAGCCCGATGGGCAAGCGGCGCGCGCCGCTCGAGGAGAGCGCTGTCGCCGACGCAGCGGAGGCGCACGGCGTCTCCCCCGGCCAGGTGATCCTGCGCTGGCACGTGCAGCTCGGCTCGCTCCCCATCCCCAAGTCCGCGGACCCGCAGCGGCAGCGGCAGAACCTCGACGTCTTCGGCTTCGAGCTGACCGCGGAGGAGGTCGACGCCATCAGCGGCCTGGCCGAGGACGACGGCCGGCTCTTCGGGGGCGACCCCGACACCCACGAGGAGATGTGACCGCGCGCTCGTTAGAGTCCTCGGCATGCTGAAGACCACCGCACTCAAGCGCGGCGCTGCCGTCGCGGCCTGCCTGTCCGTCCTGACCCTCGCCGGCTGCGGCAACGAGAGCGACGGGGCGCAGACCGCGACGGAGAACTCGAGCGAGAGCCCGTCGCCCTCCGAGTCGAGCGAGCCCGCTGCCGACGCGACGACCTGCGAGTACCCCTCCGACGGCCAGGAGCCGGCGCGCGAGGTCGAGGCTCCGGGCGCCGAGGCGCCGACGGGCCAGGTCAGTGCCACGATGACCACCAACTTCGGCGACATCGGCCTCACCCTCGACGCCGACGCGGCGCCGTGCACCGTGAACTCGTTCGTCTCGCTCGCCGAGCAGGGCTTCTACGACGACACCCCGTGCCCGCGCATCGGCGACCAGGACGGCTTCGGCATCCTCCAGTGCGGCGACCCGACCGGCACCGGCTCGGGTGGCGCGGGCTACTCCTTCGCCGACGAGCTCGCCGGCGACGAGACCTACCCCGCCGGCACGCTCGCGATGGCCAACGCCGGCCCCGACACCAACGGCTCGCAGTTCTTCCTGGTCTTCCGCGACTCGGACTTCCCGCCGAGCTACACCGTGTTCGGCACGATCGACGAGGCCGGTCTCAAGACGATCGAGGCGATCGCGGCCGAGGGCAACGACGGCGCCAACCCCGCCGGTGGCGGCACGCCCAACAAGGCGGTCACCATCGAGAAGGTCACCGTCGGCTAGCTCAGTCGGCCAGCTCAGTCGGCTAGCTCACGGTCGGCTGGTTCGCCGAGCCCTGGCCGGACACGTCGACGTAGGTGACGTCCTCGCCGAGCTGCACGGTCCGCGAGACCGTGCAGAGCCGGTCGCGCGACATCTCGATCGCGCCCTGGACGCGCGCGCGGGCGGCGTCACCCTCGGGTCCCTCGGGGAACGCGATGTCGAAGCTCACCCGCAGCCCCGTCAGGTGGTTGCCGTGGTCGTCGCGCACCTTGGTGCCCTCGGCGTGGACGTCGTACGTCGTGCTGGTGGTGCGCTTGTGCGTGATCGCCTCGACGTCGAGGGCGCTGCACCCTGCGATGGCCGCGAGCAGGAGCTCCACGGGCGTGAAGTCGGGGTCCTCTCCCCCGGTGCCCATGAAGGTCTCACCGCCGCGGGCGTTGGTGGCCTTGAAGCGGGCCGGTCCGATGCGGGTGAGCTCGACGCTGCGCAGGTCGCCTGGGAGGGGGGTGCTCATGCAGAACACCCTGCCAGAGCGTCCCCTGGCAGGGTGTCGGGTGCTGCGGCAGGGCCGCAACGCGTCCGAGTGGGGTTCGGACGCAGTCTGGGCGCTGTCAGTCGGGCTGTGTCAGCGGACGGCGCGACGAGCGGCGCGACGGGCGCGGCGCTCCTCGCTGCGCGCGATCTCCACGTTGCGCAGGAGCGCACGGTCCTCGACCGAGTGAGCCCGCGCGTGGACGAGGCTGTTGGCGAGGTGGAGCTGCGTGGTCATGGAGATCTGTCCTTCCGAGGGCGCCTGCCCTCAGTGCTGAGGATGAGTGTGTAAGACGTAGTCGCGCCTTTGCGACTCTTACATCTTAGACAACCGGAAGGACCCTCCTGACATTCCCGACGACGTGATCTCGGCCACCGCGCGCGACCTCCTGCGGGCTAGGGTTCGGGAGTGACGATCGAACGCGCCAGGCGGCCCGGCCCCTCCGTCCGGACCCGGGTCGTGGAGCACAAGGGGCACGGCCACGAGGCCGCCGCGATCGCCCGCGAGGACCGTCTCGTGACCGAGGAGCCGCTCGAGATCCGCGTGCGCGTGCGCGGCCTCGAGCCCCGCCGCGCGTGGGTCACGATGCGCACCCCGGGCCACGACTTCGAGCTCGCGGCCGGCTGGCTGGTCAACGAGGGCCTCGCGACGGCCGGTTCGCTCGACCAGGTCGCCTACTGCACCGACGCCGACCTCGACCCCGAGCAGGAGTTCAACGTCGTCACGGTGACCCTCGGCGCCGGCGCTGCCGAGGTGCCCCACCGCCACACCGCCGCGTCGGCCGGGTCCTCGGCGTGCGGCGTGTGCGGCAAGGACAGCGTGACGGAGGCCCTGCAGGTCCGGTCCGCTGCACCGTGGTCGGGCGAGCGCCCCGACGCGGACGTCGTACGCCGCCTGCCGGAGGCGCTGCGCGAGCGTCAGGAGATCTTCGCCCGCACCGGCGGCGTCCATGCGGCCGGGCTCGCCACCGCGTCGGGCGAGCTCCTCGTCGTGCGCGAGGACGTCGGACGCCACAACGCCGTGGACAAGGTCATCGGCGCGCGGGTGCTGGCGGGCGAGTCCCCCGCCGCGGCCTGCCTGGTGCTGAGCGGACGGGTGGGGTTCGAGCTGGTGCAGAAGGCCGCGGCCAGCGGGATCGGGTCGATCGTCGCCGTGGGGGCTCCGACGAGCCTCGCCGCACGGCTGGCGGACGAGGCCGGGATCGCGCTGTGGGGCTTCACCTCGCCGGGTCGTTCGGTGAACTACTGCTGAGCCTGGGACGAGGCTTGACCCTGGCTGGCGGCGTGGTGGCCCGAGACTGTCGGTGCGCCGTCATACGGTCGCTCCGTGCGCATCCTCCACACCTCCGACTGGCACCTGGGGAGGTCCTTCCACCGTGAGGACCTCCTGGGCCACCAGGGTGCGTTCATCGACCACCTGCTCGGGGTCGTGGAGTCGGAGAAGATCGACGTGGTGGTCGTCTCCGGAGACGTCTACGACCGCGCGCTGCCCCACGTCGACGCGGTCGCGCTGGCCGACGAGACGTTCGCCCGGCTCGCCTCGTCGCGCGCCAAGGTCGTGGTCAGCAGCGGCAACCACGACAGTGCCCAGAGGCTCGGCTTCGGCGCGCGCCTCATGGACTTCGCCGGCGTCCACGTCCGCACCGACGCCGCGTCGGTCGGCACACCGATCGTGCTCAAGGACCGCCACGGCGACGTGGCCATCCACGCGATCCCCTACCTCGACCCGTCCGCGCTCCTCGACCCGTGGAAGCTCGGCCACCGCAGCCACGAGGCGGCCCTGACCGAGGCGATGACCCGCGTGCGGCGTGACCTCGCCGCCCGCGGCCCCAGGACCCGCTCGGTGGTGCTCGCGCACGCCTTCGTCGCCGGCGCCGAGCCGTCGGAGTCCGAGCGTGACATCAGCGTCGGGGGCGTGTCCCGCGTCGCGACCGGCGTCTTCGACGGCATCGACTACACCGCCCTGGGCCACCTCCACGGCTCGCACGTCCTCTCCCCCGGCCTGCGCTACTCCGGGTCGCCCCTGGCCTACTCCTTCTCCGAGGCCGACCAGGTCAAGGGCTCGTGGGTGGTCGAGCTCACCGCCAAGGGCTTCGGCAGCGCGAGCTGGATCGACGCGCCGGTGCCCCGGAGGCTCTCGCGGATCACCGGAAAGCTGTCGGAGCTGCTCAAGGACCCGGCCCTCGCCGACCGCGAGGACGACTGGGTGCAGGTCACGCTGACCGACGTGCCCCGACCGGCGCGCGCGATGGAGCAGCTGCGGCGACGGTTCCCCCACACGCTGGTGCTGCAGTTCCCGCCGTCCGTCGCCGACCCGAAGGCGCCCGCCCGGCCGGCGTCGGGCACGAGCGACCACGCGATCGCCCTCGACTTCGTGCGCCACGTGCGCGGCAGCAAGGCGACCAAGGCCGAGACCGCGCTCCTCCAGGAGGCCGTCGACGGCTGCTGCCACGACCCCGACCAGGACGTGCTCGTCGGCGTCTCGACCGGCCCCGACGGCCATGACGGGCATGACGGCCATGCCGGTCCGGGCGGTGGGGCCGGATGAGGCTGCACCACCTCGAGGTCACCGCGTTCGGTCCCTTCGCCGAGACCACCAGCATCGACTTCGACACGCTCTCCGACGCGGGCCTCTTCCTCCTGAGCGGGCCGACCGGCGCCGGCAAGTCGAGCGTCCTCGACGCCGTCTGCTTCGCGCTCTACGGCGACGTCCCGGGCGACCGGGCGGTCGCCAAGCGGCTCCGCTCCGACCACGCCGCCGACGACGTCGTCCCCCGGGTCCTGCTCGAGGCGACGCTGTCGGGCAGGCGCTTCCGGATCGACCGCTCGCCGGCCTGGACGCGCGCCAAGAAGCGGGGAGCCGGCACGACGACCGAGCAGGCTCGCGTCGTCATCTCGGAGCGGCGCTCCGGCGACACCGGCGGCGAGGCCGACGACGGCGGCGACGGCGGCGAGTGGCAGCCCCTCAGCACCCGCCTCGACGAGACCGGGCACCTCGTCACCCGCCTGGTCGGGATGACGCTGACCCAGTTCTGCCAGGTCGCGATGTTGCCGCAGGGCCGGTTCCAGGCCTTCCTCCGGGCGCGCTCGGAGGACCGCCACGCCCTGCTCCAGCAGGTCTTCCAGACCGGGCGCTTCGACGACATCGAGCGATGGTTGCGCGAGCGCCGGGTCGAGCTGCGCCGCACGTCGCAGCAGCACGAGGGGGTCGTCGCCGACCTCGTGAGCCGGGTGAGCGAGGTCGCGGGCGGCAGCGCTCCCGACGACTGGCCGGCCGACCCGGACGGGCTGCGCGCGTGGATCGGCGAGGTGACCACGTCCGCGGTCAACGCCTCCGTCGCCCAGACCCTCCTCGTCGACGCGGCCTCGTCGGCCGAGATCGCGGCCTCCGAGGCCTCCGCTGCCGGCACCGAGCTCGCCGGACGTCGCTCGACCTACGCCGCAGCCCGCCGGGCCCGCGCCGGGCTCGACGCCGCCACGCCCGCGCACGACACCCGCGTGGACCGGGTCGCCCAGGCGCATCGCGCTGCCGGCGTACGCCCCCTCCACGAGCTCGCCGTCAGCGCCCGCACCGAGGTGCGCGAGCTCGACCTGCTGAGCCGCGCCGCCCGCGAGACCCTCGCCGAGATGCTCGGCGTCACGTCGATCGACGACCAGGAGATCGCCGAGCACCAGCGCACGGCGACCAGCACCCTCACCGAGATCGCCCGGGTGCGGCCCTTCCGGAGGCAGGCCTCCGACCTCGAGCGCCAGCTCGTCCGCCTGACCCGCTCGCGCGACGAGGCCGGCGCGGAGCTCCTGCGCGTGCAGACGCGCGCCGAGGAGATCCCGCAGGTCCTGGCGGCGCTCGAGCCCCGCCTCCAGGCAGCACGCGAGTCCAAGGCCCTCGCCGAGGCCCTCACCGCCGATCTCGAGGTGCTGCGCGCACGCACGCGCGCCGCCCGCACCGCGGAGTCGCTCACCACGCAGCTGATGAGCGCCTCGCAGGCGCTCGTGGAAGCGACCCAGGCCCGGTTGCTGGCGCGCGAGACGCTCGTCGAGATCCGCGAGCAGCGGCTCGACGGGATGGCGGCGGAGATCGCCGGCAAGCTCGCGGTCGGTGCGGACTGCCCCGTGTGCGGGTCGGCCGACCACCCGCACCCGGCCAAGCCGGCTCCCGGCGCGCCCGACGAGGCGACCGAGCGAGAGGCACGACGCGAGGTCGACGACCTCGAGGTCGTGGTCGAGGCCCACGCGCAGCAGGTCCGCGGCCTGGAGACCCAGCGCGCCGCCGCGCTGGCCGAGTCCGGCGACTCCGTCGAGCACCTGCTGGTCGAGGAGGAGGCCGCCCTCGGCAACCTCGAGCGGGCCCGGAGCGAGGCGTCGACCGTGGAGGCGTGGGTGGTCCGGGTGGAGGCGCTGCATGCCGAGCAGGACGCTGTGTCGCAGGAGCACGTCGAGCTCGCAGCCACCGCCACCGGTCTCGACACCGAGATCGCCGTGCTGACCGCGCGCATCGACGGGCTGCGCGAACAGGTAGGAGCGGTGGTCCCCGGCGACGCCGACCTCGACGACCTCACCGCCCACCACCAGAGGACCGAGCAGCTCGCTCGTGACTGCCTCGCCCAGACCGCCGAGCTCGCGCGCGCCCGCGCCACCGCGGCCAGCACGCAGGAGGCCGCCGACGGTGTCGCTGCCGCGGCCGGGTTCGACTCCTCCGCCTGGGCGGCGGCCGCGTGGCTCTCCGACGAGGAGCTCGCCGACCTCCAGCAGCAGATCGAGCGCCACGAGCGCGAGGCGGCTCGTGTCGACGACCTCCTGACCGACGAGTCGCTCGTGCTCTCCGCGGCCGGCGACCCGCCCGACCTCGAGGCGCTCGCCCAGGCGCACCACCGGGCCAAGGAGCACGCCGCGTTGGCCCGGCAGACCGACATGCGCCTGCGCGACCGGGGCCGACGCCTGCGCGGTCTCTCCGACGAGCTCGACGCCGCCCTGTCGTCCTGGGCGCCCGTCCGGGCCGACTTCGACCTCGTCGCCGACCTCGCCTCACTCGTCGAGGGCAAGCACCCCGACAACCGCCTCCAGATGCGCCTGTCCGCCTACGTCCTGGCCCACCGCCTCAGCCAGGTCGTCGACGCGGCCAACGTGCGGCTGGCCACGATGAGCGGCCAGCGCTACTCGCTCGTCCACACCGGCCAGCGCGGGGCAGGCGAGACCCGGGGCGGGCTCAGCCTGCTGGTCCGCGACGACTGGACGGGTGACACCCGCGACCCCGCGACGCTGTCCGGCGGCGAGACGTTCGTGGTCTCCCTCGCCCTGGCGCTCGGTCTGGCCGACGTCATCACCGACGAGGCGGGCGGCACCGACCTCGACACGCTCTTCGTCGACGAGGGCTTCGGCTCCCTCGACTCCGAGACCCTCGAGGACGTGATGGACACCCTCGACACCCTGCGCGACGGCGGCCGGGTCGTCGGCGTGGTCAGCCACGTCCCCGAGCTCCAGACCCGGATCCCCACGCAGCTCCGCGTGCACCGCGGCCGCAACGGCAGCCACACCTCGCTCAGCCTCGCCCAGGGCGTCCGCTAGGTTCGGTCGCATGAGTGCGCCAGGGCTCGACCCGACCTTCAGCGACCTGCCACACCGTCGGCTCGGTGACGTGGCACTGGCCCGGGCCCAGGAGCTCGGTGCGAGCCACGCCGACTTCCGGTTCGAGCGCAACCGCTACCAGTACCTCGGGGCGCGCGACGGCATCCTCCAGACCGCGAGCGACGCCGAGGACCTCGGTTTCGCCGTCCGGGTCGTGCACGACGGCGCCTGGGGCTTCGCCTCCGGTGTCGTCCTCACCGACGACGAGGCGCGCCGCATCGCGGAGACCGCGGTCGCCGTGGCCAAGGTCGCCGCCGCGATGACCACCCGTCCTGTCGAGCTGGCCGCGGAGCCGGTGCACGACGACGTCACGTGGGTCTCGGGCTACGACGTCAACCCGCTCGAGGTGCCGACCCGCGAGAAGGCAGCGCTGCTCGTCGACTGGACCGAGCGGCTCCGCACCGGTGCGGTCGCGCACGCCACGGCGTTCCTGCAGCAGGTGCAGGAGAACAAGTACTACGCCGACCTGGCCGGCACGCGGACGACGCAGCAGCGCGTACGACTCCAGCCGGGGTTCGAGGCGACCGGGGAGGACGCCGACACCGGGATCTTCGACTCGATGTCCTCGATCGCGCCGCCGGTGGGCCGCGGCTGGGAGTACCTCGACGGGTCGCACTGGGACTGGGACGCCGAGATCGCCGAGGTGCCCGAGCTTCTCGCCGAGAAGCTCAAGGCGCCGAGCGTCGAGGCCGGGTCCTACGACCTGGTCGTCGACCCGTCCAACCTCTGGCTCACCATCCACGAGTCCATCGGGCACGCCACCGAGCTCGACCGCGCGCTCGGCTACGAGGCCAACTACGCCGGCACGTCCTTCGCGACCTACGACAAGCTCGGCACCCTGCACTACGGCTCTCCCGTGATGAACGTCCAGGGCGACCGCACCCAGGAGCACGGCCTGGCCACCGTCGGCTACGACGACGAGGGCGTGCAGACGCAGACCTGGGACATCGTCCGCGACGGCGTGCTCGTCGGCTACCAGCTCGACCGCTCGATGGGTCACCTCAAGCCCGAGCTCAACGATGCCCGCTCCAACGGCTGCGCCTACGCCGACTCCCCCGGCCACATCCCGATCCAGCGGATGGCCAACGTGTCGCTGATGCCCGGCACCGACGGGCTCTCGACCGACGACCTGATCTCGCGCGTCGAGCGCGGCATCTACGTCGTCGGCGACAAGTCGTGGTCGATCGACATGCAGCGGTTCAACTTCCAGTTCACCGGCCAGCGGTTCTACACGATCACCGACGGCAAGCTGGGCGGGATGCTGCGTGACGTCGCCTACCAGGCCACCACGACCGACTTCTGGGGGTCGATGGAGGCCGTCGGCGGCCAGGACACCTGGGTGCTCGGCGGCGCGTTCAACTGCGGCAAGGCCCAACCCGGGCAGGTGGCAGCCGTCAGCCACGGCTGTCCGAGCGCCCTGTTCCGCGGGGTCAACATCCTCAACACCATCGACGAGGCGGGACACTGATGACCACGCTCCGCACCACGCCCCAGCAGCTCGTCGAGCACGCGCTCGCGACCTCGACGGCCGACGACTGCATCGCGATCGTCCGCGACTCCACCAGCGCCAACCTCCGGTGGGCCAACAACACCCTCACGACCAACGGCGTGATGACCGAGGTCGCGGTGACCGTGGTCAGCTTCGCGTCGGTCGACGGCGGCATCGCCACCGGCTCGGTCTCCGGCAGCGCGTCGACGACCGACCAGGTCGCCGCGCTCGTCGAGGCCGCCGACGCGGCTGCGCGGGCCGGCTCACCGGCCGAGGACGCCGCCGAGCTGGTCGCCGACCGGGCCTCGGTCGACTGGGACACGGAGCCGGAGACCACCGACATCGGGGTCTACGACGCCTTCGCACCGATGCTCGGCGAGGCGTTCCGCGAGGCGACGGCCGAGGACCGGCTGCTCTACGGCTTCGTGAACCACGAGGTCACCACCGTCTACCTCGGCTCGTCGCGCGGGCTCCGCCTGCGCCACGTGCAGCCGACCGGTCACTACGCGTGCACCGGCAAGGACACCTCGCTCACCCGCAGCGCCTGGACCGGCGGTGCGACCCGCGACTTCCGCGACGTCGACGCAGCCGCGATGGCGGCGACGGTGAAGCAGCGGCTGGGCTGGGCCGAGCGGCGGATCGACCTGGCGGCCGGCCGCTACGACACGATCCTGCCGCCGTCGTCGGTCGCCGACCTGATGATCGACGCCTACTGGGGCGCGGGCGCCCGCGTCGCCCACGAGGGCGAGTCGGTCTACAGCCGTCGCGGAGGCGGCACCCGGATCGCCGACAAGGTCGCCGCCCCGGGCGTGAGCCTGTTCTCCGACCCGGCCTACGCCGGCCTCGAGTGTGCGCCGTTCGTCATCGCGGGCGCGTCGGACAACACCGACTCGGTCTTCGACAACGGCCTCGCGCTCGAGCGCACCGACTGGATCCAGGACGGCCTGCTGACCGGCCTGCTCCAGACCCGGCACTCGGCCGGCATGACCGGTCAGCCGGTGACCCCGATGATCGACAACCTCGTGCTCGAGGTCGGCGACGGTGCCGGCACGATCGACGACATGGTCGCCGGCACCCAGCGCGGCCTCCTGCTCACCTGCCTCTGGTACATCCGCGAGGTGGATCCGCAGACCATGCTGCTCACCGGCCTCACCCGCGACGGCGTGTACGTCGTCGAGGACGGCGAGATCGTCGGTGCGGCCAACAACTTCCGGTGGAACGAGAGCCCGATCGACCTGCTCAACCGGTTCAGCGCGGCCACCACGTCGGTGCCGAGCTTCAGCCGCGAGTGGGGCGACGACTACTTCTCCCGGACCGCCACCCCGGCGCTGCGGATCCCCGACTTCAACATGTCGAGCGTCTCGCAGGGCGTCTGACCCCACCGGGCCCGGGCGTCAGCCCATCCGCTGCACGCGCTCGCGGTGCTTGCTGCTGTTGTCGCCGTCGATGTCGGAGTCGCGGGTCCTGGAGATGTGGTCGACCTTCTCCTGGTTGCCCGCCACCGGCTGGGCGGCGATGAGGGTGTCGCGCTCGTAGGCGTGGGACTTGTCGGTGTTGCGGTAGTAGCGGTAGAGCGCCCAGTAGGTCGCCGCTCCCCCGGCCGGTCCGGCGGCGAGGATCCAGGCCGGCACGCCGTCGCTCGCCATCACCACGATGTCGGCGATCATGCGGACGCCACCAGGATCCAGCCGGCGATGCCCTCGAGGAAGGTGCCGACGGTGAAGGCTGCCGCGAGGAGGCGCCACTGCGAGACCGGGACGCTGCCCATGGTCTCCCCGGTGCGGGCGTTGACCGCGATGTAGTGCAGCATCTTCGTGTTCTCCTGGTAGTAGGAGTAGAGCCACACCGGCAGGTACATCGACACCCAGCGCGACCCGCCCACGTCGACCTTCTCGCCCTCCCACCGCACGCCGCGGTCGAACTGCGACAGCGAGCCCTCGACCTGCGAGCGGCCGATCGACAGCAGCTGGTCCTCGAGGACGGGCTTGAGCTCCTCGACGTCGAGGTCGCGCTTCTCGCTGGTGAAGCCGACGAGATAGCTGGAGTTCCACTTCACGGCGTTCTTGGTGTCGAACGGCAGGACGGTGTTGACGATGTTGTTGGTGGTCGAGCCGTCGAAGTTCGCGCGGTCGGCGGCGCCCTCGACCGTGAGGTCGTCGACCGTGAAGGCGACCTCACGGTCGACGCGGTAGACGTCGGCGGCGTAGTAGGTCGTCGTGTTGTCGCCGCTCTTCTCGGTCCAGCGCCGCGTCTGCACCTCACCGACACCGGCGTACGACGCCTCGGCGCGGGCGTCGATCACGAGGTAGGGCAGGTAGACGCCGAGGACGTTGTCGGGGACGAACTCCTTCTTGAAGCGCGGGTGTGCGAAGAGCCGCCGCTTCGAGGCGAACTCGCGGATCTTCTCGACCGCCTCGTCATGCGTCAGCCGGAAGGGCAGCACCGCGTCGGGAACCGCACCGTTGGGCGTGCGCTGGTTGACGTTGAGGGTGTGGCGACACCAGTGGCAGCGCGCGTTCATCGCGTGCGCGGTGTCCACCACGACGTCCGCGCCACAGCCGGTGCACGTCATCGTGATGACGTCGTCGTCGGAGGAGATCTCCTCAGCACCGCCGGCGATGACGGTGCCCTCGAGCTCGTCGATGCCCACCCCGAGGCCGAACTCCTCCTCGACGCGCGACTCCTGCCACTCGTGGCGGCAGAACAGGCAGATCAGCTGTCCGGTCGACGCCCGCTGGCGCACGTCCGTCGAGCCGCACTTCGGGCACCGGTTGACGCCGTCGTTGAGCGACTCGTTGACGGTGTCGATGTCCGGGCCCGGCTCGGGCTCGGCGCGCGCCGCCGCCAGCTCCTCCTCGAGGGAGAGTGGCGGGCCGTCGAAGACCGGGCCGTCCGGGTCGCGCGGCGGCGGCTGGTCAGATGCCAAGAGCCTTGGCCTTCGCGGCGTCGTAGTCCTCCTGCGTGATCAGTCCGGCGTCGAGCATCTCCTTGGCGCGCGTGAGCACCGCGACCGGGTCCTCGGCAGCGGGCGCCGCCGGAGCCGCGGGCGCGGCGGCGGGCGCGGCCGGAGCCGGTGCCTGCTGGGTCGGCTGCTGGAGACCGCCGAGGCCCATCCCGCCGGTGGCCATGCCCATCCCGATCAGCCCGCCGGGACCGGCGTTCTCACCGGCCGACTCGATGCCGGCCGCCACCGAGGCCTGGAGGTTCGAGTTGCCGCGCGAGCCCGAGAGGGCGTCGGCGCGCTGGACGTTCTTGAGCAGCTCGCGGGTGTTCTCGTCGTACTCGATCGAGATGATGGCGGTCTTGACGATCTCCAGACCGCGGTCGGTGCGCCACTTGTAGTTCTCCTCGACCGCGGCCGAGAGCGACTGGGCGAAGCCGACGGAGTCCTGCTGGAGCCGGGCGATCCGGTTCCCCTTGGCGGGGTCGTTGGTGTACATCGAGAAGGCCGGGGCGAGCGAACCGACGACCTCGTTGAAGAGCTGCTCGCCGGCGGGGTTGTCGATGTCGGTGAAGTCGAAGACGCCCTTGCCGCTGATGACGCTCGCCGAGACGAAGTTGCGGATGAACGTCAGCGGGTCGCTGATCTTGAGCGTGTAGGTGCCGCGGGTGATCGCGCCGACCTGGGTGTTGAGGAACGCGTCGTCCCAGTAGATCTCCGACTGGGTGCCGAACTTGTTGTTGGGCAGCTCCTTCAGCGCCACGAAGATCGCGGTCTGCTGGCTGCCCGGGCGGCCGCCGAACTTGAACCGCTCCCAGCTCTGCTTGATGAGCGAGTCCACGAGTCCACCGCCGGAGAAGACCGACTGCGAGGCCGTCTCGTCCGAGTCCCAGACGTAGCCGCCGGGCTGCGCCGCGAAGCCGGTGAAGGCGCCGTCCTGGATCAGCACCAGGCCGTAGCCCTCGGGCACGACGATCTTGGAGCCGTTGGTGATGACGCCGTCGGAGGCGCCGGCGTTCTCGCCGCGACCCGCGTTCTGGTCCCGGCGCACGGCCGGGAAGACCGCCGCCGTGGCCGGCAGCCCGTCGGGCACCGTGTAGAAGTCGAGCCACTGGTCGGCCAGCGTGCCGCCGATCGCACCGCTCACTGCCTGGAAGAGTCCCATGCCGATTTCCCTCCGGAGGATCCACGCGGGTGCTCACCGCCCCCGACGGCGGCAACAGTAGCGCTCGCGGACCCGGCCGACGAGGCTCTTCGGCCTACAGGATCGGAGGGTGTCCGCCGGGGATGTCGACGTAGGGGTCGTAGGGGGTGCGCGTGTAGACGAAGGTGGCGCACTCGAGGTGGCTGATCGACCCACCCGGACGTCGTACGACGTCGAGCCGCTCGCCGCGGTGGTAGCCCAGCACACCGCGCAGCACGCCGTCCGTGAGCTCGAAGCGCTCCCACAGGGTCCCGCCCAGCGCGAGCGGTCGCAGCTCGAGGCCGTCGTTGTGCCAGCGCATCTCGTAGGCCGTGTTGCCCCAGAACCACACCCCCGGCACCCCCACGACGGGCGTGGGCAGCGCGGTGGTCGGCCGCCAGGGCGCGGGGTGCTCGTCCGAGGCGTCCGGATCGCCCTCGATGAGCGAGACCGCGAGGGCCCGCGGCACGATGCCGGTGGTCGCGTTGGTGAGGACCACCGCGCCGATGCCGCTGTCGGGGTCGACCTGCAGCGAGGCCATGAAGCCCGGCATCGACCCGTCGTGCCCGACGAGCCGGCCGCCGGGGTGCACGTCGATCATCAGCCCGAGGCCGTACGTCGGCGTCACCGGTCGGCTCATCTCACCGAGCGTCGCCGCCGAGATCACCTGCGGGTGCACGCCGGCCAGCACCTGGCCCCACGTGACCAGGTCCGCCAGCGTCGACCACAGCTGCCCGGCCGGCGCCATCGCGCCGGTCTCGGTCAACGGCTCGTGGACCCGGACCCCGGTGAAGTGGTCGACGCTCCAGCCCGCCTGCGCACCGGGACGCGGGAGGTACGACGTCGCGCGCATGCCGAGCGGCCGGAACAACCGGTCGTTGGCCAGGTCGCGCCACCGGCCGCCGAACCTCCGCGCGACGACCTCCCCGAGCAGGGCGTAGCCGAGGTTGGAGTAGTGGAACCACTCCCCTGCCCCGGCCACGCGGCCCGACCCGTCGTTGGCGGCGACCAGCGCAGCGACGTCGCTGCCGCGGGTGCGCTCCCACCACGGACCCCGCGGCTCGCTCTGCATGCCCGAGGTGTGCGCGAGCGCGTCGCGCACGGTGACCGCGCCGTAGCCGCCGATCTCGCCGAGGTGGGCCGACAGCGGGTCGTCGAGGTCGAGCAGCCCCGCGTCGCGGGCCTGCATGACCAGCACCGCGGTCATCGACTTGGTGATCGACCCGATGCGGTACTGCCCGTCGAGCCCGGGCGCGTCGCCCGCGCCGCCCGCCCAGACCGCGCCGTAGCGGTCGAAGACGGCACCGACCACGGACGTCAGCCGGCCCTCGGCCTGCGCGACGTCCAGCAGTCGCTGGCGCTGATCACTCATGCAAGCACCCTAGGGCGCGCGCTCAGCTGTCGGCGAAGGCCTCCGGCGGCGGGCAGGCGCACACGAGGTTGCGGTCGCCGTAGGCCTGGTCGATCCGGGCCACCGGCGGCCAGTACTTGTCGGGGTCGATGCCCCGCGGGAAGACCGCGACCTCGCGCGAGTAGCTGCGGTCCCACTCGCCGACGAGCGCACGAGCCGTGTGCGGGGCGTGGCGCAGCGGCGAGTCCTCCGGGGTCCACTCCCCCGCCTCGACGCGGGCGATCTCGCCGCGGATGGCGATCATCGCGTCGCAGAAGCGGTCGATCTCGGCCAGGTCCTCGGACTCGGTGGGCTCGACCATGAGCGTGCCGGCCACCGGGAACGACATCGTCGGCGCGTGGAAGCCGTAGTCGACGAGGCGCTTGGCCACGTCGTCGACGCTCACGCCGCTCGCCTTGGAGATGCCTCGCAGGTCGAGGATGCACTCGTGGGCGACGAGGTCGCCGTGCCCGCGGTAGAGCACCGGGAAGTGGTCCTCGAGGCGGTGCGCGATGTAGTTGGCCGACAGCACCGCGATCGCCGTCGCGCGGGTCAGACCGGGACCGCCCATCATCCGCATGTAGGCCCACGTGATCGGCAGGATGCCCGCGGAGCCGTAGGGCGCCGCGCTGATCGGGCCGATGCCCTCGCGCTTCTCGGCCTCGGGGTGCCGGGCGTGGGACGGGAGGTACGGCGCGAGGTGCTCGCGGACCGCGACCGGACCGACGCCGGGGCCGCCGCCGCCGTGCGGGATGCAGAACGTCTTGTGCAGGTTGAGGTGCGACACGTCGCCGCCGAACTCGCCGGGCCGGGCGTAGCCGAGGAGCGCGTTGAGGTTCGCGCCGTCGACGTACACCTGGCCGCCGTGGTCGTGGACGATCTTGCAGAGGTCGGTGATCGTGTCCTCGTAGGCCCCGTGGGTCGAGGGGTAGGTCACCATGATCGCCGCGAGGGTGTCGGCGTGCTGGTCGCACTTGGCGAGCAGGTCGTCGAGGTCGACCGACCCGTCGTCGGACGCCTTCACCACCACGACCTTCATGCCGGCCATCACCGCGGAGGCGGCGTTGGTGCCGTGGGCCGACGACGGGATCAGGCACACGTTGCGGTCGGTGTCGCCGTTGGCCCGGTGGTAGCCGCGGATCGAGAGCAGCCCCGCGAGCTCGCCCTGCGAGCCGGCGTTGGGCTGCACCGAGACCTTGTCGTAGCCGGTGACCTCGGCGAGCCAGCGCTCGACGTCGTCGACGAGCTCGCGGTAGCCGGTGGCGTCCTGGGCGGGTGCGAACGGGTGCAGGTCGGCGAAGCCGGGCAGGCTCACCGGCTCCATCTCGGTCGTCGCGTTGAGCTTCATCGTGCACGAGCCCAGCGGGATCATCCCGCGGTCGAGCGCGTAGTCGCGCGACGAGAGCTTGTGCAGGTAGCGCAGCATCTGCGTCTCGCTGTGGTGGGAGTTGAAGACCTCGTGGGTCAGGAACTCCGTCGTACGACCCAGCGCCTCGGGCAGCCCCGACGTCGCCTCGTCGTCGCCCGTGGCCACGCCGAAGGCGCGCAGCACCGCGACGACCGTCGACGGGCTGGTGCGCTCGGAGGTGGACAGCCCGACCAGGTCCTCGTCGATCACCCGGAGGTGGAGGCCGACGGTGCGCGCGGCAGCCACGACCTCACCGGCGCGGCCGGGCACCGACACGGTGAGCGTGTCGAACCAGGTGTCGTTGACGACGTCGATCCCGCCCGCGCGCAGGGCCGCCGCGATCCGGCTGGCGTGGTCGTGGGTGCGCTGGGCGATCCGGCGCAGGCCCTCGGGGCCGTGGTAGACGGCGTACATCGACGCCACCACGGCGAGCAGCACCTGTGCGGTGCAGATGTTGGAGGTCGCCTTGTCGCGACGGATGTGCTGCTCGCGGGTCTGGAGGGCCAGGCGGTAGGCCTGCTTCCCCTCCGCGTCGACCGAGACGCCGACCAGCCGACCGGGCAGGTGTCGCTCGAGACCGGCGGACACCGACATGAAGCCCGCGTGCGGGCCGCCGTAGAAGAGCGGCACGCCGAAGCGCTGGGACGACCCGACGACCACGTCGGCGCCGAAGGTGCCCGGCGCCTCGAGCAGGGTCAGCGCGAGGATGTCGGCGGCGACGACCGCGAGGCCGCCGCGCTCGTGCACCGCGTCGATCACGGGACGCGGGTCGCGCACGGCGCCCGAGGCGCCCGGGTACTGCACGAGGACGCCGCTGACGTCACCGTCGGGCAGTCCCTCGCTCAGGTCGGCGACGACGACCTCGATGCCCATGCCCTCGGCACGGGTGCGGACCACGTCGATGGTCTGCGGGAGGGCGTCGGCGTCGACGACGAAGGGGCCGGCGGCGTTGCGCTGCGCACGGCGTACGAGCGTCATCGCCTCGGCCGCCGCGGTGCCCTCGTCGAGCAGCGACGCGTTGGCGGTCGGCAGGCCGGTGAGGTCGGCGACGACGGTCTGGAAGTTGAGGAGCGCCTCGAGCCGACCCTGCGAGATCTCGGGCTGGTAGGGCGTGTACGCGGTGTACCAGGACGGGTCCTCGAGCACGTTGCGCCGGATGACCGCCGGCGTGATCGTCGCGTGGTAGCCCAGCCCGATCATCGCCTCGGCCGGCCGGTTCTGGGAGGCGAGGGTACGCAGCGCGCGGGCCGTCGCCTCCTCGTCGAGCGGCTCCGGGAGGTCGAGCGCCGCTGCGGTGCGGATGCCGCCGGGGACGGCTGCCGACATCAGGCCCTCGAGCGACTCGTAGCCGATCGCCTCGAGCATGTGGGCGACCGCCGCGTCGTCAGGTCCGATGTGGCGGGCGACGAACTCGCCCAGCGGGTCGTTCGAGGGGATCGGGGTGGCGTCCGGCACGGGCACTCCTTGAGGTCACTTCGATGACCTCCCCTCTGTCAGCCAGGTGGCCTCCAGAGTGCCAACCCGTGCGGTCCTGGTGCCTGAGAGGTTCCGGGAGGATTTGCCCCTTCGGCGCACTGCGACCTGCCCGGGGGCCTGCCGCAACGACTCTCCCGCACGGGATGTCGGCTTGCCCAGTTTAGCGATACGCAACAGGAAATGGACGAAGCCGCCCGGGTGCCGGGCGGCTTCGACGGAGGTTCGTGCGGTGCTGCGGGAGGTCAGCCGGTCTGGCGCGCGGCGCGACGGGCGGCGAGCTCGTCGCCCGCGACCGTGCCGGCCGGCTCCTCGGCGGTGCGCTCGCTGGGCAGCTCGGCGAGCGTGCCCTCGATCTCGCGCCAGACGCCCCCGATGGCGATGCCGAAGACGCCCTGGCCGCCCTGCAGGAGGTCGATGACCTCGTCGTTGCTCGTGCACTCGTAGACCGAGGCGCCGTCGCTCATCAGCGTGACGCGGGTGAGGTCGTCGGTGCCGCGCTCGCGGAGGTGGGCGGTGGCGGTGCGGATCTGCTGGAGCGAGATGCCCGCGTCGAGGAGCCGCTTGACGACCTTGAGGATCAGGATGTCGCGGAAGGAGTAGAGCCGCTGCGAGCCCGACCCGGCAGCGCCGCGCACGCTCGGCTCGACGAGCCCGGTGCGGGCCCAGTAGTCGAGCTGGCGGTAGGTGATGCCGGCGGCGTTGCACGCGGTCGGACCGCGGTAGCCGGTGTCGCTCGGGAGCGGGGAGACGTCGTCGGCGAAGAGGAGCCCCTGCTCCTCGGCGAGGCCGGCGGCCTTGGCCGCAGCCTGCGCCGCGGCGGCGTCCACGCCCGGGTCGTTCTCGTTGCTAGCCACAGCCATGCCTCCACGTCGGTTCCTCCGCTGAGCAGCAACTCCTGGGGGAAGGATCCGAGCGGCGCCGGTCGAACCGGCAACGACAACGGTGGAGTTACAACGAAGACATCTCAAGGTAAGCCCGAGAGTTCGGGTTGTCCATCCACGGGACGGCGTGTCGCAACCCTCAACCTAAGGTTGAGGGTGAGTGTTCCTCGTGGGGCTGATGAGGCCTACGGGGACTCGAAGTCGTCGGGCGAGACGTGGTCGAGGAACTCACGGAACCGCTCCACCTCGTCCTCCTGCTCGGCCGGCACGGCGAGGCCGGCCTCGTCCAGGACGGCCTCGGCGCACACGATGCGGGTGCCCGTGCGCAGCGCCAGGGCGATCGAGTCGGACGGCCGGGCGCCGACCTCGGCGCCGCCGTCGAAGACGAGCTGGGCGAAGAAGATGCTGTCCTGCATGTCGACGATGCGGACCTCGACGAGCCGCTGGCCGGTGGCCTCGAGGACGTCGCGCATGAGGTCGTGGGTCAGCGGCCTCGGCGGCGTCACGCCCTGCTGGGCGAAGGCGATCGCCGTCGCCTCCACCGCTCCGATCCAGATGGGGAGGTAACGCTCCCCCGTCACCTCTCGCAGCAGCACGATCGGCTGGTTCGAGGGCATCTCGACGCGGACTCCGACGACGTCCATTTCGCGCATGCCACCACCCTACTCACGTGGCGTGAGCCGGCGGACGGCCGTCCTCGACTGCGGCTAGCCCCGGTCGAGCCCGACCTTCACCAGCGTCGCGTGGAGACGTACGGACAGCGCGGCGATCTCCGAGGTGGCGTCCTCGGCGCGGCCGCGGGCGGCGGCGTCGCGGCCCCGAGCGAGCGGCGCGACGACCTGCTGGACGAGCCCGACCTCGCGGTCGGCGGAGGTCTTGAAGGCGCGCAGGTGGCGCGGCTCGAACCCGAAGTCGGCGAGCTCGCGGGCGGTCTGGGCGACCACCAGGGCGTCGCTGTCGAAGTGGCCGGTGCCGGTGCGGGCGCTGACGAGACCGAACTGCTCGAGCTGCGCGAGGAGCTCCTCGGAGATGTCGGCCACCTTCAGCAGCTCGCGGCGCGAGAGCCGCAGGTCGCTGGTGCGGCGGAACGACTCGGGGCTGGGCAGCCCGTCGGCGCTCAGTGCCACCTTCGGGACGGTCGGCACGACCGACTCGATGGCGGGCGGTTCGTGCCCGCGGTCGATCGCGTCGAGGTGCTCGCCGATCACCTTGAGCGGGAGGTAGTGGTCGCGCTGCATCAGCAGGATGTAGCGGAGCCGGGAGACGTCGTCACCGGAGAACTTGCGGTAGCCCGCCGCGGTGCGCTCGGGCTTGACGAGGCCCTGGTCCTCCAGGAAGCGGATCTTGGGGATCGTCACCCCGGGGAAGTCGGGACGCAGCTGGTCGATGACCTGCCCGATGTTGAAGCGGGCGCCACGACTCGCGCCAGCGGGCGTCGAGGCACTCAACGGCTCAGCTGCCCGGGTGGGAGGAGAAGAACACCAGGCGGTACTTGCCGATCTGGACCTCGTCGCCGTCGTTGAGGGCGACGGAGTCGATGCGGTCGCGGTTGACGTAGGTGCCGTTGAGGCTGCCGACGTCGCCCACGGTGTAGCCCCCGTCCGAGCGCCGGAACTCCGCGTGCCGGCGGGACACGGTCACGTCGTCGAGGAAGATCTCGCTGTCCGGGTGACGGCCGGCGCCGACGACGTCGGTGTCGAGCAGGAACCGGCTGCCCGCGCTCGGGCCACGCTGCACGACCAGGAGGGCGTGGCCCTCGGGCAGGGCGTCCACGGCGGCCGCGTCGACCGGGCTGAGCTGGCGGTCGGACGACTCACGCTGGTCGGGGACCCCGAAGGTGATCGTCGCGGTGGACTCGACCGGGCTGGCCCCGACAGGGGTGGCGCCGGTGTCTTCCCCGGCGAGCAGCTTGGTGCCGCACTGGGCACAGAAGCGCGCATCGTCAGGGTTCTGCTTGCCACAGGCGGTGCAGAACGGCATGGAAACTCCTCGACGGATCGACGCCCAACCCTCAGCCGAGAGTTGAGGTTGACGGTTGCAGCGAACCTATCAGCCGCGCAAGGTGGCGTCGCGACCAACGTCCGCGAGGCACCCGGTGCGGCGTGGGTTCAGCCGGCGATGGTGGCCTGGTAGGCGGTGGCATCCATGAGGCCGTCGACCTGGGAGGCGTCGGAGACGCTGACCTCGAAGAGCCAGCCGGCCTCGTAGGGGTCGCTGTTGACCAGCTCGGGCGTCGAGTCGAGGGCGGCGTTGGTCGCCACGACCTCGCCCGTGACCGGGGCGTAGATGTCGCTCACCGACTTGGTCGACTCGAGCTCGCCGCAGGTGTCGCCCGCCGTGACGGTGTCGCCGACCTGCGGGAGGGAGACGTACACGATGTCGCCGAGGGCGTCCTGGGCGAAGTCGGTGATGCCGACGCGCACCGATCCCTCGGCGTCGCCGGGGGTGCGGACCCACTCGTGCTCGCTGGTGTACTTCAGGTTCTCCGGATACACGGGGGGCTCCTCCTGAGATGGCTGGTGACAGCTGGTGTGCGGCAGGCTACTGGCCGTCGTCGAGCTCCGCATACTCAGGTCGCGAGGACTCCCGGACGCTGGTGATCTCCACCGACTCGAGCTCCTCGACGTCGACGGTGGCGCCGTCCTCGGTCTGCAGCGTCTCGATGGGGCCGCTGGAGAACGCCAGGGCCGTCTGGAGCAGGTGGCGGTCGCCGATGACCTCCAGGACGTAGGGCGACTCGAGGAGCCGGCCGTCGAGCTCGATGCCGCCGACGGCGTCCTCGAAGTGGCTGTCGGCGCCGAGCCGGATCGAGTCGTTGAACTCCATCGCCTCGGCGCCGGCGGTGCGCAGCTCCTGGATGGTGTCGAGGAGCGAGCCGACGGCCACCCGGCTGGTCGACTCGGTGATCGTGATGCGCAGCCCCTCGCCGGAGACCGGCACCAGGCCGGCGATGATGTTGAGGGTCCGGACCCGCTTCTCGGCCTCGTCGAGCGCCGCCGCCCGCGCCTGGCTCTCGTCGAGGAGCTCCTCGCGGCGTGCGTCGAGCCGGTCGACCTCGCGCCGCGCGCGCTCGGCGGTGCCGGTCAGGCCGTCGAGGACCTGGATCAGGTCG
The DNA here is from genome assembly GCA_963795095.1 of uncultured Actinomycetota bacterium. Taxonomy (GTDB): domain Bacteria; phylum Actinomycetota; class Actinomycetes; order Propionibacteriales; family Nocardioidaceae; genus Nocardioides. The sequence goes on along the minus strand of CAWCGM010000016.1, from coordinate 91,696 downwards.
CGCTCGCGCAACCCGGAGTAGGTGTCGTTGGCCGCGGTGTCGCGCACCTGCACGACGAAGGCGAAGCCCAGGACGGCCAGCAGGACCGCCACCACCGCCTGGCGGCGCGAGGGATGGGCGAGCGCGCTCCGCAACCGCCCCTCCTCCGGCTCCCGGTCGGGCTCGCGGTGCTCGGCCTCTGAGGGACGAGTGGCGTCAGGCATGGAACACGTGCCTGCGGATCGCTGCGACGTTGGAGAAGATCCGGATGCCGAGCACGACCACCACGCCGGTCGTCAGCTGGGCGCCGACGCCGAGCTGGTCGCCGAGGTAGACGATCGCGGCGGCGATCACGACGTTGCTGACGAAGGAGACGACGAACACCTTGTCGTCGAAGATGCCGTCGAGGTAGGCGCGGAGGCCGCCGAACACGGCGTCGAGAGCGGCCACGACGGCGATCGGCAGGTAGTTCTGCAGGCCGAGCGGCACGTCGGGCGCGAAGAGCAGCCCGGCGACGATGCCGAGCAGCAGACCCAGCGCAGCGATCATGGCGCGCTCCCCTCCCCTTCCGGTACGCCTTCGGGATCGGCGTTGAGCTCGATCACATCACGCAGTGTCGGTCCGGGGGCAGCAGGCAGGCGGATGTCCTCGACATTCTCGGCGTTGTAGACGAGGTCGAGACCGGCGACGAGCAGGAACCACGCCCGGCCCTCGCTGGTCTGCAGCAGCCTCGCCTGGAGCGACCGGGTGTCCCCGATCGCCTGCACGACGTAGGGCGCGAGGACGGGTCGACCGTTCACGTGCACGGCGCGGCCGGTGTTGCGGATCCCGCCGAGGGCGTTGATCCGCTGGTCGTTGATCGCCACGGCCTCGGCGCCGGCCGCCCACAGGCCGTCGACCAGCGTCGCCAGGTCCTCGTCGCGGATCTCCTTGTCGACGTCGGTGTTCTCCCGGTTGGTGACGGTGATCCGCACGCCCGGCCCCCGCACGGCGGCGAACCCGGTGTTGAGCTCGGCCCGGTCGACGCGCGCGGCGATGCCGTCCAGCTGGCCCTGCACGGTGGTGCTGTTGCTCGCGACGTCCTGGTTGGCGCTGGTGAGCTCGGCGACGTCGTGCTGCAGGTCGGCGAGCCGGTCGCTCTGGACCTCGATCCGCTCCACCAGCGCCGCCCGGCTGAGCTCGTTGACCTCCGCCTCGCGGTCGGTCTGGGCAGCGACGACGGCAGCCATCACGCCGAGGACCACGACCGCGACGAGGCTCGCCCAGTGCGGCCGCGACCGCACCGCGGGGACGTCGCCCGCCGCCGCCCGCTTGCGGGCGACGTGGGCGTAGTCCTCGTCCATCGACCGCGCCGTGATGAGCGTCAGCAGCGGGGTGGTGACGTGCTCGGGCAGCTCGCGCTCGCGCGTGTCGGTCCCGCGGCCAGCGTCCCGGTCAACCCTCTGGTCGCCCCTCTGGTCAACCATGGTCGGCCGCGGACGACGTACGTCTGGGGGTGTCGCGCAGCAGCGTGCGGACCTGCCAGGCGTAGAGCACGCCGGCCCACCAGTAGAGCCCGATCCCCCACCAGGCGAAGGCCCAGCCGAAGGTGCGCGCCAGGTTGGCGACGATGCCGTCGCCCTCGCCCAGCAGCAGGAGCGGGAAGGCGTAGAGGAGGTTGAACGTCGCGGCCTTGCCGAGGAAGTGGACCGGCAGCGCGGAGAACCCGCGGGTGCGCAGGATGGGCACCAGGCCCCACAGCAGCAGGTCGCGCAGCGGCAGCGCGAGCGCCACCCACCACGGGATGATGTCGCGGAGGTAGAGCCCGATGACGACCGCGAGGATGTAGAGCCGGTCGGCGACCGGGTCGAGGATCTCGCCGAGCTTGGAGAACTGGTCGAGACGTCGGGCGAGCCAGCCGTCGAGGTAGTCGGTGAACCCGGCGACCATCAGGACCACCAGCGCCCAGGCGTCGGCCTCCGGTCCCAGCACCAGCCACAGGAAGAGGGGGACGCCGGCCAGCCGCACCACACTGATGATGTTGGGCACGGTCCAGACGCGCGACGCTTCCTCGGTCACGACCAGACCCTATCCAGCACCGGGGGTCACCGTGCGTCGACGCCGGACACGTCGTGGTGCGCCGCGTCGCGGATCTCGCCGACGAGCTCCTCGAGGACGTCCTCGAGCGTGACCAGCCCGACGACCTCGCCGTCACGGCGTACGACCCGGGCCATGTGGGCGCCCTTGACCTGCAGGCTCTCGAGGGCGTCGTGGAGCAGGTCGCCGGGGTGGACGGTCGCGAACGGGCGGATCCACTTGTCCTCGATGACCCGCGAGCGCTTGTCGTCGTCGGACTCGAGGGCGTCCTTGATGTGGAGGTAGCCGAGGAGCTCGCCGTCGGGTGCTGCGACCGGGAACCGGCTGAACCCGGTCGCGGCGCACACCGCCTCGACGTCGGCGACGGTCGAGCCGGGCGCGACGGTCGCCAGGGTGTCGGGCGCCATCAGGATCGACTCGACGGACTTCTCGGTGAAGCCGAGGGCGCCGGCGAGGCGGTCGTACTCCTCGGCCTCGATCAGTCCCTCGCCGCGCGACTCCTCGACCAGCGCGGCGACCTCCTCGCGCGTGAAGCTCGAGTGGACCTCGTCCTTGGGCTCGACCCGCAGCAGTCGCAGGACGCCGTTGGCGGCCATGTTCATCCCGGCGATGACGGGGCGCAGCACGGTGACGATGACCATCATCGGCGGGCTCAGCACCAGCGCCGCACGGTCCGCGCCGGCGAGGGCGATGTTCTTGGGGACCATCTCGCCGAGGACGACGTGGAGGTAGACCACGATCGACATCGCGACCACGAACGACACCGGGTGGAGCAGGTTGTCGGGCAGGCGCGCGGCGTGGAAGACCGGCTCGAGCAGGTGCGCCACGGCCGGCTCGCCGATGGCACCGAGGCCGAGCGAGCAGACGGTGATGCCGAGCTGGGCGCCCGCCATCACGAGCGAGATGTTCTCCATCGCCCGCAGGGTGGTCCGGGCCGCCCGCGAGCCCTCCTGGGCGCGCGGCTCGATCTGGCTGCGGCGGGCCGCGAGCAGGGCGAACTCGGAGCCGACGAAGAACGCGTTGAGCGCGAGCAGGACGACCGCGAGGCCGACGCCGAAGAGGTCGCCGTTCATCGGCCGGCCCCCTCTGCCGTGACGGCCGCGTCGGCGTCGGGCTCCGACGCGACGAGACGCAGGTCGATCCGGTCGATCCGCAGGCCGTCCATCCGCTCGACGGTCAGCATCACCAGCCGCTCGCGCAGCTCGTGCGGGTCGGCGCGGTCGGGCACCGGGACCTCGACCCGGTCCCCCGGCTCGGGGATCTTGCCGAGCTCGCGCATGACCAGGCCGGCGACGGTGTCGTAGTCCTCGTGGTCGGGCAGCTCGATGTCGGTGGCGTCCTCGACCTCGTCGGGGCGCAGCAGGCCCGAGAGCGTCCAGCTGCCGTCGCGGCGCTGGCGGATGCGCGCGCCGAGGCGGTCGTGCTCGTCGGAGATGTCGCCGACGATCTCCTCGACGACGTCCTCGAGGGTCACGATCCCGGCGTGGCCGCCGTACTCGTCGAGGACGATGGCCATCTGGAAGCCGTCCTGGCGCAGCAGCGCGAGCAGCGGGTCGAGCCGCAGGCTGTCGGGCACGACGACGGGGCGCACCATCACGTGCTTGATGCGGGTCGTCGCGCGCTCGTGGACGGGCACCGCGACCGCGTGCTTGACGTGGACGGTGCCGACGACGGTGTCCTCGGTGTCGAGCACCGGGAAGCGGGAGTGGCCGGTCTGGCGGGCGAGGTCGATCACGGACGAGACGCGGTCGGCCTCCTCGACGGTCGTGGTGCGCACGCGCGGCGTCATGATCTCGCCGGTGGTGCGGGTGCCGAACTCGACCGAGCGCTCGACGAGCTCAGCAGTGTCGGCGTCGAGGGTGCCCTGGTCGGCGGAGCGCTGCACCAGCGAGGCGAGCTCCTGCGAGCTGCGCGCCGAGCGCAGCTCCTCCTGGGGCTCGATGCCGAGGCGCCGCACGATCGCGTTGGCCGAGCCGTTGAGCGCCCGGATCGGGCCCTTGGAGAGCGCCGTGAAGCCGCGCATGAAGCCCTGCGTCGCGCGGGCGGTCTCGAGCGGGCGGGCGATGGCGAGGTTCTTGGGGACCATCTCGCCGAAGATCATCGTCACGACGGTGCCCACGGCCAGGCCGATCGCCAGGGACAGGGGCGTGACCACGCCGTCCGGAACGCCGGCCGAGGCCATCGGGCCGTCGATGAGGTCGGAGATCGCCGGCTCGGCGAGGAAGCCGATCGCGAGGTTGGTCACGGTGATGCCGACCTGGGCGCCGGAGAGCTGCGTGGACAGCGAGCGCAGCGCCAGCTGCACGCCGCGCGCGCCCTCGTCGCCGTCGGCGGCGGCGCGCTCGACGCTCGGGCGGTCGACCGTGACGAGGGAGAACTCGGCGGCGACGAAGAGGCCGCAGGCGGCCACGAGGGCCAGCGAGACGAGCAGCAGGAGGAGGGGGGTCACGACGCGCACCAGGTGTTCAGTGCGGTCGTGCGGGGACTTTGACTACCGTCCATGGCGCTGCTGGAGGTTCCTTTGTCTGGGTCGATCTCGGGGTCGGCGAAGGCACAGCGTACCGGTCGGCGCCCCTTTGGCCCCACTCGTCGTGTCGCTTTGGGAAGGGCGCCCCCGGCCACCTACTGTGACCCCCACATCGGGGTGAGTCATCCGGGCCGCTCCGGTCCCGGGGCGAGGAATTTCACCAGATGCGTGTGTGGGCACAGTCGATCACGGCTGCTCTGCTCGTGGTCCTCGTGGCCGCCCTCGCCACCGTCACCGCCGACGGCGGCTCGAGCGCCTCCGGTGCGGGCTCCGTGCGGATGGCGCAGGGCACGCAGCAGGCCGCCGCCCCGCAGGAGACGCGTCCCAACCTCGTCTTCGTCCTCACCGACGACATGCGCGACGACGACCTCGACCACATGCCGATCACGCGGCGCGCTGCTGGCCGACCAGGGCATGGAGTTCACCGACGCGATCTCGCCGCACCCGCTCTGCTGCCCCGCCCGCGCCCAGCTCGCGACGGGCCAGTACGCCCAGAACAACGGCGTCCAGCACAACCGCGGCGTCCACGGCGGCTTCCAGGCGCTCGACCCCTCCGAGGAGGCGAGCGCGTGGTTCCGCGACAACGGCTACCGCACCGGCTTCGTCGGCAAGTTCCTCAACGGCTACGGCCCGCGCGACGTCCGCCCGGCCGGCTGGTCGCGCTGGGACGCCCTGACCCGCGGCGTCTACGACTACGTGAACTTCTCGATGACCGGCGACGGCGAGCCGCAGCGCTACACCGACAGCTACATCACCTCGGTCATCGAGGACCACGCCAACCGCGCCGTGCGCGACTTCGCCGCGTCGGGCGACCCCTTCGTGCTGTACGCCTGGCACCTCGCCCCGCACTACCGGATCACGCCGGAGGGCGGGCGCAGCCTGCCGCTCGCCGCCCCGCAGGACGAGGACCAGTTCCTCGACGAGCGGCCGTCGTCGTTCGACGACCCGGCCTTCGACGAGGCCGACGTCAGCGACCAGCCGGCCTACCTGCGCCACCTCTCCCCCGTCTCCCGCGCCGAGGTCGTCGCGGAGAACACCGCGCGCCTCCAGTCGCTGCAGGCGGTCGACCGGGCGGTCGGCTCGCTGGTCGAGACCCTCGACGAGCAGGGCGTGCTCGACGAGACCTACATCGTCTTCTCCTCCGACAACGGCTACTCCCTCGGCGAGCACCGCTTCGTCGGCAAGGACGTGCTGACCGACGAGGCCCTCCAGGTCCCGCTGCTCGTGCGCGGCCCCGGCATCGCGCCGGGCTCGACCTCGGACCTGCCGGTCACCCTGGTCGACCTCCCCGTGACGTTCGCCGACCTGACCGGCGTCACGCCGCAGTGGCAGGTCGACGGGACGTCGCTGGCGCCGACGCTGCTCGGCGACGACCAGGTCTTCCGCGACACGACCCTGATCCAGACCGGCCGGACCCTCGGCGACGGCTGGTCGCACCGCGGCGTACGCACCGATCGCTACCTCTACGGCACCGACGGCACCGACGGCTTCCTCTACGACCGGCTCCTCGATCCCGACGAGCAGGTCAACCTCATCGACGACCCGGCCTACGCCGCCGTGCGGTCCGCCCTCGAGCTGCGCCGGACCGAGCTGGTGACCTGCGCCGGGTGGACCTGCAACCAGGAGTTCGGCCCCCTGCCCGAACCGGTGACCGACACCGCTCCCTGACCCGGCACCACGCCTTGCCATGATGTCCGGCGTGCCCGAGGTCCTCCACCCTGTCGTCGCCCAGGTCCTGCCGGTCGCGGTGTTCCTGCTGGCGATCACCGTGACGGCCGAGATCGCCCAGCTGGCCGGCGTCTTCGACGTCGCCGCACACGCGATGGCCCGCCGGGCGCGGCACCGGGTCGTGCTGCTCTGGCTGCTCTTCGCGGCCCTCGCCGTCGTCAGCACGATCGTGATGAGCCTCGACACGACGGCCGTGCTGCTCACCCCGGTCGGCCTCGCGATCGCGCAGCAGACCGGCATCGCGCCGATGCCCTTCGCGCTCACCACGCTCTGGATCGCCAACACCGGGTCGCTGCTGCTTCCCGTGTCGAACCTGACCAACCTCCTGGCCGTGCACCGCTTCGAGGACCTCGGCGCCGGCCACGGCGACTACGTCCGCACCGCCGCCCTGCCCGCGGTGACCGCCATCGTCGCGACGCTCGTGCTGATCGCGGTCCTCCAGCGTCGGTCGCTGCGCGGGACGTACGCCGTCGACCCGCCGGCCGAGCCGCACGACCGGGCGCTGCTGATCATCGCCGGCGTCGTGTCGCTGGCCATCGGTCCGCTGTTCGCCGTCGGGGTGGAGCCGGCGGTCGTGTCCGTCGCCGCAGCGGCGGTGCTGCTCGCCGCGACGCTGTGGCGTGCGCCGGCGCCTGCTGCGCGAGGTGCGGCCGCCGTGGCTGATGGCGGGTGCCTTCGTGGTGGTCGCCGGACTGCTGCGCGTCGGCCCAGGCCGAGGGGCTGCTCGACTGGCTGGCGCCGGCCGTCGGCACCGGGACCCGTCCGCTCGACCTGCTGCACCTGTCCGGCGCCTCCGCGGTGGCGGCCAACCTCGTCAACAACCTGCCCGCCTACCTGCTCGTCGAGCCGTCCGCCGCCGACGACGTACGCCGTCTCGTGGCGACGCTGGTCGGCGTCAACGCCGGCGCCCTGGTCACGCCGTGGGCCTCCCTCGCCACCCTGCTCTGGCTCCAGCGCTGCCGCTCGGCCGGGCTGCAGGTGCCGCTGCTCAAGCTCGCCGGCTGGGGCGCGATCTGCGCGGTGGTCTGCGTGACCGCGGCGACGCTGACCATCCGCTGACCTCGTGGTGGTCGGGATACTGGTCGCGTGATCACCCGCGACGACGTCCTGGCCGCCGGCGAGCGCATCGACGGACGCGTCCGGCGTACTCCCCTGCTCGCCCCGTTCGGCGCCGACGACGTGTGGCTCAAGCTGGAGCACCTCCAGCACTGCGGCGTGTTCAAGACCCGCGGCGCCTTCAACCGGCAGCTCGCGGCCATCGAGCACGGCGAGCTGGGCGACGCCGGCATCGTCGTGGCGTCGGGCGGCAACGCCGGGCTCGCCCACGCCTTCGCGGCCCGTGCACTCGGCGTCCGGGCCACGGTCTTCGTGCCGGAGGCGGCGCCTGAGGTCAAGGTGCAGCGGATCCGCGCCTACGGCGCAGAGGTGGTGCGGGCGGGTTCGGAGTACGCCGAGGCGCTCGCCGCCGCCGTCGACTTCGGGCACGCGCAGGGAGCCGCCTTCGCGCACGCCTACGACCAGCCCGAGGTGGCGGCCGGCGCCGGGACGCTGGCCGAGGAGGTGCTCGAGGACGAGCCGTCGATCGACACGATCGTGGTGGCCGTGGGTGGCGGCGGGCTCTACGCGGGCGTCGCTGCGGCCGTACGCGGTCGCGCACGGGTGGTCGCCGTCGAGCCGGAGACCTGCCCCACGCTGCACCGGGCGATGGCGGCCGGACGGCCCGTCGACGTCGAGGTCTCCGGCGTCGCGGCCGACTCGCTGGGGGCGCGCCGCGTCGGCGACCTCGCCTTCGCGGCGCAGCAGGCGGAGCCGCCGGTGTCGGTGCTGGTGGGCGAGGACGCGATCCTCGAGGCCCGCAGTCGGCTCTGGGCCGACTACCGCATCGCCTCCGAGCACGGCGCCGCGACGGCGTACGCCGCCCTCCTGTCCGGGTGCCTACTCCCCCGCCGACGGCGAGCGCGTCTGCGTCGTCGTCTGCGGTGCCAACACCGACCCGAAGACGCTCCGCTGACACAACGGGAGAGGTCGCCCAGAGAGGACTAGACCAAGACGCCGCCGACGTAGCCTCTGCCGACGCCTCGGGTTGAACGCTGCAGCGCGCGTAGCTCTCCAGGGGGACGCGCGTCAGGCCCCGCCGACGTCCCCTCCCGACGTCGACGGGGCCGCTCGCGGCGCCGGCCGGAGGATGACGTCCATCACTGCGGGGATCGCACGCAGGCAGCTCGGGTACAGCCGCGACAGGTCTCGGTGCTGTCACGACAGCACCCAACGACCGAGGCCCGGGGTGATCGAGCCAACGGTCCCCCGGGCCGCCCTCACCGCACGCGAACGGCCGGCAAGCTCGCCGTCGTTGCGGTCGGTGGGTCGACGCGTACAGTCGATCGCAGTCGGCTGGTTCACCTCGAACCGCGACGGGTCTGCAGCGGCTCGCGAAGAGCGCTCTCTGTGTGCCTCACTCCCAGTGCACTGGAAGAGCCCTTGATGCTCGCACCCACCGACTATGCCTTGTCCATCGCACAGGCCGTCCGCACCCTCAACACGGCCCGGAGCCTCGACGACACCCTTCAGACGATCGTCGAGGTGGCCTGCAACTCCGTCCCGGGGTTCGACCACGTCGGCATCGCCACGATGGAGCGAAAGGGCGACATCGTGACGCGAGCCGCCATCGGTGACGTCGTCCTGCCCCTGGACAAGGCGCAGTACGGCTTGCGTGAAGGTCCCTGCTCCGAGGTGCTGCAGTTCAATCACGTCGTGTCCGTGTCGAGCATGGAGCACGAGCAGCGGTGGCCGCACTACGTGCCGCAGGCCCGGGAACTGGGTGTGCGGTCCCAGCTCGCGGTCAAGCTGTACCTCGACGAGAACACCTTGGGTGGGATCAACTTCTACTCGACGACCGCAGACCACGTGAGCGACGACGCCCAAGCGCTGGCTGGGCTCTTCGCGACTCATGCCGCCGTCGCCCTCGGGCACGCCCAGGAGCGGGAGCAGTTCAGCGAAGCCCTACGCGGCCGCCGTGTCATCGGACAGGCCATCGGCCTGCTGATGCACCGCTACAGCATGGACGAGGACCACTCCTTCGGCTTCCTCGTCCGAGCATCCTCACACCGCAACATCAAGCTCCGAGCCGTCGCCCAGGAGCTGGTCGACAGTGCCAACGCTGTTGCCGTCCCCCACGCCCAGCCGGGGCCAGGCCGCGACGCCGCTGCTGCGCCGGAGCCCGGGCTGAACTAGAACCTCCCGGGACACCTGTCCTGGACTCAGTCGCTCCGCGGAACTGTTCGAGTACGGACGATCTCCTCGGCGATGTCGGTGATCTTCCGATTCTCGTGCATCGACACCCGTCGCAAGTAGCCGAAGGCCTGGTCCGCGTCGATGTTCAGCAGCAGCATCAGCATGCCGCTCGCCTGTCCGATGAGCGTGCGGTTCTTCATGGCGACGTGCAACTGAGCCACCTCGACCTCAGATGCCGCCAGTGCCTCGGCGATGGACCCGTCCACCAGGTCACGTAGCTCGTCGTCTACCGACACGACCCCTCCATGATCGAAGTAAGTGGCGCCCCGTGCAGGGCACTCTGAAAGGTCTCTCTGCCGCCAGGCATCCGTCGGATGCAGTCGCCTACGCGAAATTTCCGACCCTCGCGCGTGACCCCTTCCAGCACCGCTCCACGCCCTTGGGCGACCGGGCTCAGGATGCCAAGAGCCCCTGACCCGCGTTTCCGCAGGTCAGGGGCTACTTCTCGGTCGGGCTGACAGGATTTGAACCTGCGACCCCTTGACCCCCAGTCAAGTGCGCTACCAAGCTGCGCCACAGCCCGAATGCCCCCGGCGCGAGGCCAGCGGAGCGAGGGGAACACTACCGCAGCCCCCACGTGGCCACGGAATCGACCCACCCCACCCGCCGAACGGACACGCGGTCTGGTCCGACTGGGCCATTTGCCCGCAAAGCGCCTGCACCGGACCGCACACCGGCGGAGGATCGAGACCTCAACCTGTGGGGGGTTCAGCTCCGTGTTTCTTCTACCGCGCCGCGCCGGACTGGCGGTGACAGTCGTTGCTGTCGCCGTCGGCCTGAACCTGGCTGCGCCGCGCGCCGACGCAGCCGTGCCCGAGACCGTTGTCGGGGAGACCAGCCGTCAGGCCGACGCCGCCGAGCTCGCGCTCCAGGTGCGCGAGCGCCAGCAGAGCCTCACCTCGCTCTTCCGGCGCGCCGACGCGCGCGACCGCGCCCTCGTCGGCCGCAAGGCCGTCCTCGCGCAGTACGGCTACCACGGCGATCCCGACGCGGTGGCCGCGGTCCTGCCGCTCGCGTCGTACTCCGTCTCCGCCGGCTTCGGGCTCACCGGCCCGCTGTGGGAGGCCGAGCACGGCGGCCAGGACTTCGGGTCGTACGTCGGTGACCAGATCGTCGCCGTGGCCGCGGGTGTGGTCACCGAGGTCGCGTACGCCGGGCCCTACGGCCTGCGCACCATCGTCACCCTGCCCGACGGCACCGAGGTCTGGTACTGCCACCAGAACGACGTGTCGGTCTACACCGGCCAGGCGGTCGACGTGGCCGACCCGATCGGCACCGTCGGCTCGACCGGCAACTCCACCGGCCCGCACCTCCACCTCGAGGTGCGCCCCGGCGCCGGCAGCCCCATCGATCCGATGGACTGGCTGCGGGCGACCGGGCTCGATCCCTGACGGGAAGGGATCAGCGCTTGCGCTTCTCGCGCGGCTTCTGCTCGATCACGATCGGCGTGCCGACGAAGCCGAACTCCTCGCGCAGCCGTCGCTCGATGAAGCGCTCGTAGGAGGCGTCCAGCTTGCCGCTCGTGAACAGCACGAAGGTCGGCGGAGCGACCGACGGCTGCGTGGCGAAGAGGATCTTCGCCTGCTTGCCGCTGCGCACCGGGTGCGGGTGCTCGGCCACCAGGCGGCCGAGGAACGTGTTGAGCGCGCCGGTCCCGATGCGGGTCTCCCAGCCCTCGAGGGCCTTCTCGATCGCCGGCACCAGCCGGTCGACGTGCCAGCCCGTGCGGGCGGTGAAGTTGATGCGCGGCGCCCACTTCAGCTGCACGAGGTCCCGCTCGACCTCGCGCTCGAGGTAGTAGCGGCGCTCCTCGTCGACCAGGTCCCACTTGTTGAACGCGATCACCATCGCGCGGCCCGCGTCGCGGATCGTCTGGATGATGCGCATGTCCTGCTCGGAGACGGTCTCGCTGCCGTCGAGCACGAGGACCGCCACCTCCGCGCGGTCGATCGCGGTCGAGGTGCGGAGCGAGGCGTAGTACTCGTGGCCGGAGGCCTGGTTGACCCGCTTGCGGATGCCGGCGGTGTCGATGAAGCGCCAGGTCGTGTCGCCCAGCGTGATCAGCTCGTCGACCGGGTCCACGGTGGTGCCGGCGGCGTTGTCGACGACGACCCGGTCCTCCTTGGCGAGCATGTTGAGCAGCGAGGACTTGCCGACGTTGGGCTTGCCGACGATCGCGATGCGCCGCGGGCCGCCGACCTCCTCGAACGACTGCTGCGGGGTCTCGGGCAGCGCGGCGAGGATCGCGTCGAGCATGTCGCCCGAGCCGCGTCCGTGGAGCGCGGAGACGCAGAACGGCTCGCCCAGCCCGAGGTTCCACAGCCCGTAGGCCTCGGCCTCGGTGCGCTGGTCGTCGACCTTGTTGGCCGCCAGGACGACGGGCTTGCCCGACGCCCGCAGGATGCGTACGACGGCCTCGTCGGCGTCGGTGATGCCGACCATCGCGTCGACGACGAACAGGACGGCGTCGGCCAGCGTCACCGCCACCTCGGCCTGGGCGCGGATCGCCTCGGCCATGCCGCGCGCGTCAGGGTCCCAGCCGCCGGTGTCGACGACGGTGAAGGAGCGACCCGCCCAGTTGGCGTCGTAGTAGACCCGGTCGCGCGTGACGCCGGGACGGTCCTCCACGACGGCCTCGCGCCGGCCGATGATGCGGTTCACGAGGGTCGACTTGCCCACGTTGGGGCGGCCCACCACGGCCAGGACGGGGGTCGGGCCGGTCGGCTCGTCGGCACCCGGCTCCACGCTGAGGGCGTCGTACTCACTCATGCTGCTCACTGCTCATTTCACTGCTCGACGAGCCCGGTGTCGGGGTCGTCCTCGGATTGTCCCGCAGGAAGGGGCCCGGGCAAGGATCGGCGCGTCTGCGAGAGGGCGCTGTCCAGCTCGGACAGCAGGTGTCCCCGCAACAACACCGAGGTGGCGGCCACGTGTTCCCGCGTGCGCGGCCACGGCTGATGTGTCGTGTGCCACGGCCGACCGAACACGATGTCGATCGCGTCACCCGACTCCGGGATCGTCCGCGCGCTGCCGGGAGCGCGTGTGCCGATGCAGCGTCACAGGGACGACGGGAGCACCGGTCACCAGCGCGAAGTAGGCCGCGCCGTGGTGGAAGCGGCGGAAGTCGCCGCCACCCCGCGTGCCCTCGGGGAAGATGCCCAGCACTCCCCCGTCGCGCACCACCCGGAGGCCGGTCCGGATCGCGCCGGGATCGGTCGCGTAGCGGTCGAGCGGGATCTGGCCGGTGCCGCGGAGGAAGCCGCCCAGCCTGCCGTCGAACATCTCCCGCTTGGTCAGCGCATGCACCGGACGCGGGGCGTACGTCGCCAGCAGGGGGCCGTCGAGCAGGCCGATGTGGTTGGCCGCGAGGATCACGCCACCGGTCGCCGGGACGTGGTCGGCACCGTGGACGGTGACCGGCCAGCGCCGCCCCATCACCTGGACGGCGATCGGCCGCATGATGCCCAGGAGGCGCGTGCGCGGGTGCTCGTCGCTGCTGGCCGGGAGATCCGTCCGGGTCACGGTCGCGGGGACCCGGCCAGGGCCAGGATGGTCTCGACGACCTCGTCGAGGGTGAGGTGCGTGCTGTCCACGTGCACGGCGCCGTCGGCCATCGTCAGCGGTGCGGTGGCGCGGCCGGAGTCGATCCGGTCACGCTCGAGGAGCGACTGCTGGGTGCTCGCCAGGTCGGCACCGCCCTCCTCCGCCGCGCGGCGCTCGGCGCGGGCGTCGGGGTCGGCGCTCAGGTAGACCTTGACCTCGGCCTGCGGCCACACGACCGAGCCGATGTCACGGCCCTCGACGACGATGCCGCCCTCGCCGATGGCCTCGCGCTGCAGGTCGAGCAGGCGGGTCCGCACGGCGGGCACTGCGCTGACCGGGCTGACGGCGGCGTTGACCTCGGCGCTGCGGATCTCGACCGACACGTCGGCGCCGTCGACGGTGATCGTGGGGGCGAGCGGGTCGGTGCCCGACTCGATGCGGGGCCGACCGGCGACGGCCGCCACGGCCTCGACGTCGTGCACGTCGACGCCCTCGCTCAGCAGCCACCAGGTCATCGCCCGGAACATCGCCCCGGTGTCGAGGTAGCGCAGCCCGAGCCGCTCGGCGACACCGCGCGAGGTGCTCGACTTGCCCGAGCCTGACGTGCCGTCGACGGCGATCACGAGGGAGCTGCTCACGGGCGAGAAGATTACCGGTGGGTGGTCCACCCGCGGGATTCGAGAGCGGCGAGCAGGTGCTCGGCCCGGCCCTTCTCGACCACGAGCTCGGTGAGACCCACGGGGCGGCCCGGGTCGTGGTCGATGTGGACGTCCTCGATGTTGACGCCGATCTCGCCCGCGTCGCCGAACAGTCGGGCCAGCTCGCCGGGGTGGTCGGGCACCGACACGAAGACCGACCGCGTCGGACGGGCCGGCCCACCGTGCTTGCCGGGGATGGCTGCGGTGCCGGCGTTGCCGCGCGCGAGGATGTCGACCAGGTCGGGTCCACCGTGACCGGACGGGTCGGCAGCGACCGCGGCCATGAGGGCGTCGAGGTCGGCGCGCACCTCGCCCAGGAGGTCGAGCACGGCGTCGGAGTTGGCCTCGAGGATCTGCTGCCAGAGCGCCGGGTCGCTCGCGGCGACGCGGGTGACGTCGCGGACACCCTGCCCCGACAGCGCGAGGTGCTCGGCCGGCGCGGCGGCGAGGCGGCCGGCGACGAGGACCGCGGCGAGGTGGGGCAGGTGCGAGATCCGCGCGACGGCGCGGTCGTGCTCGGCGGGGTCCATCCGCAGCGGCGCCGCACCGCACTCGACGACGAGCGACTCCACCAGCCCGACCGCCGCGGCGTCCGCTCCCGCGTGCGGGGTGATCGCCCACGGGCGGCCGTCGAAGAGTGCCGCGCTCGCGGCCAGCGGGCCGGACCGTTCGCTGCCCGCCATCGGGTGCGACCCGACGTAGCGGGCCAGGTCGGCCGAGGACACCCGCCCGGCCACCGCGGCCAGCGGCGCCGACTTCACGCTGCCGACGTCGGTGACGACCGCGTCCGTGCGCTGCAGCGCCTCGACGACCGCCTCGGCGATCGCCGCCGGGGGCACCGCCACCACGACGAGCTGCGGGCGGTCGGCGTCCGTCGCGACGCGGCCGGCGCCGAGCCCGGTCGCCGTACGCACGTGCTTGGCCGAGGTGTCGCGCAGCACGACCTCGAGGCCGAGGCGACGGCACACGAGAGCGACGGAGGTGCCGATCAGTCCGGTGCCGACGACCTCGACGGGGCCGACGAGGGGCGGCAGCGCATCTTCGGAGGTGACGTCGGGGCCGGCCTCAGTCATGGCTGGTGGTCCGGCTGAGGTCGCGGCGCAGGTTGGCCGCCCCGTGGAGGTAGACGTGGGTGATGTCGGCGCGCGGGAGGTCGGTGTCGACGTGGGCCATGAGGCGCACGACGCGCGGCATCGAGCCCTCGATCTCCAGCTCGCGCGCACACACCAGGGGGACGTCGGAGAAGCCGAGCTGGCGGGCGGCGTACGCCGGGAACTCGCTGACCAGGTCGCTGGTCGCGGTGAAGATGATCGAGATGAAGTCGTCGACGTCGAGGCCGTTGGCCTCCATCACGTCGGTGACGAGCTCGGCCACCCGGTCGAGCATGTGCTCGCGGGTGTCCTGGTCCAGCTGCGTCGCCCCGCGTACTGCCCTCACTGCCACGGGAAGACCCTAACGGGCGCGACGGGTCAGAGCTGTGCGCTGTCCATCAGCTCGCCCAGCTCGGCCATCGTCAGCTCGCGCATCTCGCCCGAGCGCAGCCGTGCGAGCGTCACCGGACCGATCTGGGTGCGGGTCAGCCGACGGACCGGGTGACCGACGTGCTCGAGCAGCCGGCGCACGATGCGGTTGCGACCCTCGTGGATCGTGAGCTCGACGATCGAGCGGTTGCTGCCCTCGCGTCGCGGGTCGCCGCCGACCACCCGCGCCTGGCTGACGGTGACCGGGCCGTCGTCGAGCGTCACGCCCGCCAGCAGCTCGCGGACCGTCCGCACGTGGACCTCGCCGTCGACCTCCGCGACATAGGTCTTGTCGACCTCGTGGGAGGGGTGGGCCAGGTGCTGGGCGAAGTCGCCGTCGTTGGTGAGGATGATCAGGCCCTCGGTGTCGGTGTCGAGCCGACCGACGTGGAAGAGCCGCTCCGGCCGGTCCGCGACGAGGTCGCCCAGCGTGCGCCGGCCCTCGGGGTCCGACATCGTCGAGACGACGCCGCGGGGCTTGTTGAGCACCAGGTAGACCTTGTCGCTGATCGGCGGCAGCCGCTTCCCCTCGACGCGTACGACGGCAGTGCGGGGGTCGACCTTGGTGCCGAGCCGCGTGACGACCTCGCCGTCGACCTCGACCAGGCCGTCGAGCATGAGCTCCTCGCACTTGCGCCGGCTGGCGACCCCGGACTGGGCGAGGAGCTTCTGGAGCCGGATCAGCCCGTCCTCGTCGACCTCCGGACGGTGCGAGGCGGGCTGCGGGTTGTCGGGCTGGTCGTGCGGCCTCATGCGGTCTCGGTCCCGCCGTGGGGCTCGGTGCCCTCGCCGCTGTGGGGCGACGGGTGGGTCGAGGAGTGGGTCGGCTCGGCGTCGGCCTGCTCGGTGGGAGCCGGCTCGGCGGGCGGCGCCTCGATGCCCGCCACGCTCGCGAGCTCGTCCTCGAGGTCGTCCATGTCGGGCAGGTAGGGCGCGAGCTCGGGCAGCTCGTCGAGCGAGGTGATGCCGATGCGCTCCAGGAAGTAGGAGGTCGTCCGGTAGAGGTTCGCACCGCTCTGGTCGTCCTGGCCGGCCTCCTCGACCAGCCCACGGGTCAGGAGCGTGCGCATGACGCCGTCGACGTTGACGCCGCGGATCGCCGAGACGCGGGCCCGCGAGACGGGCTGCTTGTAGGCGACGACCGAGAGGGTCTCCAGCGCCGCCTGCGTCAGGCGCGCCTGCTGGCCGTCGAGGACGAACGACTCGACGACCCCGGCGAACTCCGGGCGCGAGTAGAAGCGCCAGCCGCCGGCGACGGGCCGCAGGTCGAAGCCGCGGCCCTGCTCGGCGTACTCCGCCGCGAGCGCCTCGAGCGCCGCCTCGACGTCGCTGACCGGGTGGCCGACGACCGAGGCCAGCCGCACCTTGTCGAGCGGCTCGTCGGTCACCATCAGGATCGCCTCGAGCGCCGGGCGCAGCTCGGCCACCGCGACGGACAGCGTGTCGACGTCGTCGATGGTCTCGGGGGCGGTCTCGGGGGCGGTCTCGGGGGCGGTTGCCTCCGGCACCTGGGTCTGGTCGGTCACTCGTCCGCTCCCCCGTCTTCACTGGGCACCGCAGCATCATCGTCGGCCGGGTCCGCGCCGTCGAATTCGTCGGTGATCTCGATGTCGCCCTCCTCGGCGCCCGTCCACCGCACGGTCAGCTCGCCGAGCGGGCTCACCTGGTCGAACGACACGGATCCCTCGCGGAACAGCTCGAGCAGGGACAGGAACCGCGCGACCGTGGTGAGGCGGTCGGGTGAGTCGCCGCAGAGCGCGCGGAAGGTCATCGTCCCGCTGCGCCGGAGCCGGTCGGCGACGAGCTGGGCCTGCTCGCGCACGCTGACCTTGGCCGCGTGGATGTGCTGCAGCGAGACCTCGAGCACCGGCTTGGGCTCCATCGCCCTCGCCGCGAGCTGGGCGAACTGCTCGAGCCCGATGCCGATCAGCACCTCCGGCAGGAGCGTCGCGAAGCGCTCCTCGAGGCCCACTGCGCGCGGGTGGCGGCGCGACTCGGACGCCAGCCGCTCCTCGAAGACCGCCGCGACCTGCTTGAACGCGCGGTACTGCATGAGGCGCGCGAAGAGCAGGTCACGGGCCTCGAGCAGGGCGAGGTCCTCCTCGTCCTCGACGTCGCCCTGCGGCAGCAGCCGTGCCGCCTTGAGGTCGAGCAGCGTCGCCGCCACGACGAGGAACGACGTCGTCACCTCGAGGTCGTAGATGCCGCCGAGGTTCTTGACGTGCGCGATGAACTCGTCGGTGACCTGCGAGAGCGCGACCTCGGTGATGTCGAGCTTGTGCTTGGCGATCAGGCCGAGCAGCAGGTCGAACGGGCCCTCGAAGTTGTCGAGGTGCACGCCGAAGGCCGGCGCCTCGCCATGCCGCGGCTCGAGGACGGCGGCCCCGGCGAGAGTGGCGGGCTCGGAGCTCACTCGTCGAACAGCCGCTGCACCAGGGCGCTGTCGGCACCCTGGGCCTCGAGGTCGGCCAGCACCAGGGCCAGCGCCTCACGCACGAGACGCCCCCGGTCCACGGCCAGGCCGTGGTGGCGGCGCAGCGTCAGCCGGGCGTGCTCGATGTCGAGCAGCTCGTCCGAGGTGACGTAGACCGTCATCTTCTCGTCGTGGCGCACGCGACCGCTCGGCCGCTTGGGGCCGGGCTCGGTCGTCTCGGGCTCGGCCTCGTCGGCCACCGCGCGGACGCGGCGCGGACGCTGCTCCGAGGTGGGCTGCTGCGGTGTCGGAGGTCGGCCGGAACAGGTCGTCCGCGGCCGGCATGCTCACTCGGCGGGCCACCGGGTGAGCACCTCCTTGGCCAGCTGGCGGTAGGCGCTGGCGCCGGTCGACGACGACGCGTAGGACGTGATCGGCTCGCCGGCGACGGTGGCGTCGGAGAACTTCACGGTGCGGCGGATGACGGTGTGGAAGACGGTGTCGCCCCAGGCCGAGACGAGCCGCTCCATCACCTCACGGCTGTGGAGCGTGCGCCCGTCGAACATCGTGCCGAGCACGCCGTCGATCTCGAGCCTGGGGTTGAGCCGCTCGCGGACCTTGTCGATCGTGGTCTTGAGCAGGGCCACGCCGCGCAGCGCGAAGTACTCGCACTCGAGCGGCACGATCACGCTGTGGGAGGCGGTCAGGGCATTGACGGTCAGCAGGCCGAGCGAGGGCTGGCAGTCGATGAGGATGATGTCGTAGTGCTCGAGCGCCGGGGCGAGCACCCGCTGGAGGGTCTGCTCCCGGGCCACCTCGTGCACCAGCTGCACCTCGGCGGCCGACAGGTCGATGTTGGAGGGCAGCAGGTCCATGCCCTCGATGCCGGACCCGACGATGACGTCGGCGAGCTGCGTCTCGCGGTCCATCAGCAGGTTGTAGATGGTCGAGTCCATCTCGTGGGGGTTGAGCCCCAGGCCGACCGACAGCGAGCCCTGCGGGTCGAAGTCGACGAGCAGCACCTTGCGACCGAGCTCGGCGAGCGAGGCGCCGAGGTTGATCGTCGACGTGGTCTTGCCGACGCCGCCCTTCTGGTTGCACATCGAGATCACGCGCGCGTTGCCGTGGCTCTTCACCGGGGCCGGCTCCGGGAAGTGCGGCATCGGCCGGCCGGTCGGGCCCATGGGGGCGTCGAGCGCCGTGGCGCCGGTCGCGGTCACGATCGGCTCCTCGACGGTGCTGCGCTCGAAGGGCAGGGTCACGGAGGGCTCGTGCCGGGGGAAGGTCGACGGTGCGGGCGCGTTGCGAGGTCGGTACATCGGCGGCATCTCGGAGGCACTGCTGCCGAACCCGGAACCACTGAACCCTGCACCACTCATGTCTGCTCCTCTGCTCGACGACCTGGGCTTCGATTGCATCACGCCGGAGGCCTCGAACTTTGTCGACACGTCGACAGTTCTCCGACCGGTTCCGCGCGGACTCTAGGACCGTCGGAGGGGGCGCACCAAGACCTGGCGCCAGACCCACAGGCACCCGTCTGGATCTGTGTACGACGCCCCGGTGCCGTGCACAGGCACCGCCCTCCCTGTGCACAAGCCTGTGCAGTCAGCCGAGCCGCCGCATCGCCGTCGTCGCGAGCACCAGCTCGCCCGCCTCGTCGGTCGCGTCGCAGTCGACGACCGCCTCGATCACCCAGTCGTGGTGGTCCTCGGGGTCGTGGATCGTCTGGCGTACGTCGCGCAGCCGGGACGTCGTACCGTCCTCGGCGCCGACCGGCTCGCCGGTGCGCTCGTCGCCCACCACCAGCAGGTCCGGACCGCGGGCGTCGCCGTCGGTGAGGACGGTGTCGTGCTCGGCGTAGTAGGCCTCGATCGCCGCGTCCCACACCGAGCGGCCGACGACGACCTGGCGCGGCGGATCGGTGCGGTCGGCAGCGGCACGCTCGAGGCGTACGAGCACGTCGAGGTCGTCGCGGGCCACCGCGTCGACGCGTGCCCACATCGCGTTGCGCAGCATCACCCGGAACGGCCGCTCCTGCTTCGACAGCGGCCGCGGCGGAGGCGGCGGCTCGTGGTGGGCGACCGCGCTGGAGACGTGGTCGGGGTCCGACAGCGCCTCCCACTCGTCGAGCAGCGACGAGTCGGTCTGCCGCACCGTCTCCCCCAGCCACTCGATGACGTCCTCGACCTCGGGTGCCCGGTGCGCCTCGGGCACCGAGTGCCGCAGGGTCCGGTAGGCGTCGGTGAGGTAGCGCAGGACCAGGCCCTCGGACCGGGCGAGCTGGTAGCGGCCGACGAAGTCGGTGAACCCCATCCCGTTCTCCCACATCTCCCGCACCACCGACTTCGGCCCGAGCGCGTCGTCGGGGAGCCAGGGGTGGGTCTGGCGGTAGGTCTCGTAGAGCGCCTCGAGGAGCTCGCGCAGCGGCTGCGGCCAGGTGATCTGCTCCAGCAGCGCCATCCGCTCGTCGTACTCGAGGCCGTCGGCCTTCATCTCGCCGATCGCGTCGCCGCGGGCGGCGTGCTGCTGCGCCATCAGGATCTGGCGCGGCGCCTCGAGGACGGACTCGACGATCGAGACGACGTCGAGGCCGTAGGTCTCCGACTCGGGGTCCAGCACGTCGAAGGCCGCCAGCGCGAAGTGGGCGAGCGGCTGGTTGATCGCGAAGTCCTCGGGCAGGTCGACGGCCAGGACGTAGCGGCGCCCGAAGCGGTCCGGCTCGTCGAGCCGGGTGACGATGCCGGTGCGGACGAGCGAGCGCGAGAGGCGCAGCGCCCGGCGGGCGAGCCGGAGCCGGGCGCGGTCCTCCTCGTGCCCGTCCATGAGGAGCCGGCGCATGACCGCGAAGGCGTCCTCCTCGCGCGCGACGACGTTGACCAGCATCGCGTTGTCGACCTTCATCCGGCTGCTCAGCCGCTCGGGCACGCCCGCGACCAGCTTGTCGAAGGTCTGCTCGGTCCACACCACCGTGCCCTCGGGCGCCTTCTTGAGCTGCGCCTTGGACTTCTTCTTCCCCGCCGCCACGCGGGCGGCGATCTTCGCCTTCTGCTGCTCGTTGTCGATGACGTGCTCCGGAGCCTGTACGACGACGTAGCCGGCCGTGTCGAAGCCCGCCCGGCCTGCCCGGCCGGCGATCTGCTGGAACTCCCGCGTCCGGAGCACCCGCTGCTTGGTCCCGTCGAACTTGGCCAGGCCGGTGAAGAGCACGGTGCGGATCGGCACGTTGATGCCGACCCCGAGGGTGTCGGTGCCGCAGATGACGCGGAGCAGCCCGGACTGGGCGAGCGTCTCCACGAGCCGGCGGTACTTCGGCAGCATGCCGGCGTGGTGGACCCCGATGCCGTTGCGCACCAGCCGGGACAGGGTCTTGCCGAAGCCGGCGCCGAAGCGGAAGGCGCCGATCCGTTCGGCGATCGCCTCCTTGTCGACCTTGAGCCCGCTCGCGCCGAGCTTGCGACTTCAGCAGGTTGGTGGCGTGCTCGACGGCGGCCGCCTGCGTGAAGTGGACGACGTAGACCGGGTCCTGGCCGGTCGTCACCAGCTCCTCGAGGGTCTCGTCGAGCGGCTCCATCGACCAGCGGAAGCTGAGCGGGACCGGGCGCTCCGCGTCGTCGACGACGGCGGTGTCGCGGCCGGTGCGCTCCTTGAGGTCGTCGACGAAGAAGGAGACGTCGCCGAGCGTCGCGGACATCAGGAGGAACTGCGCGTCGAGCAGCTCGAGCAGCGGCACCTGCCAGGCCCAGCCGCGGTCGTACTCCGAGTAGAAGTGGAACTCGTCCATCACCACGAGGCCGACGTCGGCGGAGCGACCCTCGCGCAGCGCGATGTTGGCCAGCACCTCGGCGGTGCAGCAGATGATCGGCGCGTCCGGGTTCACCGCCGCGTCGCCGGTGAGCATGCCGACGTTGTCGGCGCCGAAGACCTCGATCAGGGAGAAGAACTTCTCGCTCACCAGCGCCTTGATCGGTGCGGTGTAGAAGCTCACCTCGTCCCGCGCGAGCGCGGCGGCGTGCGCGCCGACGGCGACCAGCGACTTCCCGGAGCCGGTCGGCGTCGCGAGGATGACGTGGTTGCCGCCGAGGAGCTCGATCACCGCCTCGTCCTGGTGCGGGTAGAGCTCGAGGCCCTGGTCGACGACCCACCCGGAGAAGGCGTCGTAGACCGCATCCGGGTCGGCGCCGGTCGAGATCCGGGTGTCGAGTCTCGCGGCGGCATCCGGCATGGCTCGATCCAACCATCCGGCCGACCATTCGGCAGTTTCACCGTGGGTCCCCGCCGCGCAACCGCGGTGAAACCGCGCGGGCGCACGCTTTCCCCATGACCACACACCACCAGCAGCTCGCCGTCCGGGCGACCGGGCTCGTCAAGAACTTCGGCGACCAGCGCGCCGTCGACGGCGTCGACCTCGAGGTCCACCGCGGCGAGGTCTTCGGCGTGCTCGGACCCAACGGCGCCGGCAAGACCACCATGCTCAAGATGCTCGCGACCCTGCTGCCGATCGACGGCGGGACCGGCGAGGTCTTCGGCCACGACGTCGCCACCCAGCCCCACCTGGTCCGCCAGCTGATCGGCGTCACCGGGCAGTTCGCCTCCGTCGACGAGAACCTCACCGCGACCGAGAACCTCTGGCTCTTCGCCCGCCTCCAGGGCCTCGGCCGCACCGAGGCCAGGAAGCGCGGCGCCCACCTGCTCGAGCAGTTCGACCTGACGGAGGCGGCGTCCAAGCCGATCTCCGCCTTCTCGGGCGGCATGCGCCGGCGCCTGGACCTCGCGGCCAGCCTGATCACCCGGCCCCCGCTGATCTTCCTCGACGAGCCGACCACCGGCCTCGACCCCCGGACCCGCGGCCAGATGTGGGACACCATCCGCGAGCTCGTCGCCGAGGGCAGCACCGTGCTGCTCACCACGCAGTACCTCGACGAGGCCGACCAGCTCGCCGACCGGATCGCGGTGATCGACCACGGCCGCAAGGTCGCCGAGGGCACCGCCGACGAGCTCAAGTCGTCGGTGGGCCGCTCGACGCTGCAGCTGCAGCTCGTCGACCCCGCCGACCTGCCGACGGCCACGGCCCTCGCCGAGCAGCTCCTCGGTGAGGAACCCACCCTCACGCCGGAGGCGCGGCGCATCACCGTCGCGCTCCAGCGCACCGACCAGTCGGTCGACCTGCTCGTCGCGCTCCGCGACCGCGGCGTCGCGATCGAGTCGGTGACCGTCCAGAAGCCCTCCCTCGACGAGGTCTTCCTCGCCCTGACCGGTCACGACACCGGCGAGGACACCGACGACGACAACGACAACGACAGACCGACCACCAGCCCAGCAACCCGCGCAACATGGAGGCCTCCCGATGACCACCCTCGCCCCTGAGACCCCCGACCTCGCCCCCCGGGTGAGCCTGGCCGACACCGTCTCGCAGACGATGACCCTCGCCTGGCGGGCGACCGTCAAGATGCGCCGCAGCCTCGAGGTGATGTTCGACGTCACCATCCAGCCGCTGATCTTCACCGCGATGTTCGCCTACATCTTCGGCGGCGCGATCTCCGGCGACGTCAGCAGCTACCTGCCGCTCATCATCCCCGGCCTCATCGGACAGACCGTGCTCACGGCGTGCGTCGCGACCGGCGTCCAGCTGCGGACCGACCTGGACTCCGGCGTCTTCGACCGGTTCAAGGTGCTCCCCATCGCGCGCATCGCGCCGCTGGCGGGGCCGATGGTCGCCGACATGCTGCGCTACTTCATCGCCGCGGTGCTCACCTTCGGCGTCGGCATCCTGATCGGCTACCGGCCCGGCGGCGGGTTCGCCGGTGTGGCGGGCGCGATCCTGCTCGCGGTCGTCGCCGGCTGGTCGCTCGCGTGGATCTTCACCTTCTTCGGCCTCGTCGGCCGCAACGCCCAGGGCGTGCAGGGCATCTCCCTGCTGGTGATGTTCCCGCTGACGTTCCTGTCCAACGCGTTCGTCCCGACCGACACGATGCCCCGCCCGCTCGAGGCCTTCGCCGAGGTCAACCCGGTGTCGCTGGTGATCACCGCGCTGCGCGACCTGGCCAACGACGGCCAGGTGACCGGCGCGGTGGCCTGGGCGCTCCTCGGCTGCGCGGTCGTCGTCGCGATCTTCGCCCCGCTGTCCGTACGCCGCTTCAAGAAGATGTGAGCCACAGGTGCCGCAGCCGGTCCACGGCTGCGGCACCCTCCGGCTGCAGCTCCGGGCCGGGACGGTCGGCCAGCTCCTCCACGAGCTGGTCGATCCGTCCCGGCAGCGCTGCGTCCGCGAGCACGACCATCGGCTCCCAGGCCATCACCGGGATGCTCCGGTTGTAGGCCCAGCGGTGTGCGATCGCGAGCAGGCGTACGCCGTCCTCGTGCTGGTCGGGCGGCCCGAAGCGCAGCACCCACGTGGCCAGCGCGACCAGCATGACGCCGTTGAGCGGCAGGTCGGCGAACCACAGCGACCCGTCGGCGATCGCGTGCCGTCGAGCCGAGCAGCAGGTCGCGGAGCTCGCTCGCCCGCGGGTCGACGTCGAGCCCGCCGTGCCGCGCACGCGCCACCAGCGCAGCCGACGCCGCCAGCATCAGCCACGGGTTGATGCCCATCGAGGGATCGGACTCGACCACCATCGTGACGATGTCGTCGTAGCGCCGGATCGCGCCCGCATGGTCGCCGCGGGCGAGGTCGAGCTCGGCCTGTGCGGTGAGCCAGGTCAGCCGGGCGCCCATCTGCGCGGTCTCGCCGTCGGGCTCCCCGAACTCCTCCAGCATCGCGGCGGCCCGGTCGACGTCGCCGTCGATCAGCGGGGAGATCGCGGTCGCCATCCGCAGGCTGTAGGCGTCGGTCACCGAGTGGACGCGCTCGAGCAGGGGCCACGCGATCTCGGCGTGGCGCGCGGCGCGGTGGTGGTCGCCGACGGCCATCGCCAGCTGGCTCAGCTCGGCGTGCAGCGACGCGGTGAGGTAGGGCGGCAGCGGGCCGACGGCGAGCGCCTGCTCGGCGCGGGCGCGGGCCGTCTCCACGTCACCGACGTTCTCCCCCACGATGGCGGCCCACATCAGGAGCGCGCCCGCCATGGCGGGCGGCTGCCCGGCGGCGACCTGCGGCCAGCCGCACGGAGACGTCGGCCGGCTCGGTGGCCACGTGCACGGTGTGCCCGATCAGGCCCCACGCACCGACGGGCTGCTCGCCCTGCAGCAGCAGGCCGCGCAGGCCGCTGAGGTCGACGCTCGGCATCCAGCTGAGGTGGATCATCAGCACGCCCGCCGCCTCCTGGGCGTGGCGGGCCAGCTCGGCGGGGACCTCCCAGCCGGCGAGCAGCTCCATGGCCGGGTCGCAGACGGCGAAGATGCGCGGCTGGTCCCCGGTGATCGTCCAGAGGCTGCCCAGCAGCGACACCAGCCGCGCGACGACCTCCCGGTCCCCGACGGACAGCGCGTGCCGCAGGACGTCGGTGAGGTTGTTCTGCTCGCGGACCAGGACGTCGAGCAGCTCGACCTGGTGCGTGGCCACGACGAGGTCCTGCGAGCGGTCGGCGAGCTCGAGCGCCCACCGGCGCTGGGCGGCGCTCGCGTCGTCCTGCTCGTCGGCGGCAGCCAGGCGGGAGGCGGCGTACTCCCGGATCGTCTCGAGGGCGCGGAAGCGGGCACCGCCGCGGTCCTCCCCCATCACGATCAGCGACTGCTCGACCAGTACGCCGACCAGGTCGGGGCCGTCGACACCCAGCACGCTCCTCGCGGTCGCCCGGTCGAAGCCGTCCTGGAAGACCGACAGCCACGCGAGCGCCCGCTGCTCGTCGGGCGCCAGCAGGTCCCACGACCAGGCGATCACGGCCTCGAGGGTGCGGTGCCGGTCGGGCGTGCTGCGGTCGCGGCTGCGGAGCGCGGCGAACCGGTCGTCGAGCGCAGCGGCCACCTCGGCCACCGTCATCGTGCGCACGCGGGCCGCGGCCAGCTCGACGGCCAGCGGCAGCCCGTCGAGCCGCTCCACCACCTCCCGCACCGCCGCCGGGTCGAGGACGGCGTCGGGCCGGGTGGCCGTGGCCCGTCGCACGAACAGGTCGGCGGCGTCGGCCGGGGACAGCTGGGTGAGCGGCACCGCACGCTCGGCAGCCAGCCGCAGGGGCGCCCGGCTCGTCGCCAGCACCTGCAGGTCGCGCGTGGTGGCCAGCAGGAACGCGACGAGCGCCGCGACCGGCTCGAGGACGTGCTCGCAGTTGTCGAGCACCAGCAGGGTCGGGCCGGCGTCGAGCTCGGCCGCGATGCGACTGCGTACGTCGGCCTGCTGGGCCGGTGTGAGGATCGCCCGGGTCGTCACCGAGCCGCGCACGCCGAGGCCGGCACCCACGGCCGCCACCACGTCGTCGCCCGCACCCACGCCGACGAGCTCGACCACCCGCACGTGCGGCAGCACCGACTCGCGGGCGAGCGCCTGGGCGACGCTGGTCTTGCCGATGCCGCCGGGACCGAGGACGGTCACCAGCCGCGACGAGGCGAGGGCCGACCGCAGCCGGGCGAGGTCGTCGTCGCGGCCGAGCAGCCGCTCGCCGTCGTACCTCAGTCCGGTCCGCACCGGGTCGTCGGCCGCGAGGAGCTCGCGGTGCAGGTGCTGGAGCTCGGGCGCCGGGTCCACGCCGAGCCGCTCCGCGAGGTCCGAGCGGTAGTCCTCGTAGCGGCCGAGCGCGACCGCCGGTCCGCCGATCGCCGCCATCGTGCGCAGCAGGTCGGCGAGCACGCCCGAGTCGTCGCCCCAGCGCGCCGCTGCCGCCTCGAGCAGCGGCAGGGCCTCGGCGTGCCGGCCCTGACGGGCGAGCGCGCGACCGAGGACGTCGTCCGCGGCCACGAGCGTGCGGGCAGACAGCGCGCGCAGCCGGGCCAGCGGGCCGGACGGCTCGTCCTGCGCGGCCTCGGGCAGGTCGCGGGCGGACTCGGCGAGCGCGGCAGCGGCCACGGCGTCCCCAGCGCGGAGCAGCTCGCGCGCCTCCGTGACGTCGGAGCCCGAGCGCCAGCGCGTCGACCTCCTCGGGCCGGAGCCCGATGCGGTAGCCGGTCTCGGTCAGCTCGATCACGT
Organism: uncultured Actinomycetota bacterium; assembly: GCA_963795095.1. Taxonomy (GTDB): domain Bacteria; phylum Actinomycetota; class Actinomycetes; order Propionibacteriales; family Nocardioidaceae; genus Nocardioides. The sequence continues at coordinate 64,869 of CAWCGM010000016.1, read as the reverse complement.
CGGGCGACGTGGCCGAGCGCAGCCGCGACACCAGCACCTGCAGCGCCTTGCCCGGGTTGGCCGGCGGGGCGTCCTCCCAGACCTGGTCGACCAGGTGCGCCACGGACAGCCCGCGCGGCTCGAGCACCAGCGCCGCGAGCAGAGCCTGCGGTCGTGCCCCGACCAGCGGCGCGCCGTCCCAGCTGGGCGGCCCGAGCAGCCTCAGGCGAACGGTCACTGGGGTGTTGATCATTCGCGCGCCCGCGGGTGCGCGGTGGCGAACACCTCGCGCAGGTTGTCGACGGTGACGAGCGTGTAGACCTGCGTGGTGGTGACGGACGCGTGTCCGAGCAGCTCCTGCACGACGCGGACGTCGGCGCCCCCGTCGAGCAGGTGCGTGGCGAAGGAGTGGCGCAGGGTGTGCGGTGACACCGAGGCCGTCACCCCGGCACGCTCGGCCGCCTTGACCAGCACCGCCCACGCGCTCTGCCGGGACAGCCGGCCGCCGCGGGAGTTGAGGAACATCGCGGGTCCGCCGCGTCCGGCACCGACGATCTCCGGGCGGGCGCGGGCGAGGTAGGCCGCGACGGCGTCGCGGGCGTATCCCCCGACCGGCACGAGCCGCTCCTTGCCGCCCTTGCCCCGCAGCAGCACGGTGCCGTCGACCGCGTCGAGGTCGTCGACGTCGAGCCCGACCGCCTCGGAGATCCGGGCGCCGGTGCCGTAGAGCAGCTCGAGCAGGGCCCGGTCGCGCAGCGCCAGCACCGTGTCCGGCGCACCGGCCGCCTCGAGGATCGCCTCGACGTCGGAGAGCGGCAGCGCCTTGGGCAGCCGCTTCGCCGGCGTCGGCGGCTTCACCGCGGCTGCCGGGTCGGCGACGGCCAGCCCGTCGGAGACGGCGAACTTGTGGAAGCCGCGCACGGCCACGACGGTGCGCGCGGCCGACGTCGCGCTGAGCGGCGGGTGCCCCTCGCTCCCCTCGCGCAGGCTGACCAGGAACGCGGCCACCGTCTGCTCGGTGACCGCGTCCAGGTCGTCGATCCCCTGCGCGGAGAGGAACTCGTCGTACCGGCCCAGGTCGCGCCGGTAGGAGCTCAGGGTGTTGGCGGCCAGGCCACGCTCGACCGTGAGGTGGTCGAGATAGGTGCGGACGGCCCGGCCGAGGCTCACCTCAGCTCACGCCAGGACGCTGTCGAGTCCCACCGCGTCGATGCCGACGGCGGCGCCGACCGGACCGTTGGTGAGCTGGCCGGCGTGGGTGTTGAGGCCCAGCGCCAGGCTCGCGTCGTCGCGGAGTGCCTGCTGCCAGCCCTTGTCCGCCAGCGCCACCGCGTAGGGCAGCGTCGCGTTGGTGAGGGCGTACGTCGACGTGTTCGGCACCGCGCCGGGCATGTTGGCCACGCAGTAGAACACCGAGTCGTGGACCTGGTAGGTCGGGTCGTCGTGGGTCGTGGCGTGGGAGTCCTCGAAGCAGCCGCCCTGGTCGATCGCGATGTCGACGAGCACCGAGCCGGGCTTCATCCGCGACACCAGGTCGTTGGTGACCAGCTTGGGCGCAGCCGCACCGGGGATCAGCACGGCGCCGATGACCATGTCGGCCTCCATCACCTGCTGCTCGATCGCGAGCTTGGAGGACGCGAGGCCGTGCACGCGGTTGTTGTAGCGCCAGAACGACATCCGCAGCTTGTCGAGGTCGGTGTCGAGCAGCGTCACGTCGGCACCCATGCCGAGCGCGATGTTGGCCGCGTTCTGGCCCGAGACGCCGGCACCGATGATGACGACCTTGGCGTTGGCCACGCCACCGACGCCGCCCATCAGGACGCCGCGGCCGCCGTTGGCCTTCATCAGGGAGTACGCCCCGACCTGGGGCGCCAGGCAGCCGGCGACCTCCGACATCGGGTAGAGCAGCGGCAGGCCGCCCGAGGGCAGCTGCACGGTCTCGTAGGCGATCGCGGTGACCTTGCGCGCCATCAGCTCCTCGGTGAGGGGCTTGTCGGCGGCGAGGTGGAGGTAGGTGAAGAGGGTCTGGCCCTCCCGCATCCGGTGGTACTCCTCGGCGACGGGCTCCTTGACCTTGAGGATCATGTCGGCCGAGCCCCACACGTCGTCGGCCGTGTCGAGCATCGTGGCGCCGGCGGCGACGTACTCCTCGTCCGGGATCTGCGAGCCCTCGCCCGCGGTCTTCTGGATCACGACGTCGTGACCGTGCTGGACCAGCTCGTGCACGCCGATGGGGGTCAGGGCCACGCGGTACTCGCGGTTCTTGACTTCCTTGGGTACGCCGACCTTCATGCCTTGCTCCTCGTGATGAAAGAGGGGCCACGGGTGTGGCTCGCCTCACAGCGGGAGCGAGACTACTCCGGAGAGGCCCTAGACGCCGTCGAGGGTCCCGCGCTGCTTCAGCACTGCGTACGCCAGCACGGCCTGGGCCAGCGGACCCTGTCGCACACGGCGTTCGAGCACCGCGTCGAGCAGGTCGGCCATGGGCACCCAGAAGTGCTCCATCTCGGCCTCCTCGTGGCGCATCTCGAAGTCGCCGCGGGTCGCGTGCGACAGCCCGCGCGCCAGGAAGATGTCGTGCACCTCGTCGCTGATGCCGGCGCTGCCGTAGGTGCTCAGCAGCAGCCGCCAGTCCGACGCCTCGAGCTCGACCTCCTCGCGCAGCTCGCGCTTCGCGGTCTCCACGGGCGGCTCGTCCCCGGCGTCCTTGAGGCCGGCCGGCAGCTCGACGAACTCGTGCCCGCTCGTGTGGCGGTACTGCCGCAGGCACATCACCCGCTCGTCGTCGTCGACGGCGAGCACGATGACGGCACCCGGGTGCTCCAGGCTGATCCGGCTGAACTGCTCGGGGTGTCCGGGGCGGGTGATCACGTCCTCGCGCAGCGCGACCACCCAGTCGTCGCGGTGCAGGTCGTGGGTCGAGATCACGGGCCAGGACATCGGCCGGTCGGCGAGCAGGTCGGCGGGAGCATCTCCTGACGAGGTGGCCATGCCCCGCACGCTAGCGCGAGCCCGCAGTAGGTACGGTCACCGCATGACGTTGTCGACCCTGACCCAGTCCGAAGCCGCAGCCCGTTCGGCCCTCCTCGAGGTGCAGCGCTACGACATCGCGGTCGACATGACCGGGCTGCTCGAGGGTGAGGTCTTCTCCTCCGTCAGCACCATCACGTTCACCTGCAGCGAGCCCGGCGCGACCACCTTCGTCGACGTCGCGATGGACGTCGCCCGCGCCACGCTCAACGGCGAGGAGGTCGACGTCTCGCAGGCCGCGGACGGCCGGCTCCCGCTGCCCGCCCTGGCAGCCGACAACGTCCTGGTCGTCGAGGCCAGCACCACCAACACCGCGACCGGCGAGGGCATCCTGCGCACGGTCGACCCCACCGACAAGCTCGTCTACGTCTGGACCAGCCTCGAGCCCGACGAGGCCCGACGCGTGTGGGCGTGCTTCGACCAGCCCGACCTCAAGGCGCCGCACCGCTTCGTGGTGACCGCGCCGTCGTCGTGGGTCGTCACCTCCAACGGCGCGCCCGAGTCGATCGAGGACGCCGATCCCTCGGTGGGCTCCGACGCCAGGGTCTGGACCTACCCCGACACCCCGCGCCTGTCGACGTACGTCGTCGTGGTCAACGCCGGCCCGTTCCACGAGGTGCGGCGCCAGCACGACGGCTACGACCTCGGGTTCTACTGCCGCCAGTCGCTCGTGCCGATCCTCGAGCGCGACCTCGACGAGCTGGTCACGCTGACCCGCCAGGGCCTCGCCTTCTTCGGCGAGCAGTTCGGCTACCCGTTCCCGCAGGAGCGCTACGACCAGGTCTTCGTGCCCAACCTCGGCGGCGCGATGGAGAACTGGGGCTGCGTGACCTACGGCGACGGCCAGCTCTTCCGCACTCCCCCGACCCACGCGCAGCGCAGCGTCCGCGCCGAGTTCGTCTTCCACGAGATGGCGCACATGTGGTTCGGCGACCTCGTCACGATGCAGTGGTGGGACGACCTCTGGCTCAACGAGGCGTTCGCGTCGTGGGCGGCCAACTGGGGCATGGCCGGCGCGTCCGAGTTCACCGACCAGTGGGCCACGTTCCTCGCCGTCTCGAAGCGGACGGCCTACGAGATGGACATGAGCCCGGCCCGCCACCCGATCCGCAGCGACGTCGCCGACGTCTCGTCCGCGATGGCCAACTTCGACGCGATCACCTACGTCAAGGGCCAGAGCGTGCTGCACCAGCTCGTCGCCTACATCGGCGAGGACGCCTTCGTCGCGGGCCTGCGCGACTACTTCAGCCGCTACGCCTTCTCCAACACCCGGCTCGACGACCTGATGGACTGCTACTCCCGGGCGAGCGGCCGCGACCTGTCGGCCTGGACCAGCGCCTGGCTCGACGAGGCCGGCACCGACGTGATCTCGCTCGACGGCGACGAGCTGGTCGTCGAGACGACCAACGGCGGCGAGCCGCGGCCGCACCACCTCGACATCGCGGTCTTCGACACCTCGGGCGACGAGCTGGTCGCCGTGGGCCGTTCCTCGCACGAGGTCACCGGTCCGCGCACGCCCGTCGAGCTCCCGGCCGGCGACCTGCGCCTGGTCAACGCCGGCGACTACACGTTCGCCGCGGTGAGGCCCGATGCCTCCTCGCTGGAGCAGATGCTCACCCGCATCGACCAGCTCGCCGACCCGCTCGACCGGGCGCTCGTCGCCGCCACGGCCGGCCAGCTGCTGCTGCTCGGCCACGCGGCACCGCGCGACGTCGCGGCGGCGCTCACCCGCGCGCTGGCGACCGAGACCAGCCCGGCCCTGATCGAGCCGTTCCTCGGCCAGGCGCTCGTGGTCGCCGACCGCTGGGCGCCGGCCGCCGAGTCCCCCGACCTGCTGCGCGGACTCGCCGACGCGGTCGTCGGCCTCGTGGAGCTTCCCGACGCGCGGCAGGCGGCGCTGCGCACGCTGGCCGCGTCCGCCTCCACCGACGAGCACTGGACGGTGCTGGAGGCGGCCGCCGACCGGGCGACCGACCTCGACCTCGCCTGGCGGATGGCCACGCGCCGCTCCGAGCTCGGCGACTACGACGAGGACCGCGGTCCGCCGACTCCTCGAGTCCGACCCCGACCCCGACGCCGGCATGCGCCGCCTCGCGGTCCTCGCCGCCCGTCCCGACGTCGAGGCCAAGGAGGAGGTCTGGCGCGCGTTCTTCGTCGACTACGCCGTGCCGGCGAGCCGCGAGACCCTCGTCCTCGGCTCGACCTTCTGGCGCCCGGGCCAGGCCGAGCTGCTCGCGCCGTTCACCCACCGCTACCTCGACGAGCTCCACACGCTCAAGGGCGGCCTGCTCAACCAGGGCCTGACGATCCGCGCGATGTACCCCCTCGGTGCCGGCGACGCGTCCTTCCTCGCCGCCGCGGAGAAGGCCGTCGAGGACACCAGCCTGAGCTCGTACGCCCGCAACCAGCTCGGCGCGAACTCCTTCGTCCTCCGCCGGATCCTGCAGGCCCGCCAGCTCTGAGCGCCGGCTTCTTCAGTGATCCCCGGCTGACCGGGGATCACTGAACATGTCAGGCCGTGCACGGGCCGACATGTTCAGCGAGAGCCTGACAAGTCGCCCGTCCGATCAGTCCTCGGCGTCGTCCTTGCGGCGCAGCCCGGACTCGTCGATCGGGAACCGCTCCGAGCGCTGCCGCTCGATCGCCGCACCGACGAGCCCGGCGAAGAGCGGGTGCGGGCGGGTCGGGCGCGAGCGCAGCTCGGGGTGTGCCTGCGTGGCGACGTAGTAGGGGTGCACGTCGGCCGGCAGCTCGACGAACTCGACCAGTCCCAGCTCGGGGTTGATCCCGGAGAAGACGAGCCCGGCCTCGGACAGCGTCTCGCGGTAGGCGTCGTTGAACTCGTAGCGGTGGCGGTGCCGCTCCTCGACCACCTCGGTGCCGTACGCCGTCCGCACGACGCTGCCCTCCGCGAGGGTGGCCTTCTGCAGGCCCAGGCGCATGGTGCCGCCGAGGTCACCGGCGCCGTCGACGAACTTCTTCTGCTCCTCGATGGTCGAGATGACCGGCTCGACGGTGTCGGGGTCGAACTCGGTCGACCCGGCCTTGCCGAGCCCGGCGACGTTGCGGGCGTACTCGATGACCATGCACTGCAGGCCCAGGCACAGGCCGAGGGTCGGGATGCCGTGGCTGCGGGTGTAGCGCAGCGCGCCGAGCTTGCCCTCGATGCCGCGGACGCCGAAGCCGCCGGGCACGAGCACCGCGTCGACGTCGGCGAGGTGCTTCGCGGCGCCCGCCTCGGTCTCGCACTCGTCGGAGGCGACCCAGCGGATGTTGACCTTGGCCTCGTGGGCGAAGCCGCCGGCGCGCAGCGCCTCGCTGACCGACAGGTAGGCGTCGGGGAGGTCGATGTACTTGCCGACCAGCGCGACGGTGACCTCCTCGGACGGGTGGTGCACCCGGCGGAGCAGGTCGTCCCAGTTCGTCCAGTCGACGTCGCGGAACGGCAGGTCGAGACGGCGTACGACGTAGGCGTCGAGGCCCTCGCGGTGCAGCACCTTCGGGATGTCGTAGATCGACGGCGCGTCGGCCGCGGTCACCACGGCCTCGTCGTCGACGTCGCACATCAGCGCGATCTTGCGCTTGATGCCCTCGGGCAGCTCGCGGTCCGCGCGGCACACGATCGCGTCGGGCTGGATGCCGATGGAGCGCAGCGCGGCCACCGAGTGCTGGGTCGGCTTGGTCTTCAGCTCACCGGACGGACCGATGTAGGGCACCAGCGAGACGTGGATGAAGAAGCAGTTGTCGCGACCGATCTGGTGCCGGGTCTGGCGCGCGGCCTCGAGGAACGGCAGCGACTCGATGTCGCCGACCGTGCCGCCGACCTCGGTGATGACGACGTCGATGTCCGGGCCGCCCATCGCGAGGATGCGGTCCTTGATCTCGTTGGTGATGTGCGGGATGACCTGCACGGTGTCGCCGAGGTAGTCGCCGCGGCGCTCCTTGGCGATCACCGTCGAGTAGACCTGCCCGGTCGTCACGTTGGCGATCTGGTTGAGGTCGGTGTCGAGGAACCGCTCGTAGTGACCGATGTCGAGGTCGGTCTCGGCCCCGTCGTTGGTCACGAAGACCTCACCGTGCTGGAACGGGTTCATCGTGCCCGGATCCACGTTGAGGTAGGGGTCGAGCTTCTGCATCGTGACGCGCAGACCACGCGCCTTCAGCAGGTTGCCCAGGCTGGAGGCGGTGAGCCCCTTGCCGAGAGAGGAGGCGACGCCTCCGGTCACGAAAACGTGCTTGGTCGGCGTGGGGTTCTTCACGGGCTTCGATCCTACCCGAGAGGGACGGCGCCGTCGGCACCCGACGCCCCGAATGATCCGCCGGGAGTCGTCAGCGAGCGTGCCAGGGCCATCACGGCGGCCGCCCGGCCGGCCAGGGTGTCGACGCCGTCGAGGGTCGCGACGCTCGTCGCGGTGGGCGTGGCACGGAGCCGCCCGAGCTGTCCGGTGCCGCCGTCCGCCAGCGTGCCGGCGACCACGACGCCCGTGGCCTGGGCCGCCAGACCGTCGACCAGTCCGGCGAGGATCGCGTCGGATCCCTCGTCGTCGGCGTCGGTGCCGAGCACCAGCAGCACCAGCGGAGCCCGTCGTTCGACGTCGTCCGGCAGCTCCATCAGGCCGGCGCCGCTGACGGCGTCGGCGATCGCCCGCGTCCTGCGCGTCGGGTCCTCGCCGTCGGCCTCCTTGCTCGCGACGGCCAGCCCGATCAGCTGGCCGATCCGGTCGTACGTCGACGCTTCCGCCGGCACGACGCCCTCGGCCTGCTGGGTGAGCAGCTGGCTGCCGAGCGTGTCGACCAGCGACTTCTGCGCGGGGTCGACGAGGTCGGCACCCAGCGCGTACCGACCGGCGACGGTGCCGCCGGCGGCCTCGACCTGGCTCGCGAGGTCGGTGACGACCTGCTCGTCGGCGCCCGGGACCGTGACCAGCACGACCGACCGGTCCGCGAGCCGGCCGCCGAGGATCGGCGCCGTGAGGGTGGAGATCCACGCCTCGTTGTAGTCGCCCTGCGCGCTGCTCGTCACGGGCTCCTCGGCGCGCTCCTTGCTCGCTGTCGTGACGGCCGGGCCGACGTCCGACAGCGGACCGCCGCCCAGGACGATGCCCGCCGCCAGTGCCAGGAACACGGCGACGATGGTCAGGAGGTGGTGGCGCAGGGTGATCACGGGAGGATTCCTCGGACGTCGTCGATCAGGTCGGTGGTGGTGCTCGAGATGCCGGGCGCGAGCTCGTCGACCCACTGCTGGCCGACGGGGGTCACGCTGATCGCCGCGCCGACGGCGATCACCCCGGCCAGGAGCGCGCCCAGCAGGTGTCGCGGGCGCACGGCGCCGTCGTAGAGCCGCGGCAGTGCCGACGCGTCGACGAGGTCGGGCCCGACCTTGAGGCGGGTCAGGAACGTGCTCGCCAGCCCGGTGCGACGCCGGTCGAGGAACTCGGCGAGCGTCGCGTGCAGGCCGACCCCGACGATGAGCGCGGCGTCGTGGCTCGAGGCGAGGAGCAGCGCGGCGTCCTCGGTCGTGGCGGTGGTCTCGAAGCGCAGCGGACGGATGCTCATCCGTTCGAGGTGCTCGATCGCGCTGCGCGGCGAACCGGGCTCGACGAGCACCACGACGTCGCGGGCCTTGCGCAGCACCGCCGCGCTCGGCAGGTCGTCGCTCCCGCTCGTCAGCACGACCACGTCGGGCCGGTGACCGGCCTCGACGAGCGCGTCCGCGCCCCGGTCGACGCCGATCAGCAGCCGGCCGCTGCTCGCGGACGAACGCCCGGATCCCGCGCAGCTCGTCCTCCCAGCCGTGCGACCGCACGACCACGACGACCGGGCGACCCGCCATCTCGGTGGCCGTCTCGGGGATGCCGTGGCCGTGCAGCAGCAGGTCCTGCTCGCGCCGCAGGAACTCGGTGGTGTTGTGGGTGAAGCTCTCGAGCTGGGCGGTGAGCCCGCTGCGCGCCTGGCCCATCTCGCGCCGGACCACGTCGGCCGTGACCTCGCGGGCCGTGGCGACCAGCGTGGCGCCGGCGTGCACGACTCCGGCGTCGATGCGGACCTCGGTGCCGTCCTTGACCCGGTCGAAGACCTCGATGCCCGCGTTGTCGACGACGGTGACGCCTGCCTGCACCAGCAGCTCCGGACCGAGGTTGGGGTAGCGGCCGGAGATCATCGGGCTCGCGTTGACGACGGCGACGACGCCCGCGTCGATGAGGGCCTGCGCCGTGCCGCGGTCCATGTCGAGGTGGTCGAGCACGGCGACGTCGCCGGGCTGGAGCCGGCCGAGCAGGCTGGCCGTACGCCGGTGGAGCCGGGCGGGACCGTGGACACCGGGGAGCGAGGGGGCTGGGCGGGAGCGGACTGCGAACTTCATGACCGCGCCATGGTGTCAGCCGGTCGGGTGCCCCTCCGGGAGGCACGCCCGCTCGGGCGCGGCGGCCGCGAGGAGCTCGCGGGCGTGGGCCCGGGCGCTGTCGGAGTCCTCGACGCCGGCCAGCATCCGCGACAGCTCGCGCTCCCGCTCGGCCTCGTCGAGGGTGACCAGGCCGGAGGTCGTGACCGAGCCGTCGCTCGACTTGTGGACCACCACGTGACGGTCGGCGTAGGCCGCCACCTGGGGCAGGTGCGTGACGACCAGGACCTGCGAACCGCGTGCCAGCGCGGCGAGCCGGCGCCCGACCTCGATCGCCGCCTTGCCGCCCACCCCGGCGTCCACCTCGTCGAAGACGAAGGTCGGCACCGAGCCGGTCTCGGCCAGCGACACCTCGAGGGCGAGCATCACGCGGGACAGCTCGCCGCCGGACGCGCCCTTGTGCAGCGGGCGGGCCTCGGCGCCGGTGTTGGCCGCGAGCAGGAACTCGACGTCGTCGACACCGTGCGAGGTGGCCCGCAGCCAGCGGCCGTCGACCAGGAGCTGGGGGCCGGCGGGGACCTCGGGCGTGGGGGTCGGGTTCTGGGTGAGCGCGATCGACACGGTGGCGTGCGGCATCGCCAGCGAGGTCAGCTCGTCGCTCACCGCCGTGCCCAGCCGCGTCGCCGCCGTGCGTGCGCTGCGCGGTGAGGGTCGCGGCGAGGGCACCGAGCTCGCCGCGAAGACGGTCGCGCCGCGCCTCGAGCTCGCCGACCTGGCCGTCGGTGTCCTCGAGGTCGAGCAGCCGCTTGGCGCCGTCCTCGGCCCACGCGAGCACCTCGTCGATGGTCTCGCCGTACTTCCTGGTCAGTGCCGTCAGGGCCGCCCGCCGCTCGGAGACGTTGGCCAGTCGGGCCGGGTCGGTCTCCAGGCTCGAGGCGTAGGACGCCACGTCGCCGGCCACGTCGACGAGCAGGTGGCCGAGCTCGGCGAGCCGGTCGGCGAGCTCGCCTGCCGTCGCGTCGTGCTCGCGGACCCCGTCGAGAGCCTGTCGCGCCGCGCTGCTCGTGCCCAGCGCATCAGGCGCGCCCTCCTCGCTGGACAGGGCCTCGCGCGCGGTCTCCGCGGCAGTGCGCAGCGTGTCGGCGAACCCGAGCCGGGTCTCCTCCGCGGCGAGCTCGAGGTCCTCCCCCGGCCTGGGGTCGACGGACTCGACCTCGCCGAGCCCGAACCGGAGCTGGTCGGCCTCGCGGGCACGCTCGCGGGCGGAGCCGAGCACGTCGGCCAGCGTGCGCTCGGTCGCCGCGAGCTCGGCCCACAGGGAGGCGTACGACGCCGCGGTGGCGGCCAGCTTCGCGCCGCCGAACCGGTCGAGCGACGCGCGCTGGGCGCCCGCCCGCAGCAGGCGGTGCTGGTCGGACTGGCCGTGCACCGCGACCAGCGGCTCGGCGATCTCGGCGAGCGCGGTGACCGGGACGGACGCGCCGCCGACCCAGGCGCGCGAGCGGCCCTGCGCGGTCACGTTGCGGGCCAGCACGACCTGGTCGTCCTCGACCTCGCCGCCGGAGTCCTCGACGGCCTCGCGGAAGCCGGCGAGCGCGGCGGTGGACACGACGCCCTCGACGCGCGCCTGCTTGGCGCCCGTCCGCACGGCTCCGGAGTCGGCGCGACCGCCGAGCAGCAGCCCGAGCGCCGTGACGACCATGGTCTTGCCCGCGCCGGTCTCACCGGTGATGACGGTCAGTCCGGGGCCGAGCTCGAGGGTCGAGGAGTCGATCACGCCGAGCTGGCTGATCCGCAGCTCCTCAAGCATGCCGGTCGCTCCCTCGGCGTCGCCGCCGTCGCGGCGCCGGCGCTCGGCCGCACCGCGCCAGCCCTCGACCGGGAGGCCGAACTTCGCGACCAGCCGGTCGGTGAACGGCGCCTGGTGCAGGCGGACCAGCCGCACCGGCCGGTCGCCGCGGCGGACCTCGATGCGGGCCCCGGGCGGCAGGTCGACCGTGCGACGCCCGTCGCACCACAGCACGCCCGAGCCTTCGGTGTTGGAGAGCACCTCGACGGCGAGCACCGAGGTCGGCGCGACCACCATCGGACGGGCGAAGAGCGCGTGCGCGCTCAGCGGCACCATCAGCAGGGCCTCGACCTCGGGCCACACCACGGGCCCGCCGGCGCTGAAGTTGTAGGCGGTCGAGCCGGTCGGGGTGGCGCACACGACGCCGTCGCAGCCCCACCGCGACAGCGGTCGCCCGTCGACCTCGACGACGACCTCGAGCATCCGCTCGCGGGCGGCCTTCTCGACGCTGGCCTCGTTGAGGGCGAAGGTCGTGAACAGCACCTCCTTGCCCACCAGCACCTGCACGCCGAGGGTCAGCCGGTCCTCGGCGGTGTAGTCGCGGTCGACGATCGCGGCGATCGTGAACTCGACGTCCTCCTGCTCGGCCTCGGCGAGGAACCCGACGTGCCCGAGGTTCACGCCGAGCAGCGGGCGTGCTGGTCTCGTGGGTGAGCTCGGCGGCGCGCAGGATCGAGCCGTCACCGCCGATGACCAGCACCAGCTCGCAGCCCTCCCCCGGTACGTCGTCGGGCTGGGTCGTCTCGACCAGGCCGTCGGCGCCGAGTCCGGCGGCGAGCCCGAGGTCGGCCGCCTCGTCGGCCAGGAGTCGTACGGCGATCCCGTGCTCGGTGAGCCGCTGCACGCACGTGCGGGCCACCTCGCGCACCTCCGCCCGGCCGGTGTGGGCCAGCACCAGCACGCGGCGACGAGCTGGTGGCGGAGGTCTCGGTGGTCACGGTTCCACCCTCTCAGACGCCACCCCCAGTGGGGCCGCCCTCTCCACCTCGGCGCGGATGTCGTCGGCGTCGATCGCGGCCGCGCCGCGTCGCAGGAGCAGGAAGAACTCGACGTTGCCCGACGGTCCGGGCAGCGGGCTGACGGTGACCGCCACCGCTCCCCACCCGCGGGCGGCCGCCAGGTCGGCGATCGCGGTGACCGCCTCGGCCCGCAGCGCGAGGTCGCGCACGACCCCGCCCTTGCCGACCCGGTCCTTGCCCACCTCGAACTGCGGCTTCACCATCAGCGCCAGCTCGCCGTCCTCGCGGGTCACCGACAGCAGCGGGTCGAGCACCAGCGCGAGCGAGATGAAGGACAGGTCGCCGACCACGAGGTCGACCGGCTCGCCGACGATGTCGAGCGTCAGCTCGCGGATGTTGGTGCGGTCGTGCACCTCGACGCGGTCGTCGCTCTGCAGCGACCACGCGAGCTGGCCGTAGCCGACGTCGACCGCGACGACCTCACGCGCTCCCGCCCGCAGCAGGACGTCGGTGAAGCCGCCGGTCGAGGCGCCGGCGTCGAGGCACCGCTTGCCCTCGACGCTCACCCCGTGGGCGGCGAACGCCGCGAGCGCGCCGGCGAGCTTGTGACCGCCGCGCGAGACGTAGTCGACCGAGGTCGGGTCCTCCCGCACGACGATCGCCACGTCGGTGGTCACGCCGGTCGCCGGCTTGGTCGCGGGCGCGCCCGAGACCGTCACCCGGCCGGCGGCGACGAGCTCGCTCGCGTGCTCGCGCGACCGGGCCAGTCCGCGCCGGACGAGCTCCTGGTCGAGTCGAAGTCGTCGAGGTGGCACGGTCGGGTCAGGCGCCCTGCGGCCGAGCTGGCTGTCGGCTCCGGCTGGGCGTCGAGGGCGCGCCGCAGCTGGTCGTGGGCCCGCTCGAAGACGGCCACGTGCCCGGCCACCGGCGTACCCGACACCGCTGCGACGTCGGCCAGGACCTGGTCGACGGCGGCGACGCCGGTCGAGCCGTCGTCCGCCGTACCGTCCTGGTCCCCCTCGGTGTACGTGGGCCGCTCGTCCATGGCCGCGACCCTACTCGGCGCCGAGCCGGCGATCCGGCCCGGGCGGCGTCGTGTCGCCGACGTCGGCGGGCGTCCCGGACGCGTCGAGGTGGAGCCAGCACGCGGTCGCGACCACCCGCCACCAGTCGGCGTCGCTGCCCGCGCCGCTGACCGCCAACCGACCGTCCGTCGACGCCGGCGGTCCAGCCGCCGAGCTCGACCTCGCCGCCGTCCGTCCGACGGGGCACCGGGTGTGGCTCGAAGAGTCCCTCGAGCGTCGGCGAGATGTAGGTCGGCCGCAGCTCGGGCGTCGCCGCAGCGAGGTCCTCGAGCCAGCTCACGCCGGTGAGGACGAGCAGCGACGGTACGTCGATCGCGTGCGCGCCCTCGATGTCGGTGTCGAGGCGGTCGCCGACCATCAGCGGCCGGTCGCCGCCGACGCGCCGGACGGTCTCCTCCATCAACGGCTTCTCCGGCTTGCCCGCCACCGTCGGCTCGACGCCGGCGAACCCCGAGATCGTCTGCACGAGCACGCCGTGACCGGGCGCGAGGCCGTAGGGCGTCGGGATGGTCATGTCGGTGTTGCTGGCGACGTAGGGCAGGCCGTCGCGCACGAGCGTCGAGACCCGCATGATGTCGCGCCAGCGCACGTCCGGTCCGTAGCCGCTCACCACGGCCACGGCGCCCTCCGGGTCCTCGACCGGCTCGAGCCCGGCCTCGACGAGCGCGACCCGCAGGCCCTCGCCCCCGAGCAGCAGGATCCGCGCTCCCTCGCCGTGCTCCTCGGCCAGCACCCGGGCCGCCGCCTGGGCAGACGTCACCACGTCCTCGGCCGTGGCCGTGACGCCGACCTTGGCGAGCTTCTCGGCCACCTTGTCGGGGGTCCGCGAGGCGTTGTTGGTGACGAACGCGACGTGGGTGCCGGTCTCCCGGAGCCGGTCGATCCGGGCCGCGACGCCGTCGATCGCGGCGTCCCCGACGTAGACCACGCCGTCCAGGTCGAACATGACCAGGTCGTGTGCCTCCACGACGGGAGTCCTCGACTCCTCGAGCATGCTCCACCCCTCTCCGGTTCGGGACGAGCGTCCCCCTACGATGCTCCGATGGACTTCGCCACCGACGTACCGCCGTACGTCGCGAAGCCCCTCGAGCTGCTGCCCTTCCGTGCACTGATGCTCGCGCCGGGGCGGGTCGGCGACCCTGCGTCCGCTCGAGCGCTCGCGCGACCCTATCGCGACGTCGCCGCCCGCCTGACGACCTGGATCGAGCAGGGACGGGCCATCGCCGACACCGCGCCGGCCCTCTACCTCCACGAGTACACCGCCGCCGGACTCACCGTCCGCGGGCTCGTCGGCGCGCTCGGGATGTCGCGGCGTACGTCGTCGCGCGCCGACCGCGCCGTCTGGCCCCACGAGGAGATCCACCCCGAGCAGGCCGGCGAGCTCGCCGACCGGATGCACCAGATGGACCTCAACCCGGCGCCGATCCTGCTCGTGCACCACGGCGAGCCGGAGCTGCGCGAGGTGCTCGCCGACGTGACCCGTGCGCAACCCGACTGGCGCTACCTCGACCGCAGCGAGCAGCGCCAGCGCATCTGGGCGATCCGCGACGCCGACGTGCTCGCCCGGATCGGCACCCTCCTGAGCACCACCCGCTGCCTCCTGGCCGACGGCCACCACCGGTACGCCGCCTACCTCCGCCTCCAGCAGGAGCACCCCGGCACCGCGTGGGACGCCGGACTCGCGATGCTGGTCGACCAGGTCGACACTCCCCTGTTCCTCGGTGCCATCCACCGCACCCTGCCCGGGGCGACGCTCGACGCCCTCGTGCAGGCTGCTCGCGAGGCGGGGGCCGAGGTGACTGCGCACGATCGGCTCCGAGCACTGGGGGCCCTCGACAGCACGCACCTCGTGCTGACCGACGGCGCGTCGTGGCACACCGTCAGCCCCGTCGACCTGGACCGCGACGCCGCCGTGTCGTGGCTGCACGAGCGCGTCCTGCCGCGCCTCCCGAGCGTCGTGATGCGGATCGAGCACCACCACAACGTCGAGGACGCCCTCGCGGCCACCAGCACCGTCGTCACCGGCCGTCCTGCTGCCGAGCCCCGACTTCGAGCAGGTCCGGGCGCTCGTCGAGTCCGGCGGGCTCCTGCCGGAGAAGGCGACCTCCTTCCAGCCGAAGCCGAGCCTGGGCGCGCTCATGCGGCCGATGACCGACGGATGATCTTCGCGGACGTCGCCTCGACCTCCACGCGCGAGCGGGTGGCTCCACCCGCCTGGTAGAACCGGCACCGCACCGCCCCCGACACCTCCACGAGGTCGCCGGGCCGCCACGCGAGGATGCTGCGCCGCAGGCGCGGGCTCCACGCCGTGCACGGCACCGAGTCGACGCGTTGCCCCTTCGCCGTCCCGGACGCTGCTCCACGCGCGCGGTGACGCGCGCGGCACCGAGATCCGGAAGGTCACGAGCGCATCCCCGCTCGGCAGCTCCACGACGGCGGGCTCGGCTGTCAGCCGGCCCACCAGGCGTACGTCGTTGGTCGCGACCTCGAGGTCGCCCGAGTCGATGTCGCTCGGCTTGTTCTTCTGTGCAGTGGTCACAGTGCACCTCCTGCGACCACTCTCCGGGCGCCGACCGACACGGCCCGCGGCCGTGGCGCCGAGCCTGTGGAAACCAGCCTGTTCGCACGCGCCTGTGGACGGTTGGTGGCGCATCCGCGACGCACAGAAGAGCGTCAGGAAATGCAGAAGTGGGGCCACCCGAAGGTGACCCCACTTCCACAATGTATGTCCGGCGGCGTCCTACTCTCCCACAACCTCTCGGTTGCAGTACCATCGGCGCTGAAAGGCTTAACTTCCGGGTTCGGTATGGGACCGGGTGTTTCCCGTTTCGCTATGGCCGCCGTAACTCTTTCAACCCTCACAAACCAGTGGTTTGTTGGTTGGGATCTGTCTAGTGGACGCGAACTGCTCTCGTGCTGAGTGTACTCATGTGAGTTGTGTGTTCGTCTTTGCGCGTGTGGTGACCGTACCTGCATACACGTGTACGTGCGTGTGGCGTGGTGTTGTGGTGTTTTGTACGGTGTTGGGACAAGCCCTCGGCCTATTAGTACCGGTCGGCTGGGCATTACTGCTGTACACCTCCGGCCTATCAACCCCATGTTCTGTGGGGGGCCTTACCCACTTACGTGGTGGGAAACCTCATCTTGAAACGTGCTTCCCGCTTAGATGCATTCAGCGGTTATCACTTCCGAACGTAGCCAACCAGCCGTGCTCCTGGCGGAACAACTGGCACACCAGAGGTTCGTCCATCCCGGTCCTCTCGTACTAGGGACAGCCTTTCTCAAGTTTCCTGCGCGCGCGGCGGATAGGGACCGAACTGTCTCACGACGTTCTAAACCCAGCTCGCGTGCCGCTTTAATGGGCGAACAGCCCAACCCTTGGGACCTACTCCAGCCCCAGGATGCGACGAGCCGACATCGAGGTGCCAAACCATCCCGTCGATATGGACTCTTGGGGAAGATCAGCCTGTTATCCCCGGGGTACCTTTTATCCGTTGAGTGACCACGCTTCCACATGCCGTGGCCAGATCACTAGTTCCGACTTTCGTCCCTGCTCGACATGTCTGTCTCACAGTCAAGCTCCCTTGTGCACTTACACTCGCCACCTGATTGCCAACCAGGCTGAGGGAACCTTTGAGCGCCTCCGTTACATTTTAGGAGGCAACCGCCCCAGTTAAACTACCCATCAGGCACTGTCCCTGATCCAGATAATGGACCTAGGTTAGACATCTAGTACGACCAGAGTGGTATTTCAACGTTGACTCCACCCACACTGGCGTGAGGGCTTCACAGTCTCCCACCTATCCTACACAAGCCGTACCAAACACCAATACCAAACTATAGTAAAGGTCCCGGGGTCTTTCCGTCCTGCCGCGCGTAACGAGCATCTTTACTCGTAGTGCAATTTCGCCGAGTCCATGGTTGAGACAGTAGGGAAGTCGTTACTCCATTCGTGCAGGTCGGAACTTACCCGACAAGGAATTTCGCTACCTTAGGATGGTTATAGTTACCACCGCCGTTTACTGGGGCTTAAATTCTCAGCTTCGACCCAAAGGGTCTAACCGGTCCTCTTAACCTTCCAGCACCGGGCAGGAGTCAGTCCGTATACATCGTCTTACAACTTCGCACGGACCTGTGTTTTTAGTAAACAGTCGCTTCCCCCTGGTCTCTGCGGCCATCAACGCTTCCCCCAGCTAGTGGGTTCACGTATCCGGCCCCCCTTCTCCCGAAGTTACGGGGGCATTTTGCCGAGTTCCTTAACCATGGTTGTCTCGATCGCCTTAGTATTCTCTACTTGATCACCTGAGTCGGTTTGGGGTACGGGCGGCTCGTTGCTCGCTAGAGGTTTTTCTCGACAGCATAGGATTACCCACTTCGCCATAACGGCTCCGCGTCACGTCTCAGACTCCACACTGAAGTGGATGGTGCGGATTTGCCTACACCACGCCCTACACGCTTGCCCACAGACAACCATCGCTGTGGTTGGGCTACCTTCCTGTGTCACCCCATCGCTTGACTACTACCAGTTCGGGTCCCACGCTCCACACACCAGCCTCGCCCCGAAGGGTCCGGTCCGATGTACTTCGGGTGGTTAGCATCACCAAGTTCGTCATGGGCGCAACTTCGCCGGTACGGGAATATCAACCCGTTGTCCATCGACTACGCCTGTCGGCCTCGCCTTAGGTCCCGACTTACCCAGGGCAGATTAGCTTGACCCTGGAACCCTTGATCATTCGGCGCACGGGTTTCTCACCCGTGATTCGCTACTCATGCCTGCATTCTCACTCGTGTGGGCTCCACACCTGGATCACTCCGGCGCTTCACTGCCCACACGACGCTCCCCTACCCATCCAGCACACTGAACACCGATCAAGTCGATGCTGATGTAATTGCTGAATGCCATAGCTTCGGCGGATGACTTGAGCCCCGCTACATTGTCGGCGCGGAATCACTTGACCAGTGAGCTATTACGCACTCTTTCAAGGGTGGCTGCTTCCAAGCCAACCTCCTGGTTGTCAATGCGACTCCACATCCTTTTCCACTTAGTCACCGCTTAGGGGCCTTAGCTGATGGTCTGGGCTGTTTCCCTCTCGACTACGGAGCTTATCCCCCGCAGTCTCACTGCTGCGCTCTCACTTACCGGCATTCGGAGTTTGGCTAACGTCAGTAACCTTGTAGGGCCCATTAGCTATCCAGTGCTCTACCTCCGGCAAGAAACACGCAACGCTGCACCTAAATGCATTTCGGGGAGAACCAGCTATCACGAAGTTTGATTGGCCTTTCACCCCTATCCACAGGTCATCCCCTCAGTTTTCAACCTAAGTGGGTTCGGTCCTCCACGTCGTCTTACCGACGCTTCAACCTGCCCATGGATAGATCACTTCGCTTCGGGTCTTGAGCGCGCTACTGAATCGCCCTATTCGGACTCGCTTTCGCTACGGCTTCCCCACACGGGTTAACCTCGCAACACACCGCAAACTCGCAGGCTCATTCTTCAAAAGGCACGCCGTCACCCCCACCTGAGCAAGCTCAGACATAAGGCTCCGACGGATTGTAGGCACACGGTTTCAGGTACTATTTCACTCCCCGCCAGGGGTACTTTTCACCTTTCCCTCACGGTACTTGTCCGCTATCGGTCATCAAGGAGTATTTAGGCTTAACGGGTGGTCCCGCCAGATTCACACGGAATTTCAGGGGTTCCGTGTTACTTGGGATGATGCTCGGAAGCCAGTGCCTTACGTCTACGGGCCTATCACCCTCTACGGTGCGGCTTTCCAACCGACTTCGACTTCCACACTGGTTTCTTACTTCCTCCATGCACGGCAGTACATGATGAGCAGTCCCACAACCCCACGCCTGCAACCCCTGCCGGGTATCACACAGACATGGTTTGGCCTCATCCGATTTCGCTCGCCACTACTCTCGGAATCACTATTGTTTTCTCTTCCTGTCGGTACTGAGATGTTTCACTTCCCGACGTTCCCTCCACACACCCTATGTGTTCAGGTGCAGGTAACACGACATGACTCGTGCTGGGTTTCCCCATTCGGACACCCCCGGATCACAGCTCGGTTGCCAACTCCCCAGGGCTTATCGCAGGCTCCAACGTCCTTCATCGGCTCTTGATGCCAAGGCATCCACCATGTGCCCTTCATAGCTTGTCTCAACAACGTCAGAACAACACACACTCCAACACAGCCAACACACGCTCAAAAGACAACAACCAACCACCCACCACAATCACGATAGGAGGCCGGCCTTCACACATTCGATGCGACCACACCCCAAGGAAAGAGGCATAACGGGCCACATCTAACAAACTCATTAAACGAATTGCTCTAGACAACACCACCCTCAAAGCCCCCACCCCACAAGGGAAGGAACCCATCAGGTCGTGTCGCCAGATGCTCGCGTCCACTATGCAGATCTCAAACAACAACCCCACCAACCCCCTCAACCACCATCCCAACCGGAGCTAACCGACCAGGACTACACGTGATCTCAGACGAAAGAGGACCAGAACAACCAGAACCCGAAACCCACCAGACTCACGTCCAGTGTGGCTCCAGGCGCCTGATTCTTCAGGACCCAACAGTGTGCTTGACCCCATCCCCCACCAACGCGAGGCAATGAGTAACCCGATCCCGAAGGACCGTTCAACACCACCAGCTTGCGCCAGCAGCGTGGTCGTCGACGATTCCACTAGTGAGACACCACCATGCGCCAGTGAACATTCGCCACTGATCTGGGTGCGTGCTCCTTAGAAAGGAGGTGATCCAGCCGCACCTTCCGGTACGGCTACCTTGTTACGACTTCGTCCCAATCGCCAGCCCCACCTTCGACGGCTCCCTCCACAAGGGTTGGGCCACCGGCTTCGGGTGTTGCCGACTTTCGTGACGTGACGGGCGGTGTGTACAAGGCCCGGGAACGTATTCACCGCAGCGTTGCTGATCTGCGATTACTAGCGACTCCGACTTCATGGGGTCGAGTTGCAGACCCCAATCCGAACTGAGACCGGCTTTTTGGGATTCGCTCCCCCTTACGGGATCGCAGCCCTTTGTACCGGCCATTGTAGCATGCGTGAAGCCCTGGACATAAGGGGCATGATGACTTGACGTCATCCCCACCTTCCTCCGAGTTGACCCCGGCAGTCTCCTATGAGTCCCCATCACCCCGAAGGGCATGCTGGCAACATAGAACGAGGGTTGCGCTCGTTGCGGGACTTAACCCAACATCTCACGACACGAGCTGACGACAGCCATGCACCACCTGTACACCCCCAAAAGAAGCCCCATCTCTGGAGCGGCAGGGTGTATGTCAAACCCAGGTAAGGTTCTTCGCGTTGCATCGAATTAATCCGCATGCTCCGCCGCTTGTGCGGGCCCCCGTCAATTCCTTTGAGTTTTAGCCTTGCGGCCGTACTCCCCAGGCGGGGCGCTTAATGCGTTAGCTGCGGCACGGAATCCGTGGAATGGACCCCACACCTAGCGCCCAACGTTTACGGTGTGGACTACCAGGGTATCTAATCCTGTTCGCTCCCCACACTTTCGCTCCTCAGCGTCAGGTCATGCCCAGAGAACCGCCTTCGCCACCGGTGTTCCTCCTGATATCTGCGCATTTCACCGCTACACCAGGAATTCCGTTCTCCCCTGCATACCTCTAGTCTGCCCGTATCGAAAGCAAGCCAGGTGTTAAGCACCTGGTTTTCACTCCCGACGCGACAAACCGCCTACGAGCCCTTTACGCCCAATAATTCCGGACAACGCTCGCACCCTACGTATTACCGCGGCTGCTGGCACGTAGTTGGCCGGTGCTTCTTTAGTAGGTACCGTCACTTGCGCTTCGTCCCTACCGAAAGAGGTTTACAACCCGAAGGCCGTCATCCCTCACGCGGCGTTGCTGGATCAGGCTTCCGCCCATTGTCCAATATTCCCCACTGCTGCCTCCCGTAGGAGTCTGGGCCGTGTCTCAGTCCCAGTGTGACCGGTCACCCTCTCAGGCCGGCTACCCGTCGAAGCCATGGTGAGCCATTACCTCACCATCAAGCTGATAGGCCGCGAGCACATCCCTGGCCGAAAAACTTTCCACAACCAACCCATGCGAGTAGTTGTCGTATCCGGTATTAATCACCGTTTCCGGTGGCTATCCCAAAGCCAAGGGCAGATTACTCACGTGTTACTCACCCGTTCGCCGCTCGAGTACCACCGAAGTGGCCTTTCCGCTCGACTTGCATGTGTTAAGCACGCCGCCAGCGTTCGTCCTGAGCCAGGATCAAACTCTCCATCGAAAAAAACACCCACCAACACCCAAAGGAGCAGCAAGCGACTATCAATAAGAGCCACATCCCCTGACCGACGAAACTGACATGATGTCAGAATCATTGTCAAAGAAACCGCGACCATCCACCCCAACCCCCAAAAAAGAGGCCAGAACAAACAGTCAACGGGGCATTACAAACTAATTCGTCGACTAATCAAACACACTGTTGAGTTCTCAAAAATCAGACGCACCCGATCCTCGCCGGCTGGGCCGGTTCGGTCGCGGGGCAACCTGCAGAAACTTACCGGGCGCTCCACGCGTGAGTCAAACTCGCGGGCTTCGTGCTCGGCGGTCGCGCCAGGTTTCCGCTTCAGCTGACCTTCTGGCCAGGAGGCGGCGCCACTTGCAGCGACAAGAAGAACTGTAGACCCTCCCTGCGGGGGGTGACAAACCGGGGTGCCTCCTGACGAGAAACCGCAGGTCAGGGGCCTGCCGACCGGCGCGGAGCAGCCGGTCGGTAGGTGCTCACCGTCGGGTCGCCCGTGATCCAGAACCGCCACGGACGGTCGGCCGCGAGCCGCAGTCCCACCCGCGGTCCGGTGCTGATCCGGTCCACCGGCTCCCCCGGCGCCGGCGCGATCGAAGGGCGTACGCCGTTGTCGTCGAGGTCGATCCCCAGCGCCCGGCACAGCCGCGCCGGACCACGGGCCAGGTCGCGGTCGCTGCTCCCCGGTCGACGCTCGCGCGCGACCTCGAGGCCGGCGACCACCTCCCCCGCCCGGAGCAGCACCGCGCCGGGGTCCCCGTCGGGACCGGTGACGAGGTTCGCGCAGTGGTGCATGCCGTAGACGAAGTAGACGTAGAGGTGGCCGGGAGGGCCGAACATCACGCTGTTGCGCTCGGTCCGACCGCGGTGGGCGTGGGAGCCGGGGTCGGCAGGGCCGGCGTACGCCTCGACCTCGGTCAGGCGCAGCGAGACGCCGCCGTGGGTGAGGACCGCACCCAGCAGCCGCGGTGCGACCTCGAGCGGGTCGCCCTCAGCCCAGTCGCCCACGGTGCCCGGAGGTCGCCGACCGGAGCTCGTCGAGCTGCTCGCGCACCCGGACCGGTGCGGTGCCACCGCGGCCCGACCGCGAGGCGACGGACCCCTCGACCGTGAGCACCGAGCGGACCTCGGGCGTCAGGTGCGGCGAGATGGAGGCGAGCTGCTCGTCGGTGAGGTCGGGCAGGTCGCAGCCGAGCTCCTCGCACCGGCGTACGCACGCACCGGCCAGCTCGTGGGCGTCGCGGAACGGCACGCCCTCGCGGACGAGCCACTCGGCGACGTCGGTGGCGAGCGAGAAGCCCTGCGGCGCGAGCTCGGCCATCCGGGCGGTGTTGAAGGTCAGCGTGGCGACCATCCCGGTGAACGCCGGGAGCAGCACCTCGAGGGTCTGGACGGAGTCGAAGACCGGCTCCTTGTCCTCCTGGAGGTCGCGGTTGTAGGCCAGCGGCAGCGCCTTCAGCGTGGCCAGGAGGCCGGACAGGTTGCCGATGAGCCGGCCGGCCTTGCCGCGGGCGAGCTCGGCGATGTCGGGGTTCTTCTTCTGCGGCATGATGCTCGACCCCGTCGACCAGGAGTCGTGCAGCGTCACGAAGTCGAACTCCCGGGTCGACCAGAGGATGACCTCCTCGGCGAGCCGGCTCACGTCGACGCCGACCTGCGCGAGGACGAAGGCGAGCTCGGCGACGA
The DNA here is from genome assembly GCA_963795095.1 of uncultured Actinomycetota bacterium. Classification (GTDB taxonomy): domain Bacteria; phylum Actinomycetota; class Actinomycetes; order Propionibacteriales; family Nocardioidaceae; genus Nocardioides. The sequence goes on along the minus strand of CAWCGM010000016.1, from coordinate 41,636 downwards.
AGTCGCGGGCCGCGGTGCCGTCGATCGAGTTCGCGGTGGAGCCGGTGAAGCCGAGCTCGGAGGCCACCAGCTCCGGGTCGAGGCCGAGGCTGGAGCCGGCGAGCGCCCCGGAGCCGTACGGCGAGTCGGCGGAGACCCGGCGACGCCAGTCGTCGAGCCGATCGAGGTCGCGCACCAGGGGCCAGGCGTGGGCCAGCAGGTGGTGGGACAGCAGCACCGGCTGCGCGTGCTGCAGGTGCGTGCGCCCGGGCATGATCGCGCCCAGGTGCTGCTCGGCCTGCGTCGCGAGGGCGTCGACGAGGTCGGCGACCAGCCGCGAGACCACCAGCGAGTGGTCGAGCAGGAAGGCCCGGAAGAGCGTGGCGATCTGGTCGTTGCGGCTGCGACCGGCGCGCAGGCGGCCGCCGACGTCGGGACCGACCTCCTCGAGGAGCAGCCGCTCGAGGGCGCCGTGGACGTCCTCGTCGGTCGGCTGCGGGACGAGCTCGCCGTCGGTGAACCGCTGGGCGAGGACGTCGAGCCCGCGGTGGATCTCGGCCTCCTGCTCCCCCGTCAGGTAGCCGGCCGCGCCGAGCGCCTTGGCGTGCGCGTGCGAGCCCGCGATGTCGTAGAGCGCGAGCTGCCAGTCGAAGTGCGTCGACCTCGAGAGGTCCTGCAGCTCGGGCGACGGTCCGCTCGCGAAGCGACCGCCCCAGAGCGAGCCCTCGTTGGTGGTGCCGGGCGTGCCGTGGGTGTCTGCCATCAGTCGGTCCCGGACTCCATCGCCGCGGCGTCGAGGGCGCTGTCGTCCTCGGAGTCGGAACGAGCCGACGGGTTGTCGGTGATCCGGTCGTAGCCGCCCGCCTCGATGGCACCGAACAGCGTCCCGTGCTCGACCAGCACCTGGCCCTGGTCGAGCGGCTGGGCGGCGTACATCTCGAGCTTGGCCCGCGAGTCGGCGATGTCGAGGTTGCGCATCGTCAGCTGGCCGATGCGGTCGGTGGGACCGAAGGCGGCGTTGTCGGTGCGCTCCATCGACAGCTTGTCGGGGTGGTAGGAGAACGCCGGACCGCTGGTGCTGACGATCGAGTAGTCCTCGCCGCGGCGCAGCCGCAGGGTGACCTCGCCGGTGACGAGCGAGGCGATCCAGCGCTGGATGGACTCGCGGATCATCAGCGCCTGCGGGTCGAGCCACCGGCCCTCGTAGAGCAGGCGGCCGAGCTTGCGGCCCTCGTTGTGGTACTGCGCGACGGTGTCCTCGTTGTGGATCGCGTTGACGAGCCGCTCGTAGGCGATGAAGAGCAGCGCCATCGCGGGCGCCTCGTAGATGCCGCGCGACTTCGCCTCGATGATCCGGTTCTCGATCTGGTCGGACATGCCGAGCCCGTGGCGGCCGCCGATCACGTTGGCCTCGTGGACGAGCGCGACCGGGTCGTCGTACCGCGATGCCGTTGATCGCGACCGGACGACCCTGGTCGAAGCGGATCGTGACGTCCTCGGTCTCGATCGCCACGGACGGGTCCCAGAACTTCACGCCCATGATCGGCTCGACGATCTCCAGCGAGACGTCGAGGTGCTCGAGCGTCTTCGCCTCGTGGGTGGCGCCCCAGATGTTGGCGTCGGTGGAGTACGCCTTCTCCTGGCTGTCGCGGTAGGGCAGGTTGTTCTCGGTCAGCCAGGCGCTCATCTCGTGCCGGCCGCCGAGCTCGGTGACGAAGTCGGCGTCGAGCCACGGCTTGTAGATGCGCAGGTCGGGGTTGGCGAGCAGCCCGTAGCGGTAGAACCGCTCGATGTCGTTGCCCTTGAAGGTCGAGCCGTCGCCCCAGATGTTGACGCCGTCGTCGTGCATCGCGCGGACGAGCATCGTGCCGGTGACGGCACGCCCGAGCGGCGTGGTGTTGAAGTAGACGCGACCACCGGACCGGATGTGGAAGGCGCCGCAGGCGATCGCCGCGAGCCCCTCCTCGACCAGCTGCGACTTGCAGTCGACCGCGCGCGCCAGCTCGGCGCCGTACTGCATCGCCCGGGACGGCACGCCGGAGATGTCGGGCTCGTCGTACTGCCCGATGTCGGCGGTGTAGGTGCACGGCACCGCCCCCTTGGCGCGCATCCAGGCGACCGCGACGGAGGTGTCGAGGCCTCCGGAGAACGCGATGCCGACGCGTTCGCCGACGGGGAGGGAGGTGAGGACCTTGCTCACGAGGTGGTGTCCTTGTCTTCTGCCGGGTTGTCCGGGCTGGAGGGCGTGTGGTGGTTGGCCAGGTCGAGGAAGCGCTGCGCGAGGGCGTCGCCGCCGAGCGGGTCGCGTCCGATGACCAGGAGGGTGTCGTCGCCGGCGATGGTGCCGAGGACGTCGCCGAGGTCGGCCTTGTCGAAGGCGCTGGCGAGGAACTGCGCGGCACCCGGCGGCGTACGCAGCACGACGAGGTTGGCGCTCGCCTCGGCGCTGACGAGGAGGTCGGCGCACAGCCGGGCGAGGCGGTCGCGCCCGGCAGCGCTGTCGCGGGGGCCGACGACGGAGCGGTCGCCGCCCTCCCCCGGCACGGCGTAGACGAGGGCGCCGTCCGCGGCGCGCACCTTGACCGCGTCGAGCTCGACGAGGTCGCGGCTCAGCGTCGCCTGGGTGACGTGCACGCCGTGGTCGCCGAGCAGGTCGGCGAGCTCGGTCTGCGAGCGCACCGGGTGCGCGGTGACGATGTCGACGATGCGCTGGTGGCGTGCGCCCTTCGTGAGGGGCGTCATCGCCGTCACGAGTGCTCCAGGAGCCACGTGAGCACGGCCTTCTGCGCGTGCCGGCGGTTCTCCGCCTCGTCCCAGACCACCGACTGCGGGCCCTCGATCACCGAGTCGGCGATCTCCTTGCCGCGGTAGGCGGGCAGGCAGTGCATGACGATGGCCTCCGGTTCGGCGTGGGCGAGCAGCTCCTCGGTCACACCGTAGGGCGGGAAGATCCGCAGCCGGTCGGCAGACTCCTCCTCGCGGCCCATGCTGACCCACGAGTCGGTGATCACGACCTCGGCACCCGTCGCCGCCTCGACGGGGTCGCTGGTGAGCTCGATCGAGCCGCCCGTGTCCTGGGCGATCTCCCGGGCCTTCGCGACCACGTCCGCGTCGGGCGAGAAGCCGTCGGGCGCACCGATCACGACGTGCATCCCGGCGCTCGCACCGGCGAGGGCCCACGAGTTGCCCATGTTGCAGGCGCCGTCGCCGACGAAGGCGGCGCGGACGCCGGCGAGGCGGCCGGTGTGCTCGCGCACGGTCTGGAGGTCGGCGAGGAGCTGGCACGGGTGGAACTCGTCGGTGAGTGCGTTGAGCACGGGCACGCCGGCGAACTCGGCCATGGTCACGACGTCGCTCTGGTGCGCGGTCCGCCACACGATCGCTGCGGCCTGGCGACCGAGGATGCGGGCGACGTCCTCGACGCCCTCGCGCGAGCCCATCGCGGCGAGCCCGCCGTCGACGGTCATCGGGTTGCCGCCGAGCTCGGCGATCCCGGCCGCGAACGACACCTGCGTGCGCAGGGTCGGGCGGTCGAAGACGAGCGCGACGGTGCGCGGGCCGGCCAGCGGCTTGTGGTCGAAGGGCTCGGCCTTCATCCGGTCGGCGAGGTCGAGGACCTCGACCAGCTCGGCGGGCGACAGGTCGTCGTCGCGGAGGAAGTGGCGGGTCATGCTGTCGCCTCCTGGGCGGCTGCGGTGCGGGCGTCGTCGAGGACGTGCGGGAGGGCGGCGGCGAGCGCGTCGAGGTCGTCGTCGGTGATCACCAGCGGCGGGACGAAGCGCAGCCGCGTCGGACCGGTGGCGTTGAGGATGAAGCCGGCGGTGCGGGCCGCGGCGACGGCGTGCGGGGCGTAGGGCCCGTCGAGCTCGGCGCCGCGCATCAGGCCGGCGCCGGTCACCTCGACGACGCCGGTCTGCTGCGCGAGCAGGGCGGCGAGCTGGTCGCCGCGGGCCCGGGTCGCCGCGACCAGGTCGTCGGCCGCGATCGTGTCGAGGACGGCGAGCGCCGCCGCGCAGGCGACCGGGTTGCCCCCGAAGGTCGTGCCGTGGTTGCCGGGCTGGAGGAGCGTGGCCGCGGCCCCGCGGGCCACGGTGGCGCCGATCGGGATGCCGCCGCCGAGGCCCTTGGCGAGGGTGACGACGTCGGGCTCGATCCCGTCGAGGAGCTGGTGGGCGAACCACGCACCCGTCCGCGCGATGCCGGTCTGCACCTCGTCGAGCCACAGCAGCGCGCCGTGGTCGCGGGCGATCCGCTGGGCGGCGGCGAGGTAGTCGGGCGCGGGCACGACGACCCCGGCCTCCCCCTGGATCGGCTCGAGGACGATCGCGGCGACGGTCTCGTCGACGGCGGCCTCGAGCGCCGCCACGTCGTCGTACGGCACGAAGGTGACGTCGCCCGGCAGCGGTGCGAACGGCTCGCGGTAGGCGGCCTTGGAGGTGAGCGCGAGCGCGCCCATCGTGCGGCCGTGGAACGAGCCCTCCGCTGCGACGATCCGCGTCCGGCCGGTGCGCCGGGTGAGCTTGAGCGCGGCCTCGTTGGCCTCGGCGCCGGAGTTGCTGAAGAACACGCGCGCGTCGTCGTCCCAGCCGAGGAGCGCGACCAGCCGCTCGGCGAGCGAGACCTGGGGCTCGGTGGCGAAGAAGTTGGAGACGTGGCCGAGGGTCGAGAGCTGGGTGGTCACCGCCTCCACCAGCGCGGGGTGCGCGTGGCCGAGGGCGTTGACGGCGATGCCGGCCAGCAGGTCGACGTACTCCTTGCCGTCGGCGTCCCAGACGTGGGCACCCTCTCCCCGCGTGAGGGCGAGGACGGGCGGGCCGAAGGTGTTCATGACCGCGCCGGTGTAGCGGTCCTGGATCGCGCTCATGAGTCGTCCTCCGCCTTCGGGTAGGGCTTGCGCAGCTTGGTGGCGGCGCCCGGCAGCACCTGGGTGCCGACGCCCTCGTCGGTGAAGATCTCGAGCAGCACGGCGTGCGGCTCGCGGCCGTCGACGACCGTCGCTCGCGGCACTCCCCCGACGACCGCCTCGTAGCAGGCCCGCATCTTGGGGATCATCCCTGCGTCGAGGGACGGCAGCATCTCGCCGAGGGCCTCGGGGCTGATCTCCTGGATGAGGTCGTCGGACTTGCCGTAGTCGCGGTAGAGGCCCTCGACGTCGGTGAGGACCATCAGCTTCTCGGCGCCCAGCGCGACCGCGAGGGCCGCCGCGGCCGTGTCGGCGTTGACGTTGTGCACCTGGCCGTTGACGTCCGGGGCGACCGAGCTGACCACCGGCACCCGACCCGCCTCGATCAGGTCGAGGACGGCCTCGGGACGGACCTCCGCGACCTCGCCGACGAGGCCGAGGTCGACCTCCTCGCCGTCGACCACCGTGTTGGTGCGCTCGGCGGTGAACAGGCCGGCGTCCTCACCGGACAGCCCGACCGCGAGGGCGCCGTGCTGGTTGATGAGGCCGACGAGCTCGCGCTGGACCTGCCCGACCAGCACCATCCGGACGACGTCCATCGCCTCGGGCGTGGTCACCCGCAGGCCGCCGCGGAACTCCGACTCGATGCCGAGCCGGTCGAGCATCTTCGAGATCTGCGGGCCGCCACCGTGGACGACGACCGGCTTGAAGCCGGCGAACCGGAGGAACGCGATGTCCTCGGCGAAGGCGACCTTGAGGGCCTCGTCGGTCATCGCGTTGCCGCCGTACTTCACCACGATCGTCTGGCCGTGGTAGCGCTTGAGCCACGGCAGGGCGGCCGCGAGCGTGCGCGCCTTGGCGGGGTCGGGGCGCGTCGGGCTGGCCACAGGAACGGGCTGGGGATGGGGTCGTCACCGGTCTCGATCATGAGCTGTACGCGCTGTTCTCGTGGACGTAGGCGTGGGTCAGGTCGTTGGTCCAGACGGTCGCGCGGGCGTCGCCGGACTTGAGGTCGATGGTCACGCTGACCTCGCGGCCGGTGAGGTCGACTCCTGCCGGGTCCTCCGCGGGGGTGGACTGCCGGCAGACCCAGACGCCGTTCATCGCGACGTCGAGGTCGGCGGGGTCGAACTCCGCGCTGGTGGTGCCGATCGAGGCGAGGACACGGCCCCAGTTGGGGTCGTTGCCGAAGACGGCGGCCTTGAAGAGGTTGCTGCGGGCCACGCTGCGGCTCACCTCGACGGCCTCGTCCTCCGAGGCGGCGTGGAGGGTGGTGATCGCGATCTCGTGGTCGGCGCCCTCGGCGTCCTTGAGCAGCTGCATGGCGAGGTCGGTGCAGGCCTGGGTCAGCGCAGCGGTGAAGTCCTCGGGAGTCGGCGTGATGCCGCTGGCTCCGCTGGCCATGACCGTGACGGTGTCGTTGGTGGACATGCAGCCGTCGGAGTCGAGCCGGTCGAAGCTCACCCGCGTCGAGGCGCGCAGTGCGGCGTCGAGCTCGTCGGCCGGGACGACCGCGTCGGTGGTGATGACGACGAGCATGGTGGCGAGCGCGGGTGCGAGCATCCCGGCGCCCTTGGCCATCCCGCCGATCGACCAGCCGGCGCCCTCGACGACCACGGTCTTGCTGACCGAGTCGGTGGTCATGATCGCCTCGGCGGCGTCCAGTCCCCCGTCGGCGGACAGCGCGGCGGTGGCGGCGTCGACGCCCGCGAGCAGGTCGTCGCGGTCGTTGGCGAGGCCGATGAGGCCGGTCGAGCAGACGACGACGTCGATCGCGCCGATGCCCAGGCCGCCGGCGACCTGCTCGGCCACGGCGTGCGTGGTCTGGAAGCCCTCGGGCCCGGTGTAGCAGTTGGCGCCACCGGAGTTGAGGACGACGGCCTTGACCGTGCCGTCCTTGACGACCTCCTGGCTCCAGAGGACCGGGTTGGCCTTGCAGCGGTTGGCGGTGAAGACGGTGGCGGAGTCGAAGGTGGGGCCGTGGTTGACGACCAGGGCGAGGTCCTTGGCGCCGGTGGACTTGAGTCCGGCCGCGACGCCGGCGGCGGTGAAGCCCTTCGGGGTGGTGGTGGTCATGGTGCGAGTCCGATCGTGGAGAGCCCGGTGGCCTCGTCGAGGCCCAGGGCGAGGTTCATGCACTGGACGGCGGCTCCGGCGGTGCCCTTGGCGAGGTTGTCGACCACGGCCACCGCCACGAGACGTCGTACGCGCTCGTCGACGGCGACCTGCACCTGCACGGCGTTGGAGCCGAGCACGGACTGGGTCTGCGGCCACTGGCCCTCGGGCAGCAGGTGCACGAACGGCTCGGTGTCGTACGCCGACGCGTAGGCGTCGCGGACTCCCGCGAGGTCGACCCCGTCGAGCAGCGGCGCCTGGACGGTGGCGAGGATGCCGCGCGACATCGGCACGAGGAGCGGCGTGAAGCCGACCTGCACGGGCGCGCCGTGGACGGCGCTGAGGTTCTGCACGATCTCGGGCGTGTGCCGGTGCGTGCCGCCGACGCCGTAGGCGCTCGCGTTGCCCATCACCTCGCTGCCGAGCAGGTGCGGCTTGGCGGCCTTGCCGGCGCCGCTGGTGCCGGAGGCGGCGACCACGGTGACGTCGGGCTCGACCAGGCCGGCGGCGATCGCCGGGACGATGGCGAGGGTGGAGACCGTCGGGTAGCAGCCGGGGACGGCGATCCGCCTGGCGCCGCGGAGCAGCTCGCGCTGGCCGGGCAGCTCCGGCAGGCCGTAGGGCCACGACCCGGCGTGCTCGCCGCCGTAGAACGCGGCCCACTCCCCCGGGTCGGTCAGCCGGAAGTCGGCGCCGCAGTCGACGACGACGGTGTCCTCGCCGAGCGCCTGCGCGATCGCTGCGGACTGGCCGTGAGGGAGGCCGAGGAACACGACGTCGTGGCCGGACAGCGTCTCGACCGTCGTGTCGACCAGCACCCGGTCGGCCAGCGGGAGCAGGTGCGGCTGGAGCGCACCGAGCCGCTCGCCCGCGTTGGACCCGGCCGTCAGCGCGCCGATCTCGACGTCGGGGTGCCCGAGCAGCAGGCGCAGCACCTCGCCCCCGGCGTACCCACTGGCTCCGGCGACGGCGACTGACACGGTCATGTGCATGACTATACAGAGTCGATGCATGTCTGGCCGAATCGGGCCACAAACCCGGCGCGCGGCGTCGGTCCGCTCCCCTACGGTGCAGGGGTGACCCGACTCCCTCCCGAGACCTACCTCGACCACATCCGCACCGAGTCCGCGCGCTTCCGCGAGGTCCTGGCCGGCGTGCGACCCCGCGGCGCGGGTGCCGTCGTGCCCCGACTGGAGCGCCGCCGACCTGCTGTGGCACCTCGCGACGGTGCAGCGGTGGTGGGCGGAGGTCGTGACCGCCCGCCCGACCCGGCCGGAGGAGATCGATCCGCCGCGCCCCGAGTCGTACGACGAGCTGCTGGCGACCTTCGACGAGTGGTCGGCCGAGCTCGCGCGGGTGCTCGAGGCCGCGGACCCGGCCCAGGAGGCGTGGAACTGGTCCGACGACCACACCGTGGGCTTCATCCTGCGCCGCCAGGCGCACGAGGCGCTGGTCCACCGGGTCGACGCCGAGCTGGTCGCCGGCGCCCGCACCGACCTCGACCCGCTGCTGGCGAGCGACGGCGTGCACGAGTGCCTGGCCGTGATGTACGGCGGATGCCCTCCCTGGGGGCGCTGGGAGGCGGGCGAAGGCCTGGTGCGGGTCGACGTGACGGACACCGGCGAGGAGTTCTGGGTGCAGTTCGGCATCTTCTCCGGCACCGACCCCGACAGCGGGACGACCTACGCCGACGAGGAGGACTTCCACGTCGTCGACGCTCCCGAGGACCCCGAGGTCGAGCCCGACGTGGTCATCGACGGCACTGCCGCGGCGCTCGACCTGTGGCTGTGGAGCCGGGACGGCGACGAGGACCTGTCGGTGGTGGGCGACCAGGCGCGTCCTCGAGCGGTTCCGGGCGATCGTGGGGTCGCCGATCAACTGATCCGACGTCGCGGGCAACTTTCCCGCGCCATGCTCGCGTCTCCGTGGACACCGCCACCACCCGACCGCATCGGAAGACCAGCACATGACGCAGCCCTCCACGCTCCGCGCCGCCGCACTCACCTCGGCGCTCGCGATCCCGCTCGCCCTGCCTCGCAGTCGGCTTCCGGCCCACGCCGAGCCGCTGACCTGCCAGGGACGGCCGTGACGGTCGAGGGCGACACCGGCACCGCCGGGCGACGACGTGATGGTCGTCGGACTGGTCCTCACGTCAGCGTCGAACGCCGGCGAGGGCAACGACCTCGTGTGCGTCCGGATCGACGACGAGCCGGGAGCCGCTCACCTACTGCGTCGACGCCGGTCCCGGCGACGACGACGGTCGTCAACGAGTCCACCGACGGCGACACCGGCCTGACCGTGGTACCTCGGCACCGGCGTCCGACACCTACGTCGGCAGCGACGCCACCGCGAGACGGTCCACGCGGGCGCCGGGAGACTGGCCGACGGCTCGGGGACTCGCACGACACCGAGAAGGACGTGATCGACACGCCGCGGCGGGGGTGACTCGGTGTTCGCACGGCTCGGTGGAGCCCGGCCCGCCAACCCGCGACCGTGGTCGCTGCCGGCGACGGGCAACGACGGTCTCCACTGGGCCGGGCGCCAGACCGGCCCGCGCTCGACCTCGGCGGTGGCACGCAACCGCTCAACCTGCTACCGCGGCTGGTCCGGCGGCGACCTCGTCATCGATGCCCCGACCGGCGTCGCGACGGTCGACGGCGACCGGTCCTCCGCTGGTCGGGCGCCGCGACGTCGTAGCGCTGGCCTCGTCGACAACCTCCGCACCACCTTCACCGGGACCGACGCGGGCGAGCGCTGTCGTCTTCGGCCGGCAGCCCGGTCGCCGACGAGCGAGTCCTCGCCGCCACCGAGCCCGGACGCGCGCCGACGTCGACCTGCGAGGTGGCGACGACACGCTGGTGTTCTACGACACCGTCGGCGGCGACCTCGTGGGCGGCTCCGGGGTCGATCGCGTCGAGCTCGGCGTACCGCGCTGCGAGGCGCGACGTGCGCGCTGGGCGGCGGCTACGACTGCCCGGACGAGAGCCGCGCCCGCACGGCGTACTCCGCGCCATGGACGCCTGGGAGAACGTCTCGGCGCCCGGCGTGACGGGCCCCCGGTGATCGGGACCGCACGGCCGGACACCGTCCGGGTCATCGACGCGGATCCTCGCGCGTCGAGGCTCGCGGCGGCCCGGACGTCGCTCAGCTCGGTCGAGCGACCGTACCGCCAGCCCCGGACCGGGTGCCGATCGTGCTCGTCGGCGGGGCGGGCGCCGACCGTCTGCCGGGCGGCTCGGCAACGAGCGCCTCGTCGGCGGACCGGGCAAGGACCGTGCTCCGGGGGACCGGGCTGAGGACCGGATCGTCGGTGCGGCCCGGGCGGCGACCGCGCCGACGGCCAGGCCGGGCGCGACCGCTGCCGCGCCGAGGTACGCCGCTCCTGCGAGCGCTGACCGACCGCGCTGGGCCGTGAGTCTCCCGGAGACTCAAGGCCCAGTGGGCGGTCGGTGAGGCGGATCAGGCGCGCTGGACGGCGCCGGTGCGCTCGGCGGCGAGGGCCACGGCGGCATCGCGTGCTGCGGCCGCCTCGCCCTCCTTGAGGGTCCGGTCGGGAGCACGGAAGCGCAGGGCGTACGCCAGCGACTTCCGCCCCTCGCCGACCTGGTCGCCGGTGTAGACGTCGAAGAGCCGGATCGACTCGAGCAGCTCCCCCGCGCCCTCGCGCAGCGCCGCCTCGACGTCGGCCGCCGGCACGGAGGCGTCGACGACGAGGGCGACGTCCTCCTTGGCGACGGGGTACGACGAGAAGGCCGGCGCCGGCCGCAGGTGGACCGCCCGCTCGATGAGGAGGTCGAGGTCGACCTCGGCAGCGACGGTGCGCTTCGGCAGCCCGAACGCCTGGCAGACCGTCGGGTGCACCTCGCCGGCATGGCCGACGACCTCTCCGTCCACGGACAGCTCGGCGCACCGGCCGGGGTGCCACGGAGCCACGTCGGCCGGCGACGCGGTCAGCTCGAGGCCCAGTGCCGCGGCGACCGACCGGACGGCCTCGATCGCGTCGGACCAGGTGACCGGACGCGCGGCTCCCCACCAGCCACCGGAGACCGCGTCGCCGGCAGCGACGAGGGCGAGGTGGAGCGGCTGGGCCGGCAGTGCCGCGTCGAGTGCCGCGAACTCCTCGTCGGTCGGACGACGGTCCACGGGCAGGATCGCCGCCGGACCGGAGTGCCGCGGCAGCGTCACGGCGCCGGTCTCGAAGATCGCCGGGTCGGCGTTGCCGTGACCGACGTTCTTGCCCGCCGTGCGCAGCACGCCGGGCAGCAGCGTGGTGGTCATGAACGGCGCCTCGGCGCTCAGCGGGTTGGAGAGCCGGAGCAGGTCGCGGCGTGGGTCGTCGGCCGGGAGGCCGAGGTCGTCGAGGTCGGTCGTGCCCACGAACGGGAAGTTCACGACCTCCACGAAGCCCTCGCCGGCCAGCGTGCGTCCGATGCGTCGGCGCAGCTGCTGGGAGCGCGTCAGCCCGCGTCCCGACGGCGGCGTCGGGAGGATCGACGGCACGTGGTCGTAGCCGACGAGCCGGATGACCTCCTCGGTGAGGTCCTGCGGGTCGGTCAGGTCGGGTCGCCACGGCGGCGGCGTCACCGTCAGCGTGCCGGAGCCCGAGACCTCGCACCCGACCGCGCGGAGGCAGTCGATGCTGCGCTCCTCGGTGATCGGCATGCCGGACACGCGGGCCGCCAGGTCGCCGGCCACCTCGATGACGGGCATGGCCGGCGGCGTCCCGACCACGGTCACGCCTGCGTCCGCGGTGCCGCCGCCGTGCTCGACGAGCAGCTCGACGACGCGGTCGGCCGCGGCCTCGCAGATGGTCGGGTCGACGCCGCGCTCGTTGCGCTTGCCGGCCTCGGAGGTGATCTTGTGGCGGCGGCCGGTGCGATACATCGACACGGCGTCCCAGTGGGCCGCCTCGACGAGGATCGACGTGGTCGTCCCCGACATCTCGGTGGTCTCGCCGCCCATCACGCCGCCGAGCCCGATGATCCCCGAGTCGTCGGTGACGACGAGGTCGGCCGGGTCGAGCGCGCGGTCCGTGCCGTCGAGGGTGGTGAGCCGCTCGCCGTCGCGGGCACGGCGTACGACGATCGCGCCCTGCACCTTGTCGGCGTCGTAGCCGTGGATCGGCCGGCCGGTCTCGAGCATGACGTAGTTGGTCACGTCCACGGCCAGGGAGATCGGCCGCATCCCGGCCGCGGTGATCCGCTGGACGATGTGGTCGGGCGTCGCGGCGGTCGGGTCGAAGCCGGTGACCCGTGCGCGCGACGAAGACCGGGCAGCCCTCGGCGTCCTCGACGACGACCGGGTGGCCGTCGGTGTTGGGCGCCGGGGGTCGTGCGGTCGGTCGGGTCGCGGAAGTCGCTCGCGCCGTCCACCGAGACCAGCACCTCGCGGGCGATGCCCCGGATGGAGAGGGCGTACGCGCGGTCGGGGTTGATCTCGAACTCGATGGTCTCCTCGTCGAGCCCCAGCACCGGGCGTACGTCGTCACCGGGCGAGCCGGCGTCGGCGGGCAGCACGATGATGCCGTCGTGGTCGTCGCCGAGACCCAGCTCGCGGGAGGAGCAGATCATCCCGGCCGACAGGTGTCCGTAGGTCTTGCGGGCGCCGATCTCGAAGCCGCCGGGCAGCACGCCGCCGGGCAGCACCGTCGCGACGAGGTCGCCGGGCTTGAAGTTGTGTGCCCCGCAGACGATGCCCTGGGGCTCGCCGGTGCCGTTGGCGTCACCGACGTCGACGGTGCACCAGTTGATGGTCTTGCCGTTCTTCTGCGGCTCGGGCTCCATCGTCAGGACGCGGCCGATCACCAGCGGGCCGGTGATGTCGCGCCCGGGGCTCACGACCGCCTCGAGCTTGAGGCCGGTCAGGGTGAGCCGGTCGGTGAGGTGCTCGGTCGTGGTGCCCGCGGGCACGTCGACGTGCTCGAGGATCCAGGAGAGGGGTGCCTTCATGGCTCAGATCTCCGTTCCGAAGGCAGACGAGAACCGCACGTCGCCCTCGAACAGCGGACGCAGGTCCTCGAGGTTGTGGCGGAACATGAACGAGCGGTCGATGCCCATGCCGAAGGCGAAGCCGCTGTAGACCGACGGGTCCACGCCGCAGGCGGTGAGCACGCGCGGGTTGACCACGCCGCAGCCACCCCACTCGATCCAGCCCTCGCCGCGACACGTCCGGCACGACGCGGGGTCGACGTTGCGGCACACGAAGCAGAGCACGTCGACCTCGGCGGACGGCTCGGTGAAGGGGAAGTACGACGGCCGGAACCGCGTCGTGATGCCGTCACCGAAGAGCTGGGAGGCGAAGTGGTCGAGCGTGCCCTTGAGGTGGGCCATCGTGATGCCCTCGTCGACCACGAGGCCCTCGACCTGGTGGAACATCGGCGAGTGCGTGGCGTCGTACTCGTCGGTGCGGAACACCCGGCCGGGGCAGACGACGTAGATCGGCGGCTTGCGCGTGAGCATCGTGCGCGCCTGCACGGGCGAGGTCTGGGTGCGCAGCACGACGTGGTTCTCGGCCGGCTCGGTCCAGAACGTGTCCTGCATGGAGCGCGCGGGGTGGTCGGGGCCGAGGTTGAGGGCGTCGAAGTTGAGCCACTCGGCCTCCACCACCGGGCCCTCGGCGACCTCGTAGCCCATGGCCACGAAGAGGTCGGCGATCAGCTCGGACTGCAGCGTGAGCGGGTGGCGACCGCCGCGGCGGGCGCGGGTGGTCGGCAGGGAGACGTCGACGGTCTCCTCGACCAGCATCCGCTCCTCGTGCTCGGCCTCGAGCACGGCCTGCCGGGCGGCGAGCGCCTGGTTGACCGCGCCTCGGGTCTGGCCGATGCGCTGGCCGGCGTCCTTGCGGGCCTGGGGCGGCAGCGCGCCGATCTCGCGGTTGGCGAGGGCGAGCGGCGACCGGTCGCCGGTGTGGTCGATGCGGACCTGCTTGAGGGCGTCGAGGTCGGCGGCGGCGGCGATCGCGGCCAGGGCCGCCTCGCGCATCTCGTCGACCTGCTCGGCCTTCAGCGGGGTCACTTCGACGGGGTCGTAGTCGGTGTTGGGGCCGGACATGGCTCCCTTTCGCGCGGCGACGTCAGGTCGCCGCAGAGTCTAGAAGTGGTGAGCGTCGGGTCGGACGGGGACTCCCCGGACCCGGATGACGTCAGCTGCCCGACGGACCAGGTCCGGGGCGCAGAAATCGCAAGCTCGTGTCCACGACGGTGATGCTACTCCCCGAAGGCGGCCCAGACGGCACTGCATTCGTCCCCCGGACCCCGTGGTCCGTCGTCCAGGTCGAGCGGCGCCACCGCGTCCTCGGCGCGTGCCCGACCCGAGGTTCCAGGCGCGCGGCGTCGTCCAGCGACGTCCGAGCGCAGCGCGTTGAAGGGGCAGTCCCGGAGCACGCACCGCGCGACGTCCTCCGGCAGCCGGTCGACGATCACGCGGAGCAGCGTCGACGGAGAGGGTCTGGAGGTAGCGCACGTCGAGCTTGCCGGTGGCGTCGTACCGGTCGAGGTTGCGGCTCGCCACCCAGGCGTCGGGGTTGACGGCCGCCATGCCGATCAGCGCGACGCGCGCCCGAGACGAGCGCGATGCGGGGCAGCCATGCGGCCCGCCCGAGCACGCCGGCCAGCATGATCGCGAGCACGACGAACCCGAGCCAGCCCTCGAAGACGTCGACGAAGAGCCGCAGCGTCGTGAAGCCGTAGGCGTCCTGGTAGACGGCCATCCCGCGCAGGGCCGACGCCACGACGAGCAGGGTCAGGGCGCACAGCAGGCCGAGCGAGCCGAGGAGCCAGCGCCGGTCGTCCCGACTGTCCCCCGCGCGGCGGGAGGCGACCCACACGACGAGCACGGTGAGCGCCGTGGCGAGGGTGAGCTGGCCGAAGCCCTGGTGCACGAAGTCGGCGTAGGTGAGGCCGGTGGTCTCCTGGATGTAGTCCTCGCCCCCGAGCAGGGCACGCGCCTGGGCGGCGATGAACGCGGCGAAGACCGCGTCGACGACGAGCACCGGGACCAGCCACTCGAACCGGTTCGTCAGGGGCGTGGGGCTGCGCTCGCCGAGCACGTCGACCTGCGACGGGTTCAGCGCGAGGTAGGCAGCGCCGAGGGTGGCGGCGAAGACGAAGCACGCCACGAAGGTCCGACCGACGACCTCGTTGAAGCTCAGGCTGGGCACGAGCGCGTCGACCCACGACCCGAAGACGGGGTTGGCGGTCGCGAAGATGGTGCCGAACACGCCGAGTCCCAGCACGGACCATGCCGTCGTACGGACGAGCGCCGGGGTGCGCGAGCCGGTGCCGGCGAGCCGGAGCGACCGACCGAACCACGGCAGTCCCCGTAGCGACGACAGCGGCCACGAGATCCCGCTGAGCAGGAACCCGGGGAGCGAGCGTGCGCCCGTCACGCCGCACAGGAACACGGCCGTCGCGGCGAGCAGGCACAGCAGCTGCACCCACTCGGCGGCGAGCAGGGTCATCGGGAGCACGAGCAGCACGGCGAGCCCGGTGCACGTCAGTGTCCACGGGTCGCGGCGGTCGCGGGCGGTGAGGAACGCAGCCGCGCCGCAGCACAGGCCGACCAGCGTCCAGCTGATGCCGGGCCCGTGGAAGGACAGTGCGACGCCGGCGACGACGCCGGCGATCGCGGCGGCCAGGACCGTGCGCCATCCCGACGCCTTCCCCGACTCGGGCCAGAACCGGCCGAACAGGGCGTCCATGCCCGTGTCGGGGCGTGCGGGCGCCGGGCGGGTGGGCGCTGCGGAGGGTTCGGTGGGCGTGGACGTGCTCACGGCGGGCTCCTGGGTGAGGGACGGACGGGAAGGTGCGGGGGACGCGGGGCCGGGAACGGCGACCTCGAGCCGCAGGCGGGCTCCCCGCCCGGAGTCGGGGTCGAGGAAGCGCAGGGTGCCGCCGTGGAGCTGCGCCACCCACCGGGCCACGGCGAGGCCGAGGCCGGTCCCGCCGCCGCCGTCGGTGCCGAACCGCTCGAAGACCCGCTCGCGGTCCTCGGGGGCGACTCCCCCGCCCTCGTCGGCGACCTCGAGCCACCAGCGACCGCCGCCGTCCGCTCCCCCGCTCACGCGGACGGTGGTGCCGGTCGGCGCGTGCCGCCCCGCGTTGTCGAGCACGTTGACGAGCAGCTGCCGCAGCCGGGCCGGGTCCCCCTCGACCGCCAGGTCGGCCGGGACCGTCACGTCGAACGCACCCGTGCGACCGGCCGCGGCCACCTGGGCGACGGACTCCTCGACCAGCGACCGCAGGGCGACCTGCTCGCGGTCCAGCTCCACCACCCCCGCCTCCAGCCGCGAGAGCTGGAGCAGGTCGTCGACGAGGCGCCCCAGCCGCTGGGCCTCCTCGAGCGCGGCGCCGAGGTGCTCGGAGTCCGCGGGCACGACGCCGTCGGCGAGGTTCTCGAGCAGTGCCGTCATCGCCGTGAGCGGCGTACGCAGCTCGTGGGAGACCGTGGCGATCAGGTCGCGCCGCTCGCGGTCGACCGTCGCGAGGTCCTCGGCCATCCGGTTGAAGGCGGCGGCGAGCTGGCCGACCTCGTCGGTGGCGGTCGTGCGGACGCGGCCGGAGTAGTCGCCGCGGGCCATCGCCCGCGAGACCTCGGTCATCCGGCGCAGCGGCGCCACCATCCCGGCGGCGAGCAGCTGGGTCACGCCGAGGGCGAGGGCCACGCTGACGGGGAGCACGAGGAGCGGCGGGACGCTGGCCGCCGAGCCGAGGAGGCTGAGCAGCACGGCCACGACGACGGACGCGGCGACGAGCAGCCCGAGCTTCACCTTGAGGCTCGACACCGTGTCGAGCGGCGTCGGCGTGCGCGGAGTCATGAGAGGTCCTCGAGCGCGTAGCCGACACCGTGGACCGTGCGGATCCGCGCGGCACCGACCTTGGCCCGCAGCGCCTTGACGTGGCTGTCGACGGTGCGCGCGGCGCCGGAGCTGCCCCAGGCGTCGCCCCAGTCCCAGACGTCGCGGAGCAGCCGGTCGCGGCTGAGGACCTGACCGGCCTCGCGGGCCAGGCACAGCAGCAGGTCGAACTCCGTCGGCGTGAGGTGGACCGGCTCGCCGGCGACGGTCGTACGCCGGGTGCCGGGGTCGATGCTGATCGCACCGACCTCGAGGGCGGCCGGCCGCTCGGCGGCGAGGGCCTCGGCGCGCTCGACGCGCCGCAGCAGGGCGGCGACGCGGGCGACGACCTCGCGCATCGAGAACGGCTTGGTGAGGTAGTCGTCGGCGCCGACCCCGAGTCCCACGAGCACGTCGGCCTCGTCGTCGCGCGCGGTCAGCATCAGCACCGGGACGGGGCGCTCGGCCTGGATCCGGCGGCAGACCTCGAGGCCGTCGAAGCCGGGCAGCATCACGTCGAGGAGCACCACGTCGGGTCGCACCGCTGCCGCGACCTCGACCGCGGACGGCCCGTCGAAGGCCTGCTCCACCGCGTAGCCCTCGGCGCGCAGCCGCTGGGCGAGCGCGTCGTTGATGGTGCGCTCGTCCTCGACCACCAGGGCGGTGCGCAGGGGCAGGCTCGACGTCATGCTCCGACCCTAGGAGCCCGGGCGCGCAGGAGGCGGGGACGACTCGTGAAGGTTGTGTGGAGGTGGTCGTCGGACCGGGTCACTCCGGGCGCTGGTCGTCGCTCGGCCAGTCGACCATCACGCGGGCGCCGCCGCCGGGTGCGTCGTCGATGGTGACCCAGCCGCCGTGCGCGCGGGCCAGGCCGCCGACGATGTACATCCCGAGCCCGCTGCCGCCGGACTCGCCGGTGGTCCAGAACTTGGTGAAGACCCGCCGGCGCAGCTCGACGGGGATGCCGTCCCCCTCGTCGTCGACCGTGGTGCGCACGCCGGTGCGGTCGGGGGTGCGGGCCAGCCGGACGCTCACCTGGCCCTGCCCGTGGCGGATGGCGTTCTCGACGAGGTTCGTCACGACCTGCGTGAACTTGTCGGGGTCGGCGAAGACCTCCGGCAGGTCGTCCTCGACCTCGAGGAGGATCTCGCGCGACGTGCCCGCCTCGATCGAGTCGACGACCCGGCGCACCAGCACCTCGGCCGACGACTCGCGCGGGTAGAGCTGGAGCCGACCGGTGTCGATGCGGGCGACGTCGAGGAGCTCGGCGATCAGCCGGGCCAGCCGGTCGGCGTCGGCGTTGACGGTGTTGAGCATGAGCTTGCGCTGGTCGTCGGTCAGCTTGTCCCAGCGGTTGAGCAGCGCCTGCACGAAGCCCTTCACACCGGTCAGCGGGGACCGGAGCTCGTGGGCGACGGTGGCGACGAGGTCGGAGCGCTCGCGGTCGAGCCGGGCGCGCCCCCGTCCGCTGCGGAGCCCGACGGCGATGCCGACGACGGGACCGAGCGGCTCGTCGCGGACGAGCCTGGCGGTGGTGAGCACCTCCTCGCCGGAGGCGTTGAGCCACGACTGCTCGGGCACGCCGCGGACGATCGAGATGCTGTCGAACGGCCGGTTGACGTCGAGCCAGGTGCGCCCGTCCTGGTCGAGGAGCCGCAGCAGGTCGGACAGGGGCAGGGTCGCGGCCTCCTGGGCGTCGATGCCGAGCAGCGCGGCCGCCTGGGAGTTGATGATCGTCACGACACCGTCCCGGGTGGCACCGAGGACACCGTCGGGGTAGTAGTCGGCGAGCGAACGCAGCCGGGTGGGCGTGCTCTCGACCTTCCTCTCCCCGGACACGTCGGTCACCCTAGGGCAGATTCAGGGACGGGACTGCGGCTTCGGACGTCGGAGGCCCGCGGCGCGCAGGGCCGACACCAGCTCGCGCGAGGTGACCGGCACGGCGCCGGCGGCGACCATCGCGTCGTAGTGGTCGTCGGGCACGTCGTAGTGGTCGCGGTCCCAGCCCCGCGCCGGGATGCCGTGGGCGGCCGCGAACGCGTGCGCCTCGTCGTACGACGTGTCGCTGGCCAGGTGGGACCAGAGCCGGTCCCACCGAGGCACGGCCGGGGGGTCGATGAGGATCATCGGGCCGGGTCCACGCGCTGGGCGCGGGCGCTGGCGTAGAGGCACACGGCGGCGGCGGTGGAGAGGTTGAGGCTCTCGGCGCGGCCGTGGATCGGGATGGCGACGCGGTGGTCGGCCAGTGCGGCGAGCTCCGCCGGCAGGCCCCACGCCTCGTTGCCGAAGAGCCAGGCCGTCGGGCCCGCCAGGTCGGCCTCGAACAGGTCGACCTCACCCGCGCCGTCGGCGGCGAGGACGGTCAGGCCACGTGCCTGGGCGGCCCGGACCGCGGTGGCCGGGTCGGCCTCGACCGCGAAGGGCAGGTGGAACAGGCTGCCCACCGTGCTGCGGACCGTCTTGGGGTTGTACGCGTCCACGGACTGGCCGGCGAGCACCACGGCGTCGGCGCCGGCGGCATCCGCCGTACGGATCACGTTGCCGGCGTTGCCCGGGTCGCGCACGTCGGCGCAGATCGCCAGCAGGCGGGGTGAGGCGGTGACGACGTGCGTCGAGCGGCGCGTCGATGTGGTGGCACAGTGCCACCACCCCGGCCGGGGAGACCGAGTCGGAGAGCGAGGCGAGGGCACGCTCGTCGACGAGCGTGACGGTCGCAGTGGCCAGCAGGTCGGCGTGGTGCTCGAGCGCCGCGGGCGTGGCGAACACCTCGACCACGCAACCGTCGACGGACAGCGCTCCCTCGACGGCCTTCGGGCCGTCGGCAAGGAAGAGCCGCCGCTCGGTGCGTACCGAACGGCGGCTCAGCTTGCGAGCCTCCTTGACGCGGCTGTTCGTCGCGACGAGAGGAGTGCTCATGTGGATCGGGCCCGCTTGATCAGGCACTGACCTTGGGCGCGTTGACGTCCTCGGGCAGCGCGGCCTTGGCGGCCTCGACGAGCGCGGCGAAGGCCGGGGCGTCGTTGACGGCGAGCTCGGCGAGGATCTTGCGGTCGACCTCGATGCCGGCGAGGCCGAGGCCCTGGATGAACCGGTTGTAGGTCATGCCGTTGGCGCGGGCCGCGGCGTTGATGCGCTGGATCCAGAGCTTGCGGAAGTTGCCCTTGTTCTTGCGCCGGTCGTTGTAGCTGTAGACCAGGGAGTGGGTGACCTGCTCCTTGGCCTTGCGGTACAGGCGCGAGCGCTGGCCGCGGTAGCCGCTGGCCCGCTCGAGGGTGGTACGACGCTTCTTCTGGGCGTTCACTGCGCGCTTCACGCGTGCCATGGGTTACTCCTTGATGCAATGGGGTTGAAGACGGGACGGCGGCGGAGCCAGGTCTGGTGCCACCAGGTGATGAGGCTCAGATGCCGAGCATCTTCTTGGCGCGGGCGACGTCGCTCTTCTCGAGCTCGACCATGCCGGCGTTGCGACGGTGCTTCTTGCGGCTGCCCGTGGTCGGCGCGGACGCGAACGCAGCACCGGACTTGCGGCCGGCCTGCAGACGCATGATCTTGCCCGAGCCGGTCACCTTGAAGCGCTTCTTCGCGCCCGAGTGGGTCTTGTTCTTCGGCATGTCTGCCTCAACTTCCTTGTGCGTGTGGTTCGGGACTGAGCGAGAGCGAGTCGGTGAGCGGAGCTCACGCCTCGATCTCGGGATCGAGGTTCTCGGAGCGACCGCGCTCCTTCTTCTGGGCCACGGGGCCGGCGAGGTGTGCTGCCTCGCGCTCCGCGTCCTCCTCCGCCTTCGCGTCGGCGCGGGCCTGGGCCTTGGTGGCGCGGGCTGCGTCGGCGTCGATCTTGGCGTCGGCCTTCTTCTTGTGCGGGCCGATGACCATGGTCATGTTGCGCCCGTCCTGCTTGGGCGAGGACTCGACGAAGCCGAGCTCCTGCACGTCCTCGGCGAGCTTCTGCAGCAGGCGGAAGCCCAGCTCGGGACGGTGCTGCTCACGGCCGCGGAACATGATCGTGATCTTGACCTTGTCGCCCGCGCCGAGGAACCGCACGACGTGACCCTTCTTGGTCTCGTAGTCGTGCGAGTCGATCTTGGGACGAAGCTTCATCTCCTTGATGATCACGTTCGTCTGGTTGCGACGGGCCTCGCGCGCCTTCTGGGCGTTCTCGTACTTGAACTTGCCGTAGTCCATGAGCTTGCAGACCGGGGGGCGTCCCTGCGGGGCGATCTCGACGAGGTCGAGGTCGGCCTCCTGGGCCAGCTTGAGTGCCTGATCGGTCGGCACGATCCCAACGGTCTCACCGTTGGGTCCGACGAGCCGGACCTCGGGCACGCGGATCCGCTCGTTGATGCGCAGCTCGGTGCTGATACTTCCTCCAGTGGTTCGGGTGGGTGGGAGCCGCTCCTGGCTCCTCACCCGGCGAACCGGTGGGGAAATGCAGAAGGCTCCCGCTGTGTGCCAAGCGGGAGCCAGTCGTCACACGCCTCCCCTCTCGGGGAAACTGCTGTCCCACACCTGCGACGTACGCAGCTGTGGCACTGGACCGGGACCCGACGATCTGTGGTGCAGGGCGATCGGTGCGGGTGGGAGACGGGTGGTGCTGCCTCCGCTTGGCGGGATCGGTGTCGCAAGGGTTCTGCGGCACTGATCGGTCAACACGGAAGGCTAGCGGATCATTCCGGTCCGGAGCCAATCTGCGGGCCGACCCAGCCGTGCCCCTGCCCCTCGCCCAGCTCGTCACCCAGGGCCACCAGCCGCCACCCGGAGGCCAGTCGGGTGAGGTCGTCGCCGTCGACGACGTACGACACCGGGCCGGCGAGGTCGACCAGCAGCGCCTCGGCACCGTCCTGGACGGCAGCGGTGGCCGCGGTGGCCGCGGTCACCGGGACCGGGCGGGCCTGCGGGTCCCAGCGCGCCATCGTCTCGAGGGAGGTGAAGGCCAGCAGGCCGGTGCTCCCGTCTGCCGCCCGGACGAGCACCGCCGCCATGTCGGACGACTTGTCGTGGGCCAGTCCCTGCGCGTCGAGCTCGACCTCGCCGAGGACCGCGACGACGGGCACGAGGAGGCGCGCGTCCTGCAGCACCGCCAGCACCGCACCGGACGACGCCGTGCCGTCGTGGTGTGCGGCCAGCAACGTGCCGAGGACGGGGTCGCCGGCACCGGCGTCGTCGGCGAACCCGGGGTCGGGGATGGTCCGCACCAGGTGCTCGGCGTCGGGTCGGCCATCGGCCTCGGGAGTGAAGGGGTCCACCGCGCCATTGTCCCGGAGACGTGGACCGTTGTGGGACTCTGGCCCCGTGGAAGGGACTACCTGGGCCGCACTGACCGCCGCACTCACCGTCGCGGGGGCGATCTGGACATGGATCGCGTTCCGCCGCCGGGGCGCGGCCAACGGGCTGCGCGCCCTGGGCTTCACGCTGCTCCCGGCCGCCGCCTGGCTGACCGGGACCCTCGAGATGGTCGTCGAGATCGCGGGCTCGGTCACCGACTGGGCGACGAGCCTGGTCTTCAACGTCCTGACGTGGAGCGGAGTCGGCCTCGCCGGGCTCGCCCTGCTGCTCTTCGTGGTCAGCGGGTTCATCCGGGACCGCCAGCTCGCCCGCGGCCAGGCAGCCGGCGGCGGCGCGCGGCAAGGCTCCCGCCGATGCGGCACCGTCGACCCGTCGCGAGCTGCCGCCCACCTCTGCCCGCTCGAAGGGCGGCTCGCCCATCGACGACGAGATGGCCGACATCGAGGCGCTGCTGAAGAAGCGCGGCATCGAGTGAGCGACGACTTCGTCGCCCGCAACCGCCTGTGGTCGCGGCTCGACGCTGCGGTCGCCGCGCTCCCCGATCCACCCGCGACGCCGATCGCCGTCGTCGACCTCGACGCCTTCGACGCCAACGCCGCCGACCTCGTGCGCCGGGCCGGCGGCAAGCCGGTGCGGGTCGCGTCGAAGTCGATCCGCGTGCCGGCACTGATCTCCCGTGCGTTGGCGCACGACGGCTTCGCGGGTGTGCTGGCCTACACGCTCGCCGAGGCGCTCTGGCTGCACGAGACCGGCGTCAGCGACGACATCGTCGTCGCCTACCCGACGGTCGACGCGGGCGCGCTGCGCCGGCTCACTGCCTCGCCCGAGGCGGCGGCCGCGATCACCGTGATGGTCGACGACCCCGCCCACCTCGCGGTGATCGACGACGCGCGCCCGGGTGGCGCCGCGGCGGGCGGTGCCGAGATCAGGGTCGCGCTCGACCTCGACGCCGGGCTGCGGCTCGGCCGCCAGCACATCGGCCCGAAGCGCTCCCCCCTCTTCGACACCGCCGACGTGGTCGCCCTCGCGCGCCGGGTCCACGAGCACGACGGCGTACGGCTGGTCGGGGTGATGACCTACGAGGGCCAGGTCGCCGGCGTCCAGGACGACGTGCCGGACCAGCGCACCAAGTCCCTGCTCGTACGACGCCTCAAGCAGGCGTCGATGGCGCAGCTCGAGGTGCGCCGCCGCGAGATCTCCGAGGCGCTCGCCCGGGTCACCGACCTCGAGTTCTGGAACGGCGGGGGCTCGGGATCCGTCGAGGCCACGGCCGCCGACCCGGCCGTCACCGAGATCGCCGCCGGCTCGGGGCTGCTGGTGCCCGGCATCTTCGACCACTACGCGTCCTTCGAGCCGCACCCGGCGGCGTACTTCGGGCTCCGGGTGACCCGCAAGCCGACGCCGGCGATGGCGACCGTCCACGGCGGTGGCCTCATCGCCAGCGGTGCGACCGGCGAGGACCGCTCCCCCGTCCCGTGGGCGCCGCCCGGACTGCACCTCACGGGGCTCGAGGGCGCCGGTGAGGTGCAGACCCCGCTGACCGGGCACCCCGCGGCGCTGCTGAGGATCGGCGACCTCGTGTGGTTCCGCCACGCCAAGTCGGGCGAGCTGTTCGAGCACGTCCGCGACGTCCACCTGGTCAGTGGCGAGGCGGTCACCGAGGTGGTCCCGTCCTACCGCGGCTGCGACCGTGCCTTCTGACCCGTCCCAGGTCGCCGAGATCGTTGCCGGGCAGGTCCTGACGGCGCCGCCGACGCTCGGTGCGGGTCGGCTCGTCTGCATCGACGGCCCGGCCGGCTCGGGCAAGACGACCCTCGCGGACGCCCTGGAGGCGGCGGCCGACGACGCGGTCGTCATCCACTGCGACGAGCTGCTGCAGGGCTGGGGCGGACTTCCCGGCCTCGCCGCGACCGTCGAGGCCTTCCTGGCCCCGCTGGCGGCCGGTCGCACCAGCCACTGGACGCGGTGGGACTGGCTGGCGGACGGCTGGGCCGAGTCCCACCCCGTCGAGCCGGGCGGCCTGCTCGTCCTGGAAGGAGTCGGCTCGTGGTCGCCCGCGATCGCCGACCTGGTCGGGGTGCTGGTGTGGGTCGAGGCCGGCCCCGACCTCCGGCTCGACCGCGGCATGGCGCGCGACGGCGAGGCGATGCGCGAGCACTGGCTGCGCTGGCAGGTCGACGAGCAGGAGCTCCACGCGGCCTCCCGCACCCGCGACCACGCCGACCTCGTGGTGTCGACGGACGACTGACCAGCCTGCGGGTCGACTACTCCCTCGAGGTGGTAGTAGTCCTGCCGGTACGCCTCCCGGAAGCCGGCGCGCTCGTAGATGCCCAGCGCGCCGGTCGGGTTGTGGGTGTCGACGTTGAGGCTCGCCGTGGCGAATCCCCCGGCGCGCGCCGTGTGGAGGACGTGGGTCAGCAGGCCGGTCGCGAGCCCACGCCCGCGGTGCTCGGGGAGCGTGCCGACGTAGGGGACGTAGATCTCGGGGCCGGACCCACCTGACATCGGTACGGCGTACTCGTGGGCGAAGACGTAGCCCGCCACCGCACCGCCGCCGTCCCGGGCGACGACCGAGAGGTGCGGCCGGTTGTGGGCGGCCTTCACCATGAACATCGTCCAGAAGTCGGCATCGATGTCGCTGCCCTCGGGGTAGTCGGCGAAGGCGGCGTTGTGGGCCAGCCGGAGCTCCTCGGCGGTCGCGACGTCGAACGCCGTGACCGTGAGGTCGTCGGGCAGGCGCGGGGCGGGCAGCCCCGCGCCCAGGTGGGCGACCATGAGGAAGCCGTGGCGTCCGGCCTGCATTCCCGCCTCGACCATCAGCGCGGCCTGGTCGGGGCGGTCGGCGAGTGCCGCGGTCGCGTAGCGGGCCGACACGTGCGGGCGCGACCTCGGCGTGGATCGCCCGCGCGCGGTCGAGCGAGCGGGCGAACAGCGTCGACCCGATCCCCTCGCCGAGGCGGTCGGGGGCGACGTCCCCGAAGAGCAGGAGGCGGTGCTCGTCGTCCCCGGCCTGCGCCGGGATCACCGTCGTGAAGGCCACGAGGTCGGTTCCGTCGAAGCCCCCCTCGAAGACGCTGTCGGGCTTGTCCCGCATGAGCTCGCGGACCTCGCCGGCGGCGAGGCAGAAGCCGGTCGGGTGGTCGGCCTCGATCCGCAGCATCAGTGCGGCGAGCGCGACGGCGTCGTCCACTGTGAGATCACGGGTGATGAGGCCCATGGGCGAACGCTAGTGGTGTCTAGGGTGGCGGTCATGGTGTTTCCCAGCGGCGACCAGTTCGAGATCTCGGCGGCGGGCTACGCCGCCGTGGTCACCGAGAGCGGTGCCGCGCTGCGCGTGCTGCAGCACCACGGGCGCCACCTGGTGCACGGGTTCGCGGAGACCGAGATGTCGAGCGGCGGGCGCGGCCAGCTGCTGATGCCGTGGCCGAACCGGATCCGTGACGGTCGCTACTCCTTCGGCGGCCGCGACCTCCAGCTCGGTCTCACCGATCCCTCGAAGGGCAACGCCTCGCACGGGCTCGCGCGGTGGGCGGCCTGGACGCTCGAGGAGCACACCGACACGTCCGTCTCGCTCGTCTACCGGGTGATGGCGCAGACCGGCTACCCGTGGGCGCTCGACCTGCACGTGCTCTACGACCTGTCGGCCGACGGGCTCGTCGTCACCCAGACCGCCACCAACCTCTCCCCCGAGCCCGCGCCCTGCGCCAGCGGCGCGCACCCCTACCTCTCGGTCGGCGCGGCCATCGAGGACCTCGAGCTGCAGGTGCCCGCCCGCACCCGCCTGCTCGTCGACGACCGCCAGCTCCCGGTCGGCACCGAGCCGGTGTCGGGGGCGCACGACTACACCTCGGCTCGGCGCCTCGGGGACGTCGTGCTCGACGATGCGTACGGCGACCTCGTGCACGACGACGGCCGCTGCACCGTGACCCTGACGGACCCGGCCTCCGGGCGCGGCGTCGCGCTCTGGGTCGACGAGCACCACCGGTGGCTCCAGCTGTTCACGCCACCTGCCGTGGACGGCGTACGTCCCGGGCTGGCGGTCGAGCCGATGACGGCGCCCGCCGACGCCTTCAACTCCGGCACCGACCTCGTCACCCTCGCGCCCGCGGGCAGCCCGGGTGACGAGCTCTCGGTGTCGTGGGGCATCCACGACCTGGCCCGCGACTAGCGGTCGGGTGAGCCCTCGCGGTCGATGAGCGCCCGCACCTGACGTACGCCGTCGCGGGCCCGCTTGCCGTCGGAGCCCTGGAACGCCATCGCGGAGATCGTCGTGCCGTCGGCGAGGTCGAGGGTCGCCCACGGCGCACTGGCGGGCAGGTGGATCGCGACGACCTCCTCCCAGGCCAGCTGGCGGGTGCGGAAGCCGTTGACGACGACGAGCGCCTCCATCTCGGCGGTGACCCGGGCCCGCCCGAGCGCCCAGCCGCAGGCCACGGTCCCGGCAGCCATCACCAGGAGGGTGATCCGCTGCAGGATGTTGAACCGCGCCCGCACCGAGTCGTCGAAGCCGAACCAGGCGGCGGCGCAGACGGCGAAGAGCATCAGGCCGAACCCGATCACCGCGATGCGCACGCCGAACGGGCGCCACGTGCGCGGGAGCGACGGCAGCGCGCTGGGCTCAGAGCCGGCAGGCATGGATGTCCGTGAGCAGGATGGCGCGGGCGCCCACGGACCAGAGGTCGTCCATCAGCCGCTGCGACCCGGCGCGCGGCACCATCACGCGGACCGCCACCCAGCCCTCGGTGCCCAGCGGCGAGATGGTCGGGCCCTCGCGGCCCGGGGCGAGCTCGGTCGCGGCAGGGAGGTTGGACTGCTCGATGTCGTAGTCCATCATCACGAAGCTGCGTGCGACCAGGACGCCTTCGACGCGGCGGCGGAAGATCTCGAAGTCCTCGGGCACCTCGCCTCCGCGGGTGATCAGCACCGCCTGCGAGTCGAGGATGACCTCGCCGAAGGTCTCGAGTCCGGCCGCGCGCAGGGTCGACCCGGTCTCGACGACGTCGGCGATGACGTCAGCGACGCCGAGCTGGATGCTGGTCTCGACCGCGCCGTCGAGGCGGGTGACGGTCGCGTCGATGCCGTTGCGGAACAGGTGGTCCTCGACCACGCCGACGTACGACGTCGCGATCCGCAGCCCGTTGAGGTCGTCCAGCGACGAGTAGCGCCCGACGGGGCCGGCGAAGTGGAAGCGCGAGCGGCCGAAGCCGAGGTTCATCACCTCCTGCGCCTTGGCGCCGGAGTCGAGGAGCAGGTCGCGGCCGGTGATCCCGGCGTCGAGCGTGCCCTCGCCGACGTAGAGCGCGATGTCGCGCGGGCGGAGGTAGAAGAACTCGACGTCGTTCTCGTGGTCGACGAGCGCGAGCTCCTTGGAGTCGCTGCGCTGGCGGTAGCCCGACTCGCGCAGGATCTCGGTGGCGGCGAGGGACAGCGACCCCTTGTTGGGGACGGCGATGCGGAGGGTCATGCGGAGGTCTCTCTCACAGGTGTGCGTAGACGTCGTCGAGGGTCAGGCCGGAGGCGAGCATGAGCACCTGCGCGTGGTAGAGCAGCTGGCTGATCTCCAGCGCCGTCGCGTCCTTGCCCTCGTGCTCGGCGGCCATCCACGACTCGGCGGCCTCCTCCAGGAGCTTCTTGCCGATGGCATGGACACCGGCATCGAGCTGCTGCACGGTGCCGGACCCCTCGGGGCGCTCCGCGGCCTTGGTGGACAGCTCTGCCCACAGGTCCTCGAACGTCTTCACGAGGCCAAGCCTACGGTGGCCGCGGCCACTCGCCGCCGCCGGTCCCGAGTGCGGACCACCCCTCGGGGGGCTTGTCCTGTCGGATCCCCGCGCTAGGTTCGGACCATGACTGAATCGAACACCCATTCGGACGCCACGGACCAGCCCACCGGCGAGGTGCTGGGCGGCCCCCAGGCCGACTCGACCCGCAAGGACCCCCAGGAGTGGGCGACCGGCGACGAGCCCATGACGGGAGCGCAGCGCAGCTACCTCGACACCCTGGCCCGCGAGGCCGGCGAGGAGATCTCGGCCGACCTCACCAAGGCCGAGGCCTCGGAGCACATCG
This sequence comes from uncultured Actinomycetota bacterium, assembly GCA_963795095.1. Taxonomy (GTDB): domain Bacteria; phylum Actinomycetota; class Actinomycetes; order Propionibacteriales; family Nocardioidaceae; genus Nocardioides. The sequence continues at coordinate 13,459 of CAWCGM010000016.1, read as the reverse complement.
ACCGGCTGCAGTCGAGCAGCGACCGGGTGCCCACCGAGTCCTGACGCTCGCGTTCAGGGGCGGCGCAGGCTCTGGAGCACCCGGGCGGTGTCCAGCGCGGCGGCCGTCGCCTCCCAGCCCTTGTCCTCCGCCGAGCCCTCGAGGCCGGCACGGTCCAGCGCCTGCTCCTCGGTGTCGCAGGTCAGCACGCCGAAGCCCACCGGCACGGCGTGGGCGACGCTGACCTGGGTCAGCCCGTCGGTCGCCGCCGAGCAGACGTAGTCGAAGTGCGGCGTACCTCCCCGGATGACGACGCCGAGCGCCACCACCGCGTCGTACCCGGCCTTGGCGAGCGCGGAGGCGACCACCGGCAGCTCGAAGGTGCCGGGGACGCGGATCACCTCGGGCTCGCTGATGCCGTACGCCGCCAGGGCGCGGGTCGCGCCGTCGACGAGGCCGTCCATCACCTGGGTGTGCCAGCTCGCGGCGACGACCGCGACCCGTGAGGCCGCTGGCGTCGAAGGGCTGGGACGTGGGTGCACCAGCAAAACTCATGCCCGTACTCGCTTCGCTCCGTGCGCGCATGAGGCACGAGTCGCCCTGTGCTCGATGATTCGCTCGCTTCGCTCGCTCATGCGTTCTCTCCTGTCAGGTCGGGCAGGTCGTGCCCCATCCGGTCGCGCTTGGTCCGCAGGTAGGTGAGGTTGTGGTCGTTGGGGTGCGGCGTCAGCGGCACCCGCTCGGCGACGTGGATCCCGAAGTCGGCCAGGCTCGTGGACTTGTCGGGGTTGTTGGTCATCAGCCGCACCGAGGAGACCCCGAGGTCGCGCAGCACCTGGGTCGCCGTGCCGTAGTGGCGGGCGTCGGCCGGCAGGCCGAGGTCGAGGTTGGCATCGACCGTGTCGCGCCCCTCGTCCTGCAGCTCGTAGGCCTGCAGCTTGGCGAGCAGCCCGATGCCGCGACCCTCGTGGCCGCGGAGGTAGACGACCACTCCCCTGCCCTCGGCGACGACCGCGGCCAGTGCCTCGTCGAGCTGCGGACCGCAGTCGCAGCGCTCGCTGCCGAAGACGTCGCCGGTGAGGCACTCGCTGTGCACGCGCGTCAGCACCGGCTCGTCGCCGGAGATGTCGCCGTGCACCAGGGCGACGTGCTCGGTGTCGTCGATGGTGATGCGATAGCCGACGGCCGTGAACTCGCCGTGCCGGGTGGGCAGCCGCGTCTCGGCGACCCGTACGACGTGGCGGCCGTGCCGGCGGCGGTAGCGCACGAGGTCCTCGATCGAGATCATCGCCAGGCCGTGCTCGTCGGCGAACTCGCGCAGCTCGGGCCCGCGCTTCATCGTGCCGTCGTCGTTGACGACCTCGACGAGCACGCCTGCGGGGGTCAGCCCGGCCAGGCGGGCGAGGTCGACCGCGGCCTCGGTGTGGCCGCGACGGACCAGCACGCCGCCCTCGCGGTAGCGCAGCGGGAACACGTGGCCGGGACGGGTCAGCTCCCACGGCTCGGTCGCCGAGTCGGCCAGCGTGCGCGCGGTGTGGGCGCGGTCGGCCGCACTGATGCCGGTGCTCACGCCGTCGCGGGCGTCCACCGAGATCGTGTAGGCCGTGCGCAGCTTGTCCTTGTTGTGCGGGGTCATCAGCGGGATCTCGAGCCGCTCGAGCATGTCGCCCGGCATCGGCACGCAGATCACGCCGCTGGAGTGGCGGATCGTGAAGGCCATCAGCTCCGGGGTCGCCTTGGCGGCGGCGAAGATGATGTCGCCCTCGTTCTCGCGGTCCTCGTCGTCGACGACCACGACCGCCTTGCCGGCCGCGATGTCCTCGATGGCCCGCTCGACGGAGTCCAGTCGCACGGTGTCGCTCATGCCGGGATCGACTCCTTCTCGTCGACCGCGCTCGTGTCGGTCACCGTGCGGGCGTCCCGCAGCCACACCACGAAGCCGATGACGACGAAGACCGCGTAGAAGAGGTACATCCCGGCCGTCGGGTAGTAGCCCGCCTGCACCAGCGTGGTCACGCCGACGACGTCGACGAGGACCCAGACCAGCCAGAACTCCACCCAGCCGCGCGCCATGCCGTAGGTCGCCAGCATCGAGCCGGCCAGGATCCACGCCTCGGTCGTCGGCCCCCAGGAGCCGAGCACCTGCGTCAGCAGGACGTACGCCGCTGCGTAGCCGACGACTCCCATGACGAGCAGCTGCAGCCGCTCGGTGTTCGTCGCCCAGCGCGGCGCGATCGCGCCGCCGTCGGAGGCGCCACCGCCCCTGCTGGCCTGCGACCAGCGCCACCAGCCGTAGACGGAGACGATCGCGAAGAAGACCTGGCGACCGGCCTGGCCCCACAGGGGCTCGTCGATCTGCCCGGACAGCTCACCGGTCGCGAAGACGGTGAAGAGCAGGACGTTGCCGACGAGGCCGATCGGCCAGGCCCAGACGAAGCGCTTCATGCCGAGGATCGCGCTGGCGAGGCCGAAGAGGTTGCCGATCACCTCGCGGGCGCCGAGCTCGCCACCGGGCACCGGGATGGTGCCGTGGACGAGCCATTCGAGCAGGTCGTTCATGAGGGGTCCTCGTTCCGGGGGTCGTGCGCGGGGGTGGGCGGGGGTCGGGGGTGGGGAGGTAGCCGCCGAGGAGCTTCTCGACGTGCTTGGCGATGACGTCTGCCTCGAGGTTGACCAGGTCGCCGACGCGGCGGGAGCCGAGCGTCGTCCGGGCGAGGGTCTCGGGGATGAGGCTGACGGTGAAGCTGGTCTCACGGGCCTCGACGACGGTGAGGCTGACGCCGTCGACGGTGATCGAGCCCTTGTCGACGAGGTAGCGCGACAGGTGGGCGGGCAGGGAGACCTCGACGACGTCCCAGTGCTCGCTGGGCGAGCGGGAGACGATCTCGCCGACGCCGTCGACGTGGCCCTGGACGATGTGGCCGCCGAGCCGCTTGTCGACCGTGACGGCGCGCTCGAGGTTGACCCGGTCGCCCGGCGCGGCGCCGCGCAGCGAGGTCTTGTCGAGCGTCTCCTGCATCAGGTCGGCGGTCCAGCGGCCGTCGCCGAGCTCGGAGACGGTGAGGCAGCAGCCGTTGACGGAGATCGAGTCGCCGAGGCCGGTGCCCTCGAGCACGGTGGCCGCCTCGACGGTCAGGCGGATGGCGTCGCCCTGGTCGGTGACCTCGGCGATGGTGCCGAGCTCCTCGACGATGCCGGTGAACATCAGCTGCTCCTCTGGATCGGGTTGCGGGTGGGGGTCATGGTCAGTCGCACGTTGGTGTCCTCGCCGTCGTGTCCCTGGAGGACCGTCACGTCGGACACGTGGAGGTGCAGGGCGTCGGCGATGGTGGTGATCCCGAGGTCGGCGACCGCGCTGCTGCCGGCGCCGAGCAGCATCGGCGCGACGTAGGCGACGACCTCGTCGACGAGCCCGGCCTCGAGGAAGGCGCGGGCGACGGTCGGACCGCCCTCGAGGAAGACGTGCTGGCGGTCGCGGGCGAAGAGCGTCGCGAGCGCCTCGTGCGGGTCACGGGTGCGCAGGTGCACGGTCTCGGCACGGTCGTTGAGGATCCGCCTGTCCGGCGCGAGGTCGCGCAGCCCCATCACGGCACGCAGCGGCTGGTGCGCGACCGGCTCGTCGACCTCGTCGCGGACGGTCAGCTCGGGGTCGTCGACCTCGACCGTGTGCGTGCCGACGAGCATCGTGTCGCACAGCCCGCGGAGCCGGTGGGTGTCGAGACGCGCGGCGCGGCTGGAGACCCAGCGGCTGGTGCCGTCGGCGGCGGCGCTGCGACCGTCGAGGGTGGTGGCGAACTTCCAGGTGACGAACGGTCGCCCGTGCTCGAGCGCGAAGGTCCACGTGCGGTTGACCGTGCGCGCCTCGTCGGCGAGCAGGCCGCCCTCCACGTCGATGCCGACCTCGCGCAGCCGGGTGGCACCGCCCTCGGCGGCCGGGTTGGTGTCCGTCTGCGCGAACACGACACGGCGTACGCCGGCAGCGATGAGGGCCTCCGAGCACGGACCGGTCCGGCCGGTGTGGTTGCAGGGCTCGAGGGTGACCACGGCGGTCGTGCCGCGCGCGGCACCGCCGGCGGCGCGCAGGGCCTCGACCTCGGCGTGGGGGTGGCCGGCACCGCGGTGGAAGCCCTCGGCCACCGTGGCTCCGGCCTCGTCGAGGAGCACGCAGCCGACGCGCGGGTTGGGGCCGAGCGGCACGCCGGGCGTGACGGCGAGCGCCAGCGCGCGCCGCATGGCGCTGCGCTCTGCCTCGCTGGTCGTCATCTCCGCCTCGGGTCCTCTGGTGGGGACTCCGGGGGGCGGGCGACGGTGGGCGCGGCCCCGTCAGGGCGTGCGCCGAGCCGTCAGCGTGCACTTCTCATCCGGACTGTGACCGTCGGTCCAGGATTTCCACCTGGTCAACCGGCCACTGGTTGTGGTCGGGTCGCGGACTGTGACCGCCGGTGCGGAGTTCCACCGCCCCCAGAGCACGCAAGCTCTTCGTGGTGGCAACTGTGCCACAGCGCGGCGCATTCCCTCGCCGATGTCCGGGAGTGACGTGCACAACACCTGCCGTGGTCCCGGTCGGCGTCGGTTGGCACCTGCTGCCGCCCACGACGTCATCCGGACGGGGCAAGCGGATGCGCCGTCCGTATGACGTCCCGGACTCAGATGTCGTCGAGGAACCGGTCGAAGACGCGCGCGCCGAACTCCAGCGCGTCGACCGGCACCCGCTCGTCGACCCCGTGGAAGAGCGCGGTGAAGTCGAGGTCCGCGGGCAGGCGCAGCGGCGCGAAGCCGTAGGACCTCATGTCGAGCTTGCGGAAGTGCTTGGCGTCGGTGCCGCCGCTCATCAGGAACGGCGCGACCAGGGCGTCCGGGTCCTCCGCCATCAGGCTGCGGGTCATCGCGTCGACCAGGTCGCCGTCGTACGGCGTCTCCCACGGCTGCTGGTGCGACTCGAACTCGATGTCGATGCCGTCGCCGGCGAGCTCGTGGAGGGTCGCGAAGAACTCGTCCTCGTAGCCGGGGAGGAAACGTCCGTCGACGGTCGCGTGGGCGTCGGTGGGGATGACGTTGGTCTTGTAGCCGGCGCGCAGCGTGGTCGGGTTGGCGGTGTTGCGGATGACGGCGCCGAGCATCTTGGCGGCGTCGCCGAACTCCTCCACCAGGACCTCGGCGTTGTCCGGGGTGGCCTCGGTGCCGGCGAGGTCGGCGATCGTCGCGAGCAGGACCTCCATCGCCGGGGTGAGGCGGACCGGCCACTGGTGCGAGCCGATGCGGTGGACGGCGCCGGTGAGCCGGGTCACCGCGTTGTCCTGGTTGATCATCGAGCCGTGGCCGGCACGGCCCCGGGCGGTGAGGCGCATCCACGCCATCCCCTTCTCCGCAGCCTCGATCAGGTAGACGCGGCGGCCGCGCACGGTGGCGGAGAAGCCGCCGACCTCGCCGACGGCCTCCGTGCAGTCGGCGAGCAGGTCGGCGTGCTCCTCGACGAGGATCTCGGCGCCGTCGTGACCACCGGCCTCCTCGTCGGCGGTGAAGCAGAGCACGACCTCGCGCTCGGGCGCCGCACCAGCGGTGGCGCGGGCCCGGACGACGCTGAGCAGCATGGCGTCGAAGTCCTTCATGTCGACGGCGCCGCGACCCCAGACGTACCCGTCCTTGATCTCGCCGCTGAAGGGGTCGACCTGCCAGTCCGACGCCTCGGCCGGTACGACGTCGAGGTGACCGTGCAGCAGCAGTGGAGCCCGGCCGTCACCGCCGCCCCAGCGTGCGACGACGTTGGTCCGACCCGGGCTGCCCTCGATGACCTGGCTCTCGATCCCCACCTCGTCGAGCAGCGTCGCGACGTGCTCCGCGGCCTTGCGCTCGCCCGGTCCGTCGTCGGTCCCGTAGTTGGACGTGTCGATGCGGATGAGCTCCTGGCAGAGCTGCACGACCTCCTTCGCGGGGTCGTAGGAGAGGTCCCGGGAAGGCTGTGCGGAGGCGGCATCCATGCCGTCCATCCTGCCCCAGAAGTGCACGTCTTCCCCGATGCGATGTGCAGCGAATCCCTTTGCTACTGTTCTCCAGCACTCGTCCGGGTGGCGGAATTGGCAGACGCGCTAGCTTGAGGTGCTAGTGCCCGTATTAGGGCGTGGGGGTTCAAGTCCCCCCTCGGACACTGAGAAGGCTCCGGCTCCACGGAGCCTTTTCTTCATTTCGGCGGTGCCACGCAGGGAACCCCAGGTCGGACGACCTGGGGTTCTCTGCTCGGGGCTCGTTGCGTCAGCTCTCGAAGGCCCGGACGACGTCCTCGTCGATCGTCTTGACGGGCCCGGTGAACCACTTCTTCGCCGAGGTCGTCCACCACAGCGCGAGGAGCAGCAGGACGGCCAGCACCATGATCGGCGCGTAGTTGACCGCCGCCCAGTCGAACTCGTCGCGCCACGGCGCACCGAACGGTGACGTGGGCATCATCAGCATGAAGCTGACGACGACGATCTCGATCACGGCGACGAGGTTCATCCACTTGTACTTGCTGCCGTTGTTCCAGCTGCCGACCTCGAACGAGTCGCCGGCCCGCCAGCGCAGGAAGATCGGGATCGCGAACGAGACGTAGAGGCCGATCACCGAGACCGAGGTGACCGCGTAGAACGCGGTCGGGATGCCGTTGACCGACTTCAGGGCGGGGAGCGTGATGAGCGCACCCAGGACGGCCGCGAAGATCACCGCGTTGGCCGGCGTGCGCTGGGCGTTGACCTTCGACCAGTACCGCGAGCCGGGGACGGCCCGGTCGCGGCTGAAGGCGAACATCATCCGCGAGGTCGACGTCAGGCAGGCCGTGGCGCAGAACAGCTGCGCGCACGACGAGACGAAGAGCAGCAGACCACCCCACGTCGACCCGAGGGCCGTGTCGAAGATGTACGCCACTCCGCCCGCCGGGATGCTCGCGTAGTCCGGCACGCCGTCGACCTGCGGGATCGCGAAGGTGACCGCGAGCAGCAGGATGTAGCCACCGACGGCCGAGTAGAAGATCGACTGCCAGATGGCCTTGGCCGCCGTCTTCGCGGCTCCCTGGGTCTCCTCGGAGAGGTGCACCGAGGCGTCGAACCCGGTGATCGTGTACTGGGTCAGGATGAAGCCGAACGGGATGATCGCGAAGAAGTAGACAAGACCGCTCGTCGACCCGTCCGCCCACCCGGAGCCGTTGAACTTGTCGGTGAAGACCTGGGAGACGCTGAGGTGCTGGTCGGGAACGATGATCAGGACGAGCACGAGGAACGCGGCGCCGGCGACGTGCCACCACACCGAGATGTTGTTGATCACCGCGAGCAGGTGGCTCGAGAAGATGTTGACCACGGTGATGAACGCAAGGATCACCAGGAAGAACACGAACACGACGTTGAGCGAGAACTCGTCCTGCCAGTCCCCAGGCCAGGAACGTCAGGTGGAAGAAGGTCGCGCACCCGTAGGCCACCGACGCGGTGACTGCGATCAGGCCGATGAGGTTGAGCCAGCCGGTGAAGAACCCTGCCGCGGGACCGCCGAGCTTGGACGCCCAGTAGTAGATCCCGCCCGAGGTCGGCATGGCCGAGACCAGCTCGGACATCGTGAAGCCGATGATCAGGATGAAGACGGAGATGATCGGCCACGACCACGAGATCGAGACCGGCCCGCCGTTGGCGATGCCCGCCCCGTAGGTGGTCAGGCAGCCGGCGAGGATCGAGATGATGGAGAACGAGATCGCGAAGTTCGAGAAGCCGGACCAGGAGCGGGAGAGCTCCTGCTTGTAGCCGAGCCTGGCGAGGTGCTCCTCGTCCTCGGTCAGGCTGCGCTGGGCAGGCGTCTGGGCTGGCGAACCGGCGGGGGACTCAGCGGACATGTGCGCACCTCTCGCGGTGTCAGTAGGTCGTCGGCAACCTAGACCCGCCCGAACCTGCTTGGGAATACCCCGGACCAGACCTTCGGGAAATTGGTATGAACTCCGACCATTGACGTGTGCAGGTCGTCACGCCGAGACTGGCGCGCATGACCGCCCAGCCGCACGAGCACCTCACTGCCGCGGTGCTCCGGCCCGTCCGTGGTCATCATGCGTTCGAGGGGTGCGTCGAGCAGCTCGCGACCGCGATCCGGCTCGGGGTCTACCCCGTCGGCAGCCTGCTGCCTCCCGAGCGCGAGCTGGCCGAACGTCTGGCGGTCAGCCGGGCCACGCTGCGTGAGGCGATCGCCGCGCTGCGCCAGGCCGGGCTGGTCGAGACCCGGCGCGGCCGCGGCGGCGGGTCGACCGTGACGTCCCAGGCGCGCGGCCGCCTCCCCGGTGGTCTGGCGAAGGTCTCGGCGGCAACGAAGTCGGAGTGGCTCGACGCGCTCGAGTTCCGGCGCGTGGTCGAGCCGGGAGCCGCCCACATGGCCGCCAGCCGAGACCTCGGCACTCCCGACCGCGACCGGCTCACCGCGTCGGAGACGGCCGTCCACGACGCCTCCGGCAAGCGTGCCCACCGGCAGGCCGACTCCCGCCTGCACCTCACCATCGCCTCGCTGAGCGGGTCCGCACTGCTCCAGCAGGCGGTGACATCGGTCCAGTCCACCCTCGACTCGATGCTCGGCGCGATCCCGTCGCTCGAGCCCAACATCGGCCACTCGCACCGCCAGCACCGCCAGATCTGCCGAGCCATCGTCGACGGTCACGCCGACCGCGCCCGCACGGTGATGGAGGACCACTGCGACGACACCGCAGCACTCCTCCGGGGCCTGCTGGGATGAGGGCTTGGATGAGGCTGGGATGACGTCCACACACCGCACCGCCGACAGGGAGATCTCGTGACCACACGCAACGACCGGCACCTGAGCATGGAGGGGTTGCGCCAACGCATCGAGACGGGCGGCATCGACACCGTCGTGCTCGCCTTCACCGACATGCAGGGCCGCCTCCAGGGCAAGCGGCTGCACGGGCGCTACTTCCTCGACCACGTCGTCGGCCACGGCACCGAGGGCTGCAACTACCTCCTGGCCGTCGACGTCGACATGAACACCGTCGACGGCTACGCCATGACGTCGTGGGAGCAGGGCTACGGCGACATGGAGTTCGTGATGGACGAGCGGACCATCCGGCTGCTGCCGTGGCTGCCCGCGACCGCGATGGTCCAGTGCGACCTCGAGTGGACCGACCACAGCCCCGTGACCGCCAGCCCGCGCGCGATCCTCAAGGCCCAGCTCGAGCGGCTCGAGGAGCGCGGCCTGGTCGCCCTCGCCGGCACCGAGCTCGAGCTGGTGATCTACGACGACACCTACGAGGAGGCGGCGCGCAAGGGCTACGCCGACCTCACCCCGGCCAACCAGTACAACATCGACTACTCGATCCTCGGCACGACCCGCGTCGAGCCGCTGCTGCGCGACATCCGCAACCACATGTACGCCGCCGGGCTCGACGTCGAGGGCGCCAAGGGCGAGTGCAACTTCGGTCAGCACGAGATCGGCTTCCTCTTCAACGACGCCCTCACCACCGCCGACAACCACGCCGTCTACAAGAACGCCGCCAAGGAGATCGCCGCCCAGCACGGCAAGTCGGTCACCTTCATGGCCAAGCCCAACCAGCGCGAGGGCAACTCGTGCCACATCCACATGTCGTTCCGTGGCGCGGACGGCGAGCTGGTCTTCTGGGACGAGGACAAGGGCGCGCGTACGCCGCTCTACGACAGGTTCATCGCCGGCGTGCTGGCGACGGCGGCGGACTTCACGCTGTTCTTCGCGCCCAACATCAACTCCTACAAACGGTTCGCCGACGGCTCGTTCGCCCCGACGACGCTCGGCTGGGGCCTGGACAACCGCACCTGCGCCATGCGCCTGGTCGGCCGCGGCGCCGGCGCCCGGATGGAGAACCGGATCCCCGGCGCCGACGCCAACCCCTACCTCGCGCTGGCCGCGATGATCGCCGGCGGCCTGCACGGCATCGACGAGGAGCTCGAGCTCGAGCCCGAGCTCACCGGCAACGCCTACGCCTCCGACAAGCCGCGGGTCCCGAGCACGATGGGCGCCGCCCGCGAGAGGTTCCACACGTCCGCCGTCGTGCGTGCTGCCCTGGGTGACGAGGTCGTCGAGCACTACGCCAACATGGCCGACGTCGAGCTGGCGGCGTACAACTCGACGGTCACCGACTGGGAGCTGCGGCGCGGCTTCGAGCGGCTCTGAACGAGAGGAATCCATGAGCAAGCGGAGCGAGCGAATCAACAAGCACAGTGCACCCAGAGCCTCATGTGCGCACGGAGCGAAGCGAGTACGTGCATGAGCATGCTGATCAACCCGACCACCGGCGAGGAGCTCGACCACTCCCCCGCCTCCGCGACGCTGGAGGAGGCCGACGCCGCCATTGCGTGGGCCCACGACGCGTTCCCTGCGTGGCGTGACGTCGCCCCCGGCGAGCGCGCCCGGCTGCTGCGGGCCTTCGCCGCGATCGTGGACGACCACCTCGAGGAGCTCGCGCAGCTCGAGGTGCTCAACGCCGGCCACACGATCGGCAACGCCCGCTGGGAGGCGGGCAACGTCCGCGACTGCCTGAACTACTACTCGGCGGCTCCCGAGCGGCTCTTCGGCCGGCAGATCCCGGTGGCGGGCGGCACGGACGTCACGTTCCACGAGCCGCTCGGCGTGGTGGGGATCATCGTCCCTTGGAACTTCCCGATGCCGATCGCCGCGTGGGGCTTCGCGCCGGCGCTCGCTGCCGGCAACACCGTCGTCCTCAAGCCGGCCGAGCTCACACCCCTCACGGCGATCCGGATCGGCGAGCTCGCGGTCGAGGCCGGGCTTCCCGAGGGCGTCCTGACGATCATCCCCGGCAAGGGGTCCGTCGTCGGCGAGCGCTTCGTCACCCACCCGCTCGTCCGCAAGGTCTGCTTCACCGGCTCCACCGGCGTCGGCAAGCAGATCATGGCCGGCTGTGCCGACCAGGTGAAGCGCGTGACCCTCGAGCTCGGCGGCAAGAGCGCCAACATCGTGTTCGCCGACACCGACGTCGCCGCGGCGGCCGCCAGCGCGCCCGGTGCCGTCTTCGACAACGCCGGCCAGGACTGCTGCGCGCGGTCGCGGATCCTCGTGCAGCGATCGGCGTACGACGAGTTCGTCGAGCGGCTCGAGACCGCGGTCCGGTCGTTCAGGGTCATCGACCCCGCCGACGAACAGAGCCAGATGGGCCCGATGGTGTCGTCGGGACAGCGCGACTCGGTGCAGGCCTACCTCGACGACGCGAGCATCGCCTTCACCGGCAGCGCCCCCGACGGCCCGGGCTGGTGGCTGCCGCCGACCGTCGTTGAGTCCCGTGACACCGGCGAGGCGGTGTGGCGCGAGGAGGTCTTCGGCCCCGTCGTGGCCGTGATGGCCTTCGACGACGAGGACGAGGCGGTGGCGCTCGCCAACGACTCCGACTACGGCCTGTCCGGATCGATCTTCACCTCGCGACGTCGGTCGTGCGCTGCGGGTCGCGCGCCGGGTCGAGGCCGGCAACCTGTCGGTCAACAGTCACTCGTCGGTGCGCTACTCGACGCCGTTCGGCGGCTTCAAGCAGTCCGGCCTCGGCCGCGAGCTCGGCCCCGACGCGCCCGACGCGTTCACCGAGAGAAGAACGTCTTCATCGCCCACTGATCGACCACCGAACCACAGCACGAGAGGCAAGGAAGAGAAACATGGCAGGACGCATCGAGGGCCGCACGGCCGTCGTCACCGGTGGTTGCAGCGGCATCGGCCTCGCGACCGTACGCCGCTTCGTCGAGGAGGGCGCGCGGGTTGTCATCGGCGACATCGACGACGCCGGTGGCGAGGCGCTGGTCGCCGAGCTGGGCGGCCCCGACGTGACGACCTACGTCCACGTCGACGTCACCTCCAAGGACGAGGTCGACGCACTCTTCAGGACCGCGAACGACACCTACGGCTCGGTCGACATCGCCTTCAACAACGCCGGCATCTCGCCGCCGGACGACGACTCGATCCTCGACACCGACCTCGACGCGTGGCGCAGGGTGCAGGAGGTCAACCTCACCAGCGTCTACCTGTGCTGCAAGGCCGCGATCCCTACATGCTCGAGCAGAGCGCGGCTCGATCATCAACACCGCGTCCTTCGTGGCCGTGATGGGCGCCGCGACCTCGCAGATCTCCTACTCCGCCTCCAAGGGCGGCGTGCTGTCGATGTCGCGCGAGCTCGGCGTGCAGTTCGCCCGCGAGGGCGTGCGGGTCAACGCCCTGTGCCCGGGACCGGTCAACACCCCGCTGCTCAAGGAGCTGTTCGCCAGCGACGCCGAGCGCGCCGCGCGACGGCTCGTGCACGTCCCGATGGGGCGCTTCGCCGAGCCCGAGGAGATGGCCAACGCGGTGCTGTTCCTCGCCTCCGACGAGTCGAGCTTCATGACGGCCAACACGTTCCTCGTCGACGGCGGCATCTCCGGCGCCTGTACGTCACGCCGCTCTGAGGCGAGCCATGTCTGAGGGGACCGAGGCACCCGTCGTCGGGCTGACGACGTACCGCCAGGAGGCCGCGTGGGGGGTCTGGAACACCCGCGCCGACCTGCTGCCCACGGAGTACGCCGTCGCGGTGGAGACGGCGGGCGGAGTGCCGCTGCTGCTGCCCCCGGTCGCGTCGCCGGGGGCCGCGGCCCGGGTCGTGTCGCGCATCGATGCGCTGGTGATCTCCGGAGGCGCGGACGTCGACCCTGCTCGCTACGGCGCCGAACCGCACGAACGGACTGCGGGCTGGCGGCCCGACCGCGACGCCTGGGAGCTCGCGCTCCTCACGGCGGCCGACGAGGTCGGGCTGCCGGTGCTGGGCATCTGCCGCGGCATGCAGCTGATGGCCGTGCATGCCGGCGGGACTCTCGACCAGCACACGCCCGACCTGGTCGGGCACGACGAGCACTCCCCCGGCGGTGACGCCTACGGCGACGTGGAGGTCGAGACCGCGGCGGGCTCCCGGCTGGCGACGCTCGTCGGCCAGCGGGTCGAGGTCGGCTGCCACCACCACCAGTCCGTGGCCAGCCATCCCGGCTTCACGGCCGTCGCCCGTGCCACCGACGGGACGGTCGAGGCGATGGAGGCCACCGGCGACCGGTTCCGGATGGCCGTGCAGTGGCACCCGGAGACCCGCGTCGAGATCGGCCTGATGGCCGGCCTCGTAGCGGCAGCCCGGGAGCACGCGGGCCGCTAGATCGGGCCCCCTCGTCCCGACGAGCGAGCAGCTCGGAGTCGGGCACGGAGCACTCCGATGCCATGCACCGGTAGTCCACGACCGCGACGAGAGTGTTCCCGTCCGCAGCGACCACGCCGTGCTGGTGGCGCACGACCCTGATCGAACCGCAGGTTCCGCACACCGGGCAGTTCAGGACCTGGCGACTCAACATGGGCTCAGGTACCCATCGAACACGATCACCGACTGCAGGTTCGAGCACCTCCGGCAGCGCCAGACGTTGCGCGGTGCCTGCGGTGCAGCATCTGCACCGCAGCGACCGCACTGACGGCATGGCCCAGGTTCGGACGA
>CAWCGM010000015.1:0-22624 GCA_963795095.1 uncultured Actinomycetota bacterium | reverse complement strand
GTCGGTCTGCTCACCTCGACATGCTCCCGCACCGACCCCCTACCCTTCGCGCATGGCGCACGACGTGCTGGACGAGCCAGCACCCCGGCTGACGAACGACGGAGTCCGTCGACTGGTCGAGGACCACTGGGACGTGGCCGCCGACGTCACGCCGCTCTCCAGCGAGCGTGACGTCAACGTCCTCGTCGGCTCGACGCACGTCCTCAAGGTGGCGAACCCGGCGGAGTCGCGGGCGCTCCTCGAGATGGAGGTCGCGGCGATGCGGCACGTCGCGGCGACCGACCCCGACCTCCCGGTCCCGCGCACGGTCCCCGCGGCGGCGAGGACATCGTCACCGATCGCCGACGACGACGGCCGCGCCTGCCTCGCGCGGCTGATCACGACCGTGCCGGGCGCCCAGCTCGAGGGCCAGGTCGTCACCGAGGACGTCGCCGAGCAGGTCGGCGCGGCCACCGCCCGCACGGCGCAGGCGCTGCGCGGGCTTCTTCCACCCGGCCGCCGGCAGCCGCGAGCTCGACTGGGACGTACGCGCCCTCCCGCGCGTCGCGGCGAGGTGGGGCCTCACGGCCGACGACCCGCTCCACCCCGTCGTCGAGCGCGTGGCCGCGGTGCTGCCGCGCCTGGCTGCGCTGCCCAGCGGGATCCACCACGCCGACGTCACGCTCACCAACCTGCTCGCGACCGACGGCACGGTCACCGGGGTCATCGACTTCGGCGACATGCACTTCACCGCCGACGTCGCCGACCTCGCGGTCGCCCTCACCTCCGTGCTGCGCAACACCAGCGACGCCCAGGTCTCCTCGCCGTGGGAGCTCGCCGGCGCGACGCTCCGCGGCTACCAGCGGATCCGTCCTCTCGGCCCGACGAGGTCGACGTGCTCGGCGAGCTGGTGCTGTCGCGGCTCGTGCTCAGCACGATCATCTCCCGCGGTCGCGCGGCCACCCACCCCGACAACACGGCCTACATCACGCAGTACGACGACGCCAACGCGCGTACGACGTCCGAGCTGGCGCAGCTCTCACCGACCGAGCTGGCGCAGCGGTTGCACCGCCTCGCCGGCACCCGGGCGGTGGAGCCGAGCGACGACGTCGCCACCCGGCGCGCCGCCGCGATGGGCGGCACCGTCGCGCCGCTGTTCTACGACCGGCCGCTGCAGATCGTCAGCGGTGCGGGCGCGTGGCTGGTCGCCGCCGACGGCACGGCGCTACCTCGACGCCTACAACAACGTCGCCGTCGTCGGGCACGCCGACCCGGCGGTCACCCTGGCGGGTCGGCGCGGCAGCTCGTCGGCTCAACACCCACTCGCGCTACCTGCACCCCGAGGTCGTCGAGCTCGCCGAGCGGATCGCGGCGACCATGCCGGACGGGCTCGACACCGTCCTGTTCACCACGTCGGGCACCGAGGCCAACGAGCTCGCCTGGCGGCTGGCGACCGAGTGGACCGGCGGCACCGGCGCGCTCGTCGTCGAGCACGGCTACCACGGCACGACGCCGCTGGATGGCCGACCTGAGCCCCAACGAGTGGCCGCCGGGCCACCGACCCGACGCCGTCGGCACCTTCCGGGCGCCGGTCGCCGGCGGTGACCTGTCAGCCGAGGCGACGACCGCGATGGTGCGGCGCGGCCTGGCAGGACGTGGCAGCGCGTGGCCACCGGCCGGCGCTCGCTGCTGGCCGACTCCGGCTTCACCAGCGAGGGCGTCCACGACGCGCCACCGTCGTACGTCCAGGGGCTGCGCGACGGCGCGCACGCCGCGGGTGCGCTCTACCTCGCCGACGAGGTGCAGATCGGCTACGGCCGCACCGGGCCCGGCCTGTGGCGCTTCGCGCAGTCGGGCGTCGTGCCCGACCTCGTCACCCTCGGCAAGCCGATGGGTGCCGGCTACCCGATCGGCGCGGTCGTCACCCGGCGCGAGGTCGTCGACCGGTTCGCCGAGCGCTGGGAGTACTTCTCGACCTTCGCCGCGACCCCGGCCGCGGCGGCCGCCGGCAACGCGGTGCTCGACGTGCTCGAGGACCGGCGGCTGCCGGAGAAGGCCCTCGTCACCGGGGCCCACCTCGCCACCCGGCTGCGCGAGCTGGCCGGCGGCGACCGACCTGCTCGGCGACGTCCGCGCGATGGGCCTCGTGGCCGGCATCGACGTGGTCGACCGCCCGACCGCGCGGCAGCTGCTCCAGGCCCTCGTCGCCCGCGGCGCGCTCGCCGGCCTGACCGGACCGGGCGGCAACGTGCTGAAGGTGCGCCCGCCGCTCGTCTGGGACGAGACGCACGTCGACCACTTCGTCGACGCGCTGGCGGGCGCGCTGGAGGACGTCAGGCCAGGCGGTTGAGGACGTTGGTCATGTCGTCCTCGGTGTCGCTGCCGATCTTCTCGAAGACGATCTTCATCACGGGGTCGGCGAGCTTGGCCGCGCCCTTCATCTCGATGTTCGCCTCGTAGGTCACCCGGCTGCCGGGGCCGTCCGGGCTCGGCACGACGGTGATCGTGTCGGTCGACGTCGCGGTGTCGTTGCGGCCGACCAGCACGATCGTGTCGTCGGTGAGGCTCTCGAGGGTGTAGTCGAGCTCGGTGCTGACGCCGGCGATCTTGGAGACGTTGTGCCAGGTCGACCCGACCTGCACCGGGCCGGAGTCGGTCCGGGTGCACGACTCGGTGCCCGGGTCCCACTCCTCGGCGTGGCTGAAGTCCTTGAGGTAGTCGATCACGACGGAGGGCTGGGGGTGGACGTCGAACGTGCGGTTCACAGTGGTCATGCCGTCGACAGTAGGCACGCCCCTCGGCGCCAGAGATCGCCCAGAGGGGTGCCCGCGCTAGCCTCGCGAGATGGCTCCCTCCATCGCGACCAACACCGACGTGGACCTCGAGCAGCTGCTGGACTTCGTCCGCCCGCGGCACCGCATGATCCTGATGACGCGCCGCTCCGACGGCTCGCCGCAGGCGTCCCCCGTCGCCGGCGGGGTCGACGACAGCGGCCGGATCGTCGTCGCGACCTACCCGCAGCGGGCCAAGACCCGCAACGCGCGCAAGCGCCCGGAGGTGTCGGTCGTCGTGCTGTCGGACGAGTGGGACGACGCGTGGGTGCAGGTCGACGGCACCTGCGAGGTCCTCGACGCCACCGACGGCGACGAGGCCCTCGACGGGTTCGTCGAGTACTTCCGCAACATCGCCGGCGAGCACTCCGACTGGGACGAGTACCGCACGGCCATGGTCGAGCAGGGCAAGTCGCTGCTGCGGATCACGCCCACCCGGTGGGGCACCGTGTCGACCGGCGGCTTCCCGCCCGAGGTGGCCGAGCGCTCCTGACGCCTCGTCGCCCCTTGTCGCCCTTTGTCACCATGGAGGGCATGCAGACGCGGCAGGGGCAGGTCACGCAGCGCCGGGACTCCTGGCAGAACGCTGCGCTGGTCACCGGCGCCTTCGTCGTCGTGCTGTGGGTGCTCGAGATCGTCGACACCGCATCGGGCCACGCCCTCGACCCCTACGGCGTCCAGCCCCGCAGCGAGGACGGCCTCATCGGGATCGTCCTGGCGCCGCTGCTCCACTTCGGCTTCGGGCACCTGGTGAGCAACACCGTCCCGGTCGCGGTCCTCGGCTTCCTGACCCTCGCGACCGGCATCGCGCGCGGCCTGCTCGCCACGGCCATCATCTGGGTCGTCGGCGGGCTCGGCGTCTGGGTCTTCGCCCAGCCCCAGAGCAACCACGCCGGTGCCTCGGTGCTGATCTTCGGCTGGATCGTCTTCCTCGTCGTGCGCGGCTTCCTCAACCGGAACACGACCGAGATCCTCATCGGCGTCGTGGTGTTCCTGCTCTACAGCGGTGCGCTCCTCGGGGTCCTGCCCGGCCAGCCGGGCGTCTCGTGGCAGGGGCACCTCTTCGGCGCGATCGGCGGGTTCCTGGCGGCTCGGCTGCTGACCACGCGGCGCCGCGAGGACGACTTCTCCTACTGACGCATGGACCCCGACGGCCGGGGTACCTGACTCGCGCCGGGGCTTGCCCGCCACTGCTCCGGCACCAGATGTCGAGGTCCGTCGGGGGATCCACGCCGTACGCCGTGCGAGGTGCCCCGACGGACCTCGTCCTCGTATGTCGGCGACGCCATCGGGTACGGACGACTCATGACCAACCTCTCCTGCCTCGTCCTCAACTGCACCCTGAAGCGCTCGCCTGCCGAGTCGAGCACCGAGCTCCTCGGCTCGCAGGTGCTCGACGCGTTCCGCGACCTCGGCGTGACCGGATCGATTGAGCGGGTCGTCGATCACGACGTGAAGTTCGGCGTGAGCACCGACGAGGGTGACGGTGACGGCTGGCCCGCGCTGCGGCAGAAGATGCTCGACGCCGACATCCTCGTGCTGGTGACCCCGATCTGGATGGGCCAGCCCGCGTCGGTCGCGAAGGTCGTGCTGGAGCGCCTCGACGCCGAGCTTGCCGAGACCGACGACGCGGGTCGCCTGATCACCTTCGGCAAGGTCGCCGCCGTCGGCGTCGTGGGCAACGAGGACGGCGCGCACCACACGAGCGCGGAGCTCTTCCAGGGGCTCAACGACGTCGGCTTCACACTTCCCGCGCAGGCCGTGACCTACTGGGTCGGCGAGGCGATGCAGGCCGTCGACTACCAGGACCTCGACGAGACACCGGAGAAGACCGCCGGCACCACCGAGGTGCTCGCCCGGCACGCGACCCACCTGGCCCGGCTCCTGAAGGAGTCGGCGTACCCCGCGGGGGAGTGAGCGCTCAGGCCGTGCCGAGCAGGCCGTGGTCGAGGTGCTCCAGCAGGTCGCGCGGACCGTCGTGGACCGCGGCGGCGCCGGCCGCCAGGAGCCGCTCGGCGCTCACCCCGCCGCTGCGCAGGCCGATCGACTCCAGGCCCGCGGCGACCGCGGACTCGACGTCCCACGTCGCGTCCCCGATGACCACCGCCGACCCGCCACCGCCGGCCCGCTCGACCGCCAGCGTGACCAGGTCGGGCGCGGGCTTGCTCGCTGCGTCGTCGGAGCCGGTGACGACGGCGTGCAGGCGGTGCCCGATCCCGACGATGTCGAGGAGCTCGTCCACGAGGCCGACCTCGGACGAGCTGGCCAGCACGACGCGGTGGCCACGCTCCACGAGGGCGTCCACCAGCTCGGGCGCACCGTCGAGGGGGCAGATGGTCCGCAGCCCCGCGCGGAAGTAGGTGTCGTGCAGGCGGCGGACCTCGTCGCCGACGGCGTTCTCGGCCGAGTCCCCGGCGACCGCGGCGACCAGGCGGTCGCCACCCATGCCGATGGCCTCGTGGATGCGTACGGAGCTCACGTGGAGGCCGACGTCGTGGAAGGCGGCCTGCCACGACACGACGTGCTGGTAGACCGAGTCGACCAGGGTGCCGTCGAGGTCGAGGACCACGACGGGGCGAGCGGGTGCAGTCTTCATCCGTCCGACGTACCCCGGAGGTCGGGCGCCATGCGCCCCACGCCCGACCGCCCCGGCGGGTGTGGTGGGGCCAGTGCACGGGGAGGACCATCGACAGTCATACCCATCGCCCCGAGGGGGAACGCGCGTGGAGCTCCTGCCGCAGAGCAAGGAAGCCCTGGACGAGTACGTCACGCCGTCGGTCGACGACGTGGAGGGCCTCCTGCGCGTGATCGAGGGGTGGGCCGTGCGGACGGTGCCCGAGTGCGTCGCGCTGAGCGTGACCATGCTCGACGACGACCTCACCTTCACGCTCGTCGACACAGACGCCACGACCGAGGCGGCATCGCCGATGAAGCCGATCGCGGCGCGGGCGACCAGGAGCCGGACTTCGCGCTCGACGAGCAGGGCTGGGCCGACATGGCCCGGCAGCGCGCCTTCGCCGGTATCGCCAGCACCATCTGCCTTCCCGTGGTCGAGGAGGGACGAGCGGTGCTCAACATCGATCTCTACGCCTCGACCGCGCACGCCTTCCGCGACCGGATCGACGGACTGGTCGCCGCGCTGGGTGCGTGGCAGGCGGGAGCCGTGACCAACGCCGACCTGGGTTTCGAGTCCTTGCGGCGGGCCGAGGCCGCCCCCGAGCGGCTGCGGGAGCAACGCCTCGTCGACGTCGCGGTCGGCCTGGTGGCCGCCCGGATCGGCGTCACCACCGACGACGCCTCCGGGCTGCTCAACCACGCCGCGGAGCGGGCCGGCGTCACCGAGTCGCAGGCCGCGACCGTGGCCCGGGTGCTGCTGGCCTGATCGGTCGCCGCGCGACAAACCGGCCGGACCGGCGGCGTATGTGCCCCATCCATCGGGGTACCTACCGCCCATGGATCGACAGGGCACCACCACCGCACCCAGGCACATCAAGGTCGCGATCATGGACGAGAGCGAGCTGGTCGTGCACGGCATCCGCGCCATGTTCGAGCCGCACTCCGCCGTCGTCTCCGTGGTGCCCTACCGCACCACCGGACCGGCGCCGCTGTGCGACCTCACGCTCTACGAGCCCTCCGCCCACCGGCGCACGACGTCCGCCCCCCAGCGCTTCCCCACCCGCATGGTCGCCTTCGGCTGGGACTGCACCCCCGAGGCCGTGTCGACCGAGATGTCGCGCGGCGCCGCGGGCTTCGTCAGCAAGTGGCTCCCCACCCGGCGACTGATCTGGAACCTGCTCCAGATCGCCGACGGCCGGGTCGTCGTCGACGCCTGGTCCGGCAAGGGTGAGCCTGCCAAGCCGACCGCCGCCGAGAAGTGGCCGCTGACCCACCGCGAGACCGAGGTGCTCTCGATGATCGCGTCGGGCCTCGCCAACCGGGAGATCGCCGAGCAGACCAACCTCAGCATCAACTCGGTCAAGTCCTACATCCGCGGCGCCTACGCCAAGATCGAGGTGACCTCGCGGTCGCAGGCGGTCCTGTGGGCGATCCAGCACGGTCTGCTGATGTCCGGCGAGGCCGTGACGAACGCCCCGCGCCTCGCGGCACCTCGCCTCGCGGCGCAGCCCGCGCGCGTATGACCCGGTTCGGCTACTTCCTCTCCTGCGAGGAGTACTCGCCCGACCAGCTGCTCGAGCAGGCGAGGCTGGCCGAGAAGGCCGGGTTCGACGCCCTCTGGATCAGCGACCACTTCCACCCGTGGACCAACGCACAGGGGCAGTCGCCCTTCGTCTGGTCGATGATCGGCGCGATCTCCCAGGTCTGCGACCTGCCGGTCACGACCGCCGTCACCTGCCCGACGGTGCGTACGCACCCCGCGGTGATCGCACAGGCTGCCGCCACCGCGGCCGTGCTCATGGGCGAGGGACGCTTCACCCTCGGTGTCGGGACCGGTGAGGCGCTCAACGAGCACGTGCTCGGAGATGCGTGGCCGCGCACCGACATCCGTCTCGCCATGCTCGAGGAGGCCGTCGAGGTGATCCGCCGGCTGTGGACCGGCGAGGTCGTCTCCCACGACGGGCCTCACTACACGGTGGACACAGCGCGGATCTACACGTTGCCCGACACTCCGCCGCCGGTGTACATGAGTGCCTTCGGGCCGAAGGCACTCGACGTTGCCTGCCGCATCGCCGACGGGTTCGTCACCACCAAGCCCGACGCCGAGTCGGTGGACACCTTCCGGAAGGCGAAGGGCGCCGATGCCCCGACCCAGGCGGGTTTCAAGGTGGGGTGGGGTCCCACGAAGGACGAGGCGATCGACGTGGCGTACGCCCTGTGGCCCAACGCCGGCGTTCCCGGCGAGCTGAGCCAGGTCCTGCCGAGCCCGCAGCACTTCGAGCAGGCCGCCGAGCTCGTCACCCGCGAGAAGTTCTCGGAGAACGGAGCCTTCGGTCCCGACGTCGCCGAGCACGTCGAGGCCTACGCACCCTTCGTCGATGCCGGCTTCAGCGAGGTCTACGTCGCCAACATGGGACCGCACTACGCGGACATGATCGCGGCCTACGGATCCGACGTGCTTCCCGAGCTGCGTCGACGCTCATCCTGACGCAGTCTCAAGCGGCGTCGCCACCCCCTCGCGTCCCGCCCGTCTTCCTGGTGCGCATCGCCGTACGGCGGTCCTCCCGCACCTCGTCGAGGTAGCGCACCTCCGCGACGAACTGATGAACGGCCGGGTGGTCGTCCGGCGTGCCGTGGGTCATCCGCTGCATCTGTTTCCGGAACGGCGAGACGCGGTACCTGATCGCCGGGTCCCCGATCCGTCTGGAGTGGTCGCGAGCCCGGAACGCCTCGATCGAGGTCATCGACCGCAGCCGCCGCAGCACCCACCACCCCGTAGCCGTCAGGTCCGTGTGTGCGGGGTACCGGCTCCCGCCGTGCGTCCGCGCTCCGTCTGCACGCATCGGACCCACCTCCTCCCCGGTGTCCTCGTCGTGGAAGTCCATCCGGAGCCGAGCCATCCGCAACAGCCGCTCAACCACGCTCATCCGCGGACTCGTCCGCCCGGTCTCCCACCGCGCGACGGCCGACTGTGAGACGTCCAGCAGCGCAGCCAACCCGCGTTGCGACACGTCCAGGATCCGCCTGATCCGCCGCACCATCCCGGGGATTCCGCCGCGGAACGGGCCCATCAACCAGACATCGCGCTCCGCCTGGGTCCACCTCGCCATGCAAGCCCACGGCGGCAGCCCGCTCGCCTGCTCCACCGGCTCCGTCTGATCCGTCTGGTCGCCTGCCTCCATGTGCCCTCTCACCTCTCGCCGTCCGCCTGCGCGCCCCCCGTCAGGCGCGTCGTACGACCAGCACAGACGCCGGCACCGACACCCGCGAACGTCCCTCCACAGCCGGGCCGCTCGAACGCCCGAAGGGCGCACCTGTGGACACCTGGTGGCCCAGCAGCTGTCGCACCGGCGAGGCGCGCACGCCCACCCCGCCGCCGCTACTTGCCAGTGAGTCGCTCAGAGACTCACTGGCAAGTGCGCAGGGTCAGTGGGGGGTGGACCGGGTAGCCACGCGCCAGACCTCCGGATGCCCCGGCCGCCGAGCCATCGATGTTCCTCGGAGCTGGAGCGATGCGCCCGGCTAGCGGTCCTGTGTCCGAGGGTGTGCGCTCCCGCGGGCTGCGGGTTTCCGGCGGCGTACGACCTCGACGAGGTTGGCGGCGATGCCGCGCAGGGCACTGCCCTGGTGCCCGCGGAGCCCGTTGCCGTCCTGCTGCGAGGCGAGCACGTTGCCGGGACCGCGCACCACCGGTGCGACCAGGTCCTGCGCCACGACGGAGAAGAGCGGCCCGACGAGCCGGTCGTACACCCACGGCAGCGTCGTGAAACCGAAGCGGATCACGTCGTTGGAGACCCCGACCTGGCCGCCGCGCCACGGGTGGTCTGCCACGGTCAGCACCCGGCGGGCGATGGTCTCCGGCGGGCTGACCGGGAAGGGCGGACGGCCGACCGAGTCGCCGTAGGTCGCGGCCTGGCGGTAGATCGGGGTGTCGACCCCGCCCGGCGCGACGTAGCCGAGCCGGACGCCGGGCCGGTCGCGGTTGTCGACCCGCAGCTGACGCACGAGTCCGCGCACGCCCCACTTGCTGACGACGTACGCCGCCATGTCCGGGACCGCGATGTGGCCGATCACCGACCCGACGAGCACCATGCTGCCCGCGCCGTCCGCGCCTCCCTGCCCGCGCAGCACCGGGAGGGCGTGGCGGGCGAGGTTGACCGAGCCGAGCAGGTTCGTGGAGACCACCCGGTCGAAGACGTCGACCGGGACGTCGTCGATGCGGCCGTAGGCGACGACGCCTGCGCAGCCCACGACGACGTCGAGCCGTCCGTGCCTGGCGACGGCGGCGGAGACCGCGGCGGCCACCTGCGAGTCGTCGGCCATGTCGGTGGGCACGACCAGGGTGGAGGCGGCGCCGAGCGACTCGCAGTCGACGGCGACCCGTTCGAGGGAGTCGGCGCCGCGGGCGAGCAGGACGACGTGGTCACCCCGCGCGGCCGCCAGGCGTGCGGTGGCCTCGCCGATGCCGCTGGAGGCGCCGGTGACGAGCACGACGCGGGGACGATCGGTGGTCCGGGAGGTATGCATCCGGCCCCGTACCCACCAGCGAGACTCCTACAGCGAGGGCTGGTCGTCGTACTCCGGGTCGCCCTCGACGTCCGCCGGCCGGGCCTCGTGCCCGTCGCGCCCGCGGGTGCGGCGCAGCTCCTTCATCTCGGCCTCGAAGACGTGGCGCTGGCCGTCCATGAGCTCGTCCAGCGCGCGCTGGTGCAGGCCCTTGGCGCGGGCGTAGAACCCGTCGTCGTACTGCTCCACCATCTGGAACGACCACATGCCCGGCAGCGGGTTGCTGCCCAGCACGTCGCGGTCCATCGCGTCGGCGAGGTCGGCGTGGCCGGCCTCGCGCAGCAGCTCCTCGGCCTCCTCCATCGTGCTCTCCGCGCTGCCCATGAGGCGGTGGAAGGCGTAGAGGTGGCCGCGCGCGTCCTCGACGTGGTCGAGGGCCGCGGACAGCTTGCCGACGGCCTCGACGGTCTCGTCGGTGACGCCCTCGGGGCGCCGGTGCTCGGGTGCGGGCTTGCTCATGACGTGAGCCTCACACGCACCGGATCGGGCCCGACCACCTACCAATGGGCGACCGCCGTCGGTGCGCGTGCATGGCATCGCGAGGGGCTGGGCACTGACTCGACATGAGAGCAGTCACCTGGCAGGGCCGGCAGGACATGCAGGTCATCGACGTCCCGGACCCGGTGATCGAGGAGCCGACCGACGTCGTCGTCGAGATCACCTCGACCGGGCTGTGCGGCTCGGACCTCCACCTCTACGACCCGCTGACCCCCTTCATGACCGACGGGGACGTCGTCGGTCACGAGCCGATGGGCATCGTGCGCGAGGTCGGGTCGGCCGTCGAGACGCTGCAGGCGGGGGACCGTGTCGTGGTCCCCTTCAACATCAGCTGCGGGTCGTGCTGGATGTGCGACCGCGGTCTCTTCAGCCAGTGCGAGACCACCCAGAACCGCGACACCGGCACCGGCGCGAGCCTGTTCGGCTACAGCAAGCTCTACGGCTCCGTGCCGGGCGGCCAGGCCGAGCTGCTGCGCGTGCCCTTCGGCGACAAGCTCCCGATCAAGGTGCCGCACGGCCCGCCGGACGACCGCTTCCTCTTCCTCTCCGACGTGCTGCCCACCGCGTGGCAGGCCGTCGAGTACGCCGACGTCGAGGACGGCGGCACGCTCGCCGTCATCGGCGCCGGACCGATCGGCGACATGGCAGCGCGCATCGCGATGCACCGCGGTCTCGACGTCATCGTGGTCGACAACGTGCGCGAGCGGCTCGCCCGCATCCACGGCCGCGGCGGCCGGACCATCGACCACAGCGAGGTCGACGGGGTCGGCGACGCGATCCGCGCGATGACCGACGGTCGTGGCGCCGACGCCGTGATCGACGCCGTCGGCATGGAGGCCCACGGCTCGCCCGTGGCCGAGGTCGCGCAGAAGGCGCTCGCCCTGCTGCCCAAGAAGGTGCAGGAGAAGATGATGCTCACCGCCGGCTCCGACCGGCTCGCCGCGCTGATGAGCGCGATCGACTCGGTGCGCCGCGGCGGGACGATCAGCATCTCGGGCGTGTACGGCGCTCCCACCGACCCGCTGCCGATGTTCCAGCTCTTCGACAAGCAGGTCCAGATCCGGATGGGCCAGGCCAACGTCCACCGGTGGAGCGACGACATCCTCGAGCTGCTCCAGCAGGACGAGGACGTCCTCGGCGTGGAGTCGTTCGCGACCCACCACCTGCCCCTCGAGGACGCCCCCGAGGCCTACCGGAAGTTCCGCGACAAGGAGGACGGCATGGTGAAGGTGGTGTTCACCCCGTGAGGATGCCCAAGCCGCGCGGCCCGCTCAGCGAGTGGGTCGTCGCCCGGCTCGCCACCCCGGTCGACGGCGGCCACGCCCCGACCGCGGGCGAGTGGGACGACGAGTGCATCGCGCTGTGGACGCTCCACGAGATGTCCTACCGCGGGTTCGAGGACGCCGCGGACGACGCCGAGTGGGAGCCCGCGATGCTCGGGGTGCGGCACGAGCTCGAGGTGGCGCTCGAGCAGCGCCTGCGCCGGCGGTGGCCGGGCGCGGCTGCCGAGGTCGCCGACATCCCGGCCGCCCTCGAGGCGCTCGTCGCCGCGGACGACGGCCCGTCGCTCGCCGACCACGTGCGCAGGCACGCGACCACCGACGAGGTGCTCGAGCTGTTCCGGCAGCGCTCGGTCTACCAGCTCAAGGAGGCCGACCCGATGACGTGGGTGATCCCGCACCTGCCCCTCCGGGCCAAGGCGGCGCTCGTCGAGCTCCAGTACGACGAGTACGGCGACGGCGACCCCAACCGGATGCACTCGCACCTCTTCGCCCGGGGCATGGTCGCGGTCGGGCTGCGTGCCGAGTACGGCGCGTACGTCGACGACGCACTGCCCGAGACCCTCGAGCTCAACAACGCGCTCTCGATGCTCGGCATGCACCGACGACTGCGCGGCGCGGCGGTCGGCCACCTGGCGGCGTTCGAGATGACGAGCACCCTGCCCTCCCGCAAGATGGTGCAGGGCCTCGGCCGGCTCGGCCTCGACGGTCCGATGGCCGCCTACTTCGACGAGCACGTCGAGGCGGACGCCGTCCACGAGCTGCTCGCGGCGCGCGACATCTGCGGCACCCTCGCCGAGGACGAGCCCGACCAGGCAGCCGAGATCCTCTTCGGCGCGTTCACCTGCGTCGACCTCGAGGCGCGCCTCGCCACCGCCCTGCTCACCTCGTGGGACGCCGCGTGACCGCGCGTCCCGAGGACGAGGTGTTCGACCACCCCGACGTCGTCGTCGTGCCCCACGGCCCGATGCTGCTGCGCGGAGCCACCTCGGTGCAGGGCGTCGACGGCACCGTCCACGACGTCCGTCGCCCGGTCGTGGCGCTCTGCCGCTGCGACAAGTCCAGCCGGCTGCCCTTCTGCGACGGCACCCACAAGGTCATCCCGCGACGCTGAGCCCTCAGCGCGTACGACGACCGGGCAGCGCCCGCAGCCGGTGCTGCCACAGCGCCGCGCGGGCCGCGTTGGCACCCGCGGCGCCGTGGACGCCGCCGCCGGGATGGGCCGACGCGGAGCCGAGGAAGAGTCCCGGCACGCCGGTCGCGGCGCGCCCGCGCATCGCCGGCACCGGACGGAAGACCAGCTCCTGGTGGAGCTGCGACGTGCCGCCGTTGACGGCGCCGCCGATCAGGTTGGCGTTGCGTGCCTCGAGCTCGTGGGGCCCGAGCACCCGACGGGCGCCGACCAGCGAGCCGAAGCCCGGTGCCCGCGCCTCGATCCGCGCCTGCATGCGGTCGGCGAAGCGCTCGAGGTCGTCGTGGTCCCAGCGGCCGGTGATCTCGTCGCCGGCGTCGCCGCGGGTCGCCGAGGGCTGCGGCACGTGGGTGTAGGCCCAGAACGACTCGGTGCCGGCGGGGGAGCGGGACGGGTCGCTGGTGGTCATCTGCCCGGTGAGCAGGAACGGCCGGTCGGGCACCACGCCCGACGCCACCTGCGCCAGCGTCCGGGTCATCTCCTCGACCGAGTCGGCGATGTGCACGGTGCCCGGCGCCGCGGCCGGGCTCCCGGCCCACGGGACCGGACCGGTCAGCGCCCAGTCGACCTTGACGGTGCCGGGGTCGAGCTCGAAGTCGCGCATCCCGCGCACCACGCGCGGGGGCAGGTCGTCCTCGCCGACGAGCTCGCCGAAGAGGCGCGGTGCCGCGACGTCGGCGACGACCACGCGGGCGTCGTACGACTCGCCGTCCCGGGTGACGACGCCGGCGACGGCTCCGTCGCGCACGACGACGCGGGTGACCGGCGCGTCGGTCTCGAGCCGACCGCCGAGGCTGGTGAACCGGGTCACGAGCGCGTCGGTCAGGGACTGGGCGCCGCCGCGCGGGACCGGGAACCCGACGGTCTGGCCGAGCATCGACATCAGCACCCCGAACACGCCCGACCCCGGTGAGTCGAGCGGGAAGTCGGCGTGACCGGCGTTGCCGGCGAGCAGCAGGGCGCCGGCCGGCCCACCGAAGAGCTCACGGCCGAGCGAGGCGACGGGAGTGGCCAGGCGTCGGACCGTGTCGAGCCCGCCTCCGCGGGCGAGCCCCGGCAGCAGCCGTGCTCCGGCGCGCACCGGCGGGAAGGGTGAGGTGAGCGCGTCGACCATCGGCTCCCCGATGCGGTCCCAGGTGCGGCACAGGTCGAGCCACGCGTCGCCGTCACCGGCGTGCAGCGCCTCGAGCCCGGCGGCGGTCAGGTCGCGGTCGCGGTGCAGCACCGCCCACTGGCCGTCGCCGAACGGGTGGCCGAGCACGGCCGGGGCGTGCTCCCACTGCAGGCCGTGGTCCTCGAGCCGCAGCGAGGTCATCGCGCGCGACGCGACGGCGAGCGGGTAGAACGCGCTGAAGGTGTCGTGCACGAAGTCGGGGTGCAGCTCCCGGTCGCTGCGCACGGCGCCGCCCGGGGTCGACTGCGCCTCGAGCACCACGACGTCCCAGCCCGCGTCGGCCAGCATGTTGGCCGCGACCAGTCCGTTGGGTCCGGCGCCGATGACGACGGCGTCGTGGCGCCGGCCGGCCGTCACGGGAGGCGACCCTCGTGTGCCCTGCCCTCGACGAGGAAGGCCAGCCGGCGCAGGGCCTCGAGGTTGCGCAGGTGCAGCTGGGGGTCCTGGATCACCTTCGGGATCAGGGCGCCCGGGCCGCCGGTGGCCTGCTCGACCATGGTCACGACGGTGCCCGTCCCGCTGGGCTCGCAGCGAGATCTCGACGTGCGCCTGGCCGGCCGGCCACCCGCGGGCGAGCAGCAGGATGCGACGGTTCTCCTCGACCTCGAGCACCGAGGTCGTGTCGTCGATCATCAGCGGCCACGAACCGACGCTGTGGTGGAGCCGCGCACCGACGGCGGGCCACGAGTCGTCGACCTCGCGCATCCGGGCGGCACCGACCACGAAGAGCGGATAGAGCCAGCCGTCGGCCAGCACGGCCCAGACCTGCTCGGGTGTCGCCGACAGCGTGCGGCTGGTCCTGCTCATGCGGTGTCCCGGTTCATGTGTACGACGTACCCGCGAGGTGGCGGCACCATGCTCCCCGCGCACAGGCAGCCGGGGGCTCAGACAGGAAGGGCACCGTGGGACAGCACGTGCTCGGCGACCTCGCCGATCTTGGTGCGACGACTGCGGGCGGCGTTGCGCAGCGCGTTGAAGGCAGCGACCGGGTCGAGGTCGCCCTTGGCCATCAGGTAGCCGACGGCGCGCTCGATCACGACGCGGTAGTCGAGGGCGTACTGCAGCTGGCGGGCGAGCTCGCCTGCCGTGTGGGCCTGCACGGCGGCGGTCATGGTCGTGGCGACGACCTCGGCGAAGCGGGCGAGCGCTGCGACCTCGCTCTCGTCCCACTCGTGCGCGTGTTCGCGGTAGACGTCGAGCGTCCCCACCGTCACGCCGCCGACACGTACCGGCGTGCCGAGCACCGCGCGCACGGGTTGCGTGGCCATGGCGCTGGCGAGGACGGGCCACCGGTCGTCCTCCGCCGTGACGTCGGTGGACGTGATCACCACGCCGCTGACGAAGGCCTCCGTGCACGGGCCCTCCCCGGCCTCGGCCTCGGTCTGCTCGAGCAGCCGGCCGGGACCGTCGGTGGCCGCGACGTAACGGAGCACGTTCTGCTCGTCGGCGCTCAGGATGCCCGCCCCGTCGACCCCGAAGAGGTCGACGCAGGCGTCCAGCACCTGCTCGAGGGCAGCCACGATCCCGTCGCCGCCCTGCCCCGAGGTGGCCAGCGTGCGCAGGCTCTCGGCAAGCGCGGCACCGTCGATGTTCATGGTCGGGATGCTACGCGGACGGTCCCCTGCTCCAACCGGTCGCCGGGAGCTGGCGCTCGAAGGTCAGCAGGACGTCGCGGTCCTCGGGCGTGGCCGACCCGTCGTGGACGGCGACGAGGACGCGGGCCACCGTGCGGACCTTGGTGTTGCTGTCCTGCGAGACGCGGAGCATGGTCCGCCACGCCTGCTCGGTGCTGCAGCCGTACGTCGCCGACAGCAGTCCGATCGCCATGCCGATCGCACGCTGCGAGCGCACGGCCTCGTGGAGGTGGGCGATCTCGTCACGGAGCTCGTCGCCCGGCTGCGCGGACTCGCCGGAGGAGGGAGGGGTCCCAGACATCGGTCACCTTTCAATGACGTCAGTCCGCGGACACAGGGCGGAGATCGGTGGAAGCAGATCGAGTCTACAAGGCGGCGCTGACAGCCCGTCCGGAGGTGCGTGTCCATGTGCCGACGCCCTAGAATCGAGGCTGACTCCAGCCACCGGGTCGCCGTCTCTTCTCCTCCGTCAGGAGTGTCGTGCCACAGTCGCGATCGAGTCGTCGTTCCCCGGACGCGTTCGGCTTCGAGGGAACCGGTGACGAGGCGCGCGCGTGGCTCGACGCGGTGTACGGCACCGAGCTGCGGCTGTCGGGCCGGCTCGGGACCGTGCAGCACGACCGGGTCGACCACGGCGACGTCGTCTTCGACCACCTCCGGATCGACGCGCGCTACTCCTTCGACTCCGATCCGATGCCGATGCTGGTGGTCGTCGACGTCCTGAGCGGCACCTGCGAGTACACGCGCGACGAGGTCACCGACCTCGTCCGGGACGGCGACTCAGCACTGGTGGCGGGGTGGGACATGCCGTTCACCGGCTCGGCCGACCATCCCGCTGTTGCGCACCACGTCCCTGTCGTGGGACGCCATGCTCGCCGCGGTGGAGGACGCCGACCCGCAGCACCCGCGTCGGCACATCATCTTCACCTCCTACGTCCCCCGCTCGCCGGCGGCGGGTGCGCGGTGGCGGGCAACGGTCGACCAGGTGGGCGCGATGCTGCCCCGCGACGCGACCCACGCCCAGGAGCACGCGGCCGCCCGCCTCCTGGGCCACACCCTGCTCCACACCTTCGCCAACAACGTCGTCGTACGAACCACGCTCCCCGACGACGAGCCCGACGACCTCGACGACTCGCCGTCCACGGTCCGCCGCGCAGCCCGGATCATCGAGGACCACGCGTCGGAGGACCTCACCCCCGGTGAGCTCGCCCTCGAGTGCAACGTGTCCCCGAGGGCCCTGCAGTACGCCTTCCGCACGCACCTCGGTTGCACCCCGCAGGACTACCTGCGGCGGGTGCGGCTCGACCTCGCGCGCCAGGCCCTGCGCGACGGCTCGGCCGGGACCGTGACGGACGCGGCCAATCGCAACGGATTCTTCAACCCCGGCCGCTTCGCGGCCTACTACCGCGAGCAGTACGACGAGAACCCGGGAGACACGTTGTCGCGGACCACCACCCCCTAGGGGTGGTGACTGCTTCGCTTTCCGGCTGGCGCACTGGTCTGGACCATGTGAGTCTCGAGAGGTCGTTTGCTGGAGACCACGGTGGACGGATCTACTGCATGTTAGGAGCGAAGCCGTGGTCACCACTGCAATCCTCCCCGAGCACAGCCCTCTTTCCGTCCTGTCCGTCAGCAGCCGCCCGGCCGACGGTAAGGAACGCGCCCGTCGCACCGACGGCATCGTCGCCGACCTGCGCCTGGTGGAGTCCGAGACCGTCGGCTCCCACCACCTCATCACCGACCTCATCGAGACCAACGCGGGCGTCGCCCGCTCGATGGCCGGTCGCTACCGCAACCGCGGCATCGACCTCGACGACCTCGAGCAGGTCGCGCTGCTCGGCCTGACCAAGGCCGCCCAGCGCTTCGACCCCCGCGCCGGCCACGACTTCCTGTCCTATGCCGTCCCGACCATCCGTGGTGAGCTGCGCCGCCACTTCCGTGACGCCGGGTGGATGGTCAGGCCGCCACGACGCGTGCAGGACCTCCAGTCCCGCATCTCGCGGGCCCAGGAGGACCTGGAGAGCTCGCTCGGTCGCTCGCCGCGCCCGAGCGAGGTCGCCGCACACCTCGACGTCGCGGTCGACGAGGTCGTCGAGGCACTCACCGCGGACGGGTGCTTCACCCCGACGTCCCTCGACGGACCGGTCGGTGACGGGTCGTCGTCGCTCGGCGACCTGCTCGGCTTCGAGGACCGCTCGGTCGTCGCCGCCGAGGCGCGCATCGTCCTGGAGCCCCTCGTGGCCACCCTCCCGAGCCGCGACCAGCGCATCCTGCGGATGCGGTTCGTCGACGAGGCCACCCAGCAGGAGATCGCCGAGGCGGTCGGGCTGACGCAGGCGCAGGTCTCGCGCGTCCTCACGCGCATCCTCGCCTCGCTCCGGGCGGACCTGATGGGGCACTCCGCCGCCTGATCGAGCAGGCGCATCTGTACCGCAAGAGCGCGCCGAGTCGGCGCATCTGTACCGCCACAACGTGCCGAGTCGGCGCATCCGTACCGCCAGAGCATGCCGAGTCGGCGCATCTGTTCAGCGTGAGCGCACCGATGCGCCGACTCGAGCTTGTTCGCGCGTACAGATGCGCCGACTCGACCCTGTTGTGGCGCGCGGACGCGCCGGGTCAGCTGTCGAAGCCGAGGCCGGCCGCGTCGAGGGCACGCAGGAACACGTTGCGTCGCCCCTGACGGTGGTCGGCCCGGTCGAGCGACCACCGCGTCAGGTTGATCCCGACCGACGCCAGCGGCTCGGGCGGGAAGGGCAGCGGCCGCTCGCGCACCATCCGCAGGTCCGTCCGCTCGGTCGGGGCGCCCGACAGCAGGTCGAGGAGCACCTCGGCCGCGAAGCGCGTCGCGCCCACCCCCAGCCCGGTGAAGCCGGCCGCATGGGCGACCCGGTCGTCGTGGCTGAGCCCGTAGAACGCGGTGAACTGCGTGCAGGTGTCGATCGCGCCTGCCCAGCGGTGCGTGAAGCGCACGTCCTCGAGCTGCGGGAAGGTGGCGAGGAAGTGTGACGCCAGGCGGGAGTAGCTCGCCGGTCGCTCCTCGTGGCGTGCGGCCACCCGACCGCCCGCGGGGTAGACCGCGTCGTACCCGCCCCAGAGGATGCGGTTGTCACGGGTCAGCCGCGAGTAGTGGAACTGGTTCGCCACGTCACCGAGCCCCTGCCGTCCGGACCAGCCGATCGACGCGAGCTGCTCGGAGGTGAGCGGCTCGGTCATCAGCACGTAGTCGTAGACCGGCACCGTCATCAGCCGGTTGCGGCGCAGCAGCGACGGGAAGACGTTGGTGGCGAGGACGACGTGGTCGGAGGTGACGACGGCGCGGTCGGTGTGCACCTCGACGCCTCGTGTCGTACGACGCAGCGCGGTGGCGGCCGAGTGTTCGTGGATCTCGACCCCGAGGTCGGCCGCGACGCGGGCGAGCTCCAGCGCCAGCTTCGCGGGGTGGACGAGGGCGGTGTGGTCGGGCTCCCTCGCTCCGGCGAGGAAGAGCGGGCTGTCGATCTCGGCTCGCACCTGCTGCGTGTCCAGGAAGCCGGCCTCGTCGCGCAGCCACGCGACCTGGTGCTCCTCGACGGCCACGGAGAGGGTGCCGGTGCGCTCCCACTCGCAGTCGATCCCGAGGGCGCGGACGTCGGCCTCGAAGCCGGCGAGGTTGGCGTGGCCGAGGCGGGCGAGGACGTCGTACTCCTCGGGCCAGCGGTTGCGCCCGTTGTCCTCTCCGTGCGTGAGCGAGGCCTCGCAGAAGCCGCCGTTGCGACCCGATGCCGCCCAGCCGACCGTGTGCGCCTCGAGCAGCACCACGCGGCGCCCGGGGTCGCGCCTCGTGGCGTGGACGGCGGCCCAGAGGCCGAGGTAGCCCCCGCCGACGATCGTCAGGTCGGCGCGCGTCGACGCCGTGAGCTCGTCGTACGTCGTCGCGTCGACGTCGTCGAGCCAGAAGACCGACAGCTCACTGCCGGCGAGCGCCCGCTCCAGGACGCGGGGGTCGGGAGCGTGGCGCTCGTAGGCCGTGCGGTGGGCCGCCATCTGGTCAGGGTCGGCGATCAGGCGGTCGCGTCGAGGGCGGCGTCCAGGATCGCGAGCCCTTCGCGGGCCTCGTCGTCGGTGGTCGTGAGCGGCGGGACGACGTGGATGCGGTTGTAGTTGACGAAGGGCAGCATGCCGCGCTCCTGGCAGCCCTTGACGATCGCGCCCATCTCCGGGCTGGACCCGCCGTAGGGCGCGAGCGGCTCGCGGGTCGCGCGGTCGCCCACCAGCTCGATCGCCCAGAAGGCACCGGTGCCGCGGACCTCGCCGATGCGCTCGTGCTTCTCGGCAAGCGCTCGCAGACCGGGGCCGAGCACGTCCTCGCCGAGGCGGGCGGCACGACCGACGACGTCCTCGTCCTCCATCGTGCGGATGGTGGCGACCGCCGCCGCGCACGCCAGCGGGTGACCGGAGTAGGTGAGGCCGCCGGGGTAGGTGCGGTGGGCGAACGTCGCGTGGATCGCGTCGCTGATCGCGACGCCGCCGAGCGGGACGTAGCCGGAGTTCACGCCCTTGGCGAAGGTGATCAGGTCGGGCACGATCCCGCCGTGCTCGACGGCGAACCAGCGACCGGCGCGGCCGAAGCCCGACATCACCTCGTCGGCGATCAGCACGATGCCGTGGCGGTCGCAGATCTCGCGGACGCCGGCGAGGTAGCCCGGCGGCGGGACCATGATCCCGGCGGTGCCGGGAATCGCCTCGAGGACGATCGCGGCGACGGTCGACGGGCCCTCGAGGGCGACGACCTGCTCGAGGTGCTCGAGCGCGCGCTCGCACTCCTCCGTCTCGGTCGTGGCGTGGAAGGCGCTGCGGTAGAGGAACGGACCGAAGAAGTGGACCGTGCCGGTCGAGCCGTGGTCGCTCGCCCACCGGCGCGGGTCGCCGGTCATGTTGACCGCGAGGTGCGTGCCGCCGTGATAGCTGCGGTAGGTCGTCAGCACCTTGTGGCGGCCGGTGTGCAGCCGCGCCATGCGTACGGCGTGCTCGTTGGCGTCGGCGCCGCCGTTGGTGAAGAAGACGTGGTCGAGGTCGCCGGGGGTGTGGCTCGCGATGAGGCGGGCGGCCTCCGAGCGGGCGCCGTTGGCCACTGCCGGTGCGATCGTGCAGAGGTGCGCGGCCTGCTCCTGGATCGCGGCCACGATGCGCGGGTGCTGGTGGCCGAGGTTGGTGAAGACCAGCTGGGAGCTGAAGTCGAGGTAGCGCGTGTCGTTCGCGTCCCAGACGTGGCTGCCCTCGGCGCGGGTCACCACCATCGGCGTGATCTCGGCCTGGGCCGACCAGGAGTGGAAGACGTGCGCGCGGTCGAGCTCGTAGGCCCGCCCGGCGTCGTACGTGCTGGACAGGTCGCTCTTGTTCATCAGCTCAGTCATTGCGCGGGAATCCCAGCTCGAGGCCGCCCTCGGGGCGGTTGGCGGGGTCGATCCACCGGGTGGTGACGACCTTGCCGCGGGTGAAGAAGTGGACGCCCTCGGTGCCGTGGGCGTGGGTGTCGCCGAAGAGCGAGCGCTTCCAGCCGCCGAAGGAGTAGTAGGCGACCGGCACCGGGACCGGCACGTTGACGCCGATCATGCCGACGGTGACGTCGGCCTCGAAGCGACGGGCCGCGCCGCCGTCGTTGGTGAAGACCGCGGTGCCGTTGCCGTACTCGTTGGCGTTGACCAGGGCCACCGCCTCCTCGTAGGACTTCGCCCGGACGACCGACAGGACCGGGCCGAAGATCTCCTCGCGGTAGATGTCCATCTCGGGGGTGACGTCGTCGAAGAGCGTCGGGCCGAGCCAGAAGCCCTCCTCGCCGCCGCGTGCCTGGACGTCGCGGCCGTCGACGACGACCTTGGCGCCGGCTGCCTCGCCGGAGTCGATGAAGGAGCTGACCCTGTCGCGGTGGGCCTTCGTGACGAGCGGGCCCATGTCGGCCTCCTTCTCGCCCCCGGTCGCCTCGCGACCGCCGTCTCCGATCAGCAGGGTGCGGGTGCGGTCGGCGATGCGCGCGACGAGCTCGTCGCCGATCGGGTCGACCGCGACGAGCACGCTGATCGCCATGCAGCGCTCGCCGGCGCTGCCGTAGCCGGCGTTGACTGCCGAGTCGGCGGCGAGGTCGAGGTCGGCGTCGGGCAGCACGACCATGTGGTTCTTCGCGCCGCCGAGGGCCTGGACGCGCTTGCCGTGGCGGCTCGCGGTCTCGTAGACGTACTCCGCGATCGGGGTCGAGCCGACGAAGCTGATCGACTGCACGTCGGGGCTGGTGAGCAGCGCGTCGACGGCGGTCTTGTCGCCGTGCAGCACGTTGAAGACGCCGTCGGGGAGACCGGCCTCCGTCCAGAGCGCGGCGATCCAGTTGGCGGCGCTCGGGTCCTTCTCGCTGGGCTTGAGCACGACCGTGTTGCCGGCGGCGATGGCGATGGGGAAGAACCACATCGGGACCATCGCCGGGAAGTTGAACGGGCTGATGATCCCGACGACGCCGAGCGGCACCCGCTTGGAGTGCACGTCGACGCCGGTGGACGCCTCCTCGCTGTGGCCGCCCTTGAGCAGGTGGGAGATGCCGCAGGCGAACTCGACGACCTCGAGGCCGCGCGAGATCTCGCCGATCGCGTCGGAGTGCACCTTGCCGTGCTCGGCGGTGATGATCGCGGCGAGCTCGTCCTTGCGGCTGTTGAGCAGCTCGCGGAAGGCGAACATCACCTGCGTACGCCGCGCGAGCGAGGTGGTGCCCCACGCCTTCGCCGCGCGCGACGCCGCGGCGATGACCTGCTGCGCGTCGGCCTCGCTGGCCAGCGCGACGCGGCCGGTGACCTGGCCGGTGGCGGGGTTGGTCACGTCGGCCCAGCCGT
>CAWCGM010000014.1:0-20862 GCA_963795095.1 uncultured Actinomycetota bacterium | reverse complement strand
GCGTGGAGCCCGACGAGGGCTTCCTGGACCTGGCCTCCGGCGACGACGCCGCGGTGTTCGTCACGCGGTGCGCCTCGCTGCGGCACTGGGAGCGTGCCGTCCGTGCCTGACCGCGGGCCCGTCCTGCTCGGCGAGCCGAGCGACGACGAGCAGGACGAGCTCGCCGACCTCGTCGACCGCGCGGTCGAGGCCGGCGGCGACGTGGCCGCCGCTCTCGACCTCGCCCGGGTGGTCGGCGCGCAGCTGCCCGTCCCGGGCGCCGGCCGCACCGCGCACCTCTGGTCGGCCCTGGCGAGCGTCGCGGCCGTCGACCTCACGGTGGCCCGCACGCTCGAGCCGCACCTCGACGCGCTCGCGATCCTCGACCAGGCGGGTCGCACCCCCGAGCCCGGGACGTGGGGCGTCTTCGCCGCCGAGGGCCCCGGCGAGCCGCTGCGGGCCGAGCCCCGCGGCGACGGCCACGTCCTCGACGGCCGCAAGCACTGGTGCTCCCTCGGCGGGTCGCTCGACCGCGCGCTGGTCAGCGCATGGGTGGGCGAGCGGCGCCAGCTCTTCGCCGTCGACCTGACCCAGCCGGGCGCCACCGCCGTCGCGGGGACCTGGGTCGCCCGCGGCCTCACCGCCGTCGACTCCGGTCCCGATCGACTTCGCGAGCGCGACGGCGTACGCCGTGGGCGAGGCCGGAGTGGTACCTCGAGCGGCCCGGCTTCGCCTGGGGTGGCATCGGGGTGGCCGCGGTCTGGTTCGGCGGTGCCGTCGGCATCGCGCGGCGGATGGTGCGGGCCGCCGGCACGCGGCTGCCCGACCAGGTGGCGCTGGTCCACCTCGGCGCGGTCGACGCCGCGCTGCACGCGGCCGGCAGCGTGCTGGCCCGGGCGGCGGACGACGTCGACGCCGGACGTCTCAGCGGCGCCGACGGGTGGCGCGCGGCGCTGCGGGTGCGCGAGGTCGTCGCGCTCGCCGCGGAGGACGTGCTGTCCCGTGCCGCCCACGGGCTGGGTCCCGGGCCGCTGGCGACCGACGAGGACCACGCCCGGCGGGTCGCGGACCTCGGGCTCTACCTGCGCCAGTGGCACGCCGAGCGCGACCAGGCCGCCCTGGGCGAGCAGCTGCTCCAGCACGGCGCGCGCGGCTGGTGACGGGCGTGGACCACGACGCGCTGGACCAGGTGCACCGCGACAGCGACGACCCGTGGGACGTCGACTCCTCCTACGAGCGGCGCAAGCGCGCGCTCACCCTCGCCGCCCTGCCGCGCGAGCACTACGGCCAGGCCCTCGAGGTGGGGTGCTCGGTCGGCGCGCTGGCCGTCGACCTGGCGACCCGGTGCGACCACCTCCTCGCCCTCGACGCCAGTCCGGCGGCGATCGAGCTCGCCCGGCGGCGTACGGCCGAGGTCGAGCACGTCGACGTGCGCCTCGCCCGGATCCCGGCCGAGTGGCCCGACGGCCGCTTCGACCTCGTGTCGATCTCGGAGGTCGGCTACTTCCTCGCGCCGGAGGAGCTGGCCGAGGTGGTCGTGCGCGTGCGCGACGCGCTCACCGACGACGGGCACCTGCTGCTGTGCCACTGGCGCCACGAGATCGTCGGGTGGCCGCTCGACGGAGCGGACGTCCACGACGCGTTCCTCGCCACCGGCGCGCGGGTGCTGGTCGAGCACCGCGAGCCGGACTTCCTGCTGCACGTGCTCGCCCGGTGGTCCTAGGCTGGCGCCGATCCCCATGACCTCTCCCCCTCGTCGCCTCCTGCTCGTCGTCGACGCGCCGTCGCTGCTGCACCGCAACCACCACGCGCGGGCGCACACGCAGCTCCGCGACCGGCAGGGCCGGCCGATCTGGGCGCTCCACGGGATGCTGCGGCAGATCCTCGAGTCGATCGACACCATCGCCCCCGACGCCGTGGTCTTCGGCCTCGACGACCGCACCGGCTCCGTGCGCCGCGACCTCTACCCCGACTACAAGGCCGGTCGCGCCCAGAAGGACCCCGAGCTCGTCGACCAGCTCGAGCGGGCCGAGGCGCTGCTGGACGCCCTCGGCCTCGCACACGGTCACGCCGGCCGGCCTCGAGGCCGACGACGTCAACGCCTCCGGCGCGACCTGGGCCGAGGACAACGGCTGGGACTGCGTGATCATCACCTCCGACCGCGACGCCTTCGCCCACATCAGCCCGCACACGCAGGTGCTGCGGCTCATCGACGGCGGCATCCACGGCTCGCCGATGCTCAACCCGGCGCGGCTCTTCAACATGTACGGCGTCCGCGCGACGAACTACCTCGCCTTCGCCGCGATGCGCGGCGACTCCAGCGACAACCTCCCCGGCGTGCAGGGCATCGGCGAGAAGACGGCCGCGATCCTGCTCGACGTGGCCGGCTCGATGGACGCCGTCTGGGCCGACATCGACCACAACGGCGGCGAGGCGCTGCTCGGGGCGTTCGAGGACTGGGCGACCGAGACGGGCGGTCGCCGCATCGGCCCCACCGTCGTACGACGTCTGCAGGCCGACGGCGCCCGCGAGCGCTACGAGTTCAACGTGACGATGATGTCGGGCCGCCACGACCTCGACCTCGGCCTCACCCCCGACGTGCCGGGGTCGCGCGGGCTGCTGCCGCTCGACGTCGAGCGGGTGACCAACGTCGTGCGGTTCCTCGACAACGACTTCACGACCGACTTCGCGGTGCGGGTGCTGACCAGCCTGCCGGCGTCACGCTGAGCCCACTCTCGAGCCGCGCCCGCAGCTCGGCCACCTCGTCCTCGAGCTCGAGGACCCGCGCGATCCCGGCGAGGTTGAGACCGTCGGCGAGCAGGTCGCGGATCCGTTCGAGCCGGTCCACGTCGTCGGGGCTGTAGAGCCGGGTGCCGCCGTCGGTGCGTTCGGGCGTCAGCAGCCCGCGGCGCTCGTAGACGCGCAGGTTCTGGATCTCCATCGAGACCATCGATGCGGCCACCGAGATGGCGTAGACGCCGACGGTCGACATTTCTCGCTCCACGGGCTTGATTCTGCCTGCTGGTTTGACTATAAGAAACCTGTAACCACAAATACAGGTCGTGGACCGGCCCCCGGTCCACCCGGCTGAACCAGGAGGAGACGATGTTGCTTCGAACCACCGACCCGTTCCGTGATCTCGACCGCCTCACCCAGCAGCTGATGGGCACGACCAACCGTCCCGCGGTGATGCCGATGGACGCGTGGCGTGAAGGTGACCGCTTCGTCATCGAGTTCGACCTGCCGGGCGTCAACGCCGACAGCATCGACCTCGACGTCGAGCGCAACGTCCTGACCGTGCGCGCCGAGCGCGTGGCCCGCAACGGCGACTGGGAGCCGCTGGCGTCCGAGCGTCCCCGCGGCGCCTTCAGCCGCCAGCTCGTGCTGGGCGACAACCTCGACCTCGAGCGGATCGAGGCCGGCTACGCCGACGGCGTCCTGCGGCTCGTCGTGCCCGTGGCCGAGAAGGCGAAGCCCCGCAAGATCGAGATCAACCAGTCGAGCGGGAGCCGTCAGCACGCCGAGCTGAGCAGCTGACACACCACATCCCGGTCGTGGGGTCGCCGCCCTTGCGCAGTGCGCGGCGACCCCACGCTGCGTTCAGCTGCCGGACCCACCCGCGGCGATGGCCGGCACGATCGCGGCCGTCATGATCGCGGTGTTCATCGCGGCGACGGCCTTGGCGACGGCGTCGCCCGCCTTGACCTCGCTCGACACCTCCTCGATGCGCCGCTTGAGGTCGCGGCGCCCGAGCGTCCCCTTCTCCTCGGCGAGCACCTTCGGGACGACGCCGAGGCCCTGGAGGATCGCGAGCAGGGTGGCGTCCTCGGTCCGCGGCGTACCTCCCTGCAGCACCACGCGCAGCTGCTCGCGCGTACGTCGCTCCGGCTCGGGGTCGACCACGGGGTACTTGGCCGGCACCAGGCCGAGGGCCCGCTTCTCCTCGATGCCGATCACCCCGGCCGACGCGAGCGCGGCGGCGACCTGCTCCTCGACGGCGAGCTTGCCGTCGGTCACCAGCGACGACAGCTTCTTGCCGTCGCGCTGCTCGAGGCGGGCCATCGCCGCGTCGAGGGCCGGGTGGCCGACAGGCCCCGGCACCAGGACCGTCATGCGTGGGTCCTTGTCCTCGCTCAGCGTGATCCGCTCGGCGAGCACGAGGTCGGTGATCACCGCGGCGGCGAGGCCGTAGCCGCGCTGCGCCATCGCGCTCGCGGGCTTCCCGTCGTCGCGACGCAGCAGGAGGAAGAGCTCTTCGACGATCAACATGCGTCTCACGCTAGGCGGAGTGCTCCAGCGGCGGATCCGTCTGCTGGTGGAGATCCACCCGCAACATCCGCGCCGTCGAGGTCCACCGCGGGACCGAGGAGGAAGATCACCGCGAGCGTGCCCACGCCGACCGTCGCGCCGAGCAGCCAGCCGCCCAGCGCTCCCCCGCCCTGCACGACGCTGTAGCTCCACCTGAAGGCGACCGGCGGGTCCCACGCGAGCGCCGCGGCCTCCGCCGGTCCGGCGCCGGTGTGGCTGCCGAGGTAGAGCGCGATGCCCACCGCGAGCGACCGGGAACGCCGCCGCCAGCAGGACGCTCCGCCAGACCAGGCTGTCGGGAGTCGTCATCAGCCCGAGCGCGACGTCGACCACCACGCCGACCAGCACCACCTGCACGACCGTGCCGACCCCCGGGATGACCTTGCGCAGCATCGCCAGCGCCACGAGCACGGCCCCGACGATGCGCGTTGGCGATCCAGAACTCCATCCCCGACGTCAGCGAGATCCCGTTGACGAAGGTCGAGTAGCCGTCCGAGCCGAGGTCCGCCGCAGCAGCATCGCCACGCCCGTGCCGAGCACGCGCAGCCGACGAGGAGCATCGCCACGCGGCGGGGGCTGGGGATCACGGCGCCAGCATCTCAGCCCTCCCGGGCGATCCGCACCGGGACGTCATACGGACGGGGCGGCGGATGCCCCTTCCGTATGACGTCCGGGCATGGCGACGTGCCCGGGAGGGAACGGGGAGCCACCAGCACCCCGACGGAAGGACGATGGTCATGAGCAACCACGACGACGAGACCAACGAGCTCGCAGCGGAGGAGCGGGAGTCGACGCCGAACGCCTCCGGACCCGAGGGAGCTGCGGGCGGCAGCGGGTCGAGCAGCGAGTGGGTCGGTCCCACCGGCCCGGGCCAGGTGGGAGCCGACGGCCTGCGGGACACCTCCGTGCTCGAGCCCCCGGCCGACGCACCCCCCGAGCAGAGCGCGGGCGGCGAGGAGGTCAACCCCGACGAGGTCGAGCCGAAGGCGGGCTACCCCAGCCTCGACCCCCACCACGACGACAAGCCGTGGTGACGTCCTGCTGAACATCGGGTGAGCCCTTGCCGATCGCCTTCCCCGCGCGGGAATCTCCGTCGTAGGTTGGCGGACACCTCACTCTCGGAAGGCACTCACCCATGCGCCCCACCCGCCTGACGCTCGCCGCCACCTGCGGCAGCCCTCGCCGCCTCCGCCCTCGCGGCGCCCGCCGTCACCTCGGCGGCCACCGCCGAACCGTCCTCGCACCCGGCGGCGAAGAATCCCGGCAAGCACGACAAGCACCGCAAGGTCCGGTTCGCGACGTTCAACGCCTCGCTCAACCGCAACAACGCCGGCGACCTGGTCCGCGACCTGTCGACGTCCACCAACGCGCAGGCCGCAGCGATCGCCGAGACGATCCAGCGCACCGAGCCCGACGTGGTCCTCATCAACGAGTTCGACTACGTCGAGGGCGGCCGGGCGGCCGAGCTGTTCCGCGACAACTACCTCGCGGTGGGCCACAACGGAGCCGCGCCGGTCGACTACCCCTACTACTTCACCGCTCCCGTCAACACCGGCGTGCCCAGTGGCTACGACCTCAACAACGACGGCGTCGTGGCCGGCGGCGACGACGCCTTCGGCTTCGGCCTGTTCCCCGGCCAGTACGGCATGGTCGTCTACTCGAAGTACCCGATCGCGACCGACGACGTCCGCACGTTCCAGCAGTTCCTCTGGAAGGACATGCCGGGCGCCCTGCTGCCCGACGACCCCGCCACCGCGGCGAGGGCCGACTGGTACTCCCCCGCCGAGCTCGACGTCTTCCGCCTCTCGTCGAAGTCCCACTGGGACGTCCCGATCAAGGTCCCCGGCCGCAAGGACCGTGCACTTCCTCGTCTCGCACCCGACGCCGCCCACCTTCGACGGTCCCGAGGACCGCAACGGCACCCGCAACCACGACGAGATCCGCTTCTGGGCCGACTACGTCGAGGGCGGGCGCCGCTCGGGGTACATCTACGACGACGAGGGCGAGCGCGGAGGCCTCGGTCGCGGCGAGGACTTCGTGATCGCCGGCGACCAGAACGCCGACCCCTACGACGGCGACTCGGTCGACCGAGCGATCCGGCAGCTATCCGGAACCCCCGCATCCGCGACCCGCGCCCGACGTCCGCCGGCGCCGTCGAGGCGACCCAGCGCGACCAGGGCGCCAACCTGACCCACCGGGGTCCGGCCGCCCAGGACACCGCCGACTTCGCCGACACCACGCCCGGCAACCTCCGTGCGGACTACGTCCTGCCGTCCAAGCGGCTCAAGGTGCTCGGCTCCGGCGTCTACTGGCTCACCTCGTCGGACCCGCTCTTCCCGCGCCTCACCGGCACCTTCCCGTTCCCGACGAGCGACCACCGCATGGTGTGGCTGGACCTACGACTGCGCTGACGTCGTCGGCCAGGTGACGCGACGCTGAGGCATACGCCGTGGTGTGATCAGCCCATGAAGCGGTGGTGGATCCTCGGGCTGCTCGCGACCGTCTTCACCGCGCTCGGCGCGATCCTCGCGCTCCTGCTCGGCCGCGACGACCCCGTCGGCTACTCGGTCGGCGGGGTCTTCCTGCTCGTCGGGCTCGGGACTGGCGTGGGGCGCCTGGCTGATGCGGCGCGAGGAGCACCTCGACGCGGTCCCGCCGCCGGAGCCCGCCCCGGGCGAGGTCCCGTGGACCGAGGTGGCCGAACGGATCCGCGCCCGGTTCACCGGCCTGCCGTACGTCGTCGAGACCGAGGGCAGCGTCATCCGGGTGCGCGCCGACCTCGCCGACGCGAGCTTCCTCACCTGGGCCGCCGCCCGCCACGTCACCGAGGTGCGTCGCGTCGAGGTCGTCGCCACGAAGGCCGGCACGGCGATCACCCGCGACTTCGCGCACGGCTTCGAGGTGACGGCCGGCAGCGCGCGACTGACGGGCAGCGCCCACGTCTTCTCGGGTCGCTCCTTCAGCCGGACCCGCCGGGTCGAGCTACGGCGTCGGCACCGACGGGCGCGTCGGCCACCAGGTCGACATCGACTTCGCAGCTCGCAGATCCAGCGACCGGTCGACGAGGTGCTGGACGAGACCGGCTGGAAGGCCTCGTGGTGGCGCGCGCTCCCCGCCGAGGCCCAGGGCGGCCTGGTGATGGGCGCGATCGGCGGCGTCGGCGGTCTCGTGGCGGCGTGACCGCGCTGGTCACGCCCTCTCATGAGGCGCCCGCTCGCGATCGCCGGCACGGTCGCCGTCGGTCTCGATCGGCCTCCTCGTCGTCGCGATCGCCCAGGGCTGGCTCGGCCCCGACGTCGGCCGCGGCGCGAACTTCTGCGAGGCCGCCCGCGACGGCCTGGTCCGCCAGCCCGCCAACACCTTCTCCAACGCCGGCTTCGTCGTCGCCGGCCTGCTGGTCGCGCGCCGCGCCGGTCGGCTCCCGGACGGCGCCGTCATGTCGCCGACCGTCGCCACGTTCTTCGCGTGCGTCGTCGTGCTGCTCGGCCCCGGTTCCGCGGCGATGCACGCCACGCAGAGCGAGTGGGGCGGCCACCTCGACATGCTCAGCATGTACCTCGTCGCCGGCTTCGCGGCGGCGTGGGCCTGGGTCCG
The DNA here is from genome assembly GCA_963795095.1 of uncultured Actinomycetota bacterium. Lineage (GTDB taxonomy): Bacteria > Actinomycetota > Actinomycetes > Propionibacteriales > Nocardioidaceae > Nocardioides. The sequence goes on along the minus strand of CAWCGM010000014.1, from coordinate 12,981 downwards.
CTGGACCCGGCGCGGCACCACCGCCTTCGTGGCGGCGTACGTCGCCTGCGTCGCGGCCTGCGAGCTCGTCGGCCTCTGGCCCGACCCGGTCCCCGTCGTGCACTACTCCGGCAACCTCGCCTTCGGCCTGCTGCTCGTCGCGGCCGTCGTCCTCGAGACACTCGTCTGGCGACGCGGCGAGACCTCGATCGTGTTCCGCCACGGCGTCGTCGCCCTCGTCGCGATGCTCGTCGCCTTCACGATCTGGCTGCTCACCAACGCCGGCTGGTGCGACCCGCACTCGCTGCTGCAGGGGCACGCCGTGTGGCACCTGCTGTGCGCCGTGTCGGCGTACTGGCTGTTCCGGATGTACGCCTCGGAGCGCACCCGGGGCTGAGCCGGGTCAGACGTAGTCCTTCGCCACGAAGCGGCCGTCGGGCGTGACCGGGTTGTCCTCGTTGATCGCGACGACGTTCTCGCCGGGCTCGGGCAGCTGCTCGGGGCGGTGGTCGAGGTGGACCCCCGCGATCATGCAGCGCACGGACCCGCCGGCGAGCTCGATCGTCGGGATGTCGACGGCGACGATCTCGCACGACTCCTCGATCGCGGCGACCTGGTCGGGACGCAGCGACGCCTTGGCCCGGGCCGACATGGCCATCACGTAGCGGCGCCTGCCCTCCGGCGTACGACCGCAGAGCTCGACGGCGTTGCCGGCGAACTCGCGGATCTGCTCCTCGGTCAGCTCGACGATCGTGCGGCCGGTGACGGCGAGGCGCTCGCGCACCTGCTCGCGACGGACCTCGTCGGGGATCATCCCGAGCGCGATCATGGCGACGTCGGTGCCGACGCAGGCGATGACGTTGGTGTGGTAGACCGGCACGCCGTCGGAGTCGACCGCGTCGAAGGCCATCGGCTCGTAGTTGAAGTCGGTGCAGAAGCGCTCCAGCACGGCGACGTCGGCGCGGTGGCTGCGCGCGGTGTAGGCCACCCGCGAGACGTGGTCGAGCACCATCGCGCCGGTGCCCTCGAGGAAGATCCCGTCGGGCTCGAGGCCGGAGTAGTCGACGATCGCCTGGACGCGGTACTCCGACTTGAGCATCTCCAGCACGTCGTGGCGCCGCTCGTGGCGGCGGTTGGAGGCATACATCGGGTAGACCGCGACGGTGCCGCCGGCGTGGGTCGAGAGCCAGTTGTTGGGGAACACGCTGTCGGGGCGGGTGTGGTCGTCGTCGTCGAAGACGTGCACGCGTACGCCGACCGCGCGCAGGGCGGCCGCGAGTGCGTCCATCTCGGCCAACGCCTTGGCCGACGTCGCCTCGTCCGACTGGCCGGCGGGGGCGTCGGACTGGAAGGCGTTGTCCGCGGCGGTCGCCGGGTTGGGGACGAAGCTGGTCGCGCGGACGAGGATGACTGCGGAGGGGGCCTGTGCACTCACGGGAGGACGATAGCGAGTGCCTCGGCCATCAGTCCGGCCACCTCGGCGGGGTCCCGGTCGACGGCGCTGTCGTAGCAGGTCAGCTCGGTCACCACCCAGCCCGGCACCTCGGCGTCCTGCCACAGTCCGCAGGGCACGACCCTGCGCTCCTCGGTGAACGCGCACGACCTTCTCGTTGACCTCGTCGGCGCTGCCCTCGGCGTACGCCAGGAAGGTGGCGATGTGCGGCACCTCGGGGAAGGTCCGGATGCCCCGCTCGTTGAGCGCGGCCGCGAGCTCGATCGCCCATGCCCGGTAGTCGCCGAACCGTCGTCAGGTGCTCGTCGAGCCCGCGCAGTCCGCCGACGGCGGCGGTCGTCATCGAGAAGATCGTGCCGCCCATCCGCTGGCGCCACGACCGCAGCTCGCCGGCGAGGTCCTCGGGACAGGCCACGAGCGCGCCGCTCGAGCCGCCGAGGCCCTTGTAGAGCGAGACGTACATCGAGTCGAACAGGTCGGCCGCCTCGGCCAGCGTCCGGTCCCAGTGGGGCACCGACTCCCAGATCCGGGCACCGTCGGCGTGCAGCGGCACGCCGCGCTCGCGGGCGGCGCGGACAGCTCGACCAGCTCGTCCCAGGTCGGCAGCAGGCAGCCGGCGTCACGCAGCGGCAGCTCGACCATCGCGGCGCCGAGCCGGCCGCCGACCTTCGCCAGCGCGCCTGCGGTCGGGGTCTCGCGGCCGGTGGTGAGGTGCTCGAGCTCGAGGCCGAGCACGCGGCGCGGTCCGTCCTGCTCGTGGTGGAGCAGGTGCGACAGGTCGGGCAGCGCCACCCGGCGCGAGCCGCTGCGGTCGCACCACGCCCGCAGCGTCGCCTGCTGGGCCATCACGCCGCTGGGGAACATCACCGCGGCGGGCTTGCCGAGGAGCTCGGCGACCCGGCCCTCGAGCTCGGCGACCGGCCCGCGCTCGCCGTACCTGTCCCACTCCGTCCCGTGCTCCTCGGCGTAGGCCGCGAGCTCACGGAACATCTCCGCCGGCGACGACTGGGGTCGCCAGAAGACCGTCTCCGCGTCGGCCATCGCCGCCCGGAAGCGGTCGTGCAGGTCGCTCATCGGACCTCAGGACTGGCGCTTGAACCAGTACGTCGTCTCGACGCCGGGGATGACCTGCACCAGCTCCCAGCCGTTCAGGCCGAGGGAGGTCAGCAGGTCCTCCCACGACTCGGTGTCGGCGACGAGCGCCTCCGGGTCGGCGTTGTAGCCACCGACCTCCACGTTGCCCTGGTCGTCGACGGTGATCTCGAGGTGTGCCCAAGCAGCCATGCGGGCGATCCTGCCACTAGCCGCGACACCGCGTCAGACCCCCGAGCGCCCACTCCTCCACGACGTGGCACCGGCCCGACTCCCACCACGCCAGCTGGAGCCGGTCGAGCACCACGTCGACCGGTACGACGTCGCGCAGCAGGTCGGCGGTCGAGGCCAGGTTGACGACCGCCGGAGGCGGCGTCGACGGTGAGGTGCGGCGCACGTCGTCGCCGAACTCACCGCCGTACGGCGGGAAGTCCGGGAAGGCGGCGACCAGACGTCCGGTGAGGTCGCGGAGCTCGTCGGCGGGGTCGGGGACGAGGTGGATGATCCCGTTGGGGAACTGCGCGAGGCGCCCGAGCCTGGTGCGGACCGGCTCGGTGGTGCGCCGCGATGTCCCCGACGGCCTGCAGGGCCGCCTCGGACGGGTCGGGGTCGAACGGGCCCGAGCGCCGTGACGTGCGCGTGCCCGAAGCGCGGGTCGGCGGACACGAAGCCCGTGTCGTAGTGGGCCGTCCTCGCCCGCACCCACTCCTCCAGCGCCGGCACCGGCAGCTGCAGGACGGAGTGGCCGGGCACGGCAGCAGCCTGCCCTACTCACTAGGCTGGCGCGGCCATGGACCGTACCCCGATCTCGCCGCCCTCCCCCGCCGTCCTCGCCCTCGCGCGCGAGCGGCTCGCGGGCCTCGCCACGCCGCCCGGCGCGCTCGGCCGGATCGGCGAGCTGGGCGCCTGGCTGGCCGCGTGCCAGGGCTCGGTGCCGCCGCGCCCGCTGACCGACGTACGCCTCGTGGTGTTCGCCGGCGACCACGGCGTCGCCGCGCACGGCGTCTCGGCGTACCCCTCCGCCGTCACCGAGGCGATGGTCCGCACGATCGTCTCCGGCCGGGCGGGTGTCTCGGCGCTGGCTCGCGAGCACGGCGTCGTCGTGAGCGTGTACGACGTCGCGGTGGACGCCGACCTGTCCGACCTCCCCGCTGCGGTGACCGCCCGCAAGATCCGTCGCGCGTCGGGCGCGATCCACGTCGAGGACGCGCTCACCGCGCGACGAGACCGCGCAGTCCCTCGCCCTCGGTGCGCTCGGTCGCGGGCGAGCTCGTCGACGACGGCGCCCAGCTGCTGATGACCGGCGACCTCGGCATCGGCAACACCACGCCGGCCGCCGCGCTCGTCGCCGCGTCGCTCGGGCTGCCGGCCGACGAGGTCACCGGTCGCGGCACCGGCATCGACGACGAGGGCTGGACCCGCAAGCGCGACGTGGTCGCGGCTGCGCTGGTGCGCGCGTCGGGGCGCGACCGCCGACCCGGTCGACCTGCTCACGGCGCTCGGCAGCGCCGACCTCGCCGCGACCGTCGGCTTCCTCGTCGAGGCCTCCCGTCGTGGCACGCCGGTCGTGCTCGACGGCCTGATGTCCGTCGCCTGCGCGGTCGTCGCCGAGGCGCTCGCGCCCGGCGCCTCCGCCTGGTGGGTCGCCGGGCACCGCTCGACCGAGCCCGCCCAGACCCACGCCCTCAAGTCCCTCGGCCTCGAACCGCTCCTCGACGTCGGCATGCGGCTCGGCGAGGGCTCCGGCGCGGTCGTCGCGCTGCCGCTCCTCCGCTCGGGGATCGCCGTGCTGCGCGACGTGGCGCTGCTGACGCGAGATCCTGCCCGAGTGAGCCTCGTGATCGCTCCGCGACGCCTGGCTCCTCGCGACCGGCACCCTCACCGCCGTCCGCGTGCCCCCGCCCTCCCGGGTCGACCGCCCGGTCGCGGGCCTGGCGATGGTGCTGGCGCCGCTCGCCGTCCTGCCGCTCGGGGTCGTCGCCGGCGCGCTCGCCCTCCTCGGCTCCTGGCTCGACCTGCCGCCGCTCGCGACGGCGTACGTCGTCCTGCTGGCGCTCGCGCTCGGCACCCGCGCCTTCCACTGGGACGGGCTCGCCGACACCGCCGACGGCCTGACCGCGTCCTACTCCCCCGAGCGCTCGCTCGAGGTCATGCGCACCGGCCCGGTCGGCCCGGCCGGGGTCGTCGCCGTCGTCCTGGTCGCCGGCCTGCAGGCCGCCGCGCTCGCGTCGGTGATCCGGCACGAGCACGGCTGGCTCGCCCTCGGCCTGCTCGTGTGCGCGTCGCGCGCCTGCCTGGCCCTGGCCTGCGTCCGCGGGGTCCCCGCCGCCCGCGCCGACGGCCTCGGCGCCACCCACATCGGCGCGGTCCCGGTGGTCGGCGCGCTCGGCCACGCTCGTCCTGGCGGTCGTCCTCGCCGGCCTGGCCGGAGCCGCCCTCGGCTCGGTGTGGCCGCCGCTCGTCGGCGCTGGTGCTGATGCTGGCGGCGGTCGTCGCCCTGGTCCTCCGCTGCGTACGCCGCCTCGGCGGGATCACGGGCGACGTGCTGGGCGCGGCCGTCGAGGTCTCGTTCGCGGTGCTGGTCCTGGCGGCGGCACTCGCGTAACTGGGTGGTCGAGCAGCCCGCGAGGAACGAGCGGGCGTATCGAGACCCAGCCGTCAGTCCCCCGAGCCCGGCTCCGCCATCGGCCGGTGCATCGCGGCCTTGAGCTTGTCGGGCATCGCCTTGCCGGCGGCCTCCTGCACCTTGGTCTTGAGCCCGCCGCCGACGACACGGTCCTTGCCCGCCATCAGCGCGTCGAACCCCTGCCGCGCGACCTGCGCGGGGTCGTCCTTCTTCGACGTGCCGACCTTGGTGTCGTCTGCCATGTCGGCCCGCTCGAAGAAGTCGGTCTCCGTCGGCCCGGGCATCAGCGAGGTGAGGGTGACGCCGGTGTCCTTGAGCTCGTTCTGCAGCGCCTCGGTGAAGGACTGGAGGAACGACTTCGACGCGTTGTAGACCGCCTGGAACGAGCCCGGCATCGTCGAGGCGATCGACGACGTGACCAGGACCCGTCCCTCGTCGCGCGCGACCATGTCGCGGAGCACGAGCTTGGCCAGCCGCACCGTCGAGACGATGTTGAGGTCGATGATCGACAGCTCGTCCGCGAGGTCGATGTCGACGAAGGCACCGCCCTGGCCGTGTCCGGCGTTGAGGGCGATCGCCGCCAGCGGGCGGCCGTCCGCCCTGATCGCGGCGTAGAGGTCGTCGACGCCTTCCGGCGTGCGCAGGTCGACCTGCACGGGCGTCACGGTGCCGGCGCTCTCCGCGCGGAGCACCGCTGCAGCCACCGCGATCTCGGCGTCCTCGGCGGCGACGATCACGTCGAAGTGGTGGTCGACGAACTGCCGGGCGAGCTCGAGCCCGATGCCGCTCGACGCGCCGGTCACGACCGCCAGCTGACGCTCGCTCGTCGTACCTGTCGTGGGTGTCGTGGAGTGGGTCATGCATTTTCCGTACCCAGGTCCGTGCGTCCGATTCCCCCGCTCTCACCACCCGCCTGCGTCTGACAGGGTGGCTCCATGCGGATCCTGGTCACCGGCGGCGTCCGGTCCGGCAAGTCCACCCACGCCGAGGCCCTCCTCGGCGACGAGCCCGCCACCTACGTGGCGCCCGGCCCCACCCCGGACGCCGAGGCCGACCCCGACTGGGCCGCTCGCATCGCCGCCCACCTCGCCCGACGTCCGGCGTCGTGGTCGACGCTCGAGACCCGCGACGTGGCGACGGCGCTGCGCGAGGCCGACCTGCCCGTCCTCGTCGACTGCCTCGGCACCTGGCTCACCGCGCTGATCGACGACGCAGGCGCCTGGGAGCAGGACAGCGACACCGTCCACCAGATGGTGGTCGCCCGCACCGACGAGGTCGTCGACGCCCTCCGCGCCTGCGACCACGACGTCGTGGTCGTCACCAACGAGGTCGGCCTCGGGATCGTCCCCGAGCACCGCTCCGGCCGGCTCTTCCGCGACCTCCTCGGCATCGTCAACCAGCGCGTCGCCGCGGCCTGCGACGAGGTGCACCTCGTCGTCGCCGGCCGCGTGCTCCGGCTGTGAGGAGACTGGTCGCATGACTGAACGATCTCGACCTGCGTACGACGTGGGCAGCCGGCCGACGCCGCCCACGGCCTCTGGAGCCTGCTCCCGGGAGCCGTGACCGCGGAGGTCCTGGCCCGGACCGGGGCCGACTACGTCGTCGTCGACCTGCAGCACGGTGCGGTCTCCGAGGCCGACCTGCCCGGCATCACCGCAGCGATCCGCGCGGCCGGTGCGGTGCCGCTGGTCCGCACCCGCAGCTCCTCGTTCCCCGACGTCGGTCGACCGCTCGACCTCGGCGCCCACGGCGTGATCGTCCCCAACGTCCGCGGTGCCGAGCACGCCCGCGAGGTCGTCGCGTCAGCCCGGTACGCGCCCGACGGTGGCCGCTCGATCGGCAGGCTCGTCGGGTGGCGCGGACCAGCCGCTGGTGATCCTCATGGTGGAGATGGCGACTGCCCTCGACGAGCTCGACGACCTCCTCGCGGTCGACGGACTGGACGGGATCTACGTCGGCCCCGGCGACCTCTCGCTCTCCCTCGGCCTCAGCGGTGACGACCACGCGGACGAGCTCCGAGCCGTCCTGTCGTCGATCATCGCCAGGGCCGTCGCCGCGGGCGTACCGGTCGGCGTGCACGCCTACAGCGGCGAGGACGCCCGGTCGTACGCCGCCGAGGGCGCGACCATCGTCACCGTCGCGGTCGACACGGTGTCGCTGGGCCAGACCATGGCGCAGCACCTCGACGCCGCGCGGACGACGAGCTGACCTCGTGCGAGCGTTCGTCCTGGTCGGCGGCTGGTCGGGCTCCGGCAAGACGACCCTGGCCCGCGCGCTCGCACCCGAGCTGGCGCTCCCCTGCCTGTCGAAGGACGACATCAAGGAAGCCCTCATGGACGCGCTCGGCCCACCGCGCGACGTCGAGGAGTCGCAGAGGCTCGGCCGGGCCGCCGTCCTCGCCCTGCTCCGGGCGGCCAGGGAGTGCGAGGGCGCCGTCATCGACAGCACCTGGTTCGACTACACCGCGCCACTGGTCATGCAGCTCGGAGCTCCGATCGTCGAGGTGCGCTGCCGCGTGCCGATCGAGGTCGCGCGCGAGCGCTACGCCACCCGACAGCGAGACCCGAGGCACCTCGACGACCTCCGTGACGAGGACGAGCTCTGGGCCACGAGGTCGCCCCACTCGGCGTCGGCCCGCTGATCGAGGTCGACACGTCGGGACCGGTCGACGTACGGCTGCTCGCCGCCCGCATCCGGAGCGAGCTGGAGCGCACCTGGGCTAGCGGCTGGAAGTCGCAGCACGCGCTCGGCGACCGTCAGCACGACCACCAGCCCGATGAGCACGCCCGCGAGCAGCAGCACCAGCCCGACGGCCCAGAGGCCGGAGTCGTCCGTCGAGGCGGCGTACACGCCCCACGGCACCGCGAAGCCGACGGTCGCCGCGGCCGCGAGCAGGACCACTCCCCGCGTGCCCGGACGAGCGCGGCGATCGCGCCACGACGACGCAGGCACCGCAGCCGATCACCTGCCACACGTCGTAGGGCACGTCGTCCCAGCCGAACCACACGAACCACATCGCGGCCGCCAGCGCGAGCGAGCGCCACGGAGATGCGGGAGGTCATGGACTGCATGCGGCTCCTGCCACTCGGTGATGCCGGAGGTGTCGAAGCGCGCCAGGTGCGGCGTCATCGGGCGCCCCTTGTCCTGGTAGAGCCGCGATCCCGACTCGCTGACCACCCACAGCTGGTCGGGGCCGGTCAGCGCCATCCCCTCGGCGCCCGGCACGAACGCCCGGCTCCTGCCGTCGGGCCCGACGAGCACGCCGCACGACGTGTTCGACCGCGCGAGCCACAGCCCCGGGCCGACGCCGCCGAGCTCCGCCCAGATCGCGCCCTGGGTGTCCGGCGGGATCCGGACCGCGTCGACGGCGTCCCCCTCGTCGAGCTCGTACGCCGTCGAGGCGAGCATCGCGTCGACGTCGAACCACCACAGCCGGGCGGGGTTGTCCGCCCGGAAGCGGCCCAGCCCGAGCCGACCGTCGTCGTCGAGCACGGCGAACGACCCGCGCACCGGCTCCGCCAGCGCCCACCCACGCTCGGGCTCCAGCGTCGCCGGGTCGAGCAGCCACAGCCGCTGCGTCTCGGCGAGCCAGACGCCGTGCTCGTCGGCGACCACGCCGCCGCCGTGCCGGCACTCGGTCGGCTGCCGCGGCCCGACCCTGCCGACCACCGGGTAGCGCGACCGGATCAGCTCGCCGGTCTTCAGGTCCATCGACTGCATCGTGCAGAGCCGCTGCCCGCCGAGCTTGGTCCCGTCGAAGCTCGCGACGTAGGCCGTCCCGTCCGCGATCGTCATCCCCTGCGGCACCAGCCACTCGCTCGCGCCCGGCACCCAGCGCCCGGCGCACATGTCGTGGGCGTTGATGAAGTACGTCAGCTGGTCGGCGCCGTACGTCGGCCGCTGCCCGCGCACGTCGTCGTACGTGACCGGCCCGCAGCCACCCATCGACCGCAGCTCCTGACTCGTTCGGCGCGGCGCTGGTGCAGCCGGTCGCGAGCAGCAACGCTCGCCAGTGCCACGACGCGCCCCACCCCCGTCACGTCTCGCACGCTAACCCGCGCGGGACGGCCAGCGCCGTCTCCCCACTCCGGCCGCGGAGGGTGACCGATCCGTGCTCGACCCAGCGTCGGGCCTCGTCGTCGTGCGCCGCCTCGACGCTGGCCCACGAGACCAGGACCCGGCCCTCCTCCTTCTTGGCCAGGTCGGTGAGCCGGGCCGCGGAGTTCACGGCGTCGCCGATGACGGTGTACTCGAAGCGCTCCTCGTGGCCGACGTTGCCCGCCACCACCTCGCCGGTGGCCACCCCGACCCCCGCCGACAGCTCCGGCACCTCCGCGGCCAGCCGCTCGGCGATCGCCCGCGCAGCGCCGAGCGCGTGACCGGCGTGATCATCGACCGGGACCGGGGCGCCGAAGACCGCCAGCACGGCGTCGCCCATGAACTTGTTGACCAGACCGCCACGTCGGTCGACCTCCTCGACGATCACGGCGAAGAACCGGTTGAGCAGCGCGACGACCTCGGCGGGCTCGTGCTCGGTGGCGTACGTCGTGGAGCCCTCGAGGTCGACAAAGAGGACGCTGGCCTCGCGCGACTCTCCCCCGAGCTCGACATCGCCCGCCGTCTCCGCGGCGCGCTGGGCCACCTCGCGACCGACGTGACGCCCGAAGAGGTCGCGCAGCTGCTCGCGCTCGCGCAACCCGGTCGCCATCCGGTTGAACCCGACCTGCAGCAGGCCGACCTCGGTGCCGTCGAAGACCACGACCTCCCGGTCGAGCTGGCCGCGCTCGACGTCGAGCAGCGCGTCGCGCACGGCGAGGACCGGGTCGACCACGGCGCTCGCCGAGAGCACCGTGACGAGCAGGCCGAAGACGAGCACCACGGCGCCCACGACGATGGTCGTGACGCCCAGCCGGGTGACGGTCACCGTGTCGTCGACCAGCGCGACCACGCCGGCGACCATGAGGGCCACGACGGGCGCCGCCGTGCCGACCACCCAGAAGATGACCGATCGCGCCTTGACCCCGACGAGGCTGGGGCGTCGGGTCAGCTCGGCTCCCACGAGCGCCCGCGCGGCCAGCGGGCGCAGCGCGAAGTCGGACAGCAGGAAGGCGATGCCCGACACGACGATCGACGCCGTGCCGACCGTCAGGCCGACGCCGAGCGCGCGCTCGGGTTGCAGGACCGCCGCCAGCACGGTGAAGAGGACGGTGGCGATCGCCCACAGCGCGAACTGCAGGACCGTCAGCCGCACCGGGACCCGGAGCGTACGACGTACGGTGCGCGCGTCCGGCGGCCCGTCGTCGTACTGCCAGCGCAGCGCGCGCAGCGACGAGGCCGTGCCGATCCACGTCCCGAGCAGGATCGCCACGCCGACGTAGACGGGGACGGCCACCGCCGTGGCGACCACCATCCTGCCGCTGGCCGGCGGGAGCGGCAGCACGACCGTGGCGATGACCACCACGACCCCGGCACCGACGAGGTTGGTGACCAGGAGCAGGGCCGTCAGGAGCAGCTGCACCCGGATCCGCACCGCGCGGGGCGACTGTCCGGGGCGGCCCAGGAGCCAGGAGCCGTACGGCGCGCGGGTCCGCCAGCGTCGAGACATGGCCCGGAGCGTAGTGGCACGAACCGGTCGCGGGTGCCGCCGTTAGGGTCGGGCCGTGGCTGACAACGTGCTCTGGATCATCACCGACGACCAGATGCGCTCGACGCTGCGGTCGATGGACCGGACCTGGCGGCGCCTGGTGCGCAAGGGCGTGCACTTCCGCAACGGCTACAGCGCCATGCCGCTGTGCGGGCCCGCGCGCGCCTCGATGCTGACCAGTCGCTACCCCCACAACCACGGGTGCGACAGCAACATGACCCACCAGCCGTTCGTGGCGCAGGGACTCGACCTGGACACGGCGGCGACCCGGATCAAGGAGGCCGGCTACGCCACCGGCTACTTCGGCAAGTACATGAACGGCGTCGCCCAGGACCCGACGTACGTCGCCCCCGGCTGGGACCGCTGGGTGACGCTGCTCGACGGCATGATCGACGACCCGCGCGTCAACGTCGACGGCACCGTGCGCAAGGTCGAGGGGCAGCGGGAGTTCGACCGGTTCGCCGCGAAGCGGCTGCGCCGGTTCGTCCGTCGCCACGAGGACACGCCGTGGTTCGCGATCTTCTCGCCGACCGCCCCGCACGGGCCGTACACCCCGAGTGCCGAGCACGCCGACGACTTCGACGGCGTCGAGTGGGACCCGCCGTCGCTCAACGAGGCCGACATGGGCGACAAGCCCTCGTGGCTGCGCGACCTGGAGCCGCAGGACCGTCGCAAGATGCAGAAGATCTACGAGGGCAAGCTCGAGGAGCTGCAGGACGTCGACGACCAGATCGGTCGCGTGCTCGACGTGCTGCGGGAGACCGGCCAGCTCCGGCGGACGTGGATCTTCTTCGTCTCCGACAACGGCTACCTGCTCGGCGAGCACCGGCTGCTGAGCAAGAGCCAGCCCTACGAGGAGGCGGCGGGCATCCCGTTCGCCGTGCGCGGTCCCGGCGTCGAGCCGGCGAAGGTCGACGCGCTGGTCTCGCAGGTCGACCTGATGCCGACCGCGCTCGACATCGCCGGGCTCGACCCCGACACCGGGCGCGACCTCGACGGCCGCTCCATGCTCGGACCGCTGAGGTCGGGCGACTGGTCCGCCTGGCGACGCCGCCTGCTCGTCGAGAACACGCACCTCGAGTGGGCGATGCTGCGGGAGGGCTCGGAGGTCTACGTCGAGCACCGCGGCGACGGGGAGTGGGAGCTCTACGACCTCGACGACGACCCCCACCAGCTCGCGAGCATCCCTGACGCCGACGTCTCCGCGTGGGCGCGGAAGACCGGTGAGCTCTGGGGCTCGCAGGGTCGCGCGCTGCGCAGGCTCGAGCAGTAGCCGTGCAGATCGAGGACGCGCTGCGGCGCGCGCAGGAGGCCGCCGCGCCCGAGGTCGGCCGCGGCCAGCTGGCGACGTACATCCCGAGCCTGGCCAACGTCGACCCGCACCAGTTCGGCATGGCGATCGCCTCGGTCGACGGCGCAGGTGCACGTCATCGGCGACGCGGACGTGCCGTTCTCGGTGCAGAGCATCAGCAAGGTCTTCACGCTCGCGCTGGTGGTCGCCGCCGAGGGCGAGGCGATCTGGAAGCGCGTCGGCCGCGAACCGTCGGGCAGCCCGTTCAACTCCCTCCTCCAGCTCGACCAGGAGGCCGGCCGCCCGCGCAACCCGTTCATCAACGCCGGCGCCCTCGTCGTCACCGACCGGCTGCAGTCGCTGAGCGGCGACGCCAGCGGCACGCTGCGCGACCTGATGCGGCGCGAGAGCGGACGCTCGTCCGTCGACAGCGACCCCGAGGTCGCGCGGTCCGAGCTCGAGGCCGGCCACCGCACGTACGCCGTCGCCCACCTGCTCGCGAGCTACGGCAACCTCGAGTCGACCGTCGACGAGGTGATCGACCAGTACGTCGCCCAGTGCGCGCTGTCGATGAGCTGCCGCGAGCTCGCGCTGGCCGGCCTGTTCCTCGCCCGCGACGGCGTCCTCTCCGACGGCAGCCAGCTGCTCAGCCCGCGCGAGACCAAGCGGGTCAACGCCGTGATGCTCACCTGCGGGACGTACGACTCCGCGGGCGAGTTCGCCTACCGCGTCGGCGTACCCGCCAAGTCCGGCGTCGGCGGCGGCATCCTGGCCGTCATCCCCGACCGCGGCGTGGCGTGCGTCTGGAGTCCGGCGCTCGGGCCGTCGGGGTCGTCGGCCGCTGGGCTGGCCGCGCTCGATGCGTTCACGACGTACTCGGACTGGACGGTGTTCTG
>CAWCGM010000013.1:0-46154 GCA_963795095.1 uncultured Actinomycetota bacterium | reverse complement strand
CACGGCAGCCACGGCCGCCGTGCCCGACCTCGCCGCCCGCCTCGACCCGGTGGCCGCGGCACATGCCGCGCACCTCGACGTCCTGGTCGGCGCGGTGCCGGCGTCCGAGGTCCCGACCGCCTCTCCCCCGCGCTCCCGACGCGGCCTCCCGCGGCGCTGGCCGCGGTCGGGCGCTCCGAGCAGCGGCTGCTCCGTGCGGTGCGCGCAGGCTGCCTCGAGGCCCGCAGCGGCGACCTCGCTCGTGTGCTCGCCAGCGTGGCGGCCTCCACGTCCCAGCACGCCGCCACCCTCACGACCAGGTCCGATCCATGAGCGTCCTGGACGCCCTGCAGGTCACCCTGGGTGACGAGCACGCGGCGCTCTACACCTACGGCGTGCTCGGGGCGCGCACGTCACAGGCCGCCACGCCCGCGCTCTACGACGCCCTGTCGGCGGGCTACCGGCGGCACCGCGCCCGCCGCGACCGGCTGCGCGTGCTGGTCGAGGAGGCCGGCGGGGTGCCGGTGGCTGCTGCGGCGGCGTACGAGCTCGACGGGCCACTCCTGCGCTCGGCGCAGGTGCAGGCTGCGGCGGTCGCGACCGAGGACTCCAGCGTCGAGGTGCTCCTCGCCCTCGTCGCCCAGTCGGTCGGGCCCGTGCGGGAGTGGGCGCTCACCGAGGCGACCTGGTCGGCCACCTGGCAGCTCGAGCTCGGCGGCGGACCTCAGACGTGGCCGGGAGCGCCCGAGCTGGGCTGAGCGCTCCGCGTGGGGACACAGAAACGGTCCGCGGCCTCTGCCCTTGGGAAAGTCCCGAGATCTCTCCCAAGGGAAGAGGACGCGGACCGCTTGATGGGGTTGGTCAGCATCACCCTGTGCGAGCTCCTCCTGTGGGGGTGGTGGAGCCGCATGCACAATCATGCATTCGATCGCGCCGAAGGGAAAGCACATCCGACTTGCATGTTCCTGCAACGCACAAAGTTGCAGGGACGTCGCGATCAGCCGCGGGACCAACCGCGGACGATCGCCGGGATCTCCAGCAGCGAGGTCACGCTCGCGTCGGGCTCGCCCTCGGTGTGGCCGACCTGCGTCGCCGGGATCGTGCTCAGCGGGACGTGGATCGCCCTCAGCCCGGCGTTGTGGGCGCCCCAGACGTCGTCGAAGAGCCGGTCCCCCACGTAGACGCAGGTGCTCGGATCGGTGACGCCCACCGCCTGCATCGCGGCCTCGAAGGCGCGCGGCGACGGCTTCGTCCACGGGATCTCGCTGGAGTAGACGTCACCGTCCACCAGGTCGTGGACGCCGTCGCGCTCGAAGAAGCCGACGTGCCACTCGCGGGGCCAGATCGTGTTGGACAGGACACCGACCTTGACGTCCATCGACCGCAGCTCCTCCCACAGGGGCCGGACCTCCGGGTCCGTGAGCGTGTGCGGCTCCCAGAAGTCGTAGTAGGCCTGCAGCAGGTCGGGGTCGTGGTCGAGGCCCGCCTCGACGAAGAGGTCGGCGATCGTCGAGCTCTGCTGGTGGTCGCGGCTGCGTCCCCAGATCACGTCGCCCGCGCGGTGCAGCCTCTCGGCGTGCGCGTGGTGGTCGTCGTCGGGCGACGGCGTGGTGCGTACGGCCTGGGCGAGCGCGACGGACTCGGCGTGGAAGTCCACGTCGTGCCACCGCGTGAGCGTGCCGCCCCAGTCGAAGATGACAGCCTGGATGCGCGTGCTCGACATGTGCGCGAACCTAGCCGACAGGATCGGGAACCTTTCGGGGATGCCCGGTCATCTCACGTGCGTCGGGACGAGGACCTAGGGGGTGCGGTGGACGAGGACCGCGAGAGTGCGTTCGCTGCGTACGCCGCCGCCCGCTGGCTGACGCTGGCGCGCTCGGCCGTGCTCCTGGGTGCCGGCCACCACGAGGCCGAGGACCTGGCGCAGACGGTGCTGATGAAGTGCCTACGTCTCGTGGTCGCGGGTGAGCGCCGCGACGCCACCCGGACGCGTACGTCATGAAGATCCTGCTCAACGAGTTCCGCAGCTCGCGGCGACGGCGCTGGTGGCAGGAGCGGCCGACCGCCCTGCCCCGAGGAGGTCGACCCCGAACGACGGACGGCGTGCGACGGCGCGGACGCCGTCGCCCGCGCCCTCGACGGTCTCGGGACGGGACAGCGCGAGGTCGTCGTGCTGCGCTACTACGCCCACCTCACCGACCGGCAGATCGCCGACGCGCTCGGCGTCGCCGAGGGGACGGTCAAGAGCCGCCTCTCACGAGCCCACCGCCAGCTGGCCTCCGACGAGCACCTCCACGCACCTTCCGTGACGGGACCACCCGATGACCGACGAGACCACCCGCCTCCTCGAGCGTCTGGCCGAGACCTTCCCCGACCAGCCGGCACCGCTGCCCGACATCGTCGCGGGCGCCCACGCCGGGCGCCGGCGTCGCGCGCGCCGCACCGTCGCACTGGTCGCGGGTGCGTGCGTCCTCGCCGTCGGCGCTGGCGGCAGCGCTGGCGCAGGTGCGTGCCGGACGACGACGCGGACGCGCTCGGTGGACCGGATCGCGGACCCGGTGCCCGAGCAGGCCTGCGACAGGGGCAACCCGTGCCGCCGAACGACCCGGTCCCCGCCGGGCCGAACTACCTCACCAACGCGGCCGGCGAGACCTACGGCAGCGCGACCGACGGCTCGCCACAGCCCGACCTCCTCGCTGCGATCGGCGACTGCGGCCGGACCGGCTACATCGCTGCGAGCGATCTCGACGAGCCGCCGCCGTGGGTGCCGGGAGCCGGCAGCGGCGAGCTGCTGTCGACGCCGGTCTACGAGTCCGACGGTGTGACACGGGTCGACACGTTCACCCAGGACGAGGGCGTCTCCGGGCCTGTCGGCCCCGACGGCAGCCCGCCGCCGTCGATCGACCCGCCGGCCGGTCCCGATGCCGCCGACCTGGAGGGCGAGTGGACAGCGACGATCGCGGGCGAGCAGCGGCGGCGGGGAGCACTACGACACCTACCGCGACCTCGACCTCCGTTTGGTCTTCCGCGACTCGGCCGTGGAGGCCCACGACGGCTGCAGCAACCGGGCTGCCGGCTTCACGCTGGAGGACGGAGCCTTCGCGATGACCACGCCGTTCGAGCTCGAGCTCGCCGGTGCGCCCGGGTGCGCGAGCGCGGCGCCCCTCGCTGCGATCCTCGACAACGTCCGCCACCTGACGCAGTCAGGGAAGCGGACCTACCTCCACCTCGAGAACTTCCGGATCGCGATCATGCTGTCCCGAGCGTGACCAACGACCCGTCATTACCGGACAGTCGTGTCGTCAGGAACGCTGGCGGCGACCTGACTGTCCGGTAGCGCGGCTCAGGAGCGGACGGCGGCGACGATGTGCGCCGCCGCGGCGTCGACCGCGACCTCCTCGCGCACGTCCGTCTTCCGGTCGCGGACCTCGATGGTGCCCTCGGCGAGGCCGCGGCCGACCGTGACGATCGTCGGCACGCCGATGAGCTCGGCGTCCTTGAACTTCACGCCCGGGCTCACCTTGCCGCGTCGGTCGTCGTAGAGCACCTCGATGCCCTGGGCGGCGAGGTCGGCGGCCAGCTGCTCGGCGAAGTCGAAGATCGCGTCGTCCTTGCCGGCGGCGACGACGTGCACGTCGGCCGGCGCCACGGCGCGCGGCCAGCACAGGCCCATCGAGTCGAGGGTGTTCTCCGCGATCGCGGCGACGGCGCGCGAGGGGCCGATGCCGTAGGAGCCCATCGTGACGGTGACGAGCTTGCCGTTCTCGTCGAGCACCTGGAGGCCGAGGGCGTCGGCGAACTTGCGGCCGAGCTGGAAGATGTGGCCCATCTCGATCCCGCGCGCGGCCTCGAGGATGCCGTCGCCGCGCGGGCAGGGGTCGCCGGCCCGCACCTCGGCGGCCTCGATCGTGCCGTCGGGGGTGAAGTCACGGCCCACGACGAGGTCGATCGCGTGGCGGCCGGGCTGGTCGGCGCCGGTCACCCAGCGGGTGCCCTCCACGATGCGCGGGTCGACGAGGAAGCGGATGCCGGACGTGCCCTTCTCCCCGAGCACGCCGGGACCGATGTAGCCCTTCACGAGGTCGGGGTGCTTGGCGAAGTCCTCCTCGCCGAAGGGCCGGAACTCGGCGGGGTAGAGCGTCGCCTCGAGCCGCTTGGGGTCGACCTCGCGGTCGCCGGGCACGCCGATCGCGAGGGGCTCGCTGGTGCCGTCGAGCTGGGTGACCATGAAGAGCACGTTCTTGAGCGTGTCCTCGGCCAGCCACGAGCGGTCCTCGCGCGGGAACCGGTCGTTGAGGAGCCCCACCAGCGAGTCGATGGTGGGCGTGTCGGGGGTGTCCTCGACGTGCGCCTCGGGCGCGTCGTCGTACGCCACGGGGGCGGGCGACGGCGTCTCGACGGCCTCGACGTTGGCGGCGAAGCCACACACGGGGCAGGTGACGTAGGTGTCCTCGCCGACGGATGCCTTGGCGAGGAACTCCTCGGACTTCGAGCCGCCCATCGCGCCGGCGTGCGCCCGCACGATGACGTACTCGAAGCCGAGCTTGTCGAAGATCCGGATGTAGGCCTCGCGGTGCCTGGCGTAGGACTCGTCCAGGCCGGCGTCGTCGACGTCGAAGGAGTAGGAGTCCTTCATGATGAACTCGCGCCCGCGCAGCAGGCCCGCGCGGGGACGCGCCTCGTCGCGGTACTTGGTCTGCATCTGGTAGATCGAGAGCGGCAGGTCCTTGTAGGACGAGTAGAGGTCCTTCACCACGAGGGTGAACATCTCCTCGTGGGTGGGGCCGAGGAGGTAGTCGGCGCCCTTGCGGTCCTGGAGCCGGAAGATGTTGGGGCCGTACTCCGTCCAGCGGTTGGTCGCCTCGTAGGGCTCACGGGGCAGCAGCGCGGGGAACGACAGCTCCTGGGCGCCGATGTCGTCCATCTCCTCGCGGACGATGTTCTCGATCTTGCGCAGCACGCGCAGCCCGAGCGGGCAGCCAGGTGTAGATGCCCGGGGCGTTGCGGCGGATGTAGCCGGCGCGGACCAGCAGCCGGTGGCTCTGCACCTCGGCGTCGTTGGGGTCGTCGCGCAGGGTGCGCACGAACAGGGTCGACATGCGGAGGATGCGGGCCATGGGCGCAAGGATAGGTGTGGGCGCTCCGCCGCCGCGAACGGGTTGATCGCTGCCCGGGAGCAACCTCGCGACGACGTACGGCGTCTCCCTCAGGGAAGCACCCCACACCGGCCCCACCTCGGGAGAGATCCATGCGCCGATCGACCACCACAGCCGTCCTCACGGCGCTCGCAGCGCTCACCGCGCTCGCGCTACCTGCGCAGGCCGCCGCACCGACGGTCGCGCTCCAACCGGACCGGCTGGCCCGCGGCGCGGACGTCGCCGTCCCGCACATCGAGGACGGCGTCTTCGTCGACGGCGACCGACGCGTCGAGCTGCCGGGGACGATCGCCCGGGTCATCGGGCCGTCGACGGACGGCTGGCTGGTCGGGACCTCGCAGCCCAATGCGGTCGGGGAGACGCTCCGGCGCGACAGCCGCGTCGTCGACGTCCTGCCCGACGGCACGGTGCGCACGGTCCTGCGCCGCGTCGCCCAGGAGATCGTCGTCGCCTCCGAGGACGGGAGCACGCTCCTCGCCGTCCCCGCACCGGGTCGGACGCGTGCAACCGTCAAGGCGTGGTCGGTGGCCGACGGGTCGCTCGTCGCCTCGCGCGCCTTCCGCGGCTACCCCGAGGTCGTGACGGCCGACGGCCGCCGGGTGCTGGTGCGCACCACCACCCGGACCTTCTGGTGGAACCTCGCGACCGACACGGTGCGTCCGGTGACGAAGCGCCTGACCGGGCTGGCGAGCACCACGCACGACCTCCTGGCGACCTACACGAAGGACCCCTACCTCGGCGGGTGCACCGAGCTGGTGCGGCTGAGCGACCGGAGCGACGTCGTCTGGAGGTCGTGCCGCGAGCGGGTCGCCGCCATCTCCCCCGACGGCACGCAGCTGCTGACGTTCCACATCCTCACCGACGGCCTCGGCCCGGGCGAGATCCACCTGCGCGAGCTCGACGGGACCAGGCTGGCGACGTGGACGACGAACTGGTTCGACGGCTGGCAGTGGGAGTCGCCCGGCGTCGTGCTGCTCGACGTCAACGGCAAGCGGACCGCCGCGACCGTGCGCTGCACGCTCGGCCAGTGCGAGGACGCGACGGACCCCGTGAAGGTGCAGGCGCCGTGACCGTCAGGTGCCGAGCACGGTGAACGACGCCGCCGTGGCCGCCAGCACCGGGTCACCGGCCGCCACCTGACGGGCCGCGAGGAGTGCGTCGCCGAGCCCGCCGCCCGTGCGCAGGGAGGCGTGCAGCGCGACCATCACCTCGACGGTCGCCGCGTCGTCGACCTCGGCGAGGCTCGACACCACGCCCGCCGTGCCCATCGACAGCAGGGCCGCGGCCAGGCCGAGCAGCTCCTGGTCGCCGACGGGCGCCATCACGCCGGACTCGCAGGCCGACAGCACGACCCGGTGGGGAGGACGCTCCAGGTGCTGCAGGTCGTGCACGAGCAGCGGTCCGTCGGCGAGCGCGAGCGACGAGAAGAGCGGGCTGTCCTCGCGGAAGTGGCCGTGGGCGGCGACGTGGGCGAGCGCGGCGCCGTCGAGCGCGGCCAGGGAGGCGGACACGGTCGCGCGGTCGCCGTCGAGCACCTCCGCGCCGGTGTCCTGCGCGGCCACCGCCGGGACCTCGGCCCCACCGCTGCCGAGCCCCGGTCCGACGAGCAGCACCCGACGGTCGGTCACCGCCGCGGCCGACCGGGACCGGAGCCACAGTCGCGCGGACGGCGTACTGGTGAAGGGGCGGTCGGCCAGCGCGGGCAGCAGTCCCCACGGCACGCCCTGGAGGGCCGCGGTGCCGGAGACGACGACGCGTGACTCCCCCACGCCGTCGAGGGCGGCCCCGAGCAGTGCGCGTTGCAGACGCGCGCCCGCCACGTCGAGCTGCGTACGACGTCCGCGCGCCGCCTGGCGCAGCGAGAACATCGCGAAGTCCACCGCCGCGGCCGCCGACGACGCATCTCCGACGTGCAGGTGGCGGACGCGTCCGCGACCGGCGACGAGGGCGTGGAGCGATCCGTCGACCTCGGTCAGCTCGACCAGCACCGTGTCGTCCGCGCGCAGGGCGTCGAGGAGCTCCGCGACGTCCAGCCCCGAAGCGGTCTCACCCGTGCCGCGCGCGTGCAGCAGCCGCCGGCGCACCGACTGCTCGAGACGGGTGGCGCGCGCCTGCAGCTGGTCGGGTGCGCTCCTCCTGCGTGCGTGCCGCGGCGAGCGCGTTCCGCTGGGCGCGCAGGGCGGCCAGGTCGGCGACGATCTCCGGGTCGTGCGCCGTGGTGGACGACGGCACCACGAGCGCGTTGGCGCGCCAGCGCTCGGACCACTGGAGCAGGCGACGGCTGTTCCCCGACGCCAGGGCCGTCCGGGTGCCGAGCTCGGCGAGTGCCGCTCCGTGGCCCGACATCACCGCGCGGAGCTCCTGGCTGCCGAGGGTCGCCTGGTGCTCGTCGAGCGCGCGGAGGCCACGGTCGCACGCCCGCAGCACCCCGCCGGCGTCCCCAGCGGCGTCGCGGCGCTGAGCCAGCGCGAGCCAGCCCAGCGCGCGGACGGCGTGGGTGCGGGCATGGCGGCTGGCCGACGCCTCCTCGAGCCACTGGTCGGCCAGGGCGGCGGCGCGCGCCGAGCGCACGTCCCTCGCCAGCCGCGCCCCCAGCAGGAGCGCCTGGGCGAGCTGCGGCATCGACGCCTCGCGCATCCGGTGGACCAGCCGCTCGGCACGGCGCAGCAGCGGTCCGGCGGGCTGTCCCTGCTCGATCCGTGCGGCGATCGCGAAGAGGTCGGCCTCGAGGCTCGGCACGTGACGCGACTGGGCGCGCATCAGGGCCGCGCCCTCGTCGGCCGCCGACGCCGCGCGAGCCCAGTCCCGGGCCGCCAGCGCCGACTCCGCCACCGAGACCAGGAGGTCGGCTCGTTCGCGGGCCAGGAGCGGGCGCGCGGCCAGGGCCTGCTCGGCGACGGCGAGGGCGTCGTCCGCGAGGCCGCCCGCCAGGTAGGACGTGGCCTGGTCCAGGACCAGGTCCACGCTGGTGATGCCCAGCGCGTCGAACTGCGCCCCCGCGTCGGCGTACGCCTCGAGTGCCTGCGGCAGGTCACCGCGGAGGTAGGACACCCAGCCCGTGTTGTGCCGTGCGGTGGCGACCTCCATGGGTTGGCCGCCGCGGACCGACAGCTCCCCGAACAGTGCGAACGCCTCCGCCGCCGAGTCGAGCGAGCCGAGCTTGGCGTCGGCGAGCCCCCTGGAGGTTGAGGGCGCGTGCCTCCCACACCTCGTCACCGGCGCCGGCGAAGAGCCGGCGCGCCTCGCGCAGGTCGGCGGCGCTCTCCTCGAAGCGGGCCTGCAGGTGTCCCGTGACGTAGGCGCGGCGCACCAGCACCCGGCCCAGCGGCACTCCCTCCAGCGCAGCCGCGGCGCGGTGGAGGTGCCGGAGCCCCTCGCTCACGCGACGGTCGAGGGCCAGAGTCATCCCCACGGTGGCCATGACATCCGGCCACCGGTCGGGGTCGTCGGACCGGCGGGCAAGCCGCAGCGCGATCCTCAGCTCCGCCAACGCGCGGTCCGCGTGTCCGAGCTCGCGCAGCACGATGCCGACCACCTGGTGCCCGATCGAGGCGAGGTAGGGGTCGGGGTCGGGCACGAGCTCGGCCTCGGCCGTCGTGCGCGCCGCCCCGGGGTCGGTGAACAACGTGCGCAGCACCTCGTCCGCCTCGGCCCGGTCCACGACGCCATCCTTCCCGATCGGGCGGGCCCCGTGGGCCGATTCCATTCCGCAAGGCTCTCGGCGGCACTAGCGTCGTGGCATGAGCGACTGGATGATCGGCAACGACGCGCGACGGCGTACGACGGACCAGCTGAGGGACCTCAGGAAGGCCAACGACGGCAAGGTCGCGTGGGACACCGAGGCGCCGGCCGACTTCACCTTCCTGTTCCATCCCGACCACCTGCTGGTGGGTGACGAGGACGTCGACGCGCTCGAGGCCGCGTTCGACCGACTCGACAAGGACCTCCTCGCCGGAGCGCCGCGGCGCGACGACGTACGCATCCTCGGTGGCGACCTGGTGCGCTACGTGCTGCCCGAACGTCCTGGCGGCGAGTCCGTGCCCGACGTGGTCGGCCTGCTCGAGCGGGGTGGCCTGCGTCCGGGGGCGGCGACGCCCGACCACTGGGTCCACGTGTCTCCCGGTGGGGGCGGCGGCGGTGCGGCGTGCCCCGCCGTGGAGCCGCAGGAGACCGGCCTGACCGAGCCCTGGCCCCCGGTCGCCCCGCAGGAGAAGGGGCGCGAGGTCAGCGTGGTCGTGGTCGACACCGGGTGGAACCCGCCGTCGGGCACCGACGGACGTACGCCGTGGCTCGAGGGCGTCACCGGCGACGACGAGGAGAACGAGGCCGACCTGCGCCCCTACGCCGGGCACGGGACGTTCATCGCCGGCGTCGTGCGCTGCATGGCCCCGAGGACCGCCGTCCACGTCGAGGGCTTCGCGATCGGCGGGGTCGGTGGCGGCGGCATCCTGGAGTCCGAGATCGTCCAGCAGCTGGAGGAGGCGATGAAGCACGAGCCGCAGGTGATCAACCTGTCGGCCGGCTGCCGGACCCACCTGGACCGTCCGTCGATCGCCTTCCGGAAGTTCCACCGCCGGCACCTCAAGAAGGCCGACTGCGTGCTCGTCGCCGCTGCGGGCAACGACTCGTGGGCGGCGCCGTTCTGGCCCGCCGCCTTCCCCTGGGCCGTCGGCGTGGGCTCGCTCGACCGGGACGGCCGCGTGTCCGAGTTCTCCAACTACGGCGTCTCCGCCGACGTCTTCACGCTCGGCCGCAACATCGTCAACGCCTTCCCCGACGGGACGTTCGTGTGCCACGAGACCCCCGACAAGGGTGACGTCCGGGTGTTCAGCACCGGCATGGCCCGGTGGAGCGGGACGTCGTTCGCCGCCCCCGTCGTGGCGGGACTGATCGCGCGCGAGATCTCCGTCTCCGGGTCGTCGGCCAAGGAGGCTCGTGACGCCGTGCTCGCGCTGGCGGTCCCCGACTCCGACCCGATGATCGGACCCCACCTGGAGCTGCACCCCTTCGAGTGACCCTCGGCCGGGGTGCCCTCAGACGTCGAGCCAGCGGCTCCGGGCGACCCGGCCGTCGATGGTGACGGCGAACCGCACCGACCCGGTGGCCTCGGCCTGCAGGGCGAAGAAGCCGACCTCGTCGACCCCGGTCGTCCAGGACGGCCCGCTCGCGGGTCTCCAGCGCGATCTCGACGGACCCCGGGTCGCCGGAGTGGTCGAGCAGCTGGCCCTTGACCTGGTCGCCGTCGATCTCGGCCTCGAGCGACCATCCCGCCGCGGCGTTGAAGTAGAGCACCCGGGCGGTGCTGAGGCCGCGGACCTGCGCGGCCGGCTCGTGGGCGGAGTCGCTGACCAGCGTCAGCAGCTCCCACTCCTCGTCGAGGTCGGCGGTGGCGACGATCGCGATCATCGCGGCGGTCAGTCCGGGCGGCGGGGGGTCGTAGGTCACCCACATGTCGCGGAGCTCCTCGAGGAGAGCAACGTCCTGCTCAGCGTCCTTGTCAGTCATCGCCCGCCTCCTCTCGTCAGTGCATCTCGGACCTTGGCCAGGCAGCGGGCCCGCGTGGGTCCGATGCTCCCGACAGGCATGTCGAGGTCCCGGCTCAGGGAGTGGTAGTCGGGTCGGTCCAGGAAGGCCACGACCCGCAGCAGCTTGCGGCACCGTTCGTCGACGGACGCCACGGCTCCCCACAGCCGTGCCGCCTCGTCGCCCCGCATCGCGAGCGCCTCCGCCGACTCCTCGTCCGGGAGCACGGCGTGCAGCGTCTCGTCCTGCACCGGGGCCGCACGTCGCGCGGTCCTGGCATGGGCGGCAGCGCCGCGCCTGGCTGACGTGATCAGCCAGGACGCGACCGCCTGAGGGTCCTCGATGGTCTGGTGGAGGCGCACGAACCCGAGCCACGTCGCCTGAATGACGTCTTCAGCCGCCTCGCGGTCGTGTCCGTATGCCCTCACCACGTGCCAGAGCACCGGTGTCATCGCGGCGACCAGCTCGTCCACGGCGGTGGGGTCCCCCGACCTCCACGCGATGAACGCCCCACTGGCCCTGTTCCACGGTGACTGCTCGAGCTGCCCCTCAGCTCTCCGGTTCTCCGACATGGTGACCATTGTCCCCATGTCAGCACAGGTGCACGGCACCGCCGTGCTGATACATGTCCGGCGAAAACTTTTCTCGCCCACCCCGCGGGGGTCAGAACATCATGGTGGCGAAGGTCGCGGTCTGCTCGAACCCGACCCGGGCGTACGCCGCTCGCGCCGGCTCGTTCCACTCGTTGACGTAGAGCGAGACGACGGGCGCCATGCCGGTCCCGAGGACGTGGGACACGACCGACGCCATCCCCGCCACCGCGAGCCCCTCGCCCCGGCGGTCGGGTCGCACCCAGACGCCCTGCACCTGGGCGGCGTACGGCGTGGCGCAGGCGACCTCGGCCTTGAACACGACCCCCGCGTCGTCGAAGCTCGCCATCGACCAGCCGCGCCCGATCAGCTGCCGGATCCGGGCCCGGTAGAGGTCGCCGCCGCCCGCGTCGTTCTCGGGCGAGACGCCGACCTCCTCGGTGTACATCGCGACGCAGGCCGGGTAGAGCACCTCGAGGTCGGCGGGCGTCGTGAGGCGCACGCGCGGGGTCGCCCGGCATCGCCGGGAGCCGGTCCATCTGGAGGTGCGGCTGGCGGGCGCGGACCTCGCGCGGCGTGGCCCACCGGGGCTCGACGAGGTCCCACAGCGCCGCCACGACGTCGCTCGGACCGACGATGGTGCCGACGCTGTTGCGGCGCCGGAGCGCTGCGTCGGCGAAGGCGCCGACGTCGGCGGGCGTGCACTGGACGGGCACGAGGTTCGCGCCCAGGTGGCAGCCGGCGACGAGCTCGTCGTCCTCGAACCGACCCCACACCTGGCCGCCGAGCCACCGCTCGTCGAGGTTGGTGAGCCGGGCGCGGTAGTCGGCGAAGACGTTGACCACCGGATCCTGCTCCGCGAGCGCCACGAAGCTGTCCCGGTCGGCCGGGCCCAGCACGCGCACCTGTCCTAGCCCGCGGGTCCTCAGCACGCTCGGAGCCTACCCACGGAAGGGTCAGCTGACGCTGACCGAAGCCTCCGCGCCGTCGACCGGTTCCATGCCCTCGGCGAGGCGCATGGCCTCCTCGATGAGGGTCTCCACGATCTGCGACTCGGGGACGGTCTTGATGACCTCGCCCTTGACGAAGATCTGGCCCTTGCCGTTGCCCGACGCGACGCCGAGGTCGGCCTCACGGGCCTCGCCGGGACCGTTGACGACGCAGCCCATGACGGCGACGCGCAGCGGCACCTCGAGCCCGTCGAGGCCGGCGGTGACCTCCTCGGCGAGCTTGTAGACGTCGACCTGGGCGCGGCCGCAGCTCGGGCACGAGACGATCTCGAGGCGGCGCGGCTTGAGGTTGAGCGACTCCAGGATCTGGAGGCCGACCTTGACCTCCTCGACCGGCGGCGCGGAGAGCGAGACGCGGATGGTGTCGCCGATGCCCTGGCTGAGCAGGTGGCCGAAGGCGACCGAGGACTTGATGGTGCCCTGGAACGCCGGGCCGGCCTCGGTCACGCCGAGGTGCAGCGGCCAGTCGCCCGCGGCGGCGAGCAGCTCGTAGGCGCGCACCATCACGACGGGGTCGTTGTGCTTGACCGAGATCTTGAAGTCGTGGAAGTCGTGCTCCTCGAAGAGGCTCGCCTCCCACACGGCCGACTCGACGAGCGCCTCCGGCGTGGCCTTGCCGTACTTGTCCATGATCCGCTTGTCGAGCGACCCGGCGTTGACGCCGATGCGGATCGACGTGCCGCGGTCCTTCGCGGCCTTCGCGATCTCCTTGACCTGGTCGTCGAACTTGCGGATGTTGCCCGGGTTGACCCGGACGGCCGCACAGCCGGCGTCGATGGCCGCGAAGACGTACTTCGGCTGGAAGTGGATGTCGGCGATGACCGGGATCTGCGACTTCTGCGCGATCGCGGGCAGCGCGTCGGCGTCGTCCTGGCTCGGGCACGCGACGCGCACGATGTCGCACCCGGTCGCGGTGAGCTCGGCGATCTGCTGGAGCGTGGCGTTGACGTCGGAGGTGAGCGTCGTGGTCATCGACTGCACGGAGATCGGCGAGTCGCTGCCGACCCCCACGGAGCCGACCTTGATCTGGCGGGTCTTGCGACGCGGCGACAGGACGGGGGGCGGGAGCGCGGGCATGCCCAGCGCGACAGATGGCCGGAAGTCATGCCGCCAGTCTAGGAGGCCGCACCCCGTGCGCCCGAGTCGGCGACGACGGTCGGGGCGTCAGCTCAGGTGCAGCGGCACGACGAGGTCGGCGACGATCAGGACCACGCCCATCACGAGCATCGCGAGCCCGACGACGTAGGCCACCGGCAGGAGCTTGGCGACGTCGACGTGACCGGGGTCGGGACGGCCGCGCAGGCGGGCCAGCCCGCGCTTGGCGCCCTCGTAGAGGGCACCGGCGATGTGGCCGCCGTCGAGCGGCAGGAGGGGCACGAAGTTGAACATGCCGATGAAGAAGTTGAAGCTCGCGATGAGGAACAGCAGCGTGACGAGCTTCTCGGTCAGCGGGAAGGCGTCGCTCGCCGCGGCCTCGCCGGCGAAGCGGCCGCCGCCGACGATCGAGACCGGGCTCTCGGGGTCGCGCTCCTGCAGCCCGACGATGGCGCGGCCCACCTCGTAGACCTTGACCGGCAGCTGGCCCAGGGCCTTGCCGGTCTCGACGGTCATCGTCCCCATCTGGTCGAGGGTGTAGATCGGCCCGCCGGTGGCGAGGCTGACCTCGGGCTGCACGCCCAGGAAGCCGACCTCGGTCAGGGCGTCGTCCTCGAGCGAGGTCTGGCGCAGCGTGACGGTCGTGTTGGTGTCGAGCGTGAGCAGCTCGCCGTCGCGGCGGACCTCGATGACGGCGTCGCCGTCGGCGTTGGCGCGGATCTGCGACTGGAAGCTGTCCCAGTCCGCGAACGGCGTGCCGTTGAAGCTGACGATCACGTCACCGGGCCGGATGCCGGCCTCGGCCGCCGGGGTCGGCGGGTCGTCGGCCGTGCACGCGCGGCCGGCCTCCTCGACGGGGAGGACGCAGGCCGGGACCGAGGCCACGGTCGGCTCGATCACCTGGTCGCGCGGGTTGCCGTAGGTCGCGAACAGCAGCACGAAGAGCGCGAAGGCGATGGCGATGTTGACCATCGGCCCGCCCGCCATCACGATCACCTTCTTCCACCACGCCAGGCGGTAGAAGAGCCGGTCGGTGTCGTGCTGCTTGACGTACTCCCACTCCGCGGCGCGGGCGTCGGAGATCAGCTGGGTGAACATCCCGGTGCTCGAGCCGCGCACCTTCTGGACCGGCTCGCCGTCCTCGTCGTACGTCGTCTCCTCGACCACGCCCGGGGCGCCCGGGGGCAGCATCCCGACGATCTTCACGTAGCCGCCGAGCGGGATCGCCTTGACGCCGTACTCGGTGTCGCCGATCTGCTTGCTCCACACCGTGGGCCCGAACCCGATGAACCACTGGGGCACCTTGGCCCCGAACTTCTTCGCCGGGATCAGGTGGCCGAACTCGTGCAGCCCGATCGAGACGAGGATCGCCACGACGAAGGAGACGACACCCAGCGTGTAGAGCAGCGCGGTCATGCAGAGGCGTCCTTCTGGTCGTGCTTCGGGGCGATGGAGGCGGCGATGGAGGAGGAGGCCTCCGCGCGCGCCCAGGCATCGGCGGCGAGGACGTCGTCCACGGTGAGGTCCGCTCCCGATCGTACGTCGTGGGCGGCGAGGACGGCGTCAACCGTCGGAATGATGTCGACGAACCGGAGGCGTCCCGCACGGAACGCCTCGACGCACGCCTCGTTGGCGGCGTTGTAGACGGCCGGCGCGGTGCCGCCCAGCTCGCCGGCCGTGCGGGCCAGCGACACGGCGGGGAACGCCTCGTCGTCGAGCGGGAAGAACTCCCACGTGCCGGGCGTGCTCCAGTCGAAGGCGGGAGCGGCGTCGGGGACCCGCTCGGGCCACGCGAGGCCGAGCGCGATCGGGATCATCATCGTCGGCGGGCTGGCCTGCAGGATCGTCGAGCCGTCGACGAACTCGACCATCGAGTGCACGTCGCTGGTGGGGTGCACGACGACCTCGATCCGGTCGAACGGGATGCCGAAGAGCAGGTGCGCCTCGATGACCTCGAGGCCCTTGTTGACCAGCGTGGCGGAGTTGATCGTGATGACCGGCCCCATCGACCACGTCGGGTGCTGGAGCGCCTCCTCGACGGTGACCCCGGCGAGGTCGTCGCGGGTGCGCCCGCGGAACGGCCCGCCCGACGCGGTCAGCACGAGACGGCGTACGTCACCGGGCGCGCCGGCGCGCAGGCACTGGGCCAGTGCCGAGTGCTCCGAGTCGACCGGCACGATCTGACCGGGCCGGGCCCGGTCGGTGACCAGCGAGCCGCCCATGATGAGCGACTCCTTGTTGGCCAGCGCCAGCGTCGTGCCGGCGTCGAGTGCGGCCAGCGTGGGACGCAGCCCGACGGCGCCGGTGATGCCGTTGAGCACGACGTCGCACTCGCGGCCGGCGGCCTCCGTCGAGGCCTCCTCCCCCAGCCCGGAGAAGGCGGGGGCGAACTCGGCGACCTGCGCCTCGAACAGCTCGGGGTTGGACCCGCCGGCGGTGAGCCCGACCACGCGGAACCGGTCGGGGTTGGCGCGGACCAGGTCGAGCGCCTGCGTCCCGATGGAACCGGTCGAGCCGAGGATCACGATGTCGCGGACAGTCACCGGCCCAGTTTGTCAGGTGGCCGGGCCGGGGCTCACGGCGTGTCGAACGACCAGAACCTCACGCCGCCGACCTCGACGAGCGTGGCCCCGGCCGGTGCGGTGGCCCGGTGGTCGTCCGACGCGCCGACCGCCTCGAGCACGGTGAGGACGTCGTCGCCGTGGGTGGCCATGACCCCGTCGCCCGGCACGTCGGCGCAGCCCGCTGGATCGGTGCGCCCGGCCCGCATCGCGACGTCCCAGGGGACCTCGTCGCCGTCCACGCCGAAGCCCGAGGCGTCGACGCGCACCTTGCCCGCGGCGCCCGCCGTGTTGTCGTACGCCGCCACCGCACCGACCCGGGCCACCGCGAGCGGGACCACCACACGGTTCTCCGGCGACAGCTCGGCGACGACCACGCGGTCGCCGAGCCCGACGCCGAAGGCGCGCAGCACCCCGGCGCACGCGGCGACCTCGGTGAGGAGCCGCGCGAAGCTGCGCTCCTCGCCGTCGACGCGGAGCGCGACGTCGTCGGCCCGACCGCGCACGACGTGGATGTCGAGCGCCTCGTAGCAGGCGTTGAGCGTGCCGGGGTCGCCGTCAGCAGGCGCCCGGAACCAGTTCACCGGTGGCACGACCTCAGGCGAGCCCGTTGTCGGCGGTGGCGGCCGGCTTCGACGGGGTGCGCAGCCAGGCCGTGAAGAAGCCCGTGAGGTCCTCGCCGCTGACCCGGGCCGCGAGCGCCTCGAACTCCTCGGTCGAGCCGTTGCCACCCTGCTGCTCGCGGATCCACGAGCGCAGGATCCGCCAGAAGTCGCGGTTGCCGACCCGGTTGCGCAACGCCTGCAGGGTCATCGCGCCGCGGCCGTAGACCGAGTCGTCGAAGACCTTCGCGGCGCCCGGGTCGGCGACCACGACCTGCCAGAAGTCCGACCCCGCCTCGACGTTGTCGTAGTAGTCGTCGAGGATCCTGGCCGCCGTGCGACCGTCGTGCTTCTCCGACCAGCGCCACTCCATGAAGGTCGCGAAGCCCTCGTTGAGCCAGATGTCGCGCCACTGCTGGACGGCCACGTCGTCGCCGAACCACTGGTGGGCGAGCTCGTGCACCACGAGGGTGGTGTAGCTGCTGCCGACCGCCGGATAGGTGGGGCGGGTCTGGTTCTCCAGCGCGAAGCCGACGTTGAGCGAGGTGGTGAGGCCGCCCACGACCGAGAACGGGTAGTCGCCCAGGTCCTTCTCCAGGCCGGCGATGACGGCCGGCGTCTTCCGCATCAGTCGCATGCTGGCGTCCTCGTCGGTCGTGCCGAGTGCCTGCGACACCGCGACCAGCCACGGGAGTCCTCGGTGGACGCCCTTGGCGATCGTGAAGTCGCCGGCCGCGAAGAAGGCGAGGTAGGGCACCATCGGCTCGTCGGCGCGCCAGTGCCAGGTCGTCGACCGCTTGCCGACGCGACGACCCTTCAGCTCGCCGTTGGAGATCACCTCACGACCGTTGGGCACGCGGACGCGCACGTCGACGATCGCCTTGTCCTGCGGGTGGTCGTTGCTCGGGAACCACCACGGCGCCATGTGCGGCTCGTTCATGGTGACGACCTCGCGGCCGGAGGCCAGCCAGTTCATCTCGCCCGCGTAGGAGTGCGTCGCCGGGTGGTCGGCGTACGACACCACCACGGCGTGGTCGGTGCCGGCGACGCAGCGGCTCGGCGGGGGTGATCCGCAGCTCGTGCCCGTCGTCGGTCTTCGCGAAGCTCGGCGGCAGCGCCGTCGACGGTCACCTTCGACACGTCGAGCAGGAAGTCGAGGGAGAAGCTCTGCAGGTCGCTCGTCGCGGTGAGCTCGACCCGGGTCCGCCCCGCGAGCCGCTTGCTGTCGAACGCATAGCTGTTGCGGATCGCGTAGGACGTCACGTCGATGCCGCCGTTGCCGTCGAGCGGCCAGTAGGGGTCGCCGATCCCCGCGGCACCGTCGACGGGTGCCGCGAGCGGGCCCTCGGCCGTCGCCGTCGCGCTGGTCAGACCGACGGCCATGACGGCGCAGGTCGCAGCCGCGAGCAGGGGGCGGGACAGGGGTCGAGTGGTCACCGCCCGAACCTAGCCGACACCGTAATTCGGGTGCGCGGGACGCCGCGGGTCCGTCACACTGGTGTCGAACTCCGGGCGTCGACCCGCGCTGCCCGTGACCGAAAGGAGCCGTGACATGTCCATCACTGTCCTCGGCCTGTCCGCAGACCACCTTTCGCACACACGGAGCACCCACGTTGTCGCACTTCACGCACCCGCAGTTCCCGGAGGACTTCCTCCGTCCTGACGACCGTTCGCCCCTCGAGGGGATCGACGAGTCGTTCGTCTTCGACTTCGACACCTACGCCGACGAGCTCGGCGCGGGTCAGCGCTGGTCCCGCTGGGAGGACCTCGAGGCCCTGATGAGGGGCCCCGAGCCACGACCCGACTGGGTCGTGGTGTCCAGCGGCGCCATCGACACCGAGCTCGGCGTCCTCAAGACCGGCAAGGAGGCCGACGTCTTCCTCGTCGAGCGCGAGGACCCGCACACCCCCGGCAGCGCCGTCATCATGGCGGCCAAGCGCTACCGGGACACCGACCACCGCACCTTCCACCGCGCCGCGGCCTACACCGAGGGCCGCTCGATGAAGCGCTCTCGCGACGAGCGCGCCCTCAAGCGGAAGTCCACCTGGGGCAAGCAGGTCGCTGCCGGCGAGTGGGCGATCTCGGAGTGGAACGCGCTCCGTCGCTGCTGGGAGCTCGGCCTGCCCGTCCCCTACCCGGTCCAGATCGACGAGACCGAGCTGATGATGGAGTGGATCACCGTCACCGTCGACGGCGAGGTCGACACCGCCCCGCGCGTCGCGCAGGTGCGGCCCGACGCGGACGTCGTCGAGGGCTACTACGAGCAGCTGCGCGACGCCCTCGGCACGATGGTGCAGGCGGGGATCGTGCACGGCGACCTGTCGCCCTACAACACCCTCGCCGCCGGCGACCGGCTCGTCATCATCGACCTGCCGCAGGTGGTGGACCTCGTCGGCAACCCGCGCGGGATGGACTTCCTGCTGCGCGACTGCGCCAACATGTGCGCCTGGTTCCGCTCGCGCGGGCTCCAGGTCGACGAGCAGGAGCTGTTCGGGGAGCTGATGGCGCACGCGTTCTGACCGCCGACGAGATATCCATGGGCGATCCGGCTGCGGAACCAGCGCACGTCCCGCCGTTTCTCCCATGGATAGCCTCGGGCCGTGAAGCACAGCCGCGGACGGGTCCTCGACGTCACCACCCTCGCCGACCTCGACCGCCGCCTCGCCGCCGGGAGCCGCTCGCTCACCGGCTGGCGGGTCGTCGGCCTCGACCTCACCGAGCGCGGTCCTGCCCTGCTCGAACGGTCGCTCGCGCAGTCGCTGTTCCTCGGCTGCGAGTTCGCCGACGGGGACGACGACGCCGTACGCCTCGCGGGCGGGATCGTGCTGCACGAGATCCCCGGCATCCCGGTCGACCCCTACCGCACGACGCTCTACGCGCCGCGCGAGCTCTACGACACGCCCCGCTACGAGGACTCCCTCGACGCGCGGGCGTACGCCTGGTCGCGCAGCCCGGCCACCCCCGACGACACGCTCGCGCGGGCGCTGCACGACCACCAGGTCGACGCGGCGATGGCCGACTGGGTCCGCGACCGCGACATCGTCGGCGTGATGGGCGGGCACGCGGTCGAGCGCGGGAGCCGGACGTACGCCGACGCGGCGCGGCTCGGCCACGAGCTCGGGGCGCACCACACGGTCGCCACCGGCGGCGGGCCCGGCGCGATGGAGGCCGCCAACCTCGGCGCCTTCGTGCCGGGCGACCTGGCGGGCGCGCTGGCGACGGTCGCCCGGGTGCCGTCCTTCCGGCCGAGCATCGGCGCCTGGGCCGACGCCGCGTTCGAGGCGGTCGACGCCACCCGGGACGGCCGGGAGTCGCTGGGCATCCCGACCTGGCACTACGGCCACGAGCCGCCCAACCCGTTCGCGACGTCCATCGCGAAGTACTTCAGCAACGCACCGCGCGAGGCGCTGCTGCTGGAGATCTGCAACGCCGGCATCGTCTTCCTCTCCGGCGCCGGCGGCACCGTGCAGGAGGTCTTCCAGGACGCCTGCGAGAACTACTACGCCGACGAGTCGTCGGTCGCCCCGATGGTGCTCGTCGGTCGCGCGCACTGGACCGAGGAGCTGCCGGTCTGGCCGCTGCTGCAGGCGCTGGCTCGCGGTCGGGCGATGGAGGACCACGTGCACCTCGTCGAGACCGTCGACGAGGCCGTCGCCGTCGTCGCGGGGTGAGCCCGACCGTCAGCCGGCACGCCGACGACGTACGACGGGTGCGCTGACGTCGCGGTAGTGGTCGACGAGCAGCTCGTTGACGGCCTGCCAGGTCCGCCCGCGCACGCTCTGCCGGGCCGCGACCGCCATCCGGCGCCGGAGCACCGGGTGGGTGACGAGCCGCTCGACGTGGCGGACCAGCTCCTCGGCGTCGCCGGGCTCGTAGAGGTAGCCCGCGACGGTGTCGTCGACGACGTCGATCGGCCCGCCCGATCGCGGGGCGACGACCGGCACGCCGCTGGCGAGCGCCTCCTGCGCGGACTGGCAGTAGGTCTCGTGGCGGCCGGTGTGCACGAAGACGTCGAGGGCGGCGTACGCCCGGGCGAGCTCGTCGCCGTGCAGCACCCCGAGGAAGGCGGCGTCGGGCAGCAGCGCCTTCAGCCGGGCCTCCTCGGGCCCGCCGCCGACCAGGACCAGCCGGACTCCCGGCAGCCGGTCGACGTGGGCGAGCAGCTCGAGCTCCTTCTCGGGCGCCAGGCGTCCGACGTACCCGACGAGGAGCTCGCCGCGCGGGGCGAGCTCGCGGTGCAGCGCCTCGTCGCGGCGGCCGGGGTGGAACAGCTCCTGGTCCACTCCCCTCGGCCAGCGCGACACGTTGCCGATGCCGAGCCGGGCGAGCTGGTCGATGCTCGCCGTCGACGGCGCGAGGGTGCGGTCGACCCCGAGGTGGATCCGGCGGGTCAGCGTCTCCATGGCGCGCGCTCCGCCCGGGACCGCGTAGCGCTCGGCGAAGCCGACGAGGTCGGTCTGGTAGATCGCGACGGTCGGGATCCCGAGCGAGCGGGCGGCGCGCGCGGCCTGGATGCCGAGCGTCGCGGGCGAGGCGATGTGCACGACGTCGGGGGCGAACCGCTCCATCGTGGCGCGCAGCCGGCGGCGGGTCTCGAGGCCGATCCGGAACTCGGAGTAGAACGGCAGGCTCGCGCCGCGGGCGAGGGTGACCGGGAAGCCGGCGTAGGTCGACGGGCCGGTCGGAGCGACCAGCTCGGCGTCGTGTCCCTCCGCGGCGAGGTGCTCGAGCACCCGGCGCACGGAGTTGGTGACGCCGTTGACCTGGGGCAGGAACGACTCGGTGACGACGAGGACGCGGAGCCGGCGGCCGGCGTCGGGCCGGGCGACTGCAGTCCGAGGGGTGGCGAACGGGAGGGGGATGACGGTTGCCGGTGCGGTGCGGCTGCGACGCCGCCTCTCGAGCAGGTCCATGCCACGGACGCTAGGAAGCGATCCGCAACGGACGCCCCGCGTCAGGCAGACGACACGTGAACAGGCCTCGACGCCTGCGGCGGACCTACTTCTCGGCTACTCCTTGGCGGCGAGCTGGCCGCAGGCGCCGTCGATCTCGCGGCCGCGGGTGTCGCGGACCGTGGTCGGGATGCCCTTGGCCTCGAGGCGCCGGACGAACTCGCGCTCGTCGGCCGGGTCGGACGCCGTCCACTTCGAGCCCTCGATCGGGTTGAGCGGGATCAGGTTCACGTGCACCCAGCCCCAGTCGCCGTAGGAGTTCAGCACGTCGCCGAGCAGGTCGGCGCGGTGCGCCTGGTCGTTGATGCCGCGCATCATCGCGTACTCGATCGACACGCGTCGCTTGGTCACGCGGGCGTAGTTCCAGGCGGCCTCGACGGTCTCGGCGACCGAGAAGCGGGTGTTGATCGGGACCAGCTCGTTGCGCAGCTCGTCGTCGGGGGCGTGGAGGCTCAGCGCGAGCGTGACCGGGATGCCCTCCTCGGTCAGCTGGTTGATCCGCGGCACGAGACCCACGGTCGAGACGGTGATGCCGCGCGCGCTCATGCCCAGGCCCGACGGCGACGGGTCGACGAGGCGGCGTACGGCCCCGATGACGGCCTTGTAGTTGGCGAGCGGCTCGCCCATGCCCATGAAGACCACGTTGGACACGCGTCCGGGCCCGCCGGGCACCTCGCCGCGGGCCATCGACCGGGCGCCGGCGACGACCTGCTCGACGATCTCGGCGGTCGACATGTTGCGCTGGAGACCGCCCATGCCGGTCGCGCAGAACGGGCAGGCCATGCCGCAGCCGGCCTGGCTGGAGACGCACACGGTGGCGCGCTCCGGGTAGCGCATCAGGACGGACTCGACGAGGGCGCCGTCGAAGAGCTTCCACAGCGTCTTGCGGGTGGTGCCCTTGTCGGCCTCGAGGGTGCGCAGCGGCGTCATCAGGTCGGGCAGCAGGGCCGCGACCAGGTCGTCGCGCTGGCCGGCCGGGAGGTCGGTCATCTCCGCCGGGTCGTCGACGAGCCGGCCGAAGTAGTGGGTCGAGAGCTGCTTGGCCCGGAAGCCCGGCAGACCCATCTCCTCGAGCAGCGCCTTGCGGCCGGCCTCGTCGAGGTCGGCGAGGTGGCGCGGCGGCTTCTTGCGGCCGCGCGGCTCGTCGAAGACGAGGGGCAGGGTCTTGATGGGCTCAACGGACTCGGACATCACGGCCGATCCTCCCACCCGGGACCCGATCCCGGCGAGTCGAGAGCCGCGTCGAGAGCCTGCGGTCAGCCGCCGAGCAGCACCGGGGTGGCGCACACCGCGGGGAACACGATCAGGCCGATCGCCAGCCCGAGCACGAAGCCGGCGCCGGCCCGCCGCGACCGCGGCACGGCCAGGAGCACCGCGCCCACCACGGCGGGGACGACGAAGAGCAGCCAGACGACCCCCGAGCTGCCGTCGGACGCGACGGCGTAGGCGGCGATGAACGCGGCCACGATGTAGACGATGCCGACGACGACACCCACCACGAGGCCGCCGATGACCGGTCCGGCGCGCAGGCCGGACCTCGGCGGCTCGGGCGGCGGTGGCGGGTTCCAGTCGGTCACGAGAGTCCTCCGATGCTCCAGGGTCCGAGGCCGAGGCCGATCGCCGCGACGCCGAGCAGGGCCAGCGCGGCCAGGTAGGCCACGGAGATCCGCGGGTCGTGCCACAGGCAGCGGGTGCTGGTCAGCCCACCGCGGATGGCCCGGACGTAGCCCCGCACGCCGAGGAGGGCGAAGAAGACCAGCGCGACCGGGCCG
The DNA here is from genome assembly GCA_963795095.1 of uncultured Actinomycetota bacterium. Classification (GTDB taxonomy): domain Bacteria; phylum Actinomycetota; class Actinomycetes; order Propionibacteriales; family Nocardioidaceae; genus Nocardioides. The sequence continues at coordinate 22,914 of CAWCGM010000013.1, read as the reverse complement.
GCGAGCCAGGCGATCGCCGCCACCGTGGCGAAGATGCACAGGCGCAGCGGGTCGTGCGGTGCTGCCACCGCTGCGGGCACGACCGGTCCCGTGGTGTCGACGACACGCGGGTCGGGAGCACGCCGGCCCGGTGGTCCTCCCGGGCTGCGGGTGTCGGTCATGGCCTGCCTCCTGTCGCGGTGGAGAGACGCGTGCGCCCCAGCGGCTGCCAGGCCTGCACGGCGCAGAACGGTGCGCACTGGTGGGCACCCGAGTCGGCGTTGACCGTCCCGACGTGCACGCAGCACTGGGTCAGGCGCTCCTCGATCATGGTGTTCATGTCCATGAAGGGCTTCACCGTGATCCGGACGACCCGCTCACCGAGCAGCGAGCGGAGGCGGTCCTGACCGCCCGGCAACCGCGACGACGCCAGGGTCGCGAGGGTGCCGAGCCCGATGTCGCAGTGGGTGCAGATGTCGCGCCAGATCGAGGCCATCGACGGGTGCGACAGCGACGACTGCTCGCTGAGCAGGTCGAGCAGCGAGCCCTTCACGACCTGCCTCATCTCGGCCGGGATCGTGTCGTCGGCGATCCGGTTGGCGAGCAGGTCGGGCTCGAGGTCGAGCCACTGCTTGAGCCGGTCGTGCCCGATGAGCGAGGTGAGCGACTGCCACGTGCCTGCGTCGTCCCGCAGCAGGTAGCCGACCGAGCAGCAGTGCGGGATGGCTGCACGGCAGCGCCGTCAGGTCGCGCCAGGTCACCTCGCCGGCGGTCTGCTCCTCCAGTCGGGCGAGCACACCCGTGTGGGTCAGCCGGTCGAGCGGGTCGATGCCCGACGAGCGACCGCTGCCGAAGACCGGCTGGATGGTCACACCACCCACGTAGGGCGTGCCGAGCGCCCGCTTGATCACCACCCCGATCTCGTCGTCGTTGACGCCGAGCGCGGCCGTCATGGTGAGCGTCGTGAAGATGCCCGCCCCCGAGAGCCGCTCGAGGGCCCGCTCCTTGAAGCGCCGGATGTCGGCGCCGCGGTGGTGGGTCGACGCCTGCGCCGACTCGCCGTCGTACTGCAGGTAGACCTCGACCCGCTGCCGGTGCCTGCGCAGCAGCGCCAGCAGCTCGTCGTCGGAGGACAGGCGCAGGCCGTTGGTGTTGATGAGGATCCGCACCACCGGGCGGCGCACGACCTCCTCGATCAGCTCGGCGAGCTGCGGGTAGAGCGTCGGCTCGCCGCCGGACAGCATCAGCACGTCGATGCGCCCGTTCTCCCGGGACAGCCGGGTGTCGATCGAGGCGAGCACCTGCTCCAGCGGCGCGACCGACGCGAGCGCGGGCGACGACTCGGTGAAGCAGGTCGGGCACTTGAGGTTGCAGTGGTCGAGGAGGTCCTCGAGCAGGATGCACGTGTGCTGCGTCTGCATCTGCGGCAGGCCGTCGGCGTAGGCCGCGGGCACCGGCGCGAAGTTGCCGGCGAGGTCGGGGACGTGCGCCTTGGTGGGAGCGGTCCACTCCTCCAGGTAGGTGAGGATCTCCGGCGACTCGTCGTAGAGCGTGCGCACCAGGCCGTGGTCGGGGCAGCCGCGTTCGAGCCACACCCGGTCCTCGCGCACGACCAGCCAGCCCGACAGGCGTCGCACGTCGACGAGCGGGCGGTCGGGCCGCTCCTCGTGGCACAGCGGGCAGAAGGCGTTGACGTAGCGGTGGATCCGGTCGCCGCGCAGGGGCATCCCGCTCATGCGGTCACCTCCACGCCACGCTCGGCGGCGGTGGCGCCGGGTGGCGTACGCCTGCGCGCGGTGACGACGAGTCGGGCGAGGAGCAGCGGGATCGTGACGGCCAGCACGAGCTGCGGGCGGGTGAGGCCGTGCCAGGCCACCTCGTTGCCGCGGACGAACTCGACGAGGAAGCGGAACACCGCATAGGCCGGCGACGTAGCGGACGAACGTCTCGCCGGGCGGTAGGTCGCGGTGGCGCAGCCACGTCCACAGCACGACGAACGCGACGAGGTGGAAGACGATCTCGTAGACGAAGGAGGGGTGCAGGCCGACCCCGGCGACCGTGCCGGTGCGAGCCGCCTGCGCGGCGTCGAGATGGATGCCCCAGCCGCCGCCCGTGGGGGTGCCGGGCTGCTCGGTGAGCAGGCAGCCGATCCGCCCGACCGCCATCCCGAGCGCCACTGCGGGCGCGAACAGGTCACCGGTGCGGTCGCGGTAGCCCACGAGCCGCTTGGCGACGTGGACGCCGAGCCAGGCGCCGAAGAGCCCGCCGAGGATGGAGCGGTTGCCGTAGAGCCACTGCTCCACGACCCCGGCGTTGCGGCTGAGGTCGACGTGCTGGAGCCAGGTGCCCATGCGCATCATCACGGCCCCGCCGAGCAGCGCCCCGGCGACGACGTAGACCACGCGCTCGTCGGTCTGGCCGCGGCGGCGCGCCTCGACGACGAACACGATCGCGGCGACGGCGACCCCGAGCGCGACGAAGACCGCGTGCGTGGGGAGGACCCCGATGTGCGGGTACATGGTCCGAGGGTCGCAGATCCGACGCCTCGCTGGCTGCAGAGGCGCGCACTCAGCCGCGAGGACCGGAGAGGTCAGGCGTCGACCATGAAGTAGAGCACCAGCGAGGTCACGCCCAGCACGACCAGGGCGGTCACGACCATGCCGACGAACATGAACTGCGCGAAGCGACGCGTCTTGCGCTTGACCAGCAGGAAGATCGGCAGCGCGAGGGCGAGGAGCACGAAGGGGAACAGCTGCTCGGCGGTGTCGTAGCTGAACAGCAGCCGCAGGAACCCGACGAAGGCGCCCGGGAGGGCGGTGACGAAGAGCATGCCGGCGAAGAAGCCGGTGATCCCCGCGAAGGTGGGGTGGCTGGCGTGCCACCACGCGAACCGGGTGCGCTCCTGCGGCGGCGCCTCTGCTGCATGCACCTCGTGCGTCTCCACGTGTCCAGCCTAGGACGTCGGTCGCGTGCGACGGCGCTGGGCACGCGGTGCACGGGATTTCCGTCCGCTCAGACGTCCACGCTGATCAGGTCGGGCATCGCGAGCGCGGCCCAGCGGTCGAGGTCGGGCGGCTCCCCCGTCAGGTCGGCGACGACGAGCGTCCACGCCGTGCCGTGGCCGACGAGGACCACGTCGTCGTCGCCGTGGACCTCCCGGATCCGGCGTACGGCCCGGGTGACGCGGTCGCGGCACGCGGTCAGCGGCTCCCAGCCCTCGACGGCCGGCGTCTCGGGGTGCTCGAAGGCACGCCGGACGGCCGCCGGGAAGTCGTCGACCCACTCCCCCGACCGCTCGTGCTCGCGCAGGTCGTCGAGCACCCCGACCTCGCCGTCGGTGAGCAGCCCGGCGGTCTGCACCGCCTTGGGCTCGGGCGAGGTGAACCACGCGGCCCGGGTGGGCAGGCGGCCCGAGGCGCGCAGCGCCCACACGTCGTCGTACGACGCCGGGTCGAGGTCCCACTCGGCTGCCGGCACGCCGGGGACCATCAGCGGGCGCCCGTGGCGGACGAGGTGCAGCACCATCTGCTCGGGACGCCTCAGAAGACGAGGTAGTAGAGCACCAGCCAGATCGGGGCGATCGTGGCGAGGAGCGAGTCGAGACGGTCCATCAGGCCGCCGTGGCCGGGGATGACCTGGCTCATGTCCTTGATGCCGAGGTCGCGCTTGATGACCGACTCGCAGAGGTCGCCGAGCGTCGCCATCACCGCGGTGATGACACCGAGGATCACGCCGACCCACCAGTCACCGCCGAGGAACGAGGTGACCAGCCACACCCCGACCGCGATCGTGGCGACCATCGAGCCGGCGAAGCCCTCCCAGGACTTCTTCGGCGAGATGACCGGGGCCATCGGGTGCTTGCCGAACAGGACGCCGGCGACGTAGCCGCCGGTGTCGGAGGCCACGGTGATGGCGATGAAGGTGATCACCCCGCGCACGCCGGGGTCGTCGAGGTCGAGGCCGAACGCCGGCGTGGTGCCGCCCTCGCCGAGCAGCAGCGCCACGAAGGAGGCGAGGAACGGGACGTAGACGAGCGTGAAGACCGAGGCCGTGGCGTTCTTGACGTAGCCCTCGACGCCGCGGCGCAGCAGCCACAGCATGATCACGAGCGCCGTGACAGCGGTGGCGGTGACGAGCGCCGGCGCGCCCCAGACGTAGGCCACGACGACCATCACGACGCCACCGAGCATGAGTGGCTGCTCGGGGATGTCGATGTCCTTGGCGGACAGCCCCTGGTGCAGCTCCCACACCGCGACCACGACGGCGACCGCGACGATCCCCATGAACGCCGTCTTCCAGAAGAAGAGCGACACGAGGATCGCGGCGACGAGCACGACGGCCGAGATGACGGCGGCACGGAGGTCGCGTCCGGCCCGTCCGTGGTCCTTCTTGATCGCCTCGGACGGCTCGATCGGCGGCTCGGAAGTCGTCATGGATGCAGGCTCAGACCTCGAGCAGCTCGGCTTCCTTGTGCTTGAGCAGGTCGTCGATCTTGTCGGTGTGGGTCTTGGTCACCGCGTCGAGGCGCTTCTCGGCACCGGTGACGTCGTCCTTGCCGACCTCGCCGTCCTTCTCGAGCTTCTCGAGCGCCTGCTTGGCCGTGCGGCGCACGTTGCGCACCGAGACGCGGCCGTCCTCGGCCTTGCCCCTCGCGAGCTTGATGTACTCCTTGCGCCGCTCCTCGGTGAGCTCGGGGAACACGCAGCGCAGCACCTTGCCGTCGTTGGACGGGTTGACGCCGAGGTCGGAGTCGCGGATCGCACGCTCGACCGCCGGCATCGCGCCCTGGTCGAAGACCTGGATCAGGATCGTCCGCGCGTCCTGCGAGGTGAAGCTCGCGAGCTGCTGGAGCGGGGTCTGGGTGCCGTAGTAGTCAGCCGTGATCTTGGCGAACATCGCGGGGTTGGCGCGACCGGCGCGGATCGCGGCGAACTCCTCGCGGGTCGCCTCGACGGACTTGCCCATCTTGGCGTCGGCATCGTTCATGACGTCGGTGATCACAGCGGCTCTCTCTCGTCGTACGTCTGGGTGCGGGTGCGGCGCGGCCTGCGTCAGGCCGAGGTCACCAGCGTGCCGATCTTCTCACCCCGCACCGCGCGCCCGATGGTGCCCGGCGTGGAGAGGTTGAAGAAGACCATGTCCATCTTGTTGTCGCGCGCCATCGCGATGCCGGCGGCGTCGGCGACCTTGAGGTCGCGGGCGAGGTACTCGTCGTAGCTGAGCTCGTCGAACTTCACGGCGTCGGGGTTCTTCTTCGGGTCGGAGTCGAAGACGCCGTCGACGCCCTGCTTGCCCATCAGGATCACCTCGCACCGCGTCTCGAGGGCGCGCTGCGCCGCGACGGTGTCGGTGGAGAAGAACGGCATGCCGGCGCCGGCGCCGAAGATCACGACGCGGCCCTTCTCCATGTGGCGGATCGCGCGGCGCGGGATGTAGGGCTCGGCGACCTGGCCCATCGTGATCGCGGTCTGCACGCGCGTCTCGACGCCGTGCTTCTCGATCAGGTCCTGCAGGGCCAGGCAGTTCATCACCGTGCCGAGCATGCCCATGTAGTCGGCGCGCGCCCGCTCCATGCCGCGCTGCTGGAGCTCGGCACCACGGAAGAAGTTGCCGCCACCGACGACGATCGCGATCTGGACGCCGGACTTGGCGACCTCGGCGACCTCGCTGGCCAGCGCGTTGATGACGTCGAGGTCGAGACCGACCTCACCACCCCCGAACACTTCACCGGAGAGCTTGAGGAGGACTCGTTTGTACGCCGTCACATCGTTCCCTTCACACACGCCAGGTGGTCCCCAGAAACCTACCGGCCAGTGGGGTCGGTGGTCGAACCCGCTCCACCCGGACGTGTGGCGGCGTGCGCGCAACGACCGCACATGCGGCGAGGGGCCGTACGCCCACGGCGTACGACCCCTCGTCGGTGATCGGGTGGTGCTGCGTCAGGCGCCGACCTCGAAGCGGGCGAAGCGCTTGACCGTCGTGCCGGCGGCGTCGAGGACGGCCTTGACCGACTTCTTCGACTCGGTGACCGACTCCTGCTCGAGCAGGACGATCTCCTTGTAGAACCCACCGAGGCGACCCTCGACGATCTTGGCGATCGCCTGCTCGGGCTTGCCCTCCTCGCGGGTCTTCTGCTCCGCGATGGAGCGCTCGGACGCGACGACGTCGGCCGGGACCTCGTCGCGGGTGAGGTACTGGGCCTTCATCGCGGCGATCTGCATCGCGGCAGCGCGGGCGGCGGCCTCGTCACCCTCGAACTCCACGAGCACGCCGACGGCGGGCGGGAGGTCGGCGGCACGCTTGTGCATGTAGGTGACCGTGGTGCCCTCGAAGTAGGCGACCTCGCCCAGCTCGATCTTCTCGCCGATGGTGATGGCCAGGTCCTGGACGACCTCGCCGACGGTCTTGCCGTCGAGCTCGGCGGCCTTGAGGGCCTCGGTGTCGGTCGCCTTGACCTCGTTGGCCTTGTCGGCGATCTGCTGGGCCTTGGCGATGAAGTCCTCGTTCTTGGCGACGAAGTCGGTCTCGCTCTTGAGCTCGACCAGCGCGTTGCCGGAGGTGGCGACGAGACCGGCGACGGCCTCGCGCTCGGCGCCGCGGGCGGCGGCCTTGGCCGCACCCTTCACGCGGAGCAGCTCGACGGCCTTGTCGAAGTCGCCGTCGGCCTCGGTGAGCGCCTTCTTGCAGTCCATCATCCCGGCCTGGGTCAGCTCGCGGAGCTTCTTGACGTCGGCAGCGGTGAAGTCAGCCATGGGTCCTTCTTCCTCGAAATCCAGATCAGTTCAGGGGTGGTCGTGCGGGGACGAGCGAAGGCCGGCCACGGGGTCTCCCCCGCGGCCGGCGTCCGTCATCAGTCCTTCTTGGCTGCAGCCTTCTCGGCCGGCTCGGCGGCCTCGGCCTCGGCCGGAGCCTCGGTCGTCGGCGGGGGCCTCGGTCGCAGCCTCGGTCTCGGCGGGAGCCTCGGTCGCAGCCTCGGTCTCGGCGGGAGCCTCGGTCGCAGCCTCGGTCTCGGCGGGAGCCTCGGTCGCAGCCTCGGCAGCGGCCTCGGCCTGCGGGGCCTCGGCAGCGGCGCCGGTCGCCTCGGAGGCGGGGGCCTCGGTGGCGGCGTCGCCACCGGTCGCGGCGACAGCGGTCTTCTCGGCGTCGCCCTGCAGGAGCTCGCGCTCCCACTCGGCCAGGGGCTCCTCGGCGCCGACGGACTCGGCACCGTCGGTGGCCTTGGCGCCCGAGCGGGCCACGAGGCCCTCGGCGACGGCGTCGGCGACCACGCGGGTCAGCAGGCCGACCGCGCGGATGGCGTCGTCGTTGCCCGGGATCGGGAAGTCGACGAGGTCGGGGTCGCAGTTGGAGTCCAGGATGCCGATGATCGGGATCCGGAGCTTGCGCGCCTCCTCGACGGCGAGGTGCTCCTTGTTGGTGTCGACGATCCACACCGCGGAGGGGACCTTGGTCATCTCACGGATGCCGCCGAGGGTCTTCTCGAGCTTGACGTGCTCCCGCCGCATCTGCAGGAGCTCCTTCTTCGTGCGACCCGAGCCGGCCACCGTGTCGAAGTCGACGTCGTCGAGCTCCTTGAGGCGGTTGATCCGCTGGTGCACGGTCTGGAAGTTGGTGAGCATGCCGCCGAGCCAGCGCTGGTTGACGTAGGGCATCCCGACGCGCGTCGCCTGCTCGGCGATGGCCTCCTGGGCCTGCTTCTTCGTGCCGACGAACATCACGACACCGCCCTTGGCGACGGTCTCCTTGACGAAGGCGTAGGAGCGGTCGATGTAGGCCAGCGACTGCTGCAGGTCGATGATGTAGATGCCGTTGCGCTCGGTCATGATGAAGCGCTTCATCTTGGGGTTCCACCGACGGGTCTGGTGACCGAAGTGGACGCCGCTCTCGAGCAGCTGGCGCATGGTGACGACTGCCATGGGTTCTCCTGTGATGACGGAGGCGCTCACCGAACGGTGCCCGACCTTGAAGCAGGACGGACCGGGAGCGTGACTCCTGTGTGGTTTTCAGTTGCTGCACGCGGCGGGTGCCGGGTGCCCTGACGCTCACACGCCGGTCCGACCCGCACCCACTCCGATGGACCTGGAGCTGGCGCGGAACTGAGGGCCGACGTCCACGGGTGGCTCGGAACCAGGGATGCATTCCGACGCGGGCTGCGAACGTGCGAAGTCAGTCCATGAGGACTGCTTCCGACATCGTAGGCCAGCGCCACGCCCAGAGCGAATCGCTGCGCACGCTCAGGACGAGCGTGGCCGGACGGTCCCGGAACCGTCCACAACCGGCCCGTCCGGGGGCATCTCCACAGGCATCACGAGCGTACGTCGCCCGCGTGGCGCGCCCCGGCGATCATCGGCAGGTGCGGATCCTCCTGAGCGTCCTGACCGCCCTGCTCCTCGGTGCGGCCGCACCCGCTGCGGCGCTGGGCGAGCAGCCCGTCGGCGTGTGGCCGCTGTCCCCCGAGCCGGACGTCGTACGCCCCTTCGAGCCGCCACCCTCGCCCTACGCCGCCGGGCACCGCGGCGTGGACCTGGCGGGGGCTCCCGGCCAGGCGGTGCTGTCGTCGTTGCCCGGGACCGTCGGCTTCGCCGGGTCGATCGGCGGCAAGCCGGTGGTCACGGTGGTGCACGGCGGGAGACGGACGACCTACGAGCCGGTCGTGGCCTCGGTCGCCGCCGGCGACGTCGTCTCCGCCGGTCAGGTGCTGGGCCGGCTCACGGTCACCGACAGCCACTGCTTCCCGGCGGCCTGCCTGCACTGGGGGCTCATCGAGGGCAGCGGGGACGGCCAGGTCTACCTCGACCCGCTGTCGCTGGTCGGCGATGGCCCCGTGCGGCTGCTGCCGCTGTGGCGTGAGGAGCCGGCGAGCCTCGGCGGCGGACCCGGCTGGGCTGCCCCGCTCGAGCGTTGGCGCCGGCCGCTCGACTGGCTGGTCTGACTAGGCGCGGGGGTGGGCCTGCTGGTAGGCCCGGCGCAGCCGGTCGGTCGTCACGTGGGTGTAGAGCTGCGTCGTGGCGAGCGAGGCGTGGCCGAGGAGCTCCTGGACCGAGCGCAGGTCGGCGCCGCCCTCCAGCAGGTGGGTGGCCGCGGTGTGCCGCAGGCCGTGGGGGCCGATGTCGGGTGCCCCCGGGACGTCGGCGATCCGCTTGTGGACCAGCTCGCGGACGGCGCGCTGGTCGATCCGTCGGCCCCGAGCGCCGAGGAAGAGCGCGGCTCCCGATCCCTCGATCCGCAGCAAGGGTCGACCGGACCTCAGCCAGCGGTCGACCGCCCGGCCGGCGGGGGTGCCGTAGGGCACCGAGCGCTCCTTGCGGCCCTTGCCGAAGACCCGGACGACCCGGCGCTCGTCGTCGACGTCGTCGATGTCGAGGCCGACCAGCTCGCCCACCCGGATGCCGGTGGCGTAGAGCAGCTCGAGCATCGCCACGTCGCGCACCCCGACCGGCGTCCCGTCGTCGGCGAGATCGGCAGCGGAGCGGATCAGGGCCTCGGCCTCGTCGGGGCGGAGCACCGGCGGCAGCGTCTTGTGCTTCTTGGGCGATCCCAGCGCGGCGCCGGGGTCGCTCGGCAGCCGACCGGTCCGGTGGAGCCAGGCGGTGAAGACGCGCGCGGCCGTGGCGCGCCGGGCGATCGTCGTACGGCTGCGGCCGGTGGTCTGGAGCCTGGCCAGCCAGCTGCGCAGCGTGCGGAGGTCGAGGTCGGTGATCTCCTCGATCCCGAGCCGGGTGCAGTGGTCGAGCAGGCTGGTGATGTCGCCGAGGTAGGCGCGGACCGTGTGCGGCGCGAGGTCGCGCTCCGACACGAGGTGGCGCTCGTAGTCTCCGAGCAGCCGCGCGAACGCCTCGGGCAGCATGCCCTCGTCCGTCGCGTCGACCTCACCCTGGCTCACCCGTGCAGCGTAGGTGCGCGGGGAGGCTTCATCCGTCAGGCACGAGGCGCCAGCCCGCCTCGGTCCGGTCGACGAGGTCCTTCGACCTCAGTCGGCGCAGCGCGCCCTCGGTCGTGCGGAGCGGCAGTCCACAGAGACGCGAGATCGAGTCGACCCCCGCCGGCTCGCTCACCGGCACCCACTCCACGACGGTCTGCTCCGTCCGGGTGAGGAGGTCGCGCGGCCGCATCTCGCCGCGGGGTGGCTCGACGAGGTGCTCCCCGGCCACACCGACGAGCTCGAGGACCTCCGCGCCGTGCGTGACGACCGTGCCGCGACCGTCGCGCAGGAAGTTGTTGACGCCCATCGAGGTGTAGCTGGTGACCGGCCCGGGGACGCACATCACCTGCCGGTGGAGGCTCTCGGCCCAGCCGGCAGTGTTGAGGGCTCCACTCCGCAGTGCTGCCTCGACGAGCACCGTGCCGCGGGTCAGCGCAGCGATGAGGCGGTTGCGGGCCAGGAAGCGTGGTCGGGTCGGCGCGGAACCGGGCGGCTGCTCGGACACGACGGCGAACTCGGCAGCGAGGTGCTGGAGCAAGAGCCGGTTCTGCGCGGGATAGACGCGATCCACGCCGCACGCCAGCACTGCGGCCGTCACGCCGTCGGCCGACAGGGCGGCGTCGTGCGCCTCGAAGTCGATGCCCAGCGCGCCGCCGGAGACCACCGGCACACCGGCGAGCGCCAGGTGCTGGCAGACCGAACGCGTCATCTCCACTCCGTAGACGGAGGCTGCCCGTGAGCCGACCACGGCGACCGACGTGGCGAGCTCGGTGAGGGGCATCGGTCCCTTCACCCACAGACCGGGAGGCGTCCCGCCGAACCCGGCATCGGTGACGGCGTCGTCGAGCTGGTCGAGGCCGGCGGGCCACTCGGGGTCGCCCGGGACGAGGAAGCGGATGCCGCACCGCGCGGCCTGGTCGAGCTGGCGGACGGGATCGACCTCTCCCAGCCTCTGCGCGAGCATCTCCCCCGTCTCACCCTCGCCCACGGACAGCGCATGCTCGAGGGCACGCTCCGCGCCGAGCTCCAGGACGAGCGCGGACGTCGTAGCGTCGCCGGGCTCCACCCCGCAGCTCAGGGTCACTCGGGCGAGACGGTCCGCCTCGGTCACGGGCGTCCTCGGCTCCTCGGCGAGCGGCACCGACCGGAGTCGGACGCCGCTCATGACGCCGCCCGAACGACGTGCGCGGGCAGCGAGCGGGTGGCGTCGTCGGAGCGCAGGGCGAGGGCGATCTCGGCCTCGGGCTCCCCCGGCCGCTCGACCCCCGCACAGTCGGCGACGGTCCAGGCGAGGCGCTGGACCCGGGTCAGCCCGCGCCGCGTGAGCGTGCCCGACGACAGCTCGCGCTCGACGAGTCGCTGACCCGCGGGTTCGAGAGGCCACTGCTCGGCGAGGACCGGACCCGGGCACGACGCGTTGAGCAGCCAGGAGCAGTGGCGGTAGCGCCGCGCCTGGCGCTGCCGCGCCTCTGCCACCCGGGCACGCACATCGGCGGAGCTCTCCGGCTCGGGGCGGAAGGACGAGCGACGCGGCACCTGCGGACGCACCTCCATCCAGATGTCGACGCGGTCGAGGATCGGGCCGGTGAGCTTGCGCCGGTAGTGGGCGCGCTGGGGGTCGGTGCACTCGCAGCTGCCACCCGACTGGCCGTGGAAGTTTCCGCACGGGCAGGGGTTGGCCGCCAGCACCACCAGCGAGCGCGCGGGATAGGTCGCGGACTCCTCGCCCCGGGCGATGGTGACCTCGCCCGCCTCGAGCGGCTGCCGCATCGCCTCGATCACGTCGGCACGGAAGTGCGGGAACTCATCGAGGAACAGCACGCCGTGGTGGGCCAGGCTCACCTGCCCCGGACGCACCCGCCCGGTGCCGCCGCCGAGCACGCTCGCAGCCGTCGCCGAGTGGTGAGGGGCGAACCACGGTGGCCGGTGGAGGAGCCCGCTGCCCTCGGGCAGTGCGCCGGCCACGGAGTGGAGCGCGGTCACCTCGAGCGCCTGCTCCGTCGTCAGGTCGGGCAGGATCGAGGGGATCCGCTCCGCGATGGAGGTCTTGCCCGTCCCCCGGGGCCCGATGAGCATCGTCGGATGTCCGCCGGCCGCGGCGACCTCGACGGCGTAGCGCACGTCCTCGAGGCCGTCGAGCTCGCGCAGGTCCAGGTCGGCGAGCCGGTCCTCACCGCGCCACGTCGCGAGCGGGCTCGAGGAGGCCGGGGCCACGGGCAGGGCCTCGGGCACCTCGACCCCCGTCAGGACGGCACAGACCTGGGCGAGCGAGCGCACCCCGAACACGGTCATGCCGGGAACGAGCCCTGCTTCGGCTGCTTGCGGCTCCGGCACGAACACCTTGGTGATGCCGTGCGCGCTCGCCGCGATCACCATCGGGAGCACGCCGGGCACCGGCCGCAGGCTGCCCGAGACCGACAGCTCACCCACGAACGCCCAGCCCTCGAGCAGGTCGGGGGTGAGCTCCTCGTGCTTCTTGTCGGCGGCCATGACGGCGACGGCTATCGCCACGTCGTAGTGCGTGCCGGTCTTGGGCAGGTCCGCCGGCGACAGCAGGATCGTCACCCGCTTCGTGGACGGCCAACGACCGCAGTCGTTGTTGATCGCCATTCGCACCCGATCACGCGCCTCGGACAGGCTCTTGTCGACCCGCCCGATGATCGTGGTGTTGACCAGTCCCGGGGAGACGTCGACCTGCACGTCGATCACGTGCCCATCGGCACCCTTGAGGGCCAGCGACCGAGCCGTGGCGAACGCCATCAGCCGACCCCCTCCACGTGCTCGACCTCGACCGGCCGCCCCGGTGGCGCCAGGACGCCCACCAGGTCGATCCTGATGTCGTCGGGATGGCAGTCGTGGGAGCGCAGCCAGCGGGCGCCCAGCCGCCGCAACCGGTCGGCCTTGCGCTGGTCGACCGCCTCGAGCGGATCGCCGTAGTCCGTCGACGTCCGGGTCTTCACCTCGCAGATGACCAGGACGTTGCCGTCGCGGAGGACCAGGTCGATCTCGCCGGCGTCGCACCGCCAGTTGCGGTCGACGAGCTCCATGCCGCGGCTCACGAGGTGGCGGGCGGCGATCGTCTCGCCGCGCTCGCCGAGGAGTCGGTTGTGCTCCGCGAGCGGGTCGCGCGTGAACGGTGAAGCGGCAGCGGGTCGAGCCATCGTGGGTGCCTTCCGGTCGGTGCGGGAGGCACCAGCAGACCGTGCCGCACCGACGCCTGACCGCTGCCCGGCCCGGACCCTGTGGAAGGCGGTCGGATCGGGCCACCTGTGGACGGTTGGTGGCACACCACTCCGACAACGGAGCCAGCCGGGTCAGTCCTTGGGCGGGTCGATCTCCCGGGGAGCGAGCTCCTCGACGTTGACGTCCTTGAAGGTCAGCACCTTGACGTTCTTGGCGAAGCGGGCCGGGCGGTACATGTCCCAGACCCAGGCGTCGGTCATCGAGACCTCGAAGAAGACGTCACCGCTCTCCGAGCGTGCCTTCACGTCGACCTGGTTGCACAGGTAGAAGCGGCGGTCGGTCTCGACGACGTACTTGAAGATGCCGACGACGTCGCGGTACTCGCGATAGAGGGTGAGCTCCATCTCGGTCTCGTACTTCTCGAGATCCTCCGCGCTCATGCGCCCTCCTCCGTCGACTCATCGCTGACCCTAGTGGCCGCGTCCTCCGCCAACGGCTCGAGTCCCGCGGCGCGTCGCACGTTGACGAAGCGCATCCGGTGCTCGGGGCACGGGCCGTGCTCGGCGAGCGCCGCGTCGTGGTCGGAGGTGCAGTAGCCCTTGTGGACCCGGAAGCCGTAGTGCGGCCACGTCCCGTCCATCTCGACCATCAGCCGGTCCCGCGTCACCTTCGCGATCACGGAGGCTGCAGCGATGCACGCGGCGACGCGGTCGCCCTTCCACACCGCCAGCCCGGGGACACCGAGGCCGTCGACGGGGAACCCGTCGGTGAGGACGTACGACGGACGCGTCCCGAGGCGGGCCACCGCCCGTCGCAGCGCCTCGAGGTTGGCGACGTGCATGCCGAGCCGGTCGCACTCGTCGGAGTCGATCACCACGACCGACCAGGCGAGCGCGCGGCGGACGACCTGGGCGTAGACGCGCTCGCGGGCGGCCTCGGTCAGCAGCTTGCTGTCGGCCAGGCCCGGCACGATGCCGGCCTTGCCGGGCGGGAGCACGACGGCGCCCGCCACGAGCGGTCCGGCGCACGCGCCGCGACCGGCCTCGTCCACCCCGGCGATCGGGTCGAGGCCCGCGCGGCGCAGGGCTCGCTCGTAGCCGTAGAGCCCGGCGTCACGGCGTACGGTCACGCTCCCCTGCGCGGGAACGGGCAGCGGTGAGGGGGCCGTCATCGTCGACCCGCTCACGAGGACGGGTCCGGCACGTCCTCGAACGTGGCCGGACGGGTGTTCCAGCGGAAGCGGTCGGCGGGCCAGAGCAGCACGAAGACCTTGCCGACGACCAGGTCGACCGGCACGAACTCGTCGCCCGGCACGCACTCGGTCTCGTCGGGGCGACACATCTTCTGCGAGGAGTCGGCCGAGCGGGAGCGGTTGTCGCCCATCACGAAGATGTGGCCCTCGGGGATCGGCCCGACCGTCCACTGCTCGTCGCACTTGCCGCCGGTCGGCATCGGGCCGTTGCACTTGGCGTCGAGGCGCTTGACGTAGGCGCCCTCGTTGAGCGGCTGGCCGTTGACGGACAGGCGGCCCTTGTCGTCACAGCACACGATCGTGTCGCCGGCGACGCCGATGACGCGCTTCACGAGGTGCCCGCCGGTCGGGTAGAGCCCGATCTTGGCCATCACCTTCGCGACCGGGTTGCTCGGCCCGGCGCTCTCGTTGGGGGGGAGCCAGCCGCCCGGGTCCTTGAAGACCACGACGTCGCCGCGCTCGGGCTCGTCGTCGCCCCAGTAGGAGACCTTCTGGATCAGGATCCGGTCGTTGAGGATGAGCCCCGGCTCCATCGACTCCGACGGGATGTAGAACGCCTGGACGAAGAAGGTCTTGATGACGATCGCCAGGATCAGCGCCACCCCGAGCAGCAGGAACGTCTCCTGCCACAGGGGCAGCTGCTTGCGCTTCTGGCGCGGACCCGACTCGTCCTCCGAAAGCGAAGACCGCGGTCCCTCGTCCGTGGAGATGGACGAGGGACCGCGGTCATCGGAAGTCACGCGCAGAGACTAACCAGTCCCTGGTCGGGATCACGCCTCGCGGCGCTCCTTGATCTTGGCGGCCTTGCCGCGCAGGTTGCGCAGGTAGTAGAGCTTGGCGCGTCGGACGTCACCGCGGGTCACGACCTCGATCGTCTCGAAGATCGGGGAGTTGATCGGGAACGTGCGCTCCACGCCGACGCCGAAGGAGACCTTGCGGACGGTGAAGGTGCGGCCGATGCCCGAGCCGTGGATGCGGATCACGACGCCCTGGAACACCTGGACACGCGAGCGGCTGCCCTCGATGACCTTGACGTGGACCTTGACGGTGTCACCGGCGCGGAAGGCCGGGACGTCGTCGCGCTTGAGGGAGTTGCCGAGGTCGGCGATGACGTTGGTCATGAATGCTCCTCGCGAGTGCCACAGGTCAGCCGCGGAATCGGTGGTGATGGGGTGTACGGGTTGGTGCTCGGTGCGGCCGTGCCGGTGCGCCCCCTGTGGCAGGTGCGGTGCGGCGGACCCCGGGGCGGTGCGCCACGCGGTGAGCGTGGTGCGTCCGGGCGACCCTGGCCTCGAGCGGACCAGTGCAGAAGTCTGCCAGAGGCAGGGGTCAGCGGGAAATCCGCCGAGTCGCCCTCTTCGTCATCACCACCGCGCCCGGCGGCGCCTTCCGGTCCGGGCGCAGCCGGAAGCCCGCCTTCTTGTACATCCGCTGGTTGTCGGCCGAACCCTGCCCCGTGAAGAGGACGTAGGTCTCGACCTCCTCCGGCGCGAGCTCCTGGACCAGCTCGAGCAGGGCCCGGCCGAGGCCGCGGCCCTGGAGGTCGGGGGCGACCATGACCCGGCCGATGTCCCACTCGCCGTGGGCGTCGACCTTCCCGCGCACGGCGCCGACGAGGCGGCCCGAGGACGGCTCGCGGACGACGCGCACGACCCACCCGTCCAGCCCACGGCGTACGTCGTCGAGCGACTCGCGCAGCGCCGGGATCTCCACACCCGGGTTGGCCTCCAGCTCCTGGAGCCAGCACGCCCGCTGGAGCGTGAAGAGCTCGCCGGCGTCGGCGGGCACGGCAGGGCGTACGTCGAGGTCGGCGAGGCCGCCGATCGCGCCGGTCGCCGGCAGGAGGTCGGGCCGCCGGTCAGCCGTGCGGCGCTCGGCCTGCTCGCGTCGCCAGCGTGCGATCCGGGCGTGGTCGCCGGAGAGCAGGACGTCGGGGACGTCGCGGCCCTGCCACGAGGCGGGCTTGGTGTAGACGGGGTACTCGAGGAGGCCGTCGGCGTGCGACTCCTCGACGAGCGACTCGGCGTTGCCCATGAACCCGGGCAGCAGGCGTACGACCGCCTCGGTGATCGCCAGGGCGGCGACCTCGCCGCCGTTGAGGACGTAGTCGCCGAGGCTGATCTCGCGGACGGTGCCGATCGTCGCGGCATGCTCGACGACCCGCTGGTCGATGCCCTCGTAGCGACCGCAGGCGAAGACGAGGTGCTCGTGGCCGCTGAGCTCGTGGGCGAGGGCCTGGGTGAACGGCTCGCCGCTGGGCGTCGTGAAGACGATCGTCGCGCCCTGCGCCACCTCGTCGAGCGCACGGCCCCACGGCTCGGGCTTCATGACCATCCCGGCGCCGCCGCCGTAGGGCGTGTCGTCGACGGTGTGGTGGCGGTCGGTCGTCCACCGGCGGAGGTCGTGGACGGCGAGGTCGAGCAGGCCCTTGTCGCGCGCCTTGCCGGGGAGGCTGAGCTCCAGCGGGGCGAGGTAGTCGGGGAAGATCGTGACGACGTCGATCCTCACGGGTCGCCGCCGTCGTCCTCGTCAGGGCCCTGCTCGTCCGGAAAGGGCGTCACGAGGCCCGGCCGGTCGGCGACGACCAGCCGGCCGGCGGCGAGGTCGACCTCGGGGACGAGGGCCGACACGAACGGGACGAGGGCGTCGCGGCCGTCGGCGGTGCGGACGGTCAGCAGGTCCTGGGCGGAGCCGTGGACGACGGCCTTCACCTCGCCGAGCGCCGTGCCGTCGAGGTCCACGACCGCCAGCCCGACGAGCTGGTGGTCGTAGTACTCCTCGGGGTCGTCGGGCACCTCGTCGTGGCCGATCGTCGCGTGGAGGACCGTGCCGCGCACGGCCTCGGCGGCGTTGCGGTCCTCGAGCTCCTCGAAGGTGACGAGCAACGTGCTCTGGTGCCAGCGGGCGCGGGCGACGGTGAGCGACGTGGGGCGCCGGTCGGCGCCCGCCGGGGCCTCGGCGCGGAACGTCGTACCGGGGGCGAAGCGCCGCTCGGGCTCGTCGGTGCGTACGTCGAGGGTGACCTCGCCGCGGATGCCGTGGGGCTTGCCGATCCGGCCGACCACGACCTCGATGCCAGATGGTTGCTCTGCGCTCACGGGGCGAGGCTATCGGCCCCGAAATGCAGCGACGGGCGCCACCCCGGTGGGGTGGCGCCCGTCGATCAGGCTGTGCTGAGGGATCAGCGGCGGCGGTCGGTGTCCACGAAGTCCACCCGCGCACCGCCGCGGCCGGCGAGGGCCGAGACGACGGTGCGGAAGGCGGTCGCGGTGCGGCCGTTGCGGCCGATCACCTTGCCGAGGTCGTCGGGGTGCACCCGGACCTCGAGGATCGAGCCCCGACGCATCTGCTTGTCGCGGACCACGACGTCGTCGGGGTGGTCGACGATGCCACGCACCAGGTGCTCGAGAGCCTCGGCCAGCACGTCGCTCACGCCTCGCTCTTGCCGGCGTCCTCGGCGGTCACGGTCTCCTCGGCCTCAGCGGCGTCGGCAGCACCCTCGGGGGTCTCAGAAGCAGGGACCTCCGCGGGAACCTCGGCCGGAGCCTCGGTCGCGGCCGGAGCCTCGGCGGGGGCAGCCTCGGCGGCCGGAGCCTCGGTCTTCTTCTCGGCCTTCTTCTTGGTGGTCGTCGCGGCGCCCTTGGGCTCGGCGGCGGCCTCCTTGAGGGCCTCGTTGAAGATGTCGAGCTTGGACCGCTTGGGCTCCTTGACCTTCAGGGTGCCCTCGGTGCCGGGGAGACCCTTGAAGGTCTGCCAGTCACCGGTGATCTTGAGGATCGCCTCGACGGCCTCGGACGGCTGCGCGCCGACGCCGAGCCAGTACTGCGCCCGGTCGGAGGTCACCTCGATGAACGAGGGCTCCTCCTTGGGGTGGTACTTGCCGATCTCCTCGAGCACCTTGCCGTCGCGCTTCTTGCGCGAGTCGACGACGACGATGCGGTACTGCGGCACCCGGATCTTGCCCAGGCGCTTCAAACGAATCTTGACGGCCACGTTTGTGGTGTCTCCTCAGGAATTGTCGTGGGTGAGCGACCCTCGCCAGGTGGGGTACCGGGTCTGGTTGCTCGATGGGCGCTGCACGCTCGGATGAGAGGGTCCGGGCGCGCAGGACACGAGGACGGATTCTGCCAGACGTACGCCGTGGCCGACCAATCGCCCGGCGTCAGAGCCCGATGAAGGCGCGGACGGCGTCGGCGCCGGTGACCTCGACCGGCACGTCGCCGCGGACGAAGGCCTCGGGCGTGAGGACGAAGCCGCGGGTGTGGGCGAGCTCGCCGTCACGGCGCTTGACCCGGGTCAGCCCGGTCTCGGCGTAGCCGACCTTGCGCGAGACCCCGAGCGAGGCGGGGTTGTCGACGAACGCCGCGGAGGTGATCTCCTCGAAGCCGAGGTGGTCGAAGAGGAGCTCGCAGAACACCTGCCGCATCGCCGTGCCGAGCCCGCGGCCCTGGAACTCGCGACCGAGCCACGAACCGGTCTCACCGGTCCGGGTCACCGGGAAGTGCTTCGCGGCGACGCCCTGGCAGCCGATCACCTGCCCGTCGAGCAGCACGGCGAGGTCGAGGCAGAAGTCCTGCGGCGAGAACGTCGAGCGCTTGCTCCAGTGGTAGGCCGCCGTGTTGCGGCCGAGCTCGCCGACCGGCGCCATCGACCAGGGGAAGTAGAAGGGCATCTCGTCGGGGTCGTGGATGCCGCGCTCGGCGAGGTCGCACACCTCGAGCAGGAGCTCGTCGGTCAGGCCGCGCAGCTCCAGCGGACCGGCGACGACGTGCAGGCCGAAGGGCGGGTACAGGTCGACGAGGGAGCTCATGTCTCCATCCTCGGTGACCGCCGCGACGCCCAACAAACCGGTTTCCGGGGTGAGGCAACGAATCGGGCGGCCAGCGCGTCTCCTCCGTGTGACCACCACGCACCCGGTCGGCGAGCTGGAGCCCCTCGCGCTTCCGGCCCGCCTCACCGCTCCCCCGCGGCTGACGCAGCGGCACCCGTGGCTGCTGCCCGCGGCGATGGCGGTGCACCGCGCCCGACGGCGTACGCAGTGGGTGCGGGACGGCTGGTCCGGTCGCGTCGATGTGGGCACGGCGCAGCGACGACCGCGACCTCCCCGTCCGGCTCCAGCAGCACGGCTCGCTCCTGCTCCGCGAGCTCGACGCGGACCAGATGCACCTCCAGCACAACAAGATCACCAACCTGCGGCTGGCCGCCTCGCGCCTCGACGGGATCGTGATCGCGCCGGGCGAGACCTTCTCCTTCAACCGGGTGGTGGGCAACTGCACCAGGCGCAAGGGGTACGTCGACGGGATGAAGCTGTCGAACGGCTCGGCGGAGGCCGGTGTCGGCGGTGGGATCTGCCAGCTGGCCAACCTCGTGCACTGGATGGTGCTCCACTCGCCGCTGACGGTGGTCGAGCGCTCGGAGCACTCCTTCGACCCGTTCCCCGACCAGGGTCGGGTCCTGCCGTGGGGCGTGGGCTGCTCGATCGTCTACAACTACGTCGACCTGGTCGTGCGCAACGACACCGACCACCCGTTCCAGCTGCGCGCCTGGGTGGGTGAGCGCTACCTGCACGGCCAGCTCCGCACCGACGTGCGCCCCGCCCACTCGTGGAAGGTCGAGGCGCGTCGCGAGCAGTTCCTCCGCCGCGACGGACAGGTCTACCGGCGCAACCAGATCTGGCGCCGTGTCATCGACCGCCGCACCGGCGAGCAGGTCGGCGAGGAGCTGGTGAAGACCAACTGCGCGCTGGTGGTCTACGAGCCCGGGCCCGACGTCGCGGTCATCGACCTCGACTGATGCCCCGCGGCACTCCCCGCAGCACGACCGCCGTCGGCGTCCGGAGCACGGAGAGGTCGTCCACCGGGTCGCGGTCGTAGACCACGAAGTCGGCGGAAGCGCCCTCCTCGAGCCCGTCGACGCCCAGCCACTCCCGGGCCCGCCAGCTGGCGGCCCCGAGCGCGTCGAAGGCGGGCATCCCGATCCGCACGAGTGCCTCGATCTCACCGGCGATGTTGCCGTGGCGGCTGATCCCGCCGCCGTCGGAGCCGGCGTAGATCGGCACCCCGGCGTCGTAGGCCGCCATGATCGTGGCCGGCATCCGGGCGTAGAGATCGCTCATCGTCGCGGCGTAGTCGGGGAACCGCTCCTGCCCGGCGGCGGCGTGCTCGGGGAACTTGTCGAGCTGCATCACCGTGGGCACGAGCCGGGTGCCGTGGGCGACCATGGAGTCGATGAGGTCCTCGGTGAGGCCGGTGCCGTGCTCGATGCAGTCGATCCCGGCCTCGATCAGGCCGGGCAGCACGCCGTGGCCGAAGCAGTGCGCGGTCACCTTCGCGCCCTCGGCGTGGGCGGCCGCGATCGCGTCGGCGAAGGCCTCCGCGGGGAAGGACGGCGCGAGGTCGCCCTCCTCGCGCGAGATCCAGTCGCCGACGAGCTTGATCCAGCCGTCGCCGTTGCGGGCCTCCTGGGCGGCGTACGTCGCCAGGTCGGCGGGCTCCACCTCGTGGGCGTAGCCGCGGATGTAGCGCTTGGTGGCTGCGATGTGGCGCCCGCACCGGACCAGGCGCGGCAGGTCGTCACGGTCGTGGATCCAGCGGGTGTCGGCGGCGGACCCGGCGTCGCGGATCAGCAGCGCTCCGCCGTCGCGGTCGTCGATCGCCTGCTGCTCGGTCGCGTCGCGGTCGACGGCGCCGTCGTCGTCGAGGCCGAGGTGGCAGTGGGCGTCGACCAGGCCGGGGACGATCCAGCCCTCGGCGACCGTGTCCGCACCGGCCTGGGGCTCGTAGGTGATCCGGCCGTCGACGACGTAGAGGTCGCGTGTCTCACCCGCAGGGAGGACCGGTCCGCGAAATCGCTGCGCTCGCATGGGGCCGACCCTAGGGCGTCCCTCCGTGGGGGTGTAGGTAGCCCGGTCCAGACCACCTAACTTCACATCGATGCCCGGGGCCCGAACGCCCCGACCTGGGAGGTTCGGCACCGGACTCCACGGCTACAGCCGTGGGGCGACGGGCATCGTCTTGGGAGGTACGACATGAAGACCTACACATCGAGAAGCTTCTCCACGGCGCTCACCACCGGCGTCCTCGGCCTCGTGATGGCCCTCGGCCTCACCTCGGTCGGCATCGGCGCGGCCTCGGCCGCTTCGAGCACGTCCAGCACCACGTCCACCCGCTCGGTCGTCGGCAAGTCCGACGCCGGCAAGATCACCAGCACCGTCAAGGGCAAGACGTCCGAGGGCGGCAAGGTCACCGGCTCGTTCACCCCGACCCGCTTCGTGGAGCGCGACGGCGTGCTCTACGCCAAGGGCTTCCTGCAGGGCAAGATCACCGACGCAGACGGCTCGACCACGAAGTTCTCCGGGATCAAGAAGATGCCGGTGAAGTCGATCAACGGCCAGTCCACGACCGACGCCCGCACCGCGAACCGCGCGGCCGCGTGCGACATCCTCAACCTCGTGCTCGGCCCGCTGGACCTCAACGTCCTCGGCCTGCAGGTCAGCCTGCAGCGCGTGGTGCTCGACATCGTCGCCGTCGCCGGCGCCGGTCAGCTCCTCGGCAACCTGCTCTGCGCCGTCGCCGGCCTGCTCGACGGCGGCCCGCTCGCCGGCCTGCTCGGCCAGCTGAGCAACCTGCTCAACCAGATCCTCGCTGCGCTCAACCTGGGTATCTGACACGTACGACCACTGGTGGCGCCGCCCTCGGGGGCGGCGCCACTGCCGTGTCCGGGCCTGAGTCAGACCCGGTCGAGCAGCCACGACGGGCTGAGCACCTGCGCAGGTGAGACGTTGGCCGCCAGCAACCGGTCGGCGGTCACGACCGTCACCACCGCCCCCGTGCCGGCCGCCCGCTGGGCCTGCGCGCGGATCTCGGCGTCGCCGTCCCGCGAGGCGTGCACCGTCGTGACGTGCCCGTCGCGCCCCGCTCGTACGCCGCCCTTGGCCTGCCCCTCGAGCACCAGCACGATCACGTCGTAGGACGTGTCGGCGACGAGCAGCCGCTCGTGGAGCCGGCGGGCCGCACCGGCGCGGTCCTTCCACCACCCGTCGGGGACGGACCCGACGACGTTGGCGCCGTCGACGACCAGGACCGTGCTCACCGGTCCAGTCTGCCCCCTCAGTCGGTCAGCACGAACTCGTTGCCGCGGGTCACCGGCACCACCGAGCCGTCGGCGTGGATCCCGTCGATCTGCACCTCGGGGCTGCCGATCACGATGTCGACGTGGGTGTCGGACTGGTTGAGGCCCTCGCCGATCCGCTGCTCGGGCGACAGGTCGAGCGAGCCGTCCATGCCGACGGTGTAGCCCATCCCCCAGGCGACGTGGGAGCCGACGTTCTCGTCGAAGAGCATGTCCTTGTAGACGAGGTTGGTGCGGGCGACGGCCGAGTCGGCGTCGACGATCGCGACCTCGCCGAGGTGTCGGGAGCGCGGGATCAGGTCGAACTGGGCCTGCACCGCCTCCTCGCCCCGCTCGGCCCTGGCGCCGGTGATCGTGCCGTCGCTGATCTCGATCTCGAGGCCCTCGACGAGCGCGCCCATCGAGCTGAGGAAGAAGGGGGCGGACGTCCGGACGTTGCCCTCCGCCC
>CAWCGM010000012.1:0-31307 GCA_963795095.1 uncultured Actinomycetota bacterium | reverse complement strand
TACTACTCTGACGGTCGGTGAGGCTCGTGAGCCTGCGAACACGCTTTTGGTGCTGGCCGGGCGGTTGAGCGGTCATGAGGTCTGCGTCCGAGGCTCTCGACTTAATTGACGCTTGGCGCAAGCGAGCCCTCGAGGGGCCAGTCGTCATCACAACGCACGGGGCCCCGCGAGCGGCGGTGGAACGCGTGCCAAATGGCCGCGATATCGGGGCGGCGCAGCCCTGCACCGCGGCCGGTGGATCGAGCCCCGCTGGCTGCACGCCGTTTCCTGATTCGTCATCAAGACACAGAACCGCCCACGGTCTCGGGTCCGTGGGCGGCTCTTCGTGGAATCCACTCCCCAAAGTGGCCCTGAAGCGTAAGACGGCAGCGCTGTCTGTGCATGACGCGGTTTGGCGCGGACATCGCCGAGGGGGTAGCCGCTTTGCCCCCTTGAGGGTGGTGTCCTGCGTTTGAAGCCGCGCCTAGCCTGAGGCGCATCGGTGCACCCCGCCACACTGTTCGGGGGAAAGCGTGACGATTAGCACCGAGGCCCACCCGTCGCCAACCGTTCCCGAGATGGTTTGGAGGCGGGTGGGTCTTGTCCTACCGACTAGGAGTGGTGCCGCCGTCGATCGCTCGCACGTACCCTCTTAAGAGGTCGTGCCTGACGACGTGCCCATCCCCCGTGGTGCTCGTCAGGTGCGACCGTCAACGTCTTGGTCGTCCGCGTGCGGCGCCTCGGCCTAGCATGCGCGCCGCGCTCCTCGAGCACGTCCTGCAGGTCGCGCCACGCCTCGTAGCAGTTTGGCACTGGTCGGGCTTGGCTCATTCGAGGTCCGGGAGGTCTCGGGTGCGCACGATCTCCTCAGCGATGCTGATGAGCTTGCGGTTGAGGTGCATGGAGGCGCGCTTGAGGTGCTCGAAGGCTTGTCCGGCGTCGAGGTCGAGCCGTTCCATGAGTAGGCCTTGCGCTTGACCGATGATGAGGCGGTTCGCAAGCGCGGCATAGAGATGGTCGTTCTCCACCCCGGTCGCGGCCAGCGCGAGGACGAGACGATCGTTGTCCTCAGCTATCTCCGCCAGCGTCTGATCTAATCGCAAAGACTCGACCAGGTAGTCCTCAACCTCGCTCACAACCACACCTCCCAAGGCTCCCGTGATCGCAGAACGAGAGATTTTAGGCGTTCACCGATCGCTTCGGATACCCCCTCGGGACCGAATTGGTGCGGGACGGGGGTGAGCCTGGTCGCCTGATATGCCGAGGTGTCGGCTGAGGGTCGTTGTTGGCGTGCGACCACCCGGGACGCTGACTGCTTAACGTCCCGGGTGGGCATGACCGCCTACGCCAGACGACGAGGCCCTGGGACGAAAGTGATGAGTCACCCACCCATCCCGGACCGGGTCTTCTACTCCTCCCTCATACCTGGGGGGTTCGGAGACGCTCGGTTCTGGGAGCGGATCACCACTTGTGCATCACGAATCTGGCCGACCAACACGGGTCTAGCGTCGATGGACGCGCCTAGTCTCGTCACGTGGCCGGCGCGATGACGCGCGAGGGCCGCTCCACGGCCGGACACGGCACCCAGGACTTCAACGGCAAGAGGTCGGCCGACTGAGCGGATGCGCTCGGCGACGACCGGTCCAACGTCCAGCATGAGGACTAGTAGCGCCGCCACCCACCCAGCACTGAAGTCAACCTGAGGAACCACCGCTGAGGCGTCATTGTCGCGACCGCTCGAGTGGCGGAATGCATCGCTTCAGCGTCGCGGCCACCGTGCATCCGGGTCTGCCGAATGGGCACGCCCACCCCGCCGCGTTCGGGTGAGGACTGAGTATCGAGCACCTAGGGCTGGAGTGCGGGTTACCCCTGTCGAAGCACTCGGTAGATGGTCTCGGACTTCGGCGCCGGTCGAGGTTCGTCGTGCCAGCCGATCTCGTCCGCCTTCTTCGCGATTGCGGCCTTTACCTCGGCGACGTCGACATCGTCATCGAAAAACGCAATCGACAACCCATTCCCGGTCGCGGGGTCGACAAGGTGGTACGCGTCCATCACGCCCGGAACGTTTTTGGCCGCATCGATGACCCACTGGCGGTCGTCGTCCGGCATCGGCTCCCAAACAGCAATACGCGCGATCATCGCTCGCCTCCTCTGGGGGTCGAGCCCAATGTAGTAGCGAGGGAAGCTCCTGGCATGCTGTCGAGGCGCTTCACTCCGCCGCTATCGACGCTATGCCCGTCCGTGGTCGAGCCCTTGGCCCTCGACAACGCCTCTACGCGCAGTCGCGACAGACAAGCGGACTCTCGGATACTCGTGCGCTGCGGTGGTGCACGAGGAAGCACACGGAGCACGTGAACTCGTCGTCCTGCTTCGGCACCACCTCGACGCTGAGCTCTTCGTTCGACAGGTCGGCTCCAGGGAGTTCGAAGGACTCTGCGGCCTCGGTTTCGTCCTCGTCGATCTTGCCGGAGTTCGTGTCCTTGTCGGTCGCAGCAAGGCGGAGCGCCTCGAGGCTGTCCTCCTTCTGCTCCTCCTCGCTCTTGCGCGAGGCGTCGTAGTCAGTGGCCATGGTGGAAGTCAGTCCTGTTCGTCGGGGCGAGCGCATTCTGCCGCACGCCAGTCGTAGCCCGAGGGTCGGCTCGCCCCCGGTCTAACAGGCGCGTCCTGATCCCCGGTTCAGTTCGTCGGGCTCAGCCTGTTGACGTACGACACCAGGTCCTCCGTGCGCACCCTGCGACAACCGTCGACCTTGACCGCGGGGAGCGCGCCACAGGCGATGAGCTCGTAGAGCTTGGCCCGGCTCACGCCCAGTGCGGCAGCTGCCTCGGGAACCTTCATCAACAACACGTCCATGTCCGCGTCCTCCTCTGTGTCACGGTCCCTGTGGGGCCGTACATGGAAAGGGCAGTCGGTCGTGGACGACATCGGACACTCGTGCCTGGTGAGTCCTGTGAGCGTCGAGCACAGAGGGCTCACCATCTCGCTCACCAAGCGCCAGAGAGCACGAACATTGCCCGGTGAGCCGCCATCGACGACGACTGGCGAGTCTCTAGCGGGTGACCGGTCGCGGCGAGGTCTGCCCACGAGTTGCCCACGAGCGCCGAAATACAGTCAGAGGCGGCCTCCCGGATCTCTCCGGAAAACCGCCTCTGACCTGCTGTTTCTTCTTGTAGCGGGGGCAGGATTTGAACCTGCGACCTCTGGGTTATGAGCCCAGCGAGCTACCGAGCTGCTCCACCCCGCGTCGGTGAACAGAACATTACAGCCGCGGTGGTGGTGCGCCCAAATCGGGGTCAGCCGGCCAGCTGGACGGCCTCCTCGATCAGCGCGCGACCCTCCTCCATCAGCCGGGCCCACTTCGACGCTGTTGCCGTTGCGCTGCGCCTCGTCGGCCTGGGTGAACTTCTCCTCGGCCTGCGGAGCAGCTCGCGGATCTGCGCCTGGGTCCCACCCGGCGGGCGGGCGTCGTCGGCGTCGTCGGTCGGCGACTGCGAGGGCGACGCGGTCGGCGACTCC
The DNA here is from genome assembly GCA_963795095.1 of uncultured Actinomycetota bacterium. Lineage (GTDB taxonomy): Bacteria > Actinomycetota > Actinomycetes > Propionibacteriales > Nocardioidaceae > Nocardioides. Next base: position 27,812 of record CAWCGM010000012.1, on the reverse strand, counting down.
GTCGGGGTCTCGCGTCGGCGCCTCCGGGTCGGTGCTCGACCCGCCGCCGTCGAGGGAGTCCTCGATGGCGGTCGCCAGGCTCGTCCCGATGCCGACGCTGCCGTTGTAGGACACCAGCACGAACCGCAGGATCGGGAAGTTCGAGGCGCCGTCGCGGCGGGTGTAGACGGGCTGGACGTACATGAACGTGTCGCCGATCGGCACGGTGAGCAGGTTGCCCGGCACCCGGTCGGCGTCACCGGTCGTGTACGGCAGCAGCGCCTGGCTGACGTCCTCGTTGGTCGCGAACGTGTTGGCGATCTGCAGCGGCCCGCCGCGTGGGCTCGTTCGGCAGCTGCAGCACCGACACCGTGCCGTAGTCGTCGCGCTGGTGGCGTCGCTGTTGACCGCCATGTAGGCCGCGAGGTTGTTCTCCTTGTCGCGCGGGACGTAGACGGAGGTCAGGGACCACGTGTCACCCGACCCGGTGTCGGTGAAGAGCCGGTAGGGCGGCTGGAGCGGCGGCTGGCTGCTGGAGCTCTGCGGGTCGCTGGGCACCTCCCACCGGCTCGAGCCCTCGAACCACGCCGAGGCGGACGTCTCGTGGTAGCGCTGGAACTGGTAGCGCTGGGCCTTGAAGAGGTCCTCGGGGTAGCGCAGGTGCTCCATCAGCGCGTCGGGGATCGTCGCTCTTGGGCTGCACCGACGTCGGGGAAGACCTCCTCCCACGCCTGCAGGATCGGGTCCTCCTCGTCCCACTCGTAGAGCCGGACCGTGCCGTCGTACGCGTCGACGGTCGCCTTGACCGAGTTGCGCAGGTAGTTGATCTCGTCGGTCGGGAGGGTCTGGAACCCGGTGTCGGACTGCAGCGAGTCGTCCGTCATCGTCTCCAGCGACTCACGCTGCGAGAGCGGGTACTTGTCGGTCACGGTGTAGCCGTCGAGGATCCACTGGATCCGTCCGTCGACGACGGCCGGGTAGGGGTCGGAGTCGACCGTCAGCCACGGGGCCACCTTCTCGACCATCGTGCGCGGGTTGCGGTCGTAGAGGATCTTGGAGTTGTCGTGCACGCGGCTCGAGAGCAGCAGGTTGGGCTCGCTGAACTTCACGGCGTAGAGCAGCTGCGCGAACACGCCGCCGATCGGCACGCCGGCCTCGCCGGTGTAGGTGGTGGCGACGTCCTCCTCGCTGCGATCACCGCGCGGCAGGTCGAACTCCACCGGCTTCCCGTTCGGGTCGAGCCCGACGATGCTGTAGGACGGGCTCTGCTCGCCGAAGTAGACGCGGGTCTCGTAGCCATCCGAACCGGCAAGCCGGCTGAGGGCGTCCTCGTCGGTCTCCGCGCCCTCCGCCCACTGGATGCCGGGCTGCTGCACCGAGTCGTCCTCGGGGCGCTGGTTGGCGAAGGCGGCGATGACACCGTTGCCGTGCGTGTAGGCGGTGTGGAGGTTCGACCAGTTCTGGTCGTTCGCCGCCAGGCCGCTCTGGTCGAGCTCGCGCACGCCGAGCACGACCGCACGGTCGGTCCCGTCGATCTCGTAGCGGTCGACGTCCAGCACGTCGGGCACCGAGTAGTAGGCACGCACCTGCTGCTGCTGCTCGAAGATCTCGCTGACGACCTGCGGGTCGACGAGCGGGATGCCGGACGTCATGCCGTCCAGGGCGTCGAGCCGACCGTCGACGGCCACTCCCGTGCCGCCGAGGTTGCGCACGTCGATCTTGTCGAGCTGGTAGGCCGCGCGGGTCGCGTCGATGTTGGCCTTGATGTAGCGGCCCTCGCGGTCGGGGACGTTGGGGTTGACCCGGATCGCCTGGACGACCGACGGCAGGATCAGCCCGAGGATGATCGCCGACAGGGCGAACAGCGCGACCCCGACCGAGGGCAGCAGCCACGTCCGGCGCCAGATGTTGGCCAGGAACAGCACCGCACAGACCACGGCGATCCCGGCGAGGATCTCCTTGGCCGGCAGCACGGCCTTGTCGTCGGTGTAGCCCATCCCGGTGAAGATCGAGCCGGAGTTCGTGACCAGGTCGAAGCGGTCGAGCCAGTAGTCGACGGCCTTGGCGAGGACGAAGAGCGCGAGCAGCGCGGAGACCTGGATCTGCGCCGCGCTGGTGAGGCGCTCACCGGGACGCGCGGACAGCCGGATGCCGCCGAAGAGGTAGTTGACCAGCACGACCACGATCAGGCCGACGACGGCCAGCGCCATCACGTAGTCGACGACGTAGTGCCAGAAGGGCAGGTCGAAGACGTAGAAGCCGACGTCCTTGTTGAAGTAGGGGTCCGTCGTGCCGAAGCTCTGGCTGTGCCGCCACAGCGAGTAGTTGCGCCACTGGCCGGTCGCCGAGCCGCCGGCGAACAGGCCCATCACGATCGCGGCGCCGGCGATCACCCAGGTCATCCGCGGCGCGAGCAGCTCGCGGTAGCGGTCCATGCCGTCGTCGGGCATCCCCGGCATGCCGGGCCACAGCACCGGCCGGAAGCGGTAGGCCGCTGCCATCGAGACGGCCACGGTGGCGGCCATCAGGCCGGCGAAGACGAAGAACAGCCCGATGCGGGTCAGCAGCAGGGTCGTGAAGACGCTGCCGTAGTCGACCGACTTGAACCAGAGGCGCTCGGTCCAGAAGGACGCGAAGCCGCTGAGCAGCATGAAGGCGAGGACCAGCACGATCGCGGTGATGACGAGGGCGCCGGGACGGCGCGACCCCGTGGGCGGCCGCTTGCCTGCGGGCCGCTGCGGGCCGTCGGGGCCGCTGCCGGCGCTGGGTCGATCGAAGGGATTGCTCATGCCTGCCCCTGCTCGGGTGTCTCGTGGAACGCGTCGGTCGACGCGTCGGTGAAGGTGGCGTGGAGGAGGTCGAGGAGACCGGGCACCAGCTCGGTGCCGTTGACGACCGACTGCTCGTCGTCGTGGGCGCGCAGGCGCAGGGCGCAGTACGACGCCCCGGCGCGGGTCACGCCGGCCACCATCCGCACCTCCTGGCGGTCGGGGTGCTCGCGGGCGAACAGCTCGGCCGAGGTCGGGTCGTCGGGGATCTCGTCGTCGACGTCGGGCGGGAGCACCAGGCGCTCGATCACCGCGGCGCACCCGGACACGCTCTCGGGCCAGGCGATCGTGTGCAGCGCCTCCTCGAGGGGCTGTCCCGGCGGGAGGTCCTCCTGCTCGATGGAGGTGAAGGAGCCGTCGTCGGCGGGGCCGTCGATGGACATCGCCGCCGCGAGGGCGGGCTCCTGCGAGACGAGGGTGGCGGTGTCCACGAGGGCGTAGAGGCGGGCCGGCTGGTCCCAGCCGTCCTGGGCGACGTGCGCCTCGATCTCCAGCACGGCCGCAGCCAGCGCCGGGTCCTCCGGCAGGGCCTCCGCGCCGGCGGGGTCGGGTGCGTCGGTGGTCATCAGGCGGAGTCCTTGCAGCTCGGGAGGGTGGCGTCGTGGTCGGCGACCCAGTCGGCCAGGGTCTCGACGGCGCGGTGCATCGTGGACGCCTTGGCGAGCCGCATGTCGCCGGTGTCCACTCCCCCGATGCCGTCGCAGTTGTCGGCCGGGACCAGGAACAGCTCGGCGCCGGCGTCGCGTGCGGCGGCGATCTTCTGCTGGATGCCGCCGATCGGCCCCACCTCGCCCGACGGCGTGATGGTGCCGGTGCCGGCGATGTCGGCACCGTCGGTCAGCGATCCGGGCGTGAGGGTGTCGTAGATGGCGAGCGACATCATCAGGCCGGCGCTCGGCCCACCGATGCGGTCGGGGATGTTGACGCTCACCCGGTAGGGGAAGTCGAACCCGACCCCCGGGGTGAAGCCCACGCGGTAGGCGCCGTCGTCCATCTCCTGCGGGGTGACCTCGACGGTCACCTGCTTGTCGTTGCGGCGTACGACGAACGGCACCGGCTCTCCGCGCGGCGCCCCTTCGATCGCGTCGAGGACGTCCTGCGCCTCGGTGACCTCGGTGTCGCCGACGCGGATCAGCACGTCGCGCACCTTGAGCTTGCCGTCGGCCGGCATGCCCGGGGTGACGTCGACGATGTCGACGATCGGGTCGAGCTTCTCGCCGAGCTCGGTGAGCGCAGCCGCGGTGGCGGTGTCCTGCGAGGAGACCATCGCACCGGCCGACTCGCGGTCGTTGGACTCGTCGGTCTCCTCCGGCGCGTAGACCGAGGACTTCGGCCAGACCGCGTCGTCGTCGGCGAAGTAGGCCTGCAACAGCTCGGGGAGGTTGACCGACTCCTCCGGCGTGCTGACGTAGACGGTCGTCATCCGCAGCTCGCCGTCGTCGTAGTAGGCCTTGTGCCCGGTGACCTGCACCGTCTCCTGCCCCTCGGACTCGGCGAGGATGTCGACGGTCGGGCCGGGCCGGTAGATGACGTAGGGCAGCGGGACGACGAAGGCGGCTCCCCACAGCACGGCCAGCAGGCACAGTGCGAGCAGCCCCGCCCTGGTCCGCTGACTCATGGGCGCAACTCTCTCAAACGTGCGCAACTACCCGGACAGTCAGGTGGGGCGACCGGTGTGGCTCGGTCGCACGGCGATGCCCGTGCTCCGGTCACGCGCCGGTGCGGACGTACGCCGCGTGCCGGCGGGCAGCTCCTTGCCGAGGGCCTTGCCCAGCCGCTCGACGGCGACGTCGCGGTCGACCTCACCGCGGCCGTCGCGACCGACCCAGGAGACCCACGCCATCGCCAGCACCGTCACGACGACGGCGGGCGCGAGCCAGAGCAGGACCTCCATGGCGCGAGCCTAGGCGTCGCCGGCACCTCGCGGACGGCAGGCGTCACGGCGTGCCGACCCACTCCTCGCTCTGGTCGTCGAAGACCTGGTGCTTCCAGATCGGCACCTCGGCCTTCAGCGTGTCGATCAGGGCGCGCGAGGCCGCGAAGGCGTCGCCGCGGTGGGCGGCGGTCGTGGCGACGACCACGGCGAGGTCGCCGATGCGCAGCTCGCCCACCCGGTGCACGGCCGCCACCCCGCGGACGTCGTGCTCGGCCGCCACCCGGCGGCAGACGTCCTCGAGCCGCTCGAGGGCCGAGGGGTGCGCGGAGTAGTCGAGCGCGGTGACGCCCTTGCCGCCGTCGTGGTCACGCACCTGCCCGACGAAGAGGGTCAGTCCCCCGGCGCCGTCGTCGCCGAGGGCGTCGACGACCTCGGACACGTCGAGCGGGGTGTCCCGGATGGCCACGAGTCGCACGGAGTCAGGTCGGGCGTCAGTCACGTCGTGAAGTCTAGGTCGCACGGCTGGGCGCGGTGGGTACGGTTGACGTCATGAGTGACACTCCCGGAGGCCCCGGATCGCCCGGTCAGGGCCCCGACGACGAGAACTCGTCCGACAACCCCTTCAAGGGCACGCCCTTCGAGCAGATCTTCTCGCAGATGGGCGGCCTCGGCGGCGCGGGCGGCGGCATGCCCGACCTCGGCGCGCTGATGGCGCAGATGCAGTCGTTCTTCGCCCCGCACGACGGTCCCATCAACTGGCAGAGCGTCACCGACCTGGCGCGCAGGACCGCTGCGCAGGAGCCCGACCCGACGGTGACGTCGGCGCAGTCGGGTGCGGTCGCCGACGCCGTACGCCTCGCGGACCACTGGCTCGACACGACCACCGAGTTCCCCTCGGGCGTCACCACCACCGCCGCCTGGTCGCGCGCGGAGTGGATCGTGGAGACCATCGACGTGTGGAAGGTGCTCGTCGAGCCGATCGCCGGCTCCGCCACCGCCGCCCTCAGCCAGGCGATGCCCGAGGAGATGCGCCAGCTCGCCGGGCCGCTGATCGCGATGCTCGGCAAGGCCAGCGGCGCGATGGTCGCCAACCAGGTCGGCAGCGGCCTCGGGGCGCTGGCCGGCGACGTGCTGAGCGCCTCCGACATCGGCCTCCCCCTCGGCCCGACCGGCAAGGCCGCGCTCCTGCCGACCAACGTCGAGGCGTTCGCCGCGGAGGTCCCCGACGTGACCGCCGACGACGTGCTGCTCTACCTCGCGCTGCGCGAGGCCGCCCACCAGCGGCTCTTCGCGGGCGTGCCGTGGCTGCGTGACCACCTGATCAGCGCGGTGTCCGAGTACGGCGCCGGCATGGACTTCGACACCTCCGGGATGGAGTCCAAGCTGCGCGACATCGACGTGTCCAACCCGGCCGCGATGCAGGAGGCCCTGTCCGGCGGGCTCTTCGACCCCGAGCCGTCGGCGGCGCAGAAGGCCGCCCTCGAGAAGCTCGAGGTGACCCTCGCCCTCGTGGAGGGCTGGGTCGACGAGGTCGTCAGCCAGGCCACCGCGGAGCGGATGCCGGCCGCGGCCAAGCTCCAGGAGACCGTACGCCGTCGGCGTGCCGCGGGCGGGCCCGCCGAGCAGACCTTCGCCACCCTCGTCGGCCTCGAGCTGCGGCCGCGCCGGCTGCGCGACGCCTCGGTGCTGTGGGGATCGCTCCGCACGCGTCAGGGCGCGGAGGCCCGCGACGGTGTCTGGATGTCGCCCCACCTGCTCCCGACCGCCGCCGACCTCGACGACCCGCTCGGCTTCCGCGAGGACTCGGTCGCCCCGGGCGAGCTGTCCGAGGACGAGTTCGACGCCGGGCTGCGCGACCTGCTCGACGGCGGCGACGGCACCGACGGCCCTCCCGCCCGGTGACGCTGCACTCCGACGCCCGGGCCGTGCTGGCCGGGTGGACGCCTCCGAGCGCGCGCGACGCGGAGCTGCGGGACCGGTTCGTGGCCCACCTGGACGCCCACGCCCGACGCGATGACGCGCGCGTGCCTGCCCGACCACCTCACCGCCGGCACGATCGTGCTGACGCCGGAGGCCGACGCGGTGCTGCTCAACCACCACCGCAAGGCCGACGTGTGGCTGGCGTTCGGCGGTCACCCCGAACCGGAGGACACGACCCTGGCCGGCGTCGCGCTCCGCGAGGCGCGCGAGGAGTCCGGGCTCACCGACCTCGACTTCGACCCGGTGCCGCTCGACCTCGACGAGCACGAGGTCCTCTTCTGCTCACCGGGCACGGTCGTGCACCACCTGGACGTACGTTTCCTCGCCACGGCGCCGCGCGGTGCGGATCACCGGGTCAGCGAGGAGTCGCTCGACGTGCGGTGGTGGCCGGTCGACGCGCTGCCGGAGATCTATCCGGACATGCGGCGGCTGATCGGCGACGCGGTCGCGCGGCTGCGAGTCTCTTCAGACGTTGAGGTGTAGGCGCGGCGCCGAACGTTCCTGAGATGCCGTTACCGCCCGGATCGACGACGATCATTGACGGTGCCGGTGCCGTTGTTGCCTCGCACGATCGAGAAGTGTACGGACCGGCAGCGTCTCGGTGGCACCGACGTCGTCGGCGCGCGTCGCAGCGCATCGTGGTCGTCGTGAAGACGATCGTCGAACCGGACGTGTCGAGCTGGATCGTCCAGCCCGCGGGAGGCGCAGGCTGCGAAGTCTGCGGCGGCGAGATCCGACACGGTGATGGTGATGTGACACGTGACGAGCCGTCGTGGCCCGTGCCGCTGTTCCTGCAGGATCGAGTGACCGCATTGATCAGGGTTACGTCGTCCCGACTGCGCCTCGTGCGTATGCCGTCCCAGTGCCAGACATGTCCGCGCCGCCGACGCAGCGAACGCAGGCGCGGTCGCTGCCACGGCGATGGCAGGCACGGTCCAGGCGCCGGCACGCACGACTTGACGGCGGCTCCGGCTTGATTCCGGTCACGAAGATTCCCCACAGCAGATCGGGAAGTCTCGGATCCTCCCGGGTAACGGTCTGGACCAGATTAGGTTCTGGAACGTTCAATTACCCCCGGTCAGCCGCAAGCTGCGGGATACCTTGAGGGCGCTGTTCACCGCGCGTGGAGAACTACTCGGGAACTGCTCCGGGAGGCGGGCTCGAGTCGAGCCCCTGTGGAGAACCCCTCGAGGTAGCCCTTGGCCTTCTCGGCCTTCGGGTAGCGGTCGACCCAGGCCCAGAACTCGGCCGTGTGGCCGGCCTCGAGCAGGTGCGCGAGCTCGTGGACCAGGACGTAGTCGACGACCCAGCCCGGCATCTGCTGGAGCCGGTCGCTGAGCCGGATGGTCCGGTCGCCCGGCGTGCAGGAGCCCCAGCGGGCGTTCTGGTTGGTCACCCAGCGCACGGAGGCCGGCACGGCGAGCCCGCCGAGGTAGAGGTCGTTGAGCGTGGCGGCGCGCGCGACCAGGTCGTCGTCGGAGCGCAGCTTGCGCCGCTCCTGCCGCTCGATCCGCTTGACCATGTCGGCGACCCACGTCGCCTCGTCGCGCTTGCTCATGGTCGCCGGGATGAGCACGACGATCCGCTCGCCGTCGCGGTAGGCCGACACCGTGCGCCGGCGGCGACGCGAGCGGCGTACCTCCACCTCGGGGGTCGGGATCCGCGCGCTCATGGGCCGAACCTAACCCTCGGCACCCACAGCGGGGGCCGGACGCGCTGGTCAGAGCCGCGCGGCCGCCCACTCGAGCAGCCGGTCGCGCTCCCAGGTCGTGACGATCCGGTCGGGGTCGATCCCGGCCTCGGTGGCCCGGGCGGCGCCGTGGTCGAGCATGTCGAGCTGTCCGGGCGCGTGGGCGTCGGAGTCGATGGAGAAGAGGCAGCCGAGGTCGCGCGCGAGCTCGAGCAGCTTGGTCGGGGGGTCGCGCCGCTCGGGCCGCGAGTTGATCTCGACCGCGACGCCCTCCTCGGCGCACGCGGTGAAGACGGCCTTCGCGTCGAACTGGCTCTGCGGGCGCACGCCCCGGTTGCCGGTGACCAGGCGCCCCGTGCAGTGACCGAGGACGTTGGTGTGCGGGTTGCGCACCGCGCCGATCATCCGCTTGGTCATCGGTCCGGCGTCCATCCGGAGCTTGGAGTGCACCGACGCCACGCGGACGTCGAGGCGACCGAGCATCTCGTCGGTCTGGTCGAGCGACCCGTCGTCGAGGATGTCGACCTCGATCCCCTTGAGCAGGGTGAACGACCCACCCAGGTGCTCGTTGACGGCATCGACGACGCCGAGCTGGCGGGTGAGCCGCTCGGCGCTGAGCCCGTTGGCCACCCGGAGTCGCGGACTGTGGTCGGTCAGCACGAGGTAGTCGTGGCCGAGCTCCATCGCGGTCATGGCCATCTCCTCGAGCGGCGAGCCGCCGTCGGACCAGTCGCTGTGCGAGTGGAGGTCGCCGCGCAGCCGTGCCCGCAGCTCCTCGCCGCCGGTCGCGAGCGGACCCGCGGTCTTCTCCAGCTTCACCAGGCGCTCGGGGACCACGCCGTTGCACGCGTCGGTGATCACCGCGGCCGTGCTCGGTCCGATCCCGGCGAGCTCGGTGAGCGTGCCGGCCTCGGCGCGGCGGCGTACGTCGTCCTCGGGCAGCGGCAGGATCGTGCGCGCGGCGTTGCGGAACGCCTCGATCCGGCGGCTCTCCTCGCGCTGGCGCTCCATGAGGAACGCGATGCGGCGCAGGGTGGCGACCGGTCCCCGGGCCTCGCCGGACGCCGACTGGTCGCTCACTGTTTCTCCTCCACAGCCCCGCTCGCGCCGTACGCGCTGGTCACCCGCACAGTACGACGACGCGCCGGGCGTGTCGCCCACAGGGCTCTCCCCACCGCGCGGCCGGTCCTCCACCGACCACCGAGCCCACTGCACACCCCCTCCACAGCCCTGTCCACAGGCGTGGACACCGACCCGTTGACCGACGGCGGTGCGGCTCCTAGCGTGCTCCCCAGAAGGGCCCCACGGCTCCTCGACGTCAGCAGGGGAAGGCAGGCGTCGAAGGCTGCGGGGCCCTTCTGTCGTCCCGGGACGACGCTGTGGCTCAGCGGCCGCGGAACTCCGGCGCCCGCTTCTCCTTCGCCGCGGCGATGCCCTCCTGCAGGTCGGCGGTCGCGAGGGTCATCGGCTGGGCGAGCGCCTCCCACTGCAGGGCCGACTCGAAGTCGGCGTGGCCGCCGTCGGCGAGCGCGATCTTGGTGAGCCGGCTCGCGATGGGCGCGGTGGCCGCGATGCCGGCGGCCGTCTCGAGCACCTCGTCGAGGAAGCCGTCGCGGTCGACCACCCGCGACACCAGGCCCAGGCGCAGGGCCTCGTCGGCCTCGACGACCCGGCCGGTGAGGAGCAGGTCGCGGGCGTGGGCCGGGCCGACGACGTTGGGCAGCAGCCACGTCCCGGCCATGCCGGCGTGCATGCCGAGCTTGTTGAACGGCAGCCCGAGCTTGGCGCCGGCGGCGGCGTAGCGGATGTCGCAGGCCAGCGCGAGGCAGAGCCCGGCACCGATCGCGGCCCCGTTGACCGCCGCGATCGTCGGCACCTCGAGCCGGCGGATCGAGAGCCAGGCCCGGTAGAACGGCATCATCCGCGACCGCAGCCGGTCGACGCTCGCGTCGGGCTCGCTGGCGATCCACGACGTGTTGCCGCCCGAGCAGAACGCGCTCCCCTCCCCCGTCACGACCACCGCGCGCACGGACGGGTCGGCGGCGATCGCGTCGATCGCCGCGACCCACGACGAGGTCATCTCGTCGCTCATCGCATTGCGCATCTCGGGGTTGTCGAGGGTGAGCAGGACGACCCCCTCCGACGGGCGCTCGAGGCGGAGGTGGAGCGAAGGTCGGGCAGGCGTCGGAGGGGTCTCTGGCATGCCCCGAGGGTACTGATCGGGCCGAGCGTGGAGATACCCGGATTCACGCTCAGCGCGTGTGGTGCGTGAGCGTGGGCCACGCGTGGCGTAGGGTCGTCGACGGAGCTCGGGCAGCCGCCCGGGATCCCCGGCGGGCTTCCCCTTAGACAACCCCGTCGCGACGACCAAGAACAACAAGCAAGGAGGCCGTCATGGCGGAGACCTGGAGCGGTGAATTCTACTGCGTCAAGTGCAAGGAAAAGCGTGAGGCGGAGGGCGAGATCCGCGTCAACGACAAGGGCACCAAGATGGCCAAGGGCGTCTGCCCGGTCTGCGGTACCAACCTGAACCGCATCCTCGGCAAGGCGTGAGACTCACCCCTTGAGCATCTAGCAGCGGCGTCACCCCTCGGGTGGCGCCGCTGCTGCATTTCCCCTGCGGAGTTGCCCTGTGACGGCGACCCGCGCCGCGTCGCGTGGCAGCGTCCGAGACATGCCGCTCTCGCTCTCCCGCAGCCCGTACGCCGTCGGGTTGCGCGCCCAGCTCGACTGCCCGCCCGTGTGGCGCACCCAGGCCCTGGCCGCACTCGCGGTCGCCGGGATCACCGTGGAGGCCGCCGCGCCCGTCGGCATCAGCGTCGCCCCCGGCCGCGAGGTGTCGCCCGCCGTCGACGACTGGAGCGTCGCGTCGCTCCCCCACCTGCTCGTCGCGGTCACGCCGTGGTCCGTCGAGGTCGGGCCGTGGGCCGCACCCGGGGTGGGTCCGTGCGCGCGGTGCGTGGCTGCGGCCGTCCTCGACGACCGACCGGCGCCTGCTGCGGAGGAGGTCGCCCGCCCGTTGCTGGCCCTCGCCGCCGGTGCGGCTGCGCGGGACCTGGCCGCCTGGGCCGCCGGGGAGCCGCCGCACACCTGGCTGACGTCGTGGCGCCACGACCACCAGCCGCTCCCGACGCAGCGGCGGTGGGAGCGCCATCCCTACTGCGGCTGCGCCTGGTTCGACACGGCCTGACCGAGCGGGCGGGTCACCACCACTCGCTGTCGAGCTTGCCCTCCATCGCCCGCAGGTTCTCCCGCGAGCAGCTGACGCAGAAGCGCTGCTGGCGGCCCCGCTCGACGGCGGTGGTCCAGCTCAGCGCCTCGACCACGGGCGCCTGCGCCCCGCAATAGCTGCAGGTGACCGTCTCGTCCTCGCTCACGCGGCCGACGCTACTCCCGCAATGCCGACGAGCCGGTACGTCGTCACCGTGACGACGTACCGGCTCGTGCTGTGCCCACCCGCGATCAGGTGAGTGGATCAGAGCGCGCGGGCGAGGGCGAGACGCGCCTGCTGCGCGGCCTGCTCGGCCTTGCGGCTCATCCGACGTGCCATGGCCAGCTGGTGGCCACGACGCAATTCGTGCGCCTCTCCCAGGCGCGCGGTCATTTGCGCGCGTGCGAGTTCTTCATGCATGAGATTCATGTCGTTGCTTCCGTTTCGGTAGGTCTTCATGTGAGGTGGTGTTCCTTGTGTTTCCTGAGTGGGAGTGAGTACGCGGTGGCGCCTACGCGGCGGCCCCGTCCTTCTGCTTCTGCTCGGCCGCGTGAGCAACCTGGTCGGACTTGCGGGGCCGGCCTCGCGGCCGCTTGCGCGGGATCACCACGCCCTGGAGGAAGAGCTCGCCTCCCCAGACGCCCCACGGCTCACGCCGCTCGAGGGCTCCGTCGAGGCACAGCGCCTGCACGGGGCAGGCGATGCAGAGGGCCTTGGCGTGCTCCACGTCCGCGGGGGACTCGGCAAACCACAGCTCTGCGTCGCCTGTGCGGCAGGGCAGCAACTCCTCATCCACTCCGGCGGCTGCGTCGTGCAGTGCTCCCAGCGGGGCCTGGGGCTCCTTCTGGGTCTTGGCATCGGCAGCTCGGTTGCGGTCGAGAACGCTGATGGTCATGTGTATTCACCTCCTACTCGTTGACCTGATCGCGGGTTGATGAGAACTGGACAAACAGAAAGGCCGCGGATCCCGGTGTCGGGTTCCGCGGCCTGGAGGCTGCCGATGTAGGTGAGTCACCTATGTCGACGGACTCCAGGCAGGAGAACCCGGGAAATCGCCCTTGATGCGAACGATGGCGGCGTCGCCCTGGACGACCACCACGCCGGCGCCGAAGGCGCGCGAGTGTGCGCAGGGGCGGCCGAGGGTGGACATGCCGAAGGACGGCGTCCAAGCCGTCATCGTCATCGTGTAGTTCTCCATGGTGGCCACCTCCTTCGGGGCATCAGGCGCGGATCCGTGTCAGGGATCCCATGCGCATCGGGTTGTTGCGAGAACGCTAGACCCTGCGCTGCGTCAGGGGCAAACGATTTTATGGGTATTACCGGAAAAACTTCCCGGAATCATCCTTTGGACGCGTCGGCGACCAGCGCGAGCACCTCGTCGCCGTACTTGGTGAGCTTGCTCGGGCCCACTCCACTGATCGCGCGCAGCCCCTTCTCGTCCGCCGGGGAGTGCTCGGCGATGAGCTGCAGGGTCGCGTCGGTGAAGATCACGAAGGCCGGCACGCTGTCCTCCGTCGCCCGCGTCGAGCCGCCACTCCCGCAACCGCTCGAAGAGCGCCTCGTCGTAGGACGCGGGGCAGTCGGCGCAGCGACCGATCTTCTTCTCCGCAGGCGTGGACAGCGAGCCCCCGCACTCGCGGCAGCGCATCGCCGCGCGGTTGCGCTTCCCGCGCTCGCGGCGCTGCGACGAGACACCGGGTGCGCCGTCGAGCAGCGGCGCCAGGAACGGCGACGCGCTGCGGTTGCCACGGCCGCCCGGCTCGCGGGCACTCGCCCACGACACGGTGAGCTCGTCACGGGCACGGGTCATCGCGACGTAGAGCAGGCGGCGCTCCTCCTCGACCTCGGCCGGGGTCTGCGCCTGCGAGATCGGCATCATCTTCTCGTGCATGCCGGCGACGAAGACGGCGTCCCACTCGAGGCCCTTGGCGGAGTGGATGGTCGCGATGGTGACGGCGTCGGCGACCGGCGCGTGCTGCTCGCCGGCGCGGCGGTCGAGGTCGTCGACGAAGTCCCCGAGCGACGCCTCGGGCTGCTCACGCGCGAAGTCGGCCGAGAGGTCGACCAGGGCCTGGAGCGACTCCCACCGGTTGCGGACCTCTCCCCTGCCCTCCGGCGGCTGGACGGAGTGACCCATCTGCGACAGGACCGCGAGGACCGCCTCGGCGACAGGCCCGGACCCCTCGCCGCTGCGTGCCGCACCCCGGACGAGGGTGATCGCCTGCCGCACCTCGCCCCGGTCGAAGAACCGCGCCGCACCGCGTACGACGTAGGGCAGGCCGCGCGCGGCGAGCGCCTCCTCGAAGCGCTCGGACTGCGCGTTGATCCGCACCAGCACCGCCATCCGGCTGGCCGGGGTGCCCTGCGCGCGCAGGGCGGCGATCCGGTCGGCGACGGCGTCGGCCTCGGCCACCTCGTCGGTCGCCTCGCGGTAGGTGATCCGCGCGCCGCCCGGCCGCTGGGCGACGAGCGCGACGCCCTGGCTCGCGGTGCCGGCCAGCAGGGTGTTGGCGCCGGCCACCACCTCGGGCGTCGAGCGGTAGTTGCGGACCAGCTCGACGCTGGTCGCCGAGGGGAAGGACTTCGTGAACTCGCGGAGGTAGCGCGCGTCGGCGCCGGCGAACGAGTAGATCGTCTGGGCCGGGTCACCGACGACGCAGAGCTCGTCGCGACCGCCGAGCCACAGGTCGAGCAGCGCGTGCTGCAGCGGCGAGACGTCCTGGAACTCGTCGACGACGAACCACTTGTACTGCCGGCGCACCTGCGCGGCGACGGCCTCGTTGTCGGCGAGCAGGCCGGCGCCGAAGAGGAGCACGTCCTCCATGTCCATCCGGCCCTGCTCGCGCTTGACCTCCTCGTAGGCGCCGAACGCCCGCGCGACGACCTCGGGCTCGAGCCCGGAGACCGAGCGGCCGCGAGCCCGGGCGAGCGCGGCGTAGGTGTCCGGGGAGACGTTGCTGACCTTGGCCCACTCGATCTCGCTGGCCAGGTCGCGCAGCGTGGCCTGGTCGGTGGCGAGCCGCTGGCGCCGGGCGGCGAGCGCGAGCATCCCCAGCTTGGACTGGGTGAGCTCGGGCAGCTCGCGCTGGTGCACCCGCGGCCAGAAGAACCGGAGCTGGCGCAGCGCAGCGGAGTGGAACGTGCGCGCCTGCACGCCCGGCGCACCCAGCGCGCGGAGCCGCTCGCGCATCTCCCCCGCAGCCCGGGTGGTGAAGGACAGCGCGAGCACCTCGGTCGGCGCGTAGACCCCGGTGGCCACGCCGTGGGCGATGCGGTGCGTGACGGCGCGCGTCTTGCCCGTCCCGGCGCCCGCCAGCACCCGCACGGGACCGCGCAGCGCCTCGGCGACCTGTCGCTGCTCGGGGTCGAGCGCTTCGAGCAAGGTCGGCTCCTGGCGGGGGTGGGTGGACGAACGCGCCAACCCTATGCGCCGGGGCCGACAGCCGGCCGGCCGCTCTCCACAGCCCCGTGGCCGGGAATGCTCGCGGCGGCGGCGTCGTTGGACCAGACATGTCCGACAACCAGTTCACGATGTTCACCACGCCCTGGTGCGGCTACTGCCACCGCCTGAAGAGCCAGCTCGACCGCGAGGGGATCACCTTCGACATCGTCGACATCGAGCAGCAGCCGGACGCCGCCTTCACCGTGGAGCAGGCCAACGGCGGCAACCAGACCGTGCCGACCCTGCTGTTCAGCGACGGCAGCACGCTCACCAACCCGTCGGTGGCCCAGGTCAAGGACCGGCTGGCGTCGCTTTCATGAGGCTGGCCGCACGCCGCCGTACCTGCGGAGATAGCCTGCTGACGTGTCCCTGCTGAACTCGATCGACCGTCCCCACGTCCTCACCGCCATCGAGACCTGGGATTCGGCGGGCGGGGGCAACTACATGCTCGTGCACGGAAGCGTCTCCACCCACGTCCTGCTGCACCACGGCCGGGAGTACGACGCCGCCGCCATCGCCGGGATCGCCCACGGCCTCGCGACCGGGCGCACGCTCACCGCGGCCGACATCCCCGGCGGTTCGGCAGCCGCGAGCAAGGCGCTGACGCGGCTCGGCTTCGACATCCGCGACGACTCGCCGGCCGCTCCCCAGCGCGTGCCGGGCACGCGGTCGACCACGCCACGCACGCCGCGTGCGGCGGCCGCCCCCCGCACGCCGTCGCGTCCGCGCGTCGCAGCGAGCGACCGGATCGTCGACAACCTGTGCCCCCGCTGCTACATCGCGATGCCCGCCACGGGCATCTGCGACCAGTGCGACTGACCGGCGACTGACCCGCTAGTCCCAGCCCGGTCCGTCGAGCGGGCGACCGAACCAGCTCTCGATGAGCGACGACGAGATCGAGATCCCCCGCGGCACGACGATCTCGCCCGCGCGGCCGGCAGCCTCGAACTCGGCGCGCGTCCACCACCGCGCCTCCTCGATCTCGGCACCGTCGACGTCGATCTCGGTGCTGGTCGCCCGGCCGGTGAACCCGAGCATCAGGCTCGCGGGCAGCGGCCACGGCTGGCTGCCGAAGTAGCTCACCTCGCCGACCCGCACGCCGACCTCCTCGTCGACCTCGCGGCGTACGGCGTCCTCGAGGGTCTCCCCCGGCTCGCAGAACCCGGCGAGGGTCGACCAGCGACCGGCCGGCCAGGCCCGGTTGCGGCCGAGCAGGATCGCCTCGTCGTCCCCCTCGCCGTGGGTGATCGCCATGATCACGGCCGGGTCGGTGCGCGGGAACTGCGCCCGGTCGCACTGCGTGCACCGCAGCTCGTGGCCCGCGGCGCGGCTGACCAGCGTGCCTCCGCAGCGGGGGCAGAAGCGCGTCGCGTGGTGCCACTCGGCCAGCCCGATCGCGTGCATGACGAGCGGCGCCTGGTCCGGCGTACCGTCCGCGAGCAGGGTCAGCACGTCGCGCAGCGGCACCCACTCCTCGGCGTCGCCGGGGGCGTCCTCGGGCGCGACGATGACGGCCACGTGCACGACGTCGTCGTGGTCGCCGAGCAGCACCAGCGTCCCGTCGGGCGCATCGTCCGGCGCGACCCACTCGACGGCACCGTCGGCGGGGCGCAGGCGGTTGCCGGCGACGACCAGCACCCGTGTCGCGGGGTCGGCCATCCGCGCGTCGAGCCAGTCGGAGTCGGTGCGGCGCAGGCCGATCCGGTTGTGCGCGTGCGCGGACAGGGCGGCGTGCGGGAGGAGGCGCTCGGAGCTCACGCTTTCCCACGCTAGTCGGTAGCGTGCGCGGCGTGAGCACGCACATCGGCGCCCAGCCCGGCGACATCGCCCCCACCGTCCTCCTGCCCGGCGACCCGCTGCGGGCGAAGTGGATCGCGGAGACCTTCCTCGACGACGCCCGCTGCTACAGCGAGGTGCGCGGGATGTACGGCTTCACCGGCACGTGGAAGCGGCCAGCCGGTCTCCGTCCAGGGCTCGGGCATGGGGCAGCCGTCGATGGCGATCTACGTCAACGAGCTGTTCCAGGACTTCGACGTGCAGTCGATCGTGCGGGTCGGCTCGTGCGGCGCGCTCACGGAGGACGTCGGTGTGCGCGACGTCATCATCGCGTCCGGCGCCTGCACGGACTCCTCGATGAACCGGATCGCGTTCCACGGCCTCGACTACGCACCGGTCGCCGACTTCGGGCTGCTGCGCGGCGCGGTCGAGGCGGCCGAGTCGCGCGAGGGCGGCTCGCCCTTCCACGTCGGCCTGATCTTCTCCAGCGACTCGTTCTACCCCGCCCGCCCCGAGCTGCTCGGCGAGATGGTGAAGTACGGCGTCCTCGGCGTGGAGATGGAGGCCAGCGGGCTCTACACGCTCGCCGCGAAGCACGGCCGCAAGGCGCTCGCGATCTGCACCGTCTCCGACCACATCGTCACCGGCGAGGAGACGACCTCGCAGGAGCGCGAGCAGACCTTCGGGGAGATGGTCGAGATCGCGCTCACGGCTGCTCTCGTCTGACGTACCCCTGCCAGCTCGAGCGGTGGTGGAGCCACACTTCCTGGCGAGGAAGTGTGGCTGGACCACCGCTCGGAGCGTGTCGGCGTACGACGCGCCGGCGGGCGGTGGTGGAGCCACATTGCCTGGCGCGGGAAGGTGGCTGGACCACCGCTGGAGCGGTGGCTGAGGGGGATTCGGCGGTCCTGGAATCCGCCTCACGCACCGCCCGCGACGGGTCGTACGACGGCGCGCCGAGGAGCGGTGGCTGAGGGGGATCCGGCGGTCCTGGAATCCGCCTCACGCACCGCCCGCGACGGGCCGTACGACGGCGCGCCGAGGAGCGGTGGATGAGGAGGATCCGGCGGCTCCGGAATCCGCCTCACTCACCGCTCGGGCAGGACCTCAGAGGTCGAGGAGCTGCTCGAGGCCGGCGCGGTCGGGCAGGTCGGGCGGCTCGACGGTGCGGCCGGTGCGCACGTAGTGAAAGGCCGTGCGGACCTCCTCGAGCGGCGTGCCGGTGAGCTCGGACCAGGCGAGGCGGTACAGGGCGAGCTGGAGGGGGTCGGCACTCTCGTGGCGACTGGTCTTCCAGTCGACGACCAGGAAGCCGCCATCGGGCTCGGCGTAGACCGCGTCGATGCGACCGCGGACGACCTGGCCTGCGAGCACGAGCGAGAAGGGCGCCTCGACCGCGTGCGGGGCGCGGTCACCGAAAGGGCCGTGACTCGAACGCGTCCTGGAGACCCGCGAGGTCGGCGTCGTCCTCGATGCCGGAGTCGAAGCGACCGGGCAGGTCGTCGGGGTCGAGCAGGAGCTGCTGCTGGCCGAGCCGGTCTTCCACCCAGGCGTGGAAGCGGGTGCCGAACCGCGCCTGCGACACCGGCTGTCGCGGCATCGGGCGCAGCGAGGTCGCGAGCGAACTCCTCGGGACGATCACGGAGCCGCCCGAGCGCGGTGGCGGACAGGCTGCTGGGGAGGAGCACGTCGCGGTCATCGTCCTCGCCGCGGGACGCCTCGGCGACCAGGCGGTCGATCTCGCGGTCCCATGCCTCGACGCGCTCCTGCACGAGTGAGGTCGTCGACGGGGGTGGGCTGCCATCCCTCGGACCGGACGGCCTCCAGCAGGCGAGCGGCCTCGTGCCGGCGCTCGACCTCGGGCGTGTGGTGCGAGATGGGCCAGGGCAGGTCGGCGACGACGGCGTCGTAGGGATTGGCATCACCGCGCTGCGGGCAGTCCTGCCAGTGCTCCGGGGCGCCGCCCCACGACTCGATCGCCTCCCGGGTCGCGCGGGCGTAGGCCGAGGGGCCGGTGCCGGTCTTGCGGTGGGGCGCGAAGCACCATGCAGAGACGAAGAGGTGGTGCTTGGCCCGGGTCCACGCGACGTAGGCGAGCCGCAGCTCCTCGACGGCGTCGCGCGCCTTGGTCTCCTTCTTGAACTTCTCGATGTCGTCGGGCGTGTGACCGCGCAGCACCGCGAGGTCGTGGCTGTCCCCGCGCAGGGCGACCGGGAGCACGTGCGGCACGGTGAGCGAGGTCGAGCGTCCCGGCTGGTCGGGAACCGTCCCTCGCAGACCCCGACGAGGAAGACGGTGTGCCACTCGAGGCCCTTGGCGCGGTGGACGGTGAGCAGCTTGACGGAGTCGGCCTCGCTCGGCGTGGCCGACGTCGAGGCCCTGGCCGAACTCGTCCTCGGCCTCGAGCCACGCCAGCAGGGCGGACAGCGTGACCTGGCCGTCGAGTCCCTGGAACTCGGAGACGGCCTGTACGAAGAGGTCGAGGTTGTCGCGGCGCGCCGCCGCTGCCGGCGAGCTCGACGACGCCGAGCTCGACGTCGATCCCCGTGACATCGATGATGCGTCGGACGAGGTCGAGGAGGGGCTCGCCGGCCGCCTGGCGCAGGCGGCGCAGCTCATCGGACAGCAGGGCGAAGCGCTCGCGCGCCTCGGGGCTGTAGGGGAGGTCGCCGGGGTCGGCGAGGGCGTCGGAGAGCGAGGCGATCTCGGTGGGGTCCGACCCCGTCGACGGCACCGAGCAGCTCGGCCTCCAGCGGCACCGCGTCGCCGTCACCTCCCAGCCTGCCGACGATGTCGCGCGAGCGACGGCCCAGCAGGGCGAGGTCGCGCGGCCCGACGGCCCACCGTGCACCGCTGAGCACGGTGAGCAGGTCGGCGTTGGCGGTGACGTCGCCGATCAAGGTCGAGCATGGCGACGACCTCCGCCACCTCGGGCAGGCGGAGCAGGCCCTTGAGCCCGACGATCTCGACCGGGATCTCGTGCTGCGCTGAGCCGGTCAAAGACCGCCGCGGCGTGGGAGTTGTCGCGGGTGAGCACGCCGATGCCACGCCAGACCGGCTC
Source organism: uncultured Actinomycetota bacterium (assembly GCA_963795095.1). Lineage (GTDB taxonomy): Bacteria > Actinomycetota > Actinomycetes > Propionibacteriales > Nocardioidaceae > Nocardioides. The sequence goes on along the minus strand of CAWCGM010000012.1, from coordinate 7,969 downwards.
CTCCATCTCCTCGCGCGCACGGCGAACGCGGTCGGCGAGCCAGTCGAGCTCGTCGTCCCACGTCGCGTGGACGCTCACCCCGACCTCGCCCGGACCCGCGTCGTCGGCCGCGACGAGCCGGCCCGAGTCGGGCGTGGTGTCGTAGAGCGTGGCTGCGAGGTGGTTGGCGGTCTCGAGGATGCGGCGGTCGGAGCGCCGGTTGACGGCCAGGGTGAAGCGCCGGGCGCGGCCCTCGCGGGCCGGGAAGTCCTTGTCGAAGTCGAGGATGTTGGAGACCGATGCGCCGCGCCAGCCGTAGATCGCCTGGTTGGGGTCGCCGACCGCCGTCACCGCGTGGCCGCGGCCGTGCTCCGCGTCGGGGCCCGAGAAGAGCCGGCTCAGCATGATCGCCTGCGCCACGGAGGTGTCCTGGTACTCGTCGAGCAGCACGACCTTGAACTTGGCGCGCTCCGCCTCGCCGACCTCGGGGCACTCCTGCGCCAGGCGCGCGGCGAGGGCGATCTGGTCGGAGAAGTCCACCAGGCCCAGCTGCGGACTTGAGGGCGCGGTAGCCGGCGATGAGGTCGAGCAGCTCGGCGCGGCGGTCGATGGCACTGATCGCCTTGAGGTTGCGCTCGAGGTAGGTCTTGCGCGACTCCCCCGCCATGCCCTGCTCGAAGCGCACCCGGTCGGACGCGTCGTGGGCGCGCAGCACATCGGGTTCGACGAGGTGCTCGCTGAGCTGGCCGTCGAGCGCCAGCAGGCCGGCGATCGCGTGGGGCGGGGAGTCCGTGAGGTGGTCGACCGGGCGCACGTGGCGCTGCACGGCCCGCCCGGCGAGCTGGTAGCGGAGCGCGTCGGCGATGAGCCGGGAGTCGGGCTCGTGCCCGATCCGGAGCCCGTGCTCGGCGAGGAGGTTGGCGGCGTAGGAGTGGTAGGTCGAGACCGTGGGCTCGTCGGCCTCCTCGGGCTCCTCGTCGACCGGGCGCCGACGAGCGGGGTCGATGAGACGGGCGCGGGAGAGGTTGTCGCGGATGCGGGTGGCGAGCTCGGCGGTGGCCTTGGTGGTGAAGGTCAGACCCAGGATCTCGTGGGCAGCGACGCGGCCGGTCGCGATCAGCCAGACCACGCGCGCCGCCATGACCGTGGTCTTGCCCGAGCCGGCGCCGGCGATGATCACGGCCGGCTCCAGGGGGGCGGTGATGGCGCGGAACTGCTCGTCGCTGAAGACGAAGTCGGCAGCCATCACCTGACGCAGCTGCTCGGGGGTGGTGATGTCGGCCGCGGGCATGGCGAGCGTGGTCATGAGAGCACCGATCCGGAGGACTTGGTTGGGCACACGGCGTGGAACGGGCAACGGTCGCAGTGAGGACCGGGCCGCGCCACGAAGTCCTCGGCCCGCACCACGGCGGCTGCGTGCATGAGCTGGCGCTCGATCGTCAGCAGCCCTTCGGCGTCGGGCACCTGCGGTGCCTGCTGCTGCACCTTGGGCAGGTCGGTGCCCGCACGCAGCTGGACCAGGGCGGCGCCCGCCGCCGCCGTCGGGCCGCCGAGCAGGGTGTCGACGGCTCCGGCGTCGACGGCGTACTGGTAGAGGCCGAGCTGGGGGTTGTCGGGCAGGGACTTGTCGGTCGGGAGGTACTTGCCGGTCTTGAGGTCGATGACCACGACGTCGCCGGCGTCGTCGACCTCTAGGCGGTCGGCGCGACCGTTGAGGAGCACCCGCTGCCCGTCGGGCAGGCTGACCTCCGCGCGGAACGAGACCTCGGTCTCGACGCGGGTCGCCGCACCGGGGCGCCGGTGCCAGGCCAGGAACCGGCTCAGGGCGGCGTGCAGCGCGACGCGTTCGCGCGAGCGCGACCAGGGCGTGCGGAACGCGAGGCGGTCCCACACCTGGTCGACGTGCGACATCAGGTCGTCGACGGCCTCGGCGATGTCGCCGTGCTGGGCGATCTCGCCGCGCGCGACCCGGTCGGCGAGGGCGTGGACGAGGTTGCCGAAGCCCTGGCTGGCCGAGCTGGTCTGCTCACCTCCGGCCTCCCGCGCGAGGAACCACTGGGCCGGGCAGGTCAGCAGGCCCTCGAGCGCGCTGGCCGACAGCGCCACGGGCGCGTCGTCGGGTCGCACCGGGCGCTCGGACCGCGAGAGCGCCCGCATCCCCCACCACGTGCCGGGGTCGGCCGCGGCCACGACCGGACGACCGTGCACCTGCGTGTCGGCGAGCCGCACGAGGCGTTCGGCGGCTGCGTCGCGCAGACCGGGCGGCGACTCCGGGTCGCCGAGCACCTTGCGCAGGTCGGCGACGAGTCCGGGGAGGGAGAGCGGACGGACCGGTCGCCCGACGGCGTGGACGGGCTGGTGGCCCAGCTCGGCGAGGAAGCGCGAGGGCTGCTCTCCGTCGTCGTCCGGCGACTTCTCGGCCGTGACGACCAGGCGCTGGCGCGCACGGGTGCAGGCGACGTAGAACAGGCGGCGCTCCTCGGCGAGCATCGCCGCCCGGGTCACCTCCGGCAGCAGGCCGTCGCGCGAGATCCGGTCGGCGCCGAGCAGGCTGCCGCGACGGCGCAGGTCCGGCCAGCCGCCCTCCTGGACGTGGGTGACGACCACCAGGCGCCACTCGAGGCCCTTGGAACGGTGGGCGGTGAGGAGCCGCACCGACTCACCGCGTACGCCGTTGTCGGCGAGGGTGTCGCCCGGGATCTGCTGGGCGCGCAGCATGTGGAGGAACTCTGCCACGGACGACCGACGGGTGCGCTCCTCGGCACGGGCGGCGGTCTCGAAAAGCGCGCACACGGCGTCGAGGTCGCGGTGCGCCAACCGGGCGGCATGGCCGCCCCGCTCGGTCAGCACGCGCAGCCGCAGCCCCCACTCGGTGCCGGACCACAGTGCCCAGAGCACCTCCTCGACTGTGCCGCCGGACTCCTCGACCTCGGCGGCCGAGGCGAACAGTCGGGCGAGGCGACGCGCCTTGCCGACCCCGACGCCGTCCACGCCGTCGAGCCGGGCACCGTCGAGCACGGCTGCGCGCACCAGCTGCGAGGACGATGCCCCGGTGTCGTCGGCGGCTCGGAGGCCACGCGCAAGTCCCCTCAGGTCGGTCGCGTCGAGGCCGCCGAGCGGTGACACGAGCAGCGCCTCCACCCGCTCGGAGGTCACGAAGTCGGGGTGCTGGGGATCGTCGACGGCCCGGTCGACCACGACGCGGAGTGCGTCGAGCAGTGGCACGACCGCGGGCTCGCGCACGAGGGGCACCTCGTCGCGGGCAACCTCGACCGGGATTCCGGCTGCGACGAGCGCGCGTCGGAGCGGCGGCACGGACGCACGACCCGATCGCACCAGGACGGCCATCTCGCCCCACGGCACGTCGTCCTCGAGATGCGCGCGGCGCAGGAGGTCAGCGATGTGCTCGACCTCGGCGCGCTGGGTGTCGAAGGTGAGCACGTCCACGTGACCGGGGCCCCACTCCGAGCCGGCCGGTTCGGGCGAGCGGAACCGCTCGAAAGTCTCGACGGGGATCGAGCCGCTCACCGCGATCCGACCGGCCACCCGCCGCGACACGGCGAGAAGGCGGGAGCCGAAGCGTCGGGTCGTGCCCAGCGCGACGACGTCGGCGGGGCTGCCGTCGTGGCGCGGGAACGCACGCGGGAAGTCGAGGATCCCGCGCACCTCCGCACCGCGGAAGCCGTAGATGGACTGGTCGGGGTCTCCGACCACGGTCAGGTTGCGACCGTCGCCGCAGATCTGGCGCAGCAGCTCGACCTGGCTGGGGTCGGTGTCCTGGTACTCGTCCACGAAGACGTGGCCGAACTCCGCCCGCAGCTCCTCGCGGTGGCGGGTCGCCTCGATCACCGCCCGAGCGACGAGGTCGGGATAGTCGATCGCGCTCTGGGCCGCCATCACGTCGAGGAACTGCTCCATGAACAGACCTGCCGCCTCGAAAACCGGAAGTCCCTCGGCTCGCCCGAGGTCCACGAGGTCCTGCGGGTCGAGACCGCGCTCGCGGGCGCGGGCGAGGACGTCCTGCACCTCGCGCGCGAAGCCACGAGTGCCGACTGCCGCCCTGAGCCCGTCGGGCCACACGACCGACTCCGGCGCCGTGGTGAGCAGCTCGGTCAGCACTACGTCCTGCTCGGGTGCCGACAGCAGGCGCAGCGGGGCGGCGTAGAGCTCGGTCGGCGCGTAGCGCCGCACGAGGGAGTAGGCGAAGGAGTGGAACGTACTGCAGGTGATCGCCGTCGTGGTGGCACCCATCCGGGCGGTCACCCGGTCGCGCATCTGCTCCGCGGCCTTGCGCGAGAACGTGAGCGCCAGGACGCCGCCGCCCGCGTGGGCCCGATCGACGATCGCCTCGACGAGCGTCGTCGTCTTGCCGGTGCCGGGGCCGGCCAGCACGAGGAGCGGGCCGCCCTCGTGGTCGACCACGCGCTGCTGGTGCTCGTCGAGCTCGGGCACCACGACGGAGCGGTCGGGGGCCACCAGCCGGTAGCGGGTCGTCGTACTCACAGCTCACACCCCATCACGCGGGACCGACAGTTGCCCGTCGGCCCCGCGCAGGGCTGTGGATCAGTTCAGGACATGTCCACGATGGCGGCGACGGGACCGCCGCCCTCCGGACCCTGGTGGGCAGCGGAGACCGACACGAAGACAGCCGGGTCGCCGGTGACCGCAGCGGTGACGCCGCCGACGCACGCCTTGATCTGGCGGTGCCAGTGCACGTCGGAGTCGTCGAGCATCGCGTTGCGGCGGCCGCGGACCATGCCGTCCTGGCTGGCCTCGCACTTGAGGAAGACGTTGACGAGCTTGCCGTCGAGGTCGCTCGTGCGCGGGCGCTCGGGCAGGTCGAGGCCGGCCGAGCGGATGGCGTCCCAGATGCCGTCCGCGTCGAGCGCGTCCTTCATCACGGAGTGGCCGATGCGGTAGCGACCGCCGACGCCCTTGGCGTTGCCGACGACGACGATCTGCGCGACGTCGAGCTCGACGCCCGACGAGCACGAGGCGACGGCCGAGTAGAGCTCGCGGTTGTGCATCACGTCGGCGTCGGTGGGCATGTCGATCTCGCCGAGGGCGACGGCGATGCCGAGGCCGGTGGTGCCGTTGGAGAGGTCCATCGACTCGTGGGTGTGCTCGGTCCACACGGTCTTGCCGCGCGACTTGGCGTCGCGGATGGTGTGGATCGTCAGCAGCGGGGTCTTGGTCTGGACGTAGTGGACGTCGGCGGGGTCGGTGATCCCGGCGCGCTCCATCGCGACCTTCACGCCGGCGGCGACCTTCTCGATCATCGCGACGTAGCCGATCTCCTCGGGCAGCAGCGGCTCGCTCATCGCGAAGCCGGCCGTGAGGCGCATCTCCTCGCGCGACGGGTCGTCCTCGGGGACGTCAGTGGTCGCGAAGATCGTCGCGTGGGGGCTGATCACGCCGTCGGTGCCGCCCGACCACACGATCGGGACGCCCTTGACCTGCTCGGGGTCGGCGCCCTTGGCGACGAGCGCCTCGCGGAACGCGCGGTCGGCGATGATCCGGGTGTAGTCGTTGACGCCGCCGTTGCCCTCGGTCTTGCCGATGATGGCGAAGACGCGGTCGGCCGCGATGGTGCCCTCGTCGATGAGCTTGGTGAGCTCCGACGCGTCGGCGACGGAGTGGATCGGGACCTTGCGGACCTCGATGGCGCTGGGCATGTCGGCTGTTCCTCTCGGTGGGGTTGGTCAGGCGGGTACGACGACGGTGCCGGCGTCGCCGGCGACCGCTGCGGTGATCTGGTCGAGGCTGGTGATGATCCCCGTGCGCCCGGTGGCCTCGACGAAGCGGCAGACGGCGTCGACCTTGGGGCCCATCGACCCGGACGCGAAGTGGCCGTCGGCAGCGTGGGCGCGCAGCTCGGCGACCGTCACGCGGCCGAGCGGCTCCGCGTCGGGCTCGCCCCAGCGGATGACGGCGTGGGGCACGTCGGTGGCGATGACGAGCACGTCGGCACCGGTGGTGTCGGCGAGCAGGGCGGCGCCGAGGTCCTTGTCGATCACGGCCTCGACACCGGCGAGCGAACCGTCGGGACGGCGTACGTGCGGGATGCCTCCACCACCGTTGGCCACCACGACGAATCCGGCCTCGATCAGTGCGAGGACCGCCGGGGCGTCGAGGATCTCCCGCGGCTCGGGCGAGGCGACGACGCGGCGCCAACCCTTCTCGCCGCGGTCCTGCCAGGTCTCGCCGTGGCCCATCAGGAGCTTCGCCTCGGCCTCGGGGAGGTGCCGGCCGATCGGCTTGGTGGGTGTCGTGAAGCCCTCGTCGTCGGCGTCGACGAGCGTGCGCGTGACGACCGCGGCGCTGCGGCGGTCGACGGACCGGCGGGCGAGCTCGCGGTCGAGCGCGTCCATCAGCACGAAGCCGAGGGTGGCCTGCGTCTGCGCACCGCACCAGTCCAGCGGGACCGGAGGTACGACGGCGGCAGCCAGCTCGTTCTTCACCAGGAGGTTGCCGACCTGGGGGCCGTTGCCGTGGGTGATGACGACGTCGTGGTCGTGCTCGAGGAGGCCCGCGACCGCCGCCATCGCGACCTGGGCGGCGGCGATCTGGTCCTCCGGGCGCGCCCGCCCGTCGGCGTTCGTCATGGCGTTGCCGCCGAGTGCGAGCAGGACCCTCATGGCGCAACCGTAGTGTCGGCGCTCACAGCGACCCCACGGCAGATTCGGCCAACGAAGCGGCACTTCGCTGGCAATACTTGATACTGGTTCCGTGGGCGTGCGCAACTACCTCGTCGAAGGCGTCTCCTGCGCCGGCAAGACGACGGTGGCCACCGAGCTCGAGCGCCGGGGCCACCACGTCGTGCACGGCGACCGCGTGCTGGCCTACCAGGGCGACCCGGTCACCGGTGAGCCCCTGCCCGGGTTCCAGCACGAGCACCACGTCTGGGACGTGGCCGAGGTGCGCCGGATCGTCGCCGACCACAGCACCCCGGTGACCTTCTTCTGCGGCGGGTCGCGCAACCACGCGCGCTTCGTCGACCTCTTCGACGAGGTCGTCGTGCTGGAGCTCGACCGGCAGATGCTGGTCGAGCGGCTCGCGGCACGCCCGGCGGACGAGTTCGGCGCCGACCCGGAGGAGCGCGAGCTGGTGCTGCGCCTGCACGCGAGCCGCGAGGACCTGCCCGAGGGCGTCGCCGTCGACGCCTCGCGACCGCTGGCCGAGGTCGTCGACGAGATCGAGCGGCTCGCGCGCTAGCGGCCGCCGGCGACGCGCAGCGTCGTGCCGGTGACGTACGACGCCTCGTCGCTCATCAGCCAGGCGACCGCGTCGGCGACCTCGTCGGGCTCGCCGGCGCGGCCGAGCGGCACCAGCGGGCCGACCCGGTCGACCCGGCCGGGCTCGCCGGCGTCGGCGTGGATCGTGGTGCGCACGATGCCGGGCGCGACGCCGACGACCCGGATGCCGTCGGCCGCGACCTCCTGCGCGAGCCCGATGGTCAGCGCGTCGACACCGGCCTTGGCGGCGGCGTACTGGACGTACTCCCCCGGCGAGCCGAGTGTCGCGGCGCCGGAGCTGACGTTGACGATCACGCCGCCCGGCCCGCCGTACGACGTGCCGAGGGCGCGCACCGCCGCGCGGGCGACGAGCAGCGCCGAGGTGAGGTTGAGGTCGACGGTCGCGGCGACCACCTCGGGCGGCGTCTCGGCGAGCGGGCCGATGTGCAGCGTGGCGCCGGCGTTGTTGACGACGCCGGTCAGCCGCCGTGCCGGCCGCCGCGAAGAGCCGGTCCACGCCGTCGGGATCGGTCAGGTCGGCCCGGACCACGGGCAGCCGGCGCCCGCGTCCTCGACCGCGAGCCGGGCCTCCTCGGCCCGCGTCGTCGTCGCGGGCGTAGCCGAGCACCAGGTCGTGCCCGTCGCGGGCGAGCCGCAGCGCGATCGCGGCACCGATGCCGCGGGTGCCGCCGGTGACGAGGGTGCGCATGGAAGGTGTCTACCTCACGCCAGCGCGAAGTAGCGCAGGTAGACGT
>CAWCGM010000011.1:0-34574 GCA_963795095.1 uncultured Actinomycetota bacterium | reverse complement strand
CAACGTGCTCTGGATCATCACCGACGACCAGATGCGCTCGACGCTGCGGTCGATGGACCGGACCTGGCGGCGCCTGGTGCGCAAGGGCGTGCACTTCCGCAACGGCTACAGCGCCATGCCGCTGTGCGGGCCTGCGCGCGCCTCGATCCTGACCAGTCGCTATCCCCACAACCACGGGTGCGACAGCAACATGACCGCACCAGCCGTTCGTGGCGCAGGGACTCGACCTGGACACCGCGGCGACCCGGATCAAGGGGGCCGGCTACGCCACCGGCTACTTCGGCAAGTACATGAACGGCGTCGCCCAGGACCCGACGTACGTCGCCCCCGGCTGGGACCGCTGGGTGACGCTGCTCGACGGCATGATCGACGACCCGCGCGTCAACGTCGACGGCACGGTGCGCAAGGTCGAGGGGCAGCGGGAGTTCGACCGGTTCGCCGCGAAGCGGCTGCGCCGGTTCGTCCGTCGCCACGAGGACACGCCGTGGTTCGCGATCTTCTCGCCGACCGCCCCGCACGGGCCGTACACGCCGAGTGCCGAGCACGCCGACGACTTCGACGGCGTCGAGTGGGACCCGCCGGCGCTCAACGAGGCCGACATGAGCGACAAGCCCTCGTGGCTGCGCGACCTGCCGCGGCAGGACCGTCGCAAGATGCAGAAGATCTACGAGGGCAAGCTCGAGGAGCTGCAGGACGTCGACGACCAGATCGGTCGCGTGCTCGACGTGCTGCGGGAGACCGGCCAGCTCCGGCGGACGTGGATCTTCTTCGTCTCCGACAACGGCTACCTGCTCGGCGAGCACCGGCTGCTGAGCAAGAGCCAGCCCTACGAGGAGGCGGCGGGCATCCCGTTCGCCGTGCGCGGTCCCGGCGTCGAGCCGGCGAACGTCGACGCGCTGGTCTCGCAGGTCGACCTGATGCCGACCGCGCTCGACATCGCCGGGCTCGACCCCGACACCGGGCGCGACCTCGACGGCCGCTCCATGCTCGGACCGCTGAGGTCGGGCAACTGGTCCGCCTGGCGACGCCGCCTGCTCGTCGAGAACACCCACCTCGAGTGGGCGATGCTGCGGGAGGGCTCGGAGGTCTACATCGAGCACCGCGGCGACGGGGAGTGGGAGCTCTACGACCTCGACGACGACCCCCACCAGCTCGCGAGCATCCCCGACGCCGACGTCTCCGGGTGGGCCAGGAAGACCGGCGAGCTCTGGGGCTCGCAGGGTCGCGCGCTGCGCCGGCTCGAGCAGTAGACGTGCAGATCGAGGACGCGCTGCGGCGCGCGCAGGAGGCCGCCGCGCCCGAGGTCGGCCGCGGCCAGCTGGCGACGTACATCCCGAGCCTGGCCAACGTCGACCCGCACCAGTTCGGCATGGCGATCGCCTCGGTCGACGGTCAGGTGCACGTCATCGGTGACGCGGACGTGCCGTTCTCGGTGCAGAGCATCAGCAAGGTCTTCACGCTCGCGCTGGTGGTCGCCGCCGAGGGCGAGGCGATCTGGAAGCGCGTCGGCCGCGAACCGTCGGGCAGCCCGTTCAACTCCCTCCTCCAGCTCGACCAGGAGGCCGGCCGCCCGCGCAACCCGTTCATCAACGCCGGCGCCCTCGTCGTCACCGACCGGCTCCAGTCGCTGAGCGGCGACGCCAGCGGCACGCTGCGCGACCTGATGCGGCGCGAGAGCGGACGCTCGTCTGTCGACAGCGACCCCGAGGTCGCGCGGTCCGAGCTCGAGGCCGGCCACCGCACGTACGCCGTCGCCCACCTGCTCGCGAGCTACGGCAACCTCGAGTCGACCGTCGACGAGGTGATCGACCAGTACGTCGCCCAGTGCGCGCTGTCGATGAGCTGCCGCGAGCTCGCGCTGGCCGGCCTGTTCCTCGCCCGCGACGGCGTCCTCTCCGACGGCAGCCAGCTGCTCAGCCCGCGCGAGACCAAGCGGGTCAACGCCGTGATGCTCACCTGCGGGACGTACGACTCCGCGGGCGAGTTCGCCTACCGCGTCGGCGTGCCGGCCAAGTCCGGCGTCGGCGGCGGCATCCTGGCCGTCATCCCCGACCGTGGCGTGGCGTGCGTGTGGAGTCCGGCGCTCGGGCCGTCGGGGTCGTCTGCTGCTGGGCTGGCCGCGCTCGATGCGTTCACGACGTACTCGGACTGGACGGTGTTCTGAGCCCGCTCGGACTCAGACGAACGGCAGGAGCGCGTCCATCGAGTCCGTCGGCGTCTTGAGGGCGATGCCGGTCCCGATCGCGCCCAGCTTCCAGTCGGTCCCGTCGCGGAACAGCCTGGCCATGACGAGTCCGGTGTTGCGGACCCCGAGGGTGATGGTGAAGCGCGCGAGCTCGGTGCCGTCGTCGTCGACGAGGCGGCAGTAGGCGTTGCGGATGTACTCCAGCGAGTGCCCCTGATAGCTGCTGATCAGGAACAGGATCGAGTCGACCTTGCCGTAGACCTTCATCAGGTCGACGGTGATCACCTCGTCGTCACCCTCGCCCTTGCCGGTGGTGTTGTCGCCGAGGTGCACCACCGAACCGTCCCGGGTCGCCAGGTGGTTGAAGAAGGCGAGGTCGAAGAACTGCTTGCCGGCGAACTGCACGGCCGACGCGTCCAGGTCGATGGGCGCCGCTCCGCTGCCGATGAAGCCGGCGGTCGGGGCGTGGTCCCACCCGACGGCCATCTGCACCTTGGTCAGGGACTTCCCGTCGTCGGTGGTGAGGGTGAGCTCCTGGCCCTCGGTCAGATCGATCACGAGCTGCTCCCTCCGGTCGGCGATGGTCTTCCGAAAGTACAGGGAGGTACGACGACCAGTCGGTGGTTGACGTGTGAGGAGCGCCAGCGACTTCGCAAAACAAGCGCTCAGGAGAGAGCGCGAAGGGCAACCCGAGTCAGCCGGAATAGCGGCTCCGCGGGGAGGGCGCCAGCGTCGCGCTGCAGAGTGGTCCGGATGAGGAACCGGCCCTGCCTGGTGAACACGGTCGCGAACACGTCGGTTCCGGTGTTGATGTCTCCACGCTGTTCTCGGTAGGAGAAGCTGCCTTGCCCGAACTGCGGGGCCCGCAACGGCTGGAAGCTCATGGAATACCCATCGCTATCGACGTTGTCGCCAAAGCAGTCGCTCGTGCGCTTGCGCTGCTCCTCGAGAGCTGACCGAGACTTCTTCTTCGTCTTGAACTCATGGACGGCGACCGTCACCCCGATTCCGCCATTGAAGTACGGGTCTGAGCCGCCGGGGCCGGCGTAGCTGGCGGTCTTTCCGGCGCGCGCCAGGACGTCACCATTCATGAACGACAGACAGCTGGGTTCGGACACCTGGACGTCACGCCCGGGGAACAGGGTGCGCTCGCCCCCGCTGTATACAGGGAAGATCGTCGCGACCTGCCCGATGGTCGGGAAGTGTGAAGGCCCCACCGCCGACGCGGCACTCAAGGTGGCGCCGTTGGTGGCGGCGGGAAGAGACGAGACCAGGGTGACAGCCAGCGCAACGACGCCCGCCAACCTGCCGGCGATCCGCGAGCGCGTGATCGGACGGGCGGCGCTCCTGAAAGACGGCTCATGCGTACGCGGTGTGGCGCGGGGGACTCGCAGGTTCATCAAGATCCTCTCGGCAGGCGCATACCTGGATGCGACAGCGTGCCACTGGGCGGCACAGAGGGCACTCCGTATATTCCGAACCAACTAAAGTTCGAGCCAGTGATCACACGTCATCAGCCGAGACATAGGCACCTACTCCCGGACGTTATAGCGGACCCACTTGGCACCCTTTGCGCAGTCAATGACCTGTCCGTCCGCGCTGCGCTTGCAGGTGAAGGTGGAGATCGTCTTCTTCGATGTGCCCGACCAGTCGGCCCTGCGAGCCTTGCGGATGAGCTGTTTGGCGTCGGAGCAAGGCACTCCCTTTGCTTCGATCTCCGGGAAGTCGTAGATCCCTAGGTAACAATCCCTGACGTCGTCGGCTCCCGAAGTAGTGAGGGCGGCGTTTGCGGGAGCCGCGCTAAAGGAGACCGCGGCGGCGACGAACAGAGAGATGAGGGCGCCAGCGGCGTGACGGCTGCGGTTCATACTGTCTCCAGACTTGGGCGGTTTGAGTTTCGCACCGTACTAGCGAGCTCGCGGGCAGAGTGGGACATTCGGACATCCCGCTTGAACTCGACACACGGTGAGTAACTGGACGCGTAGATGACTACGTCGCGGTTGCGGACTCCCCTCGGCGGCGTGATACGAGCCGGATCTCGGTCTCAGGAGGGGGGTGACTCTGTCCACTGCGTCGATGCCATATCGGAATCCTCGGAGCAAAGACGCCATAACCGGCGCATTGCCCTACACCAGCAGCACGTACGACCCCAGCGCCACCAGCCAGGACACGAAGGACCCCAGCAGGAAGTACTCCGTCATCTCGTGGACGGTCGCCTGCTCCTGACGGGACGAGAGCTCGGGGAACCGGAGCAGACCCTTCGCCGCGACGACGATCGAGGCCGCGGTCACCTGGCCGCCCATCGCGAGCGCGAGGATGAAGACGCGCTCGAGGGGGCCGAGGAGCCGGCCGCCCTTGAGCTGGGTGGGCGGCATGCCGCCGTCCTTGCCGGGGTTGATGGTGCCGGTGGACTTCAGCACCAGCCGGACGAGCACGTTGCCGGTGGAGAGCTGGAGGCCGAAGGCACCCAGCAGCAGCAGGAAGCGGTCGGCACCGAGACCGCTCCACGGCAGGGAAGGTCGCGAGCCGAGCCACCGGTCGAGCGGCCCGTCGGCCGACGGCGCGAGGACGGAGCAGACGATCGCCCCGCGTCGAGCGCGACCGCGAAGAGCGCGAGCGGCAGCCACGCGGCGGTCTGCGCGGGGTGACCGAACCCCCACGTCACCGCGAAGCCCCACGCCAGCACCACGACCGCGATCGACGGTCAGCGCGACCACGTCGCGTCCGGACGTCAGGTCGGCGAGCAGGCCGAGCACCAGCACGCGAGCGCGCCGACCATCTGCGGCAGCACCTTCACCTTGCGCGCGGAGTGCACCAGGTCGGTGACCGCGAAGCCGACCAGCAGGATCCCGAGCCAGCTCACCGGTCCCCTCTCACAGTCCGTGCATCAGTTCGTCGGTCGCCGATCACGCCGATCCCGTCCGCGCGGACGCGCTGCGAGACGGCGGACGGGCTGATGCCCAGGTGTCGGCGATCTCCTGCGCTGCGTCCCCTGGGACAGCAGACCATCCAGCACCGACATCGACCGCTCCGACAGGCCGGTGACCCGATCTCGTCCCGCGCCACCAGCGCAGCGTTGACCAGAGGGACGGATGGCGCGTCGACCGCGCCCTCCACAGCGACGTACGCCGTCCGCACGAGCGCGACGCGGCGGGCCTCGGCCGCGGACCCCGAGGGTCTCCATCCCGACCGGGCGGCCCACCAGCCGGGTCCGTCCTCGACCCGCCGGCCCTCCGTCGAGGACGGTCGTCTCGGCCCCAGCCGATGCCGTGCCGGACGTCGACCTAGCGGCAGCAGCGCGAGCCGGACCAGCAGCGTCGCCGCATGGCGTCGCCGACCGTCGCGAAGATGCCCTGGTACTCGTCGCCCGTGCCGTACCGCAGAGGGGCCGGAGCGGGGCGTACGCGACGTTCACCCGGACTCCAGGCCGCACGCCGAAGCGCGAGTGGAGGGCGCTGCGGTCGATGCCGACACCGCGACCCGACCAGGTCGCCGATGACCGTGCCACGAGGCTTCATCTCATCAGAATGAAGGTTACTTCGTCCATATGAAGAGCATAACTTATCCAGTCGATGAAGCCATCGAGCTTCATTCCCAGAACACCCGTTCGACGACGGAGTGCGCCCGCCGCGTGGTCCGGAGGTAGTCGTTGACCATCTGGTCCGACGATCCCTGCGGGTAGCCGAGCACCCGCGCCACCGCCGCCCGCTCGCTGCGCGTCGCGCGGCAGCTGGTCGGCCGGCTTCCCGCGCACGAGCGTCACCGCGTTCCGCACCCGCGACACCAACCGCCACGCCTCCGCGAGCGTGGAAGCGTCCGACGAGGAGATCAGCGAAGCCTCCGCGGCGGCCGCCAGCGCCGGCAACGTCTGCGGCGTCCGCAGCTCCGGGACGGCACCCGCGTGCCGCATCTGCAGCAGCTGGACCGTCCACTCGACGTCGGCCAGTCCCCCGCGCCCCAGCTTGAGATGGGTCTGCCGGTCGGCGCCGCGCGGCAGCCGCTCGTTGTCGACGCGCGCCTTGATCCGGCGTACCTCGATCACGTCGTCCTGCGAGATCCCCTCGGCCGGGAAGCGCAGCGGGTCGATCAGCTCGGTGAAGCGCGCCCGGAGGTCGGCGTCGCCCGCGATGGGATCGGCGCGCAGCAGCGCCTGGAACTCCCACACGTGCGACCACTTCTCGTAGTACGCCGCGTAGGACTCGACCGTGCGCACCATCGGGCCGTTCTTGCCCTCCGGTCGCAGGTCGGGGTCGACCTCGAGCGGCGGGTCGCTCGCGGGCAGCGACAGCAGCCGCCGCACCTCCGCCACCACCGCCGTCGCGAAGGACGACGCGACCTGCGGCTCCGCACCCTCGACCGCCTCGAAGACGAACATCACGTCGGCGTCGGACCCGTAGGACAGCTCGAAGCCGCCGTAGCGCCCCATCGCGATCACCGCGAGCCGCGCGGGGTCCGACTCCAGCCCGCGCGAGGTGCGCACCGCGTAGGACGCGATGTCCAGCGTCGCCTGCAACGTCGCGTCCGTCAGCCGGCTCAGCCCCTGGCCGACGAGCGCCACGTCGGTCCCGGCCACCAGCTCGCCGCAGGCGATCCGCAGCAGCTCGCGACGGCGTACGCCCCGCACCGCGACGACCGCGGCCTCCGCCGTCTCGGCGCGCACGGTCAGCGCCTGCATCTCCGCGAGCGCCGCCTCGGCGCTCAGCGGGACGAGCGACTCCCCCAGCATCTTCACGCCCTGCGGCTCGCGCTCGAGCAGGTCGGTGGCGTAGCGCGAGGTGCCGAGGACGTGCGCCAGCCGCTGGGCGACCTCGCCCTCGTCGCGCAGCATCGTGAGGTACCACGGCGTCCGGCCCAGGCTCTCGCTGATCCGCCGGAAGCCGAAGAGCCCGGCGTCGGGGTCGGGCGAGTCGGCGAACCACTCCAGCAGCACCGGCAGCAGCGTCCGCTGGATGTCGGAGGTGCGCGAGACCCCGCTCGTCAGCACCTCGAGGTGGCGCAGCGCGGCCTTGGGGTCGGCGTACCCCAGAGCCGCGAGCCGTGCCTCCGCGGCCTGCAGCGACAGCCGCGCCTCGGTGCCGGGGAGCTTGGCGACGGCGCCGAGCAGCGGGCGGTAGAAGAGCTTCTCGTGGAGCCGGCGGACCTCGCGGCGGTGGTACTTCCACTGCTTGTCGAGCTGGACGGCCGGCTCGGAGAAGAGCCCGAGCGAGCGGCCGAGCCGGCGCAGCGACGCGTCGTCGGCGGGCAGCACGTGCGTACGCCGCAGCTGGTGCAGCTGGATCCGGTGCTCGAGCGTGCGGAGGAAGGAGTAGGCCTCGTGCAGCTTCTCGCCGTCCTCGCGACCGACGTAGCCACCGTCGATCAGCTCCGCGAGCGCGCTGAGCGTCGCGCCCGACCGCAGGGACCGGTCGGCGCGACCGTGGACCAGCTGGAGGAGCTGCACGGCGAACTCGACGTCGCGCAGCCCGCCCGACCCGAGCTTGATCTGGCGGTCGGCCTCGGCCGCGGGGATGTTGTCGACGACCCGGCGACGCATCGCCTGCACGTCGCCGACGAAGCCGTCGCGCTCGGCGGCGCTCCACACCAGCGGCTCGATGATCTCGACGTAGGCCCGCCCGAGCGCGAGGTCGCCGGCGACCGGGCGCGCCTTGAGCAGCGCCTGGAACTCCCAGGTCTTGGCCCACTTCTCGTAGTAGCCCGCGTGGCTGGCGAGCGTCCGGGTCAGCGGCCCCTGGCTGCCCTCGGGCCGCAGGTTGGCGTCGACCGGCCAGATCGTGCCCTCGCGGGTGTGGTCGGAGCAGATCCGCATCAGGTGCGACGCCAGCTGGGTCGCGGCCCGCAGCGCGGTGCCGTCGTCGGCGCCCTCGACTGCCTCGTGCACGAAGATCACGTCGACGTCGGAGACGTAGTTGAGCTCGTGGCCGCCGCACTTGCCCATCGCGATCACCGCGAGCCGGACGGAGTCGTGGGACTCCACGCGCGGCGCGGGCGATCGCGAGCCCCGCCTCCAGGGTCGCGGCGGCCAGGTCGGAGATCTCGGCCGCGGCGTCGTCGACGCCGACGTGGTGGGCGAGGTCGCGGGCGGCGAGGCGGAGCAGGATCCGGCGGTACTCCACCCGCAGCGCGTCCACCGCCTCGGCGTCCGGCAGCCCGGCGACGGGCGTCGCGGAGGCGGGGTCGGCGCCGACCGCGGTCAGCATCGCCTCGCGGACGGCGTACGCCGCGGCGCGGGTGCTGCCGAGCGTCGGGTCGGTGAGCTCGCGCCAGTGGTCGGGGTGCCGGACGAGGTGCTGGGTCAGCGCGGTGCTCGCGCCGAGCACGGAGCACAGCCGCATCGCGGTGCCCTCGTCGTCGGCGAGCTCGGCGAGCATCGCGGCGCCGTCCGCCTCGGACTGCGCGTCGACCAGCCGCAGCAGGCCCTCGAGCGCGGCGTCGGGGTCGGCGCTCGCGGCGAGCTTGTCGGTGAGCGGCTTCCTGGCGTCACCGAGGCGCTCGATCCCCTGCACGGCCGCCGGCCCGTCGACGAAGCCGATGCGCACGAAGTCCCCGCTCGTCGTCGTCATCGCTCCTCCCCCGCGATCGCGGCGAACCGCTGGACCAGTGGCCGCCACTGGGCCTCGAGCGCTGCCTCGGCGTCCTTGATCTCGGCCAGCACGACGTGCTCGTCGAGGCCGAGCGCGACGAGGTCGTCGCGGTCCTCGGCCGCCCAGCCGGTGACGACGTCGGTGTCGACCTCGGGGTGCGACTGGATCCCCCACGCCAGCGGCGCGAAGCGGGCGACCTGCACCTCGCCGCCGGGGGTCCGCGCCAGCACGACGCCGCCGTCCGGGAGGGAGACGACGATGTCGTTGTTCCAGTGGATCGCGACCTCGTCGCCGGTGCGCCCGCCGAAGAGAGCGTCGTCAGCTGCATCCGCGCTCCAGCCCACCGGCTGCAGGCCGACGGTCTGGCCGCGCGGGTTCTTGACCACCTCGCCACCGAGCGCGACGGCCATCACCTGGTGGCCGAGGCAGATCCCGAGCGTGGGCACGGACGATGCCACCGCGTCACGCAGCAGGGCCTTGAGCGCGGGCAGCCACGGCGCCCGGTCGTCGTCGTACGCCCCCATGTCGCCGCCCATCACCAGCACGGCGTCGTACGACGTCAGCGCGGGGAGCGCGTCACCGGCGTAGGGGCGGCACACCGACAGCGTGCAGCCGGCCTCCTCCAGCCACCGGCCCACGAGGTGCGGCGGGCAGGACGCCTGGTGCTCGACGACGAGGATGCGCGCGGTCACGAAGCGCTCAGAGGACCGGGAGCATCCGGTCGCGCTCGTAGGCGGAGACCTGGGTGCGGTACTCCTCCCACTCCGAGCGCTTGTTGCGCAGGAAGAAGTCGAAGACGTGCTCGCCCAGCGCCTCGGCCAGCAGCTCGGAGTCCTCGGCGATCCCGATCGCGTCGTGCAGGCTCTTGGGCAGCGGCGAGATGCCGAGCGACTTGCGCTCGCGCTCGGTCAGCGACCAGACGTCGTCCTCGGCCTCGCGCGGCAGCTCGTAGCCCTCCTCGATGCCCTTCATGCCGGCGGCGAGCGTCACGGCGAAGGCGAGGTAGGGGTTGCACGCGGCGTCGATCGTGCGCAGCTCGATGCGGGTCGACTGGCCCTTGTTGGGCTTGTACATCGGCACGCGCACCATGGCCGAGCGGTTGTTGTGGCCCCAGCAGATCGACGAGGGCGCCTCGCCGCCGCCGAGCAGCCGCTTGTAGGAGTTGACCCACTGGTTGGTGACGACGCTGATCTCGCTGGCGTGGCGCAGGATGCCGGCGATGAACTGCCGGCCGGTCTTCGACAGCTGGTACTCCGCACCGGCCTCGAAGAACGCGTTGCGGTCGCCCTCGAAGAGCGACACGTGCGTGTGCATGCCCGACCCGGGGTGGGTGGTGAAGGGCTTGGGCATGAAGGACGCCCAGATGCCCTGGCCCAGCGCGACCTCCCGGATGACCGTGCGGAAGGTCATGATGTTGTCGGCGGTGGTCAGCGCGTCGGCGTACCGGAGGTCGATCTCCTGCTGGCCGGGGCCGCCCTCGTGGTGGCTGAACTCCACCGAGATGCCCATCGCCTCGAGCATCGTGATCGCCTCGCGGCGGAAGTCGGCGCCGCGCGACTGCGCGGTGTGGTCGAAGAACCCGCTGCGGTCCACCGGCACCGGCTCGTCGCCCTTCCCGGGCACGTCCTTGAACAGGTAGAACTCGATCTCGGGGTGGGTGTAGAAGGTGAAGCCCTTGTCGGCCGCGGCGCTCAGCGTGCGCTTGAGGACGTGGCGCGGATCGGCGTAGGACGGGCTGCCGTCGGGCATCACGATGTCGCAGAACATGCGGGCCGTGGCCGGGCCGCCGTCGTCGCCCGTGCGCCACGGCAGCAGCTGGAACGTCGACGCGTCGGGGTGGGCGAGCATGTCGGACTCGTACACCCGGGCGAAGCCCTCGATCGCCGAGCCGTCGAAGCCGATGCCCTCGTCGAAGGCGTTCTCCAGCTCGGCCGGGGCGACGCTCACGCTCTTGAGGAAGCCGAGGACGTCGGTGAACCACAGCCGGACGAACCGGACGTCACGCTCCTCGAGCGCGCGGAGTACGAAGTCCTCTTGCTTGCCCATGGGCCCAGCCTAGGGGGCGTACGCCGCACCCGTGCGCCGCCTCCGCAGGGTGGGCCGGCGCCGGCGGGCCGGTGCTAGCGTCGATGGGCCAGCCGCCCCACTCGGGCCCGTCTCCACGGGAAAGGGATGCTGCTCCATGAGCGACTCCTCGCACGACCACCACGACCTGTCCGCGCCCCGCACGCCGGACGGCTTCCTGCTCGGGCACCTCGCCGAGGAGACCCGGCGCCTGGCGGAGTCCGCCCGCGCACGCGAGGCCACGACCGACGGTGCCGGAGCCGACGTCCTCGACGCGCTGCGCGACGGCCGTCGACGACCTCGCGCCCACCCTGCTCGAGGCCAGCCACGACCTCTCCGCGCACCCGGAGGTCTCCTTCGAGGAGCACCGCTCGGCCGCCGCGCTGGCCGACCTCGTGGAGGCCCGCGGCATCGAGGTGGTGCGCGAGGCGCACGGCCTGGCCACCGGGCTGCGCGCCGAGGCCGGCGACCCCGACGGGCCGACCATCGCCGTGCTCTCGGAGTACGACGCGCTGCCGGGCATCGGCCACGGCTGCGGGCACAACATCATCGCCACGGCCGGGCTCGGCGCGTTCCTCGCGCTGGCGAGCCTCGGCGACCGGCTGCCCGGTCGCGTCGTCTGGCTCGGTACGCCGGCCGAGGAGGGCGGCGGCGGCAAGGAGATCATGGCCGCGCACGGCGCGTTCGACGGCGTGGACGCCGCCCTGATGGTCCACCCCTTCACCTACGACATCGCCGAGCCGCTCTTCCTCGGCCGTCGCCAGCTGCGCGCGACCTTCACCGGCATCACCTCGCACGCCTCCGCCCAGCCGTTCATGGGCCGCAACGCCCTCGACGCGGTGAACCTGATGTACACCGGCGTCGGCCTGCACCGCCAGCAGATGCCGCCCACCGACCGGGTGCACGGCGTGGTCACCGCCGGCGGCGAGCGGCCCAACGTCATCCCCGAGCACGCCGAGCTCCTGTTCTACCTGCGCAGCGAGCACCCGGAGGGCCTCGCGGTCCTCAGCGACCGGCTCGGCGACATCGCGCGCGGCGCGGCGCTCATGACCGGGTGCGGCGTCGAGCTCGCCTGGGACGAGTCACCGGCCTACCTCCCGGTCCGCAGCAGCGGCCCCCTCGCCGCGGCGTGGACCACCCGCTACGGCGAGCGCGGCCGCACCGTGCTGCCGCCCGAGGTGGTGCCGCGGATGTTCGCCGGGTCCACCGACTTCGGCAACGTGTCCTACCGGATGCCGGGAGTGCACGCGATGGTGCAGATCACCGACGCCGACATCTCGCTCCACACCCGCGAGTTCGCCGATGCGGCGGTGAGCGAGGAGGCCGACCGCGTGGTCGTCGACTCCGCCTGGACCCTGGCCGCCGTGGCCGCCGACTGGCTGTGCGACCCCGCGCTGCGCGAGGCGGCCGTCGCCGACTTCGAGGCGGCCGGCGGCGCCGTCGACGTCCCCTCCTACTTCGGGAAGGCCTGAGCCATGGCTGCGAACGACACCACCATGACCCGCACCGACCGCGCCCTCGCCGCGGTCGAGCGCGTCGGCAACAGGCTGCCCGACCCGTTCCTGCTGTTCCTCGGGCTCTTCCTGATCGTCGGCGTCCTCTCGACCCTGCTGCAGCTGGTCGGCACGTCGGTCACGATCCCCGGCGCGGACGAGGAGACCGCCGTGCGCGGGCTCTTCACCGGCGAGGGGCTGACGTGGTTGACCGTCAACCTCGGCGCCAACTTCATCGGCTTCCCGCCGCTGGTCACCGTGGTCACGATCCTGCTGGCCGTGACCGTCGCCGAGCGCACCGGCCTGCTGTCCGCGTCCATCCGGGCCAGCCTCGGGTCGGCGCCGCGCTGGCTGCTGCCGTACGCCGTCGGCTTCGTCGGCGTGAACGCCTCGGTCATGGCCGACGCGGCCTTCATCGTCGTGCCACCGCTGGCCGCGATGGTCTTCAAGGCAGCCGGTCGGCACCCGATCGCCGGTCTCGTCGGCGGCTTCGCGGCCGTCGGAGCCGGCTACTCCACCTCGGTCTTCGTCACCAGCCTCGACGCCCTCTTCGCCGGCATCACCAGCGCGGTGACGACCGCCCTCCCCGACCCGGGATCGGCGGTGACGCCGGTGTCGAACTGGTGGTTCAACATCGCCGCCTCGGTCGTGCTGGCCCTGGTCGCCGGCCTCGTCATCGACAAGCTCGTCGAGCCGCGGCTCGTGCGCGAGCAGGCGCCCGTCGACATGGTGGACAGCGGCGACGCGGACGCGACGCTCGAGGGCGGTGCGGACGCCGACGAGGACGTGGCGCCCGCGCTGCGGCCGGCGCCGACCGACCTCTCGCCGGACCTCGAACCCGCCGAGCGGCGCGGCCTGCGCATCGCGGGCGTGGTCTTCCTGGTCCTCGCCGTGGTCATCGTGGCGGCGGTGCTGCCCGGCGGCTCGCCGTGGCGCAACGAGGACGGCAACTTCCTGCCGGAGTCACCGCTGCTCGACTCGACGGTCTTCATCGTGTTCGTGCTGTTCCTCGGCCCCGCGCTGGCGTACGGCTTCGTCAGCGGGTCGTTGCGCCACGCCTCCGACGTGCCGAAGGTGATGGGCCTCGGCATCAAGGACATGGCGGCCTTCATCGTCCTGGCGTTCATGCTCGGCCAGTTCATCGCGCTCTTCAACTGGAGCAACGTCGGGTCGGCGCTGGCCGTGGCGGGCGCCGACGGGCTCGAGTCGATCGGGCTGACGGGCTACCCGGCGATCATCGGCTTCATCCTGCTGGCCTCGCTGCTCAACCTCTTCATCGTCAGCGGGTCGTCGATGTGGACGCTGATGGGCGCGGTCTTCGTGCCGCTGTTCGCGCTGCTGGGCTACGAGCCCGGGTTCGTGCAGGCGGCCTTCCGCGTCGGCGACTCCGCCACGCAGGTCATCACGCCGATGAACCCCTACATCTGGATCTTCCTGGTGATGCTCAAGCGCTACGAGCCCGAGGCCGGTCTCGGCACGGTCATCTCGCGGATGCTGCCGTTCGTGGTGCCGTTCTGGATCTCGTGGGTCGTCGTGCTGTCGGTCTTCTACTTCACCGGCCTCGACGTCGGTCCCGGGGTCGGCATCCGCATCGAGTGACGCGCTCGCACCTCGGTGGTTGAGGTGCGAGCGCAGCGAGCCTCGAAACCTCCGAGATCAGTGGCAGATGTTGACGTCCTGCGAGCCGAGGACGCCGTCCCAGACCTCGCGCATCGGGTGGAGCCAGCTCTGCGTGGTCGGCACGAAGGCGATGCTGCCGGCGACCATCTTCTTCACGCCGCGGACCCGGACCTTCTCGACGACGATCGGCATGGTGACCTCGCGACTGCGCGAGCCCTCCCAGCAGGCCGCCGCCTTCGTCTTCGTCACGGCCTCCTCGAGGGTGACCTCGTCACCCTGGAGCTCGCCGTTGTAGCGCCACGCCAGCGTCGTGCGGTAGCCGGTGTGGCCCTCCCACGGCGCCTTGACCGCGACGGACATGCCCCAGGTGCGCTTCGTGGGGATGGTGAAGGTGACGGAGCCGTCCTCGACGGTCTTCGTGCGGCTGTTCCAGATGTCGACCTCGCCGGCGTCGGCCTCGGCGTAGGTGCCGAGCGCGCTGGTCAGCTGGAGCTCGCAGCCCTCGCAGTCGTCGACGGTGAAGGTGAGGGCCGTACGCGGCTGGGCGGCGCGCTCCGTCGACGACGGAGGTCGGCGCGGCGGCCGTGGCGCTCGGGACGAGCAGGCCTGCGAGGAGGGTGGCAAGGGCGGCGGTGCGGATGAACATGGTCTCTGCTTCTCTGGTGGAGTGGGTTGTCACTGACAGGACGCCACCCGCCTCAGCGAGGTTGCAACGAGTTCGTCAGTCGCCCAGCGTGTTCCGCTCGAGCTCGGCGAGCGTCGGCCGCCCGCGGTTGCAGAAGACCTCGAGGTCGACCGAGTTCTGGCCGTCGCTGAAGACCGCGTCGACGTCGTCGTCGGGACCCTTCTCCCAGCTGACGATCTGCCAGCCGTTGGCCTCGTCGGGGCGTACGCCGACGCCGTACGCCCACGTGTCCCGGCACTCCACGTCGAAGGCCCCCCACTCGCCGGCGATCTCGTCGCGGACGGCGGGCCCGTCGGGCGAGGGGACCGACGTGCGGTCGACGTCGGTGTCGCGCATGACCTCGGCGCCGACCGGGCCGCGGTCGCGGATCGTCGCGCCGACCGTGGACACGGCGAGCACGCCGACCAGCACGGCCACGGCCGTGGTGGCGGCCCACAGGCCGAGGTAGATCATCCGACGCCTCACCGGACCATCGTGCCGCCTCTCGGGTCAGCGTGAGGTCAGGAGGTGGTTAAGGGATGGATAAGGCGAGCGGCGCAGTCGGGCGCGGGCGGTACGGTCGCCGCGTGGCCGAGGTGCTGATCATCGAGGACGACGACCGGATCCGGCCGTTGCTGGTGCGTGGCCTGCGCGAGTGCGGCCACACGGTGACCTCGGCCCCCACCGGGATGGGCGGCCTCCAGCTCGCCGTCGACTCCTCCCCCGACCTCGTCGTGCTCGACCTCGGCCTGCCGGACGTCGACGGCACCCAGGTGCTGTCGATGCTGCGCGCGGTCAGCGCCGTGCCGGTGATCATCGCCAGCGCCCGCGCCGACGACCCGTCGCTGGTCGGCGCCCTCGACGCCGGTGCCGACGACTACGTCGTGAAGCCCTTCACCAGCGCCCAGCTCGACGCCCGCGTGCGTGCGGTGCTGCGGCGTACGGCCGCCGGCCGCGAGCGACCCGCGACCCTCGTCGTCGGCGGGCTGTCGGTCGACCTCACCGGTCGGCGCGTGCACCTCGACGGGGCCGAGGTCGAGCTCACGCCGCGCGAGTTCGACCTGCTCGCCCACCTCGCCGAGCGGCCGGGCGAGGTCGTCACCAAGCGCGACCTGCTCGTCGAGGTCTGGCGCCAGCCGTGGGGCGGCTCCGACAAGACCGTCGACGTGCACCTGTCGTGGCTGCGCCGCAAGCTCGGCGAGACGGCGGCCGAGCCGCGCTACCTGACCACGGTGCGGGGCGTCGGCGTACGACTGCTGCACCCCCGAACCCGCCGAGGGCACCTGACGTGCGCCGCAGCCTCCTCGTCACCGCGGCCGCCGCGATCTCGATGGTGCTGCTGGCGCTGCTCGTGCCGATGGCGATCCTGGTGCGCAGCTATGCCCTCGAGGACCGGCTCGCGCGCGCCGCGCTGGAGGTGCAGGCCGTCGAGACCGTGGTGTCCGGGCAGGACGAGGGCATCGTCGGGCAGTACGTCGACCGGCTCAACGAGGACAGCACCTCGCAGGTGACCGTGCTCTACCCCGGCGGACCGGGCATCGGGCCCGACCCCGGCGAGGACGCGAAGGTCCTCGACGCCCGCAACACCGGGCGGGCGCGGGTCGACGACGTCGACGGCGGCTCGCAGATCCTCGTGCCGGTGTCCCGCGGCGGGAACTCCGCGCTCCCCTCCCAGACGCCGGTGATCCGGGTGATCGTCGAGGAGCCCGGCCTCGACTCGGTCGTCGGCGTCGCGTGGGGCCTGCTGGGCATCCTCGCGCTCGCGCTGCTCGCCGGCTCGCTGGTGGTCGTCGACCGGCTCGGTCGGTCCTTCGTGCAGCCGATCCGCCAGCTCGCCGAGCACACCCAGACCCTCGGCCGCCCCGGCGCGGCCACCCCGATGGCGGCCGTCCACGGACCGCCCGAGGTGCAGGAGCTCGCCGGCGCGGTCGACCGCCTGGTCGGCCGGATCCAGCTGCTGCTCAGCCGCGAGCGCGAGAACGTCGCCGACCTCTCCCACCGGCTCCGCACGCCCGTGACCGCGCTGCGGCTGCGCGTCGAGGGCGTCGCCGACCACGACCTGCGCGAGCGCCTCGGTGGAGACCTCGACCACCTCCAGGCGACCGTCGACGAGATCGTCCGCGAGGCCCGGCGCTCCGAGCGCGAGGGCCTCGACCCGCAGACCGACGCGGTGTCGGTCCTCGCCGAGCGGGTCCGGCACTGGGAGCCGCTCGCGGAGGACCAGGGCCGCACCTACGCGATGGACCTGGCGACCTCCGGGCCGCTGGTCCGCGCCAGCCGCGCCGACCTCGAGGCCCTCGTCGACGTGCTGCTGGACAACGTCTTCTCGCACACCCCCGACGACGCCGGCGTACGCATCACGCTCACGGCCTCCGACGACCGCGTCGACCTCGTCGTCGACGACGCCGGACCGGGCCTGCCCGCGGGCCTCGACGTCACGGGGCGCGGAGCCAGCGGTGCCGGCTCGACGGGCCTCGGCCTCTCGATCGCGGCCCGCACCGCCGAGGACGCGGGCGGCGAGGTGACCACGGGGGCCTCGGACATGGGAGGAGCCCGGGTGGCCGTCACGTTGCGGACGGCCTGACCCGGGCTCCCCGGTGCAGGTGGTGCTGCGTCAGGCTGCGGTGACCTTCAGCGAGCACGCGCTGCCGCCGACGGGCGTCACGGTGAGCTTGAAGGTGTCCTTGCCGGCGGTGTTCTTGCGGAAGGTGTCGAGGTCGAGCTCGCCCTCGTCGTCGGCCTTGATGGTGCGGGTGACCGCGAGGTTGCCGTTGTGGCGGATCGCGACCTTCCAGGTGCTGAACGCCTTGGCGCCCTCGAGGTCGGCGTCGACGTCGTAGCCGCCGCGCTCGCGGTCCACGTTGAGCTCGTACGTCGCACCGGCGCAGGTGCCGCGTCGCTCGACGTCGGCGTGGGCGGGGGTGGCGACCAGGACGGTCGCGCCGGCCGCAGCCGTGGCGAGCGGGGTGGTGGCGGCGATGGTCTTCTTCATGGGGTTCTCCTCGGGTGGTTTCTGGTGTGGGTGGATCTGCGGGTGGATCGCGGGGTGGGTCAGCCGCCGAGCGTGCCCGTGCAGGGCTCGCCGTCAGCCGGGGTGAACGTGACCTCGTAGGTCGCGTCGCCGGGGTTGCCGGAGGCGTAGACGTCGACGTCGACCTCGCCGTCCTCGTCGGTGGTGCGCTCGCCGGCGATGAGCGACGTGCCGTCGCGGACGATCTCGACGCCCCAGGTCTCGCCCGGACCGGCGGACTGCAGCTCGGCACCGACCTCGGTGCCGCCGTCCTCGGCCTCGGCGCTCAGCTCCCAGGTCGCGCCGCCGCAGGTGCCGCGCTCGCTGGTCTGGGTGTCGACGGCGGCGTCGACCGCCCACCACGAGCCCAGCCCGACCACGACCGCCGCTGCCGCGACTCCGCCGATGACTGCCTTCTTCTTCTGCACGGTTCCTGCCTCCTCGTCATGCGCCGGTGGTGGCGTCTGAGGAAGAGGTTCGTCGGAGCGCGGCTAACCGCGCTCCAGCCCGTGGCTAAGGGCGGGCTAAGGCTTGTTGGGCCGCTGCGGAGCGGTGGTCCACCCACATTTCGCTGCGCCCGAATGTGGGTCCGCCACCGCCCGTCGGCGCGGCGAACGGCGACGCACCCGTGAGCGGTGGTCCACCCACATTCCCCGCGTCAGGAATGTGGGTGGACCACCGCTGCGGCGCGGAGCTCAGGCCTCCGGCACGTCCCGCTCGATCTCGGCCAGCCAGGCCGTGCCCTTGGCGTCCGACGGCATCCGCCAGTCGCCGCGCGGGCTCATCGTGCCGCTGGGGCTGACCTTCGGGCCGTTGGGCAGCGCGGACCGCTTGAACTGGTTGGCGAAGAACCGCTTCACGAAGACCTCGAGCCAGGTGCGCACGTCGTCGAGCGAGTACGCCACCCGCGCGTCCTCGGGGAAGCCCGGCGGCCACTCCCCCGCCTCGACGTCCTTCCACGCGTGCCAGGCCAGGAAGGCGATCTTGCGGGGGCGGTACCCGTGGCGTACGACGTGGGCGAGCGTGAAGTCCTGGAGGTTGTAGGGGCCGACCGTGTCCTGCGTGGCCTGCGGCTTCTTGCCGTCCTCGACCGGGATCAGCTCGGGAGTGATCTCCTGGGTGAGGATCTCGGCGAGCAGGTCGTTGGCCTCCTCGAGCTCGCCGTGGCTGATCACCCAGCGGATCAGGTGCTGCACGAGCGTCTTCGGCACGCCGGCGTTGACCGTGTAGTGCGACATCTGGTCGCCGACGCCGTAGGTGCACCAGCCGAGCGCGAGCTCGGACAGGTCGCCGGTGCCGACGACGATGCCGCCGCGCTGGTTGGCCAGCCGGAAGAGGTAGTCGTAGCGCAGCCCGGCCTGGACGTTCTCGAAGGTGACGTCGTAGACCTTCTCGCCGTCGGCGTAGGGGTGGCCCATGTCCTTCAGCATCTGCTCGGCGGCCGGGCGGATGTCGAGCTCCTCGAAGGTGACGCCGAGCGCCTGCGAGAGCCGGGTGGCGTACGACTTGGTGGTCGCGCCGGTCGCGAAGCCGGGCATCGTGAAGGCGAGCACGTCGCTGCGCGGGCGGCCGAGCCGGTCCATCGCCTTGCACGCGACGATCAGCGCGTGCGTCGAGTCGAGGCCGCCGCTCACGCCGATGACGGCCTTGGGCGTGCCGATGGCCTTGAGCCGCTGCTCGAGGCCGGAGACCTGGATGTTGTAGGCCTCGTAGCAGTCGAGCTCGAGCCGCTCCGGGTCGTCGGGCACGAACGGGAAGCGGTCGACCTTGCGCAGCAGGCCGATGTCGCCCTCCGGCGGGCCGAGCGCGAACTCGACCTCGCGGAACCCGTCGGCCGTGTCGTGGGTGCGCCGGTTGTCGTCGAAGCTCCCCTGCCGCAGCCGCTCCTGCCGCAGCCGGTCGAGGTCCACGTCGACCACGGTGCGGCGCGGGCCGTCGGGGAACCGCTCGCCCTCGCCGAGCAGGTCGCCGCACTCGTAGACCATCGTCTGGCCGTCCCAGCTCAGGTCGGTCGTCGACTCGCCCTGTCCCGCTGCTGCATAGACGTACGCCGCCAGGCACCGCGCGCTCGCACTCCGCACGAGCAGCCGGCGGTCCTCGGCGCGGGCGACGGTGATCGGGCTGCCGCTGAGGTTGGCCAGCACCGTCGCGCCGGCGAGCGCGGCGCGGGCGCTCGGCGGCACCGGCACCCACATGTCCTCGCAGATCTCGACGTGCATCGACAGGCCCGGGACGTCGTACGCCGTGAACACGAGGTCGGGCCCGAACGGCACCGTCTCGCCAGCGATCTCCATCCACTCGTCCGCCATGTCGTCGCCCGGTGCGAACCAGCGGCGCTCGTAGAACTCCCGGTAGTTGGGCAGGTACGCCTTCGGCGCCACGCCCAGCACCTCGCCGCGGTGGATCACGACCGCGCAGTTGTAGACGCGCGAGCGCCACGCGATCGGCGCCCCCACGACCAGCACGGACATCAGCTCGGTGCTCGCGGCGACGATCTCCGCGATCGCCTCCTGCACGCCGGCGAGCAGCGTGTCCTGGAGGAAGAGGTCGTCGACGGAGTAGCCCGTCAGGCAGAGCTCGGGGAACACCGCCACCGCGACGTGGTCGTCGTGGCAGGCCCTGCGCCTGCGCGATGACCTCGGCGGCGTTGGCGGCGGGATCGGCCAGGTGCACCGGCAGCGTGCACGCGGCGATGCGCGCGAAGCCCTGCGCGTAGGCGGAGTAGAAGTCCACGTGCTCACTCTAGGGAAGTGCCCGTCCCCCGGCTGGTCGAGGAAGGACGAAGTCCCCACCCCCTGGTCGGGAAGACGAGTCCTCGATCCACCGCTGGTCGAGGACGGACGAAGTCCTGTCACGAGACCACCGAAAGTCACTGGACTACCCCGGCCGATGGCGCAGCGAGGCTGCGGACATGGCCCTCGAGATCACCCGCTGCGAGACCGACGCCGACTACGAGGACTGGCGTCGCGTGCGGATCGCGGTCATCCCCTACGAGCGGACGCAGTCGCTCGCCGAGCTGCGGCGGGGCGACAAGCCCGAGCGCCTCATGCTGCTCGCGCGCGAGGACGGCGTGGTGGTCGGCCACGGCCTGGCGCAGCCGTCCGACACCGCCGGCGGCGGCTCGGTGATCCCGCGGGTGCTCGAGGAGCACCGGCGCCGGGGCGTCGGGACCGCGCTGCTCGAGCGGCTCACCCAGCACGTCGTCGAGCTGGGCCTGCCCGTCCTGCGCGCCGGTGCCGACGACGACGGTGCGATGGCGTTCGCGCACCGCTTCGGCTTCGAGGAGGTCAACCGCGAGGTCGAGCAGACCTACCGCATCACCGGACCGATCACGGTCACGCCCGCGCCGGACGGCGTCGAGGTGGTGACCGAGCAGGAGCGGCCCGGCCTGTGGGCTGCGGCCTACGAACGCTTCGGGCTCGAGGCGCTGGCGGGCTTCGCGATGGACACGCCCCTCGACGTCAGTCCCGAGCGGTGGGCGCGCGACTGGCTGGCCGACCCGCAGTTCCTCGCCCTCCACGACGGCGAGGTCGTCGGCTGCGCCGGGCTCGACCGTGACAGCGACTCCCCGACCCGCGCCGAGAACGGGCTCACGGCCGTACGCCGTGACTGGCGCGGGCGCGGTCTGGCGGTGCACCTCAAGCAGCGGACGCTGGCGTGGGCCGCCGACCACGGGATCGAGGAGGTCTACACGTGGACCCAGGACGGCAACGCCGCGATGCGGGCGCTCAACACCCGGCTCGGCTACGCCACCACCCGCACCGGGATCCAGCTCGCGCGTCGGCTGGCGGACAGCTGAGCCTTTACCGTCGTCGGTGGCCGCGGCTAGCGTCGTCGAGGTGCGCCCCTCCCGTCGAAGCACCCCGCTGGCCCTGACCGTCGCCGCGCTGGCCGTCGCCCTGCTGGCGCCGCTGCCTCCCTCGGACGCCGACCCAGCCCCGGCGCGCGGCGCCGTCTCGTCGGAGCGGCAGGCACCGCAGTTCCGCGTCCGCACGGTCGCGCGCGGGCTCCAGCACCCGTGGGACGTCCAGCAGGCGCCCGGCGGTCGGCTGATCGTCTCCGAGCGCGACCGCGCCCGCCTCAGCGTCGTACGCAACGGGAAGCGGCGCACCCTCGCCGCCTGTCGAAGCAGGTCTGGGTGTCCGGCGAGACCGGGCCTGATGTCGCTCGCCGTCGACGCCGGATCGCGGACGCTGTGGGCGTGCCACGGCTCGTCCGACGGGCGGCAACCACGTGCAGGTGACCCGCTGGCGGGTGGACGCGAAGTGGCGCACCCTCAGCAACCGGACGACCCTGGTCTCGGGGCTGCCGTCGACGTCGGGCCGCCACGGCGGCTGCCGGCTGCTGCTCGACCGCGACAGCGACGCGCTCCTCATCGGCACGGGTGACGCGGCGGTCGGCACCAACCCGCGCGACCTCGACTCGCTCGGCGGCAAGGTGCTGCGCGTGCACCGGCGTACGGGCGAGCCGATGGCCGACAACCCCTACGCCGACGCCACCACGGCTCGACGGTTCGTGTGGACCTACGGCCACCGCAACGTCCAGGGCCTCGCCCAGCGCGCGGACGGCTCGCTGTGGTCGATCGAGCACGGCAGCTACCGCGACGACGAGGTCAACCTGCTCGTGAAGGGCGGCGACTACGGGTGGAACCCGGTCCCCGGCTACAACGAGGAGGTCCCGATGACCGACCAGTCCCTCCCCGGCACCCAGCAGGAGGCAGCCTGGTCGTCCGGCACCCCGACCATCGCCACGTCCGGCGCCGCCTGGGTGCGCGGCTCCCAGTGGGGAGACCTCGAGGGCACGCTCGCCGTCGCGGTGCTCAAGGACTCGGAGATGATCTTCCTGCGCTTCGACGACGCCGGAGCGCTCGTCTCGGAGACCCGGCCCGAGGCCCTGGCGCGGTTCGGCCGGCTGCGTTCGGTCACGTCCGCGCGCAACGGCGACCTGCTGGTCACGACCGACAACGGCGACGGCGACCGGGTGCTGCGGATATCCCCGCGCTGACTCCACAGGTGATGACGGGTGCGGGTTTGAGGGAGCCCGGGTCGCGGGAAGAAGAGGTGCATGACGCCTCCCGCGACCACCCCGGGCCCGCCGGATCCCACGCTCGACGACCCGATGCTGCGCGTCCTGCGCGAGCGGCACCCGGAGGTCGACATCGTGGTGCTCCCGCAGCACGTGCCGGCCCCGGTCGTGCCCGAGCTGCCAGCCGGCGAGCGCGACGTGCTCGCCGCCGGTGCCGAGCGGCTCGTCGACGACCTGATCGCCCGCCTCGACCTGGGCGAGCGCACGGCGACCCGCGACGGCCGCTGGCACACCGACGAGTGGGACCAGAGCTGGTACGAAGCCGTCGCCGTCGTCGGTGACCTCGATCGTGGCGACAACGTCGCCCTCCTCCGCTCCACCGGCAACGCGCTCATCGGGCTCGGCTGGCAGGCACGTCCGGTGCCGGGCGACCGACCCCGGCTCGTGGGTCGTCGCCGCGGCGGCTTCGAGGCCGCCGCCACGGTCCGGCCGACCTCCCTGGTGCTGACGGTGAGCACCGCCAAGGTCCGGCTCACCCAGGAGGTCGCGGGATGACCATCCAGATGTGGACCGCCACCCTGCAGAAGTCACGCACCGCCTGGGAGGAGCAGTCCGAGGGCCTCAACGGCCCCCGCAAGAACCTCGCGCAGGCCGACCCCGCCCTCCTCGGCGACGCCGTCCAGGGTGCCGCCGACGCGTTCCTCACGACCTGGGAGCAGCGCACGCTCGTCCTGCGCGACCAGGCCTCCGGCCACGCCGACGCCCTGGCGCAGACGATGTACGACTTCCTCGTCACCGACGGCGAGAGCGTGGAGGCCACGCAGCAGCTGCTGCTGTGGGAGGACCGCGACACCCTGCCCGTCCAGGCGGTGGGCCCGTGACCACGATCGCCGTCCCGGCCTGGCTGCCGGCCGAGCCCGAGCTGAAGGTCACCGAGGCGTCCGGCGCCGTCCTCACCGACGTACGCGCCGCCGCGACGGCCGTCAGCGACGTGGCCGAGTGGGCACGAGCCAACGGTGCTCCCGCGGACTTCAGCGGGGACGCCGCCGAGGCCGCCGACCACGCCGTCACCCGGTTCGCCACCGACACCGACGCCGTCGGCGCCGCGCTGGAGCGGGGCGCGCTCGCGATCGACGAGTTCCTCACCGCGATGCGGGTGCGCCGCACCGAGCACGGCGAGCTGATGGAGCGCCGCCAGACCCTCAACGGCGAGCGCGAGGACCTCCTCCGCCGGATCGAGGGCGCGACCGAGGAGCAGGTGCCCGGGCTCCAGGCCGATGCGGCGCAGCTGCGGAGCCGGGTCGCCGCCTACCAGCGCGACCTCGAGGCGTGGCGCGACCGCGTCGACTCCGACGAGCAGGCGTGCGTGCGCGCGCTGGGTGCGGTCGACCAGCTGGCCGAGGGCCTCACCGCCGCAGCCGACCGCGGCCGCACCGACACCGCGGCCCTCAAGGCCGAGCTCACCCGCCTCGGCACCGACACCGACGCGGTGTTCGCCTGGTGGAACGGTCTCTCGCAGGCCGAGCGCAACGCGCTGATGATCAGCGACCCCGACCTCGTCGGCAACACCAACGGCATCCCGACCGGCGACCGCGACGAGGCCAACACCTCGGCCGTGCAGCGCGACGTCGAGTACCTCCTCGGCAAGCAGGCCGCCGGCGAGGAGCTCAGCGCCTCGGAGCAGCGGTGGCTGGAGAACGCCCAGGCGATCGAGGACGCCGTGCGCCAGGCCTCCGAGCCGAAGTGGGCCGACCTCGACGTCGACGCCTTCGTGATGGCCTACCAGCCGCACGCCTTCGGCGGGGACGGCATCGCGGCGGTGGCCTACGGCGATCCCGACACCGCCGACCACACGGCCGTCTACGTGCCCGGGATCATGCAGGACGGCACCCAGATCGACGAGAACGGCGCGCAGGCCCTCAACCTCTACGAGGAGACGGTCAACAGCATGCTGTCCGAGGACCCGCCGCGGCCGGGCTCGGTGTCGACCATCGCGTGGATCGGCTACGACTCGCCCAACTTCAACCCCGAGTCGAAGATGCCGTGGGACCTCATCGACTCCGGCGGCGACGTCGGGCACACCGTGACCGAGGCCAACGCCCAGGCCGGCGGCGTCGCGCTCTCGCAGTTCGTCGACGGCCTCAACACCACGCACACCGGCGGCGACCAGCCGCACCTCACGGTGATCGGCCACAGCTACGGCTCCACCACGTCGTCGTACGCCGCCGCCGGCGGGATGGAGGCCGACAGCCTGGTCCTCATCGGCAGCCCCGGCGCGAGCGAGGGCGTGCACCACGCGAGCGACCTCAACATGCCGGAGGGCCAGGTCTTCGTCGGTGCCGCCGACAACGACCCCGTGTCGTGGCTCGGCGGCGAGGACGGCCTCTTCCCCGGCACGTGGGACGACAGCCTCGGCCTCGGTGCCGACCCGGCCCAGCACGACTTCGGCGCGACGGTCTTCGCGGTCGACAACGGCCAGGAGTTCCACGGCGCCGGCCTGGTCACGACCGGCTTCATGCAGAACCACACCAACTACTTCGACGACGGCAATCCCGCACTGGGCAGCATGGCCGACGTGGTCTCCGGCAACTCCGGTGCCGTGGTCGACACCGGTGGTCGCACCCAGGAGGCCCACGACTACCTCTACGACTGGGTCGGCGGCGAGGTCCAGCACCACGTCGTGCAGCCGGTGGTCGACACCTACAACGACGTGCGCGACGGCGTGGTGGAGACCTACGAAGGTGTGCGCGACGGCGTGGTCGACACCTACGAGGGCGTGCGCGACGGGGTGAACGACGCCGTCGACCGGGCCGGGGACGCCTT
This sequence comes from uncultured Actinomycetota bacterium, assembly GCA_963795095.1. Taxonomy (GTDB): domain Bacteria; phylum Actinomycetota; class Actinomycetes; order Propionibacteriales; family Nocardioidaceae; genus Nocardioides. The sequence continues at coordinate 9,109 of CAWCGM010000011.1, read as the reverse complement.
CGACGAGGCGTGGGACAGCGTCTGGCCGCCGCGATGGCCGTGAGCACTACCGTGGGCCGCATGCGTATGACGCTGATGCTGCTGGTCCTCGCCACCGCGCTCTCCGCCTGCTCGGGCGGAGGCGACGGCGGGAACGGCGCCGACCGCGGACGGGGTCGAGAAGACGACGACCGACGCCGCGGAGGTCGCCGTCCCGGTGGCCGTGGAGGCGCTCGAGGCCGACCAGGTGAAGGCCTTCGGCCAGTGGCAGAGCTGCATGGCGCTCAGCTGGCGCTACGAGGTCTTCGTCAGCATGACCGCTCCCGAGGGCGACACGGCCACCCAGATGGAGGCGGTCAGGTCCGCCCTCGTCGAGGACGGCTGGACCGACGACACCAAGGTCGACGACCACGTCACCCTCGTGCGCGAGGACACGACGGTCGACGTCGCGCCCTCCCCCGCCCGGGGCCCGGGCACCTGGGTGATGAAGGTGCAGTCGTCGTGCGCCGACTACGACGGCGACGAGAAGGAGCGCGTCGAGAACGACGACGCCGCGCCGATCGAGGGCCTCACCTCCTGACCCGTGTGACCGCCGCCACAGGGTCGTACCCACGAGTTCGGGACTAGCCTCGGGGCATGGCTGAAGAGACTGCTCCCTACGGCTCGGGCACCGCCTCCCAGCAGGCCGCCCCCGCGAAGCGCGTGCGCACCCACCACCTGCGCGAGATGAAGGAGCGCGGCGAGAAGATCACCATGCTGACGGCGTACGACATGTACACCGCGGCGACCTTCGACGAGGCCGGCATCGACCTGCTGCTCGTCGGCGACTCGGCCTCCAACAACGTCTACGGCAACGAGACCTCGCTGCCCGTCACCGTCGACGAGCTGCTGCCGCTGACCCGCGCCGTGTCGCGCTCGGTGCGGCGGGCGATGGTCGTCGGCGACCTGCCGTTCGGCAGCTACCAGGCCTCGCCGGAGCAGGGCTACCTCACCGCCGTCCGCTTCATGAAGGAGGCCGGCGCGCACTGCGTGAAGCTCGAGGGCGGCGCCGAGATGGCTCCCGTCATCGAGAAGTGCACGCGGGGCGGCATCCCCGTGATGGCGCACATCGGCTTCACCCCGCAGAGCGAGCACACCCTCGGCGGCTACCGCGTGCAGGGACGCGGCGACGCGAGCGACCGCGTCATCGAGGACGCCCGCGCGGTGCAGGAGGCGGGCGCGTTCGCGGTCGTCATGGAGATGGTGCCCGGCGACGTCGCCGAGCAGATCAGCAAGGAGCTGACCATCCCGACGATCGGCATCGGCGCCGGCGCGGGCTGCGACGGCCAGGTGCTGGTGTGGCAGGACGCGTTCGGCCTGCGCACCGGGAAGATGGCCCGCTTCGTCAAGCAGTACGCCGACGTGCACGGCGTGCTCCTCGAGGCAGCCAAGGCGTACGCCGACGACGTCCGCGGCGGGACCTTCCCCGGCCCCGACCACACCTTCTGACGGCCCGCTACTGGCCGGCGAGTCCCCAGCCGAGCCAGGCCGCCCCGCCGAGCACGGTCGCCAGCCACACCAGCGCCACCGCGACCGGCAGCACCACGACCAGTCGCGGTCGCGCGGTGAACCACTGGATGGCGAGCAGGAACGCCACCACCCAGACGACGCCGAGCACGACGACGGCCCACCACGGTGCGCCGATCGTGACCGGGGTCGCGCCGATGACGAAGGCCACGCAGGCCAGCCCGATCATCCCGGCGAACGGCCAGGGCGAGAGGGGCTCACGAACGGGCGGTTGCGGCACGTCGACACGCTAGCCGGTGACAACGGCGCCGCAGCAGGGGACGATCAGCATCCGACGACGCGAGGAGCCACCGTGAGCGAGACCCCGGCCAAGAAGACAGCCGCGACGCCGCCAAGAAGACGCCTGCGAAGAAGACCACCGCCAAGAAGGCGGCCACGTCTGCGCCCGCGAAGAAGACGGCGACGAAGTCGTCCGCACCCGCGAAGAAGACGACGCGAAGAAGGCCGCTGCCACGAAGGCTCCCGCCAAGAAGACCGCCGCCAAGAAGACGACCGCCAAGCGCACCACCGCCAAGCGGACCACACCCACCCGGACCGCTCCCCCGGCTCCCAAGCCCGTGGCCACGGCGGCCCGGAAGTCGCCCGCCGGTCGGGTCGTCGATGCCGGCGCACAGGCTCTCAGCACCGCCGCGCTCGTCCAGAAGGTCGCTCAGGAGACGGCGGAGCGCGTCGCGGCCGAGACCGCCGCCCGGGTCAGCCAGCAGTACGAGGCGGCGATCGCCGAGCTCACGAAGACGCTGGACAAGAACACCAAGCGCGCGCTGAAGAGCGTGCGCGCGGCCGCGGACCTCGCCCAGGCCGCCTCGCCCGTCAAGGGCAAGAAGAACAAGAAGAAGTGATCAGCTGTCGGGCGTGCCGTCGGTGAGGCCGTCGCCGGAGCCCTTGCCGCTGTCGTTCCACTTCGGGTCGTTGTCCCACTCCTCGTTGCGCTCCTGCACCTTCTCGAGCGCGTGGGAGGCCTCCTCCGAGGTGGCGTAGGGACCGAGCCGATCGGCGTTCTTGCAACCGTCGCGACCCTCGACCGTGTGGTGCGTCAGGCAGAACCAGTATTCGTTCTCGCTCATGCGCCGAAACTACACTCGCCCGGTGCCAGTCGTATCCCCCGCAGAGGTGTCAGCGCGTCGCGTCGTGCCCGCCCACATCCCCCGTCCCGAGTACGTCGACCGCCCCGCGCCCGCGCGCTTCACCGGCGAGGAGGTCAAGGACGCCGACACGATCGAGCGGATGCGCATCGCCGGCCGTCTCGCCGCCCAGGCCCGTGAGCTGGTGGGCTCCCACGTCGTGCCCGGTGTGACCACCGACGAGCTCGACCGGATCGGCCACGAGTTCCTCTGCGACCACGGCGCCTACCCCTCGACCCTCGGCTACCGCGGCTTCCCGAAGTCGCTGTGCTCGAGCGTCAACGAGGTCATCTGCCACGGCATCCCGGACGCGCGCGTCGTCGAGGACGGCGACATCGTCAACATCGACATCACCGCCTTCATCGGCGGCGTGCACGGCGACACCAACGCCACCTTCCTCGCCGGCGACGTCGACGAGGAGACCCGGCTGCTCGTCGAGCGCACGAAGGAGTCGCTCGACCGGGCGATCAAGGCGGTCCGTCCGGGCCGGCGGGTCAACATCATCGGCCGGGTGATCGAGGCCTACGCCAAGCGTTTCGGCTACGGCGTCGTCCGCGACTTCACCGGCCACGGCATCGGCACCGCGTTCCACTCCGGCCTGATCATCCCCCACTACGACGACCCGCGCTTCGACGACGAGATCCGCGTCGGGATGACCTTCACGATCGAGCCGATGCTCAACCTCGGCACCCCCGACTACGACATGTGGGACGACGGCTGGACCGTCGTGACCAAGGACCGCCGCCGCTCCGCGCAGTTCGAGCACACCCTCCTCGTCACCGAGGATGGCGCCGAGGTCCTCACGCACCCCTAGAGTTCTCCTCGAGTGGGTCGGCCGGGCGGCCGCGGTCCGCCACCTCCGGGTGGTGGGTCGAGGAAGGTCCGGGCTCCACAGGGCAGGGTGGTGGCCAACAGCCACCCGGGGAAACCCGCGGGATCAGTGCCACAGAGAACAGACCGCCTCCCGGCGTGCCGGGCGGTAAGGGTGAAACGGTGGTGCAAGAGACCACCAGTGCGCCGGGCGACCGGCGCAGCTAGGCAAACCCCACCCGGAGCAAGATCAGACAGGATGCGTTCGAGGGCGGCCCGCCCGAGCATCCGGGTAGATCGCACCAGGCGGCCGGCAACGGTCGTCGCAGATGGATGGTCGCCCCCGCGCAAGCGGGACAGAACCCGGCCTACAGGCCGACCCACTCCCTACAGGCCTCTGACCTGCAACAACGTGATCACGACACCGCTGTAGTCCGCAGATAGTCCGCAAGAGAAAAACTCTTGTCGATTCAACTACCGTCGTTGATCGGCTCGAATTGCCACCGAACCGGCACGTCCCGACCTAGGGTCGCGGCGTGTCCGAAGGTGCCCACGAGAAGCAGTTGAAGCTCCGGTACGCCGGCGTCTGCCGAGCCGACCTGGCGGCTCGCGCCGAGGCAATCTACGAGCGATCCACCAAGGCCGTGCGTTGTCTCGACTGCTCCTCACGAGGGTCAAGACCGAGCTAAACGGCGGGCCGCGACACACCCCGATTGACCGCTCGCCGAGCTCGTCAGCGTCCTGTAGACGTCCGGTTGCGCTGATTGCTGGTAACCAAGACGTCGTCGGATCGAGCACACATTGAGCGTCGCCGACACTCCCGCCCCAGCCCGCGTCACCTCGCTCTTGACCCGATCATCGGAGGCTCTATCCTGACCGAGAGATCTCGAACGAGTGAACAGTGAATGGAGGTAGCAGGTGATCTCGTTGACCTATCTCAGCCTCGCGGTCAGGCCGCTCGAGGAACGCGAGCTCGAAGAGCTTCTCGCTGTATCGAGAGACAAGAACCAGACGAGCGACCTCACGGGGATGTTGCTGTACGTCGACCAGCAGTTCATCCAGACCTTGGAAGGTGAACGGAGGGCGGTCGAGGCGACCATGGAGCGCATCGTCGTGGACCCACGACACCACCAGGTCGACATCACTCTCGTCGAGGAGATCTCTCAGCGGTCCTTCTCCGATTGGACGATGGGTTTCAAGGCGTTGGACCGCGACACCGTGGCGGGACTGCCGGGCTTCACTAACTACCTCGAACCCAGTGGCGACACGGACCTAGGAATCGGCAGTCTCGGCCGCGCAGGGAAGTTCCACCGTGCTTTCCGCGACGCGATGCCTGCACACGGGTAGGCGTCGGGCGGGGAGAGCGACCAACACGGCCATGACAAACCGCGAGCCGCTCTCTCAGTTGCTTGCGTCGTGGAACTGCACGCAGGCGACCAGGCCATGCGGGTGGTTGTCCGCGAGTTCGATCGTCCCGCCGTGCGCCGCCACGATCGCGCTAACCACGGCCAGTCCCAGGCCCGCGGCATTGGTCGAGCCCTGGGGCAGCTGACCGGTCTCGAACGGCTCGAGCAGACGCTGGCGGTCTGCTGATGGTACGCCGGGCCCGAGGTCCGCGACACAGATCTCGATGTTGTCTCCGAGGCGCTGGAGGCTCACCGAGACGGTGGACTCGCGAGGGGCGTAGCAGACCGCGTTGGCCAAGAGCTCGCGGACTGCTCGCGCGAGCAGCGCTGGATCGACGGTCGCAGGCAGCTCGGACGGGGCGACAAGATGCACCTCCACCGCCCGCGATCGCGCCAACCGGTCCTGAGCCTGAATTGCCGATCGTAGGACGTCAACGACATCGGCAGACACCCGTTGCACTCGCGTGGCCGCGTCGAGGTCGGCGACCTGGCTGACCCGGTTGGCGAGGGAGACCAGCTTTCGAGAAGCCCGAAGCACCGCCGATGCTGACCCAGCAAGGTGGGCTGGGTACATCCCATCCTCGGCGGCCTCGACCAAGAGCTCCGAATGCCCCACGATGATGGTCAAGGGCGTACGCAGCTCGTGGTGGACCGTATTGACGAGTCGATCCCGCAGTTCGCGTTGCTTGAGGAGCGCACGCCATTCGGGAGTGACATCCTGGACAAGCACGATGGCACCGCGGATTTCCCCGTCCTCGTGTCTCAAGGGCGCCGCATTGCATCGTAGGTAGACCGTCCGTCCGTCTGCCCGTTGCAGCGACAGCACGTCATCGGTGACGACCTCCCCACGCGCCGCTCGCTCCAACGGCAAGTCTTCGCGCCCGAGCGGGCGCTGACTCACCGGGTCGCGCAGGGCCATCGTCTCGACGTACTCGTTCAACGTGTCTCGTCTGACACCGTCGAGCATGCGCTCCAATCCTGGCGTCGTGAAAGAGACGTTGCCGTCGAGGTCGCTGACCGCAATGCCCAACGAAGAGTGTTGACCGAGCATCTCCAGCATGGCCCGGTCCATGCGTCCGTTCTAGCACAGTCGGCCCGCTCGTCGTGCACTCTCTCGTGTCCGCTGACCGGGTCCACGTGCTTCCGTGGCGATTGCTCGCCGACGGTGGCGCACAGTCCCTGTGTGGCCATAAAATGGGCGATATGCGCAGCGGGGGTGCACCACTGAGGTTCTTGGTCGTCGACGACTACGCGGACATCCGCGACCTCTTCGTCGACATGCTCGAGCGCCTCGGACACACTGCGCACCCCGCCGCTGACGGCATGGAAGCTGTCGAATCTCTGGCCGTTGCGCGATATGACTACATGCTGCTCGATCTTTCCATGCCTCGCATGAACGGCGTGGAGGTGCTTCAGTGGCTCGCTCAACACCCGGATCGGTCCCAGAGCCTTCGCGTGGTGGTGGTCAGCGCGTGGGTCGAGGACCACAATGCGAAATTGCAGGACTTCAGCGTGCATGCAGTGCTGCCCAAACCGCTGAGCCTCCGCCAGCTTCGCGATCTCATCGCAGAATCGTCCCCAAGCGTCTGATCGTGGATTCCTCAGAAGTCGACCTTTGTGAGGACAGTCCCTTGGGCTGGAGTTAGGCTTTCGGGGCGATGAGCGCTTTCGTGGGTGCTCGTTTCCGACGGAGTTGAGGATGAGATGAGCCAGCCGGAGATCGAGGCTGTGTTCGTGGACGCTCTACAGAATGTCGCCGAGGATGTGACCGCACTGGTGGGTTTCGAGGTTGCCGCGATCAGCATCGCTCGTGACGACCACACCCTGGAGATGGTCGCGGTCGCCGGGAGCTCAGAGGCACGCGATCAGCTTTTAGGGCATCACACACCGGTGGCGGACATCGAGCGGGAGCTGCTCAGCGCGCAGGCGTGGGGCGACCTGCGCTTCGTGCCCCACGAGCTGATGGACATCGCGATCACGGACCTGGGCTGGGTCCCAGACATGGCGCCCTCTGAGCATCCTGATGCCTGGCATCCGCTCGACCTTCTGTTGGCGCCGATCTACGACGACCAGCAGACGCTCCGAGGGTTGCTCTCAGTCGATCTTCCACGTGACCGTCGGCGGCCGGGCACAGCTCAGCGTGAGCAACTGCAGCGCTATGCAGGACTGACCCGACGTAGCGTACTCGCGGCCCTGGAGCGAGCCGAGTTCGCCGAACAGGTACGTCTGGCCGAGACCGCTCGCAGGATCGTTCGGCAAGCGAGCTCAGAGCTGTCGATCGAGCGTGTCGTGGAGATCTGCCAACCCGCAGTGACTGCTGGATTCAACGCGGTGGGGATGTGGCTCCAGACGTTCGACCCTGACGGAGCCATGGCCGACGCCGTCTACGGCGCCCCCTCGGGGGAGATCGTGGTGCCCGACGAGTTCAAGGTGCTCGGGCGTCACGCGGCCGGCCTGCTCTGGGCCATCCAGGAGGTAGCCGTCGTCGCCGACGACCACATGCCATCCCTCGACGACTTCGCTTTCACCGACGACCAGGTGGATCGGTTTCATCACTTCATGACGACCGTCCTCGATGCGTCGTCCCTCCTGTTCGTACCGCTCGGCGCCGGCGACCAGTGCATTGGAAACCTTGCACTGACACGGCGCGGGCCGAGCGCGGGCTGGACACCAGCGGAGCGTCAGGTGGCCCTCGAGATCGGGCACGACCTGGGTCGCGCGCTGCTGAATGCGCGCACCTTCGAGCGGGAGCGTGTCCTCCTTGACGAGGTCCGCGAGCTGGCTGGCTACAAGAGCCGACTGATAGGCACCATCTCCCACGAGCTGAAGAACCCTCTGGCCTCGATCCTCGGGCACCTTGAACTCATCGAGTTCGAACCCGACCTGACTGACTCGCTGGTGGAATCGACGTCGGCGATCGGGCGCGCGGCAGACCGGATGCGTGGCATCATCGACGATCTTCTGGTCCTCGCCCAGGTCGCAGATCCCGCCACCGTGCCCCACCCGACAGCTGTGGATCTCGCCACCGTCGTCGAGGAGGTGCTCGACCTCCTGGCGGTCGCCGTGGATCAGAAGAGACTTCGGGTTGTCGTAGACGCGCCCTCAGTGCCGGTCTGGGCGTGGGGCGACGCGGGAGAGCTGTTTCGGGCGTGCTCCAACGTCGTCAGCAACGCCGTGAAGTACACGCCCCACGAGGGCACGATCACCATCTCGCTGAGCAGCACGCCCCAGGCCACGGAGCTGCGGGTCTCCGACACCGGACTCGGCATCTCGGCCGTCGACCAGGAGCGACTCTTCCAGGAGTTCTTCCGCTCCACCAACCCAGCCGCGCTCGCATCACCTGGCACGGGTCTGGGCCTCAGCATCGTCCACCGCATCGTCGAGCGCCACCACGGGCAGATCAGTGTCGAGTCGACACCCGGCGCCGGAACCACCTTCACCATCACCCTGCCGCCGGCGCCCTGACCTCAGGCGTGTCCACAGTCGTGCTCCCCAGTCGGGCGACCCCTGAGTGTGAAGATCAGCTCGTCGTCGCCGTTGTCGCGAGCCGGCAGACGGCCACTAGGTGCTTCGACGACGGTCGCCGGCAATGGGATCGTGCAGTGGCTCGCCCCCGTCTTCTACGGTCCGAACTCCGTGACGCATTGAGTTGCGTCAGGCGCTGTCGGTCCACGGCGACGACCGGGTTAATGCCCGGCAGGTGAAGTCTGTCGCGAGCGAGACCGAAGGTCTCCCACTGGCGCATGCCGGTACCGGCGGCGAAGGTGACCAGGGCCTTCAGGTCATCAGGCATGTGCTCGCGCAGTGTCTCGACCTGGGTGGTGGTGAGCGGCATGATCCGCCGTCGCTCGACCCGCGGCAATCGTGTGCCTTCGCAGGGGTTGGCCATGATCCTGCGGTCGCGGATCGCGGATCGGAAGATCCCCGACACCACGCCGTGGATCACGCCCACAGTCGCGGGCGCCAGCGGCCTTCTCTTGGCGGCCCGGTCCCCCGTTCCGAGGAAGCTGACCCACGCTTGCACCTGCGACGGCAGGACACTGCCGATCGGCCGGGCGCCGAAGATCGGGTAGACGTGCCGCCTGAGCACGCCTTCCACGTACGCCTCACTGGTGGGTCGGTGCACCTGCGCGGCGCGCCACTGCTCGGCGTACTCCTTGAAGGTGATCTTGCCGGCGCGGGGATCGACGTACTGGCCGATGACGATCGAGGTCGTCACTTCGTCGA